>CAZDQF010000008.1:0-109414 GCA_964507445.1 uncultured Isosphaeraceae bacterium
CCCCCCCCCCCCCCCCCCCCCCCCCCCCCCCCCCCCCCCCCCCCCCGCCGGGGGCTTAGAACGTGGCGAACTGGAAGTCGCGTACCGGGGAGGTCTGCCAGTCACCCTGCGAGAACGTCGTCGCCTGGGCGTAGTAGATCAGGCCCGAGAACGGGTTCGAGGGGATGCTGGCGGGGATGGTGAGGGTCTTGGTGGCGAAGCCGGTGGCGTCCGTCAGGCCCAAGTTCATGATGACGAGCGGGTTGCCGAGGTCGATGTTCAGCGCGCCGAAGGTCTGCTGACCCTGGTTGATCGAGACACCAATCCAGCAAGGCGCGTCGGCCTCCAGGTTGACGTTGATGGTCACGGTGGAGCCGGGGGTCCCGTCACCGATGATCTCGAGAGGGTTCTTGTACTCGGCGCCGAACGAGAGGACGAGAGCTGCGAGAGCTGCGTGAATCATGATGGGTCTCCTGTTGCGTAACTGATTCACCCTCTTTCTTGACCCCCCTGCCGGAGGCGTCTAGCCAATCCACGAATCGGTCGCAAAAAGTCCCTGAAGAACCGCTCATGCCCTCCTCCACTCGGGAATCGCGGCCATTTCAGGCGTCACCCCATCTTTGAGAATCCGGCTCCGGTGTCTGCGCCCTGCTCCCCGATGACCGGCGCGGCGTGTCTCAGTACTGAGACTCGCCGCTGAGGACGGTCGCGTTGACGCCCGGGCGTCAGCGGCGGGAGGCCCGGATCACCTGGCGGCGTCGCGGTCCCGCGCGGTGGCGCGCAGTTGCCGTTGGGCCACCTGCGCCAGGGAGGTTGCCAGGTCACTCAGCCTCATGCCCAGGTGCTGCTCCGCGTCCGTGTTGACCTGGATCGCCACGGCCATGTCATGGTCGGGGAAGTAGGCCATGGTGGTGAGAAACCCGGGCATGAATCCGTCGTGCCTGTACATGGTCCCGAGGGGGGAGCCGTGGATCATCACGCCGAGTCCGTAGTTGACGCCGCTCCCGAGCGCAGGCGCCGGCACGGTGTTGGACATGTCCTTGACCGCCCGTGCCCCCATGAGGCGGTCGCTGAACCGGATGTGGGCCCAGCGCGCGAGGTCCGTGGCCGTGCTGGCGAAGCCGCCTCCACACCACTCGAACTGAACGTTGTAGGTGAACCGCCCGTTCTTCAGGGCCCTGTCTCCCACGCCGAGCCGCTTCCCCAACTCCACAGTCCCCTGGACCACCCCCGGCACCACGCGTGAGTTGGACGGGATCGTGTCCGTCAGGCCGAGCGGTCCGTTGATCCACTCCGCCGCCAGGTCGTAGTAGGCACGTCCCGTGACGGCCTCGATGATCATTCCCAGGAGGATGTAATTGGTGTCTGCGTACGCCCACCCGGTCCCCGCCGGAAACAGGGGATCGTCCCCCATGACGAACTCCAGCAGCTCCCGCGGCAGCCACCGTCGGTCCGGATCTTGCAGCAGCGCGCGCCACAGTCCGGGCTTGAAGACGTACCTGGGGAGTCCGCTCTGGTGCCGGAGGAGGTGGCGGACGGTGAGGTCCTCGCCGTTGGGGACCCGAGAGCACCAATCCGCCTCAGAGAACCAGCGGCTCACCTTGTCGTCGAGGGTCAGCTGTCCCTTCGCTTGCAGCATCTGGACCACGGCGGCGACCCAGGTCTTGCCGGCGCTCCCCACGAGCATCCGGTCTCGCGGTGTGAGGGGCCTCCCGCCTGCCTCTGTGGTGCCCACGGCCAGGGGAATGACGGCGCCGGACGGCACCACCACCGTGGCGGTGGCTCCGGGGAACCGGCCCTCCTGGTGCACGCGCCTCAGTTCGGCCTCGCACGCCGCGACGACGCGGGCTTCCACCGCTGCGTCGGGAGCGGCGGTGCAACCGAAGCACAGCAGGAGCACAGCAACGGTCAGAGAGGACCTCAGCGGGCGAGCGGTTCTGGAGCTCTTGGCGCGAACCCCCATCACCGTGCCACCGCGACGAACGGCTGTGCGAAGTAGGCGGTGACAGGGGACCCGGATGGGCTCCCCGGAGTGTCCTCCACTCCCCAGACGCCGGCCACTTCCACCAGATCTCCGGCGAGGAACGTCCCTGGGGTGGAGAGGGACACGCCGATCCAGGCGGCGGCCGGCTTGTCCTCGGTGATGATGCCCGCCGCGTTGATGATCTGCTGGCCGGTCCACCAGCCTGCGTTGATGACCACCGGTTGACCGCACTGCCCGGCGAAACCGACCCCTGGTACGGCCGTGGGGGCCAGCTCGAACTGGCCCAGGCCGATCCATGGGCTCCCGTTGACCCTGATGTAGAGGAGCAACCAATGGCGAGAGGTGGGGGCCCAGTCGATGATGGAGAGCCCCGATGGGAACCACTGGCTCTGTGTCACCACATTGGGGCTGTTGAGCGTCAGCGGTGACCGGACGTAGATGAACAAGCTGGCGCCGCCGTTCGCCTCCACGACCGGAGCGGTGACGAAATTGCTCACCAGAGGCTCTTGATCCAGGGGACCCCGTAGAGGCGGCTGGGTTGCGGAGAGGGTGTGGGAAGGCAGGTACAGGCTGACGGGGCTGTCGGGAGCAATCCCGTTGGGCCAGAGCGCTGCAGAACCCTGCGTCGGGTCGCCGTAGGTGGGCAAGATGGTGCCCTGAAGGCAGGGAGGCAGGGGGACGGTCTGAGCCGACAAGAGCCCTCCCAGGAGGGCGAGGACCAGGATCGTCCTGGTCACGGACCCTCTGAACGGGCTTGATCCAGACACTTCGACCCTGCCTTTCCCGGCGTTCTCGCGCCGTCTGCCTCACCCCCTCGGGGTGATGGCGATGAGGCCCGGATTCTACACCACGACCTCAGCGGTGCGGTCCGTCCAGGCTGTCCTCGAGCAGCAGGGGAAAGAAACGTGGGTGGCGCTGGTACTGTTGAAGGAGGTCGTCCACCCCCTGGCCGGCGGCTGAGCGGTCAGCGCCGGGGACCTGCAAGGAGGGGCGACGTGGTTTCGGAGTCGGATATGAAGTCCTCGGTGTTGCCTGCCCTCGTCACGCTGGCCCTTTGCGGTTCCCTGGTGTCCCAGACTGCGGGTTTCTATGACCTGAACGCGTATCGGGACATTCACCTCACCTTCAGTCAACCGAACTGGTGGAACCAACTCCTCTCCAACTACTCGTCCCAAACGGAGATCGCGGCGGACATGACGGTGGACGGGGTGACGTACCCGAACGTGGGTGTGCGGTTTCGCGGTAATACCTCCTACTCCCAATTGCCGGCTGGTTCGGAGAAGAAGAGCTTCAACATCCGGACCGACGGCTTTGTCCCAGGTCAGGACCTCATGGGTTACGACAACCTGAACCTGAACAACGGCTTTCACGATCCGACGTTCCTTCGCGAGTTCCTGACTTACATGATCTGCCGGCGCTACGGTCCGGCTCCGGGCTGCAACTTCGTGCGCCTGTTCCTGAACGGCCAGTACTGGGGCGTATACATCAACGTCCAGCAGCCGGACAAGGACATGATGGGGGAGTGGTTCCGGTCAAACGATGGGAACCGCTACCGCGGGTTTCCCACGTCCGGGTCCTTCCAGAACGGTCGGTGCGCGCTCACCTGGCTGGGGACCAACGTCAGCAGTTACCTGAGCGCGTACCAGGCGAAGTCCGGGGACGGAACCGACCTGATGCAGCTGTGCGATGTGTTGAACAACACCCCGTCGTCTCAGCTGCAGACCCAGCTCCCCGCCATCTTCAGCGTCGACCAGTTCTATCGGTACGCCGCCTGCATGAACATCGTGACGCAGACCGACAGTTACATCGGTTCAGGGAAGGACCACTTCCTGTATCACGACGATGTCTACGGGGCGTTCCACATGTTCCCGTTTGACGTGAACGAGGCCTTCGCCGGCAACTCGACGTTGAGCCCGACCTACAACATCAGCAGCTCCATCAAGCCAGCGTTCAGCGAGACCACCCCTTTCCCCGACTGGAACGCCCGCTATCTCGCCCACTACCGCACCATCGCGGAAGAGACCCTCTCCTGGGCAGAGTTGGGGCCGATCATCGCCCTGTATCACGGGATGATCGAGACGGACGTGGTCAACGACACCAAGAAGATCTACACCACACAGCAGTTCTACGACAACGTGACCACATCCGTGAATCTGGGAGGCGTCGGCGGCAACAACGTCCCCGGTCTCCAGCCTCTCATCCAATCCCGGAGCGCGTGGCTGTCTGGTCATCCGATGCTCTCTGCGCCGAGGGCCACTCTCTCGGGGTTGCAGCACACCCCGACCCAGCCGGTACCCAGCCAGGCCGTGACCATCACCGTGCAGGCCAGCAGTGAGGCCGCGTCAGTGTCCCTCTGGCGCCGGAGCGCTGGTCCGTTCTGGAGCGCGCCCATGTTTGATGACGGCGCTCACGGCGACGGAGCAGCTGGCGATGGCACGTGGGGGGTCATCATCCCGAGCATGGCTCAGGGCACGCTCCTGGACTACTACGTGGAAGCTGTGACGGTGCAAGGAGAGCGGACGTTCATGCCGTCCACGGCGGAGCATCGTTGCAACTCGATCCTCATCCAGTGGCCCACGGCCTCGTCGCCAGTGAGGCTCAACGAGTTCGTGGCCAAGAACAACTCCGTAGTCGCCGACCCGGCGGGGGAGTACGAGGACTACATCGAACTGTTCAACTCCTCCGCGGCGAGCGTGCCGATCGGTGGGCTCTACCTGACCGACGACCTGACCAATCCGACCAAGTGGGACATCCCCCTCGGAGAGACCATTACACCGTTCGGGACAAAGCTCATCTGGTGTGATGAGGACGGGGTTCAGGGGCCGCTGCACGCCAACTTCAAGCTGTCCGCTGACGGAGAGACCGTAGCCCTGTTCGCGGCGGACGGTGTGTCGCTGCTGGACGTCTTCGAGTTTGGCCCCCAGATCGCCGACTCCGCCACGGGGCGGGCGCTGGACGGCGCGCTCCCCTGGGTGACCCTGGGGCAACCGTCGCCGGATGTGCGCAACGAGTTGTCCGGCTGCGGGGTGAGGACCTACACGGCATTGGATCCGCTGGCTCATGTCATGGACCTGACTGTCTCGGGACAGCCGCAGGTGGGTGTGGGGTCCGTGGCCCAGGTGACCGGCGGCGTGATCAACGGTGTGGGCTTCGTTTATGCATCTCCCGGTATCGATTACCTGGAGGTCCCCGGCA
The DNA here is from genome assembly GCA_964507445.1 of uncultured Isosphaeraceae bacterium. Classification (GTDB taxonomy): domain Bacteria; phylum Planctomycetota. Next base: position 5,159 of record CAZDQF010000008.1, read on the forward strand.
CGTCCCTGGTGGCCTTGCTCGACCTGAGCAGCCTCTTCGTCCTGCCGGTGGCGTTCGATGCCTCGGGTACAGCGACGTTGGCCTTCAGTGTGCCCAACGTCCCCACCCTCGCAGGGGTCCCCTTCTATCTTCAGGCCGCGGCCTGGGATTCTCTCGGATACATGTACGGGAGCGACGGTTTGCAGGCGGTCATCTGTCCCTGATCGCTCACCTTCCAGTCCGTATCGATCTTGCATGGCTCCGTGTATCGTTGATGTAGGGCGTCGTCGCGGGTCTCCGTGAAGACGTCGTGATTGCGGTCAATCGGCCAAGAACGATCCAATGAGAGTCCAGATCCTGCCATCCGACACCTCCGGGTCTCCCGGGGTCGATAACACGTACGCGGCGTCCATCGTCATCAACGACCGGGTCGCTCTGGACGCGGGTTGCCTGGGCTTTCATGGCGACACGGAGAGGCAATCCGCCGTCGAACACGTCTTCCTCTCCCACGCTCATCTGGACCACACCGCGTCTCTCCCCATGTTCCTCGAGAACACCTTCAGCAACACAGCGGATTGCGCGACCGTCTATGCCACCGGCGAGGTGCACCAGTGGCTACAGGAGCACATGTTCAACGACCGGCTGTGGCCGGACTTCGTTCGCCTGTCGACTCCCGAATCGAAGTTGATCAACTGCGTCACCCTCGTGCCCGGTACGCCAGTAGAGGTCGCCGGCCTGACAGTGACCCCCGTCGCGGTGAATCACGGGGTCCCTGCCATGGGGTTCTTGGTCGATGACGGCACGACGGCCATTGCCTACTCCGCAGACACGGCGGAGACCACCGAGTTGTGGGAACTGGCGAGGGCGAATCCGCGCCTCCGCGCGGTCTTGCTGGAATGCGCCTTCCCCAACTCCATGACCTGGCTGGCGGAGGTCTCGTTTCACCTGACCCCGCGAACATTCGACGCGCTCGTCAGGCGGTTCCTGAAAGACGTACCTGTCTGTCCGGTGCTGATGAAGGCCCGGTTCAGGGCCGAGACAGTCGCTGAATTGAGGGCTCTGGAACTGCCCAATCTCAGATTCCCGCTCACCGGGGAGGTGATGGAGTTCTGATGGTCAGCACGCGCCCTACGTTCCGCCTGAGCAGAGACGGCTTCGCGCCTCTCATCTGTGACAAGGACTGCGTTGTGATCGGGCGACACGCCGACAGCGATCTGGTGGTGGGGTCCGGGATGGTCTCTCGATGTCATGCAGAGATCCTCCGGAATGGAGATGGATGGGTCTTGCGCGACCTTGGCAGCGCCAACGGGACTTATCTAAACGGAGAGCGAGTCGAGGAGCACGCTCTCGCCGACGGTGACATCCTGGGATTCACGGACGTGAACATTCGCTTCGAGGTCGTCTCCTACGCGCCGGCCGTGGACCAGGTGGAGCGCGTCATCATCGACGCAGAGAACATCCCCACGATCGGAAGCGACATCGGTGTCCAGGAGATCCTGGCAGACCCGCAGCTCGGAGTCGGCTGGTCGTTGAACCGTTACAACCAGGTGGCGCGAGCCCTGCTCTCCAGCCAGGATCTGGAGTCGGTCCTGGAGAGCGTCATGGACCTGATCTTCGAGAGCGTCCCCGCCCGGCGGGCGGTGATCTGTCTCCGCGACGAAGAGACCGGCGAGTATGTGCCGCGTTGCGCGCGATCGCCCGAGAATTCTCGTGACGACATCCGCATTTCCAAGACCATCGCCACACGAGCGGTTCGGGATCGGAAGGCCACCTTGGTGGCGGATGTGCTGGACGATGGCAGGTTCGCGGACAATGTCAGCATCATGACGGCCGGGATCCGTACCGCCATCTGCGCGCCCCTCACCACGGAGACCAGTGTCCTGGGGTTCGTGTACGCCGATTCGGATCTGGCGGAGCATCGTTTCGATCAACAGAGTCTCGAGGTCGTGACCGCCGTCGCCATCATGTCTGCGGCGGCGGTTGAGCAGCGGCAGCTGCAGGAGCACGTGGCCCGGGAGCGGCAGGTCAGGGCGAAGCTGGAGCGTTACTCGTCGCCCGGGGTCGTGGATCTGATCGTAGGGGGCGATGAGGCATACGGCAGCGACATGATCGCCGTGGAGCGTGAGGCTTCCGTGTTGTTCGCTGACATCACGGGGTTCACGTCCATGTCTGAGACCATGGAGCCGCTGGAGGTGAGCCGCCGACTCAACACCATCTTCGACCGTCTGACCCGGTGCGTGTTTGCGTATGACGGTACCCTGGACAAGTTCATGGGAGACGCCATCATGGCGTTCTTCGGTGCTCCGATTTCCGTGGAGGAACATGCTCGGCAGGCGATCCTCTCTGCCATCGCCATGCAGCGTGAAGTGGCTGCGTTGAACGCGGAGCAGGGGATGAAGCACGAGCTCTCCATCCGGATCGGCATCAACAGCGGACCGGTGATCGCCGGCGACATCGGCTCCATCAAGCGCAAGGACTACACGGTGATCGGCGACACGGTCAACGTGGCCAGTCGCCTGGAATCCGTCGTCGCCCAGCCTGGTCAGATCGTGGTCGGGCCCCTCACCCATGCCCAGGCGGAGGCGGACTTCCGCTACAAGTACCTCGGCGAGCGGGAGCTCAAAGGGAAGCGAGCCGGGACCCCTTGCTGGCAGGTGCTGCCCGGGCGCAGGCTGCGTGGCACCACCGAGCTGGTTTCGGACTCGGGCCCAAGCTGAGCCGGCTCGTCCGGGCCGAGCACCTCAGGCGTCCAGGACCACGTCATCTACCGGGGCCGAGAGACAGGTGAGGCAGGCGCCTTCTTCCGGAGTGTGCTGGGGCTCCGCCAGGTAGCGGACGCGGCCTTCGATCAGCGGCACCTCGCAGGTGCCGCAGTGTCCTTGGCGGCATCCGGCTTCCAGCGTGACTCCAGCGGCCTCGGCCGCGTCCAGGATCGTCTCCTGGCTGCCGTCCCATGAGACTCTCTGGCCCTCCTGGGTGAAGGTGACGCTGCCCCCGGTCTCGGCGGAAGCGGGCGGCTCCTCGCTGGGTCCGTCCGGTCCGGGGACCGATGCGGGCCCGAAGGCTTCGTAGTGGACTTGTCCCTCGGGAACCCCGCGGCTGCGCAGCTCCGGAACCATGGTCTCCATCATGGATGCGGGGCCGCAGAGGAAGAAGTCAGCGTCTTGCCCCTCCAGGGTGCGGAACACCAGGTCCGTGGTGATGCGGCCGTCGTGCTGGTAGTCGACGCCGAGCCGGTCAGTCGCGCTGGGACGGCTGTAGCAGACCTTTAGCGAGAGCTGGTCCGGGTGCTCAGCCGCGAGGGCGCTCAGGTGCCCTTTCATGGCGTGCCCTTCACCATCGCGTACGCCGTAGAACATGATCACCGGAGTCGAGGGCGTGTCGGAGGCGAGGAGACCCTCCAACATGGACAGGAGTGGAGTGATGCCCACTCCGCCTGCGATCAGTACGGTGAGGCGTCCCGTCCCCTCGTTCTTCGGGTCAAGGACGAACGCGCCCTTCGGGGGCTGGACTTCTATCACGGTGCCCTCGCCGACAGCATCGTGCATGAAGTTGGAGACAACGCCGGCAGGGTTCCCAGCCTCGCCTCGAGCCCGCTTCACGGAGATGCGATAGTGATCATCTCTCTGATACTCAGAAAGGGAATAACAACGGACCGCGTTCTTCCCGTCCGGTTGAGCGGGGACGCGCACCGTCAAGAACTGGCCGGGGACGAACGCCGGCAGGGATCCCTGGTTCGCATCCTCCAGGTAGAACGAGCAGATATCGCCCCCTTCGTCCTGTTTGCGGGCCACCATGAGCGGGCGCCATCCCTTCCACGGGGCTGGTCTCCTGGTGGAGTCCTCAGCGGCGCGTTGATCCCGGACCCGCTCCAGGTCCTCCATCATGACCTGGATGGTGAGGTGCTCTTTACGGCGGCGTGCCGCCGCCCGCCGCCACGAGCCGATGATGGTGATACAGATCTGAAGCGTCGCCAGAAGCGCCAGGCAGATCGCGACGGACTCAGGCCAGGATTCCATGGCCAGCGTCAGAACTTGACCAGCACTTCGACGCGGGCGCCGACGGCGGGGTCGTCACCCTCGGTTTGCGCCAGGAACGCGTCGACGATCAGCACCACATGCTGCCCAAGCGCGTGCTGGTAGCGGGAGGCGACCCCGATAGCGGCCTCGTCCACGCCGTTGGTGTCGTGCCGACTGCCCACCTCGAACACCAGCTGGCGACGGAAGCCCTCGAAGAGGATCTGGTACCCGAGACTCAGCCCGACCACGTCGCGTGCGGAGCTGCTGATCGGAGAGCCCAAGGTGCCGATGCCGGGGCTCGAGAACAGCAGCCCTGCGCGACCCAGGGGGCCGGAGACGCTGGGCGCGCGGGCAGCCACGGTGTAGTCGTCGATGCCCCAGAAGGCGTTGCCGTAGACGATGTTCTCGCCCCCATGAGGGGTCCAGGACGTCTGCACGAACAGGAGCCCGCCTTGGCCTACGACCGCGGTCTCTTCCTCGGTCGGTATGGACATGAGGGCGTGGGCGACGACGTTGAACGTGTTGTGGAACGCCTTGACTCGCTGGCTGGCGCTGACTCCGAGGTGGAACGAGTCCCCTTCGTCGTCGTCCACGTACAGCAGGTCCAGGTTGATGGTGGTGGGTTTCAGGTCGAGCTCACTGAGGAGCCCGACCATCCAGGCGTCATCATCCCGTAGCTGGTCGCTTCGGTTCAGGTGATCCCAGGCGAACAGGCCTGAGATCCTGAGGTTGAGGTTCTCACCTCCGTTCAGCGTATTCCGGGTGAGGGTCACCGCGTCGAGGGAGGTCTCATTGATCAGCATGCCGTCCTGCAGCAGCAACGGTTGGCGGCCGACGGAGAAGCCCCAGTCCAGGGAGTTCGAGTCATCCTTGTCCGCCGCGGCGAAGATCTCTCCCAGGTCCCCCTCGAAGAACAGGGTCTGGACCTTGGCGTTCCAGGCTTCGATGAAGTGGTCGTTACGGATGTCCGCGCCGAGGAAGGTCCTGGTGTCCGATCGTTCTTCATCCAACGGGCGGAGCCCCAGGAGGATGCGCTCCGTCCCGGTGAACGACAGCTGAGTAAAGAGGTCCAGTCGGTTGGCCCACTCGAAGATGTTGCCGTCCTTGCCGTCGTCGGCCATCTGGACGGCGCTTCGCATCGTTCCGAACACCCAGAGCTTGGGGAGCCACGTCGCCCCCGTCGGGAGATCAAGGCGCAGGCCTTCCCCTAACTTGCCTGTGCCGAGGAACCGCTCCGGCCACTCCAGGAGCAGGTTGGGCCGTGCGTACGGCACCAGGGGGGAGGGGTCAGGGGTGGCAGACAACCTGTATCGGGACTTCAGCAGTTCCTCGGGCCAGTCTGTCAGGTCCTTGAGCGGGTCCTCTTGCTCCTGGGTCACGGGAGGACTCTCCTGGTCCCCCTTCTTGACAGGCTTTTCCTGCTCCTTGGGCGGGCGGGTTTCCTGAGCGGAGAGCCCTCCGGGCATGACGGCGAACACGAGGAGGCTCGTCGTGATGACGCTGAGGGATCGGAGCTGTGCCATGGTCCGTGGACCTCGGAGAGACTTGATCATCGCACCTCGGTCGTCGTGTGGCGTGTGTGTAATGTCAGATGACCTTCCACCAAGGCATCAGCTACTTCGCGGGTCGACATGCCGTAATGGAACCCTACCTTGGAGACTCTCTCGACGAGGTTTACGGGGACCATGCCGCTCTTCAGCTTGACGTCGATGTCATACACGCCGGGGCCCGTGAGAGCCTCCGCCGGGACGCTGTAGCGAGCCCAGCGAGAGCCGCCCACCGCGAGGTTCTGCTTGTGCTTGCGAGCGGCGAGGGGGCGCCCCAGGACGGTGAAGGGCGCGGTCTCTGGTCGGATGTAGGGGAGCGGGTCGATGCTGTAGGGGATGGGGAGGATCTGCTCTCGCTCTGCCCCGAGGATGGTCCGGACGATGAACTTGGTCTGCAGTGAGAACAGCTGTTCGTCAGCCGGGATGGCTCCGGCGTGGACGTAGACTGAGTGGTCATCGAGGAGGTCGCCGTTGGGGTCCAGTTTTCCGGAGATGTGGACGCGGTTCCCGTCGGCGTCGGTCACCTCGGTGCGCACCCAGACGAGGCGTTCAGCGTCGAACCCCGTGGGCACCCCGTGACCGTCGGTGCCGTTGAACACCAAGACGCGGTACTCGATACCCTCGCTGTCGGCGCGGTCGACGATGATGTCCCCGAGTTGATACCCGACCGACAGCACGGCATGCCGGGCCTCCTTGGCCTTCTTCAGCAGCTCGAGATTGCGGTCGATGATGACCCGGGCGGCCATGCGGCGCTCACGGCTCTGCCAGGGGGCGGGGAAGGCGTCGGATTCCTCTGCCTGGTCTGCTTCGAAGGTCTCCGTGCCCCACCCGGCTTCCCAGTCGAAGGAGGGCCACTCGTCGAGCTTGGCCAGCTTCCTCGAGTCGGGATGGTGAGGGAAGATGCCGGGGTGGACCACCGAATAATCAGGTCCGGGGAACATGTGACTGGTGCGTTTGCGCGGCTTGGTGGCGACGCCACCGATGACCGCCGCGGGCTCCATGCGGTAGCCCGAGACCTTGCCGTGTTCCTTACCCATGTGGCAGTCCTGGCAGCTCTCGCCACGGGCTGCTGCTGGCGACGACTTGTACTCGCTGAACGCGTCTTCGAGCCTGAAGCCGTTGGGTGCGAGGACGTCGTGGCATGTACCGCACATGCTGGACTCGGCAATGGCGAAGAACTTGCGCGCTTCACCGTGGACGTCTCGTGCGCGCCCTTCGCCGGGCTGGGTCTTGAGCGGGCCGTAGTCGTCAGGGTTACCCAGGACCTGCGCCAAGCGGTCGTTGCCAACCGGCCCGAACACGGGGCTGTGGATGTCGCCCTCTGCGAGGGGGACGCGCGCGGATTCCTTGCCCCACGCGGTGTCGACACGGTGGCAGACCACACAGGTGACACCCTCCAAGGAGACCGGGGCCCGATCCTCGTTGTCCGTGTGGGGGTCTTCGTCCAACGCCATGCCTACCGGGGTGTGGCAGCGGATGCAGAAGTCACCGTTCGTTCCGCCGGTGAGGGCGTTCACGGTGCGGTACATCGCGTTGAATATGGGGCTGACCTGAGCGTAGGCGTGCGGAGAGCATGCCCACTCCTCGTAGTGCTCCTCGTGGCAAGGCTTGCAGTCCGTGGCTGCGGGGTAGCGCTTCTCAGCGAAGAGCCTCGCGTGGTCCTTGTCGGGGTCACCGGTTGAGACGGTCTCGAATTCCGGTTCCGGCGCCGATGCCCGCACCATCGCGCTTGGCTGCGGGGAATGGCAGCAGGCAAGAACCACCAAGACCAGACAACTCACCAAGACCCCGGGCAAGACCGGAGTCGACGGGGGATACTGCACTCTCGCCATGGCTTCCTTCTAACCCAACAGCCGCCTGGTTGCACAGTCTAACGTGGAGTTGGTCGTTTCATGTGATAGGCGTGACAGCTCGCGCATTGGTCAGGCGCGCGCTCCCCATTGTGGCAATCGGCGCATTGCCGCGCCGACATCCACTCGAAGTCCACGACACCGCCGCTGAACTTGGGGTGACCGGCGGACTCATAGGGGGCGTGCACCTTCGGCGCAAACCACGGATCGGATTCGATGCGATGACAGGAATCGCAGCTTTGCCCGTCCGTCAGGTGGGGCCCGTGATCGAAGCGAACGGAGCCTAAGTGCTTCCTGTATCTTTGGCTACGCCAAGGGCTGCCCGCTTCGTGAGACGGGTGGGGAATACGGTGGCAGCTGGTGCACCGACCAAGACCGCCCGGGTCCCGCAGCGCCTCGAGCGCCGCTGGGCGTAGTCCCTCGGGTCCCTCGCTGGCGATCCGGGCGACAGTCTCGACGAGCCCGGTGAGGAATCGATCCTGGTGAGCCGTGGGCCGATAGCGCCACCATCGGCTGCCGGGCTCGACGTCCCAGTTCTCTAAGCTGCTTTCAGATCGGATCTTGAGGATGTTGGCGTGACTCGCTTCTGCCTCAACACGGGCGGCGGCAATGGCGTCCGGGGCCCATTGTCGGAGGCTGTCGGACCATTGGCTTGCACGCCACTCCTGAGCCACGATCTCGAGCGCCGGTCGATCCCCCCGCCTGCCGCCTCGTGACATGAGGGCGGCGCTGGCGAGGATCTCCAGCGGGCTCTTGTTGTCGCTCTCGGTGCTGGTGTGGGCGAGCAGGAGTCCGGCGCCGTCGAGCAGCGGGGACTCGTGGCAGCCCATGCAGGACGCCTCCGCGTCGAGGGTCAGCATGGCTCCGTTGCTGGGGTCGAGAGTGTGGCAATCCTCACATGAAAGGACGGCGTCGGCCCCGATCAGACCGGCCATGGCGAAGTGCCCCGCGAAGTGGGTGGCGTGGTCGAATCGAATGGCCCTCTCCGAGACCTTGTGGTGAGGGTAGAGCGCGAATTCAGAGTGGGCGGTGGCGAACGGCGAGAAGCTGGTGGTGTGACAGGTCTCGCATTGCCGGTCGGTCATGGTCGGGCTGATGGGAGCGCCGTGGTGTTCCTGGTGGCAGGCGGCGCACTCCATGGACCGGACCTCGACCGGGGAGTCGCCGGAGACCTGGGCCAGGAAAGCGGTGAGCGGCTGCAGTGCTTGGTCCGCGACTCCGTGGGCGGCGTGGGGGCGAGGCCCCATGTCATGGCAGTTCAAACACAGTTGAGAGTCGACCGTGGATGCGTCCGCCTGTCCGAACAGCGCGCTGGTGTCCTGAGCTGCACGATGGCAGTCAGCGCACGCGAGCCCCGCGTGAGAAGGCGCGAGCGGACCAGGGTCAGCCAGACCTCCTGCGGTCGGAGGCACGGACAGGCCCAGCACCATGAACGCGAAACCGAACAAGGCGGCCATCCAGCAGACCCGCCCTCGTCGCGATCGCAGGGTCCGACGCGGGACACAGGACCCAGCCGTTCCGTCCGCGGCGGCGGGGAGCCGATGGGAGCAGCCTCCGCAAGGAAGCGGCCCCTCCGGGCAGCTGGCGCCGAGGGTCCGGTCCCGGGTGCATATCCAAGCGCCGGTCCGTCGGTCCCGGCTCGGAAGGCAGACGGAGGAGTCCCTGCAACTGCCGGCAGCGTCCGGGCCTTCCAGGCAGCTCTCCCCATCCGGCGCCCGTCCGCATTCCCAGCGGTCCTGAGGCCTCTGATACTGGCTCTTGTCGAAGCTGAATCTGCTACTGGTCATCACAGCACCGAAGGAGCGAATCGATAGGCGAGGATCACGTGGAGGACCGTCAACGAGAGCAGGGCCCAGGTCAAGGGGACGTGGACGAAGAACCAGACCTTCAGCATGCCTTGCAGGTCCGCGTGGAAATCCAGGTCGCTGCGGCGCCGCAGCAGCGTCGAGAACTGGGTGAGCGTCTCCCGGTCCCCGTCGTTGCTGAACGGCTTCTCCGCTTCGACAGCGGCGAGAGCCCTCAAGAGCTGACGTTGGCCGAGCCCCACGGAGGCGAGCTTGCGGCCGCGGTGGACCAGGCACGGCAGCACATGCTCCCGGTAGGGGGCCAGCACCGTGCTGTGCCCATTGGACCCGACCGCCGCGAGGGCCAATTGGTGGGCCTCTTCCCGCAACAGGAGTCGTAGTCCCGGGATCTGCTCGTAGATCACCTCCTCGCCTCGCCTGGCCAGCGCCTTGGCTGCGACCCGCGACAGCGCCCATCCGAACAGACCCGAGACCGCCACCGTCGCGTAGCAGAGGGTCATGGTCACCTCCAGCGTCCCGTTGGGGGTCTGCCACGAGATGTGGATCATGAACAACACGACGGTGAGGAGGCCGATGGCGATGTGCACTCGTAGCCAGGAAGCGGAGGAGAACAGGGGCAGGAACGCCAGCTTCTTGCGCAGGTTGTACGCCCCGAGAGTCACGAAGCACCCGAGGAGTACCCAGCCGCTCAGCGCCGAGGTGTCTCGAAGCTGCTGCGCGAATTCGCTGTCCAGCCACACGGCGCAGACCGCTATCAGGATCATGACGACCCATGGAGCCACGTCGCGCATCCTCATCGATCGAGGAACCTCTTCAGTAACGCCACGTCACCCATGTCCGCCCGGACGAGCGCATCGTGGGGGCAGGCCCGCTGGCACGCGGGTCCCCCGAGCTGGTCGCTGCACAGGTCGCACTTGGTGGCTCGCTGAATCGGCTCCGCCGCGTCACCCTCCAGCTCACCCCGCGCGTCCATGCGATACCCGCGTCGGACGTTGCCGGCTTCGTCGCGCACGGGGACCATGCGGATGGCGTCGTAGGGACAGGCGTTGGCGCATGACTCACATCCGATGCAGGTGCGCTCGTTGATGATCACCGGACCGTTCGGGTCGCGGTGGATGGCCCCGGTGGGGCAGGGGATCATGCAGATGGGGTCGCGGCAATGCAGGCAGGCGTTGGCGACCATGAACCGCCCGTGGCGAGGACCCCGGCGGGTGAAGCGGGCGTTCCCGTCGTGCCCCGAGGCGCAGGCACGGACGCAGTCATCGCAGCGGGTGCAACGCTCCAGATCAATGAGCATGGTCTGGGTGCCGTTGATGTAGGCATTGTCTACGAGGAACCGGCCGAGACTCGGGTCCTTGAGCGCCAGGGATTCGCTGGCGGCTCGATTCACCGGCGGCACCTCCGGAGCGGTAGGCGCTTGCAGTACGTGCTTGCGCAGCAGGTCGAGAGGGACGAGCATGGTGGTGACGTACCCCACCGCACGCAAGCTGGTGGCCAGAGGGCTCGCGTCACCCTCCGCGCCGCCCTCGACCGTGTCCTTCAGGCCGAACGCCTGGCCAGGGAGGACATAGCCCACGGATTCCTCACTCTGGCCACGGGTCCGGGTGACCCTGGCCAGGCCCGCGCGGACGACATAGAGCCCCGGCGGGCGGGCGCCCTGGGGAGCGATGACGATTTCGTCGGCGGGATCGCTCGCCTTGCCGTATCGAGCGGGCTTGCCGTGGTGCTCGAATCGGACCCCGTTCTCCGGGTCCATGAGCTCGTCCCAGTGGGGGCCCTCCTCGGGGAGATGGCTGAACAGCTCCGAGCTCTGAAGGAAGTTGCGAAGCGACCTCTCGCGGAAGAGGTCGTCGGTCCATCGACGGAACTCGGCGCTGACCTTCATGAGGTCACGGAGACCCTGCCAGCGGATCTCGAGCACGACGACGTCGTCCTCGCAGGCTTGGGTCACGGGATCGAAGGCTCTCGGGCCCGCGTCTCCGTTCATGGGGGCCTTCGGGGCGGCCTCCTCGTCTTCACCCCAGGCGACCACGGTGGCGGTGCGCTGATGCCGCATCAGGGCGGCCAGCTCTCCGAGCATGTCTCCCTGTCCCAGGCTGACGTAGGCGCGGTCCTTGAACACCCTGGACACTTCGGCGAGATAGAAGCCGTCGACGCGGGTCCGGGAGTCGCTCGGGCCTTCGTCTCCGCGCGCGCCATAGATGGCCGGATCCCCCCATTCGGGGACCTTGTGATTGGTCCACAGCTGGGCGATGGACTGCCACAGGGTCTTACGTCGTCCTGGTGGCCGCCCCACCTCCTCCTCGGAGAGCGGGTTGCGGGGCAGGATCACCCGCACGGTTCCCTTGAGGATGATGAACGCGCTGGTGGCGTATTCCTTGTCTCGGACGACGATGTCGCCCCGTTTCAGTCGACGAAGCCTGCAGTCGTTCAGCAAGATCCCGGGCAAGGGCAGGCGCTTGGGAAACTGGTCACGGTCGAGGCTGGAGAACGGCGGCACCTGGAGCACGCGACGGACGTCGCGCCAGGTCATGCCGTCGTCGAATCGACGGTGTCCCGCCCAGCGTTCGGGAATGCTCAGTGGGTCGTCGGTGATCATCGGATGTGCTCGGGTTGCGCCTTACGAACCGTCAGTCATCCAGGCTACGCTAACCGGGGAGTTCCTCGCAACGTGCACGGGAACAAGGACTTGTTTATGATCGCATAGGCGGGCGGGGCGGCTGGTGCTCCGCTCGGAATCGACATCTACGTCTACCTTAGATTGCATCATGACTCTCAAGTGGCTGATCCCCCTATCCGCTGTTCTGGCGGTAGCGCTCCTGTTCGCGCCGGCTTCAGATCCCGTCCTGGCCCATGAGTGCCCCCTGCGCCTCGTATCCGATTCCGGAACGAGCGCTTATGGGGCGGACTGCGCGAAGTGCCACCCAGGTGAGGTAGCCTCGACGCCGCACCCCACCACGGTGGACGTCAACGTGCGTGAGGGAAACGTGGCGAAGTACCTGGACAAGGTGGGCGAGGCCTCCGCCTGCGTGAAGTGCCACGCCTCGGAAGAGACCGGGCAATCCGGGGGAGCGAGCCGTGCCCTGGATTGCAAGCTCTGCCACGGCGACGCGGCCACAGGGCCCGCTGACATCCACGCCAAGCTGGCAGGCACGCTCGCGGAGACTCCGGATCAACGGAAGACCCTCCGCGCGAAGGAGAGCCCGGAGCAGTCCCGTCAGCGTCGCGAGGCGGCGCGCGCCGCAGGAATGCGTCTCGCGACCGACGCCTGGGATCTGGCGATGAACTGTTACGGCTGTCACGCCGTGAAGAACGAGGCCGTGGTGCTGGCGGGGCACAGCGAGGGGACCCGTACCTTTGAACTCGCCTCCGGTTGCGCCACCTATCCTCACAACTTCGTCATCCCCAGGGAGCAGGGCAGTTCGGAGAGCGCCGCAGCCTCCTCGCTGGCGGTGCAGTACGGCTTGTCTCCCGATGCGCAGGGGCGCAGACGCCAGCTCTACGTGGTGGGACAACTCGCGAAGCTCCACGTCGGATTGGGGAACATGGCCGCCGTGGCCGACCGCAAGTCCAAGATGGGCAAGTTCGCCACCAACACTCTGGTGAAGAAAGCGGCGCTGGAGCTGGTGGAGATCCGCGGCCAGGCTGGAGATGCGGGGAAGCCGTTGGATCCTGTGATCGAAGCGCTTCGTGGCGCAGGCCTGCTCGTGGAGAAGAGCGGCAAGGTCAAGTTCTGCAAGAGTTCGGTGGCGCGTGACCAGGAGAAGGTCACGTCGAAGGCAATTGAGGCCGTATGTGCGCTGATCGAGCCCGCAGCTCGAGCGACCGATGCGGCGGCTTGGAGCTTCATCGATGCTTCGATCAAATCTCGTTGATCCGGTCCGTTGCGCCGTCGGCGTCTGCGGCTTGTTCTCCGTGGTGACGGTTCTCCTGGCGGTCGGGGGTGACGGTCTCTCCCATGTCTCCGCCCCGCAGGATGAGTCGAGCGCCCAGGTGGGCGCTGCTGCAAACGTGGGCAATCAGATCTGCGTGCTCTGCCACAAGGCGGAAGTGGCGAGCATGAAGCAGGCGGACAACGTCCACGGGCGAAGCCTGGCTCGGTTCCTCTCCGTTCACAAGGATCGGAACGCCAAGATCCTCGGGAACCTGGAGGACAGCGACACCTGGGCCGACGGGGAGCGCTGCCACGATTGTCACGGCATGGAGGTGACGACCTGGGTGGGAGGCCGCGCCGTGGAGACGAAGGAGGGGATCGGCTGCGAGTCCTGTCATGGGCCGGCCGGCGAAGCCGGTGCCCGTCCCGCGGAAGGGCGCCCCAAGGGATGGCTCAATCCCCATTCCAGCTACGGCCTCGGTGTCTTCGAGCGTCGCAAAGAGAGCCCCGAGCACAAGAGGATGCGGCGAGAGCGGAGCGCCAAGGCCCACATGCGGACCGCCACCGGCGCCGGCATGTACGACCTTGCCGTCCGTTGCTACGACTGCCACTTCATCGCCGACGACGAACTGACGGACGACGGTGGGCATCGTGTGGGGCATGGTGCCGACCTCGAGTTGTTCTCCTGGGGTGCCGGCTGGGGCCGTCACAACTTCCTTGTGTCGTCTGAGACCGACTTGAGGAAGCCCGTGAACGCTTCGGTCTCCAGCCTGGTCCTCGATGAGATGGGCGGTGCGCCGGACGTGGTCACGAAGGCCCGGGTACGGACCCTCTTCCTGGTGGGCCAACTCGCCCGCTTGGAGACCGGGTTGCGTGTCCTGGTGGCCAAACGGGAAGGCAGCGCATTCGACAACGCCTGGGACCAACTGGTGGAGCCCGTGAAGGACCTGCTGGAGGAGCTCGTGGAGGAGGATGGCGTGATCGCCGCCTGCCCGAGGCTCGAGACGGTCTGGGAGGCGGTGGAGGACGCTGAGGACTGGAAGGACGAGATCGAGGAGCAAGAGAGCCTCGACGCCCTCCGCGCCGCAGCGGATGTGGCGGCCCGGGAGGGGCGCGCCCTGGCGGCAGAGGGTGTCTCCGCTGACGAGGCGCTCGAGACCCTGAATGAACGCGTCGAGGAGAATGAGGTGAAAGGAGAGGCGTGGCAGGCCCGCTGAACTCTGCCCGCTCCGATCTCTGACCGTCCTCTCCTGGACTCCGGTGGCTTGCTGTAGTCTCTGGGCATGGCAACCGCCCTCTCTCTGCTGATCTTGGTGAACGGGTCGGCGCCGTACGCCGCCGATCCGTGGCGTCCCCTCGTTCCCGCGTTCGCGCGTTTCACCTCTGCCACGTCCGCGGTGGTGGAGTGGGAGACTCGTGAGCCCATTCCGCCGGCGCTGATGTTCGGAGAGAAGGGCGGCGAGCTCCGGCGGATTGTCGGGCGGCGGAAGGGTCGTCGCTGCACGGTTTCGTTGCAGGGGCTGGTGCCTGGTCGACGTCACATCTGGCAGCTCGTCGGCGTGGTTCAGGGCGAAGAGGTGCTCGGGGAGAAGCACGAGCTGGATACGGGCTTCTGTTACACACCGGCCGCGGTGAGCCCCGGCCCGGACCCCTGGGGCGATGAAGATGCGGCGCAAGAGGCGGCCCGTCGGGCCGCCGAGATCCTCGACGCTTCCGGGGTGCGCAAGGGGTATGCGGTCCTGTGGGGGGTGGGTGACGGGCGTCTGGCCCTTGAGCTCGCGAGACAGAGCGAGCTCGTGGTCCATTGCCTGGAGCGAGACGCGGGCCGGCTCGAGCGCGCACGGGTCGGGTTGTACAAGGCGGGCGCATACGGGCACCGGGTGACCGTGCGTCGCGTTGCTTCAGCGCAGGCTACCGAATTGGCGCGCTGCTTCGCCAACCTGCTCGTGGCCGTGGACCCGCTCGACGGTGACGGCACCCTGCAGGCGCTGCGGCGGCTCGTTCGGCCCGACGGCGGTGTGTTCGTGGACGCCCAGGACTCGGTGTCGATCCGGTGGAAGCGGCCCGCTCTCGAGGGCGCCGGAAGCTGGACCCACCTGTACGGGCGACCGGACAACGGCGCCAACAGCGGCGACACCCTCTCTGGGGCTACGGAGTCCAGCCACATGGAGGTCCAATGGCTGGGCCGTCCAGGGCCGGACGCCATGACGGACCGGAACCCCAGAAAGCCCTCTCCGTTGGCGGAGGGGGGGCGCGTCTTCACCCAGGGGCTCAAGCGGATCATCGCTCAGGACCAGTACAACGGAGCCATCTTGTGGGCGCTCGAGCTGCCGGCCATGCAGCGGTTGAACATGCCTCGGGACTGCAGCAACTGGTGTGTGGATCGGGACAGTCTCTTCATCGCGGTTCGCGACGGCTGCTGGAAGCTGGACCCGGAGACCGGGGCTCGCATCAGCACGTGGCCGGTGGCGGCGGTTGACGCGGACCGTGGAGCGTACTGGGGCTATCTCGCGTCCTTGGACGACCTGATCCTCGGTTCGGTGGTGCGACCGGAGGCGGTCTTCACGAACATCTTCGGTGGTTCGGGAGAAGGGTGGGCGGACGCCACCAAGGGGCCGGTGACCCGCAAGGTGTTGAGCGACGCCCTGTTCGCGGTGCGTAAGGCCGATGGCCAACGCATCTGGACCCGGCGCAACGGGCTGGTCATCAACCCCACCATCACCGTGGGCGGAGGCACGCTCTATTTCCTCGAGTGTCGCAATCAGGAGGTGATGGCCGGGAAGGACCGCGCCGTGGAGCGGCCGGAGCTCTGGCAGGACCTGTGGCTCGTGGCCTTGGACCCGGCCACGGGCGAGCAGCGCTGGGAACGACCGGTGAACCCGGCCCCCGGCAAGGTGGTCGTTTATCTCACCTGGGCCAAGGACACCCTGCTACTGGTCACCAGCGGAGCGCGCTACGAGCTATACGCCTACTCGGCGAAGGACGGCAAGGACCTCTGGCACCGTGGGCACTCCTGGCCCAGCAATCACCATGGTCGCCACATGCAGCACCCGACGGTGCTCGGTGACCTGGTTGTGGTCCGGCCCCATGGGTATGCCATCGCCGATGGCGAGCTCCGAGTGCGCTCCGTACCCGATGGGGGTTGCGGCACCATCAGCGCCAGCGCCAACGTGTTGACCTTCCGGTCCGGGACCATCCGAATGTGGGAGCCAGACTCCGGAAAGTACACGGACTGGAGGAGCCTCAGGCCCGGGTGCTGGCTCTCCACCATCACGGCGGGAGGCATGTTGCTGGCGCCGGAGGCCGGCGGCGGTTGCTCCTGCGCCGGGTGGTTCGAGACCTCCGTCGGCTTCCTGCCCAGGGAGGACCAGCGATGATCGCGACCGTTACCCGA
This sequence comes from uncultured Isosphaeraceae bacterium, assembly GCA_964507445.1. Lineage (GTDB taxonomy): Bacteria > Planctomycetota. The sequence continues at coordinate 21,627 of CAZDQF010000008.1, forward strand.
GCCGATTCGGTGAGGCGTGTGCTCGTCGCCCTCTTCCTGTGCGCGACGGTCACCCGTGGGCAGGACTCGTGGCCCACGTTCATGCACGATAACCAGCGCAGCGGCGTCGTGGCCACGGAGTTGAAGCCGCCGCTGAAGGAGGCTTGGACGCGGCGCTCCGTCCGTAGCCCTCAGACCGCCTGGACGCGACCAGCGCCCTGGGACTCCTACGCCCGCAAGGTGGGGCTCACGCCCATGCGGCTGTTCGACAAGGCCTTCTTCGTGACGACGGTCGGCGACTCCGTCTGGTTCAGCAGCTCCGTCGACCATGGAGTGCACTGCCTTGATGCTGCTACGGGCGAGGAGCGCTGGGTGTTCTTCTGCGAGGGGCCGGTGCGTCTGCCGCCGACGTACTGGGAGGACCGGCTGTACTTCGGGTCCGATGACGGCTTCGCGTACTGCATCGATGCGAGCTCGGGGGAGCAGGTCTGGCGTCTTCGCGGAGCCCCCGAGGATCAAGGCCGGCGTATCCCCAAGGACGGCGGCATCACCGCGGTGTGGCCGATCATGACGGGGGTGCTCGTGGATGAAGGCCGGGCCTGGTTCGGGGCGTCGCTGTTGCCCTGGCGGCGGTCCTATCTGTGCGCCGCCGATGCGCGCACGGGAGCGCTCGACGGTGCCGGTTGCTTCCGGAGAGAGACCTCCGGCATGACGCTTCAGGGCGCCATGCTGGCTTCGCCGACCATCGTGTACTCACCCCAGGGGCGGATGGCGCCGGTCCGGTTCGACAAGAAGAAGGGCAAACCTCTCGGCACCGTGGGGGCGAACAAGCAGGGAGGTGTCTACGCCCTGCTGACCCCCGAGTCCCACCTCATCCACGGTCGCGGTGTCTTCCGGGGTGGGGTCAGTGAGAGCGCCCCCGCCCAGAAGGACGTCCTCATCACCTACGAGGGGGGCAGGAGCATCGTCGTGACCGCGTCGCGCAGCTTCCTGCTCAAGGCCAGGGAGCTGGTCTGTGTCGACAGGGAGAAGCTGTTCGGGCTGAGGGTGCAGCGTCGAGAGCTGTCGGCGCGCCACGGCGCCCTCAAGAAGCGGTACGACGCCGCCCGCAAGCGCACGGGAGACGGGCGGGACCCCGAGCGCATAGCGGCGTTGCGTGAGCAGCTGCTGGGCGCCGGTGAGGAGCTGGACGACAATTCCCGGCAGCAGGAGGCGTGTGTGCGGTGGACGGTGGAGAGCGGCCACCCCCACGCCATGATCCTGGCTGGCGGACACCTGGTCTGCGGCGGAGACGGCGAGATTGTCGTCCGTGATGCGGAGGACGGGAGCGTCCGCTGGCGGGCCCCCGTAGACGGCCGGGCTGAGGGATTGGCGGCGGCTCGGGGGCGCGTCTACGTGAGCACTGACCGCGGCGCCATCCACTGCTTCGTGTCCCCGTGATCTCGCGCGGCTGTGTGCGGCCAACGGTTGCCCCCATGGCGTTCATTCGAGCCGCGTTCATCGTGGCCGTGACGGCTCTCGTCGCGGCTGCGGAGCGTGCGACGGCGCAGGTCGGATTGCGGCTGAATCAAATCCAGGGAAAAGGGACCCACAACAGCTATCACCTGCAGCCGGCGGTCTCCATGCACCCCAGCCACCGATACTCACACGTCTCGCTGACGCGGCAGCTGAGCGAGCAAGGGGTGCGGTGTTTCGAGCTGGATGTGCACCAACGCCGTGGTGGCGACCTGGAGGTCTTCCATCTTCCGGTCATCGATCAGCGCAGCACCTGCAAGACCCTCAAGGACGCGCTCATCGAGTTGCGGAGGTGGTCCGATGGACACCCGAAGCACGTCCCGTTGATGGTGTGGATAGAGCCCAAGGACGATCTCCCGAAGTACTCCAGCAGCTTTGGAGCGGTCCATTGGCGAAAGGTCGAAGGGGTGATCGGATCTGTCTGGCCCGATGATCGCATCCTCCGGCCGGATGACGTACGGGGAGAGCACGGAGACCTCCCGACCGCCATCAGCGCTGGTGGCTGGCCGCTGCTGAGCGCCGTCAGGGGGAAGGTGGTCTTCGCGCTGCTCGACGGCGGAGTTCATCGGCGGGCCTACCTCGAGGACGCTCCCAATCTGGCCCGACGGAGGATGTTCGTCCTCAGCGATGACCCGGCCGCAGCCCACGCGGCGGTGTTCAAGATCGACGACGCCCGTCGGCACGGCGGGCAGATCCGTCGACTCGTGAAGCGTGGCTTCCTGGTCTCCACCAATTGTGATCGCGCCGGCGTCTCGCCGGAGGACAACGCGGCCCGGCTGCGCCGTTCCCTTGGGGTCGGCTCGCAATGGGTCTGCACGGACTTTCCCGTGGCGACGAAGGCGGGGGGGGGGTACGCCTGCACCATCCCGGGTGCCTTCGTGCGGGTGAATCCGGTGTCCGGGCCTGAAGAGCGCCGCGGCCAGCCCGTCCTCGAGCCCGGAAACTGAGGTGCGGCCTGCGGGCCATGACGGGTAACCCTGTCTGAGGGCGGCGGCCCCACATCCTCAAGACACCACTGGCATTGATGTTGTGGCGATCTCTGGGTTCCTCGGCCGGCGCCGAGTCGTGAGACCGCCAAAAACCTGGTGATCATCCGCAATCCCTGCGTCTTCTGCCTTGCCGCTCCGGCCCGAGGCCCTGGCGGCTGGATGCTCCCGGACGGGAATCGGGAGCGGGACGATGAAGGCCCTTGTCGGAAGGGGACGCCACCATGAATCGCACGCTGATCTTCCTCTTCGCGCTCTCGTCATGCCTGACCGCCACGGGTCAGACGTCATCCGAAACGGGCTATGAACGGCAGACGTCTGGGGTCGCCTGGGCAGCGGACTTCGACGCAGCGTTTCGACGCGCCAGACAAACGGACACTCCCATCATGGTGTTCCTCACCATGAACGGCGACGCCACCAACGAGGAGATCGCTCGGATCACCATGCGTCACCCCGACGTGATCCGGGAGAGTCGCAAGTTCGTTTGTCTCGTCTCGTGCCTTGGAGATCACGGTGAGCAGGACGGCGCCTGTTCGCGCTTCGGTCATATCTCATGCGCGGCTCATGCCCGAGTGGAGGGGCGCGTTCGTGGCGAGCTGCTTCAAACCGCGACGGTTCAGTGTCCGCAGTGGATCTTCTACGCGCCCGACGGGAAGACCGTGCTGCTGCGCCACGTCTGGAAGCTGAGCGCCACCGAACTCAGGGACAAGATGCGGAGGGCCGCCAAGCTGGCGAAGAAGCGCGGCGGTTCGGCGGTCCGGGACCCCATGTTCGACGCCATGGCCAAGGAGGCTCGTGGCGGTCACATGGAGCGCCGCCGGGAGGCGCTCCGTGGCCTGGTCGGCATCGAAGACCCGAGGGTGGTGGGGTTCCTGCAGAAGACCGCCTCCGGCCGCGCTTCCAGGGTGAAGCGCCTCGAGGCGATCATGACCATGGGTGAGGCTCGCCAGGAGCGGTTCCTCCCCGTGCTCGTCGATCTGCTCCGTTCCAGGGACGGTGCGACCCGGGCACACGCGGCCGTGGCGCTGGAGAAGCTCGCCGATCCTGACGCAGCTGAGCCTCTGCTTGCCGCGCTGAAGTCGGAGAAGCGTCCCGACGTACGCGCCAATCTGCTCCGTTCTCTGATGGTGTGTGGAGAACAGCCCGCGATCCTGACGGGGATCCAGGTCCTGCTCAAGCGCGGCGGCAAGCTGGACCGTCTGTGCGCCATGTGGGCGACCTCCCAGGTGACCCCCGATGAGACCGTGAAGCGGGCTATCGGCCGGTTCATGAAGTCCTCCAGCGGCCAGCTCCGCGCCGCGGCTTACCTGGCCGCGGGTGCCCAGGGCATGGACGAGTGGGAGTCCTACATCTCGAAGCGAGCCCGAACGGACCGCAGCCTGGCCCGGACCTGTGGGAGGTGGGCGTTGGACCAGTTCCGTGGTGAAGGCCCGGTGTCAGCGGACGATCCGGAGGAGTTGATCCGGAATCTGCTCCCGGACGAGCATCTGCGCCGAGGCCTGCTGGAGAAGCCCCGCGGTTCGAGGCGATAGGGCGCGGTCCTGCTGAGGCGCTCAGACCGGAGGGTCGCCGGCGTCGATGGCCGCGTTCATGTGCTCCAGGATGACGAACACCCGGTCCCTGGTGATCTTCGCGCCGGGACCGTCCGCTTCCACCTTGTCTAGGGTGGCTCGGGCCAGCAGGACCGGGAGCGCGTTGAACGCGATCATGCCGCGGGGGGCCTGTGTCTCCTGCAGCAGTCGGGCGTAGACGGCGGCCTCATCCAGATCCCGTCGGGCGAGCTCGAACACCGCCGGTCTGGATGTGTCTCGCGGCAGATAGGTCCGGCCCTGTCGCCCATCGTCGTCCGAGTCCTTCAGGATGTTGACCAGCTGCAGCCCTTCGCCGAAGACTCGCGCCCGGTCTCGGAGCTCCCGGGCCCGTGACGCAGCCGGGGGGTATCCCAGCAGGTAGAGCTCGGTCAGCATCTCACCGACGATCCCGGCCACCACGTAGCAGTAGTCCTTCAGGTCCTGGAGGCTCTGGAGCCTCAGCTCGCCTTCCTCGGAGCCCCTCCTGACGAACCCGGCCATGCCGTCCGAGGTCCGGATCGTGTGTGACACGAGGTTGGCGCGAGCCTGCGGGCTCAGGGCCGCCAGGCAGTCGAAGATCCGCGGTGTCTCCGTCAACAGCTCCACGTAGCCCTCGTGCTCCACGGGGCTCGCCTGGCACCACTGACCTGTCAGGCGCCGGACCTCGTCAGGGTCAGGAGAACGTAGCAGCTCGGAGAACTCATGGAGGGCGCGGACCCGCGCGGTTCGAGGCCACCTGGTGGCGTCTTCGAACGTGTCGGCGATGCGGAACAGCAGGTACGCGAGCGTGACCTCCCGGCGGGTGGGTTCGGGCAGCAACGGGATGGAGAGGGCGAAGGTCCGGCTGGACCCGATCAACAGGCGATCAAGGACCTCGGCGTTCTCTTCCCTGGAGATCCTCATCGTGCCCTCGTCCGCGCCACCCGGGTGCCTCCGATCCGTTCGCCGGCCAGGGCTCGCAGGAGCGCCCCCGGAACCCGACCGTCGAGGAGCCACGACTCTACTCCCACGCGGGCCAGGGAGAGCGCCGTGTTGACCCTCAGGGACATGCCTCCGGTGACATCCGTGTCCTCGGAGCCCCCGACACTCCCGCGCCTGGACGCGGAGGAGATGGACGGCATGGTGCGCCCCTCCTCGTCGTAGACTCCGTCGGTGTTCCCAAGCCAGAGGGCTCGTCGTACACGGTGTCCCCTCGCGACCAGCCGCCGCGCCAGCTTGATGAACACGGACTCCGTGGAGCAGATGGTGGCGAGGCCTGTGGAGTCCAGGACCACGTCGCCACCGGTCACGGGGGTGAGCCCAGCCGCCATGGCGTTGAGGAACGGCGTGACATCCATGCGGGTCACCTTGCCTGTTCGTCCTGAGCAGTTGCTCGAGGGCAGCACGGAGAAGGGCGTGGCGCCGGCTTCCTCCAGCGCTGCGACGACTTGCCGGTGGAGGTCGTGAGCGGCGCGTTGGACCGCCGCGGTGGCGGGGGCCTGATGTCGCGGGTTGCGGTAGTTCAGGAGGTCGTGGCGTTGCGCGGCCTGATGTCCGAAGGAGCCGCTGCCGTGGCCGACCACGACTCGGGCTCGGCAGCGTGCGGCGCCCTGTGCCAGCTCCGCGGCGAGGCGTTGAAGCTCCCCTCGTCGCACCGACGCCCGCCGGGACTTGTGGGTGATGAGGCTCCCGCCTAGCTTGAGGAACACCACATCCATCAGAAGAGGTGCTCCGGTTCGGGGCGCGGCCCGTCGCCTCTCCGATCGCGGATGACTCCGTGGACGAGAGGCAATGCGGAGACCTCGTCCGCGACCCGTGCCTCGGACTCCGGCGTGCAGATCACGTGTACGTTGGCCCCTGCATCCATGGTGAAGGCGCAGTCCAGACCATGGCGCTCCCGTAGCTCACGTACGCAGCGGATCACCTCGAGGGTGCCCGGGTTCCAGTAGAAGATCGGTGGGGTCGAAGACATGGCGATGAGGTGCAGCTCCGTGGCTTCTTCCTCCGTGATCTCCGCCAGGGCGCGAAAGTCCCGCGCTCCCAGGGCCGCGGTCAGGGCCTGCGTCCTCTCCGGCAGAGCCGCCAGGCGAGCGGCGTAGTGGCGACTGGTGGGAGCCCGTTGGTGACCATCCAGGGAGGACACGTCCTTGGGACCGGACTGGACCAGGGCGATGACGTCCCGCAGCCCCCAGTCCAGATCCAGCTGCTCCGCCGGGCCGTGGTCGTCCTCCGAACGAGCCGGCCAGATGACGAATCCGCCCATCATGGAGCGGGTGGCGGACCCGGATCCGGAGAGCCGTGCGCGCACGGACAACTCCTCCGGTGAGCCTGGGACCTCCGCTGCGGCGGAGACGGCGTGGGCCAGGGCGGCGAAACCGGAGGCTGAAGAGGCGATCCCCGCGTCGCTGGGGAAGCTGTTGCTCGTTACGGCTTCGACTCGTCCCCGGAATCCGAGGCGATCCCTCAGCCGGGATGTGTGCTCCTGGAAGCGGCGCTGGAACGACGGAGGAGGGGTGACGTCCTCGCCATCCTGACCTCGCAGGCGGATGACGTCGGTGCCCGCCTCTTCCGTCAGCCGTACGGTCGTGGTGGAGCGGCAGACCTCCAGGGTCATGGATATGGAGGCGTTCTGGGGGATCGCCGCGTCCAGGTCCCGGGCGCCCCAGTACTTGATGAGAGCGATGTTGGAGGGGGCGCTGGACGTGGCCTTCCGGCTCACGCGGTCTTCTCGGAACGCAACCCGTCGGAGCCGATGCGGACCGGCAACTGGAGCCATCCAGAGAGGAAACCGGCGATGCGTTCGGGGTGCGGGTGGTAGACGAGGATGGAGCCGCTGCCGTCGCCCGTGAGCGCCCCGGCGCCGGAGATCTTCGCGGCACCGCCGGACGCCTCGATGCGACGGATGATCCGTCGGACCGGCTCCGGGACGACCCCGAGCTCTTCCAGGGCGGCCTCCGCCTGCATGATCAGGGCGATCAACAGCGACGGCTCGTTCTCGCTCCCCATGAGGAGACTCTTGAGTTCGTGGGTGGCCCGGTCGATGCGCTCGAGGACCCCTTTGAATCGCTGATGGGCACGATCGATGCGCTTGCGGACGGCTGCGACCAGGACGCCGGTGGACTCCGCGGGGTGGCCGGAGTGGAAGACCTTGAGGCCGTCGAGCAGGGGAGAGCGAGCGTCGATCTCCTCCAGCTCCAACTCGCCGCCGTCGTTACGTTGCGCCCACAGGAGCCCGCCGCGGATCACGGCGTTGTTGTCCACGCCGGAGGGGGCGCCATGTTGCCGTTGCTCGACCGTCAGAGAGATGCGATCCAGCAGGTCCTGGCTGTCTTCGAGGCCGTTGACCTTGAGGTAGGCGGCGGCGACGCCGACGGCGAGAGCCGCCGAGCTCCCGAAGCCCGACCCCGCCGGCAGCTTGGACTCCACCCGAAGGTCCACGCCCCGTCGCGGGATCTCCTGGCCGAGTCGTGCGGTCTCGCCGAGGGTGATCAGGACGAGACGTTCCGGCGGCCCTTCGAGGGGGCGGTAGTCCGCGGCCCCCGGCGCACCGGACTCGAAGGCCTTGGCCCAGTGCTCGCGGCAAGCGGTGGCGTACCGGTCGATCTGGCCCCAGTCGGTCTCCGTAGCGTGTTCGAGGACCGGAAGGTCGAGGCTGACGCGGTCGTCCTGACGGAGCGAGGCCGTGACCTGCAGTCGCAGGTCGATGGTCGCGACCACGGCCGGGTGTCCGTATACCACGGCGTGTTCACCCATGAGGATGACCTTCCCGGGGGCGGAGACGACGGTCTGTTGCACGGTCTCGGGCATGTGTCGTGGTCCGGATTCAGGCTTCGTTGGGGTCGGCCTGGGTGCCCGGGAAGGGCGTCCCCGGGCTGGGGTTGTGGGGCTTGCCGCGGGCGAGCCGCTGGTGTGCACGGGCCAGATCGTTGGAGGTGAACGCGGCCATGAGGGACAGCTCGCCCGCGAGGACCGCTCCCGCCAGGATCTCCCCGAGGCGGTTGGCGGCGGCTCCCGGGGCCTCCGGGTCCGGGGCGACGTTCAGCACGCGCAGGGCCTCGGCCTGGGTGTTGAGCGAGGTGCCGCCGCCGATGGCACCGAGAGGAATGTCCGGAAGGAAGATGGACATGTATGCGTCCTCACCCCGGGCCTCGATGTTGGTGATACCCACGGAGCCGCCTACCACGTGAGCCACATCCTGACCGGTGGCGATGAAGAAGGCGGCGACGACATTGGCGAAGTGAGCGTTGAAGCCCAGCGAGCCCGATGCGATGGAGCCCAGCAGGTTCTTCCGATAGCACACCTCCGCGAGCGCGGTGGCGTTGGTCTTGAGGACCTCGCGGAGCACCTCCTCCTCCAGGACGACCTCCGCGTGGAGCCGCTTGCCCCGCCCCTCCTGCCAGTTGACCGCAGAGGGCTTCTTGTCGACACAGTAGTTGCCGGAGAGGGCGATGCACTCGACCCCGGTGCGTGGTGCGATGAGCTTCCGGCAGACACGCTCCGACGCGATGGTGGCCATGTTCATGCCCATGGCGTCGCCGGAGGAGAACCTGAAGCGGAGCCACACTGAAGTGCCGAAGGCGTATGGCTTCACGTCCAGGAGCTTCAGGTGACGGCTGGTGCCTTCCGCGAGCTCCTTGATGTCGCCCTCGTGTGCTCTGATCCAGGCCAGGAACTCCTGGGTCTGCGCCATGCTCTCGGTGCGGAACACGGGGGCCCGAGTCATCCCCGAGTCCTCCACGAACACACGGGCGCCGCCGGCGGCGCTGATCGCCGCGCAGCCACGGTTGACGCTGGCGACCAGGGCCCCTTCCGTGGTCGCCAGGGGGACGTAGACGTCTCCGTCCGTGTGCTTGCCGTGGACCGGGAGCGGTCCCGCGATGCCGATGGGGACCTGAGCGACGCCGATCATGTTCTCGCAGTTGCGCCGGGACGCGGTCTCAACATCCATGGAGAAGCGCGCGATGTCCTCGAACTCGACCCCTGTCAGCTGTTCGAGGGCTGCGCGGCGGATCTCCGCAGCCTCGGCACCGGAGAGGTCCGCGGGTAGATCGTGAAACCGCAGACGGCCGTCGACCAGGGCCTTGATCATCTCCTCCCGGGCGTTCGAGGGTTGCGCAGCGGTGTTCGGTTCGCTCATTTCGGCTCTTTCTTTACCAGCCGTGTTCGTCGCAGGTCACGGAGGGTGCGGGCGCCGGTGCAGAACATGGCGATCCGTAGCTCCTCCACGAACTGCTCTATGCGGGAGATCACCCGCTCCGGTGATTCTACGGCGGCTCGCAGGAACGGGTAGGCCGCGCCCCCAAGATCCGCGCCCAGGGCCAGGGCTTTGGCCACATCCAGCCCGTTTCGGATGCCCCCGCTACCGATCACCGTAACCCCCGGGATGCCTGCCACGGCGATGATGCTGTCCGGCGTCGGGACGCCCCATTCGGCGAACACCTCACCCAGGTCCGGTTCGCCGGCCCGCTGGGCTTCGATGCGGGCCCAGGAGGTGCCCCCCAGCCCCGCCGTATCGAGGCAGGTGATCCCTCGCTGCGCCAGCACGCGCCCCACGTCGGCCGAGAGTCCGCAGCCGATCTCCTTGACGATGGTGGGGACGGACAGCCCCTCCGCCACGGTCCCGATCTTGTCCGTCAAGCCCGAAAAATCGCATTGGCCTTCGGGCTGAATGGCCTCCTGGAGCGGATTCAGATGCAGCGCGAGGCCGTCCGCCGCGATCATGTCGACGCAGGCCTGACACTCCTCCAGGCCGTACCCGTAGTTCAACTGGACGGCGCCGATGTTGCCGATGAGGGCTGCGGTGGGGGCGACATCGCGGACCTGGAAGGTGGAGGCCTGGGCCGGGTCCTCCAGCGCCTTGCGCTGAGAGCCGACACCCACGGCGACGCCGCAGTGTTCCGCGGCGATGGCCAGATTCTGGTTGATGCGGTCGGCTGCTTCCGTACCTCCGGTCATGCAGGACAGCAGCAGGGGAGCACGTAGCTCCTTTCCGAGGAACGTCACGGAAGTGTCCACGGCGTCCCGGTCGAACTCCGGCAAGGCGACGTGCTCGAACCTCCACTCGTCCCAGAAGCAATGACGCAACTGCATCCGTTCCTCCAGGGCGAGGCGGATGTGCTCTGCCTTGCGGTCGCGAGCGAGGACGTCTGGTTCTTGTTCGGAGTTCATGGGAGCGCGCAACTTCTTGCTGTGCCTACACTTCACTAATACCTGTGGGTGCGCTCCGATTCAACGTCCAGGGCCCGTGGAGACGGGTGGAGCCCCTGCGCCAGGGGGCGGTTCGGCTCCGGTTGAGCGGCCGAGCCGTCAACTGCGACGATCGCCCAGGTAGCTGATAAGGCCCTCCAGGGCTTCGTATCCCTCTGGTTCCAGGCGGCCTTCCACCGCTCGGAGGGCTTCCTCGGACCGGATGAGTCGTTCGGACACCATGCCTTCGACCGCGGCGCGGGCGCCCAGCGCCTCGAGGAGGTCGCAGGTCCGGGCCAGCTCCCCCTCCGAGAGCTCAGGATCGCCGAGCGCCCCGTGGATCACCTGGGCCTGGGAGGGGCTCGCCTGGCGCAGCGCGTGGTAGATGATGAAGGTGAACTTGCCTTCCGTGATGTCGCCGCCCACGGGTTTTCCCACCGCTGCTTCGTCGCCGAAGGTCCCCAGGAGATCGTCCCTCAACTGAAAGGCCTCGCCCAGGGCGGCGCCGTACCTGGCCAGGTGTTCGAGGACATCCGCCTTGGCGCCGGCCAGCGCGGCCCCCAGTTGGAGCGGCCTCTCCACGGTGTAGCAGCCCGACTTGAGCCGGAGCACGCGGGCCAGGTCCTGCTCATCCGCTTCCCGGCGTGCGGCGGCGCGCATCTCCAGGTGCTGCCCCCAGATGACCTCCTGGCACATCCCGAAGAACAGGCCGCTGAGCTGGCGGGCCTGCTCCGATTCCAACCCTGCGAGGGCCATGGTGGTGGCCTCGCTGGCCCAGGATCCGGCGAGATCGCCGGCCAGGATGGCCACGGAGCGGCCATAGTCCTGCGAGTCTCCCGACCAGCGGTGCCGTGCGTGGAGGTCCTGGAACTCCACGTGGGCGGTGGGCTCCCCGCGCCGGACGCTGGCGTGGTCCATGATGTCGTCGTGGACGAGGAGGTAGGTGTGCAGGAACTCGCAGGCCATGGCCAGCAGCATGGCGCGGTCGCCGTGGGAGCCGCCGCAGGCCTGGTGCCCAAACCAGACGATGGCAGGCCGTACCCGCTTGCCTCCGGAGTCAACCAGCCGGGACACGGCCTCCACCAGCTCGCCGCCTTCGGTGCCGCTGTCCACGGCGAGCCCCCGGCGCTCGGCGATCCAGCTCTTCAGCGCGGCGTCACAGCTGGCGCGAAATCCGTCCATGGATGCCTGGAAGGTAGGGCCGCTCATATCGTCGTGGTGATAGCACAATGCCCGTGGGGCCGCAGCGGGTAGGGGCCCTCGGGGCGCTCGCGAGCGGCCCCGTGGTCGCCGTCAATCCTGACTCTGCGGCCCGGCACATCGGGCACCCCTGGTGTTAGTCTCTCGCCACTCATGACCATCAGTAGGAGATTCACCTGCGAACTCGTCGGGACCGCCGGCCTGCTCCTGTCCATCGTCGGGTCTGGGATGGCGGCCTCGCGCATGGAGGATGGCGACGCCGTCACCTTGCTGATCCACTCCCTGGTGGTGGGGCTGTCCCTGGTGGCCCTGATCCTCGCCCTGGGGTCGTGGTCGAGCCACTTCAACCCGGTGGTGACCCTGGCGTTGTGGGCATGGGGGGCGGTGCCCGGTCGTGATGTGGCGCCGCTCATCCTGGCGCAGCTCCTCGGCGCGGTGATCGGGGTCATGTCGGCGCACCTGATGTTCGAGGAGCCTGCCCTGACGATCGGAGACAAGGGACGGGGTGGCGCAGCCTTCTTCCTCTCTGAGCTGGTGGCCACGTTCGGCCTGTTGATGGTCATTCGGGGATGCGAGCGCCGGCCTCCGGAGGTGGTGGCTTACGCAGTCGGTGTCTACATCACGGCGGCTATCTGGTTCACCCCTTCCGATGCGTTCGCCAACCCGGCGGTGACCGTGGCCCGGGCGTTCACCGATACCTGGTGCTCCATCGCACCGGCGGACGTGGGGGCGTTTGTCGTCGCCCAGTGTCTCGGCGCCGGCGCGGCGGTCTTCTTGATGAAGTGGCTGGAACGGCCGACCAAGGAGGGTGCCCCGTGAGGACCTATGTCTTCGCTTGTGTGCATAACGCCGGTCGATCGCAGATGGCGGCGGCGTTCTTCAACGAGCTGGCGGACCCGGCGATGGCGCGGGCGATCTCCGCTGGAACGGCGCCTTCGGATCGGGTTCATCCGGAGGTGTTGGAGGCCATGTCTGACCTGGGAATCGACCTGTCCTCAGCGACCCCGCAGCGACTCACCGCCGAGCTCGCTTCGGGAGCGGAGGTGGTGGTGACCATGGGATGCGGGGAGGCCTGCCCGGCGTTGCCAGGTCTGCGCGTGGAGGACTGGCCCTTGGCGGACCCGAAGGGCCAGAGCAGAGACGACGTGGCCCGCATCCGTGACGCGGTGCGTGATCGGGTGACCGAGTTTCTCCGTCGGGAGGGCGTCGGCGTGAGAGGTGGTCGCGCCTGACCGGGCCGCGGGCGTTGTCCTGATGCCCGGCTCAACCCCGCAGATAGCTGTTAGTCTGCGGCCGTGAATCCACGTCCGAAGCGCGGCTCCGAGGTGACCCTCCAGGTCGACCGGCTCGATCAGCGAGGCCGGGGTGTCGGCTCGGTGGACGGTCACGCCGTGATCGTGCGCGGTGGGATCCCCGGCCAGCGCCTCAAGGCTCGCGTCATCAAGCGCCGTCGTGGTCGCCTGGAGGGAGCCCTGCTTGAGGTGCTGGACAGCTCTCCCATGCAGGTGGAGCCGCGCTGCCCGCACTCCGGGACCTGCGGCGGTTGCGCTTTTCAGGAGCTGGATTACGGAGCCCAGCTGGCCGCCCTGGGAGCTCAGGTAGAGGAGGCCTTCGCCGCCGCCGGGGTGGCCGCCCAGGTCCCCCCGGTGCTCGGGTGCGAGCCGGCCTTCGGTTACCGCAACAAGATGGACTTCACCTTCGGGGCCCGGCGGTGGGTGGAAGCTCATGAACCGGAAGGGGCGCCGCGGGGCTTCGCCCTCGGTATGCACGTGCCCGGGCGCTACGACCGGGTGCTGGACATCCGCTCTTGTGCGCTCCACTTCGAGGGGGCCGACGGGCTGCTCGCCACCGCGCGTCAGGCGGCCACTGACCTGGGCCTGACTCCCTGGGACGTCAACGGTCACACCGGGTTGCTGCGGCACCTTGTCCTGCGTAAGGGGTTCGGCACGGGGGACATCATGGTCAATCTCGTGACGTCGGAGGACTGTCTCGATGACGTCGATCGCTGGGCGGCGGTGATGCTGGAGGAGCACCCGGAGATCACCACGCTGGTCCAGAACGTGAACACCCGGTTGGCCTCCGTTGCCTTCGGAGAGCGTGAACGCGTGCTCTACGGCCCGGGGATGATCACGGAGCGTATAGGCGGGCTGGAGTTCGGGATTTCCGCGAACAGCTTCTTTCAGACCAACAGCCGCCAGGCGGAGGTCCTGTTCGACCTGGTCGCTTCCATGGCGGGACAGCGTGGGGATGAGGTGGTGTGGGACCTGTACTGCGGGACGGGTGCCCTGTCCCTGGCGGCGGCGCGCAGCGCCAAGGCGGTCTACGGATTCGAGCTGGTGGACGCGGCGGTCACCGACGCCCGCGCCAACGCCACCAGGAACGGCATCGAGAATGTCCGGTTCTTCGCCGGCGACGTGCTGGCGACCGTGGCCTCCGGGGAGGGCGGCCCGTCAGAGGACCCGGACCTGGTCATCGTCGACCCTCCCCGTGTCGGCCTCCACCCCCGGGTGCTGGACGCGCTGCTGGAGCGCTCCCCCGGACGCATCATCTACGTCTCCTGTAACGTGCACACGGCGGCGCCCCAGATCGCCCGTCTCGTCGCGGCGGGAGGGTATGAGCTGGAGCAGATCCAGCCTGTGGACATGTTCCCTCACACGCCCCACGTGGAGTGCGTGATGTCCATGCGCCGATAGGAAGAGCGTCATGGTGTCGCGGAGAGTCAGGTGTCAGGGGTGCGGGAGACTGCGGGATCGCCGTGTCATGAGGCGGGTCGCCGAGCTCGACCTCGCCGTGGTGGATCGCTTGCCGGTCCGCGGCGCAGGGCCTCCGGAAGCCGGTCGGATCTGCCTGTCCTGTGTCTCCGCCTGCGTCGAGGACGATCAGGTCCATGACCAGATCCAGGCCTCCTGGCCCCTGGACCCGAAGGCGACCTACGGTGTCCTCCCGGTGCCGCTGCGCTTGCACGCCAACCCCCATTACCGGGGGCGCGGTGTGGTGATGGCGTTCCTGGACTCCGGCTTCCATCCCCACCCGGATCTGGTCGCCCGCCAGAACCGCATCCTCGCCTATGTCGACGCCACGGATGACGACGTGGTGGAAGACGAACAGGTCGCCCCCGCTGGAGCCCTGTCCTGGCACGGCTTGATGACCACGTCCGTCGCCGCCGGCGACGGCTCCTGCTCCGGTGGACGCTACCGTGGCATCGCGTCTGAGGCTTCGCTGGTACCGATCAAGATCAGTGACGCGGAGGGGGGCGTGCACGACGAGGGGATCGCGCGTGGGCTGGCCTGGGTGTGGGCCAACCACGAGCGATTCGGGATCAGGGTGGTCAACCTCTCCGTTGGAGGTGACGAGGAGCAGAGCTTCCTGGAGAGCCCCGTAGACCAGCTCGTGACGGCCTTGACCGAGGCCGGCGTCGTCGTCGTCGCCGCGGCGGGTAACGCTGGCCGGCGTCGGCTTGTTCCTCCGGCGAGCGCGCCCACCGCCATCACCGTGGGGGGCCTGGACGACCAGAACCTGATGGACCCCGGTGCCTATCGGATCTGGCACTCCAACTACGGCCCCACCAGGGACGGCGTGCTCAAACCGGAGATCGTCGCGCCGTCCATCTGGGTCGCGGCCCCGATCCTCCCCGGGACGGACCAGGTGCCCCAGGCGGAGGCCCTGGACCGACTCGCCAACGCCCCGCCGGAGGAGGTGCTGACCCTGTTTCGACGGCTCGGCGAGGAGTCAGGGCTGCACCGTGGCTTCGGCCGTCGTGGTCCGGAGTTGGTCCGTTCCGCCGCCCGCCGACTGCAGATCAAGGAGCAGTACCTGGAGGGCGCCTACAAGCGGGTGGAGGGGACGTCGTTCGCCGCACCCATCGTCTCGTCCACGGTGGCGGCCATGTTGGAGGCCAACCCGTCCCTGACCCCGGCCCGTGTGAAGCACATCCTGCTCGAGACCGCTGAGTCCGTGCCCGGCGTCGAGCCGGAGCGGCAGGGAAGAGGTGTGGTGGACCCGCGGGAGGCGGTGGCCTGTGCCCTGCGGGATGAGGGAGGCGTCCTCCATGGACTGCCGCTCTCGCCTCAGCGAGGGGGTGACGGTCATCGGGTCCTGTTCTCTGCTCCGGACGAAGAGCCCGTGGCGGTGGTGGGGGAGTTCAACGACTGGAGCCCCCGGTCCCATCCCTTCCGCCGCCTGCGCGGGCAGGTCTTCGTCGCCGAGCTCCCAGGGGCCTCTCCTGGGTCCCGTTATCAGGTGTTGACGGAATCTGGCCAGCTCATCGAGGACCCGGAGAATCCTCGCCGAACGGCGGACGGGTTCGGAGGGTGGATGTCGCGGCTCTGATCAGGGCTCGCGGACGGTCACCGTCTCCAGCTTGAACTGAGGCCGGCCGCGGTAGATGTCCACCACCCCCGAGATCAGGATGACGTCGCCTTCGTGCTGGCGGATCGGATGTTGTTGAAAGGCCGCCGCTGGTCCGACGACGGCGAAGTCCATGCCACGGCGGTGTCCGATGTACTGGATGCCCAGGTCGCCTGCCCGACGGAAGGACCCGGGGGAACCGGCGACCGTCACCCTGCGCCCCTTCATGGTCTTGAGACGCTCCCACTCCGCGTCGTCTCCGAGGAGCGAGAGGTCGTCCTTCATGGTGCGCTTGAGCCGCGTGAGGCGCTGCAGCGCACGGTCCCGGTCCTCCCACCACTTGAGTCGGACTCCGTAGTCCGGGTAGCAGCGATGGGAAGGCGTCTTCGCCCAGATGCCCCGGCGATGTGCGCGGGCCTCGACCTCGGCGGCGACGAAGGCGTCATGATAGCGGGCTGACCGGCCGTACTTCTTGAAGTAGGGGCTGTAGCCCTGGCGGACCACCTCCACGTTGTAGTTGACCAGTTGGTTGCCCTTGACCGCGAGGACGTGGACCAGGTGGCGCTGGAAGTAACCGAGCTTCCGCGCCGGGTCGTCATATTCGAGTCGGACCGACTCCACACCGTTGAAGAACTCCTCCGCGAATCGCTTCGCCGCTTCCCCCATGAAGGTGCCGTACTTGGGCGGTCGGTCGGCTTGCTTGCCCGCGTAAGTGATCTTCAGGTACTCGTCCCAGTCCTTCTGCGCCAGGGTCCGGGCTCCGTCGTCCTTGAAGGTCTCCTCCGTGTCGATACCGATCAATCGGAGGGATGCGGTCATGCCCTCGACCCGGATGGTGTCCCCATCCACTACCGGGGGACGTGATCGTGACAGGACCCGGTGGCCGATCACGATCTTCGGGTCCGTGGAGGGTCGGGTGATCGCAGACGGAGAAGGAGCGGAGGGCTGTTCCGTGGTCTGGCAACTGGTCCCGGCTGCGGCCAGCAGCAGGACGGCGAGGCGTCTGGTCTGTCCCATGACGATCATGATATGCCCTCTCCGGGTCTCAGGGAGGGCTCGTGCCGCCGATCCGGAGGTCGGCGTAAGCGAGGAGATCGGAGAGGATGCGGTAGGTGAGGCCCCACAGGACCCAGGGGCCGGATTCCCCTTCGATGCGAACCGCGGGGAGGCTCCGGGGGCCAGCGGGGGTCTCCGCTGTGTGGGTGGTCCCGTACGCCGGGTCCGCCAGGCAGGAGATGGACACCCAACGGGCGTCCGAGACCTCGTGATTCAGGGTCGTGAGGTCATGTCCGGGTAGGGAGAAGACCACCGGATGAACCCGAAGACCGGTGGGGGCGCCGCGGCGATGGGCGTTCAGCGTAGGCAGGACCCCGATGGCTTGGTGGTCGGTCAGGTGGATGCCCACCTCTTCTTCGGTCTCCCGGCGGGCCGTGGTGACGTGGTCACGGTCGCTCGCCTCCCTGCGACCTCCCGGTAGTCCCACGTGTCCGGACCAGGGGTCCAGGGGGTGTTCGGCCCGCTTGATCAGCAACACCGTGGCAGCGCCGTCGGAGTCCGGAGCGAGGCACGCCGACACCGCGGCCTGTGGGATGGCCTCATCCGGGCTCTCTGCCGGTGGGAGTGCTCCGAGGAGGGTGACCAGGTGGTCGTGGCCGGGGATCTGGGGAACGTGCATGTCGGATCACGAGGGAGGGCCGTAAGAGCCATCGTCCCCTTTCTATGTTCATTGCGGGGTCGGGTCCAGGTCTCACATCTCTGCTGGAGTGCTGATGCGCCGTTTTCTCAACACGGTCTCTACGGCGTTGAACGTCTCGGCCTCGTCCACGGAGGACGGGGCCGCGCTCATCATTCAGGCTATCCGTGGGTTCGCGCTGCCAGCGGATCTCGCCCGGTTCTCATCCGCCTGTCCGGATGCCCTGGAATTGGTCGACTTCGAACGCCTCAGGTCACGCAGCGACACCCTCATGGGGCCGCCGCCACAGACCATCGCGGGGATCCTCGAAGAGCTGGCGGAGCTGGGTATCAGCGGCGATGGCGGGCGGCTGTTCATGTGTTTCGTGACAGGGTTCGTCGCCGAGTCCGTGGGAGACGAGGTCTGGCATCGGATCATCGAACGTGCTCCCCATCTGGTGGTGGGGCCCGAGGATGACGAGACAGCCGCTGTGGATGATGGGGAGCCACGTCAGCGACAGCCTCTTACCCTGCCCTCAGGCTGGAAGCGCGGCGAGTTCCCCCAGTGGTCGCAGGTCTGAGGGAGTTGTCGGCCCCGGGGGTCGTTCTTATCCTGTGCGTATGCGGACCCTGACCACTCTCACCCTGGTGTGCGTCCTGCTCTCGTCCGGTTGCGGCGGCAACGAGGACCTGGTCGGCACCTGGACGTTCGACCTGGATGCCTCCCTTGAAGCGCTCCAACCGGAGCTTGATCAGGTCGCCCCCGGCCCCGCCCGTGCTGAACTCAGGGCAGAGGCCGTCCGTGTGATCCGGTCTGCGTTAGCGGACTTCCAGGTGACCCTGGAGATCGAGGCGGGGGGGAAGGCCACGGTGAAGGGCGAGGGACGAGGGGCGCCTCAGGCGCTGGACGCCGCGTGGAGATTCGACTCGGCACGAGAGGAGCTGGTCGTCACCGCGGGGGAGCAGGAGCACCGCTACCTGGTCGATGCGGGGAGGCTGCTCTTCCCTGTGAAGGTGCCCGAAGTCGTGGGCGGAAAGGTGCGGACACTGCGCGCCGTCATGACGCGCAGCTGATCAGAAGATCCCCGCTCCGAATCCTCCGTCGTCCTTGTCCTCGGTCGCCCCCTCTTCTTGTTCCTCGATCGGTTCCGGCGTGCCGTCGCCGTCATCGGCTTCTTGGCTCTGCTCGCCGTCGGGATCGTCGCCCTCGTCTTCGTCGGATTCTTCTTCTTCGCCGTCTTCGTCTTCGTCTTCGTCTTCGTAGACGAACTCAATCTCGTACAGCTCGTCCTCGTCGTCCTCGCCGTCCTCGTCGTCCTCGCCGTCCTCGTCGTCCTCGCCGTCCTCGTCGTCCTCGCCGTCCTCGCCGTCAGGGTCGGTCTCGTCTTCCGGCTCGTCGGTGTCCTCGATCGGGTCCTCTTCCTCGTCGATGTCCTCGTCTTCAACCTCGTCCGGGGTCGGCTCGGATTCTTCGGGGGTGTCGGTCCAACCAGGGAAACTGGTCCCAGCGAGGGCCTGGTAGTAGTCGAGGGCTCCCCGCTGCAGCTGTCGTAGCAGGGACTCCGCATCCAGTGTCGAAGCTGCTGCGCCGTCGTGAATGAGGAAGCGTCCGTTGACCATCACGCTGCGTAGGGTGGCGGTGTCGAATCCGGCGACGAAGTGCTGGGCTACCGTGGCTTCGTTGAGAGGCCAGGCCGGGTCGTAGTCCAGGATCAGGAGGTCGGCAGCGCAGCCTTCTCCGATGCGTCCGAACGGCATGCCGAACATGTTGGCGGCGAGGTGCTGGCTGCCGCAGACCAACTCGAGGGCGCTCTCCGCGGCCCTCATCGGGTCGTGGGCACGCAGCCCATGCCAGGCCATGCGAGCCTGGGCGAACACGTCAGCGATCAGCTCGCCGGTTCCGATGGCGCCCCCGGGGAGCCACGGGTTGGAAGATGGAGGAGCGTGTCCCGCGGCCAGATCCGACGCCGGGCAGGCGATCCTGGCGACGCCGGCATCACGGAGCCGTTGCGCGTCTTCGTCGGAGATCGCTGGCCCGACCCGGAGGCTTGTCTGGGGGCCCAGGAGCCCCACGCGCTCCAGGCGATCCGCCTGGCTGGCGCCCGTAGAGGCGCCCGGGACGACGCCGAGCTCCGCGGAGAAGGGAGCCTCGGTCTCCGTCGCGATCTCGGCCAACCGGGCGAGGGTCTGGTCGTCCAGGTCGGCCAGATCCCCAGCCGAAACGCCGAACCGCAGCTGCTCAGAGCCGCCATAGATCGCGGCGCGGCGCGTGGCCTCCAGTGACGTCGCGAGGGCGTCGTCGCCATCCGACGGCGAGACGCGATATCCCACCACGGCACGCAGGCCGACGGTCATCAGGACCTCCCGCATTCGCTGGGGAGCGCCTTCGATGAACCGCGGGGCCGAGTGGCTGTCCATGATGCACGTGGTGCCCGCCCGCAGGGCCCGCAGCGCGCCGGCAAACGCAGCGCACATGACGGATTCCTCGCTGTGGGCGGCCGCCCGCAGCGCCATCCGTCCCCGGTGGTCCAGCCCCGCGTCGGCCTCGATGGGCAATCCGGGGAACGGGTCCATGGTGATGTTGGTGTGTCCGCTGACGAGTCCCGGGATGATCGTGCGGCCTCGGGCGTCCACGCGCCGGACGTCGCCCCGCGCCTTCACCCTGCGTCCGGTCTCGGTGATCACGCCATTCTCGATCAGGACATCCCCGTTGGCGACGCCGGGAGGATCGAACGAGACGAGCGTCCCCCCCTCGATGAGGATGCGAGTCGCCAATCGGGCGTCCGGCTGGTCCTGGGTGGGGGGGCGATGCTGGCCGCTACGGGGGCGTCGCTGGGAACCCCTCGCCTCACCCCGTTGGGAGCGGTTGCCGCTTCCGGAGCCTTCGTGTTCGCGGGTTTGCGCGGAGGGTCCGCGTCGGCGTCGGCGTTGTCTGGCGATGGGTCTTCCCCTGTCAGAGCCCGATGGCGCCCACTGGGAGGTCCAGTTCTGAGGGCACGCCCGGGAAGTTCCGTTCTATGAAGTCGTCGTGCGCGTCACGGGTCTGCCGTGACAACACGTCTGTCAGTCCGTCGGTGCACTTGCCGCAGAGCGAGACGATGGCGCCTACGATCCGGTCTCCGAGGAGGACGGCGCCGACGTTGTGTTCCTCGGCGTATTCCTCTCCGGTAGTCTCGCACCGCCCGCATCTCTCGGGGAGCGCGGAGGGAGGAGGCGGACCCGGTGCCCTGTCGTCCGTAGGATGCTCGATGGCGTCGAGGAGACGGTCGATCTCGTCTGTCTGGTCGAGGGAACTGGACGCGTACTCCCGGATCCGCTCGATGCTCTCCTCGGAGAACTCCTGGAAGACCCGGGCCTGGCAGTTCATGCAGATGGCGAACTCCAGGACCACCTCCCCCTGCCGCACGACCTTCTCCACGGAGTAGGGGATGAGGGCGTCGAGGAGAGGCGTTTCGCAGTCCACGCAGGCCTCGAAGGGAGCGTTCGAGTAGGTGGAGTGGAGCGCCGACGGTATGCCGGGCCGGGTGTTGTCAGAGTCTCGCGACATGGGCTCCGGGAGTCTATCAGTTTCGTCCGTTCAGCCACGCCGAGACCGAGCCCGAGTCTTGAGGAATGACCGAGTCGGACGGGGCCCGTCGCGGGGTTGCGAGACAGGCCTGGCTCCATTTCGGTGCGAGGACAGGGTCACGGAGTTGAGTAATTCGCTCGGCGCGTGCCGCTCGGCACAGATCGGGAAGATCGCCCTTGCGCTCCGAGGGTGAGGGAGGGTAACACCCTGGACGTGCCGTCCGTCGTCGCACGTCCGCCCTCTTACGGGAGCGGGGGGGAGTTGGAGCTCCTCGCTCCGCCCTCGAAGAGCCATGCCCTTCGAGCTCTCGCGGCTGCCGCGGTGCGTGGCGCCGGGGTGGTTCGACGGCTCCCCGATCCATGGCCCCACGACCTGACGGTCTTCGTCAAGGGGCTGGAGACCCTCGGGGTGCCCCTGCGTCGGGACGCGGACGCGGTCGTCATAACCGGTCCTATTCCCCAGGGCGGTGACCCTGTCACCCTGCATGCTCACGATGGAGGGGCCCCAGCGCGGTTCCTGCTGGCCGTTGGCGCCCTGAGTCGCCGATCCGTGACCGTGGCTGGGAGCGATCGATTGTCGGATCGCCCCATGGAGCCTCTCCTGGAGGCCTTGCGGCGACTCGGCGCGACCGTCACCGGCGGACCGGGGTTGCCGGCCACGGTCCGCGGTCCTCTCGTGGGCGGCCGTCGCGTGGTGGTCGACGGTCGGCTCTCGAGTCAGTTCCTCTCCGCCCTGCTCCTGGTCTCGCCGGCGGTCGCGGGAGGCGTGGCCTTCGATGTGGAGGCGGGTCAGGTCTCCGGGCCCTACCTGGATCTGACGCGGGCGGTCATGGCCGACGCCGGGGTCCAGGTCGACGCTGATCTGGAAGTCCCCGAGTCTGCAAACTACGGCACCGTTGATGTCGCGGTCGAAGGCGACTGGTCGGGAGCCACGGCGCTGCTCGCGGTGTCTCCGTTCGTGGAGAGGCCCGTTCTTGTGAGCTCCCTGAACGAGAAGTCACTCCAGCCCGACCGGGAGTTCCTCGATCATCTGATGCGTCTGGGATTGCAGATCGACCGTCCCGGGGAGGGGGCGGTGCGCGTCTCCGGTTCCGTGCTCCGTGGCGGGACCTTCAACCTCTCCGCCTGCCCGGACGTGGCTCCCGCCCTCGCTGCGGTGGCCAGCCTCGCTCCGGAGCCCGTTCGGATCGAGGGAGCCGGTCACCTTCGCCTGAAGGAGAGTGACCGGATCGAGACCCTGGTGGCCATCCTGACGGCATGCGGCGTGGCCGCCTCCTCGCGGGATGATGGTCTCGAGGTGCGTGGCCCGATTGAATTCGCGGACGGAGCGACGGCCGTGGTCAACGTCCGCGGAGACCATCGCATGGTGATGGCGGCGGCGCTCGTGGGCCTCAGGAGGCCGGTCTGGATCGACGACGCCGGTTGCGTCTCCAAGTCATTCCCCGGCTTCTTCCGTCGTTGGCCGGGCGCCCTCGAGTGGAGGGACGACTGATGTCGCGCCCTCTGGTCATCGCGCACCGCGGCGGCGCCGGGGAGGCGCCGGAGAACACCAGATCCGGGTTCCGGCAGGCCCTCAGCGCCGGCGTCGACGGGTTGGAGGCGGATGTCCACCTGACCCGTGATGGTGTGCTGGTGGTCCACCATGATCCCTGCCTGGCGCTGACCCCTGACGCGGACCCGGTGTCCATCGGTTCGGTGGATGCGGAGCGAGTGGTCGGCGCCGACCTCTCCTGGACCCACGGGCCGGCGTTTGCCGGAGAGACCCCCCTGACTCTGGACGAGCTGCTGGACCTGGCAGGGGAGACCCTGGTGATGATCGAGATGAAGCGTGGACCTGACGATCGCGCGCTCGGTGAGGCGTTGGCGGCGCGGTTGGGATCCGACCCCTGGCTCGATCAGCGGGTCGCCGCGTCCTTCTCCACGGACGCCCTCGTGGGCGTCCGGATGGGATGTCCGCAGGTCCGTCGTCTGGGATTGGTGCGGGAGGACTTCGACCTCGAGGCGCAGTCCTACCTCCCGCTTTGGGGCCAGGGGTTCCTCCGGGACCTCATCCCCGGCGCCGCCCTCGATCAGGCTCGTGCGAGGGAGCGGCGAGCGTGGGTCTGGACCGTGGACGCGGTGGATCAGGTGCCGTCCCTGGTCTCAGCCGGGGTGGACGCGCTCATCACTGATCTGCCGACGTCCGTGTCGGCGGCTCTGGCATCCTGAGGCCGGTGGCGCTCACGACTTGCCGTGGCAGGTTCGGTCGCCGGCCACCTCTTCAGCGGGCGAGGGCCTCGACCATGGCCGCCACCTCGGCGCCGTCCGTCCTGCCATCAGTGGACGCGCTGCCGTGGAGCTCACGGGCCCCTGTGGCCTCCGCCACCGCGCGGACGTTGCTCGCTCGGAGCCCCGCGCCGGGCATGACTCCG
The DNA here is from genome assembly GCA_964507445.1 of uncultured Isosphaeraceae bacterium. Taxonomy (GTDB): domain Bacteria; phylum Planctomycetota. The sequence goes on from CAZDQF010000008.1 coordinate 45,039, forward strand.
ATGCGTCCCGCGGCCTGAGTCACCAGCTCCGCGATCAGCGTGACGCCCTCCGGCGCGGAAGCTGCCTGACCCGAAGTGAGCAAGCGCTCGACGCCCAGTTCGATCAACTGCTCCAGGACCTCGCGAGGGTTGTTGGCGACGTCGAAGGCCCGGTGAAACGTGACCTCGAGGGGATCGGCGGCGCGGATGAGCCTCTCCATGCCTGCGACGTCGAGGTCGCCGTCGCCGGTCAAGCAGCCGAGGACGACGCCGTCCGCGCCGGCGCCGTGGGCTCGGGAGATCCCTTCGTGCATGAGCTCGAACTCGGCCTCGTCGTAGTGAAAGCCCCCTCCGCGAGGCCGGACCATGGCCATGATGGGGAGGTCGGTGAGCTCACGAGCCCGCCTCATTGCGTCCGGAGTCGGGGTCACCCCACCGACGGCGAGGTGACCGCAGAGCTCGATGCGGTGGGCGCCCGATCGCGTCGCCAGGACGAGATCCTCCAGGCGGTCCACACAGATCTCGAGGATGGTCGACGGCATCAATGTTGCTCCTGCGCGCGTGTTCTCGCTCGCGACTGCTGACTCTCGTGGAGTGGCCCGTGGCCAGGGCGGTCAAGGCGGGCGGGGCTCCTGGTCGATGGCATCATCGGGGGTGTGGACATTGCCAGACTCGATGTTGTCAATCAAACCGTCGCGGCGGCAGGCACGGCGTGATGTGGTGTCGCTGCCCGAATCCGGCCCTTCCTGCGGCGCCCGTTGGCGTGAGCCCCAGGAGAACGGGGAGGCGCGTCTGGATGCGCTGCTGAGGGAGCTCGCGGAGCGGCGGGACGACGCGACCCCCCTGCCGCCCGAGCTTCGTGACCTGCGAGGCGCGCCCCTGCTGCGGGCAGACCTTCGCGGAGTGATGCTCAGCGGAGTGGATCTCAGCGGCGCGGATCTCAGCGAGGCGGACCTCTCGGACGCCGTGCTCATGGGCGCGTCGTTGTCCGATGCCACCTTGTATCGGGCCCGGTTGGATCGAGCGGAGCTGGCCCGCGCGGACCTCGCCGGCGCGAACCTGGCCGGGGCTTCTTGCGTCCGCGCGGGGTTCGGCGGCGCGGAGCTGTCGGGGGCTTGCTTGACGGAGCTCGAGGGGGAGGGGGCTTCGTTCACCGCCGCCGATCTGTCTGGCGTCGATCTGAGAGCGGCTCGCCTCGGAGCGGCGCGCTTCCGCGGGGCGATCCTGCGCGGGGTCGACGCCACCCGCGTGGATCTCCGGGCAGCGGATCTGGAGGACGCACGGGTGGACGGGGCGACCTTCAACGACGCTGACCTGCGGGAGTCGAAGCTGCTCGGTATACGTGGCTTTGAGTCCGGGTCATGGCTGGGGACGGATCTCCGAGACGTCAACTTCGTCGGCGCGTACTTGTTCCGTCGCTTCGTCAACGACCAGAACTACCTGGCGGAATTTCGCGGTCGCGGACCGCTGGAGCGCGCCATGTACTACGTCTGGTGGCTGACCAGCGACTGCGGGCGGAGCGTCCTCCGGTGGGGTGCGTGCACCGCGATGATCTGTCTGGCGTTCGGGTTCGCCTACAACTTCGTGGCCCTCGACTACGGCGACCACGAGACGTGGCTGTCGCCCTACTACTTCAGCGTCGTCACCCTGACCACTCTGGGGTACGGGGATGTCCTGCCAGGGTCCGTCGTCGCTCAGTTCCTTTGCGTCGCGGAAGTGATATGCGGGTACGTCATGTTGGGGGGCATGCTGGCCATCTTCAGCAACAAGCTCGCTCGGCGGGCGGATTGAGGTGCGAGAGATGATGAAGCTGTTGAGGCGGCGCGGGAACCCGAAGGCGGGGCTGCAGGATGTGCTGAGGGACTACGAATTGCAGCCGTTTCCGCGGGCGGTGATGGAGGTCCTGCGGGCCTTGCGCGATCCTGAACTGGACGCGGAGCAGCTGGCGGTGCGGGTCGAGGCGGACCCTGGATTGGTGATCCAGGTCCTCAAGACGGTCAACTCCGCCGCGTTCGGACTGCGTCAGCCCGTGGAGAGCGTGGGCCACGCCCTCGCCATGATGGGCCGATCCCGGTTGGAGTCCCTCGTGTTGGCGCTGGCGGTTCGCGATGCCCTGCCTACGGTCAATCGGGGTGCGTTCGAGAGCGGACGGTTCTGGACGGCGGCGGCGCGGAGGGCCACGGTCGCTCGCGCCCTGGCGGCCCGGTATCACCCCGCGACCCAGGCCTTCTGTTTCACCGCTGGTCTGCTGCAGGACATGGCGATCCCTGTCCTGGTCGCTGCGCGCGGGGCCGAGTACGACCGCGTCCTGGCGTCCTGGCATGCCAGCGAAGACGCGAACCTGGAGGACCTCGAGCGCGAGGAGTTCGCGTGGGATCACGCCGAGATCGGGACGCTCATGGCCCAGCAGTGGGGATTCCCGCAGTCGCTGATCGACGCGATCGGTGGACACCATGAAGGAGATGGTGATCAGGCCGTGCTCCTCGTGGCCCATCTCCGGGAGGCGCACGAGGACGCTGGCCTCGCGAGGATGCGGGCGGCGGCGGCGGCGATCCAATGGGACCCGACCCATGTGAACGAGGTGGTGGAGGAGGCGTTCGATCAGGCCTCAGATCTGGCCGCGTTTCTGGCTTGATGGACCGGGGGCGGCGATCAGGCCGCGATCTTGTAGGATAGGGCGTCCCGCCTGCACACGGAGTCGCTCATGAGACCGCCTCGGTGCCTCGTTGTTTCTTGTCTTGTCGCCCAGGTGATCTGTGTCCCGGGGTTCACCCAGAACACGGCAACTCGCGTTTCCACGGATGTGGCCAAGGCCGCGTGCAAGGAGTTCCATTCCGAGTTCCGAACGCGGAACAGCAAGCGGCGGTTGGCGGCGGTGGATCGGCTCGCAGCGTACGAGCATCCCCTGGTGGCCAGGTCTCTGGGCAAGGCTCTCGGCGATCCGAACGAGACCGTGCGCGCGTTCGCGGCGACCAGCCTCGGGCGTCAGCAGGCCGCGGCTGCGGTGGGTTACCTGAAGCGGGCTGCGCGGGTCCGTCGCAACCAGACCTGTCAGGTAACCATGGCCGCTTTGCTGGGTGGGATGCGGGCCCATCGCTGCTGTCCGCCCCTCAAGGAACTGAGGAAGCTCTTCCGTACGGGGACCAAGGAGCTGCAACGGGAGGTGGTCTTGAGCCTCCGGTACGCTCGTGGCCGTGACACCGTCAAGTTCCTGGCCCCCATGGTGGACCTGCCCCAACCGGCCAACGTAGACGATCCGTCAAACCCCCCGGCGAGCTACTGGAAGGACCGAGTCGAGCGCTGGAATTACTGGTACGGCGCGCTTGCGGAGACCCTGGTCCACCTCACCGGTGTGGAATTCGACGAATCTGCCGCGGTCCGGGCCTGGCTCAGGGGCGGCGGGAAGATCCTGGACCCGAAGGCCGGTCAGGCGGCAGTAGACGCCCTCTGACCTTGCCGGGTTGAAGGCGGGGGCGGCACGGGTAGCCTGATCCGGACCCCGTTTGGAAGGATCGAATGGCTGACAACTCCCAGAAGTGGGATGACAATGTCCCCGGTGAGTTCTACGTGGACAAGGAGTGCATCTTGTGCTCCTTGTGCACGGACATTGCCCCTGAGCACTTCAAGGAGAGCGAGGACGGAGACCACGACTTCGTCTTCAAGCAGCCGGCCACCGACGAGGATCGGCAGCAGTGCCAGGACGCGCTCGAGCAGTGTCCCGTGGACGCCATCGGAAATGACGGAGCGGCATGACTGAGCCGGGAGACGAACTGATCGGTATGCGGTTCGGCTCCGAGGGTTGCCTCGTGATCGAACGTCGGGTCGGCGAGGGGGGCATGGGCTCCGTCTACCAGGCCCGGGATGAGAAGAAGGGGCGTCCCGTAGCCATCAAGTTCCTACGCATGGACGGAATGGCGGATCGAGACGCGCTGTCCCGATTCAAGCGAGAGGGGCGCAAGTTCGGGATGCTCCGGCACCCCAACCTCGTGCGGATCTACGCCCTCGGCCGCGAGCACGGTCGTATCTACATCGCCTCGGAGTTCGTGGACGGTCGAAACCTCTACGAGGCCCTGACCGAGGAGGGGGTGTTCTCCGTAGAGCGTGCGTTGGAGATCGTCCGAGACTGCGCCAACGCGCTCCACGTGGCTCATCAGAATCAGGTCATTCATCGGGACATCAAGCCCGAGAACATCATGATCCGGCGTGAGGACGGTGTGGTGAAGATCCTCGACTTCGGCATCGCCAAGGACCTGGACGCCTCCATCGTGCTGACACGGCAGGGCACCTACATCGGTACCCCGGCATATTCTGCCCCGGAGCAGATCCGTGGCGACGACATCGATCATCGCGCCGACATCTTCTCCATGGGAGTGATCCTCTACGAGCTGCTGACCGGTCAGGTGGCGTTCCAGGGGCGCCACACCACGGACGTGCTCAAGGCGACGCTGAAGGAGAACCCGGTGCCCGTGTCCCGGCTCAACGAGAGCGTCGTCAACCCCGTGGCTCGCCTGATCGAGCGCATGATCCAGAAGCACCCACGGCGCCGACCGGCGGACATGGCTGAGGTGGTCGCCGATTGTGACCGCTTGATGGCGTCTCTCGCCGACGGCTACACGGACGACGAGCAGAGAAACGTCCGGACAGTCCTCAAGAAGATCTTCGAGGGCTGGCGCTCCAGCGGCTGAGCGAGGCGGCCTCGCGCGGCCTCATCAACGACCGGACAGCAGCGCCTGGCGGAAGTCCCGGTTGAGCTCGCCGATGAACTCGGTGCTGATTTCCTTCGGGCAGGCGGCTTCGCAGTCGAGGGTGTTGGTGCAGGCGCCGAACCCCTCTTCATCCATCTGGACCACCATCTCCCGGGCGCGGTCCAGGCGCTCCGGCTGCCCCTGGGGCAGGTGCCCCAGGTGGGCCGCCTTGGCGGCGACGAACAGCATGGCGGAGGCGTTCTTGCAGGTCGCCACGCAGGCCCCACAACCGATGCATGCGGCCGCGTCCATGGCCACGTCCGCCTCCCGTTTCGGGATGGGGACCTCGTTGGCATCCGGCGTGCCGCCGGTTGAGACCGAGACATAGCCTCCGGCCTGGATGATGCGATCGAACGACGAGCGATCCACCACGAGGTCCCTGATGACGGGGAACGCCCGCGCACGGAACGGCTCGACGGTGATGGTGTCGCCGTCGTGGAACCGGCGCATGTGCAGCTGGCAGGCCGTTGTCCCTCGATCGGGGCCGTGAGGCACTCCGTTGATGACCAGAGAGCACATCCCACAGATCCCCTCGCGGCAGTCGTGATCGAAGGCGATGGGGTCCTTGTTGGATGCCACGAGCCCTTCGCTCACGACGTCCAGCATCTCCAGGAATGACATGTGAGGAGAGACGTCCGGCACCTCGATGGTGTCGAAGTGCCCCTCCGCTTCGGGGCAACGCTGCCGCCAGATCTTCAGGGTGATACGCATCACTTGTAGCTCCGGGTCGTCAGCTCGACGAATTCGAACTCAAGGGGCTCCTTGTGGAGCTTCGGGGCCTTGTCTTCGCCCTTGTATTCCCAGACGCTGGCGTGAGCGAAGCCCTCGTCGTCGCGGACCGCTTCGCCATCCGGTGTCTGGTGATCCTCCCGGAAGTGACCGCCGCAGGACTCGTCCCGCTTCAGGGCGTCGCGACACATCAGCTCCCCGAACTCCAGGAAGTCCGCCACGCGGCCGGCGTGTTCCAGGGCGATGTTGAACTCCTGGTCGCCGCCCATGACCACGACGTCCTCCCAGAACTCGGCGCGGAGGTCTGCGATCTCCTTGATGGCCTTCTTGAGGTTGGGCGCGGTTCGGGCCATGCCGCAGTTGTCCCAGAGCAGCTTGCCGAGGCGACGGTGAAACTGGTCGGGGGTCTGGTGACCCTTGCGGGATACGAGGCGCTCGATCCGCTCGCGGACCTCCTGCTCCGTGCGCCGGAAGTCCTCGTGGCTCGTGTCCAAGCCGGACGGCCCGGCCGTAGCGAGGTAGTGCCCGATGGTGTACGGGAGTACGAAATAGCCATCCGCCAATCCCTGCATCAGCGCGCTGGCTCCGAGCCGGTTCGCGCCGTGATCGGAGAAGTTCGCCTCGCCGATGACGTGGAGGCCGGGCAGGTTGCTCATGAGGTTGTAGTCCACCCACAGCCCGCCCATGGTGTAGTGCACCGCGGGGTAGATCCGCATGGGCACCTCGTAGGGGTTCTCGTCGGTGATCTTCTGGTACATGTGAAAGAGGTTGCCGTACTTCTGTTCGACGGTCCCCTTGCCCATGCGGCCGATGGCGTCGGCGAAGTCCAGGTAGACCCCGAGTCCGCCGGGGCCGACCCCCCGCCCCTCGTCACACTCGAGCTTGGCCGCCCGGGACGCCACGTCTCGCGGCACGAGATTGCCGAAGCTCGGATAGCGCCGCTCGAGGTAGTAGTCGCGTTCTGACTCCGGGATGTCCATCGGAGCCCGGCTGTCTCCCGGGCTGGAAGGCACCCACACGCGCCCGTCGTTGCGCAGCGATTCGGACATCAGCGTGAGCTTGGACTGGTAGCTGCCGCTCTGGGGGATGCAGGTGGGGTGGATCTGGGTGAAGCAGGGGTTGGCGAAGCCGGCGCCGCGTTTGTGCGCTCGGTAGTTTGCCGTCACGTTGCAGCCCTTGGCGTTGGTCGAGAGGTAGAACGCGTTGCCGTAACCGCCTGTGGCCAGCACCACTGCGTCTCCCGCCCAGGACCTGACCTCGCCGGTGACCAGATCGCGGGTGATGATGCCCGCGGCCCGGCCGTCGGCCACCACCAGGTCGAGCATCTCCGTGCGTGTGTGCATGGTGACGTTGCCCGCCTGGATCTGACGAGACAAGGCCTGGTACGCCCCGATCAGCAGCTGCTGGCCGGTCTGGCCCCGGGCGTAGAACGTGCGGCTGACCTGGGCGCCGCCGAATGACCGGTTGTCCAGGAGCCCGCCGTACTCACGGGCGAAGGGCACGCCTTGCGCGGCGCACTGATCGATGATGTTGACGCTGACCTCCGCCAGCCTGTGGACGTTCGATTCCCTGGCGCGGTAGTCCCCGCCCTTGATCGTGTCGTAGAACAGCCGCCAGACCGAGTCCCCGTCGTTCTGGTAGTTCTTGGCCGCGTTGATGCCACCCTGGGCGGCGATGGAGTGGGCTCGTCGAGGACTGTCCTGGAAGCAGAAGCAGTCCACGTGGTAACCCAGCTCAGCGAGGGTGGCGGCGGCGGACGCTCCCGCCAGGCCGGAGCCGACGACGATGATCCGGTAGCGCCGCTTGTTGGCGGGGTTGATCAGCTTGATCTCGGAACGATAGCGCTCCCAGCGCGTCTCCAGAGGTCCGGACGGACAAGCGGAATCGAGCTTCATGACGACACCTCCAGCGTGATCAGACCGAACCAGCAGGCGAGGGGCATGGAGACATTGCCGACCACGATGACCCCGGTGACGGCGAGGCCGAGCTTGCGGATGAACTCTCGGTACTTCGGTCGCACCCAGCCCATGGACTGGCAGAGGCTCGAGACGCCGTGGGCGAGGTGATTCCCCAGCAGCAACATGGCGATGACGTAGGCGATGGCCGTGGCAGGGTCCTGGAAGCTCCTTACGAACATCGAGTAGAGATCGAACTGCGCCTTGGCGTGGGCCTCGGTGTACAGCTCGGAGTGGATGTTCCCGGTCGTGAAGTGGAGCAGGTGGAACACGATGAACGCCAGGATGATCAACCCGCTCATGAGCATGGTGCGGGACTGATAGGTGGACTGGATGGGTCGAGCCGCCGCGTAGGTCACGGGGCGTGCCTCACGGGCCAGCCGGGTGAGCTTGAGCGCGCATCGGATGTGGACCAGGAGGATGACCGCCAGCCCCGCTCGCATGATCCAGAGGATGGGCCCCAGGCTCTGCATGGTCTCGGCGTAGGCGTTGAGCTGCTCGGGCCCAGCGTACACCTGCAGGTTGCCCAGCATGTGTGCGATCACGAAACCGAGTAATAGAAGCCCCGTGGTCGCCATCAGGAACTTGGTCCCGACGGAGGTGCGGAGGCCGCGCACCAGCCAGTTCATCTGTTTCTCCTGTGACGATGAAGACCCAGGGAATCCTAACGTCGGGTGCCCTTAGTAGAAGGGAGCAGCTGAAGATGTCGGTCGACCGCCAAGCTGAGGGGAGGGGCGCCGACCCGCTTGGCCTCCTCCAGGATGGCGTCCACCTCCCAGCCGCAGACCCGCTGGATCCGTGCGTGGGCCTTTCTGGCTTCGAATGCGTCCCCTTCCGCTGCCTCCATGACCCCGTGGATGGTGCCTCCCGCTGAGGCCAGCCAATCGGGGACAAACAGGATCCCGGCCTCATGCAGCCGCTCGGCGAGCGCCAGCTCCTCGTCCAGGGAGTCGCCGGCCAGTTGGTTGTTGGCGCCGCCGCAGACGGCGCGACACCGCAGCTCTTCGAGGGTCTCCGCGGTGATGATCCCGCCGCCGGCGCAGGGGCACAGGATGTCCGCTTCCACCTGGGTGATCTGGTACGGGGCCACCACGTTCACCTTCTTGCGGTCGCCAGGTGTCAGCCCTGCCAGCAGCGCGTCGATCCGACGGTGGTCCTGGTCCGTGACGGTGAGCTTGGTGGCGGTCCTGGACAGCTCCTCCGCGACCGACAGCCCGAGGCCGCCGAGGCCATGGATCGCGACGTGAACCTCGTTGAGCGCCCGTGCCAGGGCAGCAGCCGTAGCCCCGAGGGCCGCCCGCACTCCGAAGGCGGCGGAGGCCGTGGTCCCGCCGCTCCGGAACCCGGAGACGTTGTCCGTGCGCTCGGCGAGATCGAGGATGTCGCCACCGGTGAAGCCCATGTCCGGCCCCGTGATGGTCCCGGACAGGTCGATCTCCTCCGCCAGGGTCAACAGCCAGCTCTCCCGGTCGTGGGTCGGCAGGGGCGGGTTGTGCACGCACAACTTGCTGCCGCCTCGCCCGTTTTTGGCGGCCAGGTTCTTGTAACTCATGGCCCGGGACAGGTTGAGGGCGTCCTGGACGACTTCGGCCTCCGGGTCCACCAGGTCATGACGCCTGAGCCCTCCCGCTCCCGGTCCGGCGACGGTGCTGTGAACCGCGCACATGAACCTGAGCCCGGTTTCTTCTCTGAGCACCAGATCCAGGCGCTCATGGCCGCCCTGACGGACCCGAGCGGAGTAGCCGGCCAGGAGCTCCTCGCAGCCCGGCAGGAGGTCCTCGGTGGAACCCCAGCCCTCGTCCCTACGTGCGGCGATCTGTCGGAGGCCGTTCGCGTTGCGCTGGATGCGTACGCGCTCCACCTTCAGATCATGCATCGCGTCCATGAGGCCGGGGCTGGTATCCATGTTCGAGGGCGAATGTAGGTCTGAGACGTGTGAGAGACAAGGGCGCTGCGGATTGCTGGAGGATGCGATGGACAATCCGTCCCCAAGAGTCATAGAATAAGGTCCGGGACCGCGGTAGGGCAGGTGAGGTTGCCCGATCCAGATCGCCGCGAGGGCCAAGATGCGAGGCAAGATCTTCACGCTCGAAGAGGCTGACCTCATGATCCCGCTGATCCGGCGGATCGTGGTCAGCGCCCGTGCGCGTCATCGCCTGACCTTGCGAAAGCAAGATGAGATCCTGGCCCTGGGTCCCGGTGATGGGCACGACCCGGCTCGTGTCCGCGCACTGGAGCAGACCCGTCGATTGCGAGAAGAGCTCAAGGCCTGCATCTCCGAGCTGGAGCAGTTGGGCTGTTTTCTCCGGGACGCGGAGGCCGGGGTCGTGGAGTGCTACGGCGAGTTCGGCGGCGACATCGTCTACTTCACGTGGATGCCCGGCCAGGAGTCGTTCCAGGGATGGCATCCCCTCGACCAGTCCTATGTGAACCGTCAACCGCTCCCGGGCGCGGCCCTCCCCAAGGCCCACAGGGCCGCTGACTGACGGATTCAGGGCAGGTCCAGGTTCGGGAAGGTGACGCTGGCCCGCATCACCCTGTAGCGGGAGAGCACCTTCACCCTTACCCGCCCGAGCTTCTCCGACGAGAACCGGAGCGAGCGCACCGACCGACCGCCGACGCTCCGACGGCTGATGGTGTTGCGGGCGACGCGGATGATCTGGCCTCTGACGTCGTAGAGGGACAGCTCCTCATGGGAAGGCACCGTTTGCAATGGCGTGTCGCCTTCGGGTACCGGGGCGTTGAATGAGATGGTCAGGGTCTGTGTCTCGCCCTGCTCCTGCAGGCTGTCGATCTTGAGGTCCAAGGGGCCCGCTCCTTGCCCTTCGCCGGTCGCGGTCCCGGTGTAGGTGACCGCTGAGTTGATCATGGCTGCCGGGACCACCAGATCGAGGGGAACCTTGACCTGCCTGAGCTCCCGCGCCTCCGTGGAAGGAGGCTCCAGGGAGAGCGCCTGATAGGCCTGATTGCTCTGGGCGAGGGACTGCAGGTGCCGTTGACCGCCGCGTTCGATGAACGTGATGGCCTGTCCCCGGTCGTCTTCCGCTGACGCCCCCACGATCGGGGACAGCAGTCCGATCACTCCCGCGTGGGGCTCGACGCTGATGCGAAGCTGAAGGTTCGCGTGGGTGGTCGGAGGTCCGGTGAAGCGCGTCGTTCGATTGATGCTGAGGGAGGTGGCGCTCGCCCGAAGCGGCCCCACGTAACGGACGGGGCCAGAGGGCCCTCCTGAGATGGGATTGAGGACGAATCCGCCTGACGCGTAGTCGCCGTTGTAGGAGCATCCGGTGAGGTCGCAGAACTGGTCCAGCGCCCGGAAGAAGGGCACGCGCTTGACCGAGAAGGTCACCGGGACCCCTTTGCCGGGCGTCGTCCCGCGGGAGGTCGCCTGTCCGTACCGGACAGGAATGCCCGCCGCTTCCCCCAGCCTTCGGGCGGCCTCGCCCGTAGGGACCTCCCGCAGGTCCAGGTCCACGAGGGTCGGCTCGAACAAGGGGCCGCTGTCCGTGGCCTCGCCGCCCTCGAGCCGGGACAGGATGGAGTCGATGCGGAGCCTGCCCTCGAGGTCGAGCTTCTCGCGGGCCTTCTCCAGGAACCCCCGGGCAGCCGGTCCCTTCGAGAGGAAGCCGGCGGTGGCTCGTTCCCGCGTCGAGAAATCGGACGAGCCGAGATCGCGGAGGAGCTCGTCCAGGGTCGGAGCGTCGGGTTGGCCGGCGGCGCTCACGGCGGTCAGGGCCGTGAGGAGGGCTGCGAGAACCAGGACCCGAGGGATGAGCATGTTAGCGATGATATCCTCTGGGGAGCGCTACCACACACTCCTGTGTTATCGTCGGCGCTGAGGCCTCTTGAGAGTCTTCAGGCCGCCATTGGGCGCGAGATGAACACTGGAGCGACGAAACTGAGACGCCGGACCGCGGGTGCCGGAATCCTGGCCGTGTGTCTGGCTGTGCTGGGCTTCGCGCGTGGACAGGATGGAGATCTGGCGCAGCGTCTCGAGGCCATCGAGACCCAGCGGAGTCTGGAGCGACGGTTGCGCGCTGCAGAGGAGGCCGGGGATCTGCAGGAAGCGGTTCGGTTGGCAGGGGCCATCGGCCAGCTCTCTCAGCCGGTGCTCCCGCCCTACGGTGCGGGGGATGTGAGAGAGGCGCTGGCCCGCCGGGCTCGCCAGCTGCTCCAGCGCCATCTCAAGTTGATCAAGGAGCAACGCGTCAGCCTGCGTGCGCAGGCCGCAGGCAAGCCCTGCCGTCGCTGCTCCGCTCGAGCCTACACACGGTGCCCCCTGTGCGACGGTCGAGGATGGCGGGAGGCCCGTGTCGGCCGTCGGAAGCGTCGGCTCGACTGCCCGCCGTGGCGTGCGTGCCCTTCCTGTGAGGAGACCGGGAGGCTGGCGCCCAACCCGTCGGTCCACGCTTCCATGCGCAGACTGGTGGAGGCCGCTCAGAAGGCCGCCATGTACAAGGACCCCATCGCCGCGGTGCGGCACGTGCTGACCGCAGCCAAGGGGCTACCCGGCGGCCTCGAACTCGAGCCCGCCAGCCTGGACCCGTTCAGGCCACTGCTCGGTGCCGCCCCTCCGGACGGGGACAAGGTCAAGAACAAGGGCCGACTCAAGAGCCTGTGGCAGTCGGCTTTGCCTGAGAAGCGCCGCGGGTTCCTCCATGCCTATGCCCTCGAAGCGGCGACGTTCGCGGAGGGGATCGCGTTCCTCCAGGGGACCGAGCCGGTCGCTTCCGTGACCCATGTGCGCAAGCAGGCCCGGCGGATGTCTGTGGAAGACCTGTCCTGGGAGGGCGCTGCCCTGGCCGGGAAGTTCGTGACGGTGACCGCCGTTGGCAAGCGCTCTGGAGCAGACCCTGGATCGGCGGACTCCTTCCCCCTGGACGGGCGCATCCCCTTGGAGGGAGTGGACCCCTCGCTCCTGTTGACCTATTGCTACCTGCCGGAGGACCTGCAGCGGGTTCGCATGGCCAGCAAGCTGGGGCTCGCCCCGAATGCCGACCGTTCCATTCGCCGGTATCCCCCCCGAGGGGTCTTCAAGGCTCTGAAGAAGATCGGCTTTGGCGTTCCTATCGAGTTGACCGGACGAGTCCTGACCCATCCGGATGGGCTGCCAGCCGTGCTCTTGGAGGTCTGGGACGTGCAGAAGCCCGAGGCAGGGAACGAGGGCCGATGATCTCGTTCATCGTCGAGGAAGCAGGGGAGACCCGGCGGCTGGAGCTGGACGCGGTCCCTGTCCATCTGGGACGAGCGGAAGACGCGGAGGTCTCCGTCATCAACGGCCGAGCGTCCCGTCATCATGCTCGCATCGAGCGCGGTGACGGCGGCTTCGTCATCATCGACCTGGATTCCAGCAACGGGACCTGCGTCAACGGGAAGCGGGTCGGCCGGGCGTCGCTCTCTCGTGGTGACTCCATCGAGGTCGGTGACGCCAAGGTGACCTTCCTCGGCGGCGATGTGAGCGCACCACAGATCAAGCTGCAGCTGCCCGAGGTCCCCGGGTTCACGGTGCTGGACGAGCTCGGCGAGGGCGTGTTGACCCAGGTCCTCCTCGCTCGTCAGGACGCGCTCGGGAGGAAGGTGGCCATCAAGTTCCTGGACAGCCGCTGGCTGGGTTCGAAGGCCATCGTCTCCAGGTTCAACCGACAGGTCCGGCAGCAGTCCCGGCTTCATCATCATGGACTCGCCTCCGGTATCGACGTCGGCGAGGTGGACGGCGTGCCCTACTTCGTGGCCGAGTATCTCGAAGGGGACACCGTAGGCGCCCGTGTGCGTTCCTCCATGGCGTTCGAGGTGCCGGAGGGGCTGCGTGTGTTGAAGCTCCTCCTCGAGACCGTGGAGTGGGTCCACGGTCAGGGTCACGTCGTGGGCAGCCTCCATGCCGAGGCCGTGATCCTGGGGGACACCAGCGAGGTCTGGCTCACTTCCCTGGGGTTCCCGCTCCCGTCGCCGCGTTCGTTCCCCGACTCACACGGTCAGGAGTTGTTGTATCTGGCGCCGGAGTGTGTCTCGGAGCCGGAGAACGGCGGGGCTCGTGGAGATGTGTTCTCCGTGGGCGCCCTCGCCGCGTTCATCTTCACCGGTCGGCCGCCCAGGTCGTCGGAGCCCACGGCCGGTCAGGCGCTGGCATCGGCTTCCAAGGGGCCGGCGGCGGACCTGTTCGAGGGTCGGCGGCTGCCTTCGGCGCTCTGCTCCTGGATGCAGCGTTTGATGTCCGAGGCGCCCAAGGACAGGCCCGCAGACGGAGGCGCGGCCCTGAGAGAGCTGGAGGCGGTCGAGGATCAGATCCTGAAGGGCGCGGAGTCGCTCCAGAGTTCTGCTCGCGCCGCCGCCGGGCGCGCCGTGGACGGCTCCGTGCCCGTCCGCCGACAGAAGTGGTTCGTCTTGATGAACCTCGGGATCACCGCCGCGATCCTCCTCGGGCTCAACTACTGGCTCTTCAGCAGTGATTGGGTCTCAGGCTGGTTCTCCTCATCGGAGCCCGAAGCGCCGGCGGAGGTCGAGCGCCGGGCGGCTTCAACGCCGGAGCCTCAGCCCTTGGACTCATCGGAGGAGGCGGAGCCTGTTGATCCGGAGCCTGAGGAGAGCCCTGAGGACCTGGACGCTGCCCGTGCCTTCGAGGAGGTGTCCGCCGCCGTCGAGCGCATGATCGGCGAAGACAAGTGGCCCGACGCGGAGGTGGCGGCCACGAAGTTCGCGCAGCGCTTCGCCGGTTCCGAGCGATGGGGCGCCGAGGGCGTCGGGCTGGTGGCCACCATCAAGCAGCGTCACTCCCAACGATCCCTCGCGCTCCTGAAAGAAGTGGAGGACCACCTGGCGTCGTCTCGTCTCGATGACGCCCGCCGGTCCATGGCCCGCTTCAGCGCCGTCGCCGGTGACGCCCAGCAGGCCAGCTTGGAGGTCCTGAAGCGGCGCCTCCGGTCCGCCGAGGCGGCAGCGAAGTCCGCGCAGGGCCAGTCCGGGGCGAAGCCCGACGGATCGCAGGACAAGCCGGAGCCCGCGACGTCGAAGACAGGTGAACCCGGCTCCGATCCTGAGGAGATGGAAGCCCTGCCTCGGGACCGCTGGCCGCGGCTGGTCGAGCGCGCGCTCTCCAGCCCCGGTGCCCACAAGCTCCGGTCCAGGCTGCTTCGCCTCGCGGACGGGGCGGAGGACCTGGGCGGGCTGGAGACTCGATTCCGTTGGCTGCGGGCGATCGACAGCTCCCTGAGAGACCTGGAGGGCGCGTGGGCCGCCCAGATCGGTAAGAAGGCCGCCGTCCAGCTCCAGCAGAAAGCTCAGGGTCCCGGCCAGGATGCGCCGGCGAGGACCGGGGTTGAAGGGGTCCTGAAGTCCGTGGAGAAGGACCGATTGGTGCTCGTCGTTGAGGGCGAGGAGGTCGAAGTGCCGCTGGATCGGGTGGCCCCGGAAGAGATGCTGCGTATGCTCTCCGTACTGCCGCCCACCCTGGACCGGTATCTGGCCCGTGGACGGCTCAACCTCGCCATGCGAGCGGGGGAGGAGGCCTGGTTCGACTTCCAGGCGGCCCTCCTGCTGGTGGGCGAAGACCCCGTGGCCCGAGAGTTGGCGGAGACGGAGCTGAAGCGGCTGCGTCGGTCGCCTCCCAGGGGTCGGCGGCGATGAAGGAGACAAACGAACATGTCGGAAGACACTTCGAGCGGCGGGGGACGCCCTCCAAGGCGTAAGCGGGGCAGCAGGGGGCGTCGGTCGCCGTCCAAGGACTCGGCCTCTCGACCTTCGGATTCCTCGGGTGAGCGGTTCGACCCTGATGGTGAGGGCAGCCTGACGGCGTCCGAGCCTCAGCGCTCCGAGCGCGGGCGCAGGGACCGTCGGCGACGGGGACGTGGACGCGATGGCGGCGGGGACGTAGAGGAGCTCGGCGCCACCGCCGGGATCGACGTCATCGATCGTCCCGTCTCCGAGACCAAGTCGCGGCAATCCCTCCAACCCGGCCTGACCCTGAAGGACCTGATGCCCTTCCTGCGCCCGCCCAGGACGGTGCTGATCCTGGGCACCTCCTCCGGCGCCGGACACAACCGCATGGCCACGGTGCTGGCCGAAGCGTTCAAGGG
Source organism: uncultured Isosphaeraceae bacterium (assembly GCA_964507445.1). Classification (GTDB taxonomy): domain Bacteria; phylum Planctomycetota. The sequence goes on from CAZDQF010000008.1 coordinate 60,516, forward strand.
CATCGACCGCAACCTCGTGGTGCGGCATCACGACGTCCTGGAGCTGCTCGACGACGGCCAGGAGGCGGACCAGGTGAGGAACCTGGTGGAGGCCGCTGGCGCCAGCGACGCTCTCTACGGGACCCCGTTCGACAGCTCCGGGGAGGAGCCGGGTGCGGCCGCGCTGCAGCAGCTTGACGAGGCCATGGGTTCGCTGTTCGGGAAGAAGATGACCCAGGTCGTGGTCGACAAGCGCCCGGACCACGTGGTGTGCACCCACTGGCTCCCGTTGGCGTTCCTGGCCGGGCTGAAGGCGGAAGAGAGATTCACCGCCGGGGTCACGGCGATGATCTCGGACCCGGACATTTGCGAGCGGTGGATGGTCGACGTGGTGGACCAGTACCTGGTCTCGGAGGACGACCTGAAGCCCCGACTCCAGGCGGCCGGGGTCGACCCCACCGCGGTTACCGTGGCCGGGACCCCCGTGGCGCCCGGGTTCTCCGAGGACGTGGACCGCCGTGCCGTGATGCGTGAGGCCGGCTTGAAGTCCGGTCCGCTGACCGTCCTGGTCCGGCCCGAAGGGCTGGGGGGAGCGGATGCGCTCGTGGCGACCCTGGGGCACGTCCTGGAAGCCACGGAGTCGGTCAACGTCGTCGTTCTTGCGGGCGACGACGACGGCCTCGAGGCGGCGATCTCTGCCATGGAAGCGCCGGACGGCAGCGCGATCAAGGCGTTCGGAGCCGTCCGCAACACGCACGAGCTCATGGGCGTGGCGGACGTCATGGTCGCCCGCGCCCAGCCCCATCTCATGGCGGAGGCGTGCGCCTCCGGGCTGCCGGTGCTGATCGTCCGTCCGGACCCGGGGACCCAGGACCGGATGGCGGATCGCATGGTCCGGATGGGGTGTGGCCGCAAGATCTACGGTGCTCGCGACCTGGAGACGGCGCTCGTGGAACTCTCCGGCAACAGGCGCCAGCTCAAGGAGTTCCAGGACTCGGCTGAGAAGCGTCGTCGGCCCGATGTGGCTCATCAGGCCGTGGAGCGGATCGCCAAGTTCGTGCGGTGAACGGGGGGCTGCCCATCCTGGGGAAGGGGCAGCTGCTCGGCACCTTCTCGAATGCGGCGGAGTTGTCCGCCGCATTCGGCCCCGGGCGGCGTATCTGTTTCGCGCCTTCCGTCGCAGTTGAAGAGGCCGTCGCGGTCCTGGTCAAGGTGATCCATGAACGGGTGGACATGGACATCTGGGTGTGGGCTTATGGCGACGGGCCAGACGACCTGGCGACCCTGAGCCAGGCGCGGGATGTCCTGCCCGGGCTGGACGCCGCGTTCGAACACGCCGACGAGTCGGAGGCCATCGCGTTGATGGCCATCCTCGCCCAAGGCGGCGCCGCGGTACGCGAGCGGATGCTGTCCCACCGCGCGCGAGAACTCTCAGGCCCGCTCCTGGCCCATGGAGCCGCGATCAAGCTGGCGCTCCGCGCGGGTCCGCGCGACGTGGAGCGCCGCGCGCGAGCGTTCCGAGCCCACGGTGGGCCTGGTCAACGGTTCTGGACGTGCGATCGCACCCTGGGCGTCCGCTTCGTGGTCGATCACGACGGCGCCTGGTTCCGCACCCACCACTCCGTCATCCAGCAGGAGATGATCTCCCGTTGTGAGCAGGAGGGCATCGACCTGGCGTGATGCCGTGGGCTCAGGTGGGCTTGACCAGCGGGAAGAGGACCACGTCCCTGAGGTTCTCCTGGTTGGTCAGGAGGCAGCAGAGCCGGTCGATGCCCATGCCCCAGCCCGACATCGGGGGCATGCCGTATTCCATGGCGAGGAGGTACTCCTCGTCCAGCGGCATGGCCTCATCGTCCCCCGCGTCCTTCAGGGCAGCCTGGGCCTCCAGACGTTGCCGTTGATCAGTGGGGTCCACCAGCTCTGAGTAGGCGTTGACGATCTCCCAGCCACGGACCACGAGCTGGAATCGGTCCGTGATCCCTGGTGTGTGGTCATTTCGACGGGCGAGCGGGGAGAGGTCGATGGGGTGATCGACGAGGAACATGGGCCCCACCAGCTTGGGGCGGCTGACCTTCTTGTAGAGCTGATCCACGAGGGCGCCGAAGCCGAGCTTGTCCACGTCCGCCTCTTCAAGCTCGATGCCCTTCTCCGCCATACGGGCTCGAAGGGCGTCCACATCGGAGTCCGAGGCGATGTCGATGCCGGCGTCCTGCAGGATCAGCTCTCTGAAGCTGACCCGAGGCCATTCTCCGGAGAAGTCCACCAGGGTCCCCCCCAGCTCGATCTCCAGGGTGCCCAGGCACTCCTGGAGCACGTGCTGCAGCAGGCGCTCCGTGAAGCGCATGTTGTCATCGTAGTTCCACCATGCGGCGTAGTACTCGAGCATGGTGAAGTCCTGGAGGTGGGAAGGGTCCATGCCCTCGTTGCGGAAGCAGCGGGCGAACTCGAACACCCGGTCGTAGCCGCCCACGATGCAGCGCTTGAGCCACGTCTCCGGAGCGATGCGCATGGTGATGTCCATGTCCAGGGCGTTGTGATGGCTGAAGAACGGCCTGGCCGTGGCGCCGGAGGGCTTCGTCTGCAGGACCGGTGTCTCCACCTCTTCGAACTCATGCTCTTCGAGGAATGAGCGGATGGTGCGGATGATCCGGCTTCGGAGCATGAAGCGGTCCAGGCTCTCCCGGTTCATGATGAGATCCAGGTAGCGCTGCCGGTAGCAGATCTCCTGGTCTTGAACGCCGTGCCACTTCTCCGGCAGCGGACGCAGGGCCTTGCCCAGGAACACGAGCTCATCGGCGGCCACGGACGGCTCGCCGCTCTTGGTGACCGTCATGGAGCCCGCCACGCCGATGTGGTCGCCGATGTCGAAGAGCTTCTTCCAGACCTGCTTGTAGAACTCCTCGCCTACGCGGGCCAGCTCCACCCAGATCTGGCATCGTCCGCTCTGGTCCTGGAGCGTGGCGAAGCTCAGCTTGCCCATGACCCGCATGGAGATGATGCGGCCACAGACGCTGACGCCCTCGGTCCCCTCCGGGAGGGCCCGCGCGTCAGTTAGTGAGTGGGTGCGTTCGAAGCGCTCGGGCCAGGGGTTGATCCCGGCTTCCCGAAGCCGCTCGAGCTTGCCCATGCGGACCTGTCGCTGATCGCCCCCCGTGTCGTTGCTCATGAGACTGCCTCCGGTTTCCCAGGGCGTTATACCCCTCCAGAGCACGTCGCCCCAGGGGGGGAGGCCCGCCCCGACCTCACCAAGATGGCGCGGCGTCCGGGGTTTGCTACCATGATCGTCCGGCTGCCGCTGATGAAACCGCCGGGGGACCATCCGTTTCTCCCCGGCCACCTATCCGGAGAATACCGCGGTGATCAGATCTCTTTGCTACCTCTCGCTCGTCGCTGCCCTGCTCTGCGTCTCTGCCGCCGCCCAGGACGTCATCGCCGAGGCGAAGAAGGAACTGGACGCCAAGAACTACGATCGGGTGATCGAACTCCTGGAAGATAAGTACGACGACATCAAGGACGACCAGAAGGCTATCGAGCTGCTCGCCGACGCCACCCTGAAGGCCGGCAAGTACGACCGCTGCATCTTCTACGCCAACCGACTGGCGGACATGGCGCCCGAGTATCCGGAGGGCCACAAGTACGGCGCTCAGGCGTTCTACTGGCGCGCGGAGGAGGCCAAGACGGACCCGGGCGCCACCCCGGGCAAGATCAACGGACTCTACGAGGAGGCGCGGGGCTTTGCGCGGCAGTACCTGAAGCTGAAGCCCGACGACGCGGAGATGTGGTGGTTCTGCGGACACACCTTGTACTGGCTCGAGGAGCACGATGAGTCCGCCGCTGCGTTCGGTCAGGCGTTCAAGCTGGACCCCAACAACACCAAGTACCTCACGGACCAGTCCCGCGCTCACCGATTGGCGGGGAAGTTCGATGAGGCCGCGGCGGTCATGGACAAGGCCATCGCGGCGAACCCGGACAACGCAACGTTGATCAAGGACAAGGCGGAGGTGCTCCTGTTCAAGGCCAACGCCAGCAAGAAGGACGAGGACTCTCGCGCTGCCGGCAAGGTGTACGGAGACGCGCTGGCGGCGAAGACCCTGTCCGGCGAGATCGCCGCGACCTGCACCAACGCCCTCTGGGCCATCTACGGCAAGAACAAGGACTACGATGAGGCCCTGGGCTACATCACGGCCTGGGCGGCCGCTCATCCCAAGGACCCTTCGCCCTACTGGTGGGCGGGCTGGTACCAGCGCCAGAAGGGGGCGGAGCAGGAGGCCCTGGCTGCCTATACCAGGTGTTGGGACGTCTCCGGGCAGAAGTGGGCGAGCGCCGCCGCGGACATCGGGGAGCAGCACCGGCGCATGGCCTACTCCAAGCCGGACGGCGACGGGCAAGCCAGGATCGAGGACGTCAAGCAGCTGGAGACGGCCGTTGACTGGCTGTGCAAGGCGCAGCAGATCCCGTGGAACTGGGGCGGGGCCGCGCGCGAGCCCCTGACCAAGTGCATCAACATCTTCCTGGCCTGTGCCAACGGCGGACACCTCGCGGATGGCGCTCGCATGTTGGAGGAGAAGTGCCTCAAGGTGGCCCCGGACAACTGGCAGATCCTCAACAATCTCGGGCTCTACTATCGGGACCAGGGCGGCATGCAGCGAGACAAGGCGCTCTGCGACAAGTCACGCAAGTACTACGTCAAGGCGGCCGACCTGGTGTGCGAGGACCCCAACGCGAGCGGCAACTGGAAGGCGCGGGTGCTCAACGACGCCGGGGTGCTGTTCCACTTCCCCATGTACATGGTCCGGGACATGGAGACGGGCATGAAGTACTACATGAAGGCGTTGACGTTCGATCCCGAGTGGGTCGACGCCAATGAGAACATGGGTATCTGCATGAACGCGCTCGGCAAGTACGAAGAGGCCATCCCGTATCTGGAGAAGGCGCTCAAGCAAGAGAATGACCGCCGCGTGTCCCTGAGAGAGCTTCGCAAGGCGAAGCGGGCGTTGAACGACAAGTAGGGGGAGGCATGAGCATCCGTCTTGCGAGCCTGTTGGCCGTGGCTTTCCTGGCCTCTGCGTGCGGTGAAGCAGCCGTGGACCCAGCGACCAGCGGCGGCGCGGGCGGTGGGTCAGAGGCCACCTCGGGGGGCGGAGGTGAGGAGTCGACCGACGGTGAGCCGTCTGCCGCTGAGGGGACCGTGGTCAAGGTCCAGCACGTGCTGGTGGGCTTCGGCCGCGCCGCGGGATACCGAGGCCGCCGCATCCCGCCGCGCGCCCTGAAGCGCCGTCAGGAGAAGGCCGAGTCACTCGCCCAGGAGATCTTCTCTCGGGCCAAGGGGGGCGCGGATTTCACGGAGCTGGTGCGCATCTACTCCGACGATCAGATCGCCCCAGGCACCACCACGCCGGGGGTCTACACCCTCGTGGAGGGGCGCCCAGCGGGCCAGGGCGAGTCGCCCCGATCCGGCATGGTCAAGGGCTTCGGGGACATGGCCTTCGGGCTGGGAGTGGGTGATGTGGGTCTGGTGCCTTACGCCGAGGGCGACAGCCCGTTCGGCTTCCACATCATCAAGCGGCTGGAGTAGCTTCGCCAGGGGGCCGCTGCCCCCCCCCGGGAGACCCATGGGATAGGCTTGAGGGGAACGGAGCGGCGCCGCTGGTGGTGCGCCCGTCCCGAGGATCTCTCATGCGTCTGACAGCGCTCCCGTGGGTTCTTGTGTTCGTCGGTTCCCTGCCGGCTCAGCCGTCAGACTGGGCGGCGTTGTCCCCGTCCACGGTGCCCACGGCGCTGACGGGGCACGTCATGGTGACCGATGGCCTGGGCGCCCTCAGCTTCGGCGGCAACGGAGTCGGCGTCTACTACGATGAGACGTGGCGCTTCGACGGCAGCACCTGGGCGCAGCTCACACCTCCCGTGAGCCCCTCGCCCCGTCGCCGGCACGGGGGCGCCTATGACCTGGCCCGGGGCCGGTTCGTCGTGTTCGGCGGGCAGGTCACGGGGAACGGACTGGTCGGAGACACCTGGGAGTTCGACGGCACGACCTGGAGTCAGCTCGCGCCGACCACCAGCCCTTCGCCTCGTCGCGATCACTGCATGGTGTATGACGTGCAGAACGGCGTGGTCCTCCTGTTCAGCGGACGGGACGGGTCCGGGGCCGTGTTGCCGGACATGTGGGCCTGGGACGGCAGCAACTGGACCCAGCTCACCCCGGCGGCGCTGCCGCCTCCTCGCTTCGACGGCCAGATGACCTGGGACCCGACCACATCGGCGGCGGTGCTGTTTGGCGGCAGAGGGTCCGGTGGTGCAGCGCCCTTCAGCGACACCTGGTTGTGGTCAGGCAACAACTGGACCCAGGCCAGCCCCCTGCGGTCGCCCTCCGCCAGGTACACCCACGCCATGACCTACGACGAGGTGAGGCAGCGGGTCGTCGCCTTCGGTGGATACGACGGCGCGCGCTACCTGGAGGAGACCTGGGAGTACGACGGGTCGACGTGGACGCAGCGAGGTGATCCCGTGATCCCAGGCCGGAGGGGCGGGCCCCAGCTCATCCACGTGCCCGCCCTGGGTTCGAATTACCTGTTCGGTGGGTTCTATGGAGGCGCCCTCAGTGACACCTGGGAGCTGCGCCCGAACCGATCCTGGCAGCCCGACTCGGGCATCGCCGCCCTGGATGTGAATGGCCTGCCTGCGGCGGGATTCTGGGGGCCGGATCGACGTCGCCTGCTGGTGGGGCAGGGCGGCGGTGCCACTCTGGATTCGAGCCAGACCGGCGCTGGCTGGGACGTGGGGTTCTCACTCGCGGCGGCGGCGCCGTTTGGAGCGGGTGGGCTGCAGGTCCCGGGCGGGCAGCTGGTGAACCTGGACCTCACCACCCTCGCGTTCGTCAACGGCGGCGCGCTCCTGACCCCCTGGCCAGGAGGCACCCTGTCCCTGCCCTTCACCGGAGGCGGCCCGGTGGTGGCCTCGGGGCAGATGCTGGTGGTGGACCCCGCTCAGCAGCTGGGATTCGCCTTGTCGCGGGCGGGAGAGATCACGGTCTCGGACGCGGTCTATCTTGAAGACCTGGACGCGGTGCCCCTGTCTCCCGCGTACACCTACCCCTCCGGCTGGAGCAACAGCCCGGGGACCAACGGCTGGATCATCTGGAACGGCAGCACGCCTACTGCCAATACGGGGCCTCCGGGTGATCACACCTCCGGCCAGGGAAGCTACGCCTACTGCGAGACCAGCAGCCCCTGGTCCACGGCGACCTTCACGCTGGACATGGGGCCTCGGAGCACCGCGGGGCTGACATCCCCGACCCTGGACTTCTGGTTCCACATGCACGGCAACAACGCCGGTACCCTGGACGTCGAGTCGTTCGACGGGTTGAGCTGGACCTCGATCTGGAACATCTCAGGTGACCAGGGGGTCTCGTGGCAGAACGCCCGCGTCCCCCTGACGCCGGTGTCCAACACGGTGCAGTTCCGGTTTCGCTATCAGGCCGTCGCGGAGAACGGCGACGTCGCCATCGACGACATCGCCCTGGGCAACTGACGCCGGGTCCCTGGTGCTCCCGGTGTCGGGCCCCTGCTCATCGGCGAGGCTTGGACGGGAAGTTGGCGAGGACGTCGCGGATCATGGCGCGCAGCATGTCGTCGCTGATCTTGCTGCGGTTGCTCGCGGTCACGTTGCGAGGGGCGATCCGGGTCCAGTCCTGGAACGACCGTTGCCACAACACCCGGCCACTGTCTCCCTGCAGGAGGCGCACGGACCCGCTGGCGTAGATGCGTCCCTTGGGGATCAGGTCACGCGTCTCCCACTCGTCCAGGCTGATCATGAGCCCCGCGTCCGATCCCGCTGCGCGGGCGATGGCGGCGGCGCCGCTGGCCTTGCTGGTGCGGGCCTTTTCGTCCACGTAGACGTCCATGGGGACGGCGTAGTGCTTGCTGTCGATGAGCACCTCTCGCGCGCTGGCGCGGATGGTGCCGGCGAGGAGTCGCTCATCTGCCCCCGGCGCCGTCGGACGAACGACGGCGATGTCCACCATCTTCACGTCGTTGAGGCCCGGGTCCGCCGTGATCTGATCCCGGGGCTGCCGTTGCTGTGGTGCCTGACACGCGCCCATGATGACGGCGGCGATCAGAAGGAGTCCGTAGCGCTTCATGGTTTCCCTCCCGCGGTTTTCTCGATGACCCTGCCCCCTTGGTGGGGGACCCCGGCGTTGTCCAGGGCGCGCCGGAAACGCACGCATGACTCGCACCGGCCGCAGGGCTGATCGCCACCAAGATAGCAGGACCAGCACCGTTGCAGGGGGGCTCCGGCGGCGATTGCGGCCTTGACGATTTCGGTCTTGTCCATGGCGATGGTGGGGGAGATGACCCGGACCCGGTTGCGGGTGGACATGGCCAGGGCGGCGTTGCTGGCTTCGAGGAACGCCGCCGAGTTGTCCGGGAAGGTCTGGGCCTCCTCGCGGTTGAAGCCGCAGACCACCAGGTCGATGTCGTTGACCTCCGCCCAGGTGGCGGCCATGGAGATGAGGACGCCGTTCCGGTTCGGGACCCAGACCGCCGCCGCGGAGGCCGCCGCTGCGCCCCTCGTGTCGTCCAGATCTGCCTCGCTGGGCTGTGGCATCTCCGCGTGGCGGTCCGTGAGGGCGCCGCTGGAGGCCTCCCGGAGGAAGGGTAGGAACACCGTGCGGTGGGGGATGCCCAGGTCCGTGGCGACCGCGTAGGAGGCCGCCAGCTCCTGTTTCGCCGCCCGTTGACCGTAGTCCGCGGTCAGGGCGAGGACAGGCTGGGCTGTTTCGCGGACCATGTAGGCCGCGGCTACGGAATCGAGTCCCCCGCTGAGGAGCAGGACCGCGCTCTGCATATGGTGTATCCCCTGGTGTCGGACCACAGCATAAGCGGTTGACGGTTGGCGAGCCAGCGACCTATCATCGGCGTCGGGGAGGTTCCGATGGACATTGTCGCGGTCATCAACCAGAAGGGCGGGGTTGGCAAGACCACGACGACGGTCAATCTCGGCGTCGCCTTGGCCGAGCTCGGGAAGAGCGTCCTGCTCATCGATCTCGATCCCCAGGCCAACATGGGCACCCATCTCGGCGTGGACGTCAACGAGGGGCCGACGGTCCATGACGTGCTCGCCCGTGACGTGAAGCTCAAGGACGCCGTCCGCGAGACCGGGGAGCCCGGCGTGTCCGTGGTCTGCTCGAACCTGGACCTGTCCGCAGCGGAGATGGAACTGGTCTCCACGGTCGGCCGTGAGACCTTGCTGCGGGACGCGTTGGAGGTCCTGGACTCCGAGTCTCCGGGGCACTACGACACCGTGCTGCTGGATTGCCCGCCGTCCCTCGGCATCCTCACCATCAACGCCCTCTCCGCCTCGTCTCGGGTGCTGGTGCCGCTACAGGCGGAGTTCTTCGCCTTGCAGGGCATGGCCAAGCTGACGGAGATCATCGCGCTGGTGCAGCGTCGTTTGAACCCGGCGGTGGAGTTGAGCGGCATCGTGGCCTGCAAGGTGGACCGTCGCACCAAGCTGACCCAGGAGGTGCTGGAGGAGGTGCGTCGCTTCTTCGGTGATCGGCTGATGGAGACGGTGATCCGTCCGAACGTCAAGCTGGCGGAGGCGCCGTCCTATGGGCAGAGCGTCATCTCCTATGCGGCGGACAGCAACGGCGCCGCGGACTACCGGCGCCTCGCCCGTGAGTGGGCCGGCGTTCCTCTGACGGACGAAGCCCCTGCGGGGGACTCCCCTGCGGCGGCGGCTCAGGCGGACGCCGCCGAGTCCTGATCCATGCGGACCCGCGCCGCGGTGGTCCGCGAGGTGGGCGGACCCATGCTGGTCGAGGACCTGATCCTCTCGCCGCCTGCTCGCGAGGAGGTGCTGGTCCGCGTGGAGGCCGCGGGGGTCTGTCATAGCGACTGGCACCTGGTCACCGGCGCGACCTCACACCCGTTGCCGGCGGCCCTGGGGCACGAGGGCGCGGGCGTCGTGGAGGCGCTGGGGGAGGGGGTCACGGACCTCGTGGTCGGGGATCGCGTGGCGCTCAACTGGGCTCCTTACTGCGGGTCCTGCGCGCTCTGTGGGAAGGGCAGCCCCGCCCTGTGCCGCACCTTCGTGGGGCCCCTCTGGGACGGCGTGATGCTGGACGGGACGCCGCGGCTGCAGACCCTCGATGGAGCCCCCGTCTATCACTACAGCGGCCTCGCGTGCTTCGCCGAGCGGGCCGTGGTCCCCGCCTCCTGCTGCGTGAAGATCCCGGCGGGGGTCCCCGCGGAGGTGGCTGCCCTGGTCGGTTGCGCGGTCACCACAGGCGTCGGCGCCGTGCTCAACACGGCGGGTGTCGAGCCCGGAGAATCCGTGGCCGTGCTGGGCGTGGGCGGCGTGGGCCTCTCCGCGGTGTTGGGGGCCCGGTACGCCGGGGCCGGGACCGTGGTGGCGGTGGACCCGTCCGCTGATCGCCGCCACAAGGCCGTGGAGTTGGGGGCCTCGCAGGTCTGCGCTCCGGATGAGGCGTCAGAGGTGGTCCGCGACGCCACCGCCGGGCTGGGTGCGGACTGGGTGTTCGAGTGCGTGGGAAGTGCGGACGTGCAGCGACGAGCGCTGGAGGTGACGCGACCGGGTGGGCGGTGCGTGCTCGTGGGGCTGGCGCCCATGGGCACCTCCCTCGAGCTGGACACGGCCCTCCTTGTGCGTGAGGAGAAGGCCGTCCTGGGGTGCTACTACGGCTCCTGTGACCCGAAGCGGGACCTGGTGCGCTATGCCCAGCTGTTCCTCGACGGGGATCTCCCCCTGGATCGTCTGGTCACCCGTCGCTGGCCTCTGGATCAGATCGGGGACGCCTACGCAGCGCTGCTCGCAGGGGAAGGCGCGCGGGGGGTGGTGGTCATGGGTGCGGCGGCGGGCTCCGCCTGATGGCGGCGAACGCACAGCATGCCTCTCGGAGCTCCGGTGTCTCTTCGGTGAGTGGAGGGCGGCCGTCGTGACATCCGACGAGTTCCGAGCGTTGGCGTTGGACCTCCCGGGAGTGGTGGAGGGGGAGCACCAGGGGCACCCTGACTTCCGGGTCGCGGGCAAGATCTTCGCCACCCTGGGGCCGGACGGGGACTGGGCCATGCTCAAGCTCCCGGCCGACGTCCAGGAGGCGGTCGTGGGTTCCGGACGGGGCGCCTACGAGCCCTTCCCGGGGGCGTGGGGGCGGCAGGGTTGCACCAAGGTCCGTCTTGAGGCGGTCTCCGTGTCCAGCGTCCAGGCGGCGCTGAGGGAGGCCTTCAACCGTATCGAGTCATGATCGTGCGCCGCGCCGGTCTCCCGCCTCCATGACCACCACGGCCCGGACCCTGACCCTCGTCATCGCCGTGGTGGTCGTCGCCCACGGGCCGCAGCTACGGTGCGGCTACGTCTACGACGACTTCCAGGCCATCGTGGACAACCCCCGCTTGAGCAGCTTCGCCGACGCCGAGCAGCTCCTGCTGAGCAACTACTGGGGGAGCCGCAACATCGGCCTCTACCGTCCGTTGACGCAGCTCAGCTACTTGTTGGACGGCGCCGTGTTCGGCTTCAACCCGACGGTGTCGCACCTGATCCAGTTGATCCTGCATGTCTCGGTGGTGGGGCTGCTGATGCTCTTCCTCAGGGAGCTGGGGGTGTCACCACGGCAGGCGGCGTTGGGGTGCGTCTTGTTCGGATGCAGCCCCGCTCTGTTGGACGCGAGCGTCTGGATCAGCGGCCGCGCGGACGTGCTCTGCGCGCTCTTTGTCCTCCTCGGACTGCTGATGGCCGTCCGGGCTCAGCGACGCGGAGAGGGGCCATGGGGCCGCTGCACCGTCGCCTTGGCCTCCTGCTACCTGGCCGGGTTGATGTCCAAGGAGATGGCCGTCACGCTGCCGATCCTGGTGCTGCTGCTGCCGAAAGCACGAGCCCGCCTCCGCCTGCCGCTGCTCATGGCGTCGGCTGCGGTCTACGGGTGGCTGCGCTGGGTCGCGGTGGACGGGTTGCTCCCCGTCGAGGCCGGTGAAGGAGCCGGGGCGCTGTTCGCGGATCGCGGTATCGTCGATCGGTTCGCCTTGGGGTGCCGCGCCACCCTCCGCGTGCTGGCCTGGTGCGTCGTACCATGGGGACTGGCGGCGGATTACCGGGCGCACCCATGGGCCCTCCCGGACACCGCCGTGGGAGTCAGCGGGGCCTGCAGCGTGTTGATCTGGTCGGGGGCGTTGTGGCTCGGGCGGCGCTGGAGAAGCGTCCGTCCTCGCGATGGGTTCCTGCTCTTCGCTTGCCTGGTCTCCTTCCTGCCGGTGCTTCAGCTGGTGCCTATCGGCGCGGTCATGGCTGGACGTTTCGCCTACCTCCCCGGGTTGTTCTTCATGCCCTTGTTGGTCGCCGTGGCGGCTCGTTGGATGGGGCGGCGCAGGGCTCCGCGGTTGGAGCTGGTGTCGGCCGTGGCAGCGGTGCTCGTGAGCGTCGCCCTGACGTGGCACAGGGTCCCGGTGTATACGGACCGGGGGACGTTCAGCGTCGACGTGGTAACCCGATACCCCGGTGATCACCGCGCGTGGAACAACCTGGGCGTCTATCTCTACCTCCCGGATGAGCGTCTGGAACGCCACGACGCTGACTTCGATGGGGCGGATGAGGCCTTCTCCCGAGCCATGGCCATCCGGTCGACCTACCGGATGGCGCGGCTCAACCGCGCCCGGGCGTTGTTGGAACGCCAACGGGTGGCGGACCCGGAAGTCGATCTGGGACCCTTGGAGGACTGGCTCGGACCCGGTGTTCGAGGCCAGGACCCGGCTGCCCTCTACCTGGCAGGCAAGGCCGACCTCCGACGAGGCAAGAGGAGCGATCAGGGGGAGGGGCGCCGCGCGCTGCTTGATCGGGCCCACGATCGTCTCGTGGCTGCCGCTGGTGGTTTCGGTCCGCCGCGACGTGCCGCGGCGGCGTGGAAGGAGGCGGGGCTGGCGGCGCGGGCCAATGGCCGCGCGGACCTCATGCGCGCTGCGTGGCGTCAGGCGTTGGCCCTGGTGCCGGACATGCAGGGGGCGGCGGCCATGCGCCGCTCCCTCGAGTAGGCCTTACTGCTCCTTGGGTTCGATGCGGATGGACGTGGCGCCCAGCCCGTCCGTGGACCCATCCGCTCCCACCAGATACGCGGTCACGTTGTGCGGACCGGGGGGGAGGTCCGCCGGGATGTCGATGACCACGGTCACGTCACCGCCTTGGACGTTCAGCTCCGTGCGGGCGAGGATGGGGTTGTTCGCGCGGCTGTGGTTACGGACCGCCAGGAGTTCGTTCCCGCTGCCCTTGTCCTCTCCTGCGGCGGGCTTCTCCATCCCCTCGGCCTTGCGCTGAATCGGACGCTCCAGGGACACCAAGAGGTGTCCGCCTCCGTCACCGCAGGCGACGTTCACCTTCAGGGGCCCGCCGGCACGGGCGGGGCCGCTGGCGCTGACGGTGAGGTCCTTGTCGGGGAACGGGACCACCGTCGCCGGGTCCCCCAGGAGGTTGTAGAGGTAGATGTGGTCCTTGATCAGGGCGTCCGCATCGATGGCCTTGGAGAGGAACGGCTTGGAGAGCTTGGCGATGGCGCCGGAAGACTCAGCGAGCATGGTCGCTCGCGCTTCCTGCAGGACATCGCCCAGGGTGCGTCGCCCCTTGAAGAAGCCGCGGGCCAGGCCCATGCCCAGCAACGCATCCGGGAACGGGTGGGAGATCCGGGATGAAGCGATGATCGCAGCCGGGCCCCCGTCCTTCCGGAGCAGCAGCTCCGCGATGCAGTCCCGTGACGGCTCGTCGAACATCCCGGTCCAGCAGGCGATGATGGCCAGCACCGGATTGCGTCCCTTCGCGTCGATGGACTCGACGGACCGAGCGTCCAGGATCGGGTGGAGGAGCCCGGATCGATCACGGATCGAGTCGAAGGCCTGCGCCGATCCGTGCCCCACGTAGGTGAAGACGAGGGAGCCGTCGTTGAACTCGCTGACGACGCGCTCGCTGAATCGGGAGGCGGGCCAGTAGAAGTCCGAGCGGGGGTTGCTCCAGGTCATGGACAGCCGGAACGCGGCAGGGATCTCCTTCCCCACGACGTTGCGGAAGGTGCGCTCCAGCAGCCGGTCCACGGCGGGGTTGAAGCGAGCTTCGCCGGCCACGAAGCGAATCCGTCGGCGCCAGGTCCCGGAAGGGGGCCTGTTCTCGAGGTCGATGACGCGGTTGATCACGCGGAGCGCCTCGTCGCCGGTACGCACCGGGAGTCTGCCCACGGGGATGTCGGGGGACCCGTCTCCGTCCACATCACCGAACAGGGCGTCCGTGGCCGTCGCGCCGTTGTAGTCGGTCATCACCATCTGGGTGGGGATGGTCTCGTACTGCGAGATCCAGTCCGCGCCGTGGTCCGCGTCGCCAAACAGGAGCACGTATCGGGGCTTCGTCTTCCAGTTCCGGTGGGCGGCCCGGACGAAGGCGCCGATGGCCTTGGGGTCGAAGCTGCCATGGGTGAACGTGTCGTAGAGCTCCTGGGCCTCGATCACCATGGGGGTCAGGCCGCGGGCCCGGCGGTGCTCCGTGAGCGGGGTGAGCAAGGGCGCGAGGCGGGATGAGGTCACCACCACCCAGTCGGCGCCGGGACCCGCCAGGTGAGCGCGTGTCTTGCGTAGGGGGGCGACCTCCGGGGTCTTGAGTCCCTCCAGGTTGCTGCACACGAACTCCACCGGCTGTTGAGGGTTGGAGGGAACCGGCACGCGGCCCGTGTTGGCCCAGGTGTGTCGGCCCACGTCGTAGACCAGGAGCCCCTCCGAGCGCAGGGGGGTGAAGTCAAGCGGCCGTCCGTCCTTGAGCCAGGCGGGATCGAGGACGTAGTGCAGCTGCTCCTCTGGCGCGGCGGGGCCCATGAGCAGGCTGTCGATTTCCAGGGTCAAGCGGTCGATCAGCACCCGGTTGCGGCGCCGTCCGACCTCGTTGCCCGGTTCGGCGTAGACGGGCACGGAGGAAGCGTTCTTGATCTGGATGCTGTTCTTGAGCTCCACCACGCCGACAGGGACGCGGAGACGGATGGTCTTCTCGAGGGGAGTGTCCCACTCCACTGGTTCCAGGTCCCGCCCGTTGATGTTGACCACCAGCTTCTGCTTGATCCCCGGCACCGGTGGCCCCATGCAGTGCAGCGTCAGGGTGGCGCCGCTTGAGCGTCTCGGCTCCGGGGTGATGTTGGCGACGCACGTGGTGTTGGTCTCCGGGCCCGGCGCGGCACCGGATGGGGCGTAGACCTCGCTCCAGAACCAGTGGTCTCGAGGCTTGCCGCTACGGATGACCTCCGGTTGAACGCATGCCAGGGGCGCGAAGACCCGGTCTTCTTCGAACGTGAGGATGCGGCGGGCGGTGTCGCGGGCTTCCGAGCCGGCGGGGACCCGGGGCATCTTCCGGATCCGGCGGGGGTTCCGCTGCGTGGTGAGGATGTAGGTGCCGGCCTGGGTGTGCGGCCCTTGCTGAGACTGCCCGTAGAAGACGATGGAGTCGCCGGGATCGAGGCGCCCGTCCCGTCCTCCTCGAATGGCGATGGGGACCTGAACTCCGTCCCGTAGCAGGGTCATGCGGTCCGGGCGTGCCCCTCGGGCGTTGGTGTGTTCGGCGATCTGTGCGTAGGAGAGCCGGTAGATGCCGTCCTCGGACACGGTCACGCGGAGCGGTTGAAAGGCGCGTTGAGCCGGCAGCAGGCTACAAAGACACGCGGCGAGGATGAGGATGGATCGCATGGAGTGGTCTCGGGTCCGGGGCAACTCACCACTATAGGAGGCGGGCCCTGCGTCGGGAAGGACCCGCCCCGGAGAACCGATCGCATCTGCTGATGAGAAAGGCCTTTACCGACTCCCCCACGTTGGGGGTGCTGCGTCCCGTTGTCGTCTTGTGCCCGCATGGGCTCGCGTCGCGTCTGTCGGTGGCGACCTGGAATCGGCGGATTCCGACTCTCGACTCCCAGCCCGCTCGAGCGGGATCGGGCCTCCGTGAGGGCCTCAGCCCAAGGGACTCCTGCACTGTTCCGATCGGCCTGGGCACTTTACGGCTGCCCGGTGGGAACTCGAGGAGCGGCAGAGGATGGAGGCGGTCGGCGGAGCCGTGGATTCCGGACGAAATCGTGCCGGATCCTCCTGCTTCGGGCTGGGGTCCCACGGCCGCAAATGCCGATCTCCATGGAGGAAGGGCGTCGCCGTGCGAACTTTTCCCTCAAGGGATAGTTGCTCTGGCGACGAACTCACCAAAGGAGGGGAACACAGGTGAGATTCAAGCTTCAGACTGATTATGCCCTGCGCGCCATGGTTTATATGGCCAGCAAGGATGGGAACTGCACCACGGACGAGATCGCCAGCTACTTCGAGATCAGCTCGGCGCACCTCGGTCGGGTCATTCGCCGGCTGCAAAGCCACGGCTACGTGAAGGCCATCCGTGGCCGTCGCGGTGGCGTACACATTGATCGCGATCCTTCGACCATCACCCTGGGTGAGGTTGTGGAGACGCTGGAAGAGGGCGCCCAGCCGCTGGACCCCCCTCACGGCGAGCCCGGCAACGGTGTCGACCAGAACCTGCGCCTCAAGGCCGTTCTGCGTCGCGCTCACGGGTTGTTCCTCAACTACCTCAACAAGGTGACGCTGGCGGAGCTGGCTGCTGAAGGCTTGCCGCCCAAGCCTGCGCCGGCCGCGACGGACGGTTCGAACGCCGCAGACTCCGAGCAGTCGCGCTCGTCGGATCTTCCGGCGGATGGCTCCGTGGGGAATCCGGCGTCGGTGGGCCTGCCTCAGGGCAACCCCTCCGAGACCGACTACAACCGCTTGCCTCGGAGCTTCTGAGCGAGCCTGAGTGCCTGGCCGGGCCTCTTCGTGAGGCTCAGGTCGGGGCAGCCAAGTCACAAGAAAAAGGGCCGGCGATCTCTTCGGAGAACGCCGGCCCTTTTTGCTCCTGCCGCGATCTTGATTGTGTGCCGGTCCTGACGTCGGACCGACGAGTGTTGTTGATCTCCCTTATCGCAATGACCGTGCCGTAGCTCTGGTGGGGAGTGTGGTCGGGTGTGAGGCGCTGCTGTGTAATGACTTAGAGGCAGGTCGAGCGTGGTGACGTGGGCCTACGGTCACCTCGGGACGGTTACCGCGGGGTAAACGCGGTGTCGTCGGGGTGACGGCCGTAACCGGTCGTCTCGTTCTCTCGGCGAGGTCGGTCGGCCGCGACTCGTCAGTCGTTCAGCCGTCGTCCACGGCGGAGTCAGCCAGTCGCGCGTCCACCAGCAAGACCAGGTGCTCGACGGCTTCGTTCAGGGCACCGGCCATGGCGACCGGTAGTTGTGGGCCGGTGGAGGTCGGCAGGGCGCTGGCGCCGCGCAGCGGGCCAAAGGGCTCGCCATCCAGGGAGCCCCAGAGTTCGACCAAGGCCTCTGTGGTCCCTCCCGTTGACTCCACGAACTCGAACCGGCGCACCTCGAGGAACAGCCGCGAGTCGACCGCGCTGGCGGAGTCGAGGACCCCTCGCACCGCGGTCTGTTCGGTGAGGCGGCTGCGGACCCACGCGCGGACCATCTCGGCCACCGGGGCCGCCCATCGCTGGTAGACGAGGGTGTCGATCTCCCCGTCCTGGCGCTGCACCACGATCCCGGAGAGATGAGGGCTGACCCGGATCGGGCCGAGCTCGATCAATCGTCCGGCCGCCTGATCCGTGGCTGGCTTGTTGAACTCCCGACGCACCATCCATGCGTCCACGTCGGGCGCCGTGGTGCCTCCGCAGGAGGCGAGGGCCAGGAGCAGGGTTGCCGGCCAGAACCTCATCGGCCCCCTCCCGGGAGCGGCTTGGGCGCCGGCGGCTGGCCGAACACGAGGGCTTGAGGTTGACGCTCCAGCAACTCTACCAGTCGCCCGATGGCTGCCGTGGTCCGACGCAACTCCGACAGGGCGGGGGAGACCTCCGTGTTGAGCGTGCTCCGTGTCTGTGCGGAGAGGGCCGACAACTCCGGCCGTAGCTGGGCCTCCATGCGCTCTACCGCCGCCACGCCTCGTTCCAGGTGTGGTGCCACTTGGTTCTGGCTCATGTACAGACGAAGCGCCTCCGCCGACCGGGTGAGCTCGTCAACCACGCGGCGCATGGCGTTCTTCACGGCGTCCGTGGTCTCTTCGAGGGTGCCCGAAGCGAGCAGCGTCTTGATCCGGTCAGCGCTGCTGCTCATGGACCGGACGATCCGGTCGAAGTGATCTTCGTTGCGTTGGATGAACCGCTGCGTGTAGTCGGTGATGTCCGCCGCGTTCTTCACGATCCGGTCGATCTTCGGCGCCCACCGATCGATGGACTGCTTGATGGTCCGCAAGGTGTCGTTGAGGCTCGTCAGGGTCTCCGAGAATCGCCGTCGTTGCCCGCTGTCGGTGAGCTTCTCCACGTTGCCAAGGACCTTGGTGAGCTGGTCGCCCAGGGTCTCTCCGGTGGCGAGGAGCTTTGCCAGGGTGGTGGAGGAGGCCGGGATCTCGCTCATCTCTGGGAGGCGCGGGCTGCTCGCGCGGCTCCCCGTGAGCTCGATATGGTAAGGCCCCAGGATGGAGGCCGTGGCGATGACCGCCTCGGTGCTGACATGAACGGGGGCGCTCTCGTCCAGTGCGAGGCGCACCTCGATGACCGCAGGGTCGTCCGCGGCGACGCGGATATCCGCCACCTTGCCGCACTCGACCCCCTTGTAGAGGACAGGTGCTCGCAGCGGAAGCCCGGTCACGGTCTCGTCGAAGCGCAGGAAATAGGTGCGCTTGGCGTTGACGAAAGGAACGCCCACCAGAGTGAGGACGACGGCGACCGTGACCACCACGCCGATGAGGAGAAAGAGGAACGCCTGGATGCGCTCTGTCCGGGTGATCTGCGACACGTCAGCAGGATATCACTTCCCCTCTGGCATGAGGAGGGACGCGAGCCCGTCCACTGTGTCGCCCCCCTCGACCTTGGGGACACGGCGGGTGAAGAACGCATCCACCGCAGGGATGCCCTTCCCCCGGACATCGTCCGGCGCTCCCTCTGCGGCCACGGTCCCATCCGCCAGCATGACCACATGATCAGCGATCCGTTCGATGGACCTCAACTCGTGGGTGACCACGATGACCGTGGTGGCCAGGGTGTCCCGGATCTCCAGGATCAGGTCGTCCAGCTCTCCCGAGGTCACCGGGTCGAGGCCCGCGCTCGGTTCGTCAAGGAAGAGGTACAGGGGGTCGAGGGCGAGGGCGCGGGCGATGCCGCACCGCTTCCGCATGCCGCCGGAGACAGCGGCTGGGAGGAAATGTGCGAACCGGGCGAGGCCGACCAGATCCAGCTTCAGGAGCGCCAGCTCATAGGCCAACTCCCGGGGGAGACTGGTGCACTCGGTGAGGGGGAACGCGGCGTTCTCCAGGAGTGTCATGCTGTTGAACAGGGCCGATCCCTGGAACAGGACTCCCGTGGAGTGCCTTAGCGCTCTTAGCTCACCTTCATCCATCTCTCCGACCACGGAGTCCCCGAACCGGATCTCTCCGGCCAGGGGGCGCTCCAGGAACAGGAGGGTGCGCAGGAGCGTGCTCTTGCCGCAGCCGCTGATGCCGAGGACGCAGGAGATCTTCCCCGGAGGCAGCCGCAGGTCCACCTCGGAGAGCACGGGTCGTGCGCCGTATCCGCAAGCCAGGTCCCTCGTCGTGATGCCTCCGTCCTCGTTGGTCATGAGAGGAGCGGCTCCGGCATGGCGGTGAGCAGGGCGGTGAAGCAGGCGTCGACGATGATGATCCAGATGATGGCCTGGACCACGGATCGGGTGGTGAACTTGCCGACCCCCGCGGCGCCGCCGGATGTGGCGAAGCCCTGATAAGCGGCGACGCTGATGATGACCACGGAGAAGCAGACGGACTTCAGGAGGCCGCTGACCACGTCACCCATGGCAACGGAGACGATGGTCTGGTCCAGGTAGGCCTCCGGGGAGAGCGCGTAGACCAGGGTCCCGACAACCATGCCGCCGGCTACGGCCACGACGTCAGCCACGACCGTCAGCATGGGCATGACGATGGCGAGGGCACGCAGGCGGGGAGCCACCAGATAGTCGATGGGGTCGACCCCCATGACCTCCATGGCGTCCACCTCCTCGGAGACCTTCATGGTGCCGATCTCGGCGGTCAGGCTCGAGCCGGTGCGGCCAGCGACCAGGACCGCCGTCAGCAACGGTGCGATCTCCTTGGTGATGGCGAGCCCGACGAGGTCGGCGATGAGGAGCGTCTGCCCGTACTCTTCGAGCAGATCGCCCCCCTGGAGCGCGAGGATCACGCCGATCAGCAGGGCGATCAGGGCGACCAGGGGGGTGGCCCCCACGCCCATCCGCACCAGGGCTCGCTGGGTTAGACCAGAGCGCCGGCGTCGGGCGCGGAACGGCTGGGTCACCGCCAGCGCCAGGGTCCTTTGAGTGAGCAGGACGAACCGGATCGCGGCGTCGTGAATCTGGATGGTGCGTTCTCCCAGCCGCTCGATGAGGACGTGCGCCTCCGGGCCGGGCGGCTGGGGCTGGCTGAGTTGGCGACCGAAGGCCTTGATCACGCGGTCGTGAGTCTTGTCACCCGTGCGGATGCGGACCTCCGCGCCTCGTTCCTGAATACCACCGACCAGGGTCGTCAGGGTGGCCACTCCCAGGGCTCCGAGCCGGCGGACGGACGTGAGGTCGACGGTGACGGGGAGGTCTGCGGTGCGGGGGATGGCGTCGACGAGCTGTCCGAGGGCGCCGGGCGCTGCCTGATCCAACTCGCCCCGGAGTGAGACCAGGATGTGGTCGTCTCCTCGCTCGACCCGCGCGGTGAAGCTCATTCCGTGATCACGTGGTACTTGCCCGTGGCGAGGTCCGGGAGGGACTTCGTGGTGCCGTCGGGCCAGCGGATCTTGGCGGTGACCGGCCCCGACGCGGCCCCCAGGCCGAACACGACCCGGGGATCGGAGCTGGACAGGAACGACGCCCCGGCCGCCCGGTCCCGCCAGCGGCTGACTCCAGCGGAGTCCACGACCTCGATGCGGGTCCCGATGGCGTCACGGTTCTTGCCCTTGCCGATCAGGTGGAAGCCGATCCATGAGCCCTTCCCGGTCGTGTCGTTGCGCAGCAACGTGGGGGGAGTGTCGAGCTCGACGATCAGCATGTCCTGATCGCCGTCGTCGTCCAGGTCGGCGGTGACCAACCCGCGGCTGACCGCGGCCTTGTCCCACCCGGAGATCTTCGAGTTGTCCAGCAGCGTGAACGCCACCTGCCCGTCCCTGGCTCCGTCGTTCACGAAGATCTGGTTGAGCTGGGCGTAGCTCGTGTCCAGGTTGGCCCCGTCAACCTGCGGGTAGACATGACCGGAAGCCACCACGATGTCCTGCCAGCCGTCCAGGTCCAGGTCGTGGATCCTGGTCCCCCACGAGAGGTAGTTGAAGGAGGACTCGCCCAGCTTCATGGCGTAAGTGGAGTCCGTGAAGTGGGTCTTGCCGTTCGGGGTCTGGCCGTTCTTGTACAGCGTGTTGTAGTCGTGGGAGAAGTTGGTGACGAAGAACTCGAACCGGCCGTCGTTGTCCACGTCGCCGGCGTCCACCCCCATGCCTGCCTGCGCGCGTCCGTCCTCCTGCATGTCCACGGCGTACCGCCACGCCGCTTCCTGGTACTTGCCGTCGCCCAGGTTCTCGAACAGGTAGTTGCCGACGGAGTCGTTGGCCACGTACAGGTCCAGGTCTCCGTCGTTGTCGAAGTCGCAGGTGACGAGCCCCAGGGTGTAGGCGGGCGCTGCGTCGAACCCGAACTTGGCCGTGGCCTCGACGAGGCGGCCGTCCACGTTCTCGTAGAAGACGTCCGCCATGGCCTCGGTCCCGTTGGGGCCGCAGGAGACCTTGAGGTTCTTCCACTCGCAGTACTTGCCTGAGTTGGGCGGGTTCTTCGGGTCGTAGTTGACGTAGTTGCCGACGTACAGGTCCAGGTCGCCGTCGTTGTCTGCGTCGAAGAACGCGGAGGTCGTGGAGGCGCTGGGGTCACCGCCTCCCCAGGTCTCGGTGGCGTCCTCGAACCCACCCTTCCCGGTGTTCCGGAAGAAGATGTTGTCGCGCAGATAGCATGCGAGGTAGAGGTCCTGATGCCCGTCTGCGTCGAAGTCCACGACGGAGGCGCCGTGGACCCAACCCTTGAAGACGAGGCCAGCTTCCTCCGTGACGTCTGTGAACTTGAACTCGCCGTCGTTCCTGTAGAGCGCGCAACGTGGGTCTGTCTTCGGAGCCTGACCGCTGAACATGTCGCCGTTGCAGATGAACAGGTCGAGGTCTCCGTCGCCGTCGTAATCGAGGGCGCCGGCGCCCTGGCCGATGTTCTCGACGATGGCCAGCTTCTGCTTGCTCTCGCCGCTGACGTTCGCGTGGGTCACCCCGGAGGACGCGCTCACGTCGGTGAAGCGGATGTCGGCGCGGGTGCTGCCCTGCTCTTCCGAAGCAGGGCCGGTGGCGTCGTCTCCGCAGCCGGCCAGGCACGTGATGAGGAAGGCGGCCACGGTCAGGGACCAGATCGGTTGGATGCGTCGGCTCATGGGCGGTCTCGGTATGGCAACCGCATCCTAACCCGCGGAGGGCCGGCTCACGAGGTGGCCTACTTTCCGAGGAACACGGCCTTGCCGTTGGTGATGCGGGCCAGCCCGTGGAGCAACGCGGAGAGCCCGTTCTCGCTCTCCAGGCCGATGCAGTGGATCACCATCTTGCAGGTCTTGTTCCAGCGCTTCACGTCCTGGAGGATCTGCTCGATGTCCGTGATGACGCCCACCGTGGGCCTGCCGTCGGACAGGAAGAAGCAGGTGTCCCATCGAGGACGACGCTTGGTCCCCGGTGACGGGGCGGTGGTGCCGCGGACGCCGCCTCTGTCATGGTCGATCTTGAGGCCGTAGACGGCGGCGAGAGCGCCGTAGGTGTTGGTCTTTCCCAGGATCCAGCCGTGCTTGTTCACGTTGCTGGACGGCCGCCCCGTGGTGACGGTCTGCTGTTGCGGCTTCTGCTTGAGGAGCCAGCGGACCGCGGCCTGAACGTTGCCCGCGCTGGCTCTGATGGGTTGCTTGCGGAAGACCCGCACGTCGGTCTCGAACGCGATGATGTTGAACTTGGTCTCCGGGTCCATGCCCTCGAGGGTCCGCTTCAGCTCTTCGCGAGCCAGGAGGATCTTCGGCGTCCCGGTGGAGAGGCCGCGTTGCTCAGACGGCTTGCCCTCCTTCACCAGGATGGGGGTCTTCATGGAGTTCGAGATGTCGATGACGAAGACGATCCGCTTGCTGTAGGTGTTGATGCGGTGGTAGCGGGTGGGCTTGTTGCGTCCGTAGTTGTCGCGGCCACCGGGGATGGCCTTGACCTCCACCTTCTTGGGCTCAGGGGGCACCTCCCAGCCGTCCTGGACCCTGCCCCACCAGTCGCGCCAGGTCTCCGCGTCCATGCCGAAGGTGCGGGTCGTGATCTTCTTCAGGGCGCGGTGGGCGTCGTCGCGGGATCGTCCGACGGCCGTGTCCATGTACTCGATGACCGGGCCGATGGTCTCCTTCGCGCGGACCTTGGCCATGGCTGAGAGGGCCGCCACCTGTACGCGCCAGGAGCCGTGCTCGAGGAGCGGGATGAGGTGGGGACCGGCGGTCGGGTCGCGGAGGAGGCCGAGGGCGTCCGCGGCGGCGATGACGACCCGCTCTGACCGGTCAGAGGTTCCCTTGATGACGTGCTCGGTCGCGGACTCCAGGCCGAGCAGCCCCATGGCTTCCGCTGCGGCCGCACGGACGAGCTCGGACCGATCCGACGCCAGCAACGCGCCGAGGCGCGCGATGGGTGGCTCGGCGCCCCATTGCTTCATGGCGCCGATGGCCAGGCAGACGCCTTCTCGTACGTCGGTCTTGCCGGAGTCAAGGGCGGCGGTCACCGCAGCCCGGGCTTCGCCGGTCATCCTGGACAGGGCCCATTGGGCCTTCTCCCGAACCGAGTAGTCCTTGTCGGTCAACCCGCTCTTGAGGATCAGCGCGACGGCGGCAGGGCTGTTGACGCGGGCGAGACGCTCCACTTGATCGCGCCGCACCTCCGGCTCGGGGGAGCGGATGTACTTCTTGAACTCAATGAGGACCGGGTCCTGGGCGCCGGAGGCCGGTTGGGCCCAGGTGATTCCGGTGACGACGGTCAGCGCCGCGAGGGTCCTGTACAGCTTGGTCATGGTCCGACTCACCTGGGAGCGTAGTTCTTGAGGACCCACTTCCGCCATTGATCGTGGAAGCTGGCAGAGGAGAGGTTGAAGGTCGAGTCCAGGGCCTTCTTGGTGTCGTTGGTGGCCTTCAGCTGCTTGTAGAGCTGCTTGAACTTCTCCGGGTGCGCATGAATGAGGAAGTCCACGAAGCTCCAGCAGTAGGCGTGTTCACGGTGGCTGGTCTGATCGATGTTCTTGCGCGAGAGCAGCGTGGCGAACTTGACCTCGTCCTTGCCGCTCACCTCCTTGAGGATCTTCTTCTTCCAGTCCGCTTCCTTCCACACCGCCCGCGCGGTCCCTTCGTTGAAGCAGAAGTCCCGCGTGAGGCCTGTCAGATCCTGAGACATCCAGTGGGCGAGCCCCACGTCCAACCAGACCGTCGTCTGCATGTGGAACTTGATGTTGGCCCAGTGCAGGAGGTGGGTGCAGCGGTGGATGACGTGGGCGTGCATGTTCTTGTCGTCCTTCAGGTGCCAGGGCGCCTGAGGGATCGGCCACGTGCAGCTGAGGCCCGCCATGGTGTATCGGTTGAGCGGGATCTGATAGCCGCCCTGCATGTGGTTCAGCGTGAACGACACATTCTCGGCGCCGCTGTCGCAGAGCACCAGGGTCTGTCGTTGCGAGGGCATCTGGCCACAGAGCTCTTCGAACCGATCCGCCAGCTGTTGCAGTCGATAAGCGAACAGGTGCGCGGTCCGGCTGCGATTGTGACGACCCGCCTTCGTGCTCCAGCGACGTACCATGCAGTGAAGGGTGAAGTTCTTGGTCTCGACGGTCACGCCCTTCAGCCTCGCCTTCGAGAGGAACTCTCGTTGGGACTTGGCCCACCGGACACGAGCCTCCATGTCCTGGCCCAACTCCGCCTCCGCGACCGGGTCGTTGCAGCGGGAGCAGGTCGTCATGCCGGTGCCTCGGCAGCACGGGGCCTGGAAGATCGGCGTGCAGCGATGCTCGAAGGTCCACTTGCCGCATACGCGCTTGGGGTCGTGTTCCTTGGACTTGCACGCCAGCTTGCCGGTGCCCTTGCACTTGTAGCAGGTCTTCTGGCCGGGCAGCTGCTGGACCAGCGATAGCAGGATCAGGGTCAGGACGGTGAGTCGCAACGTGTGATTCCTCTTGGCGGTAGGCGTCCGGTCGATCCAAGAGGCGGGGGAAATGGACCGGGAGACCGACCGCAGGGTCCTCGGGATAGTAACGTCTGCGGTGCCCCACACGCCCGCCATCAGGCGATTTTGCGAGATTTCCGGGCTCAGCGGCGTGCCAGCACCGCTTCAAGGATGGTGTCCGGGCCCACCCCCTCAGCTTCTCCTTCGAAGTTGAGGATGATGCGATGCCTGAGGGTCGGGAGGACCAGCGCGTCGATGTCCTCGAAGTCCACGTGGGCCCGCCCGGTTCGGAGGGCGCGGACCTTGGCGGCCATGACCAGGGACTGGGCGCCGCGCGGCGAAGCGCCGTAGCGGACGTACCGCTGGACCGGCTCGGGGGCCTCTGCGCCGCCGGGGTGGGTGGCCAGCACCATGGCCGCTGCGTGGTCCCTCACCTCCGGCGCCAGCACCACTTCTCGAGCCAGGGCCTGATGTGCGAGGAGGGCGTCGCCGTCGAGGACCGGGCGGGCCACCGGGGTGTCCGGGCTCGTGGTGCGATCGATGACCTCGCCCATCTCCTCCTTGTCCGGGTAGGGGACCAGGATCTTCATGAGGAAGCGGTCCAGCTGGGCCTCGGGGAGCGGATACGTGCCCTCCATCTCGATGGGATTCTGGGTGGCCAGGACGAAGAACGGCTGAGGCAGCGGGTGACGTGTCCCCGACACCGTGACGGATGCCTCCTGCATGGCCTCCAGGAGAGCGCTCTGGGTCTTGGGAGTGGCGCGGTTGATCTCGTCCGCCAGCAGCACGGATGCGAAGACCGGGCCTTGCTGGAATCTGAACGAGCGCTGGCCCTTCTCCTCGACGACGACGTTGGTCCCGGTGATGTCGGCCGGCATCAGGTCGGGAGTGAACTGAACCCTGGAGTAGCTCAGGTCCAGGCTGTCGGCCAGGGTCCGCACCAGGAGGGTCTTGCCCAGGCCGGGGGCTCCTTCGAGCAGGACATGGCCTCCCGCGGCGATGGCGCAGATCACGTGTTCCATGACCTCCTTCTGACCGACGACCACCTTGGAGAGGGTCGTCTGGAGGGTGTCGAGGGAATCGCGGAAGGCCTTCGCTTCGCTCTCGAGCTTGTCGATCGACGTCATCTCCACTCCCATCAGATCGGGTAGTAAGCCTCGATCCTGCTCTGGTTGATCAGCAGGTAGGGCAAGTTGCTGAGGGTCCCGGCGTTCTCCAGCCGGTTCGCCCATTCGCCGTCCCACTCCGGCGCGTCCAGGACGATGAACGGGCTGGCTTCGACGTGGGGAGGGGTCATGGAGCCGAGGAGGACGAGGCCAGGGGCGCCGTCTACCACGACCCTGTATCGTTGCTTGACCCGTGGCGCGTTCATGGCCTGCAGGTGCGGGTCGCCGCTCATGTCCACGTATTCGTGGGCGAAGAGCACCTGCTGCAACGAGACGAAGACCTGGGGGAGCTCTTGCTGGGAGCCATCCTCCATCCAGGTAGCGTGAGCATCCAGGACGGTGGCGGTCGCTCGACCGGAGCTCCGGAGGTGGTCCGACAGTCGACCCACCACGGACTCTACGGTCCCCTTCAGCGCCAGGGCGCGCGTGACGAGCAGGTGGTTACGCGCGGTGCTCATGCCGGGCATGGTAGCAGGCGTGAGAGCACCTCGCCCGCCAGGTAGAGAGACCCCGTCGCGAGGACCACGCCGCCGTCGCGCCTCGCGCTGACCATGGCGCGCTCCAACGCCGCGTCAAGCTCGGAGATGGCGACGGCGTCCGCCGCTCTCGGGAGCGATCGCAGCAGCTCGGTGGCCGGCAAGGTGCGCGGCGTCGGCAGCTCGGTGGCGGTGATCGAGGTGCAGATGTCGAGCGCGGAGCGGAGCACGGTGGCAGGGGACCGGTCACGGGTGAGCCCGCAGAGCAGATGCACGGGGCGACCGCGTGCGACCCGGCCCATCACCGTCACCAGATCCTCAACGCTCTCTTCCGTGTGGGCTCCATCCACCAGGACAGGAGGGTCTCCCTGAACGAGCTGGCAACGTCCTGTCAGCCGCAGCGCGGCCAGCGCCTCGTGTACCGCCTCGACCAGCAGGGGCTGACCGCGTTGTCGCAGCACGTGCTCGGCGGCCGCGATGGCGCACAGCGCGTTCATGGCCTGATGACGGGATCCGGCTGCGAGCACGAGATCGTCGAATCGGTGCTCCTCCACGCTGCCGGAGAATCGAAGCACCGGGGCCCCCGCGTCGTCCGTGGTCTCGTGGACGTCATGGAGCGCGATGCCTCGTCCCGGCGCCTGGATCGGGCACCGCATGGCGCGCGCGCGGTCCTCGATCACGGTCATGGCGGGGTCCTCGGCTTCGAGTCCGATGACCGCCGGTCGGTCAGGCTTGAGAATGCCGGCCTTCTCCCCGGCGATCTGCTGCACGGTCTCGCCCAGGATGCGGGTGTGGTCGAGGGCGATGGACGTGATCACGGACACCGTCGGGTCCACCACGTTGGTCGCGTCCAGCCGCCCTCCCAATCCGACCTCGAGGACCATGACGTCCACGCTTGACTGGCGGGCGAGGAGGAACCCCATGGCGGTCATGGCCTCGAAGAAAGAGGGGAGATCCTCCGGGCGTGCCCGCTCCACCTCCTCGATCACCGGCCGCAGAGACCCCACGAGGTCGACGAACGTGTCGTGGGAGACGTCGACGCCGTCCAGCGCCATGCGCTCCGTGACCTCGCGGACGTGGGGGGAGAGGAACCGGAACGTCCGGAGACCGTGGCCCCTCAGCAGCGCCTCCGCCATCATGACCACGGAGCTCTTTCCCTTGGTCCCCGTCACGTGGACGGTTGGCGACGCCTCGTGGGGGGACCCGAGCCGGTCCAGGAGCCGACGAATCCGGCCCAGATCGAAGGTGTCCCGCTTCGGAGCCCGGTGCAGGAGCTGCTCCCAGTCCGTGAATCGGGCCAGGAATCCGAGGGCGTCGTCGAGGGTGCGCATTTTGTTAAACCAACAGGGGGTCACCTGGCGTTTAGAGTGATGGCCGACCACGAGGGGAGCGGAGCCCTCAGGCGAAGGACAGAGACAAGACATGGTACGCGTCGTCAAGGAAAGTCAGAACCCCAGGACTCCCGGGACCACCCCCGCGGAGATGCGCCGCCTCGTGGTCCTCTTCCTCTGCGGTGGTGCCATGGCGCTGGTGGTCCTGGGGGTGTTCGACGACCCGACGGCGTCTGATTCCGGGGCGGATCAGTTGCCCCCGCTCCGTGAGGAGACCCTGGAGTTCCAGGCCGACCGGGAGATCAGCCCCTGGCGACCGGACCGTGAGCGACTCAACGGGTTGATCTCGGATAGCGGCCCGCGAGGACGACTGGCGCCCGACACGGGCGAGGCCATCAACCTCCTGGCGATCCCGCTCTCGCAGCGAAGCCACCTCGACTTCAAGTCCGACCCGGCGTTCGCGGAGGTGGGTGGCTACGAGCTGGTCCCGCCCAAGGAGCTGGCGGACCCGGCTCGATCCGACGAGCTTCGAGGTCGGCCGGTGGAGGTGGTCGGCACCCTGGTGAGCCAGGAGTTCGCCGATCCTCGGCGCTACGAGCTTGATCGGGAGATCTTCGGGGACAGGCCGCTGGTGAGCGGTGTGCTGCGCACCGACGACGGGGTGGAGGTGAACTTCATCGAGATCCGTCGGGACGCGAGCATCGAGCCCTTGATCGTCACCCTTCGTTACAAGGTGATGGGCGTGTTCTATCGCCTCGTGGAGGTCGGTGATACAGGCGTCATCAGACCGTTCGTGCTCGCCAAGAAGATGGTCCGACCGTTGCCGCGAGTTCTCAGCGCTGAGCACGCGCCGGACGTCCTCCCCGACGACCTGGCCGGGCGGTTGCGTGCCATCGAGGACGAGACCCTGGATCGTGCGCCGCACCTGGATGCGGAGTTCATGGAGCTGGTCGGATACCTGTTGAAGAAGGGGCCCGCGGCGATCCCCGAGGACGCCGAGGTGGTGACCCTCAGCGGCCGGGACCCGCTCAATCATCCTGACGAGTTCCGGCTCCGTCCCGTGCGCATGGAAGGGCTGCTGGTCTACGCCTGGAAGGAGACCCTCGAGTACGAGGACATGCGCCCGGAGGACGCGCCCCTCCTGGGCTACTGGCACGTCATCGTCTCCGACCCCGATCCCGAGGTGAACGTGCCCATCTCCGTGATCATCCCGTCGGACTCCGTGCCGGAGGAGTTGGCGGAGTGGGAGGCGGTCTACCGAGCGTTGAAGTCGCGCCCGTGGCTGGATGTGACCGGGATCTACTATCGTCTCCACGCGTATGAGGCCCGCGGTGGCAAGCAGCGCGATCGCGAGGTGCACCTCCCGGTGATCATCGCCGTCGGGATGCCGGAGATCACGGTCAGCACGCCGGCGGAGGCCACGGACGTCACGGCGTTCCTGCTGGTGTTCAGCCTCGTAGGGGTCGGCCTGGTCGGGGGCTTGGTGTGGATGCTCTCCCGAGACCGTCGGCATAGCCGACACCTGGACGCGAGGATGCGCGAGTCCAGGGTCCGGCGTCGGCGGACCCAGGGCATGGATCTGAACATCCCCAAGGGGTCGACGCCCACGGGTGACGAACCGGGCGCGCCTTGACCTCCTTCGAGATGTGGATCGCTGGCCAGCCGCGGGCCGTGCCCGTCGTGGTTGGGCCTGGCGTGGCCAAGGCCCCGCCGCTGGGGATGCCCCGTTGGGGAGACGGCGTGATGGTGGCGGATCGCGCGGTCTACGCGCTCCACTCCGATGCCCTGGACTCCCTGATGTCGGGCCTGGTGGATCGCGTGGCTGAACCCCTCGAGCTCGACGCCGGTGAAGACACCAAGGACGCGGCGAACCTCGTGAACCTGTGGTCTGAGCTGGACCGACGCCACCTGGATCGCAGCTCGGTCCTGGTGGTGGTGGGTGGGGGCAGCGTCCTCGACGTCGGGGCCTTCCTCGCCGCCACGTGGCTGCGAGGGATTGACCTGGTGGTGGTGCCCTCCACCTTGCTGGCGCAGGTGGACGCGGGGTTGGGTGGCAAGTGCGGTGTCAATCTGGGGCACGCCAAGAACCGTGTCGGCGCCATCTGGCAGCCCCGGGTGATCCTCGCGGACGTGGGGTTGCTGGCTACCCTGCCGGAGGAAGAGGTGGCTTCGGGAATGGGAGAGGTCGTGAAGACCGCCGTGCTCTCCGGGCCCGAACTGACAGCTTCGGTGAAGCGGCTGGCTGCTGATCCGTCGTCCACTCATGGAAATCTGGGGACGGTGGTCCACGGCTGCTTGCAGTACAAAGCTGCCGTCGTGGAAGAAGACGAACGGGAGAGCGGCCGCAGGGCGGTGCTGAACCTGGGGCACACCGTAGGGCATGTGATCGAGAGCACGGCCCTGGCCGCTGGCGCCCCCATTCCCCACGGCGTCGCCGTGGCCATGGGGCTGCGAGCGGAGACGGAGGCCCTTTGCGAGTCCGGGGCCACGTGTGCCGAGGTCTCGTCCCTGCTCGACTCCCTCAACCTGCCGGCCCGCTCGGAGCTGACGTTCCAGCCGGAGGCGGTTCGCGACCTGCTGCTTCGGGATAAGAAGCGCCGCCAGGACGAGTTTGTGGTCCCGGTGCTGCGCGAACTCGGAGAGCCGCAGCTGGTTGATGTGAAGTTGGACAAGCTGATCGAGGCGTGTCGATCGGCCATGTCCTGATTTCCCCCAATCACGCGGTCGCTGACGGTTTCTTCTTTTTTGGTTCGGGGCTCAAGACCGCGGACCGTCCAATCGATAGACACTGTGAAGCAAGTGGCCTGGACGCCTGTCGCTCGTTTGTACAGGTGTCAGACCGACCCGGCTCTCGTCGTCAGTAAGCGAGGAGAGCAATGGGACTTAGAATCGGAACGAACGTTCAATCTCTGACCGCGCAGCGGAACCTGAACCGAGCAACTCAGGGGTTGAACCGGAACTTTGAGCATCTGGCAACGGGGATGCGCATCAGCCGCGCCGCCGATGACGCGGCTGGCGTTGCCATCAGTGCCCGTTTCCAGGCACAGGTGCGGAGCCTCGATCAGGCCGTGCGCAACGCCAACGACGGCGTCAGCATGGTGCAGACCGCGGAAGGCGGTCTCTCCGAGATCCAGTCGAGCCTGACCCGTATGCGTGAGCTCGCCGTCCAGGCCGCCAACGGCACCCTGTCCGGCAGCGATCGCACCAACCTGGACGCGGAGTTCGACCAGCTCCGTTCGTCCATCGATCAGGTCGCCAACAGCACCGACTTCAACGGTAACGCGTTGCTCAACGCGGTGGCCAACCTGGACCTCCAGATCGGCGCCAACGTCGGCGACACGCTCACCGTGAGCTCCGTCGATGCCACCGCGGCGACGCTTGGCCTGGCGACGTCCGCGACGGTCAACCTGACCACCGCCGCCAACGCCTCCACCGCCATCGGTCTGCTGGACACGGCCATCAACACCGTGACGAGCGATCGCGGCACCTTCGGCGCGATCCAGAACCGTCTCGACTCGACGATCTCGTCGCTGTCGGTGCGTTCGGAGAATCTCGCCGCCGCCAACTCCCGCATCCAGGATGTGGACGTTGCCGCAGAGACCGCGATGATGACCAAGAACAGTATCCTGCAGCAGTCGGCGCTGTCCGTGCTGGCGCAGGCCAACTCGCAGCCGTCGGCGGCCCTTTCCCTGCTCGGGTAAGGCTCGCGACAGCCGCAGCGGAGGGCGGGCCTCGGGGGAGGGGCCGTAGCCTTCCGGGAGTCAAGGAAGCGTGCAAGGGCCGGAGGACTTGATCCTCCGGCCCTTGTCTTCTTATGGGAAACAGGGCGATCGTCGTCCTGCGTTCTCGGGTGTCTCCGGACGGCCGCTTCCCATGCACGTCCATGGGGTGTGGAACACGCGACCCAAGCAAGCAGCCACTCTTGTAGCGTCCGGACCGTGCCGTCGCTCATCGGTCTCCTCCTGCTGGCAGGCCCGATGGCGTTCGGTCAGGGGCGGCAGTTCTGGGTCCTGGACAACGCGGGAGCGCTGCGCCTGACGACTCCGGGCGACATCACCGTGGGCAGCATCCCCCTGCAGGGGGCTCCCAAGGCGGTCAGGGGGACGCCGTCCGGATACGCGGTGGTCAGCGACGCCGGCGGCTCCTGGGTTCACCTCGTCAGCGGGACCTCCGTGATGGCGGTGGAGTTGCCGGGGGGGGTCGAGGATGCGATCCCGGATGGTGACGGCGGGGCCTGGGTGCTGGTGCGGAGGGGGCAGTCCTCCGGCTTGTACCGGGTCTCGGGCGCCGGAGCGGTAGACCCCCTGGGGAGTTACAGCGGGATCGCCACGCGGGTGCTCGGGGTTCGGTCCGGGAGGCTCGTGTTCTGTCTCCGCCAGGGAGGCCTGTCTTCCCTGTGCCTGGTGGGTGAGAACGGTGCTCTGTTGGATCAGCGTCCGTTAATGGGAGCTCCCGTCGACCTGGTCCTCGACAACCGTGGGACGGTGCTGGTTCCCGGATCGGCCTCCGGCTGGTTGAGGTCGTTCCATGTGGTGGGTGGTCGACTGGTCCCGAGCGCCGTCTGGCCGGTGGCCGTGCCGCTGACCGGGGTCGCGTGTTTCAGCGGGTCGGACGACCTGTTGGTGGCGGAGGGATGGCCGCCGGAGTTGCGCCTCATCAAACGAGGTGCCGGGTTCCTGCCGCCCATTCTCGGCGTCGGAACCGTGGGCGCCATGGAGGGCCTCCCTCGTGGAGGTGTGCTCGTCCATGATCCCAGCGGCGGGGTTGCCTGGCTGGTGGAGAGGGACGGGCTCGTGTCCTGGACGGGGGCCTGGAGCGCCAGCTGGACCTGGCCGGACGGCGCCGGAATGCAGCACGCCAGGGCCCGTCCGGAAGAGGACCCTGACGGCGATGGGTTCAGCAACGCGGCGGAAATCGAGGCTGGGACCGACCCGGGTTCTCCACACTCGGCGCCGTTGGCCCTGTGGCGCGAAGGGAGCGTCTTCCACCTGCGGACGGTGCTGGAGCCCATGTTCTACGTGTTGGTGGCCTCGGACGACGTCATCCCGGGTTCCCAGCCGTTGCTGTGTGCGCCGACGCCCCTCATGACCGCCGCCACCCAGCCTGGGGTCCTGTTCGATCTTCCGTGGGGAGGGTCAGCCGTTGGGTCCGTCCAGGTTTCGGTTCTCCCCGGTCTTCAAGGAGACCCCTGGGTTGCCTGTGCGGCCTACTCCGCGGATCTCCGGCGATTCCTGGTGCGCGGCGCTCGCCGAATCTCCCAATGGTGATGGAACGGCGCCAGGCATTGCTGGCCTGGGTCCGTGCCCATGGCCGGTCCTCCTGGTTGCGGTCGTTGGAGGCGGAGCACGGCGCCCTGGAGTCCTGGTGGCGCGACCGCGTCAGCGTGCTGCGGCACGCGGCGCTCGGGGCGAAGGCCGTCCGGCGTCTCTCTGCGGGCCGATGGGATGAGGCGGCAGCGCGGGACCTGGAATGGGTCGAGCGCTTTGGGTGGAGGGTGCTGGAGTCGGCGCGCACCCCACGCCTGGCGGTCCTGCCGGAACCGCCGGTTGTGCTGTTCACCAGCGGTGCCCTGGAGTTCCCGGGCCCTGGGTTGGCTGTGGTGGGTGCCCGTCGTGCCAGCGGCTACGGTCTGCGTACAGCGGAGGCCCTCGTTCGGGACGTGGCCTCGGCAGGGGTCGCGATCCTCTCCGGTCTGGCGCGAGGGATCGACGCGGCAGCCCATGAAGCCGCCTTGTCCGTCGGTGGCCTCACCCTCGGGGTGCTGGGCTGCGGTCCGGATGTGGTCTATCCACCGGAGCACGCCGACCTCCAGGCCCGAATCGCGGAGGAGGGGGTGCTGGTAACCGAGCATCCGCCAGGGAGCCCGCCCCTCGCCGCCCACTTCCCCAGGCGGAACAGGGTGCTGGTGGCCCTGTCGGACGCACTCCTGGTGGTGGAGGCGAGGCTACGCAGCGGCACCCTCACGTCCGTGAGATGGGCGGGGGATCTGGGCAAGGACCTGCTGGTGGTGCCTGGTCCGGTGGGCGCGCCGTTGTCGGAGGGGCCGACCCAGCTCATGCGCGAAGGCGCGACACCCGTGGGTTCACCCGGGCACGTCCTGGAAGCGCTCGGGGTCGAGAGTGCTTCTGAGGGCGTGTCCGTCGGACATGAGTTGTCTGCACGGATCGGGGCTGCGGAGGGACGCGTCCTCGCGCTGCTGGCCGGGGAGGGGTTGACCCTGGACGAGCTCGTTCGCCTTTCCCCGGACTCCCCCGGGCGTGTGCTGAGCCTCCTGCTGTCCCTCGAAGTCAGCGGGCGGGTCGTGCGCGGCGACGGTCTGAGATACCGGTGCGTGGGCGGTGGAGGGCTCTCGGCCCCATCCCTACCACCAGGGCGTCCCGGCGATCACCCAGTCCATGACGAAGTACAGGACCACGCTGATGCCGATGAGGCCGACGACCCATGACATGAACGCGCGCAGGGCAACCCGCCAGACCTGCTTGAGGTCCGATCTTCCCGGGAGGGCCGCCATCAGGTTGATACCCAGGAGCAGCGGCAGCAACAGGAGCCACTGGATGAAGAAGCTGCCGTCGGGCATCAGGCGGGCTCCTCCACGCTGGGGGCCGCGGGGGCGTTCTGTGACGGGACGCTCTCCTCGGCAGCGTGTTCGCTGAGGTCCCACACGTCACACATGGCGATCAGGTTCAGCAGGCAGGCGCTGCCGGTGTACAGGCTGCCCACGAGGTAGAGGTCGTTGGGCTCCGTCACCTTCAGGGACATGGTGCCGAGCCATGTCAGCACGGTGAGCAAGCCACCCGGAATCTGGGCGATTCCCCACACCGTGTGCCGGTCGAGGGGGGAGACGTTCAGGAACTCAGCCAGGACGAGCCCGGCGAAGAACATGGGGATGATGCAGGCGGCCACGAACTTCGCGCGAGCGCGGTGCCCAAGCCACCAGTGCCCTGCCCCGGGCAACAGCCAGGTGAGCAGCACCGCGATCCGCTGCCGACGATTGCTGGTCCAGACGAAGTAGCCCACGCCGCAGAGAATCGCAAAGGGGAGGTACTTCAGTAGGAGCTGGCTGAGGTCCATGGCGCAACCTCTTAGCAGAGCGTCCGGCCGCTGACCAGCCGGAGCCTGCCCTGGTTGGCCACATCTACCCGATCTGATACCGTGTGCGGCACTTACGGCTCTGTCATCCGGGCCCGCCATGCACGTTTGCACTACCCGCGTCAGATACGCCGAGACCGACCAGGGAGGGGTGGCCTACCACGCCAACTACCTCCACTGGTTGGAGGTCGGGCGAACCGAGCTGCTGCGAGACCTGGGGCAGCCTTACGCCGAGATCGAGAGGGACCTGGGCGTGCTCCTGACCGTTACGGAGACCCGGCTGGCATTCCGCCGGCCCGCCCTCTACGACGACCTGCTGCGGATCGAGACCCGGGTCACGGAAGTCAGGCGGGTCAGGGTCCGGATCGATACCAGGATTCTGCGGGTTCCCGACGGGGAGTTCCTATGCGAAGGTCACGTGTGGCTGGCGTCCGTGACCCGGCAGGGGCAGCCCGTTCCTCTGCCCCGGGAGCTCGGAGACGCGCTCCGTGGTCAGCAGGGGGAAGAGGACGGGAAGACGGCGGGCCAGCCGGGCGTCTGATGACGAGTAACGCGAGCGATAGAGGGCTAACAACGTGATGAGCATCTCTTTGGACAGGAGCGTGGTTGTCGGGATCCTGATCATCCTTGCGGCTGTGTGCGTGGGCTGCGGCAGTCCGACTCCTGAGCTCCAGCCACAAGGTGATCCGGTGGCGGAACCCACCGTCCTCGAACCGGACCTGCCGATCCCGGAGAACGGTCGCGAGCGGACCTCTCGACTGCTGCGGTTGGAGCAGGCCCTGGACAACTGGTACATCGCCACGGAGCGCCAGGAATACAGCCGCAAGGACAGCCTTGAGCGCATGCTCCTGGAGTTCACCCGCGAGTCGTTCGACCCTATCGTCAGCGATCTCAAGCACGGCTCGCCACGCTACCGGCGGGTCATGGCTGCGGCGCTCGGGTTCTCCTCTGAAGCGCGTGCGGTGAAGCCGCTCATGGCGGCGCTCACCGACCCGTATTACGAGGTGGTCGAGCACGCGCTGTTGTCTCTGTACAACCTCACCCGTCCCGACGTGAAGCCCGTGAACCTCGGCAGCGGACAAGGGGTCGCGGGCAGGATGGTCAACCAGGAGCTGGTTGAGCGGACCGCTGTGCCCGGGACCCACGTGGATATTGAGAAGGTGGCCAGCTTCCTGCAGCACCACCGCCCGGAGGTTCGTTGCAACGCGGCGTTGGCGCTTCGGCCCCTCGTCGGCGCCGACAGCACCCCCAATCCGGTCTTGCTGGCGCTCATCAACGCGTGCCAGGACCGGGACGACCGCACCCGCGTGCACGCGCTCGCCGCGCTCGCTGCGACACGCTCCCTCGAGAGCATCCCTCACCTCGTGAAGGGGCTCTCCGATCGCCTGCCCCTGGTGCGTATTCGCTGCGCCCTCGGTCTCGCCAGGGTGGGAGACCCGCAGAGCGCCCCCTACCTGATCGAGGTGCTGGATCGGGAAGAGGAGCCGGCGGAGGTGAAGCGGTTCGTGGCTCGGGCCCTGGCAGCGTTGTTGGGGGTGAGCGGCCCGGACGCCGTGAACATGGACCCGGAGCCGTGGCGAGCACGGGCGGTGGAGCTGGGGATCATCCCCCCGAAGAACTGACCTTCGAGCGCCGGGGCTGTCTCCCGCTCACATGACGGAGACCGGGTCTCGGTCCACGAGGAGCTTGAGCCGGTTCCCGGACTTCCGGGGGAGCCTGGGCAGCAGTTCCGTGATGCCCTCGCTGCTGTCGCCGATGAACAGCAGGTGCCGACGGAATTGACCCTTGAGTTGCGGGATGGGGCACGGAGCCGGGCCGAGCACTTGCACCGCTCCGGTAGACACTTCCGGCCAGCGGGCGGCGTCTTCGTGGACCTTCTGCAGTGCGTCGGCGGCGTCGGTGTCCACGGGGCTCTCGGCCACCAGTCGCACCAGGTGTCCTGTCGGCGGGTAGCGCAGCGCGCTGCGATGTCGCAGCTCGGTCTCCGCGAAGCCGCCGTGGTCATGTCGAGCGGCGGTCTGGATGGAGACATGGTCGGGGGAGAAGGTCTGGATCAGCACCTGACCAGGCTGTGTCCCGCGCCCGGCCCGGCCGGCTACCTGGCAGAGAAGCTGGAACGTCCGTTCGGAAGAGCGGAAGTCGGGGATGAGCAGTGCCGTGTCGGCGGAGACGACCCCCACCAGGGTGACGTTGGGAATGTCGAGCCCCTTGGCCAGAGCCTGCGTCCCGACCAGGACATCGATCCGGCCTTCCTTGAGGTCCTTGAAGATCCGCTCCGGAGCGCCGCGACGGGCGAGGGTCTCGCCGTCCATGCGCTCGACGACACGGCCCGGGAACAACGCCTGGGTGGCGTCGGCCACCTTCTCCGTACCGAAGCCGCCGTACCGTACGTGGGGGGAACGGCAGTCGGGGCACTCCAAAGGGGCCAACCGCTCGCGGGCGCAGTAGTGGCAGAGCAGGCGATCGGTGTTGCGGTAGTGGGTCAGGTTGATGGCGCAGCGGTCGCAGGTGGCCTGCCAACCGCATTGCCGGCACAGGATGGTGGTAGAGAAGCCCCGGCGATTGAGGAAGAGGAGGACCTGACCGTTGTCGGAGAGGGCCTCCTCCATGGCGTGGAGGAGCAGGCGGGAGAACATCCCGTTGGGCCCGACGGGCTTCTCATGGCGCATGTCCACGATGCCAACGGAAGGCAGCGGCCGTCCGCCGACCCGTGACGTGAGGCGGACCCGATCCAGCGTCCCCGCTGCGACCAGTCCCTCTGTCTCCATGGACGGGGTGGCGGTCCCGAGGATCACCAGCGCGCCTTCGATACGGCCTCGCTGCAGCGCCGTGTCGCGAGCGTGATAGCGGGGGCTCTGCTGCTGTTTGAAAGTGGTCTCGTGCTCCTCGTCGAGGATGATCAGGCCGACGTTGGTGAGCGGGGCGAACAGGGCGGATCGAGGGCCGACCGCCACCTTCACCCGCCCGTCGTACAGACGTTGCCACTGTTCGGCCCGATCTCCCTCGCTCAGGTTGCTGTGAAGCACCGCCACATCCGGGACCCGAGCCAGGATGCGTTCCACGGTCTGGGGCGTGAGGGAGATCTCCGGGACGAGCAGGATCGCCGTTCGTCCGAGGGCCAGGGCTCGCTCGAGGAGCCTCAGGTAGACCTCGGTCTTGCCGCTACCGGTGACGCCGTGCAGGAGGGCGGCGGAGAATTGCCCGCCCTCCAGCCGTGGCATGAATTCCTGCAGCGCGGCGTCCTGCTCTTCGGTCAACGTCGGCGGCGGTGTCGGTTTCACCGAGAGGTTGGCGAAGGGGTCCTCCAGGGCGGGGACTCGTCTGCGACCCAGGACCCCGGCCCGCTCGAGGGTGTTGATGGGTGAGGCGGTGACGTTCGCCAGGCGGAGGACCTCACCCAACCGCAGCCCGGTCTCCGCCTCGAGCAGGACGCGGAGCACGCGCACGCGGCTCTCCCATGATGGCGCTGTGCCGTGGTCCTCCCTGAGGACGCGGGCGCGGTCTCGGTCGAGTAACTCCACCAGCACGTCCGTCTTCTGACGACGACCGTGTCGCACGGCCGCGGGGACCAGGGCCTGGAGGGCCTCTCCCGGGGGGGCGCCGTAGTAGCGCGCTACCCACAGGCCCAACTCCAGGGTCGTGGGGGAGAGCGTGGGGTGGGTCTCCACCGCCCCGTCGATGGCTCGGAGCCCCGGGGGTGTGGGCCGTGTCGCCACGGAGACGACGAAGCCGGCGACCTTGCGGCCGCCCATGGGGACCCGGACCCGGACACCGGACCGGACCCGGTCGCTCAGGTCCGGCGGGATCATGTAGCTCAGGTGATGGGGCACCGGTGCCGCCACGGCGACCTCAGCCTGAGCGACCATGGGACCGGGCGCCGGGTCCTGTTCCGGAGCCGGGTCTAACGGAAAGAGCTCTCCTTGTCGGCTCAAGGTTCGACGATCTGGAACCGGGTGCGTTCACCGCAGGAGCAGGGGATGGAGCGGCACCGGGGACAGCCGTCCATGTACCGCCCCACGGCGTCATCCATGTCGATTCCGGCCATGGTGGCCAGGGTGCAGAGCCAGGCGAATACATCGGAGAATTCTCCGATGAGCTCCTCGGGGTCCGGGTCCCTGCGCTTCAGCGCCCGCGCCAACTCCCCGACCTCTTCGCTGAACCACATGAAGGTCCCGGCCATGCCGCGCGCCCCGTCCTTCTCGCCGAACGTCCGCGCGATCACGTCCTGAAACTGCCGGATCGTGATGTCTGTCATGGCGCTGATCCTACCCCTGGCCAGCGACGGTGGTGAGCCCTGCCTCGTTGGGGGACGAGCCCCCGTGGTCCTTCCTGGGTTTTTCGCAACTCCTTGTCCAAGTTCGTCAGTATCCTGGGTATGGACCATCGGAGGACCTCAACCGTGCGTATCATCCTGCCGATTCTGCTCTGCATATCCTGCTGTCTGGCGCGGGCGGCCGCCCAGGTCTACGCCTATCACCCCCAGGCCAACCCGCTGCTGACCGTCTCGAGCAACGCGTATCCGTTCGGCTCCGGCGCGCCCGGCGCCATGCAGTTCATCGATCACGTCCCCGCCTCGGCCCTGGACCTGTCCAATCCGTTCATCACGGACGTGTCGTTCTTCGGAGCCCAGACCGGGACCTGGTCATCCGGGGCCGTCAAGGTCGGCATCGGTCACTTGCCCGACCCGCCGCCTTGTCCCTTCACCCTTCCGAGCGGCCCGGGCGCGCCGGGGATCGGGAGCTTCACGGACCTCACCATCTTGTGGGACTCCACCACGGACGGCGCGCTGCAGTTTCCCGTGACCCAGGATGAATGGAGCCCCCTGGGCCTCCCTGCTTCCGGACGTGCTCCGTTCCAGTGGAACGGCATCGACGCCATCGGCGTGTTCATCGGTTTCAACAATCGCAGCATCACCGGTGGCACCAACATGCGGGCGCACCCCACCGTGATGCGGACCTACACGTACACCGGGTCCGGAGCGCCCTGCTTCCAGCCTTCCGGCCTCCACGTCCGGTTGCACCTGACGTGCCCGTCGCCGACGTGGCAGGTCAACAGCGTGGCGTCGTCCTTGGACGTGGACGGCGCGAGCAACGACTCGTGCGGCCCGATCCAGGTGAGCTCATGCGTGAACCTGACGAGCACCCTCAACGCCAGCAGCGTCAACCTCGGACTCCCGTACGAGATCGGGATCTCCCAGCGACCGGGTCTGCCGTTCGGTGGAGGCGGCCAGATGCTGCAGAACGGGGAGATCGTCAACCTGGACCTGACGGACCCCGCGTTGTTCTTCTGGTACGGGTTGGCCTTCACCACCCCGTTCCAGCCGTTCAGCGCTTCGTTCACCTACACGGCGCCGGTGAGCGCGTCGGCGCAGATGGCCAACGTGGACCCGACCCTGGTGCCCGCCCTGGCCGTCAGCGCCCTGACCGAGTACGACGCGGCGGCGGCCTCGCCCGCCCTGAACGTCACGCCGAGCCTGGGCCTCGATGGGTTCCTGCAGGTCTTCCTCGGAGTCCCGCCCTTCTGTGGCGGGCCTGTCACGTTCTACGGCACTTCCTACACGTCCCTGTTCGTCAACGCAAACGGGTTCGTGAGCTTCACAGGCGGTGACTCCTGGTGGGCCGCGACGCCGTCCTACTGGTCCACCCTCATGCCTCGAGTGGGGGTCTGGTCTGACTTCGACAGCCAGGTGACGGGGACCGTGACCGCTGGCACCGGGAACAACCAGGTGCTCGTCAACTACACCTTGGTGCCGGAGAACACCAACGGAGTGGGTTTCGGTCCCCAGACGAGCTTCAATATCGAGTTCGACACGCTGGTGGGATCCGCCGCCATCACAGGGTTCGCTCCGGGGGCCGGACACGGAACAGCGACGCTCTTGGGGATCACCCCGGGCGCTTCCTCAGGGAGCAACGCCTCGGACCCAGGGAGCATCACGTTCGCCAACTTCCTCGGACTCGGCGCCCAGTTGGGGCCAGGTGGCAACAACATGCTCTATGAGTTCAACCCGGGAGGCATGCCGGGAGGCTTCGGCAACATCGTGTTCCCCGGCGGTGACGCGAGCGGTTTCGTGGTCTACTGATCCGGATCAGGACGCAGAGACCCCGAGTCCGGGCCGTGAGGTGGGGCGGAGGGCCCCCGCCTCGAGGACGAAGCCACCATCGAAGGGGTCCTGGCTGAGGTCCAGGTGCCCGTCCAGGTCCAGGTATCGGGTCGCGGGGCACGCGAGGGCCGTGTGCAGCGCCGCGGCGATGGACACCCGGCTCTCGTCCATGCAGCCCCACATCAGGGCCAGCCCGGCGGCTTCCGCCACGGCGGCGATCTGAAGCGCTTCGCTGGGGCCGCCGCACTTCATGAGCTTGATGTTGAAAGACCCGGCGGCCGGAGGGTCCGCGGCGCGCCGCGCGTCCTCGACGCTCTGCACCGATTCGTCCAGGCAGACCAGTCGCTTGTCCCGCAGTTGTCGGGTGTCCTCCATGGCGCCCTGCGGGAGCGGCTGCTCGACCAGCTCCAGCCCCAGCTCGCCGGCGGCGTCGAGGAGATAGGCGGCGCCCTCGATGTCGTAGCCGCCGTTGGCGTCCACCCGGATGGCGACGCGGTGCCCCACGTGTGCCCTGAGGGCCCTGAGTCGTTCGACGTCCTCTACCGCTTCCGACCCGATCTTCACCTTCAACGCGCGGAAGCCGCGGGCCAGATACTCGCTGGCCTCCTCGAGGGCCTCCCTGGTGTCCTTGATGCCGATGGTCACGGATGTGGCCATGCCGTGGTGTACCTTGCCGAGAGCCTCGCACAGGGGGACGCCCAGTTCCTGTGCGCGCAGGTCGTGAAGCGCCATGTCGACGGCGGCCACGGCGGCGGGAGCGCCCTGGAGCCGGTGCTTCAGGGGGACGCTGATGCGGGCAGGTTCGCGGGGGTCCTGGCCTATCAGCGCCGATACGTGCTCGGACCGCAGGGCCGACTCGCAGCGGGTGTGGGTCTCGCCCGTGACGTCCTCAGCGGGAGACGCGGACCCGTGTCCGGTGAGTTCGCCCGCCCGTATGGCGACGACCGCGAGTCGGACGTGGTCATGGGTCCCGGAGGCGATGGTGTAGGGGCGGGTGAGGGGGACGTCGATGGTCTGGACGTCGACGGACTCGATCCTCATGGAGCCTTCTTCAGCCACGCCCGGACGCTCTCCACGAGGCGTTCGCACCCGTCTTCCAGCGGCAGCGTCACCGGTATTCCCAACTCATCCTCCAGCTCGATAGCGCGGGCCCGGAGGTCCTTGGTGAGCAGCCCCCGGCCGTTGAGGGCTACGGCGATGACGTCGGTGCCGTATGCGCGGATGAGGTCCACCTCTTCGCTGATGGGGGGCAGGGGGCAGGGGATGTGCTCCAGGTCCTCGAAGTGCTCGCGGGCGGGGACATGCTGGAGGATCGCCCCCTTGGCTTCGGCGGAGAGCAGCAGTTCGGCTCCGCATGGGCCTGACGGGTTTCGAAGAGAGGACTGCCCCTCCACCATGATGAAGTCGAGCTTGCCGCTCGCCGCGGCCCGCACCACGGTGTCTTCCAGCTCGCCGCTGACGAAGTCGTTCGGGGTGGCGTCGAGGATGAACCCGAACTCCAGCCCCTGCATCCACCCGGTCTGCCCGGTGTAGACCATCTCGCACTGGAGTCCCACCACGCGGCATGCTTCTCGGAGCAGCAGCCCCGTGGTCCGCTTGCCCACCGCGCAGTCAGTGCCCAGGAGCGCCAGCCGGGGCGGCTTGATCCGGGTGATGGCGCCGGACCAGAACTTCAGGTCGCTGGTGGATCTGGGGCGTCGGAGGTCAATGATGCGGGCGTTGCCTCGCTCAGCGGCTCGGGCGAGGACCGGATCACCGGCGAGCAGGGTGTGGAGTCCGTTGTACAGGGTCAGGCCGGCGTTGAGGACGTCGGTGAGGGCGGCGCGGAGGCCCTCTGGCAGGACCCCGCCCGGCGTCGCCACGCCGATGACAGCGTGCGTCGGTGGTGGTGTGGTCTCGAGGGCCTCCTCCACGGTCGCCAAGACCGGGATGCCGCGGGGGCGCCCGTCGAGCACTTCCCCTGCGTCTCGCCCCGCGTGCCGGGAGTCGATCACGGCGGACACGGGCCATCGGCTGGGGCCCCTGATGAGCCCGTGAGCCGTCTTGGCGAAGGGCGTGTGGAGGAGCTGGTCGGTGAGCAGGAGTGCGGAGCTACTCATGAAGCCAAGAGCGTACCCAAGAGGGCGTCTGGCGTCTCGACCACGCCCTGGGCGCCTGCGTCCATCAGGTCTTCCGGAGCAGCCTGTCCCCACGCGACGCCGACAGCGCGACACCCCGCGGCGCGGGCCGCCTCCATGTCCTGGAGACCGTCGCCGACGAAGACGGAGTTGGTGGCGTTCGCGCGGAGTAATCCGAGCGCGCCCAGGATCGGCGCGGGGGACGGCTTCTTCTCAGGGAAGGTGTCCCCGCCGCAGATCGCGCCGAATCTGTCCTCAGTCTGGAGCCCTCGGAGGATGGAGCGGCAGAACCCCTCTGGCTTGTTGGAGACGACGCCCAGAGGACATGACAGTTGGTCCAGGACCTCCGGGACGCCGGGGAAGAAGTTCGTGGTGTCCAGGGCGCAGCGATCGTAGTGGATGCGAAAGCGCTCCACCGCTTCGGTGAGGGCGTCGTCCGCGTCTCGATCCTCCAGACATCGGCGCAGGAGCATGAAGACCCCGTCGCCGATGAACCCCCGGATGGCAACCTCGGGTCTTGGAGGTAGCCCCAGGTCCTGCAAGGCGAGATTGGCGGCGGTGGCGATGTCCCCGACGGAGTCGATCAGGGTCCCGTCCAGGTCAAA
Source organism: uncultured Isosphaeraceae bacterium (assembly GCA_964507445.1). GTDB lineage: Bacteria > Planctomycetota. The sequence continues at coordinate 104,678 of CAZDQF010000008.1, forward strand.
CAGGATGGCCTCGGCCATGATGGCGTGGGTCGCCTCGTCAACTACGGCTGGCGAGGACCACCGTGACGTCGTGTTCGCCGGGCTGAGCGCCGAGCTTGGTCTCAAGGGTCGACAGGATGCCGGCGACACCGACCTGTTTCTTGCAGCATGCCAGGACGACGCGCATGAACGCGTCCTCGCCGAGGGCGTCGCCATCGCTGTCTTCCAGGAGGAAGGCGCCTTCGGTGGCCAGCACCAGCCGGTCTCCTTCCGAGAGGTTGAACGGCGTCTCCGTAATGGACCGGTCGAACACGGGCCCCTTGTCCAGGCCGATGGCGATGCCGTCCGCCTGGAGCTTGCGGAGGCCGCCGGACTGGCTGATGAACTGCAGGGCGGGGACCCGATGTCCGGCCGAAGCCAGCGTCCCGGCCCCCGTGGAGGGGTCCACGATGGCGTACAACGCGGACACGTACATCCCGCGACGCAGATCAGGCGAGAGGAGCCGATTGATGGTGCTCAGCGCTGCCCCGGGGCCGGGTTCCCGGATTCCGTTGCCACGGAACAGGGAGCGGGCCATGGACAGCACGATGGCTGCCGGTACACCGCGCCCGGACGCGGTCATGACGATCAGGGCTACCCGGCCGTCCTCGAGGCGGAGCGCGTCGAAGAAGTCTGCCGACAGGTCGCCGGCGAGGCGGTTCTTGGCGTCCAGGGAGAGCCCGGGAACTTCCGGCAGCGCCTCGGGGAACAGTCGCTCCTGGACTTCCTGCGCCAGGTTGACCTGGTGCTCCTTGTCGGCGAGGTCCACGCGCATCAGCTCGGCGGCCGCCAGGTTTCGCGTCATGTTGTCGAAAGCGGAGGCCACGGAGCCGATCTCGTCGTTGCTCCTGACCCTTGTGCGGTGTTCCAGGTTGCCGTCAGCGACGGAGCGGATGTCCTTGAGGAGGTGCCCAAGGGGCCGGGTGAAGACCTTCGATGTGGCGAACGCCACCAAGCCTGTGCCCAGGACCCCGAATACGCAGAACAGGATGATGCTGCCCCGGAGAGACGCCAGGTCCTCCCTGATGCGACGCTCCGAGAAGATGACGACCGCCTTCCCCACGACCCGATCATCCTTGTCCTTGATGGGGTGGTAGAAGAACCGCGCCGGGTCCACGTCCTTCGTCGCCGCGTAGAACCCTGACTTGATCTCGGTCTCGGGAGATGCCCTGGTGCGACCGGCTGTGCGGGTCTCGTTCACGCTGTAGCGCAGGTTCTCACCGCCGCCGCTCGCCCTCGCCTTGACCTCGTCGTCCTCGTTGAGGATCCACAGGTCCAGGTAGATACCCGGTCCCTGAGACTCCGTCTGGATGATCCGCTGGAGGCGCCGGACGTTGTACGCCTCCTGGAGCTCGTCGTGCTTCTTGATCGCCGCTTCGATCTCCTTCAACTCTTCAGGCGTGACCGTCGGGTCCTCGGTGCTGGCGACCCCGCCTCCTGCGAGGGCCTTCTCTGCGGCGACCCGATCCACTCTTCGGGTGAGGTTTCGGTACGTGTTGTAGTCCTTGTCCCACGAGTCCAATTCCGGAGCCGCGGCGATGCGCGCGGCGAAGACGCCCTGGGCGGTCAGCTGGAGTCGCAGGGACTCCGCCGACTTGTCGTAGACGACGAAGCCCATGAGGACGATGGTGCAGGAGAGGACGAGGGAGACCGGGACCGTGAACTTGGAGGCGAGTCCGAAGCGGACTCTGCGAGTCACTCCCAGGTCCGACATCTCCCGGTCCACGGTCGGCCGAGATCCGGTGTCGGACCCGGTCTGGATGGGTCTTCGGGTGCGTTGTTGCGGCATCGATCTCTGAGGGCTGGTCACCTGGTCAGCCATGCGCTCCACAGGAGGAGCAGGAGCAGAGCATACACCCCCGCCATGAGGTCATCGAGGACGATGCCCCAGCCACGCCCCACCCGCTCGAGCCGCCTCACGGGCGGGGGCTTGAGGATATCGAACACCCGGAACAGGGCGAACGCCGCGGCGAGCCCCGGCCACGTCGGCGTGGGCAGCGTCGCCGCGGCCAGCCACACGCCGGCGGCCTCATCCAGCACGAACCAGCCGGGGTCCCCGCCCTCGTCCTTCTGGGGCAGGGTGCGGCTGATGAGCACGCAACCCACGGTGGCCGCGACGCAGGCGACCGTGGGGACCCAGGGCCACGCCGACGAGGGGACGAAGCCCAGCGGGATGACGCATACCAGGCTCGCCGCGGTCCCCGGTGCGATCGGGACCAGGCCGACTCCGCCGACGGTCGCCAAGGCGCGACTCAGCGGATTGGGGATGAGCTCGGAGGCGCTGCGCCGATTCAGGCGTCCATCTCCCGAAGCCCCACCATGGCCTTTCGCATGTAGTTCCAGCCACTGTAGAGCGTCGCGGTGACGGTGACCCACATCAGCGCGGGGATCAGGAAGTCGAGGAGATCGAGCAGGGGAGATCCCGAGGCCTGGGTCGGCTTGAACAGGATGGAGCCGACGGCGAAGCACTGCACCACCATCTTCACCTTGCCGGCCATGTCGGCGCCGAAGGCTGCTCCTCGGGACTCCATGAACCCCCTGATGGCGCTGACGAAGAACTCTCGGCCGACGATGACCACGACCATCCATGGCGGCACGTCACCTGGGTGCTCGGCGCAGAGAAGGATGAAGCTGCCGCAGACCACCACCTTGTCCACGAACGGGTCCATGATGCGACCGAACGCCGTGACCATGCCGAGCCTGCGCGCGAGCCAGCCGTCGAGCCAATCCGTCGCGGCGGCGATGGTGAACAGGATGAAGGCTGCCCAGGCCCAGGGGCCGTCCTGCGGCAGGACATCCTCGTTCATGAGGACCAGGACCACGAACAGCGCCGCTGCGAGGAGCAGGCGTCCGAGGGTCACACGATTGGGCAGGTTCCAGATTCCCATGAGGGGCTCGGTCAGCGGATCGGCGAGGCCCGAAGATCGTAGCCGGAAGCGGCGATGATCTCGACCGGCGCCAATTCCCCGGGGCGGAGGCTCTCGTCGTCGATGAGCACGCCTCCGTCCACCTCGGGAGCGTCCCTGCGGCTCCGTGCGATCGCCGGTCTTCCGTCCTGCGCCGCTGAATCGACGAGCACCACCTCCTCCGAGCCCACCCTCTCCTGATTGGCGCAGAACGCGATCTCCTGTTGAGCAGCCATCAGGCGATGGAAGCGGTCATCCTTCACGCCCTCTTCAACCTGGTCGTCCAGTTCGGCGGCTCGGCTGCCCGGCTCGTTGGAATAGCGGAACGCACCCAGTCGGTCGAACCGTGATTCCCTGACGAATTCCAGCAGCTCTTCAAAGTCGTCGTCGGTCTCGCCGGGGAATCCGACGATGACCGTGGTGCGTAGCGAGATGTCCGGGACACCGGAGCGCAGCTCTTCCACCATCCTCGAGAGGCGTTTCCGGTCGTACCCCCGTCGCATCCTCTTCAGCACCCGGTCGGCGGCGTGTTGAACAGGGACGTCCAGATAGGGGAGCACCCGTGATCCGGACCCGAGGGCGTCGATCAGGTCGCTGCGGACCTCGGTCGGGTACGCATACATGAGCCGGATCCAGTCCAGCCCTTCGACCTCGTCGAGTCGCTTGAGCAAGCTGGCCGTCCGGTTCTCGCCGTAGATGTCCGTGCCGTAGACCGTGGAGTCCTGCGCGATGACGACCAGCTCCCGGACGCCGCGCAGGGCAAGGTCACTGGCCCTCGCCGCGAGATCGTCTTCCGGGACGCTGCGCATGGGGCCTCGAATATCGGGGATCACGCAGAAGGCACAGGTGTGGTTGCACCCCTCGCTGATCTTGAGGTACGCGTAGTGTCCTGGGGTCAGGGTGGCGTCCACGCGACGCCGATCGACGGTGAATGAAGGGGAGGACGTGGCGGGCAGCAACTCCTGCGCGATGTCGTCGATGTTCGTGTAGTCGACGAAGGGGACGAACCGATCGACGCCCGGCGCTTCCGCTTCTATCTGGTCGCGGTAATTGCCGACCATGCAGCCGGCGACGAGCACGCCCTTGACGCCGCGGTCCTTCAGGGCGACCGCTTGCCGGATGGAGGCGACGGACTCTTCGCGGGACGCGGCGAGGAAGCCGCAGGTGTTGACGACCACGAGATCTGCATCGCTCGGGTCGCTCAACACCCTGAACCCTCGGGAGAGCAGGGTGGAGACCAACCCCTCGCTGTCCACCAGGTTCTTGGGACAGCCCAGGGAAACGAAAGAGACCGTGTGCTTCTGCGTCATGGAGCCCCCGAAGATCCAGGCGCCAGGCCCGCGCTCTCCGGGGGAGAGGTCAGGCGTCTGCTTGCTGCTCGTACGGGCGTTGGGCGAGGACCTCACGGCGTCCCCCCGTGGGGGTCGGAGGCCCAACGAGGCCCTCGTCATACATCCGCTCGATCATCGCCGTCGCGTCCGAAAAGGATAGCGACAGCGAGCGCTGCAGCAATTGCTGAGTGCAACGGTCTTCATCCACCACCAGGGCGACGGCCTTACGGTAGGTGTCTTCGTCCATCTCTGACCGGTGGGCGAAGAGCACGGGCTGGATCTCGTCGTCATCGTCCGCCTTGGCTGAGAGGGGGGCTCGAGGCCGGGAACGGGGTGCTTCGTCCTCCTCCCAGCTCGCCCAGTCGTCGGACTGGCGTGCCTGGAGTATGGGAGATGGAACGGTTGCCTCGTCGGAGGGCTCCTCTTGCGCGGCCAGCTCCTCGGCCTCGTCCTGTTCCTCGGCGTCGTCCTCGAGTTCGTCG
>CAZDQF010000008.1:109514-117865 GCA_964507445.1 uncultured Isosphaeraceae bacterium
AGCTCCTCGTCCTGTTCCTCGGCGTCGTCCTCGAGTTCGTCGAGCTCCTCGTCCTGTTCCTCGGCGTCGTCCTCGAGTTCGTCGAGCTCCTCGTCCTCTTCTTCGGCCTCGCTCCCTGCCTCGGGGGTGGTCGCAAGCGCGGCGAACTCCACATGCTGTTCTTCCGCCTGCTCCTCGGGCTCATGGGTTTCCTGGGCGGTGTCTTCGAACTCGGTCGACGCTGGCTCGATCTCCGTAACCTCCACGGTGGCCGAGGCACTCGCGCTCGCGTCATCCAGCAGTACCGTCTCGCTCTCTCCGGCGAGCTCCGCTGCGGCCGCCAGAGCCACAGGGTTCATGGGGTCGGTGTAGGCGGCCCCCTCCTGCGTTCCTTCGTCCAGTTCGGCGGGCTCATCCTGCAGCTCGCCGATCTCGTGCGCCCTGGTCGCCTGGGCCAACTCTACGAGTGGCGTTGGTGCCTGGACCTCTGGCTCTGGCTGGAGAGCTCCCGCCAGGACTCGACTCTGGTCGAGGTGGGCTGGCAGGGCTTCCGAGTCCTGCTGGTGGGCGCGGGCCGCCACGATGAGCTCCGGCTCCTCTTCTTCCTCCTCAGGTATCTCCGCCTGGGCTTCTTCCTCCTCCGCTTCCGAGGAGATGTCCTGCTGCTCTTCAGTCGACGCGGTGGCGTCCCTGTCCGTGCGGGCGAGGGCGATGGACAACGCCGTCGCCGGAGAGTCGGCTTCCGCCGGAGGTTGGAAGGCGAGGCGCCACGCCATGATCGAGGTCACGAGAACGAGCAGCCCCGCCAGGCTCGCGCCGACGACGGTTGGGAGGCTGAGGAACACGGTGGCGAGGTGGGCGCCCGCGGTGCCTCCGACCGGGGTCGCCGCGGAGGCGCCCTGGACCGTGCTCAGCAGACCTGCGAGGGGGAGCGTCACCAGCGCGATGGCGAGGATCTTGCGGAAGGGGCCGTCAATGCGACCCTTCAAGAACCAGACCGCGCCGATGAGCGCCATGGACGCGAGCATGACGATGCTGGCTGCCGGTCCCAGGAAGTGCGTCAGGACCCGACCCTGGTCGGCGCCGGACTCCATCCAGGCCTTGACCAGTGCGACGACCGAGACGAAGAACAACGCCACCGGGAGGTAGGAGTCTCTGGTGTTCTCTTCCACGTTCTGCTCGTTTAGATCGGACATGGGTCACCCTCGATGAACGCCTATGGCGCGTTCGTTGAACTTCCCGCGCCGTGGCGCATTTCTTCCCACTGTTCCGGAGACATGAGGATCTCCCGGGCCTTCGATCCTCGGTGTTCCGACACGATGCCCGCGTCTGCCATCAGGTCGATGAGCCTCGAGGCGCGGGCATAACCCACCTTGAGTCTCCTTTGCAGCCCCGATGCAGAGGCCATGCCGCTCGCGAACATGACGTCCACGGCTTGTTCGAACAGCTCATCTTCATCGAAGATCCGCGCCACCTCGTTGCCGGAGTTCTCAACCTGCTCCAGCTTGGGAGTGTAGTGCGGGGAGGCGTGCTTCTTCAGGTGCGACACCACGTCCTCCACCTCCTGGTCCGATACGAACGGACCCTGGATGCGCCTGGGGTCGTCGGATGTGGAGCTCAGGTAGAGCATGTCTCCCTTGTCCAGGAGCTTCTCTGCGCCTTGTCGGTCGAGGATGGTCCGGCTGTCGATCCCTGTCCTGGTCTGGAATCCGATCCGCGCGGGCAGGTTGCTCTTGATGAGCCCGGTGATGACGTCGGTGCTCGGCCGCTGTGTCGCGAGCACGACATGGATGCCGACGGCGCGGGCCTTCTGGGCGAGGCGGGCGATGGCCTGTTCCACTTCCTTGCCGGCGGCCATCATCAGGTCCGCCAGCTCATCGACGATGATGACCACGTAGGGCATGTGTTCCGGGAGCTTGTCCACCTCGCTTTCCGAGTAGCGGGTGAGCAGCCGATCCCGGCGGATCTTCTTCTTGAGCTTGTTGTAGGAGGTCAGGTGGCGCACGCCGGTGGTCGCGAGGAGCTCGTACCGTTCCTCCATCTGGTTGACGGCCCAGTCCAGGATCTTGGTGGCCTTCTTGGGGCTGCTCTCCACCTTCGTCAGGAGGTGGGGGATGTCCTGGTAGACCTCCAACTCGACCTTCTTGGGGTCGATCATGATCAGCCGGCACTCCTCGGGGTAGCGCGTCAGGAGTATGGAGAGGATCAGCCCGTTCACGAAGACGGACTTGCCAGCTCCCGTGCGTCCGGCGATGAGGAGGTGGGGTGTGGTGGCCAGGTCTTCGATGATGGGGTGCCCTGACGCGTCCTTGCCGAGGAACAGGGGAATGGCGATCTTCCGCTTGTCCATGTCCTCTGCCATGGCCACCGCCAGTTCTCGCAGGAATACGGTCTCGCGGTGCCCGTTGGGGATCTCCACGCCGAGGGCTGACTTGCCCTTCACCGGCGCGATGCGCACGCGCGCGACCCCCAGGGCGAGGGCCAGATCATCGGAGAGGTTGGTGACCTTCGAGATCTTGGTCCCGCGTTCCAGGGTGAGGTCGAACCTCGTGATCACGGGACCACGTTCGATCTCGTCGACCCGGGCCGTGACGTTGAAGTCCTGCAGGGCTTCTTCCAGTGCGGTGGCTCTCTGCTGGAGGAACGCGTCGGATTCCCGTTCCTTGATGTATCGAGGTTCTGCCAGGAGGGGCAGCGGCGGCAGGTCGTACAGATCGCCGGGGACCCCGGCCTCCCGTTGGAGCTTGATGACCTGGATGCCATCGGCGCTGGTCGGTTTGGCGGCCTGGGTGATCTTCGGCGGAGGGAGCTTCTCCCTGCTCGGCGGGGCCTCCTCAGCCTCGTCGTCGTCCTCGTAGTCTCCGTCGTCGTCTTCCTCGTATTCGTACTCCTCTTCCTCGTACTCCTCTTCCTCGTCGTCGTATTCTTCTTCCTCGCCGTCGTCCGGGGCTTCTTCGTCCTCGATCTCCCGGCCCTCTTCCTCGTCGGCCTCTTCTTCCTCCGTCTCCGGTGCTCCGGAGCCGATGGCTGCTTTCAGGCGCTCCGCGAGCCGGCGACGCATGCTGCGATTCTCTTCCTGGTCGGTATCGGCCGCCGTGTCTCCACGGCGCAGCATCTCCGGCACCATGCTCCCCGTCGCCAGGAGCAGGCCCGCGATCATCCCGACGCCCATGGTGGCGAGGGTGCCCATGCCTCCGAGGGTGGCTCCTACCCGAACGACCGCCCAATCTCCGATCATGCCCCCGAGAGGGACGCTGGCTCCGGGAAAGGCCCTGTCAGGGAAGAGGGCCTGCCAGAACGCTCCGAAGCAGAACATGCAGACGGTCAACCCGACCAACCTCAGGGGGAGTCTGTCCTGGGTCCTCTTGACCTGGATGAGATACCCCCACAGCGCCAGGTAGAAGCAGAGCGCGAAGGCGCCGATCCCAAAACCCTCGACGAGGGTTGAGCTGATGAAGCGACCGACGGGGCCGCCCAGATTGCTGCCGCTGCTGGCGTCGTCACTCGGGTCGTAGGTGACGAAGGAGAACGCCAACCAGACGGCGATGAGCAGGACCCCCCAGGAGACCAGTCGTCTCGGTGCGCTCATTCCCCCGGCCCCTCCATCTGAACACCCGTGTGCCCGAAGCCGCCGCTGCCGCGAGTGGTCTCCGGGAGCGAATCCGATTCTCTCCAACTGGCACGGCTGACCGGCGCGAGGACGGCCTGCGCGATGCGGTCGCCGCGATGGATGACGCAGGGGGTGTTCACGACACAGGTGACGATGACCTTGACCTCCCCCCGGTAGTCGGAGTCGATGGTCCCCGGGGCGTTGACCAGGGTCAGTCCCGACTTGAGGGCGAGGCCGGAGCGAGGCCGGAGCTGCAGCTCGAAGCCTGCCGGGATGGCGAACTTCAGGCCCGTGGGGATGAGCACTACCTCGCCCATGGGCACGGTCACGGGACCGTCGACGGCGGCGCAGAGATCCGCGCCGGCGGCACCAGACGTCCCGTAGCTCGGCAGAGGGAGCCCGTCGCCGTGGCGCAGACGCTCCACGAGCACCGTCGGGGCTTCACACTTCTCCCACTCCTCCCGACCCATTTCCGCCCTTCTCCTCGCAGAACGCGATCAACCATCTCGCCAGAGATGCCTTGTCGGGTGCGCCGAACTCGTGGACACCGCCTCCGGCGTCCAGCACGGTCACATCCTCCATGGCCGTCCCCCCGAACGAGCCCCGCCGATTCAGGACGATGGCGTCCAGCTTCTTGGCGGTGAGCTTGTCCCTGGCATGGTCCCGGGCGATCTCTGCCGGCGCCGCTTCCAGCGCATAGCCGACGACAACCCGAGTGCCCGGCATTCTACCCAAATCCCCCAGGATGTCGGGGTTTTTGACCAGGTCCAGGGAGACCTGGTCCTGGCCCTTCTTGATCTTCCCTTCGACCCGCTCTCGTGGTCGGTAGTCGGACACGGCCGCGGACATGATGACCGCGTCCATGCCCTCAACGGAGCCGACCATGGCCTCTCGCATCTCGAGGGCGGAGGTCACGGAGACGACCGATACTCCCGGGGGCGCCTCCAGGTGTGTGGGGCCCAGCACCAAGGTGGCGTCGTGCCCCTTCTCGACAGCGCACTGGGCGATGGTGATGCCCATGGATCCCGTGCTGGGGTTCCCGAGGAAGCGGACGTCGTCCAGGTACTCATGGGTCGGACCGCCCGAGACGAGGAATCGCATGCCCGATCTTAGCCGGGCTGGCCCGAAGGGGATCTAGAGGGCGGCCTGGACCCGCTCCAGCAGCTGCGTGACGGGGGCGAGGCGCCCGACGCCCTGGTCGCCGCAGGCCAGGTCGCCCTCCACGGGTTCGATGACCTCCCAGTCAGCGTCCCGGAGGGTGTGGACGTTTCGTCGCACCATGGGGTTCTCCCACATGCGCCAGTTCATGGCGGGGGCCACCATGCGCGGCTTCTCATGAGGGAAGGCCAGGGCGGTGGTGGTCACCATGTCGTCTGCCAGCCCATGTGCGAGCCGACCGATCAGGTCCGCGGTCGCCGGTGCGCAGATGAGGAGGTCTCCGTCCCGGGCCGGGCTCAGGTGATCGTAGGCGTCGTCGTCGGCGCCCTCGAAGAGGTCGTGGAACACCCTGCGGCCGGTGATGGCCTGGAACTGAAGCGGGGAGATCAACTCCGTGGCGGAGTCGGTCATGAGGGCGGTCACTTCGTGACCGCCCTTGCGGAGTTCGCTGGCTACGTCCAGCGCCCTGTGCAGAGCGACGGACGCGGACACGCCGAGGATGACGTGGGCCATGAAGGTCCTCAGTCGTCCTTGGAGAGGGCGGAGAGGATGCGGCGCTCGAGCTCGTCCTCGCTCGTCGTCTCGCGCACTTCGACCTCCGCCGGTTGCCCCATGGTCATGCGCTCCACCTCGGCGCGGATGATCTCCCGGTTCTCTTCGTTGTCCGGGATCAGCTCGATCTTCCCAGCGTCGATCTCGTGGGCGACCACCTCGATGGGGTTCTTGGCGTTGTTGTCCACCAGCTTGCGGGCGCCGCGATTGAGCTCGCGCATGCGCTTCTGCATCAGGACGGTGGTGCGGAACACGCCGCCGCACTTGGCGTAGAGGTCTTGGAACTTTGATTGGTCGATCATGAGGTTCTTCGGTGGTTCGTGCTGCGGGTCAGGCTCCGTTGCCCTGGGGGGTGCGGAGCACGAGCTGCAGGAGTTCCTTCGTGGCCCGGTCCACGTCGTCGTTCACGACGACGTGATCATATTCGTCTCGCGCAGCCAACTCGCTGGCCGCGTTCTTCAGTCGAGTCTCGAGCGCCGCGGTGTCTTCCGTCGAGCGGGCGCGGAGGCGAGCCTCCAGGCACTCCGCCGAGGGAGGGGCGATGAACACCCCGAGGGCATCGATCCCAAGTCGCTTGACGCTGCGCCATCCCTGGAGGTCGATGTCCAGGATGACGACCTCGTCGCTCGATCCGCTGATCTCGCTGAGCGGCGTGCCGTAGCAGCAGCCATGGACCTCGGCCCACTCCAGGAGCTCCCCTGCGTCGCGCATGGCGGCGAAGGTGTCGGGGGAGACGAAGTGGTAGTGCACACCATCCGACTCGCCCTGTCGCGGGGATCGGGTCGTCGCGGAGACCGCCAGGCGGACGTGAGGTTGATCGATCAGGGCGGCGATGAGCGTGGACTTGCCGACGCCGCTCGGGCCGGAGATGACGACGGTGCGAGCGCTACTCAAGGTTCTGCACCTGTTCCTTCATCCGCTCCACCTCGACCTTCATCTCGACCACGGCGTGCGCGACCTCGGCGTCGTTGGCCTTGCTGCCGATGGTGTTGGTCTCGCGCAGCATCTCCTGCAGGAGGAAGTCCAGTTCGCGGCCGCTCTCTCCGGTGGCGGCGAGGATCGTGCGGTAGCGATCCAGGTGTGTCTGTAGCCGGTTCAACTCCTCCGCCACATCACACTTGTCTGCCAGCAGGCACAGCTCACGGTGGAGGTCCGACTCGCTGACAGCGGAGCCGTCATCCAGCTCCTTGAGGAGCGCCTGGACCCGGTCCATCAACCTGTCGCGGTGCTGCCGGGGGATCTCCGGGGCGCGCGCAGCCACCGCCTTGAGCAGGCGCTCGAGGACATGCCCGTGCTCCTCCAGGACCCGGCGGAGGGCGGCGCCCTCTGCCTCGCGGGTCGCCACCAGCTCCCTCATGGCCTCGTCGAAGCACCGGGTCACGAGCTGCTTGATCTCCGGGCTGACCGTGGAGTCCTGGGCGTCGTCCGCTGCGCGTACCACGCCAGGGAGGGAGAGCAGGGCCAGGACGCGGTCTGACTCGGCGGGGAGCGGGATGTCCAGGCTGTCGCAGAGCTTGTCGAGCTGGTCTCGATAGTCCAGCGCTGCTCGCTGATCCACCACGTAGGTCCCGGGCGCGCCGTCGTCCCGGAACCGCATGTTGAAGGTCAGGGAACCTCTCGAGACGTGCCGCTTGGCGACGGCCTCCAGCTCGGCCTCGAGGGAGGCGAGGGCCTTCGGTAACTTGAAGTTGAGCTTCAGATAGCGGTGGTTCACCGAGCGCACGTCAACGGAGACGGTCCGCGTCCCCTGCTCTTGCGTCGCGGAACCAAAACCCGTCATGCTGGAGGTCAACACTGCGTCTCCGGAGCCTGGGCTCAGGTGGTGGTGTTCATGATCGCCAGGGCGACGGCGATGACCATCAAGCTCCCCGCGACATAAGCGGTGAAGCGGTTGATGCCTCCGACGCCGTGCCCGAACGCATCGCCGCCTGCGCCGCCGAACGCGTTCCCGAGTCCTCCGCCCTTCCCTTCCTGCATCAGGACGATGCCGACGAGGAAGATGGCGTTGATGGTGAACAGGATGATCAGCAAGGTCTTCACGATGGCCATGTGTCTTCTTTCCAGTGACCCGGTCAGCCGCCGAGGAAACTCACGATTCGAGCAAAAGAGTCTGCGTCCAGGGCGGCGCCTCCTACGAGCGCGCCGTCGATGTCCGGCATCGCCATCAAGCCGTCGACGTTGTCGGGCTTGACGCTGCCGCCGTATTGAATTCGTATCTCGGCGCCGATGGGCCCGCCCAGCTCCATGAGCCAGGAGCGGATCGCTCCGTGGACCTCCTGGGCTTGTTCCGGGGTAGCCACCTCGCCGGTGCCGATAGCCCACACGGGCTCGTAGGCGATGGTGGTCTCGGCCATGTCGTCCTTGGTCAGGCCCTCGAGGCCGCTCCGGAGCTGACGCTCCACGACCTGGAGTGTCTGTCCGGACTTGCGTTCTTCGAGGGTCTCGCCGACGCACAGGATCGGTCGCAGCCCTGCGGCGCGGGCCTTCCCCATCTTGGTCCGGATCACCTCGTCCGTCTCACCCATGACATGGCGGCGCTCGGAGTGCCCCAGGATGACGTAGCGGGCGCCTGTGGACCTGAGGATCCCGGCGCTGATGGCGCCGGTGTAGGCGCCGTCATCCCACTCGGCGCAGTCCTGGCCACCGACCGCCACGGGCGACTCCGTCAGCTCCGCCGCGACCGCTGCGATGCTCACGAAGGTCGGACAGATGGCCACATCCCGATCCGGGATGCTGGCGCACCGCTCCCTGATGGCCTTGGCCAGACGAAGGGCGTCAGCCTGCCCGAGGTTCATCTTCCAGTTGCCGGCGATAAATGGGCGCCGCATGAGCTTCCTCTGCAAGAGTTTGCGCCGGTTGCTTCGGTACCGTTGGCGGGACGGAAGCCAAGTGGCGAATGATCCGAAAATCACGGGCCATCGTCAACCGCGTGGCCAATCATGGGTGTTTGGGTTATGTTTGGTCTTGTGGGCTCACCACAAACGAAGACGGGCCCCCGCGGAGGCCGGGGGCCGGGCGGAGTTGGGGGGGGGGGGGGGGTTGAAGCCCCAGC
>CAZDQF010000008.1:117875-202186 GCA_964507445.1 uncultured Isosphaeraceae bacterium
GTGTGGTGGGCCCCACCCAAATCGTCGCGGGGGGCCGGGGGGGGGCGGGGCCCCGGTCTGAGTGGGGGTGAGCGGTGGCTTAGAAGCCCATGCCTCCCATGCCACCCATGCCACCCATGCCGCCCATTCCGCCCATGCCACCCATGCCACCCATGCCATCCATGTCACCGCCACCGGCGGGACCAGCGGGCTTCTTCTCCTTGATCTCGGAGATGAGGGCCTCGGTGGTGAGGAGCAGGGACGCCACGGAAGCGGCGTTCTGGAGCGCCGTGCGGACGACCTTGGCGGGGTCGATGACCCCGGCCTTCATGAGATCCTCGTGCTTGCCGGACGCGGCGTTGAAGCCGCCGTTGTCATCCGAACTCTCGAGCACCTCACGGACGACCACGGCGCCTTCGAACCCAGCGTTCTCGGCGATCTGCCGGAGCGGGGCAGAGACGGCCCGGGCGATGATGCCCATGCCGACGGCCTCGTCGTCAGAGCCGTTGATCTTGAGAGAGGAGCCGGTGCGCAGCACCGCGACTCCGCCGCCGGGCAGCACGCCCTCTTCCACCGCCGCGCGGGTGGCGTGGAGGGCGTCCTCGACGCGGGCCTTCTTCTCCTTCATCTCGATCTCGGTGGCCGCGCCCACGTTGATCTGGGCGACGCCGCCGGAGAGCTTGGCCAGGCGCTCCTGAAGCTTCTCCCGATCGTAGTCCGAGCTGGTGTTGTCGATCTCGCTGCGGATCTGCGCGACCCGGCCGCGGATGTCGTCCTTCTTGCCCGAGCCGTTGATGATGGTGGTGTTGTCCTTGGAGACCTCCACCTTGTCGCAGGAACCCAGGTCCTTCAGGGTGAGGGACTCCAGGGTGATGCCCAGGTTCTCCATGACCGCGGTGCCGCCGGTCAGGACGGCGATGTCCTCGAGCATGGCCTTGCGGCGATCACCGAAGCCCGGCGCCTTCACCGCGCAGCAGGTGAGGCCGCCGCGGATCTTGTTGAGCACCAGCGTAGCCAGGGCCTCACCCTCGATGTCCTCGGCGACGATGAGCAGCGGACGCCCGCTCTGGGCGATCTTCTCCAGCACCGGGATGAGGTCCTGGATGGAGCTGATCTTCTTCTCGTGGACGAGGATGTAGGGCTTCTCCATGAGGCAGGTCATGTCCTGCGGCTGGGTCACGAAGTAGGGAGAGAGGTAGCCCTTGTCGAACTGCATGCCCTCGACCCACTCCACCGTGGTATCCAGAGACTTGCCCTCTTCCACCGTGATGACCCCGTCCTTGCCGACGCGCTCCATGGCTTCCGCGATCTGGTTGCCGATCTCGGCGTCATTGTTGGCGGCGATGCAGCCCACCTGGGCGATGTCCTTCTTGCCTTCAACGGGCCGGGCCATGGCGCCGAGCTTCTTGACGACCTTCTCCACGGCCGTGTCGATGCCGCGCTTGATCCCGATGGGGGAGGCGCCGGCGATCACGTTCTTCAGGCCTTCCTCGAAGATGGCCTCGGCGAGGACGGTGGCCGTGGTGGTGCCGTCGCCGGCCACATCGGAGGTCTTGCTGGCCACCTCCTTCACCATCTGGGCGCCCATGTTCTGGTAAGGGTCCTGGAGTTCGATCTCCTTGGCGACGGTGACCCCGTCCTTGGTGACCGTCGGGGCCCCGAAGGACTTCTCGATCACGACGTTGCGGCCGCGTGGTCCCAGGGTGACCTTCACCGCGCGGGCCAGTCGGTTGACTCCATTACGGAGGTTCTCGTAGACCTCCTGGTCGAATGCGATCTTCTTCGCTGGCATGTTCTTGGTTCTCGTTTCTCTCTGAGGGCCCGATTCAGCCGAGGATCGCGAGGATGTCCTCTTCACCCATGATCATCAGTTCTTCGCCGTCGATCTTGACCTCTGTGCCCGCGTAGGACGAGAACAGGACCCGATCTCCAGCGCTCACCTGGAACTGGCCTCTCTCGCCGTTGTCCAGGTACTTGCCGTCACCGATGGCCTCGACGATGCCCTCCTTGGGCTTCTCCTTGGCCTGTTCGGGGAGGTAGATGCCGCCGGCCGTCTGACTGTCGGCCTCGACGCGGCGCACGATTACCTTGTCGTTCAAAGGACGCAGGCTTGCCATGGACTCCCTTCTCCTGCCCGGCCATGCCGGGTCTCAAAGACATCTGAGGTCGATCAACTCTTCCACCGCTGTCACCAGCGATCGGACATCCAGGGGCTTGTCGAGGCAGCTGTGCGCCCCGAGGCCCCTCGCGCGCGCGACGATGTCCGGCGTGAAGGCTCCCGACATGAAGATCACCGGGAGGCTCCCGGTGAACCGTTGGATCGTCGAGAAGATCCTCAAGCCGTCGTCCGCTGACACATGGACATCCATGATGGAGAAATGGACCGGATGGAGCCGTACCACCTCGATGGCCTCCTCCGCCGATGCCACGGCGAAGTGCCGGTGCCCCGCCGTCTCCAGGACGTCTCCGACGGCCCGTCGTACACCCTCGTCGTCATCGAGGACCAGGGCATGGAGAGGACGATGCATGGCGACCATGATTCGGGTGGCTCCGTATACCGGAACCGTGCGTCAGGGAGCAACTTTCGTGCCTCCAGGTGCCGGGGTTGCGCCGGAGCCCGGTGGTTTGCCAGAATGGGGCGACTTTGCTCAGGAGCGCCACGGTCGATCCGGATGGATCGATGACAACTTGTCAGACCGGGGGAGGGGCCCCGTCGGCCCCTGCCAAGATGGCAGGCGACGCCTCGACCCTGCTCCAGGAGGCACAACATGCGTCATCTTGCGCTCGTCATGGGAACCGCGGCCGTCGTGGTGGCGGTCTGGGTCCTCCTCTCGAAGGACCACGGGCTGACGGCCACGCCGCTGCCCGAGGTGCGGGACGGGTCTTCCCCGAGCACCGTGTCCGGCGGTGACGACCCGATGTCCCCGGGCCGGACCTCCCGAGGGGGTGTCCGTGTGCCGGGCGAAGGACCGCCGCGTCCCGTCCCGACCGTCGGGCTCGAAGGGCTCTGCCAGAAGCACGGAGCGGTGGGCAGTGCCGTCTACGAGATCGTCCGGAAGTCCGTGGGGCAGGACGCCCGGACCCTGGACCGGCGGTTCGCGAGGGAGGACATCCACGAGATCCTGACCGCCTGGCACACGGACCCGTCTCGGAAGGACGCGGACATCGACTTCCTCGTCCGAGCGTGGAACATGGTCGAGGACCCGACAGCCCGCTACGCCCTGTCGTGGTTGTTCCGGCACGCGCGAGACGACCGCGTCATCGGTCCGCTGACGGAGCTGGCGGCCCACCACCCGTGGCCCGCGGTGGACGCGATCGCGGATCAGCGGACGGAGCTCGCTGCCGTGACGCTGGTGGACCTGAAGCGGCATCTCGGCGACGAGCCCACCCGCAACCAGGCCACCATACGGATCGCGCGCAGTGGCTGGGCCGGAGCCACGGAGCACCTCAAGGACGTATGGACCGATGATCGTAGGTCGGACCTGGAGCGCCTGGTCGCCGTCGAGAGTCTGGCGCACGTCTCCAACGATCCGGAGTCCCGTCTGTCCGCCTTCGAGCTCGCCGTCGGGGACGCGCGACCGCTCTCGGGCATCGGGCGCCGTGCCACGGATCACCCCACGCAGGACCTGCGTTCAGCGGCGGTCATGGCGGTCATGCACTCCGGCGATCAGAACCTGGCTCGGAAGCTGTTGGCGGAGGCCGAGGCGAGGCAGCCGGGAGACAGCTTCGTCGCCATGGTCGATCTGCACGTGGGGACGTTTCAGGGCGCTGACATCTCGCGTCTGGTCCTGGATCGCGTGAACCGGCGTCGCCGGGTCACCCTCGGCGAGGCCCGCTACCTGAATCGGGTGTGCACCAGCGAGGACGTGGATCGGCTACGTCAGTTGGCGCGCTGGGCGGCGGATGCTGCGGCCCAGGAGATGATTCAGGCGGCCATCCTCAACGCCGCGTCTCGAGGTTGATCAGGCGCGCGTCCTGGCCAGGTGCAGTTCCCGCTCCAGCTCCGGCTGCAGCGGATGATCCGGCGCCGCCGCCAGCGCCTTGCGCGCATGACGTGCGGCCTGGGCCGCGTTGCCCGCCCGGCGCTCCAGGCTCGACAGATAGAGCCTCACCACCGGATCTCCAGAGTCTAGTTGGAGCAAGTCCGTGAGCAGTCTCCGGGCTTCGCGGGCGTCGTCACGCAGGTACGCCCGGATGGCTGCCTGGAGTTGCTCGTCGCGGCGGGCGAGCACCTTCGGGATGCGTACGTGAACCCCCAACCTGAAGGCGTCGATGACCGCGAAGATGGTCAGGGCGATGGCGACGCCCGCGCCGAGCCGCAGAGACCAGCCGCCGAGAGGGTCGATGGGCGCGGCCACGGACAGGAGCGCGAGGTTCCAACATCCCGTGGCGCCCAGGAACAGGGCCAGGCCGCGCCGCGCTCGACCCAGGACCAGGTGTCCCAGGCCAGGGACCAGGGAAAGGACCGGCGCAAGGTAACTGGGCCTCAGCCTGCGATCATGATCCGCCATGTCAGCTGGATGACGCGTTCAGGGCTTCGCGGAGGGCGTGCACCACGTCCGCAGGGCGTTCGGCGCCGCAGATGGCGGAGGAGACCGCGGCCCGCTGCATCCCCGCCGCTACGGCCTCCTCCACGGTGTCCGTGGAGATCCCGCCGATGGCGAACGCCGGGTGCCTGGCTTGCGCAAGGAGCTCGCCCAGCCAGTCGCTACCGTGGCCCTTGGTCGCCTTCGTCCGAGAGTCGAACACCGGTCCGACACCGACGTAGTCCACCGGTTCGTCATGGGCTTGAGCCAGCTGGTGCCGGTTGTGTGTGCTGACGCCGACGATCAACTCGGCGCCGCCGATCTCGCGGATGGCGCGCGGCGGCAGGTCGGCCTGCCCCACGTGGACTCCGTCGGCTCCGGCGAGGACGGCGATGTCGACCCGGTCGTTGACGATCACGGGGACCCGATACCGGGCGCAGCGCTCGCGCACATCGTGGACCCACTCGAGGAGGTCCCGGTCGTCGGTCTGAGGCTCCCGGACCTGCACCAGATCGACGCCGGCGTCGAGGACCTCATCAAGCACGACCAGGGGATGGACCTGACAGAGGCGACGGGTCAGCAAGAAGTAGACGCGTGCCTCATGGAGGCGCTCGCGGGCTCTTTCCGACGCTGAACTCATGCCCTGACGATACCAGCAACCGCTAATTCCGAGGCGCTGATTGAAGGACCCGGGGCGTCATTCATCGAGCGGTGAGGGGGCCCCCTCGAGCCAGCGAAGCAGCTGGGCCTCGCTCAGGACCCGGACGCCTAACGCCTCCGCCTTCTTGAGCTTGGACCCCGCCTTCTCCCCGGCCAGCAGGAAGTCCGTCCCACCGGAGACAGCGGACGCGACCTTGGCGCCGTTGGCCTTCAGCAACTTGGTGGCGTCCTTTCGTGACAGTCCGGGCAGGGTTCCCGTGACGACGACCGTCATCCCGTCCAGGGGTGCGCCGCTGGTCGGGCGCTCGGGTTCCGGATACGACATCATGTTCTCGAGATCTCGCGCGAGCTCCCGGTGCGCCGGTTCCCGGAACCACTCACACACGCTGCGGGCGACGATGGGGCCGACGCCGTCGATGGCTGCCAGGGCGTCTTCGTCCTCGTCCCCCAGCTTCACGAGGGAGCGGCTCTCCACGGCCAGGAGCTCCGCGACCACCTCTCCCACGTGCCGGATGCCCAGCCCGTAGATCACTCGGGGGAGCGTCGTCTCCCGAGCCGCCTTCAGGGCGTTGACCAGGTTGTCCGCAGATTTCTCTCCCATGCGATCCAGCCCTGCGACCGTAGCGGCCTCGAGTCGGAACAGGTCCGCTGGCGTGCGGACGTGACCGTCGTCTACCAGTTGATCTACGAGCTTGGTCCCCAGGCCCTGGATGTCCAGCGCGCCGGGGGAGGAGAAGTGTCGGATGCGTCCCTTGATCTTGGCCGGGCAATCAGGGTTGGGGCATCGGACCACTACCTCCTCCGGCGACTCCACCACCGCGGTGCTGCAGACGGGGCAGGTGTCGGGCAGCCGGAAGGTCTCCGGTTCCCCCGTGCGGGCGGAGGTCACGACCTTGGTGATCTTGGGGATGACGTCACCGGCGCGCTGCACCACCACGGTGTCGCCGATGCGGACGTCGAGGCGGTCGATCTCGTCTTGGTTGTGGAGGCTGGCGTGGACGACGGTGACTCCGCCGACGAAGACGGGATCGAGGACCGCGACCGGGGTCAGGGCGCCCGTTCGACCCACGGACACCTCGATATCCTTGAGCACCGTGGTCTCTTCCTGAGCCTGGAACTTCCACGCCACGGCCCACCTGGGGGTCCTGGATCGAGCACCCAGGGCGGACCAGAGCTGGATCGTGTCCGCCTTGAGGACCATGCCGTCGAGCTCGAACGGTACCGCCGCGCGCTGGGACTCCAGAGAACGGAACCAGGTGACCGCGTCGTCCTCGGTGTCGCAGACCCGGAACCAGGAGCGGGGGATCGGGAGGCCCCACCGCTCGATCTGGTCCAGGGCTTCCGCCTGGGTCGTCAGCCCCAGGTCTTCGCAGCCCACCAGCTGGTACACGGCGATTCGTAGCGGCCTGCCCGCCGTCACCTTGGAGTCCAGCTGACGCAGGGACCCGCCGGCGAAGTTCCGGGGGTTGACGTATCGACCCTCCTCTTCGGTCCGGTTTGCGTTGAAGGCCTCGAAGTCGTCCTTGGCGACGTACACCTCGCCGCGGACCTCCACGCGGGCCGGCGCCTCACCCCGCAGGCGCAGGGGCAGCTCCCGGATGGTCCGGACGTTCGCGGTGACGTCTTCGCCGTGTTCTCCGTCTCCGCGGGTGGCGGCCTGGATCAGCACCCCGTCCTCGTAGACCAGCGCCATGGAGATCCCGTCGAGCTTGGGCTCTGCGGAGAGGACGAACCGCTCGGGAGCCTCGTCGCCGAGGCGTCGACGCATGCGCTCGACCCAATCCCTGAAGTCGTCCTCCGACTTGGCGTTCTGGAGAGACATCATGGGCACGGCGTGCTTCACCCTGGTGAAGTCGTCCAGGGGCGCCGCCCCTACCTTGCGGGTGGGGGAATCAGGGGTGCGCAGTTCCGGGTGGGCCTCCTCCAGGTGCTCCAGCTCGGTGAAGAGGCGGTCGTACTCGGCGTCTGAGATGCTGGGGTCGTCGAGGACGTGATAGCGGTGATTCGCCTCCTCGATGAGGGCCCGCAGCTCCGCGGCGCGATCTCTCAAGTGCTCAGGCACGACCATGAACGAGACGCTATCACGCGATGAACATGGCGTCCCCGTAGGAGAGCAACCGATACCGTTCCCGGACGGCGTGGGTGTAGGCATCGAGGATCCGGTCGCGGCCGGCGAGGGCGCAGATCAGCATGAGCAGCGTGCTCTTCGGGGCGTGGAAGTTGGTCAGCAGCGCGTCCACGAGCTGGAACTCCCAAGGTGGATGGATGAAGAGGCTTGTCCTGCCCTGCCCCGGGGTCAACCCACCACGTCCGTCGGCCGCCGCTTCGAGCACGCGCACCACCGTGGTGCCCACCGCGACGATCCGACCCCCCCGCCGACGACAGGCGTCGATGGCGGCGGCGGCGCTCTCCGGGACCTCGTAGCGTTCTTCGTGCATCGGGTGATCACGGATGTCGTCGACGGAGACGGGGCGGAAGGTGCCCGGACCAACGTGCAGGGTGACGGCGGTCCGTTCGACGCCGTTGGACGCCAGGGTGTCGAGCAGCCCGCGAGTGAGATGGAGTCCGGCCGTCGGGGCTGCCACGGCGCCTTCGTTCCGGGCGTAGACGGTCTGGTACCGGTCCCGGTCCTTCGGTGCGTCCGGACGGCGGATGTAGGGCGGCAGCGGCACGCTCCCGTGGTCCTGCATGACGCGCCGTATGGCCGCGTCCGGTGCGGCGCTCCGGGCTCGCCAGAGGCCCTCGCCGTCGTTGGTCTCCAGGGTCAACCTCAGGGCGTCGTCGGCGATGGCGATCTCCTCGCCGGGCAGCGGCTTGCCGCGGGTCCCCAGCATGATCCTGACCGCGCCGTCCTGGTGCTCGAGTACGAGCACCTCCGCCTGACCGCCCGTGGAGACCCGGGTGCCCTTCAGGCGGGCCGGCACCACGCGGGTCTCGTTCAGGACCAGCAGGTCCCCGGGAGCCAGGAGCCGGGGGAGATCCAGGATGTTGAGGTCCTCCCGAGCGCGGCAGTCTTGCCCCGGCCGCCTCACCAGGAGCAGCCGAGCGTCCTCCCGCCGGCTCGCAGGATCCTGCGCCACAAGATCTTCTGGAAGATCGAACTCGTAGGAGGACGGATCGAAGCGGTCGTCAGCGGGGTGTTCTCGGGGATCCGTGTTCATTTGCCACAAGGGCTTGCTTGCTAGGAACTTGAGGCCTCGTAGAATCGCCCGTTTGATCTGTAGGGGGCAGGTGCGATCCGCAGATGCGGCGCGCTGCCGAGCCTCGCGCGATTTCTGTCCATCCCCGCGTATGCCCGGGGGACGATATGTTCGGTCACAGCATCCTGGTGTTCAACAACAGCCTCCTCCGGGAGGCGATCGACGGCCCTGCCGGGAGTACGCTCCTGGTGGCGGTCCTCGTCGGCCTCTACGGGTTCATCCTGCTGACGCTCTCGCTCTATGGGGGGCATCGGTACATGGTGCTGTTCAACTACCTGCGGGGTCGCAAGCGTCAACCGCAGCCTCTGCGCCGGTTTGAAGAAGACGAGCTGCCGGGGATCACGGTCCAGCTGCCGCTCTACAACGAGATGTACGTTGTCGACCGACTCCTGGACGCGGTGGCGTCAACGGACTACCCGAGGGACCGCCTCCACATTCAGGTGCTTGATGATTCCACCGACGAGACCGTGGAGATCTCCCGGCGAGCGGTGGAGCGGGTCCGTGCCCTCGGGTTCCAGATCGATCACATCCACCGGACGGATCGCACGGGGTTCAAGGCGGGGGCGCTCGCGAACGGGATGAAGTCGGCGAAGTTCGACCTGTTCGCCATCTTCGACGCCGACTTCCGGCCAGAGCCCGGGTTCCTCCGCGAGATCGTCCACTACTTCACGGATCCCCAGGTGGGAGTCGCCCAGTCCCGGTGGGGACATCTGAACGAAGATCAGAGCCTGTTGACCCGAGTTCAGGGGCTCATGCTCAACGGTCACTTCATGATCGAGCATCCGGCCCGCAACCGGAACGGCCTGTTCTTCAACATGAACGGCACCGGAGGCCTGTGGCGACGTCAGGCCATCGAGGACGCAGGGGGCTGGTCACACGACACCATCACGGAAGACCTGGACCTGAGCTACCGGGCCCAGTTGAAGGGCTGGAAGTTCGTCTACAACCCGGACATCGTCTGCCCCGCAGAGTTGCCGGTGGAGATGAACGCCTACAAGAGCCAGCAGCATCGCTGGGCCAAGGGCTCTATCCAGGTCATGCTGAAGGTGCTGCCCGCCCTGCTGCGGTCGAAGCAGCCGCTGGCGGTGAAGGCGGAGGGCTTCTTCCACCTGACCACCAACCTGTGCTTCCTGCTGATCGTGCCCATGTGCATGCTGTCCCTGCCGATGCTGGTCCTCCGTGCCCGCATCGTTGACGGCACCTTGGGCATGGTGGTCGATGTCGGGATCCTGCTCTGCGCCACCGCGTCCGTGATGGTGTTCTACACCTTCACCCAGGTGGTCGGGTATCGACAGTGGTGGAAGCGGCTGTACATCGTTCCCATGTTCATGGCCTTGGGGGTGGGGATGGCCGTGAATCAGTTCCGGGCGGTGTTCGAAGCCGTGATCGGGCACAAGAGCGCGTTCGTCAGGACACCGAAGTACAACCTGGACGCGCTCTCCGCGGGGGCTGCGGGTTGGCGGGCCAAGCGCTATCGCGGGGTGCGCAACTGGGTGCCGTATGTGGAGTTGATGTTCGCCATCTACTTCACGATCTCCGTCGGCTATGCGATCCAGCAGGGGTTGTGGGGCACGGTCCCCTTCATCCTGATCTTCTTCGTCGGGTTCTGGTACGTGGCCTTGCTGTCCTTGCTCCAGGGACGTCGACGGGCGGCGGCGCCTCCCGTGCCGGTCCCCGCGGCGGGTTGACCCCGGGCCACCTGGTCGTCGCCTAACGACCGGAGTAGTAGTTGCTCAGCAGGGTCAGATGGCGCGGGCGCAGCTCGTTCCTGTCGGCGAACGCGTTGCGTGCGGCCGGGGCCGTGGTCCCATCCCGGGGCAGCGGAGCGGCAGTGGACGGTTCGGTCGGGTCGCCCGCTCGGCTCCCGGGAGAGCCCAGGGCTTCGTGAAGAGCGATGGCCGCGCGCCTCAATTCTCGGGGTGTCCGTTCCCGGGCTCGGATCGCGTCGGCGAGATCCACCAAGGCCTCTTCGAGCCCCGACGCGTCGCCCGCGGCCATGGCCTCTCCGGCGGCCGTGAGGAGGCGGCGATCCCGTTCGGACCCGGCTCCGGTGGCGCTGGCCAGGAGGGCCTCGGATGCCCTCTCCAGTTCGCTCGGTCGGATGTCTCCGTCTCCGAGTCGGCGGGCCAGTTCGCGGATGGCGGCGAGGGCTTCCTGGGCATCCTGTCGTTCCAGGGCGAGCCCCAGAGGCCTTAGTTCTGGCGCTTCTCCTGCGGCCGCGGAGAGGGTCGACAGGGTGCTCCCGGCTGCCCGGGCTGCCGCCTCCAGCTCGGCGATCGCGGCCTCCACATCAGCGCGGGATACGCCGGGTTTCTCCAGGTCGCGAAGGGCCTTCCGAAGAGCGGCGGTTCGCGCCGCGGGGACTCCTGGAGGAGGTCCGTCTGCCTTCAGACCGTGAACGGCGGATCGCGCTGCTTGGGCGGAGGCCGGAGGCAAGCGAAGGTCGTCTTCGAGTCGACCGGGGGCGAAGGTGAACAGGAGCGCCAGCAGGTAGAGCAACGGCAGGGCGCGAGTCGCTTGAGAATGAGAGCGCGCCGGCCGTACGGCGTTGGGTGCCAGGTCACGGGCCCGGGACAGCAGGAGAGGGCGCAGCTGGGACGCCCCGTCCGCGTCCACGGCGAGGAGCAGCGCCGGTTCTCCGATCCAGCGTCCTGCCTCCGCCCGAGCCGCCCGGTGGCCGGGAGGCAACGACCAACCCAGGAGCGCCGCCCCCAGCGGGAGAGACAGCAGCGTGTGTCGGATCAGCTCCAGATCCGGTAGCGGGATCGCTCGGGCGGCGGTCCCTTCCGCCAGCACCAGCCCCAGGGTGATGGCTCCGGTGCGGCTGGCCCATCTGAGCGCTCGCGCGGCCCGTAGGCATCGGGACGCGTCCCGGATCAGCCCGTGGATGAGGTCGTCGGCGATCAGAACTTGTCCCATTCCGGATGTGGCGCGTTGCGGATGATCAGCCGGACCTCCGTGCCAGGAGGGGCGCAGGTGTCTGCGTAGGGTGTCCAGATGTCCTCGCGGGCCGCCGCCTCCAGGGGGCACGCGACGATGGCCTCGATGGAGTAGTTCCACGTCAGGGCGATCACGTTCTTGTAGACATCGGCGGCGAAGTGCCGCTCCCACGAGTTCGGGTCCGTGTAGATGCGGGAGGCCGTGAACATGAACGGGGTGCGGGTCATGGTCTCGTTCGTGGCGCGGTTGAGGATCAGGTCCTCAACGCGGCGTGGCTTCTTGATGCCCTCCCAGAGCACGTAGATGTAGGCGCCCTTGGCCTCCGCCGGGTAGCTCCCGTCCTGCTTGTCGGGCTCCGTCTCCACCAGGCCGATGTCCTCCAGCGCGATCTTCAGCGCGCTGGGTCGGCAATCCACCAGCAGCAAGGACTCGTGTCGCCGTCCTCCGTCAGCAACCGCGATGAGCTCCAGCGCCCGGGTCGGCTCCAGGATCTGGCCTCTCACCTCAACCATGTCATCGCCCTTTACGAACACGCCCAGCTCCGAGAGCTTCGTTCGCAGGGCTTCACGTGCGGCCGTCGAATCGCCGCCGCCCCCGGAGTTGGCGCCGCCGACCTCTTCCAGACGCGCCAGGAGCTTCTCGTAGATCAGCATGAGGTCCCGACGGACAGACTTGTCGGAGTCGAGGATCATGCCTTCGATCTCCTCGCAGAGCTGGATCACCTCCGCGATGCCTCGTGGCCCTGGTGCGGTGATCCCGTCACCCGAGGGGCCCGTGTCCTCCGTGTCCTCCGGCGCGACGCTCGCCTCGATCCGTGACACCCGCTGGTCCAGAGATGCGGTCAGGGCTTCGAGGGCACGGAGGTCCTCAGGGCTTCCGCCCTCCTGGAAGCGGTCGATCACGACGATGAGGCTCGCCGCCACCGCCAGGGTCAGGACCAGTCCGAACAGGAAGTTGCGCATGGAATCCCTCCGCGGGCGACGCCACCACCATGAACGGTGGTGGACGCGCCTCGGTTCACACGCAGCTTAACGGGAGCGGGTCAACTCTTTGACGGTTCTGGCTCGTCTTCTTGCTTGGGCGCTTCCTCCTCTTGAGGAAGCGGCGAGGCGACGAACCCGAGGCCGTCCGGACCGGTCCCCACCTCGATGCGGCAATTCTCCGTGAGGTTGCCGCGGAGGATCTCCTCCGAGAGGGGGTCTTCCAGGTAGCGCTCGATGGCCCTGCGCAGCGGGCGGGCCCCGTACTCATCGGAGTAGCCCTTGTCGAGGAGGAACTCCTTGGCCTCCGGGGCGAGCTCCAACTTCATCTTCTTCGCCTCGAGTCGCAGGTGGAGTTCCTTGAGCTCGATGTCCACGATCTCCTTGATGTTCTCACGAGTGAGGGACTTGAAGTAGATCAGGTCGTCGACCCGGTTGAGGAACTCCGGCCGGAAGAACCGCTCGACCTCCGCCTTCAGCATGATCTCCGTCTTGTTCACCTTGTCGTCCTGGTCCGTGCTCTGGAATCCGAGCCCGTGCTGGTTCTTCAGGATGGAGGCGCCGATGTTGGAAGTCATGATGAGGATGACGTTGCGGAAGTCGATCTGGCGTCCGAACGCGTCCGTCAGGCGACCTTCCTCCATGATCTGGAGGAGCATGTTGAAGATGTCCGGGTGAGCCTTCTCCACCTCATCCAGCAGGACGACGGAGTAGGGGCGTCTGCGGACCTTCTCGGTGAGTTGGCCACCCTCTTCGTAGCCCACGTATCCGGGAGGTGCGCCCACCAACTTGGATGCGTTGAAGTTCTCCATGTACTCGGACATGTCGATCTGGATCAACGCCTCTTCCGTGCCGAACATGAAATGGGCCAGCTGCTTCGCGATGTGGGTCTTGCCCACGCCGGTGGGCCCGAGGAAGATGAACGACCCCATGGGGCGTCGGGGGTCCTTCAGACCGGAGCGGGATCGGCGCACCGCCTTGGCGATGGCGTGGATCGCTTCGTCTTGTGAGACGACCGTCTCGTGCAGGACCTGCTCCATCTTGAGGAGCCGCTCGGCCTCGCCGTGGTCCAGCCGCTGGAGAGGCACGCCGGTCATCTTGGATACGGTCTCCGCGATGATCTCTGCGTCCACGACCAGGTCCTGGTTGCGGGACTGCTCCTTCCACTCTTCCTGGACCTGCTCCTTCTGCTTGCGGAGCCGATAGGCCTGATCTCGCAGCTGCGCCGCCTGTTCGAAGTCCTGGTCGGCGACGGACTCCTCCTTGTTCTTGTCGAGCTGGGCGATCTCCGTCTCCAACTCCTTGAGATCCGGAGGCTGGGTCATGGCGGTCAGGCGGACGCGAGCGCCAGCTTCATCCATGACGTCGATGGCCTTGTCCGGAAGGAATCGGCCCGAGATATAGCGGGTCGAGAACTCGACGGCGCTCTCCAGGGCCGGGTCCGTGTAGCGCACTCGGTGGTGCGCCTCGTAGCGGTCTCGCAACCCCTTGAGGATCTCGAGGGCTTCGTCCTTGGAGGGCGGATCCACCATGATGGTCTGGAACCGACGCTCCAGGGCGCCGTCCTTCTCGATGTACTTGCGGTACTCGTCCAGAGTGGTGGCGCCGATGCACTGGACCTCGCCCCTGGACAACGCGGGCTTGAGGACGTTGGACGCGTCGATGGCACCCTCGGCGCCGCCGGCGCCCACGAGGGTGTGCAGCTCGTCGATGAACAGGATGACGTTGCGCGCCCGTCGCACCTCCGTCATCACCGCCTTGATCCGCTCTTCGAACTGCCCGCGGTACTTCGTCCCGGCGACCATCATGGCCAGGTCGAGGACGACGATGCGCTTCTCGAGGAGCAACTCGGGCACGTCACCCGTGATCACGGACTGGGCCAGCCCCTCGACGATGGCGGTCTTGCCGACCCCGGCTTCTCCCAGGAGGACGGGGTTGTTCTTGGTCCGGCGTGAGAGGATCTGGATGACGCGCTCGATCTCCTTGGCGCGTCCGATGACCGGGTCGAGCTTGGTCTCCCGGGCCAGCTCCGTGAGATCCCGCCCGAAGGAGTCGAGGGCCGGGGTCTTGGACTTCGTGCCGGAGTTGCCGCCGGGGACGGAGGTCCCCTCGGCCTTCTCCGCCTCTGTGCCGGGCAACTCCGCGCCGAGGAAGTCGAGGACCTCTTCGCGCACCGTGTCCAGCTTGACGGTCAGGTTCTGCAGCACATGAGCGGCCTTGCCGTCCTGCTCCTTGATGAGGCCCAGCAGGATGTGCTCGGTCCCGATGTAGTTGTGCCCGAGGTTGGACGCCTCCTCGAGGGCCAGCTCCAGCACCTTCTTGGCCCTGGGCGTGAAGGGCAGCTGCCCCATGGTGACCATGGAGGGGCCTGTCTTGACGATCTTCTCCACCTCCTGGCGGATCTTCTTGAGGTCGATGTCCAGATTCTTGAGGACGTTGGCGGCGACGCCGGAGCCTTCCTGCACGAGTCCGAGGAGGATGTGCTCCGTGCCGATGTACTCGTGGTTCAGTCGCTGCGCTTCCTGGCGGGCCAGCCCCATGACCTTGCGAGCCCGATCCGTGAACCTGTCGAACATGAGTGCTCCTCTTGCACCGGGCCTCCCGCGTCGTCTCGCGAGCCGCCCGTCTATGGTTTCTTCGGCATGCCGCACGCCTCGATCAAGTACGGTCTGATCGGACGCTGGACGGACATCCAGGGTTCAGTCTAACAATAGCCCCCCACGATCAGAGCGGACGATTTGAGCCCGTGGAATCAATTGGATTCCGGCTTGAACCTCTCCCGGAGGAGGGTGGCCCGGGCGGCGTCCCGTTCGCCCGGCTCAAGGGCGCGTCCCTGCAGCTTTTGGAGGTGGGCGGGCTGCGTGATGACGAACAGCTCGTTGACCTCTCCGATGCTCAAATTGGGCAACATGCGGAGGTTCACGCCCAGCCGGACTGCAGAGAGCAGATCCAACGTCTCGCTGGATGAGAGTTTGCGCGCGTAGCGCAGGGTGCCCATGGAGCGCCAGACACGATCTTCGAGGCTGACACGGTTCTCGTTGATCATGTGAGTGCGGACACCGCGCTCGTATTCCACGATCTTGGGCACGATGTTCTGGAGCGTCTTCAGGATCTCCGACTCGCTCCTGCCAAGGGTGTGCTGGTTGGAGATCTGGATGACATCGCCCACGGCCTTGGTCCCTTCGCCGTAGAACCCCCTCACGGTGAGGCCGACCTTTGACGCCGCCTGATGGACCTTGTCCATCTGGTCCATCAGGACGAGGGCCGGGAGGTGAATCATCACGGAGAGCCGCAAGCCCGTGCCGGTGTTCGTGGGACAGGACGTCAAGTAGCCGTAGGAGTCGCTCCAGGCGTAGGGGACACGTTGATCCAGCTTCTGATCGATCTTGATGGCCTCTTCGAGGGCGTCTTCCAGGGCCTGCCCGGGGCGGATGACCTGAAGTCGGAGGTGGTCCTCCTCGTTGGTCATGATGCTGACGAACTCGGTGTTCGCGAAGCTCACTCCACGGTCACCTTCTCCGTTGACCAGCTCACGGCTCACAAGGTGCCGTTCGGCGAGCATCTGTCGGGTGATCGGGTCAACGCCGAGGAAATTGCAGTACTTGATCCCGCCCGCCAGGTCGGACTCTCCGATCCACATGCGGAGACGGGTCTCGAGCTCGCGCCGCGAATCGTCGGAGATGCGGCAGGGGAAGGCGTAGCCTCTGACGTTCCTGGCAAGACGGATACGCGTGGACAAGACCACATCGGCGTCTGGTCCGGTGGAGCGAAGCCACTGGCCGGCCTGCGGGGCGAGGTCAGAGGGTTCCACCATCAGGCTCCATCTCGATGCCCAGGCTGCGTAGTTGATCGCGCAGCCTCGCCGCTCGCTCGTAGTCCTCGCCCTGGATGGCGTCGCTCAATTCAACGCGAATCTCAGCGGATCGCTTACGACGCTCGAGCCTCTCGGTCTCACGCTTGGGCGCGCGACCGCGGTGTTGCGTCGCTCCGTGGAGGCGCTCCAGCACTCCATCCACCTCCACCTGGAAGTAGGGGTAGCAGGCCGGGCAGCCGAGCCGACTCTCGTTGCGGAACACGTCCCAGGTCAGGCCGCATCCGGGGCACTCGCCGGATTGGATGTCGGCCTCCTGAAGGGGGATGGGCGTGCCCAGCATCTCCTTGACGCTCTCCAGAAGATGGCTCGCGGCCTCCTCGATGGCGTGCGGATCGATGACGCTGCCGGTGTCCGGGAAGCACTCGGCGCAGAAGTGCCGGGTGTGCTTCTCGCCCCCCACCACCTCCACGAACTTCACGGTTGCGGGCTTCTCGCCGCATGACTGGCAGACTTTAGAGGCCATAGCGTGTTCTGGCTGGTCCCTCTCCTGACTCGTAGGGGAATGGCCTTCCCCGATTGCACCATACCAAGCGTGGCAAGCCTGAACTAAACCACGCCTCTGGACAGCTATCGGGAGGGAGCCCCCTCGTTCCGGACAGGAAATTCCCTTTGCTCGGCTTTTTCGTGATGCCGAGTCACCTTTTCTTGGCGTCGGGACTGCGTCCTGGGGCCCGCGGCGGGGTCTGGATGAACCGATCCCGGGTGAGTGAGCGCAGGACATCGGCCCTGGCCCGCAAGGCCTGCAAGACGTCCGCCTGCGTCTGCTCATCCGCTGCTTGGGCCGGCAGGAGATTCGGTTCCAGCCGGACGTGAACGGACTGATGGTCCTCGGTCCCGAAGAGCTCAGCGACGCCGTCGACCATGGGGAAGTCCAGGGAGAACCGCCAGGTGTCGTGGTACACCAGGGCCGGCTTGTAGGGCTGTTCATCGGGTCCGGCGGCGGCGGGGATGACCAGGATCTCGTTGATACCGCCGTAGCGAAAACTCCGGGTGACAGGAGTCCTCCCCACCTCTTTCCGGTTGAGAATCACCCGCGCCCGGGGGGGCGCGCTCTCTATGGTGTGGGTCCGATGGGCGCATCCGGAGATGGGCGGGAGGACCAATAGAAGGGCGGACGCCCGGGTGAGCCCCCGGCGTCCGCCCCGTGGCACGGAGAGAGAGGGATTCGAACCCTCGGTACCCGAAACCGGATACACCGGATTAGCAATCCGGCGCGTTAGACCACTCCGCCATCTCTCCGTTTGTCTGTTCAGCTGACTTCTCCCGACGGAGGGTGAGGGATTCGAACCCCCGGACCTTTCGGTCGCCGGTTTTCAAAACCGGTGCATTCGTCCACTCTGCCAACCCTCCGGCAGGCGTGCATTCTATGAGCCAGCAGGGTACGGGCAAGGTCACGGTCACCGGTAGGATGGATGCCATGGAGGAGCTGCGTCAGCCAACCCTCGTCCGGAGGGACCCGGAGGCCCATAAGGGCGCCTGCGGACACCTCCTGGTGGTGGGGGGCAGCCTCGGGCTATCGGGCGCCCCCCGGATGGCCGCCATGGGGGCGATCACCGCCGGTTCCGGGCTGGTTTCCGTGGTGGTTCCGGAGCCGGTGCGGGAGGAGGTGGCGGCCGAGAGCCCGGCCCTGATGGTGCAGGGCCTGCCGTCGACCGCGCTCGGGACCCTGGCCTGGTCGGGCTTGAGGCCGGCTCTGAGGGGCCTTCAGGGCGCCACCGCCGCGGTCGTGGGGCCCGGGGCGGGGCGTCACCCGGGCACCGAGGCCTTGCTCCGCTACCTCGTGGCGGAAGTCCCGGTTCCCATGGTCTGCGACGCCGACGCCCTCAACGCCTGGGCTCGGCAGGCGGGCCCTGCTCCGGAGGCTCCCCGGGTGTTCACGCCGCACCCGGGGGAATCCGCGCGGCTCCTGGGATGTACGGTGCCCGAGGTGCAGGGCGATCGTGAGGAGGCGGCCCGGGCGCTGCAACGGCGCCTTGGTGGCGTGGTCGTGCTCAAGGGAGCAGGGACCCTGGTGACCGACGGCGACGTGGTCCTGCGCAGTCCCACGGGAAACCCCGGTCTTGCCGTAGGCGGCTCGGGAGACGTCCTGGCCGGGCTCATCGGCGGACTGATGGCACAAGGGCTGGCGGCCCTGGAGGCGGCCTGTGCGGGGGTGTGGATCCACGGCCGCGCCGCGGATTCCCTGCGCCTGTCGACCGGTGAGCGAGCCATGGAGCCGACGCGATTGATCGATGAGCTGACTCAGACCATGGCGGATCTCGAGTCGGAGGCCCCCCCGGACGTGATCTGAGGGGCAGGATTCAACGGCCCGGGAGAGCTGTCGGATAGTCCGCGGCGCGGGCCGCCCGTTTCACTGCGTTCACCCTGCGAGCGACGGCGCTCTTCGAGCCTCTCGGATGCAGCGCGCGAGCCGCCTCCCTGAACCTCCGGTCGCGGCTGCTGCGGGCGAGACGCTTGGTGAGTACGGTGGCGGCCCAGCGCGCTTGCATGGAGGCGCGTTCGTCTTCGAGCACCGCCAGGTACGCGGGCAGGAAGACGCGGTCGTTCTCCGTAGTCAGGTGCCGGAAGAGCAGCTGTGAAGGGCGCGCCTTCAGCATGGCCTTGAGCACCCCTTGCAGGTCCTTCTCCTTCACCATCTTGCGGAAGTGCCGACTGCGCCAGCCGCTCTCCGCCGTGTTCATGGCGGCCTGCACGTCCTCCTTGTGAGTGGCGCCAAACGCCACCTCGACGATCCTGCGGACGACCGCAGCGCTCTCCTTGAGGGTCCCGGTGACCCCGGCGCCGGCCTCCGCGATGCTGCTAAAGGTCCGTATGGCGTCCGGGTCGGCCCGGCGTGCGCCGAACCCGGAGCCGGAAGTGACCAGGGTGTGCACCGAGCCGTTGCGTTTGGCGAAGCTGGCGACCAGCTGCTTCAGCCTGCCCATGTCTTGTTTGTGGGGTTGGGCGTCGCCGATCAGGATGACCACCCGTTTCGCCCGGGACGACCACTTCATGCCGCCGACGGCGGCCTTCATCCCGTCCAGCACGGCCTCCGGGATGTCACCACCCTGGTCTGCCTCGAGGCTGTCCAGGAAGTCCACCGCTTCGTAGTAGTAGGGGGTGAGGTGGAGATCTCTTGTGACATAGTCGTCGCCCTCGTCACGGTACGTGACCACCCCGAGGCGGAAGTTCGGGATCAGGCCTCCCACCGTGCTGATCATCCTCCCGACTTGTTTCCGGGCCTCGTTGATGACGCGCTCCATGGAGCCCGTGCTGTCGATGACGATGACGATGTCGAGCCCGGATGCCCGGAGGCTGCGGACGTACTTGCGGAACTTCTTGCCTCCCGCGTTGATGCCGCCGATGCCGGAGAGGTTCTCCCCCAACCCCCCGGATGCGAGGCCGGAAGTGAAGGCATCCATTGGTGGTCCTTCCGCGTCACCGCGGGCGGTGTCGGGGATGTCCTGATCGAACTCCTCGTTCGGTTGGATCATCTCCTCGGGCTCGACGGCCTCCACGTCGTCCGGCTCGTCCACGATCTCGTCTACCTGCGGATCGATCTCAGCGGGCATGTCGGACTCGATCTCATCGGGTCTGAGCAGGTCGGTGAAGTCGAGCCCGGCCTCCACGGGGGGGCGTTCCCGGACCACACGAGTCTCGGTCGTGACCGAGTGCAGGATGATGGCGAGGCAGACGTGCATGATGACGGAGACGACGACATACGGGCTGCTTCGCAGCTGCTCCACGAAGGCCTCGTTGAACGTCTGCTCCTTGAACCGTGTCGCCTCGGCGGAGATCTCCGCCATGGTGCGGCGGTGATCTTCCGTCGCTGGGGTGGGGGCTGCCGCTGCGGCGGCGGCGGAGAGCGCCACGGCCTGCTCCCGCGTGCGCCGTTCGTCTCTCTCGACCCGGCGTGCCACACGCTCTTCCTGCCACGCCCGCAGGCGCCTTCGCCAGCCGGACTCTGGTGGTTCAGCGGCTGGCTCCGTCGGTGATGCTGGCGGCTGGGTGAGGGGGGGCGGCTCCGGGGCCAGGGGCAGGATCGCTCTGCTCGGGGGGGCTTGGTCGGCGGTCGCCGGGGAGCTGGCCTGGTCCGAGTCAAAGAAGGGAGAGTCCTGCCAGGTGTCCCAGGGGTCCGCCGCCAACGGAGCGGTCATCGGCGTTTGCTCCGGCTCGTCGGTGGGCCTGGGAGCGGAGGTGGGGCCGGTCTCCAGGTAGACGATGCGGACGGACCCGATGGTGATCTGGTCCCCGGTGCGGAGCACGTTCGCCTCGGTCGGCCTGCCGTTGAGCCGGGTTCCCGTCTCGGAGAAGAGATCGAAGACCTCGAACCCCGTTTCCGATCGCTGGACGATGCAGTGTCGGGGTTCCACCCCAGGCGCGGTGAGTGAGAGCTTGCAGTCCGGGTCGCTGCCGATGGAGGTGGTGGCCCCCTCCAGGGTGACACGGAATTCGTGCCCTTCGAGGATCACCAGGAGCTGGGCTTTCGGTACCTGGAAAGAAGTCATGGGGACCGGGTTCCATTCTGGCTGACGGGCTGGCGCTACGGAAGTAACGGCCCGGGAAACCCGATGTTTGCCGAGGAAAGCGCTCTTCAGGACCCCATGGCGCGGCGCATCTCATCAAGGGCGCCAGGGAGCCCCAGGAAGACCGCGCGGGAGACGATGGCGTGGCCGATGTTGAGGTCCAGCACGCCCGGGATGGACGCCACCGGGCCCACGTTGAGGTGGGTCAGGCCGTGTCCGGCGTTGACCACCAGGCCGAGCTCCTGGGCCCGGCTCGCGGCCTGTTGTAGCTGCTCCAACTCGAGGCCCTGCCCAGCCTCGTCCGGCGCGTCCGCGTAGCGGCCGGTGTGGAGCTCTACGTGGCTGGCGCCCAGGTCCCTGGCGCGGCTCATGATCTCCGGGTCCGGGTCCACGAAGAGGGACACGGCGATACCTGCGTCTCTCAGCCGGGCGGTGACCGCCTCGACCCGATGCGCGCTGGCTTCCAGATCCAGGCCGCCCTCCGTGGTCAGCTCCTCGCGCTTCTCCGGGACCAGGGTCGCCTCCTCCGGGTGGACCTCCAGGCAGACCTGGACGATGTCCTCCGCGGTGCTCATCTCGAAGTTGAAGGGGAGACGGATGTGGTCCTTGACCCGCCGCATGTCGTCGTCATGGACGTGACGGCGATCTTCCCGCAGGTGCAGGGTGATCCCCTCCACGTGGCCGGACGACTCGGCCAGAGTCGCTGCCTCCACGACATCGGGGTACGGAGTTCCGCGAGCTTGACGGAGCGTCGCGACGTGGTCGAGGTTGACGAACAATCGAGCCATGACGCCACGTTATCACGGCTCGCGACCTGGGGGCTGCCGCTACAATCCGGCCGATGAGGATCATCTCCGGAACCCACAAGGGGAGGCCGTTCGAGGCGCCCAAAGGGCAGGCGACCCGGCCGATCCTGGATCGTCAGAAGGAATCTCTGTTCAACGTGCTGAGGGAGGCCTTGCCGTGCGAGGGGGTGCTGGATGTGTTCGCAGGCAGCGGCGCGCTCGGGTTCGAGGCCCTGTCGAGGGGGGCCTCCCGGGCTACCTTCGTGGACCGTGGGCGGCAGGCCGTCGGGGTCCTCCGGCGCAACGTGGCCAGCCTCGGTTTCGGGGACCGGGCGCAGGTCCTGGTGAGGGACGCGTTCACCCTTGATGCCAGTCGCATTCACCCGTTCGCTCTTCTCTTCCTCGATCCCCCGTTCCCCCTCTACGAGCGTCACCCGACGCGAGTCCACGGGCTCATGGAACAGCTGCTCACCAGCGCGACGGCCGCGGAGGACGTGAGGGGGGTGCTGAGGGTCCCCGTCGACGCGGAGGTCCCCGCCTTCCCTGATTCACTGGAACTCGTGGATCGCAGGCCGTTCGGGGAGAGCCTGATCATGATCTTGTCCCGAAGGACCTGAGCGGAGGGGGTATCGGCCTTAAGCCCTTGCTGCGCGGGGCTGTTTCCGGGGGATCTGGGAAAACACCTCCAGGGACGCGCCATATGAGGTCGAAAGAGGTGTGGTCAGGAGTTCTCCCACATGAAGCACCTCGTATTGGCCCTCCTCGTCACGCTTCCGCTGTCAGCTCAGCAGCAGAAGGCGCCGCCCCAGCGCGGGGCCGGCGGATGGTGGGGCGACCTGTTCCGGGCGAGCACGGTCGCCCTCGAAGAGGTGGTTCAACAGCCGGAGACCTGGCGTGGCCGTCGCCTGAGCTTCGTCGTTCAGGTGCAGCGCCGAGGCCGGGTGCGCGACCCCTTTCATACACGGTTCGAGGAGAGCGCGTACATCAGCCTGCGGTGCTGGAGTGAGTCGGCGCCGTTGTGGGTGCGCGCAGCCTACGAGGACGTGTTCGAGCACCTGTTCCTGAGGCGCGGGTCCGAGGTCGCTCGGTCCATGTCCGCGGCCCCTGAGTACTCCCGGTGGCTGGTGACCGGTGTGGTGGCTGAGGTCGTCAAGGGAGAGCCGTGGATCGAGGCCAAGAGGGCCCGACGGCTCAAGACCGAACTGGATGAACCATCCCTTGTGAACATCGTGAAGGGGTTCCTGTTGCGGGACCTCAAGCGGTGGGACGCAGCTGCCTCTGCCTTTCACGCCGCGGACGGTGCGACGTTGCCGCAGCACGTGCGGGCGATGATCGTCCGCGAGGAGGCGAAGGCGCTGGCGCAGGGGGGGAAGAAGACGCTGGCCGTGGCACGCCTTCGGGCTGCCATGGAGTTGATAGGAGAGGACGCGGAGGCGAGAGCCCTGCTCGCGCGGTTGGGAGGCCGCGCCGGCGGTGCCCCCGGTCCTGACGGGCCCCGTCCCGATCCGCCTGCGCCTGAGGGCGGCGCGGGGGGTGCGGACGGGAACCGCTGACGGTTGTTCGAGCGGGTGTCCTGACTCGTGGGCCTGCCTTGGGCGGGAGGGTCGGGACCCCGCGCTTTCTTGCGCCCCGCCTGCCGGGTAGGCTCCTCTCATGAGCGAGAACGAGCCCCAGGGGCCCGACGAAGGCGCCGAGCCGACCTCGGAGCCGACCGTCGAAGCGCCCTCCTACATCGAGTTCGATCAGTTCGCCGCGGTCCATCTCAAGGCTGGCAAGGTCCTGAGCGCGGCCCCCCATCCTGATGCAGACCGGCTGCTGGTGCTGGAGGTGGATGTGGGAGAAGAGCAGCCTCGCCAGCTCTGCGCCGGGATCCGGGCGGACTGGGAGCCGGACGCTCTCGTCGGGCGCACCATCATCGTCGTGGCCAACCTCAAGCCCCGGAAGCTGCGGGGCATCGAGAGCCAGGGCATGCTGCTGGCGGTGGACGGCGTGGAGCGAGTGATCCCCGTGGGGGTCGATGGCCCGGTCGAACCTGGAACCCGGGTGACCTGATCAACATGCCCGCGGAACGGGGAGGGCGCGCCTGGCTCGAAGAGGTGCGTGTCCAGGGGCTGGCGCTCCTGGAGAACGTGGAGATGACGTTCTCCCCGGGGCTCAACGTCGTCTCCGGTGAGACGGGAGAGGGCAAGTCTCTGCTCCTGCAGGGCATCAACTTGCTGTTGGGCGCCCGTGCCCGTCGAGGTCTGGTCCGTCGCGGTGCGTCTCAGGCCTCTGTGGAGGGGCGGTTTCGCCTGCATGGAGTGGACCTCTCGGATGTGACCGATCTGGTGAGCTCGGATGCGGCTGAGTTGTGTCTGCGGCGAGTGGTCACCGCCGAGGGCAGCAGTCGGGCTTACGTGGATGGCGCCATCGCTCCGGTCGGATTGCTGGCGCGCCTGGGGGCTCGTCTGGTGGACGTGCACGGCCAGCGCCACTCCCTCCTGCGTGCTGCGGATCAGCGGGCGGTGCTCGACCGATTCTGCGGAGGCGAGGACCTCGCCCAGCAATGGCGTGACCTGTATGAGGAGTTGGCCAGTGTGCGTGCGGAGCGCGCGGCCCTCCGAGAGGGCGTTGACGCGGCCGTCGAGCGCCTGGAGTTCCTCCGGTTCCAGCTGCGGGAGTTGGAGGAGGCAGAGCCGGCGCTCGGAGAAGAGGCGGAGCTCACGGCGCGCCTCAAGACCCTGCACTCCGCCCAGCGGCTCCAGGAGATCCTGATGGAGGCCTCCGGGTTGCTTCATGAGCGCGACGGCGCCGTTGGAGAGAACTGCGCGCGTCTGGCTCGGCAATTGGAAGAAACCGGCGCTGCAGAGGACGGCCCCCTGTCGGTCCTGAGGGCCCGGCTCGAGTCCCTTGGGCTGGAAGCGGAGGACCTGGGGCGGGAGTGCGGTGCGGCCATGAGCGCCTTGGATGCTGACGGCCCGGCGGCCCAGCAGGCGGAGGAGCGGCTCACCGTGCTGCGTGGTCTGGCCCGCCGTCACCGTGTGGAGCCCGACGACCTCCCGGAGCGGATGAGATCTCTGCAGTCGGAGGTCCGAACGCTGGAGGACGGGGGACAGGGAGCGGATGAAGAGCTGGGTCGTCGGGAGAGCGCCTTGACCGCCTCCCTGTCCTCGATCGGGCTCCGCCTCTGGGAGCTGCGACGGAAGGGGGCCGCGCGCCTGCAGAAGGCCATCAAGCCGGCGTTGACCGAGCTGCGAATGCAGAAGGCCGTGGTCCGGGTCTGCGTGGAGCCCACCGCCTGGCCGACTGAGCTGGACTCGGAGACCTGCGCGGCCGATGGCCCCGGCCCGGTGAGGTTCCTGGTGGCGGCGAACCCGGGAGAGCCGGAGCAGCCTGTGGAGGACGTGGCGTCCGGTGGAGAGCTGGCGCGAATCCTGCTGGCCATCAAGGGGGCCCTGGCGGGGGCGCACGGGATCCCGTTGCTGATCTTCGATGAGATCGACGCGGGTGTCGGCGGCCGGGTGGGCATCCCTTTCGGTCGGCGCATCGGCGCCATCGCGGCGCACCACCAGGTCCTGGTGGTCACGCATCTCCCGCAGGTGGCCGCCTTCGCGGATCGACATCTGGTGGTCCGCAAGGAAGTGACGAACGGACGCACGCGGACGGCGGTGTTGGCGGTGGACGGGGCCGAGCGCGTCTCCGAGGTGGCCGCCATGCTCGGGGCGGACGGCGGAGACGGAGTGGCCAGCGCGGCAGCCCGGACCCAGGCGGAAGCCCTGATCCAGGAGGCGGGCGGATGAAGCCCGGCGTGGTGGTGACGGACCCCAGCCTGAAGGAGGTGGTCTGGGGAAGTGACCGACTCCAGCTGGACTGGGGCAAGGGCGGGGGGGACGCCAGGAAGATCGGTGAGAGTTGGGAGGTGTCCTGCATCCCTGGGATGGAGAGCGGCGTGCGTGGAGGAGCGGCAGATCTCCGCCAACTCTACGAGCGTGATCCTGCCTGGTTCGTCGGCGACGAAGCTCCGTCGGGCCCTTTTCCGTTGCTGGTCAAGCTGCTGGCGACCTCGCAGCGCCTCTCCGTGCAGGTGCACCCGGATGATCAGCAGGCGCGACGCCTGGAGGGCACCGCCGGCGGAAAGCACGAGGCCTGGGTGATCCTGGAGGCGGCCCCCGAGGCTTGCCTGTACCTGGGGCTGGCCCCCGGAGTGAATCTGGCGCAGCTCGAGGCCGCTCTTCGTGGCGGGCGGGAAGACGAGATCAGCGCTCTCCTGCGGCGGGTCCCGGCGCGCGAGGGCGACGTCTTCGACATCCCCCCGGGCACCCTTCACGCGATCGGTCCCGGTCTCGTCCTCATGGAGGTGCAGCAGCCCTCCGACACCACCTTCCGGGTCTTCGACTGGGGGCGCACCGGGCTGGACGGCCACCCGCGGACGTTGCACCTGGATCATGGCCTCGCCGTGATCGCCCCCGACGCGCGCCCGGAACCCCAGCCGCCGGTCAGTTCGCTGTCGGGCATGGACGGCGAGATCCTCCTTCAGACCAGGAGCTTTCGCATCGAGAGGTGGCGTGTCCAGGGCCGCCTCGATGTCCCGGTCAGCGAGCTGCTTACCTGCGTCTGCGTCGCGGGCTCGGGGATGGTCTCCTCCCATCTGGACGCTCCGCAACCCGTGGCCAAAGGCAGCAGTTGTGTTGTGCCGCGGGGTGTTAGCATGGTCTCCTTCGACGGGCGCGACCTCGAGTTGTTGGTCGCGCTTCCCCCCGCTTGAGCGGAGGGCGGGCGACGCCCGCGTCTCTCGACCGACCCTCTCGACCGGAGCGATTCCATGGACGAGAACCAACGGAACGGCGAGCGCCTGCACAAGGTCCTCGCCAGGGCTGGTGTGGCCAGCCGGCGCGAGTGTGAGGAGCTGATCGCTCAAGGGCGCGTCCAGGTGAACGGCGCGACGATCACTCGAATGGGAACTGTGGTGGATGTGGACTCCGACTCCATCGTCTTCGACGGTGAGCCCATCCGAACGGAGCGTCCCGCCTACTTCGTGGTCTACAAGCCGAAGGGCGTGGTCTGCACCACCCGCGATCAGTTCGATCGCACCAGCGTGGTGGACCTGGTGCGGGATCGCCATGCTCGTCGGCTGTTCCCCGTCGGGCGCATGGAAGAGGACTCCGAGGGCCTCATACTGGTGACGAATGACGGGGCCTTCGCCAACCGCATCGTCAGCTACAAGCACCCGCTGCGCTACGTGTACCACGTGCGGTTGCGAGGGCAGCTCACTCAGGAGGCCCTGCAGGCGGCGCGGGCGGGTGTCTGGCTCTCTGACGGCAAGAGCGGTCCCATGTACGTCAAGGTGAGCCGCTGGGGCAAGAGGGTCTCGACGGTCTTGTGCTCTCCGAGCGCCAATCAGCATCGCCTGTTGAAGCGGGTGTGGGCGAAGGTCGGCCTGGTCGCGGACGGCG
Source organism: uncultured Isosphaeraceae bacterium (assembly GCA_964507445.1). GTDB lineage: Bacteria > Planctomycetota. The sequence goes on from CAZDQF010000008.1 coordinate 144,757, forward strand.
TCGTGCGCGTGCGTATGGGGTCGTTGACCACTGAGGGGCTGAAGAAGGGCGGCGCCCGACGGCTCACGGAGGAGGAGATCCACGCGTTGCTGCACCCGGACGCCGGAGACCTGGGCCCCCCCATGGAGCGCCGTCGCACGTCCCGCCGACCCCCTCGAGGCGGGCGGAAGGGTTCGAAGCCCGTGGGGCGTTCTCCTCAGAAGCGTGGAGGCAAGCAGCGTCGGAGTGAGGGAGAGGACTCCCCTGCGCGGCGGCGGGTGGTCGGGCCCTGAGGCGGAGACGCCCTACCAGTCCGATCCGTCCAGGTCGTTGCGCTCTTCTTCCGTGAGCTCTCTCAGGAACGGATAGGACACCGACTCCGAGATGATCGGCACGAGGCGGGGGCCTTCCCTGCGGACCACGAACCGACGGCGACGCTTGATCCCCTTCATCTCGGCTTCCACCCAGATGGTGAACGTCTTGGATGAGGTGATGAGGTACAGCCTGACGTCGTTCAGGACCGCGGACGTGAAGGTGGGCACGTCCTCCTCGATGTCCGCCACGTCCTCCCAGTAACCGGCGGATTCGTCTTCTTCTTCCTCCGCTCCCTCACGCACGGTCCGGTCCGGGTTCCGGCGCCAGTCGTCGCCGAAGCGGGAGCGCATTTCGGATTCGTAGTCTCTCTGGTCCTCACCCTTCTTGTCCCGAGCCACGAAGATGTCGTAGCCCCGGTCCTGGTACTCGGGCCGCATGATCCCACGGAGCACCGCCTCCGGTGCCGTGTTGACGTTGACGGCCAGGTCCGACCAGACGGAGACGAAGTGCATCAGCCCCTTGGCGATCCGGCCGTTCTCGTCGACCTGATCGAAGATGATGGTCTCGTCGATGGCCGGGATGAGAGCCAGGTCCGCGGGGGTCAGGATCGTGCCAGACTTGGTGGCCGCGCGTGGGGTGGGCCCGAACGACTCGTCTCCCTCTTCCCGAGAGATGAACTCCACGATCTGGGTGGCGATGTTCTCGGCTTCACCCGCTCCGAGCTCCAGGGTCGTGCCTTCCCGAAAGTAGCGCAGCAGGTTGACGAACCCCTCCTTGCGCCGGTCCTTCAGGGCGTCGCTGCCCTTCAGGAGGAGCGGCAGGGGGTACTTCCGGTCCTCGTCCTCTATGAAGATCCGGACGCTGGGGAACGCGTCCTCGGCGTCCTCCCCTCCCTGTGCCTGTCGGCCCTGCTCGAAGTAGGCCCGCTCTCCGTAGGAGGAGGGGTCGAACTCCTTCTGTATCCCCTGGTCGCTCGCCCATTCCTCGAACAGGTGGTCCACCTCCGGGCTGTCCGTGAGGTCCTGTCTCAGGTAGGTCTCGGCGATCTGGTAGCCGCCCTTGACCGCGATCTCGAGCATGTAGTCCACGTCTGCGTTGGTCGCCGCCTCCCACTCGATCCGCGCGATGAACCGGGCATCTACGGCGATGATGGCGACCAGGAAGCACAGGATCATGGTGATGATCAGGATCGTGCCGCGTTCGTCCTGTCGAGGGTGATGCATGGATGGTCTCCGACCGTTGAGACGACGACTCCGGCCCGTCTATTTCGGTCGTCCCTGGCCTTCCTTGCCGCCAGGGGGCTGCTGGCCACCCGACTTGTTGGCCTTGTCCGGCATCGGGGGCTTGATGACCTCTTCCTTCTCGTTCGCTGGGTCCACCAGTTCGCCTGCGGCGGGGGGCAGGATGATCTCCGTGTCCTTGCTGCTGATGGGGTTGATGATCTTCGGCCTGAGGAAGAACAGCAGGTTACTGCGCGCCTCCTGGCTGTGGATGTTCTTGAACAGGCTGCCGAGGATCGGCACGTCGCCGAGGAGGGGGATCTTCTCTTCCACGGCCAGCTCGCGAGTCTGGATGAGGCCGCCCAGGACGATGGTGGCCCCGTCCTTGCAATCCATGGTCGTGGTGACCCCGCGGGACGAGATGATGGGGTTGGAGGTGATGGCCCCGGCGGTCTCGACGGTGCTCACGCCTGTGGGGTTCTCGACGGACAGGTTGACGGCCAGGGTCAGTCGGTCTCGAGACGTGAGGGTGGGGAGGACGCTGAGGTTCACAGCCACCTTCTTGAACTTGGTCGACACGGTCTGGGTGATGCCGCTGACGTTGACCGTGAAGTAGGGGATGTCCTCGCCAGCCGAGATGGTCGCGATATGTCCCGCTCTCACGGCGACGCTGGGGGCGTTGACCACGTCGATCTTGGTGAGCTGGGCGAGGGCGGAGATGAGGAGGTCGACCTGAATCCCGTCCTTGACCGTACCCAGGTTGATCAGGCCGTTGGTGACGATCCCCTCGGGTGCGATGCCCGGTAGGGCCGGGATGCCGGTGCCGAGCAAGCCCCTGTCGAAGACGGTCTTGGATGGGTCCAGCGGCGCTACCGGGTTGGCCGGGTCGTAGGGGTGGTCCTCGGCATCGAGGACGAACCAATCGATTCCGAGCCCGAACTCATCGGATTCCAGCACCTCGACCACCCGGGCTTCCAGCAGGACCTGCGGCACGCTGCTGAGCATGGACTCGATCAGGGTGCAGCAGGACTCCACCTTCTCCAGGTCACCGCGAAGGATGATGGTCTCGAGCCCCGCGCGGGCTGCCCAGGCGGGCCAGGGGGCCTTGCTGTCCGCGTTGGGGTCCGTCACCACGGGCCCCTTCGAGAGGGTGATGGCGACGGCTTTCCATTCCGGGGAGTCCTTGAGGACGTTCTCGAGCATGGCCGACGAGCCCATGCCCAGCCACATGGTCCGTGAGACCGAGCCGTCCGAGTGGGCGAAGTCTGGCCACCGGTAGGGTTCCGGCTCGTCCCTCAGGTGGGCCAGGGTCGGTGGCGCGGACGCGACGGACACCGGCTTTTGGAAGATGGCGCCTACGGTCTCGTCTACGGGCGCCAGGCCGCAGCTGCCGACCAGAAGCGTGGTCAGCAGCACGCTCGCGCAGACGCGCGCGGCACCAACGCTACCGGAGGTTGGTGATGATCTCTGACGTGATGTCGGGAAGCGCTTTGCCTGCAACGGTGACGGCTCCTGTCTCTGCGACAAGATCGTATCCATGGAGACTCACCACGCGACTGATGGCGTTGCGCAATTTCTTCGAAGCCGCGACTTCCAGAAGGTGGCGCTCGGCAGACCCGGGCTTGAGACCGTCGTCCCGGATCCTCTTGTACTCGTCGGTGGCGGCGAGCGCTTTGGCGGTGCTGAACACCGCAGGCTTGATCTTGGAGACAAGGGCACCGCGCTTGAGCGTGGAAGGGTGATAGACGCGATTGCTGATCACGACCTTCACCTTGACCGTGGGCTGATCCTGCGCGGCAGCCCTATCTGCCCACGCGCCAGAGGCGAGGACTACGAGCACGGCGGCGAGAAGATGACGCATTCTCACGATTTTTTCGATCATGTCTATCGTCCCGGATCGCCCCCGAGGCCGTAGCCTCTGGCATCTCCCTGGGACACCACGCGCCATGATCCTACGCGCAGATGGGTCGGAGTTCCAACCCCCCAGTGGTGCGGAATCTTCCGCAGCGGAATGATTTATGACAGCTTTCGCGGCCGCGAGTCAGGACTGCGAGGCCGCGGTGGCGTCCTGCGACCAGGTGGTAACCCGGTTGCCGCCCCAGCGGCGGGCGGCGTTCAGAGCCTGGTGAGACCGAGTCTCCAGCTCGGACGCTTCCTCCGCGTCACTCCCGGTGTAGGTGGCGATGCCAGCGGACGCCGTGAGGGTCGGTCCGTCCGCTGATTGGAAGCCTCGCCCTTCAACGGACTTGAGGATGCGCTTGGACATGGCGAGGGCGCCTTCACCGTCGGTGTGGGGGAGGAGCAGGAAGAACTCCGACACGTTCTTGCGGGCGATGTGGTCGATGTCCCGAGACTCACACAGGAGGATCCCGGCCACCTCATTGAGCGTGGTGCGGAGTTCCTGAGTGTCCTCGCCGGACCCCGCCGCATCGTCGTCGAAGCCGACGGCTACGCAGGAGAGGGCCAGGCCGAATCGGCGGGCCTTCTTGAATTCCTCCGCTAGCTTGAGGCTCATGTAGGCCTCGTTGTTGAGCCCGGTGAGGGGGTCCGTGATGTGTTCGTGAAGCGGGTTCTCGGACCGGACCCGACCCTCCATGGTGTCGAGCATGGACTCCAGGCCGCCCTCCATCTGTGCCGCTCCTTCGGCGGCTTCGAGGCTGTCTTCCTGGAGCATGTTGTGGACGGCCAGGGCGATTCCGGCGGGCTCCGCCGGACGACGCTGGATCCCGTCTGCGCCGCACAGGCGGGCGCGGTGCTCACCGTAGTCGTCATCTTCATCCACCATGAGGAGGACCTTCACGCCTCCCGTGCGGGAGTCTTCCTTGAGCGCCTTGAGCACCTCGAACCCGTTCTTGCGAGGCATGAAGACCTCCAGGACGGCGGCAGCGGGGGCCGCGCCTTCGCACTGCTCGAGGATCTCTGCACCCGTCTCACAGCGGATGACCGAGAATCCCCGATCCGTCAACGCTGCCTGGGTCGCGTCTGAGCGGCCACGATCGAAGTCGCCGAGGACGACGGTGAGAGGTGCTGACATCCTTCCATTCTCCTGCAGATGCGTTGCGTCAAGCCTACTCGAACGGGGCGACGGTTTTGTCTCCGCCCCCTGTCACCCGTCCGTTTTCGACCTTTTGCCGCGGGAATCTCAATGGTCTCCTCTATCCTCTCGGAATAGTGGCCGATAGAGGAATCGGAGCATGAGTGAACGAACCCGCGACCCGCTGGATGCCGCGCCGGTTAGCGCTGGTACCCCCGAACAGATCGACGTGACCGGACTCGGGCCATACGGCACCTGGCCTTATGTGGATCGACGCGCGCAGCCCGATCGCCGACTCATGGGGACCAGGCTGTTCAGCCGCTACCTGCTGCAGGGTAAGCGCGTGGGGGGACGGCGAGCGGGAGAGAGCCGGAACACCTACGTCGATCGGTTCGAACCTGGGGACCTGTTGCTGACTGGCGGGATCCTGATCCTCAACATCCTGGATGCCTGGTTCACGCTCAATTACCTCGGAAAGGGCGGATCGGAGGCCAACCCGATCGCCCGCTTCCTGATGGAGCGGGGGGCTGGCTGGTTCGTGTTCAGCAAGGCGGTGGTCGTCGCCATGTGTGTCCTGTTCCTGATGATGCACAAGACGTTCCACCTCGTCAGACCCGCGTTGTGGACCCTGTTCGGGTTCTACGCGCTGCTGCTCGGATACCACATCTACCTTCAGGTCGCCCTGATGATGGCCTCGCCTTTGTAAGGGCAGCCTTACGGCCGTGTCCTCGGGGCGGTCCGTGGATGGCTTTCCAAGTCACTGGTATGGTGTGACTTGGGTTTTCGATACCGGCCCTGATTCCGGGCCCGGATGTTGCTTTCCTCCCTTCAGCCATGCGTCCCACACCGACCTCTCCCCAGCCCCTGGAACTCGAGATCCGTCGCGGAGGGTTGGTCCGTAGTTTCCCGTTCTCCGGTCGCCTGTTCATGGGCGGCGGCGCGGAGGCCGATCTGCAGTTCGACGACCCTGGGCTGAGCCCGCGGCATTGTCGGCTGGAGGCCACTCCCAAGGGCGTCAAGATCACCGATCTGGGCAGCGGGAGCGGGACCTGGGTCAACGGCCGCGAGATTTCGCAAGTCCTGCTCAAGTGCGGTGATGTGGCGGTCGCCGGCGAGGTCGAGCTTCGAGTCGTGGGCGTGCCAGCTGGTTCTCCCGCGGTCAGCGCAGCGGCCGGTCGCTCCCCGCTGCCGGCAGCCCCCGCGACCCGTCCGCCGGATTCCCGGCGCCCTGAGTCCGCGGGCACCGGCGGCGGTCGACCGGAGGCTAACGGAGAGAGACCAGACCCGATCCCGGAGCTGGCGAGCTCGCGGGCGCCTCGGGGCGGCGGGCGCCGGAGCGCCCCCGCCAGCTATCTGCCGACCATCGGCCTGGGAATGGCGGCGCTCGCCCTGGCTGTGTTCGTGTTCTTTCCGGGCGGCGGCGACGAGGACGCCGCGGCGGCGCTGTCGAGGGAGGCGCAGGCCTTTGAGGCAGAGGGCAACCTGCCCCGGGCTCTGGCGATCCTGGAACGCCTCCGGTCTCGTTATCCGGAGTCTGAGGCAGCCTCTCGGTCCCAGGCTCTCGCCACCTCCCTGACCGGGCGCATCCAGCAGCAGAGGGAGGCGGCGACGGCGTTCGGGGCCGTGCTCTCGAATCCGGAGATGACGACCTTCGAGATCGTGCGCGTCGAGCTGGAGGCGGTCGGGGCGCGCTTCGCCCCGGGGGTGACCCCAGCGGACGTGGAGGCCCAGGTGGCTCATGCACGGAGCCTGTTCGAGGACCGTGCCGATGGGTTCGTCCGCGGCGTGCGGACCAGGGCGTTGGCGCTGATCGAGGGGCGAGCCTACGGCGCGGCGCTTGACGTCCTCGCGGATGCGGAGGCGTCGGGACGGCTCTTCGGTCGATCTCGGGATGTGCTGGCCGCGACCCGGATGGGGATCGAGGATCAGGCGCGCCAGGTCTTCGGAGATGTCCTGCGGGAGATCGGCGGGCTGCCTCAGCGGGAAGCCCTGACCAAACTGAAGACCGTGAGCGTCCAGTTGGCCGGGACCGCTCACGAAGGACAGGTGCGTGCTCGCATCTCGCTCATGGAGGCGGCCCTCCAGCGAGGCGAGCCGGCGCCGGCCGCCGTGGCCGCGACTTCGAAGGCCCAGCCCGGGGCGGGTCCTGAGCGGGCTGAACCCGAGCTGCTGTCGGTCCTCGCGGAGGCGGAGGGGCTGATCAGTGAACGTCGTTTCGCCGCCGCCGTCCCTGCCCTGGAGCGGGTCCTGGAGCGCGTCACTGGGGCTCAGGCGCAGGAGTTGGGCCGGCGTCTGGAGCGCGTTCGCGCCATGGCCGATGTCATCGACCGCGTCGTCGAACGGGTGGATAAACGTCCCGGTGCGTTCCGGGAGATGAAGGTCGGTACGACGCTCAGGGGGCGTGTGGTCAGCGCGAGCCGGGAGAAGGTCACCCTGAGCCTCGGTCCTGGTGCTCGGGTGACGTGGACCTGGCGCCGGCTTCGATCAGACCAGTTCGAGAGCCTGGTCGTGCGCTCGGGGCTCGAAGGTCCGCCCTCCGTGGAGGCGGCGGCGATCATGCTGCAGATGGGCGATTCGGCCGGCGCGTTGCGACTCCTCGCGCGACGCTTCGAGGCGGAGCCCGGGCTGCGGGATCGGGTGAACGAATTAACGGCCAGCGCCCGTGGAGTGCTGACGCCGGAAGATGGCTTCCACCTGTATCGCGGCGACCTACTGACCCGGGAAGAGCTTGACGAGGCTGTGCTGGTCGCGCGCATGACGGAACTCGTCTCGCGTGTGACCGATGCTCCAGCCGGACAGTGGGCCGGACCGGCGCAGGAGTTGGCGGGCCTGGGGCCTCGCGGCGAGCGTCGGTTGATGACGGCCTTGTCATCCCGACTGGAGGGCCTGAAGAATCGAGTGGACGCTCTCCCGGCGTTTCAGCCGCGGCGCCTCGGTGCGCTGCGGCGACAGTTGATGACGGAGCTGGACAAGCGTCGTGGCGCGGCCCTTCGCCTGATCTTCGACAAGACCCGCTACCCCTATCCTGATGCGCCCAACCAGGCCGAGGTCCAGGCGGAGGTTGACGCACTGGTCGACCAGGTGCGGGAGATCTGGGCCACACCGAGCCGCTATGTGATGGGCCGGGAGGAAGGGCTGGAGGCGCTCGTCGCGGACGGGGTCGAGGTCGCGCAGGCGCTGGAGGCTCGCGGCGGCGAGGTCCCGGAGGCGGCCCGCGTCCTTGACATCATGGACAAGCGCATCGCCATGGACAGCTACGACCCGGGCAACGGGGTCACGGCTCACTGGCGGTCCGTGCGTGAGCACAACGATCGGCTCCTGGAAGATGAGACCCTGACCGCGCCCGAGCGGGATTGCTACACGGCCACCAATAACTACCGCGTGATGATGGGTTTGCGTGCGGTCATGGCGGCTCCGGCCCTGGTGAAGGCTGCTCGAGATCACAGCCAGGAGATGAAGGACAAGGGCTACTTCGCGCATCGCTCACCGACGCCGGGACGAGAGACTCCGGGGCAGCGAGCGCAGCTCGCTGGTTGGGGAGGATCGGTGTCCGAGAACATCGCCCGTGGCCGGCCGGACGGATTCGCCGTGGTCGCCCAGTGGTGTCAGTCTTCCGGCCATCACCGGAACATCCTGGGCAAGCGCTGGACCCATCTCGGCGCGGGCAAGGCTCGGGACGGAGCGTTCTGGACCCAGAACTTCGGTGTGGGCCGGGCCAATCCGCCCCAACGGCGCGGGAAATGACCGCTCCCGCCTGGACCGGGTTGTCCCATGTGCCTCTCTCGCACGGTCTTGAGATTTTTGTTCGGAATCTTTTGACCTACCCCGTTTGGTGGGGTACTACTTGAGTGAGGACACCGCTCGTCGGTGTTTCTTGACAACTCGGCATCGGAGAAATCCGATGCAGCATCGCTGCACGAAATGGCAAACCGGTCGAGAGGCCGGGACGCAAAGCCAAGGGCCTTACCCGGGCAAGGAGCAAGGGAAGGCAGCCTGGCTATCGAAAGCAGGGAGAGCTGATCGCTTGCGGTCGACTTCCCATGTGTAGCGCGGGAATGGTCGGCCGCTCGTCGTTTATGGGCGAATCACACGCTGGCACCCGCGTTCGCCTGGCTCCCTCGCTTCAGATCAACGAGAGGAGACAGGTGATGACGACGGCAACAGCGACGGGAACCGCGAGCAAGACCAGGACGACGAAGACCGAGCAGGGCACCATGGGTTTCGGTGAGCCTCCTGAGATCGAAGCGCTCTGGGTCGAGTACAAGAAGACCCGGGACCCGCTCCTTCGCAACAAGCTGATCGAGCGCTATCACCCGCTGGTGCGCTACATCAGCGAGCGCCTCCTCTCCACGCTGCCGCGCAGCATCGAGCTTGACGATCTGACCTCCGCCGGCCTGTTCGGGTTGATGGACGCCATCGACGGCTTTGACCTCACCCGCGGCATCAAGTTCAAGACCTACTGCACGACCCGCGTGCGTGGCTCAATCCTCGACGAGCTGCGCAGTCAGGACTGGGTGCCGCGCCTCGTTCGGCTCAAGGCCAACAAGATCTCCCGTGCGTGGAAGGCCCTGGAGGCCCGTCACGGCCGCGAACCCACAGCCGTGGAGATGGCAGAAGAGTTGGAGATAAGCGTGGCCGAATTCCAGGCCATGTCCGAAGAGGCCAACCCGGTGACCATCTTCAGCCTCTCCGACAAGTTCGACGATTCGCAGTCGGACGGAGGGATGGAGAAGTCCGACGTCATCGCTGATCGTCGCACCGAGTCTCCGGTGGATTGCCTCAATCGTCGTGACGCCATCGAGGTGATGACGCAGAATCTGGCGCAGAAGGAGAAGCGCATCGTCATCATGTACTACTACGAAGGGCTGACCATGAAGGAGATCGGTCGGATCCTCGATCTCACCGAGTCACGGGTTTGTCAGATCCACTCGAACGTCATCGCCCGCCTGCGGGAACGGATCGCGCGCAAGAACGCGGCCGTCGCCTGAGCCCTGGCGACGCGCCGGAGACAGGTGCGGTGCGTTCCGTTGTCGTGCACTTGATGTCGTTGCCGCGGTGGGCCTTCGGGCTCGCCGCGGTAGCCGAGATCCTGTTCTTGTGGACCCTCTCGGCGCGCCCCGCTGGCGATGTCGGCGTCCCTTTGCCGGGCCCTTCCGGCAATCTGCTTCACGTCGTGAGCAACGCCGTCCTGGCTTGTCTCCTGTTGGGCGCCACGACCGTTCGGGGCGCCTCATGGAGGAACGCTCCATGCTGGCCTGGCCTGGGCGACCGAAGAGGTCAACTGGTCGGGCTCTTCATCCTCTGCTGGGGCGTGATCGACGAAGCCCACCAGTTCTTTGTTCCGGGGAGGGTCTGCAGCGTCCTGGACGTGTCCGCGGACGCCCTGGGGGGGCTTCTCGTGCTGACGTGGCCCGGCTCGGGGCCGGGGAGATCGAGGAGGAGGGGGCCACCGGCGGCCATCTTCGTCGCCGCCGTGACAGTGGCCGTCTATGGCTGGCTGGAACGGCCGTTTCCTGACCGCCTTCTGGAGGATTTTCTCTCCAGGATCGCCGGGTAGGGATAATAGCCAGCGTCTACCGCGTATGCTCAGGGCGTCTCCGTCCACCTGAGCGTCAGGGGACAGGGACCCGATGGTCGGCATTACTCCCCCGCAGAGATTCATGACCCAGAACGCGCGCTCTCCGCTGATTTTCGTCACGCTCGCTGCAGTGGTGTTCGGTGGCGGGTTGCTCATCGCCGAGCAGGCTCCCCCCGGTCGGATTCCACACCCGGCGAGGGACTTGCCTGGGTTGCTCCCTGACACCTGTGCGTTGCGGCTGGTGGTGGATGGCGGGCCCTGCGTGGAGCGGAGCGGCGACCTCGCGTTGGCGGACCTGCTCGCGGAACCTGAGGTCCGTACGTTCATGGCGCCCATCAGGGCGTCCGCCATGGGGTGGTTGCGGCAGTTCGATCCTCAGGTCCAGGAGTACCTGGGGATCAGCGTGGACGAAGCGCTGCAGCTGCTCAAGAACCGCATCGGAGTCGCCCTGTGCGGGTTGAACCCGCCGCTGGAGCCTGGCGGCCCTCCTGTACCTGATGCCGTCCTTACGCTGGAGTTCGAGGACGACATCGAGATGGTGCGTCGCCTCATGCACGCGCTGGAGGTGGCCGTGCTCGCCTGGGGCGATGGGCGCTTCACCGACGACACGGTGGCGGGGCTCCCTGTCCGGCGGTATGTCCCCGACCCGAAGCGACCTGGCACCCCCCCGGCCTGGTACCTCCTCGACGACAGGATGCTGCTCCTGGCGACGGACCGAGACACCCTCGAGGGGGTGATCACGCGAATGAAGAGCGGCGGGCGCGCTAACAGTCTGGCCGGATCCGAGACCTTCTCCGTCGTCCAACGTCAGGTCGTGGGCGCGGACTCCATCGTCGAGGTGTACGCGGATCTCAAGCGGCTGCGAGCGATGATGGAGCCCATGACCGGCGCGGAGGTCTGGAAGCCCCTGGAGTTGTTCGCCGTCGACCAGATCAAGGCCGTCGGTTACGGCCTGGCGTTGGATGGCAAGGGCCTGCGAGACCGGGCATTCGTCAAGTTGGACGATGGCCCTCTCCGTCGTGCGTTCGAAGGGGCGCCCGCCCCCAACGCCCACCAGGTTGTTCCGGCCTCCACCGGCTTCCTGGCGACCACCAACGTTGACCTCGGGCTGTTGTGGGGCCACGCGCAGGACGTCATCGCCAGGATGGAGCCGAGCGCGCACGGGCAGCTCCAGGATGCGCTGGCCGCCGCCGCGGATCGCATGGGCGCCAGCGTTGAGGGGGACATCCTGCCCAAGCTCGGGCCGGAGGTGTCGCTCGCGGCGTGGTGGCCTCAGAGAGCCTTGTATCCCGATCTCGGCCTGTTGATCCAGCTCCAGGATGCGGAGGCCTTCGAGCGGCTCCTGGCCAGCTCCCTCAGGTCCTTGGACGTCCCCACTTCGATCCAGGAGCACCGTGGGTTCGCCATCGCATCGCTGGACATGGGCGAGCTCACCGCTGACCTCGAGCTGCCGCAGCGCCCAAGCTGGACCATCGTCGACGGCCGCCTGCTGGTCACGCTCTGGCCCCAGGCCGCGAAGAACTTCATCGATCAGGTCTCCGACGATGCGCCGAGCCTGGGTGCTGATCCGACGTTCGTGTCCGTCTTGTCGCGTCTGTCCGGACCCGATGGGGACGCCGGTCGTTCCGGCCTGGTGTGGCTGGATGTGAGAGGCGCTGCGGAGGCCCTCTGCGACAACGCCGTGCCCCTCGCTCAATCGTTGTTGCCTCCCGGGGAGGAGGTCCAGCTCGATTGGGCGGCGTTCCCCCACACGGCCACGGTGACCGAGCACCTGTTCGGGCTCGTGGGTACGACCCGTTGGATCGAGGAGGGCGTCCGGGTCGATTACTATTCGCCCACCGGTTACGCGGGGCCCTACGTGGTGGCGGTGGGTCTGGCCGCGTGGGTGCTGCTGGCGTCCGAGCAGGTGGAGCAGGCTCGGGAAGGGGAGGCCATGCGGGCTCGGGCGCTGGAGGGCGTCATCCCGTTCGAAGAACTGCCGCCGGTAGAGACCAAGCCCAAGACTCAAGGCGGCAAAGGCAAGAAGAAGGAGGACAAATGAGCGCGCGCCTCTGCTTGCTTCTTGCCTCGTTCTGCGGGTCGGCGGACCTGGTCCGAGGTCAGGTCGATGTCCCGGCGCTGCTGCCTCAGGATGCGCTGCTCCACGCGGAGTTGTCACCGGGCATCCTCGCCGATCGCGGAGGTCGGCTGGGCGTCGCGCGGCTCTTCGATGATCCCGCGATGGCGCGCTTCCTCGCACCCCTGAAGGAGGAGTTGACCGCACAGCTGCGCGGGTTGGACGGCGAGCTGCGCGAGCAGCTGGGGTTCGGTCTGGACGACCTGCAAGACCTGTGGAACGGCTGCCTGACGTTCTCCGTCCTGCCGTTTGACCCTGACTCTGAAGGGCCCGACATGGTCGTGACCCTGGACCTTGCGGGGGCATTCGCGACGATCCACGGGGGGTTGGACCGGCTCGAGCCGATTCTCGCCAGGAAGCTGGGAGGGACCTTCGCCTACGTGAAGATCGCAGGCCGAAGGGTCCGGGTCTTCCAGGCCGGTGACGGACCGCTCTACCACTTCCTCTTCCATGACGGCCATCTGGTCATGGCTACGCGCAGGGCGACCATGGAGCGCCTCATGCTGGGGTTGGCTGGCACGCCGCTGCCGTCCTCGCTGGCGACGAGTCCCGTCTACGTGGAAGCGCGGGACAAGGTCCGAGGAGAGGGCACCTTGCTCTGGTGCTACTGTGCGCTCGATCGCACCCTGGATGCCATGTTGAGCACCTCTCCGGATTCGGTGCGTGATGCCATGACCCTGGGCGGTCTGGCGTCCTACCGGACCCTTGCCTATGGCGTGGATCTGGAAGGCGTCGGGGTTCGTGATCGGATCTACGCGCGTCTCCTGGATGAGCAGGATGCGACCCTGAGCGTCAAGTGGAACGCCCGGCAGTTCGCGCTGGCCTCATTCGGATTGGAGGTGCCCGGCGGCTTCAAGAGCCCGCACCTCCTGCCCGCGGATACGGGGATGTTCATCGCGGGTCGGGTCCGGATGGGACCTTCCCTGGACGCGCTCATGGCCTTGTTCGGTCGCAACGCCCCCCGGGCGGCCATGGGGTGGGAGAGCATGACCTCTCAAGTCGGAGGGCGGCTGGGTCTGGACATCCGTAGAGAGCTGATCTCGCAGCTCGGGCCGGAGTACGCGTTCTACGCATCCTGGCCTCGTTCCGCCGTCATCCCCGACTTGGGGCTTTGTGTTCAGGTTCGTCCGGAGGCCCGCCCCAAGCTGGAGGAGATGATCGACGACCTCCGGGTGGGGTTGCCCGAGGGCGCCAGCTGGCAGCAGCTCCAGTATCGAGGGCGCACGATCCACTACGCGGATCTCAGCCGGCTCGGCGCCGTCTCCGAGGCAAGTCAACCGGGACCGCACCACGTCAAGCTCTCGTTGACCATGCTCGACGGGTTCCTCGTCATCACCTCCTGTCCGCAAGCGATGAAGAACCTCATCCACGGCCTCGACATGAAGGAGCCGCGGTTGGCGGATGCGGCGGACTTCAAGGCGCTCCGGCAGCGAATGCCCCCGAAGGATCGAGAATCGAACCTGATCTACGCTGACCTCAGCGGGGCGTTGGGGTTCTTGCTGGACAACACCGTGCCGGTGCTGCAGTCCTTGTCGCCGGGGCTGATGGACCCCCTGGACCCGAGCCTGTTCCCCACGACCGATACGATGACCGGGCCGCTGTTCGGTTTCATGTCCCGAGGTTGGTGGGCTGAGGAGGGAGCGTCGGTCTCGGAGTTCTACTCGCCGTTGGGTTATGCGCCCGTGGCCATGGGCCTCAGCGCCAGCCTGGCCACATGGCTGATGCTGGGAGTGTTGCGGCAGGAGTATCCGGCCCGGAGCATGACCCTGGTGCAGCCAGGCGCCGTCGTGACGGCGTCCGGGCTCGCGGTGAACGAGCGCTTCCTGGTCAACCGTGTGGTCGCTGACCTGGCATTGCTGGAGGCCCAGGTGGCGGCGTTTCAGGCGTGGGAGGGGCGCTTGCCCACACAGTCGGAGTGGCCAGGATTCCTGACCAAGGGCTCTCCCAACCACCCGAGCCCCTACGACTCCCAGGTCTCCCACACGGATCCATGGGGCAACCCCTATCAGATGCGCCTCGATGGTTCCGGTGGCTTCACGCTCCTCAGCCTTGGTTCGGATGGCAAGCCCGGCGGGGAGGGGCTCGCGGCAGACATCATCGACCGCTGAGCGGCACCTCGCTCAGGGGCCGTACTTGAACGCGTGCCCGGTGTTGAACAGCGCGACCGTGTCCGTTGGCGAGATCCAGCCGGCGCGTCGGAGGCGCCGGGTTGCCGCGAGGCAGGCGCCCCCTTCGGCGGAGGCGTGGAGGCCCAGACGGGTCGCCAGCAGACGGGTGTCCGAGAGCATCTCCTGCTCGGTCACGGCGATCGCGGTGCCCTGGCTGTCACGGAGCGCCTGGAGGATCAGGAAGTCTCCCAGCGCCCCCGGGACGCGGAGGCCGAAGGCCTCCGTGCGGTCAGGGTTCTCCCACGCAGGCGCGGTCTCCAGCCCCTCCTCGAAGGCGCGGACCATGGGGGCGCAGCCGTCGACCTGGACGCACACCATGCGGGGGCGGTGAGCACCGATCCAGCCGAGCGACTCCATCTCGTCGAATGCCTTCCACATGCCGATCAACCCGGTGCCGCCGCCCGTGGGGTAGACGACCACATCCGGGAGCGCTCCCAGGTCATAGAGCAGCTCGAACCCCATGACCTTCTTCCCCTCCACCCTGTAGGGCTCTCGGAGCGTGGCGAGGCTGAACCAGTCGTCGTCCTTGTGGTCGGCGATCCAGCGACCCGCATCGGCGATGGTCCCGGGGACCCTGGTCACATCAGCGCCCAGAGCCCGGCACTCGGCCTCGATGGCAGCGGGGGTCGACTCAGGGACCGCTACCACGACCCGGATGCCGTGCAGCGCGCCGTAAGCCGCCGCGGCCCCGCCGGCGTTGCCCGCCGAAGGGAGGCAGACCGTCGTGACTCCCAGCTCGGCGGCCCGGGCCAGGGCGGCGGCCATGCCTCGGGCCTTGAACGACAGGGTCGGGTTCTGAGATTCGTCCTTGATCAGCAGATTGTCCAGCTCCAGGTCGGCGGCGACCGCACGGGCGTTGATGAGCGGCGTGGCGCCCTCGCCAAGTCCGGGGGTGAGGGCCCCGGCGGCGGTGGGGTAGAGCTCGGGACAGCGAAGCTGTCCGGGGGTTCGAGCGAGCACGTCCTGGAGGGCGAGGGTTCCGGGGTGCGTGTCGTAACCCGCCAGCAGGGGGCCGCCGCAGGTCCCCGCCGCACATGTATTCCAGAGTCGGGTCGGGTCGTGGACGGCGCCGCACCGGGCGCAACGTAGTTCGGAGAACAGGGACTTCACGGGGTCATTGTAGACCGGAGCCGCAGGACGTACTTTCTGTGCATGCAGTCCGGGCACCGTGTGTGGATCGACACCCTTAACGCGCAGGGGCAGTGGCTCACCGATTCCTCCATGCTCCACGTCATCCCGGAGGAGGCTCGAGAGTTCGACTCCGCGGAGGCGTGGCCAAAGAGCAAGGCCCTGGCCTATCTCCATAACAACGTGACGGCGTTGCGGGCGAACTACAACAACCTCGAGACCGGTGAGTTGCTGGACACGGACCTCATCAACCCCGTGCTCGCCTCCCTGGAGTTGAGGTTGGTGGACTGGCGACATCGATCAGACTGGCGCGAGTTCTCCACGGAGCTGCGTCGTCGTGGAGAGCGGCTGCTGTACCTCTCGCCGGTGGCCATGACCGATGGATGGAATCGCGGGACCTCGGCCATCCGGCACCTGGTCCAGCGCGCGACCTACCACTTCTGCCGGTACGCCGACATGAGGCTCTCGGACCCTGCTTATCCCGGAGCGACTGACGGACTGTTCCGGGTCCTCTCGTGTCCTGCGCCGGAGTGCGAGTCCCTGGTCCCATGCCCCATGGGGCGCCCGTCATTCTGCTCCGACGGTTGCATGGAAGACACCGGCCGGCTGGATGGATGATCCCATGAGCGACGCATACGACACCTTCGAGAACCCGTTGGCCGGTCGCTACGCCAGCGTGGCCATGAAGCGACTGTTCTCGGCGCGATTCCGGTTCACCACCTGGCGTCGGCTCTGGCTGGCGCTGGCCGAGAGCGAGGCGGAGCTCGGGCTCCCCATCACTCCCGAGCAGCTCGCCGCCATGAAGGAGCGGGTCGAGGACATCCCGTTCGAGCGGGCCCAGGAGCTGGAGCGGGAGCTGCGCCACGACGTCATGGCTCACGTCTATGCGTTCCGGGAGCAGTGTCCCGACGCCGGCAAGGTCTTGCACCTGGGGGCCACCTCGTGCTTCGTCACCGACAACAGCGAGATCATCCAGGTTCGGGACGGACTGTCGCTCGTCGCTCGGAAGTTGCGCGCGATCCTGCGTAACCTGCGCGGCTTCTGTCTGCAGTGGAAGGACCTGCCCACCGTCGGCTACACCCACTTTCAACCGGCCCAGTTCACCACCGTCGGCAAGCGCGCCGCGCTGTGGATGCAGGACCTCCTGGAAGATCATCGGGAGGTGGTGCGGGCCCTGGAGGACCTCCGTTTCCGAGGTGTGAAGGGGACCACCGGGACCCAAGACTCGTTCTTGAAGCTCTTCGACGGGGACGAGGAGAAGGTCGTTCAGCTCGACCAGAAGGTGGCGGAGCGCATGGGCTTCAGTCGGGTCTGGCCGCTCACGGGGCAGACCTACACTCGCAAGCAGGACAGCCGTGTCCTGGACGCGCTCTCCGGCCTAGCGCAATCCGCGGGCAAGCTCTCATCTGATGTCCGGTTGCTCTCCCACCTCCAAGAGGTCGAAGAGCCGTTCGGTAAGAAGCAGGTGGGTTCCTCCGCCATGGCCTACAAGCGCAACCCCATGCGGTCCGAGCGAATCGCGGCCCTCAGCCGCTGGCTCATCACCGTGGCTCAGAACCCGCCCCTCACGACCGCCACGCAGTGGATGGAGCGGACCCTGGATGACTCCGCCAATCGGCGGCTGGCGCTGGGGGAGGGGTTCCTCTGCGCTGACGCCATCCTAGAGTTGTTGCTCAACGTGACCTCGGGGCTGGTGGTGCAGGAGGGAGTGATCGCCCGCCGGGTTCGTGAACAACTCCCTTTCATCTCTTCGGAGGAGCTGATGATGCGCGCCACCCGGGAGGGAGGCGATCGCCAGGAACTTCACGACGCGATCAGGACCGCCGCGCTCGAGGCGGCGGAGCGACTCAAGGTGGAGGGTGGGGAGAACGACTTCTTCCAACGGATCTCGGATCATCCGGATCTCGGACCGGTCCTCCGCGCCACGGAGCCTGAGTTGGACGCGCGCCGCTTCACAGGGAGGGCGGCGTCCCAGGTGACCGCGTTCATCGCTGACGTGCTCGACCCGGAGTTGAGCGCTCACGACGAGGAGTCCTTCGGTGACGAGGTCGCTGTTTGACCCCGTCCTATGCGGTGACGACCCGGAGCCCGGTGACCCGGGCCCTTGGCCTGGCCGCCGGCATCGTCGGACTGGAGGAGCTGCAACCGCGAGCGTTCGTCCTTGAGGCTCTGGAGGTCCAGCCCTTGAGGGATGTCGCCGCTGCCGTGCAGGCGTCAGGTCGGCCGGTGGTCGCGGTCGTCGGTGGTCTCTTCGGGGGAGGGGACGGGGACCCCATGGCGCCTCTGGATGCGGAGGATGGTCGGTCAGCGCTCGCCGGGCTGTTGGCGACGGTGCGAGGATGCGCGCGATTGAACTGTCCCCGCCTGGTGTTGCCGGTGTCACCTTCCATGCCGGAGGGGCTCTCGGAGGAGGGGCTGGCGGATCGGCTCTGCCGACGTCTTCATGGTCTGGCGACCGCCCACCCTGGGCTCCGGTTCCTGCTCCTCGCTTCCACCGAGGAGGGACATCCCCTGCGACCTGAGGTGGTCCGCTGGGTGCTGGACGATCTGGGCTTGAAGAACATCGGGGCGGCCTTGAACCAGTTGTCGCAAGGCTCTCACGAGGAGTACTTTGCGACACTTGGAGATGGCCTGGACCTGGTTCTCCTGGCGGCTGGGCTGGACCCTGATCCTGTGGCCCGGGCGTGTGGCGAACGTGTCCCATGGGCGATACGTGGCCCTGCTACCTGATAGCATGCAAGGGTGATGCGACGCGATGCAGCCGTCCCATCGGATGACCCGAACGCGCGTGTCGTCATCACCGACGATGCGGCCGGCCAACCGGTCATCCGCTCCGCTCTTGCCAGCGCCCTTGAGGGCGCGCAGCGGATCCTGATCTACAGCCACCTGAACCCGGATCCGGACACCGTGGGCGCAGCCTTGGCGCTGCGCCACCTGATCGCCGAGTGCTACGGCAAAGAGGTGGTCGCGTGCTATCGCGGCATCGTCGGGCGAGCGGAGAACCGGATGCTCATGAAGCTCGTGGCGTCCGAGTTGAAGCACGCCTCCGAGATCCACGAAGCCAGTTACGACGGCATCTTGCTCGTGGATTGCCAGCCGGACTACGGATTCCTGCCACAGCAAGGCGTCCCGGTGCTCGGGGTCATCGATCACCATCCCCTGTCCGCTTCGAGCAACAACGTGTCGTATGTGGACATCCGGCCGGAGTACGGCGCCACCTCGACGATCCTCACTGAGTACCTTCGTGAGGCCGGGGTCAACCCGCCTCCGGACCTGGCCACTGCGCTGTTCTACGGGCTCAAGACCGACACCAACGATCTGTCCCGTCGTACCGGTCCGTGGGACGTGGAGGCCTACGACTGGCTGCTGCCGAAGATCGATCGCAAGATCCTCGCCCAGATCGAGACTCCGTCACTCTCGCGGGAGTACTTCGAGTGCTTCGGTGCTGCCGTTGGACGTGCGCGGACCTACAGCAACGCGGTGATGACGGAGATCGGTCGGATGCCGTACTCCGACATGGTCGCCGAGGTGGCGGATCGACTCATCAGGCTCGAGGGCATGGACTGGTCTGTCTGTTTCGGTGTGCACGGCAGCCGGATCTACCTGAGTGTCCGGACGGCTCATCCGACGAGGGACGCCGGGGAGCTGGTCAAGGCGGTCTTGAGAGACGAAGGCGTCGGAGGCGGCCACGACACCATGGCGGCCGGTCGGGTCCAGCTTGTTGACGATTCCAAAGAGACTTACGTCCGGATCGTGACCGAGCTCTGGGATCGGTTCCTGAGCGCTCTCGGTGAGGAGGCGGACTCGGCGCGGCCATTGGTGGCGGACGCCGGTTACGAGGTTCGGGTCCATCCCGGCCGATAGGGCGCCGGGTCCGGTTCCAACGGATATCATGGCGGCGCCATGTACTTGACTCCCCAGGGAACCGGTTGGATTGAGGTCATCTGCGGAAGCATGTTCTCCGGCAAGACGGAGGAGTTGATCCGCCGCCTTCGCCGTGCTCGCATCGCCCAGCAGAACGTGCGGATCTTCAAGCCAGCCATCGACCGTCGTTATGACGACGCGGACATCGTGTCTCATTCCGACCAGCGCATCCCGTCCCGGGTCGTCGCCCGAGCGGAGGAGATCCTCGATCACTGTCCCACGGCTGTTCAGGTCGTGGGGATCGACGAGGCGCAGTTCTTCGAGCCCACCCTCGTGGAGGTCTGCCGGCGGATGGCGAAGCGCGGGGTGAGGGTGATCGTGGCTGGGCTCGAGCAGGACTATCGCGCCGAGCCGTTCG
The DNA here is from genome assembly GCA_964507445.1 of uncultured Isosphaeraceae bacterium. Taxonomy (GTDB): domain Bacteria; phylum Planctomycetota. Next base: position 164,577 of record CAZDQF010000008.1, read on the forward strand.
AGACCATCCGGGCGTTGCTGGTAGAGGCGGAGTACATCACCAAGAGCCTCGCCATCTGTGTCATCTGCGGCAATCCGGCGGTGCGAAATCAGCGATTGTCCAAGCGGGGCGGGCAGATCGTGGTCGGCGGCTCGGATTCGTACGAGGCGCGATGCCGACGTTGCTTTCGACCGGGTGAGGATGAGCCGGGGTTATTCGGCGAGGACCCCGGCAGCGAAGAGTGATCGCCTCCGTTCTCGTGGTCGCCGGGTCTGACCCCCTGGCGTACTCCGGTCTCGAAGCAGATCTTCGTCACCTGGGAGCCATCGGTGGGGAGGGGATCGGCGTCGTGTCGGCGTACACCCGCCAGACCAGCGAACGCCTCCTGGATCTCAGCCCTGTGAGCGCCGTGTCGGTGTCCGAGGGCATCTCTGCCGCTCGCGCCACCGGCGCCCTGGGCGCCGTGAAGATCGGGATGCTGCACAGAGCCGAGATCGTCGAGGCCGTGTCGGAACAGCTGGCATCCATGGAGATCCCCGTGGTGCTGGACCCAGTGGTCGCCGCTTCCGGAGGGGCGCGCTTGCTCGATGACGCCGGGCTGCGGTCGCTCCTCGATGCGCTCGTGCCGCTCTGCTCGCTCTTGACCCCCAATCTCATGGAGCTGGAGGCCATGGGAGAGACGCCGGAGAACCTGTTGCAGCGGGGCGCCTCCGCGGTCCTGGTGAAGGGAGGCCACGGCTCAGGGTCGACGGTGGTGGACACGCTCTACACGGCCGCAGGTCCGGTTCGATTCGAAGGACCGCGGGTCATGGGGTCGAGCCCTCGAGGCACGGGCTGCGCGCTCTCGACCGCCATCGCAGGCTACTTGGCTGGGGGGGTCGGACTGACGACGGCGGCAGAGCGGAGCATCCGTCGCGTGCGGGAGGCCATCGCCGCGTGTGTCGAACGGCGGTCCCGGTTCCTGGTACTGGATTGAGCCGGTCAGGTCGCCGCGCTGGTGCCCTAGATGAGGTAGAGGAACACCCCGTACAACAGCAGGAGCATGGACCCCTCCAACCTGGAGAGGGTCGACCGGGTGTACATGAACACCCCCAAGGTCACCGTCATCACCGCCAGCAGCGGGATCAGGCGTTCGACCTCGAACTCACCCACGGGGAGTCCGTGCCCGCTGAAGATGGCCGCTGGCCCAAGGACGAAGAGCAGGTTGAAGACATTGGACCCGAGCACGTTGCCGATCACCAGATCGTGCTGCCCTTTCAGCGCCGCCACCACGGAAGTGGTGACCTCTGGCAGGGACGTGCCGACGGCCACGACGGTCGCGGCGACCGCTGCTCGGGGGAGCCCGAACGCCTCGGCGAGGCCGATGGCGCCGTCGATGACCAGGTCCGACCCGAAGATGAGCATGCCCAACCCCAGGAGGATGAAGAAGATGTTCGCGGTGACGGACCCGGAGGTCTCGGGAGCCTCCGCTTTCGCCGTCGAGGCGTCGCGCTGAGGCCGGATCACGTACAGCGAGAGGAAGGCGACGAACAGCCCCAACAGCCCCCAGCCCTCCCAGCGCTGGACCGTGCGGTCCAGGGCCATCAGGGGGAGCAGGGCCGTGGCGAGGAGGACGAAGGACGCTTCGATCCTCAGGTCACGGCGCGATACCGGGAAGGGGCGGATGATGGCCGCGAGCCCTAACACCAGGCCGATGTTCGCAACGTTGGAACCCAGGAGGTTCCCCAGGGCGATGCCGGGTTCCCCCTGGATGCCGGCGACGACGGATACCAGGAACTCCGGTGCCGAGGTGCCGAAGGCCACGATGGTGGCGCCCACCGTCAAGGGCCGCATCCCCAGGCGCAACCCGAACATTGACGCGGCTCGTACCAACACCTCCGCACCCGCCACCAGGAGGGCGATCCCTCCAAGGAGTTGGATCATCGACGTCGTGGTGTCCATCCGGACGCAGACCTTACTGTGATCGAAGACAAGTTCCTACCGCGCCTCCTCGCTGACTTGAGCCCCCTGGCGGGGCCGTGATAGCTTCCGCAGAGCCGGCGGAGAGCGGTGGCGACACGTAGATCGCCGCCTCGCGCCGTCACCTGGTTTGTGTTGCTGGAGTCTCGTCATGCCACGGATCGGAGTCGTCCTCGCTGGTTGTGGTTACCTCGATGGTTCGGAGATCCATGAAGCGGTCCTGACTCTCTATCACCTGGACCGACACGGAGCCGAGGTGGTGTGCATGGCACCGGATCGGGACCAGTTTCACGTGGTTGACCATGGCGCTGGGGAACCCACGGAGGAGGTGCGCAACGTGCGCACCGAGGCCGCTCGGATCGCCAGGGGCACGGTGGAGGACATGGCGAGGGTCTCGGCGGCTGCCCTGGACGCCGTGGTCATCCCAGGGGGCTACGGCGTCGCCAAGAACCTGTCCGACTTTGCCTTGAAGGGACCCGAGTGCGACGTGAATCCGGATCTGGTGCGCCTTATCGGGGAGTGCGTGGCAGCCAACAAGCCGCTGGTAGCCATCTGCATCTCACCTGCGGTCCTCGCCGCGGCGCTCAAGCGTCACGGTATCAGCGATGTGACGCTGTCGATTGGGGCTGACGAGGACACTGCCGCCGCGGTTGAGGCCTTGGGGCAGGCCCACCGAGCTTGTGCGGTGAACGAGGTCATCATCGACGAAGCCCGTGGCATCATCTGCACCCCCGCTTACATGCTCGGTCCTGGCCCGGCGGCGGTGGGGGAGGGGATCGGCCGCGCTATGGATCAGTTGATGGCGCGGCTCTGATCCTGGGGGCGGCGGCGTCTCGGAGCCACGATGAACGGCTGCTCAGGAGTCTGCCGGACCCGACTTGGACTTGTCCTTGCCGTCGAGGATGTCCGCTATCCGCTTCTTCAGATCCTTGAGGTGACGGGCGGTGATCTCGTTGACGGGGGTCATCTTGACTGCGCGCTCGATCATCGTGGCGATCCGCTCTAACTCCCCTCGGGTGAGGGCCGGTAGATCGCTGGTGGCTGATGCCTTGTGGATCTCTGCGGCCAGGATCTCCACGTGGGCGCGGTGCAGGTTGCGTCGATAGAGGTCTACAGTCACGGTGCCGAAGGGTGTCCGGCCGACCTGTGACCAGATCCCCTTGCGGATATCGGCGAGCATCTCGTCTGCCGGATAGGCCTCTTCGCCAGACATGGCGACGTGCTCGGCCATGCGCTTGATGCGTCGTTCGTTGATGAGACTCCGCAAGAGCCTCTTCTGGCCTGCCAGGATCCGGTCTGCCGCGCCGTTGGTCTCCAGTCGCCACAAGATGTCCGGGTCCAGCAGCTCCTTCGGCGTGTTGAACGCGTGGCGATTGAGGAACTCCACCGCTTCCTTCTGGCGCGCACGATCGACCGGGTGGAACACACGGTCTGCGTCACCGTAGTTGAACTTCTTCTCCACCATGCCGCCGACGATGTTGGCGACGTGCCCGAGCTCGCGGTTCCGCTGAGCGATCAGCTGCTCGTACATGTTCCGGAGCAGGTCGTAGTCCTTGCCGGGCTTGCAGCAGGCCTTGACCAGATAGCCGGCGACCCGGTTGATGTTCATGAGGCCCAGCCTCGTCGCCTCGATGGTGTCAGAGCCCAGGTCCTCAGTCTGCTGGGACGGGTCCTGGCTGCTGTTGGGGCCACCGAACTGGAGCATGGGGTCCTGCAGTTGGGCGGTGATGAGGGCCCGGGCCGCCCTGGCTTCTGAGGCAGCGTCCGGGTACTGGGCGTAGCCCCACTTCACGGCGAAGAAGTCGTAGGGGCCGATGGTGGGGATGAGCGCGGCGTTGTCTCCCGGCTGGGCCACATAGTTGAAGCGCCCGTAGTCCATGACGGAGGCCTCCGTGCCCCACTTCCTCGTCCACTCGGGGTCCCGCAGTTGCTCGATGGAGTAACCGCTGGAGGCCTTCATGTTGTGTGGAAATCCGAGGGAGTGTCCGACTTCGTGGGTGACGACGTACGCCAGCAGTTCGCCCATGAGGTCGTCCGGGAGCGGCAGGTCCTGGGCTCGCCGGTCGCTGGGTGAAGCCTGGACGAAGTACCAGTCGCGGCAGAGCTTGAGGACGTTGTGGTACATGATGATGTCCGCCTCGAGGATCTCCCCGGTGCGCGGGTCATGCACGTGGGGACCCATGGCGTTCTCTACCGTGGACGGGAGCCAGCGAATGCTGGAGTAGCGAGCGTCCTCCGCGTCCCAGTGGGGCTCCTGCTCCTTGCTCGGCGGGTCCTTGGCGAGGATGGCGTTGCTGAAGCCCGCCGCCTCGAAGACCGGCCGCCAGGCTTCGATCCCCTTCTTGACCCAGGGGCGCCACCGTTGCGGCACGCCGCGCCCGACGTAGAACACGATGGGATTGACCGGATCGGACACCGCGGCGTCGGGGTGCTGCTTCTCGAGGCGCCAGCGGGTGATGTACTTCACCTCTTCGACGGCGTGCTCCTCTCCCGCGTACTCCTCGAAGGACACGGTGAAGAACCCGACCCGTTCGTCGTGGCGACGAGGGGTCATGGGACGCTCCGGCAGCCGCACCATGCTGTGGTGGAGCAGCACCGTGACCGCTCCCTGGCTTAGGTCCCGGCGCGCTCCCCGGCCTCTGCGCGGCGGTGGGGAGTTCCCGGACAACTTGTACGTCACGGTGACCTTGGACTCGATGTTGCGAGGGAAGCAGCGCGTGCTCTCGATGAAGGTGCGCTTCTTGTCTGCGGAGGATGCACCGAGGCGTCGCCGGGCGCTGAACTCAGGGAGGTCTCCCTTGAACAGGTCCGAGACCTCGATGACCGGGGCGCGGCCTTTGCCCCAGGCCTTGACCGGGAGGGTGGCGATGATGGGTTCGAGGGAGGTGGCGGCGACGGACAAGCCGACGGTGTCTTCACGTCCGGCTCGGATCTTGTACTTCACGTCGCGCAGCAGGACGTCCTCGCCCTTGAGCACCCAGCGGACCACCCGGTTTCCGACCGCAGTGCCCCCGTAGCCATGACCGGCTTGCGTGCGGGCGATCTGAGTCACCCAGAGGAACTCCTCGCCCAACTGCGAAGATGGGATCTCGTAGAAGAGCTTCCCGTCCAGCTGGTGGCACAGGAAGACACCCTTGGCGGTCGTCGCCTCCTTGGTGATCACCTCGTCGTAGGGCTTGATCTGGTCTCGCTTGTCCCCGCGGGACGCGTCCCGGTTGTCGCCGCGATCGGAGCGCTCTTGAGCTGCACATCCGGCCAAGGCTGCGGTCAGGAGGATGGCGATGGTGGTGCGGGATGGGGACATGCTGACGAGCTCCTGTAGCAGGTATGCGCGCGGCGACGCCGCGACGGACGGTGTCCTCACATCGTAGTGACAATCCCGCTTTCAGGTAGAGCCGTGAGGCTGGCTCAGGGCAGGGCCAGCATGCGGTCCAGGGCCAGGAGCGCGTCCTGTCGTGTGACCGGGTCCACCGAGATCTGGTTGACCACGTGTCCCTCGCGGAGGTTCTCGAGCACCCAGAGCAGGTGCGGGAGGTCGATGCGGTACATGGTCGAGCAGAGGCAGTTGATGCCGGAGAGGGAGACCACGGTCTTGTCCGGGTTCTGCTTCGCGAGGCGGGACACCAGATTGATCTCGGTCCCGACGGCCCATCTTGATCCCGCCGGTGAATTGCTGACGGCCTGGATGATCTTCTCCGTGGACCCGTGGGCGTCTGCCTTCTGCACGACCTCGAAGGGACACTCCGGGTGCGCGATGACCTGCACGTCGGGCATGGCCTCGCGGACCTGGTCCACGTGTTCCGGCAGGAACTTCGTGTGAACCGAGCAGTGCCCCTTCCACAGGACCACGCGGGCGTCGCCACAGCCCTGGTCCATGTTGGTGTCCGGCAGTGCGTGGGGATCCCAGACGGCCATGTCGTTCAGCGGCACACCGAGCTCGTGGCTGATGTTGCGACCCAGGTGCTGGTCCGGCAGGAACAGCAGTCGACGGCCCTGTTCGAACCCCCAGGTGATCACCGCCTGAGCGTTGGATGACGTGCAGACCACGCCGCCGTTCCGGCCGCAGAACGCTTTGATGGCCGCGGAGGAGTTCATGTAGGTGATGGGCACCAGGTCATCCCGCTTGCCCCCATCGGTGAGGATCTCCCAGCAGGTCTCCACCTGATCCGCGTTTGCCATGTCCGCCATGGAGCACCCGGCGGCCAGATCCGGCAGCACCACCGCGACCTCGCTCTCTGAGAGCATGTCGGCGGACTCCGCCATGAAGTGGACTCCGCAGAAGACCACGAAGCGGGCGTCGCGGGCTTCAGAGGCCTGCTTCGCCAACTTGAAGGAGTCGCCGGTGTGGTCCGCGAACTCGATCACCTCGTCCACCTGATAGTGGTGGCCCAGGATCAGCAGCTGCGAGCCAAGGGACGTCTTCAACTCACGAATCCGGCGGGCTGCTTCGTCCGTGCGAACGCCAGACTCGAGAGGGATCAGGGTGCTCTGCGTGGTCATTTCGGGTTCGACTCTTGCGCCGCAACGCGGCAAACAGCATAGGGTTAAGTCTGTGAGGGTGTCCACGGGATACTAACAACGGTCGATCGGTGGGTAAAGCGTGGGGCAAGATGGGGACCTCGAGTCAGGAGGACCGAGAGCATGACCGAGTTGACGGGGCGTTCGGCGTTGGTGACGGGTGGTGGTCGAGGGATCGGGAGGGCTTGCGCCCTCCGCCTGTCGGCCGCGGGCGCGCGCGTTGGCCTCACCTGGAACCGGGATGAAGCGGCGGCTCTCGAGGTCTCGGAGCAGATCCGGGCGTCGGGGGGTGTCTGTGAGATCGTCCGGCTGAGTAGCGGCGACCCGGACAGCGCGGCGGATGCGGTCCGCCTGATCCGTGAGCGACTCGGGCCCGTCCACATTCTGGTGAACAACGCCGGAATCTGGAATCGACGGGAGGCCTCAGCGGCTGACCTGGAAGATGGGGATCTGGATCAGATGCTGGACGTGAACCTCAAGGGCGTCATGCAGGTGACGAGGTGCGTGATCCCTGACATGGAAGCCGAGAGGTGGGGGCGGGTGGTGAGCATCGGATCCACCGCCGGCGTGCGGGGCGAGGCGGGCCACAGTCATTACGCTGCCTCCAAGGGAGCGTTGCTGGCCTGGTCCCGCAGCCTCACCGGGGAGCTCGCTCCCCAGGGCATCACCTGCAACGTGGTCTCGCCTGGGTGGGTCCTCACGGACATGACCCGGAGCGTGCTCGCCGACTCCGACGGAGCGGCGATCGCAGCCACCATCCCCACTGGTCGGGTCAGCAGCCCGGATGACATCGCCGCCGCTGTTGTGTTCCTCGCTTCATCCGATGCGAGGCAGATCTCGGGGGTGAACCTCGATGTCAACGGCGGCGCCGTGTTCTCGTGATCAGGCCGCGGCCATTACCTGGCCGGGTCACGCTTCCTCGAACAGGTCGGTGATGACGTCCGCGTACTTGCGCTCGATGACCTGGCGCCGCTTCTTCATGGTGGCGGTGAGGGTGCCCTCGTCGACGGTGAAGGGCTCCTCCAGGAGGTGGACCTGTCCAATCCGCTCGAAGTTGCGGTAGCCCCGCTGGCGGGAGACCAGGCGCTTGACCTCTTCCCGAATGTGGGCCTTGGCTTGCTCATGCCGCGCGACGGTCTCCGTGGACGGGAGGCCGGGGAGCCCGACCGCCGTCGCGACGCTGCCTGGTTCGGGCACCACCAGGACCCCCAGGGTCTTCTGACCGTGCCCCACTACCAGCGCTTCGGCGATGGAGGCGGAGGAGCACAGGGTGGTCTCGATGGGCTCGGGCTCTACGTTCTCCCCGCCGCGGAGGACGATGGTGTCCTTCGCCCGGCCGGTGATCAGGATGTCCCCCTCCGACGAGAGCATCCCTACGTCACCGGTGTCGAGCCAGCCGTCGGACGAGAGCGCCGCCGAGGTGGCGCTGGGGTTCTCGAAGTAGCCTCGCATGATCTGAGGGCCGCGGGCCTGGATGACGCCTCTCTGTCCCGCCTCGACGGGCTCGCCCTGTTCGTCGACGATGCGGACCTCGGTGTTGGGGACGGGACGGCCGATGGTCCCGAGGACGTTGCGTCGGGCGTCACGGACGGAGATCACCGGGCTTGACTCGGTGAGGCCGTAGCCGTTGAGCAGGGAAATCCCCGCGCGCGTGAGGAACTCGTCCACATGGGCCGGGAGAGGGCCGCCGCCGGAGACCGCCGCTCCCAGCTTGCCGCCCAGGGCCGCCCGGAGCTTCTTGTAGACCAACAGGTCCGCCACACGGTGGGGGACCCAGGTCAGCAACTGGGTCAGGCCCAGACCCAGCGTGGCCATGGCCGACGGACGGGTCACCTCTGAACCGTCGAGCCAGACGCCACGTCGCTTTCTGCCGGCGTCCACATGGACCTTGCTCCCGTTGAGCGCCCCTCGCACCAGCTTCTGGATCGCGGAGGGCTGCTTGTCGATGGCGGTGACGAGGGCTGTGTAGAAGGTCTCCCATACTCGCGGGACCCCACAAACGAACTGGGGTCTGATCCGCTTGAAGTCCTCCTTCAGGGTCCACTTGCTGCCGTAGTGGATCTCCAGGCCCTGCTCCAGGACCACGTACTCGACGGCGCGTTCGAAGACGTGCCAGGAGGGGAGGAAGGACAGGAAGCGCCCGTAGGGTTCGAAGTCCACGACGCTGGGGAGCGCGGCCACGTTGTGTCCGATGTTGGCGTGGGTCAGCATCACCCCCTTGGGGTTCCCGGTGGTGCCGGAGGTGTAGATGATGGTGGCCAGGGAGTTGGGGTCGATGGACGCTACGCGGTCACTGATCGCAGAGGGCTCCTCCGCGATCTTGGCCGTCCCCAATTCCATCACGCTGTTGAAGGTGTGCGCGCCCTCTGGCGCGTCGCCTTTCAGGACCACGATCCAGTTGAGTCTCTCCCTGGTCGCTCCGAGCTTCTCCACGTGTGCCGCGGATTCGACGATGGCCGCCCGGCAGCGGGCGTGACCCACACAGAACTCGACCTCGTCGGCAGACGCGTCGCCGCCTCGAGGCACATCGACGGCGCCGAGGGAGAGCAACGCCAGATCGGAGATCAACCAGAGGTCAGAGTTCTCCGCCACCAGCGCGACGTGGTCTCCGGGGTTGCATCCCAGCCCCAGCAGTCCAGCGGCGAAGCGATCCACCTTCTCCCAGAGGGACTCGTAGGTCAGCGCTTCGAATTGGCAGTTCTTGTTGCCGACGAGGGCCGGCCGTTGGGCGAAGCGGGCGGTGGCCTGGCGCAGGTTGCCCGGTATGCCGCCGGACCGCGCCGCTCCCTTTGTGTCATGGTTGTCTATGGTCGACCTCCCGCGAGGAGTCCTCCGCCCGCGCCGCTCGTTGACCCGACCGTTTCCGTGTTACGGTCCTCGTGCCATGGGACGCACCTATATTCTCGCGAGCGGCCAGTTGCATGCAAGTTGAGGGCGGTCCGAGCAAGGTAATTGTCCCGGTGCGGCGGCTCCGTGTCGTCCTGCCCATGGCGGTGGGAGTCTTCGTGGTCGGCCTCAGCGGGGCGTGGGTCGGCCACCTGGAGGCAATGGAGGGTGGGGGCTCAGGCCCCTATGACCTGCGCCCGTACCTGGATGGGCCATCCCATGTGGGGCTGGCGGGATTCGAGCACACCCCCGGAGCTCTGCAGGAGCTGCTCCTCGGAGGCCCCGGCCTTGCCACGGCCCTGATGGCCGGTTGCGTGGCGGTGCTGCTGTTCCTCGCACTCGAGTCCTTCCTGCGGATCACCTGGAGCTGTCCCAACGAGGTGGCAGCCCTCACGCCGGCGGTGCTGTTCGCGGTGCTGCCGGCGCAGCTCGCGTTCCAACTGATCGCGGGGGGAGCGACTCTCCTCCTCGCTCTGGGACTCCTGCTCCTTGCCTGCCTTCTCGCGTTGTCGGTCAACGTGCTGTCGCGGCTCTTGGGTGCCGCGGCGGGTGCCATGGCCGCCGCGGCGCACCCGGCCTTGATCCTGCTGCTGCCGGCGGTCCTGCCGTGCTTGTGGCTCGGAGCCGCCAATTCGAGATCACGGCAGTCGACCCAGGCCGATTCCCGAGCCGCCTTCCGCTTCACGGTCGTCGTCGGGGGGGCCATGATCTTGCTCGCGATCGGCGACGGTCTCGTGGTGAGCGGCTCCCTGACGGCGCCGCCCATTCATGGCTCCGTCGGGCCGCATCGCTCGCGGTGGGCCCTGGAGTTGCTGGCGTCCTCGCCGATCCTGGCGTTCTTCAATCAACCCCGTGACCTGTTGCCGACTGGTTTTGAGGCCGTGACAGGCGGCTTCTGGCCGATCATGGCTGGACTCTCTGTCTGGGGACTGCTGCTCGCTTTCGCCATGCTCACCGCCGGGATCGCTCGCGGTGTCTTCCTGGCTGGGCTCGCCGGACTCGCTGGGGCGGCGCCGTTCGTTCTCCCCGGTTGGGTACCCGGGGACCGGGCTGCGGCCTGCCTGCCGCTCCTGCCTGCGGTGACCTTGCTGGCGCTGGGATTGTCCGTGGTCAGGGGGCGGTCGGTCCGTGTCGCGGGGGTCGTCGTGGCGGTGGTGATCGGGGCCGTTTGCCTGCGTGGCACGGCGGAAGCCCACGCCGGTGTTCAGTCCCGCCGTAGCCTCTTCATGGTGGATTCGGAGCGCCTGGGGTTCGTGCCAGACCTGGAGCCGGACCCGGCCCGTCTGGTCCTCTACGGCTATGACCTCTGGCAACAGGAACAGGCGTTGCACGAGGCCAGGAAGAGCCGCGGGAGGTTCCCGTCCTTCCGCGAGCGGGTGGTGAGCGTGGCGCGCGGTCGCCTCCAGACTCCCGCCCCTCCCGCCCTGGCTCCGGAGGCGCTGCTCAGGATTGCGACCAGGCTCACATTCCCCATCGACGCCGCTGAATTGCCAGACGAGTTGAGGCTCCTGGAGACTCTCGGTGAGTTGGAGCTGGCGGTCGCGGAGCTATCTCGGCGCCAGGACCCCGAGAACTGGTACGCATTCTCCCAGGCCCGACTCTCCGAGCTGACGCCCCAGGCGCTCGAGATCCTGTACGCCCTGAGGGAGAATCGGGTGCGTCACCCGCGCTTCCACAAGTTCAACTACACCTTCACGCAGCTCGTGGGACGAGCCGCGGTCTGGGCGACGGAGCTGGGAGACCTCCAGTATTCGGTCCCGCTGCGGGAGCTCCTGGTGGAGATGACCGAGGGATATCCTCGGAACCAGGGGCGTGTCAGGGGGATCCTGGGGCTCGAACTGCTGGAGATGAAGCGTTGGGAGGACGCGCGAACCTGCCTCACCGCCGCTGCCGAGGTCTGTGAGCGAAGCGAGCCCCTCGGCGCCGTCGTCCGGGGTGCGCTGGCGAGCCTCAAGATCAGAGAGGGGCAGGAACGGGAGGCTCTGGAAGGCCTCAACCGGGCCTGGGACGGCCTGGCCGGTCAAGCGGGAAGGTGGCGGATCGCCTCGCCGGGCTCTCGGGACTACTGGTTGATCGCGGAGATGCTGCTGCTGCGCTATGAACTGGCCCGTCGGATCGACCCAGCCCTGGCGGAGCAGGCCGGCCGAGACCTCCGGCTGATGCTCGAGCCCGCCCTGGCCTCCGGGCCCCGTCGGGTGCCTGCGCTGGCCTTCTGGGGCCGGCTCAAGCAACTCGACGGTGACGTGGTCGCGGCCCGGATCGTCTTGCTGGAGATGAGGGCCCTGTCCCCCAACTCCTTCGGAGAGCGGGGGAGCGGGGCCAGCGGCCTGCTGGATACCCCCAGATTCCGGTTGGTGGGGCTCCGAGCGTTGCTGGGAATCCTCGACCCGGCTTCGGATCAGGGGCTCAAGAGTCAGGTGGAGGCCGAGATCCGGCAACTGGATCGCTACTGACCGGACAGGTGCGGGGCTGGACCCGGGCCCATGACTTGTGCCTGCAAGCTGTGGGTGCATAATCTTCGAAACACGTCGCGGCCGCGACCTGTATCCGCATGCCCAAGCGCGAAAATCTCTCTTCTATCCTGGTCCTAGGAAGCGGGCCGATTGTGATCGGTCAGGCCTGCGAATTCGACTATTCCGGGACCCAGGCGGTCAAGGCGCTGAAGGAGGAGGGGTACCGGGTGATCCTGGTCAACTCCAACCCGGCGACCATCATGACCGACCCGGAGATGGCTCATGCGACCTACATCGAGCCGATCACCGCGGAGTTCGTGACCAAGGTCATCGCCGAGGAGAAGCCCGACGCGGTCCTCCCGACCCTCGGCGGCCAGACGGCCCTGAACGTCGCCATCGAGCTGGCGGAGAGCGGGGTCCTTGAAGCCCACGGTGTCGAGATGATCGGGGCCACGGCGGAGGTGATCCACCGCGCGGAGGATCGCAGCGCCTTCAAGCGGGTGATGGAAGAGTGCGGATTGGAGGTGCCTCGCTCCGGGCTGGCCTACTCGCTCGAGGAGGCGCGCGCGATCCGCGAGGACGTGGGGTTGCCCTGCGTCATTCGACCGGCGTTCACCCTGGGAGGATCGGGCGGAGGGATCGCCTACAACCAGGAGGAGTTCGATGACATCGCGTCCCGCGGGGTCGAGCTCTCCCCCATCAGCGAGATCCTCATCGAGGAGGCCGTGATCGGGTGGAAGGAATTCGAGCTCGAGGTGATGCGCGACAAGAACGACAACGTCGTCATCATCTGCAGCATCGAGAACATCGATGCCATGGGGGTTCATACGGGGGACAGCGTGACGGTCGCTCCGGCCCAGACGCTGACCGACCGCGAGTACCAGACCATGCGGGACGCGGCGATCCAGATCATCCGTGCCATTGGCGTGGAGACTGGAGGGAGCAACGTCCAGTTCGCGGTCAACCCCAAGGACGGTCGGCTGGTAGTCATCGAGATGAACCCGCGGGTCTCCCGGTCTTCGGCGCTGGCTTCGAAGGCCACGGGCTTTCCGATCGCCAAGATCGCGGCCAAGCTCGCCGTGGGCTACACCCTGGACGAGCTGACCAACGACATCACCCGAGAGACCCCCGCGTGCTTCGAACCTTCCATCGATTACTGCGTGGTCAAGTTTCCCAAGTGGGCCTTCCAGAAGTTCCGTGAGGCGGATCAGACCCTGACCACCCAGATGAAGTCGGTGGGTGAGGTCATGGCCATCGGCAGGACGTTCAAGGAGTCATTCCAAAAGGCGTGTCGGAGCTTGGAGGTCGGTCGGGAGGGTTACGGCCTCTATGCACAAGACCCTGTGCTCACTGGGGAACCGGTGGATGTGCCCGTGCTCAAGAGTCTGATCGCCATCCCCAACGAGCACCGGCTTCATCAGATTCGCCTGCTGCTGCACGCGGATGTCTCCGTCGAGGATATCCACGGGCTCAGCGGCATCGATCCGTGGTTCCTGTCCAACTTCGAGCACCTCGTGGAGATGGATCGCCTGCTCCTGGCCAAGGAGGGGCTCGATGACTTGAGCGCGGGAGAGTTGCGCGAGCTGAAGCGCTTCGGCTACTCGGATCGTCAGATCGCCCGGGCCCTTGAGTCTACTGAGGGCTCCGTGCGCGCCGCGCGTCAAGACATGGGGGTCCTGCCCACCTACAAGCTCGTAGACACCTGCGCCGCTGAGTTCGAGGCGTACACCCCCTACTTCTACTCGACCTACGAGGAAGAGGATGAGGTCTCTCCCACCGATAACCGGAAGGTGATGATCCTGGGATCGGGACCGAACCGTATCGGCCAGGGGATCGAGTTTGACTACTGTTGCGTGCATGCCTCCTACGCGCTGCGAGAGGCGGGCATCGAGACCATCATGGTCAACTCGAATCCGGAAACGGTCTCCACGGACTACGACACCTCCGACCGCTTGTACTTCGAGCCGTTGACCCACGAAGATGTCCTCAACATCTACGAGAAGGAGAAGCCGGAGGGGGTGATCGTCCAGCTTGGCGGGCAGACCCCGCTGAACTTGGCGGAGGGCCTGGAGGCGGCCGGCGTCAACATCATTGGCACCAGTCCGGACGCCATCGATCGCGCCGAGGACCGTGAGCGCTTCGCCGAGATCGTCGAGAAGCTTGGCCTTGCGCAGCCACCCAACGGGATCGCCTTCGACCCCGCGGGCGCGAGCGACGCCGCGCAGCGCATCGGCTATCCGGTGCTCGTACGACCGTCCTACGTCCTGGGCGGGCGCGCCATGGAGATCGTCTATGACGACGATGCCCTGGCCCACTACATGGCCAGCGCCGTGGAGGCCTCTCCGGAGAAGCCAGTGCTCGTGGACAAGTACCTCGAGCATGCCATCGAGGTGGACGTGGACGTGATCGCTGACGGGGAGACAGCCGTCATCGGTGGCATCATGGAGCACATCGAAGAGGCCGGGGTCCACAGCGGAGACTCGTGCTGTGTGATCCCTCCACACACCCTCTCGGATGCCATCCAAGACCGGATCCGCGAGGCCGCCAAGGCCTTGGCCTTCGAGCTGGGCGTTCGTGGGTTGATGAACGTTCAATTCGCGGTGAAGGGGGCCGAGATCTTCATCATCGAGGTCAATCCGCGAGCTTCCCGGACCGTCCCGTTCGTATCGAAGACCATCGGGGTGCCGTTGGCGAAGATCGCGTCCCGTGTCATGTCCGGTGAGAAGCTGGTCGACCTCGGGTTCACGGAGGAGGTGATCCCGGAGCACATGGCGGTCAAGAACCCGGTGTTCCCTTTCCACAAGTTCCCCGGTTGCGACATCATCCTGGGGCCTGAGATGCGCTCCACCGGCGAGTCCATGGGGATCGACCACTCCATCGGTGCCGCGTTCCTCAAGGCCCACGTGAGCGCGGGCAACGACCTCCCCGTAGACGGGTTCGTGTTCGTGTCCGTCAAGGACGCAGACAAGCGGGACGTGGTGTCTCTGGCGCAGCGCCTGGACTCTCTGGGGCTGAAGATCATCTCCACCGGTGGGACCTGGAAGATCCTCGAACGGCACGGCATCCCGGCGACGCGGGTGAAGAAGATCGCCGAAGGCCGCCCCAACATCACGGACTACATGAAGAACCGTGAGGTGAAGCTGGTCATCAACACGCCCTCTGGAAAGGGGCCTCGCACGGATGAGGCGAGGATCCGAGGCGTCGCCGTGTCACAGGGCATCCCATGCATCACCACCCTCGCCGGAGCGGCGACGGCCATTTCGGCCATCGAGGCTGCTTCCAAGGGACCGGGAATCGGCGTCTGCCCGCTGCAGCGCTATCACGAGGCGTTCGCCTCGAGCACCTGAGCCGGCTGCCGTTTGTTGACGGGCCCTGTTAGCGGCTGCGGTCCGGGCGTGGCTTGAACACCCGCACCTTCGTCTGGCTGGGGCGCCACCATTTGTCTTCGGTGTTCAGGTCGCACTTTCCGAAGTCGATGCTCTTGATCTGTACCTTCGGGTTCTTGGACTCGACGCTCTCGTGAAACCTGACCAGATCTTGGAACCTGTAGCCTTCTTTGTTGACCCAGTCGATGGTCACGCTGTGGACCATGAAGTTGTTGTTGCCTTGGAAAGCCCGTGGGCTGGCGGGCTTCACCGTGAAGTTGTCCGTCATGGTCTGGCCCTCTCCGATCGGCATGGAGTTGCCGACGGCGTAGATGGGGCTCGACGGGTCGTTCACGTCGACGGTGCTGGCTCGCGCGAGGTCACTCACCGCCGTGGCGATGCGCTGGCTGTCGCGGCTGACTTGAAGAAGCGCCTGATAGGCCTGCGTGCGCTGACCCTCGAGCTCGTCCCTCTTCACGAGGATCAGGTAGCCGTAGAACCCGGCGGCGGCCAGGTCCAGGAGGATGAAGATGACCACGAGGAACTTGAGACCTCCGCCGGGGCCCTTGGAGGCGACGGCGTCGTCGTTGCTGCGAGTGAGTCTCTCGAGTGCCATCGTTAGTACCCTCTCTTGAAGGTGACCCGTGCCTGGGTGATCTCTCGTTCAGGGCCGAGGGGCTTTGACTGACCGGGCTTGTAGGCGTCGAAGTCCGGCATCTTCTGGAATTCGGCGTCGAAGAAGTCCAGGGTGACCACCGTCATCTCCGAGGGGACGCGCATGGTCCAGGTGATGTTCTCATCGGAGATGTTGAGCTTCTCGAGCTTGAAGTAGACCTTCTTCTCGTTGCGCAGCCGGTTCATGACCGTGACCCATGACTCGAGGCGAACGAGCGCGCTCGTGGCGATCTCTTCAGGGGGGCGTTCGCGGGAACCTTCCGTGGCCTGGACCCCGTAGTAGTCCTCGAGGTGCTTGCTGATCTGATAGAGGCTCTGGCGTGCCGTGGTGAGCACCTGGGGGTACTGGCCGGCCTTGAGTTGCCGGGTCATGTCCTCGACGATGACCTCCGCTTCACCCGGTTCCTCGGCTCCGGATGGCGTGTATCCCATGTACTTGGCGTTCTTGGGGCTGCTGGCCAGACCGCCGATGTGAAGCTGGAATTCTCGGGAGCACTGGTCGGCGATGAACCGCACGTCCTTGTCCAATGCCTGGACGTTCTTCCACTCGAGGATGGAGAGGAACGCGAGGAGGACCAGGATCAGGAAGGACGCGAGCAACAGCGGGTTCCTGACTCGATCGAGCTTCCTCGCGTAGGCGAACTCTTCCTGCCGGAACTCGAGACCGATCGGGTCGTGCTCGAACGCCTTCAGCGCCAGTCCGATGGCCGGCCCCGCGTAGGTCGCCGCCTCGGCGTCTGCCTTGTGATCACCCGTGGACAGCACGTCCAAGGCAGCGACATGGACCCGGAAGGCGTCTCGCAGTTCGCGTTCGAGTCCGGCCGCGGTGGAGCCCGGTCCGGTCAGCCAGATCCCCTTCAGCTGCCCTTCCACCTGGACTGACGACAGCGTTCGCCTTAGCTCATTGACGATCCGGCGCGCGAACTCCGACTCCTTGTCCTGGATGATGTCGGTCTTGATCTCTGTGGCGGTCAACGCGGTGGAGGGGTCGCGGCTGCTGTCGCCCGCGTCACCAGCGGAGCCGAACGGCTCCGTCGGCTGTAGCAACTTGCCCACCACGGAGCGTGCCTCGTCGGTGTCGATCCCCAGGTCGCTGGACAGGGTGCGGATCAGCGTCTCCGAGCCGAGGCGCATGCTCCTGATCATCCTGAGGCGAGGTCCCTGAGTGAGGACCAGCGTGGTTGATTGTTCTCCTACGTCGAGGATGACGTTGGCGCTGGTGTCATCCTCATCCGTGCACTCCAGGTCGGAGATGAGGGTGGCCAGGGAGTAGAGCGCGGTGGAGGAGAGATCGACTTGTGTCGGCTCGACGCCGACTCGCCCCAGGGCCTCCAGGTGGTCCCGGAGGGTCTTCTTCTCCACCGCGAAGATGAGCAGGCGAGAGCGAGGACCCGTCTCCGAGATCTTGTAGAAGCCCACCACCACCTCGTCGATGTTGGTGGATGGAAGGTGGCTCTCGGACTCGAACTTGATGACCTTGCGGATCTGCTCCGGTTCCGTGAACGGGATCACGATCTCGCGGATGATCACGTCCCGGGCGGGGAGCCCGAGTACAAGCTGCTCTCGCTTGGCCTTCGCCGCTCTCAGCGCGGCACGTGCGGCCGCTCCGAGCTGCTCGGAGGTCTGCCCGGTTTCGGAGTCGCCCGACCCCAGTGGCACCGTGGCGGTCCCGAGCAGCTTGTGCTTCCGGTCCGTGCCGTCCAACTCGACGACCCGAACAGCGGTCTCCGTGATTTCGATGCCGGTCGCGCGCCCCATCCGGAATCCCTCCCACCTGAGGCTTGTGTTGGGAGCGGCCGCCCCGCCCTCTGCCGTCAGGAGTTATCGCAAATCCGCGGCCCCGGTGCTACCCCCAGGGACGGACCCGTGCGGTTATCTGCCGTTGGCTGCGCGCCGGATGAGGGCCGTCGCCTTCTCCATCGGCAGGCCGTGTCGTCTGCAGTACTGCTCAAGGACTCCGAATTCTTCGAGCTTGGTCAGGACCCGACCGGTCTCGAGATCACCAGACTCCGGGTCGGTGCCACGGAATGACTCCTTGATCTCGACGATGATCCGGATCTGAGCCTCGGTGAGCTGCTGACCCCAGGCCGAATCCCACTGTGTGAAGGTCTGGGTGCGCCATTCCTGGAGCTCTGTGTCCGTGGCTGACACCCGATCGTTGCCGCCGCCAAACCAGGAGACTCCCACGGAGACACACGCGATCAACAGGATCGCAGCGGCGACGCGGCTCCACTGGGAGATGTGCGGGAATCGATGCATGGGAGCGGGGGCCTCCAGGACACGATCCGCGATCCGACCGGAAAGTCCGGCGGGGGCCGCCGGGCGCTCCATCCGCTGGAATGCCCTGTGGATCTCGTGCATGGCCTCCCTCGCGCTCCTCGCCGAGTCGTCACGAGAGACGAATTCCTCCAGCTTGCGGGCGTCTTCGGGCGACAGCGCGTCGTCGATCTCGAGGCTCACCAGTCGTTCGAATTCCATTCGTTCCATGATCTACTCCTGGGGACCGATATGCCGTCGGTCGAGTTCGTCCTTGAGCTTGGCTCGTGCGCGGAAGATGCGGCTCTCGACCGTCCCCTTGGAGATCTGCAGCACAGAACTGATCTCCTCGTATCGCAGTCCTTCGAGCTCACGTAGCACGAGGATGGTGCGGAAGGTCTCAGGAAGGCGGCTCATGGCTTCCCTGATTTTGGACCTCAGGTCACGCCGCCGGAGGCTCTCGTCTGGGCCGTCGGTCTCATCCGCCAAGGGCATGGCGCCGAAGTCCTCCACCTGAATGGCTCGCTCCTTCCGCTGCTTCTTGGTCCAGTCGTGGGCCGTGTTCACGCTCACTCTGTAGAGCCAGGTGTAGAAGCTGGAGTCCTCGCGGAAGCTGTCCAACTTGCGGTGGACCTTGAAGAACACCTCCTGGGTGACGTCCTCAGCTTCGGACTGGGAACGTACGAGGTTGCGAACCAGCGCGAAGACCCGTGGGGTGTAGATCTCCACCAACCGGCGAAAGCTGTCTTCATCACCGGCTCGGGCGTTGAGCAACAGCTGTCGGTCACCGTCGGTGGAAGGTGCCGTCACCGGCGGTCTCCGGGTTCCTGGGGCTTCGCAAGTCAGGGTCAAGTCGGAAGTCTCCTGCTACGGCAGCTTCGACGCAGGCGTAGCGCGGATCTTCCGTCGATCCTGTAACTATTGCATATGTGAGGCCTTAGGGCAATCCGGCCGGGGTCGGCTCAGAGCATGTGCCCCATCTTGGAGCGCTTGGTCTCCAGATAGCGGCGGTTGTTGTCGTTTGGCGAAACAACCAGCGGCACCCGCTCCTCGATGCTCAGGCCGTAGCCGGTCAGGGCGGCCCGCTTGGTGGGGTTGTTGGTCAACAACCGGATCTTGCGGATGCCCAGATCGAAGAGGATGCTGGCTCCGGTCCCGTAATCACGGAGATCAGGTTCGAACCCGAGAGCGACATTGGCTTCCACCGTGTCCATGCCCTGATCTTGGAGCGCGTAGGCCTTGAGTTTATTGGCGAGTCCGATTCCTCGCCCCTCCTGGCGCATGTAGACGACGAAGCCTCGCTCCTGCTCACCGACCATCGCGAGTGCTGCGTCCAGCTGGTCCCCGCAATCGCAGCGTTCGGAGTGAAACACGTCACCGGTCAGGCATTCGGAGTGGACGCGACCCATGATGGGCTCGGAAAGAGCAGGCAGCGCGCCCTCCGACTCAGGGATCTCGAATCCGCGAGTCAATGCGATGTGCTCGCGGCGATCATAGGGGGACGTGTAAAGGGTGAATTGAAACTCGCCGTGGGGGGTCGGCAGATCGATGGTCGGGCCCCTGGCCACCAGCTGCTGCTCCTCGCGGCGGCGATGGGCGACGATGTCGGCGATGGTCCCCACCTTGAGACCGTGCTTCTCGGCGAACTTGATGAGATTGGGCCTCCGGGCCATGGTCCCATCGTCGTTCAGGATCTCCATGATCACGGCGGCCTCGTCGAGACCCGCCATGCGACAGAGGTCGACGCTGCCTTCCGTGTGTCCAGGACGCACCAGCACACCGCCCCGTCGCGCGCGGAGCGGATGGACGTGTCCCGGCTTGCGGATGTCGTTGGGGGTCGAGTCGGGTCGAGATGCGACCTCGATGGTCCTCGCCCTGTCGAATGCGGAGGTGCCGGTGGTGACTCCGGAGGCGGCTTCGATGGTGACGGTGAAGGCGCAAGTACTGCCGCCGCGACCGGTGCCGTCGCCCGCCTGCAGGGGGAGATCGAGGCGTTCGGTGATCTCGCTGGCCAGGGCCAGGCAAAGCTCACCGCGGGCCTCTCGCAGCACGAAGTTGATCTTCTCAGGGGTGACGTGTTGCGCCGCGAAGACGATATCTCCCTCGTTTTCGCGATCCTCGTCGTCCATGAGGATGATCATCCGGCCCGCCCGAAGCTCGTCCAAGAGCTCCGGAACCCTGCTGGTTCCAGGTTCCGTATCGGCAGTCATGGCTCCATGTTACCAACACCGGGGCCACAACTCGCGTTGTCTCGCTATCGGCGGAAACCGCAATATCCAATCCTGGGCAGCGGGTACGCTTGGCGCCGATGGGAAGGCTTCAGCGGGGTACCACCAGGAACGGGGGAGAGAAGCGACAGGGGACCGCCATGAGAGTGCAGTCCCGGCACGCGCGAGTGGTCCTCGACGGTGAAGGCGGAGAGATACGCTGCTCCTTGCGCAAGACCCTCTTCTCTGACCACAGCGAGTTCACGCGCCCCGTGGCGGTCGGTGATCGGGTGCGGGTGACCGTGTTCGGGCCCAGGGATGCCGTCGTGGAGGAGGTGCTTCCTCGACGATGTTATCTCTCTCGACTGCAGCCCGAGACGGGGCGAGAGCAGATCATGGTGGCCAACGCCCATCAGGTCGTGATCACGGTCTCCGTTGAGGATCCAGCGTTCAGACCGAGAGTCGTCGACCGCATCCTCGTGTCTGCTGAGCGAGGTGGCCTTGAAGCTGTCATCGTGATGTCCAAGTCCGATCTGGTAGATGATCGGACGCCTTACGAAGACGTGGCGGGCGTCTGGAGATCTCTGGGATACGTCGTTGTGTTCACGTCCACCGAGACCGGCGAAGGAGTGGATGAGGTGCGTTCGCTCATGGCCGATCGCATGAGCGTCCTCGCCGGTCAATCGGGGGTGGGTAAGTCGAGTCTCTTGAATGCCATCGAACCGGGTCTCGGTTTGCGAGCGCGCACGATCAGTCAGAAGTGGGGCAAGGGGCGCCATACCACCAGCGCAGCGTGTCTCCTACCTCTCGCGTCCGGCGGATTCGTGGTCGACACTCCCGGGATCCGATCCTGGGGCATCGTGGGGCTTGAGACCGCTGACATCGCGCTGTTCTTCCCGGACCTGTCGCCGTACATAGAAACTTGCAGGTACAACGAATGCACCCACGACCATGAGCCGGATTGCGCTGTCAAGGCGGCGGTTGACCAAGGCCGAGTGGACCAGCGGCGGTACGAGAGCTACTTGCGCATCATCGCAGGCATGGAGGAGGACTGAGGGCAGGAGGTCTGACCGTGTTCTGGTTTCTGGTAGATGTCATCGCAATCCTCGGCTCCGTCACCGTGCTGAGCCTCGCGGTCTGGCTTGATCCGGACGCGCGGGGTTTCGGCACCCACGAGCAGTTGGGACTGAGCCCATGCCGCTACTACATGCAGGAAGGCGCGCTGTGTCCGACCTGCGGCTTGACCACGGCGTTCGCCAACATGGCGGAGGGGCGCGTCGTCGCGGCCTTTCGGGCCAACCCGGTGGGAATCCCCCTGTTCATCTTGACCCTCATCATGCCCCTCTGGTTCGGGCACGCCCTCTGGGCGAGGCGGGACCCGTTCCGGTTCACCTCCCATGCAGTGGGACGTTGGGCCCTGCCTGCTCTGTTGGTGTCCCTGGTGGTTTGCTGGGCCCTCAAGGTGGCATGACCGGCGACCATCGGACCAACCGATAAGCCCTGCCGTTGTGGGTGAACCGGTGGTGCTCGCGGAGCGCTTCGAGGAGCGGCTTCATGATCCGTGACGAGGCCCTGAACTCGGCAGCGGTCTCGTAGTCGGAAGGCGCCCCCAGGCCTTCCAGGTCCGGCCAGTCGGGGGGCTGCCCGTCAGGGGCCTCTCCCGTCGCGGCGACCTGGACGATGACGGCCTTGGGGGTCCAGGGGCGGCCACGCCCGCCCAGCTTCTCGAGCAGGGCGAGAACCTGATCCTGACTCACCTGTTTCCAACGCAGGGCGTCGCCCACGTTGATGCCCATACGGAGCCCCGACTCGACAGCGTCCCCTGGCAGCTCCGACACATCCCGGAGCACGGCGTCCACGGTTCGTGCAGAGATGATGTGGCGTTCCATGGATGGGTCACCCATGGACGGCCGCCTGTAGACGATCCCATCGCCGCGCAGCTCAGCGATGATCACCCCGCCGAGCGTCGCCGCCGGGTGGTCGTCGGCGTAGATGATCTGCAGGAGCTTGTGCTCGGCGCTGAGTGGCCGCCGCTGCCCACGCGAAGCCCGCCGAGGACCGCCGCCCGGCTTCTTGAAGGGCGACAAGTCTCCACTGGCCATCTTGTCGCGAGCGTCCACCTGTTCTCGCATCGGCGACGTCATGTAGATGAGCAGCCAGACGAAGGCTCCGACCAGGACCGCGAAGAGCGCTATGGCGCGGATCAACGGGAGCCTCGGGGTGAGGGGGGAGCGCTGGAGTCCTCAGTGGCACGGCCGTACTCGAAGACAAGAGAGCGGACCGAATCGCGTTCAAGGGCCAGGGACTCGCTGATGCCGCGTTCCCCCTTGGTCTTCGCCACGAATCGGTATTGACCGGCAGGGAGACTGGTGATGGTGCGTGAGCCCCGCACCGTCGTCTTCATGTAGGCCTTCGGGGTGTACAGGCGACCCTTCCTCGGGTCGCGCCCGACCGACTCCATGGTCAGCGGTTGCCCGGTGGTAGATGTGATCGTCACCTTCGTGCTGGGGCGCCGCTGCCTGCCTCGGCTTGAGCTCCGGGGCCGGGACCTGTGGGCAGGTGTCGATGGTCCGGCTGCGTCGGCGCCATGACGGACTTCGAGCTTGACCTCGGTGTCCATTCGTGTGGACGGCGTGATCCAGGTCGGGCCGCGACCGTCCACCCTGACACTGTCCCAGATCAGCAGCGGATGGCCGGCGTACTTGAATGCCACCTCATAAACGCCTGGTTCGAGGTCGCCCAGATGGAAGTAGCCGTCTTGTTCTGTGGTGGCGTTCGCCTTCGCGAAGTGTGGCGAGTCCGGGTCCTGCAGGCGGAGGTAGACCGTCGCCCGGTTCAACGCCGCGCCGCTGCGATCTGTCAGCACCCCTTCGATCTCGCCCGCGGGGACCAGGGCAATATCCAGGTGGCGGGGCGGTTGAGCGGGGTCCCAGACGAGGGGCTCGCTCTCATACGGGATGTGTCCGGTGGCCGTCACATGCAGGCGACCGGTGACCCTGGGCATCTGCACGGTGAATCTGCCTTCGGCGTCGTTCTTGGCCGAGCGTGAGAGTCGAGATTCCCTGCCCGTCTTGGATGAGCGCCTGATGACGGAGACCCGGAAGCGCTCGATGGGGGCACCGGTGACGGCGTTGACCACTCGGCCGGTGAGGACAGCTTCTTTGATCAGTCGGATCTCGAACTCCGCGTCGTCTTCCTGAGGTGCGACCTTCTCCCGCCAACGTCCATAGCCCGGACAGGTCACCGTCGCCGTCCACGGGCCTCGCACCAGATCCTTGACGATGAAGCGGCCGTCGTCTCCGGTCGTCGTGTCGCTCTTCAACCCCCTGGCCCCGAAGCTGATGGCGGCGGAAGGGACAGGTTCTCCCGCGGGACCCAGCACGCGACCCTTGAGCACCTGTGTGGGGGACAGAGTGATCTTGAAGTCGGTGAGATCAGCGTTCTTGAGGTCGAGGTTGTAGCGCATCCGAGGTGCGAATCCGGGGGCGTCCACCCTGACCTTGAAGACGTCCTGGCTGAGCTGGGTGAACCGGAACCGCCCGTCGCCATCCGTGGCGCGGACCAACGATTGGTTCTCGCGCTGGCCGGATAGGGCCACTCGCGCTTCAGCGACCGGTTGTCCTTGACTGGTGACCACGCGCCCTGAGACGACGCGGTCTCCATCGAGCCGGATGTCCGCTCGATTGCGAGAGCGGGGAGTCGTCAGCTTCACCAGTCGGGAACGTGCGGTGGGGGCCCCTGGCAGCGTGAGTTCGGCGAAGTACCACCTGCCTTCGCTGGGCGCCAGACCGCTCACTTCGTATCGACCGAACGCGTCGGTCTTGATGTCGGCATCCGTTGCGGGGAAGTGCCCGCTCCAGGAAGAACGGAGATCGGCATCCCAGGAGAGGCGGACACTCAGCGTCGCATCGGCGATGGGAACTCCTGCGCGATCGGAGACCAGTCCGAACAGCGTCGCTCCCGGATTCAGGGTGAAATCTCGTCTGACCCGCGTCCTTGACCCGGCCAGGTTGACCGAAGAAGCCTGCGGCAGATAGGCGCGGTTCCGCACGGAGATGTTCACCATCTTGTGGGGCAAGCCATGGACCGCGAAGCGACCGAGGCTGTCCGTCTGTGTGGTCTTGCCCTCGACACGCACCACGGTGTTGGGGAGGGGGCCGCCGGTGTCTTTGGCGGTCACCGTGCCTTCGACCGTCTTACCTGCTTGCAGTCGTATCGTGAGGTCCACCGTCTCGCCGGAGTTGATGGTGACGCTCCGCGGACCCTGTGTCTGGTGAAGGGAGGAGGTGGCGGTCCAGCGGACGATTCCAGGTGCAAGACCCTCCACACGGAAAGACCCGCTGGCGTCGGCTTCGGCGGTCTGAGGTTCGAGACCGTCTTCGCCGGTGATGGTGATCAAGGCGTCCGCTACAGGGGCGTCTGTGGTGTCATCCACGATCTTGCCTTGGAGCACGGTCAGCGGGCCAAGGGTCAGGTCGATTCGGTCTCCTTCCCTGACTCCTTTGACGGAACCAGGACTGAGGCCTGGCGCCTGCCCGGTGACCCGGTAGGACCCGCGGGCGGGCACCGGAATGGAGAAGTGCCGCGAACCCTCAAGCGATACGGACTCCTCGAAGCGCTCTACAGTGGCGAAGAGCCTCTGCCCTTCTTGACGCTCCAGGGCGATCCGGACGGTGCCTTCCCTGAGGACGACGCCGTCCGGGTCACGCAGGGTGCCCGTGATGAAACCCTCCCTGGCAGCGGCGGGAGAGCTGTATTCGCGAGTCGCCACTGCGGGGGCTGTCGTAGGGGTTACACCTGGAGCGGCGGCCGGAGTGCGTGGCGTGGAGGTAGGCCCTTCCCATTCTGGTTGGGGATCGTCTCCGAGCAACAACGCGCTGCCAATGATGACAGAGGCTGTGATCAGGGCACCGATAACGACCGTAGCTCGGCTCATTCAGCCTGGGTCTCCTGAGAGGGCCGACGTCGACAGGGTCTCTAACTCCGTTCATCGTATTCGAGAGCGTCACCGGTGCCCAAATCACAACCCTGTAACAGCTGCTGGACAGATCCCCCTGGTGGGCGTCACGGTGTGACGTGGACGATGGCAGGGCTGGACGCAGCGCCGGTGGACATGCGCAGCCCTTGGCCCAGGAAGTGGGTCCCCGGGATCAGCCCGTTCCAGCCCCACTGATACCGGGCGACCCCGTGAGCATCAGCCATCATGGTCCACTGGGGAACGGAGAAGCTCCCCCAGGTGGCCGGGTCCAGTGGGTCAGGGAACAGGGTCGTGAAGCCCCCCACGCCGCCGGATTGCCATGCATAGGGCCCCGGGAAACGAGGAGCGCTGACGACCAACTGGAAGACCTCGCCCGGCGTCAAGTCGCGGACTTCGCACTGTCCGACCCCACCACCGCTGCTAGACCCCTCGAGTTGTGCCACCCGCAGGACCGGGTGGGGAGGCTCCACCGTCAGCGCGAGGGCGTCCAGGATGGGGTCGCTGGTCAGGGAGAATGTGGCGGGACCAACGGGTTGTCCTGCTACGACCCATGCCATGCCGCCCCCGGCGGTGCTCACGACCCTGCTTCGGTAGTTGTTGCTCGTGCTACGACAACAGAGCAGGACCTCTCCGGGGTGGAGCGGATCTGGTGCCACGCCGGTGATGTCCACGACCGTGGAGGCGCCGCCGCCCGTGGCAGCGTTGAAGACCTGGACTACCTGGGGTCGGCTCCAGGCGATGACGGCCTCTGTGTCGCCGGGGTCGAAGCTGAAGACCGTTTGTTCGTCGAGGAGTGACGAGCCGTTGTTCTGGTTGGTGAGGGCTGCGCTGCCGGTCTGTTCGTCCTCTGCAAAAGAGAACCAGATGCGCCCGGTCGGGCTCTCCGCGAAGGCGTCGATGTCAACGCCAGAGGTGAGGGTCACGGTCTCAAAGAACGCCTCCGAGTACACCACGGATATCCCACCTTGACCGTCGAAGGCGAAGACGTCGCCGTCCTTGAGCGACGGGGCCCCGGGGAGGGCGGTGGTCGCGGACGTGGAGAGCAGCCAGCTTGTCACCCCTCCGCCTGAGCTGCGGATGTGAAGGGCGTCGATGTCCTGAGGAGGGTCGTCGTAGACGCCGTCTCCGTTGCGGTCGCCGAAGAGGACGCGCATGGCCGCCTCAGTAGCGAACGGTGATGTGCCGGCGTTGCTGCCGAGCCTGTGAAGCTCCGGTCGCTTCAGGGGCGGTGCGTTGCCAGTGATGTCAGCGGCGACCGAGAACACAAGATCCTGTGCCGCGGTGAGGGTGCATAGGAGCGCGAAGAGAACAGTGGGTCTAGCCATGGAGCGTGATTTCCTGCACGTCCACGAGGGCCACCGGGGGGCTGAGGGACTCTATCCATCAACGAAACGCGGCGAAGACCCGGCACCAGGAAGGCCGCTTCTCCGCCGCTTGTTCTCAGATCGGGCGCGTTCCCGGGGCTCAGTCGTCGTTGCCCTTTTCCTCTTTCTTCGGGGCCTCCGGTGCCTTCCAGTAGGTCTTCTCCTTGAGGTCGAAGATGGCCTGGTTGTCCGCGCGCTCGATGGTCGATTCGTCCTTGAGTTTGGCGAGCCAGTTGTCGGCCTTCTGGGTCAGGAACTCGTCCTTGATCCAGTCCCAGTAGCGAGGCTCCTTCCAGTCGATTTCCCGTCGCGTGGGCTCGTTGACTTCGTCCAGCTTGATCACGTGCCATCCGAAGCGACTCTTGATGGGAGGAGAGATGTCCCCGATCTTCTCCAGGGCCCAGGCGCCGTCGCGGAAAGCCGGGTCGAGCGGGCCGCCCCATTGCTTCACAGGTTGCGCCAGACGGCCCTGACCTCGTGCGGTCACCGGGTCGTCGCTGTAGGTCTCGGCCATCCACGCGAAGTCGAGCCCCTCTGCCAGCTTCTGGTGGATGGTCTCGACCTTGGACTTGGCAGCCTCTTCCGACCCTTCGATGGGCAGGTCGGTTTCGGCGTTGGTGGTGCGCACCAGGATGTGGCTGACCTTCTTTGTCTTACCGAGAAAGAACGACTTGTTGTCGTCGACGAATTGCATCATCTCTTCCTCGGTGGGTTCGGCTTTGCTGACGCGGAGGTAGGCGAGGATGCGGCGCATGCGCTCCATCTCTCCCTCCGTCGTGGTGCCCTTCATGCGGCAGATGTGCTCCCACGTGAACGGCGGCGGGTGCTTGACCCGCTGCTCCGCGGCCCACTGGGCGATCTCTTGCTCCGAGACCTTCTCGCCGACCTTGCCGAGAGCCTGATCGATGATGGCCCGATCGATGATCTGTTCCCGTCCTTCGATGAGGCCGCCCAGTTTGGCGAGCCCGATGAGGAAGTCGAGCGCTTCTCCGGCGGTGATGAACATCTCGTGGCCGTCGCTCTTGTCCGTGACCTGAGCCGCCAGTCCCGCAAGGGGGCCGGGGTTGCCACCCCTGACGCGAGTGTCGTAGTTCTGGGCCGTCTGGCGGATCCAGAATTGGAGCAGCATCTCGTTGGTCTGGTCGTGCCGTTGCTCCTCCTTGATGCCCTGGCGGAGCCAGAAGATCTCCTTCCAGCCCCGCTGGGTCCGCGCCTGCCGACGCAGGTGCTTCATGGAGATCTTCCCGTCCCTGCGGATCTGGTCGATGCTGCGGCCCGGCGCCGATTTCTGGAGGACGACGCGGATCTCGTCCATGATGGCCTCTTCGTCGACGACGATGCTCGACTTCTCGAGCTCGCGGTCCGCGATCTTGCCGAGGATCAGATTCTGGACCCCGGCGCTGAAGTTCTGCATCAGGACGAACTCGAGCAGTTGCCCCGCGGGGACAGGCTTGTCGTTCACGTGCGCGACCGGCGTGGTGGGCAGCGGGGGGTCGAAGACCAGGGGCGGGAGGTCCGGCACCTGTACGGGCTCAGGGGTCTTTGGCTGCGCGGGATCAGTCGATCCAGCGCTTGTCGGGGGTTGATCCTCTCCGATCTCCTCGGAACCGCCGGTGGCAGTCGACGGGCTCGGGGCAGCCTCGCTGCCGCCGTTGCTCTGCTTGGTCCCGTCGTCGGGCTTGGCTTCATCCCCACAGCCGCAGAGCCCGAGGCTCAGCACGAGGAGCATGACATAGGATCGTGTCGCGGTCATCTCATCAACTCCGTATTGCCGGGGTCGTCCTTAGCTCCCGACGTACCTGAGCAAAATGTACTCTATCTCCGGGAGATCTTCGCCCGGTGAATACCATCTGTTTGCGAACGTGATCCGCAGCCGCACCGCGCGGCTCCCATCCCGCGGTGGTCTCGGGCTCCAGCCGCCCGTGGCCGCGCAGTCCGGGGTCCCGTCCGCCGTCATCTGAATCTCTCCGGCGCTGCCGGTTTTCGGCGCTCCCGCTTGATACTCCACGTGGAAATCCCGGTTCATGGACGCGCTGCCGCGCGCCACGGGGTCCAACTGAAACGCCGGCTTGTCCACATCGTCCACCACGTACCAGCGCGTCACGACGGGGTCGTTCACGGTGGTGGAGAGCACGCAGCTCAGGACGAATCGAGTCGGGGGTACCACGGGGTTCTGCGCGTCGCTCCCCCTGCCGATGGCGAGGCGGGTGCGGCCCCGGTCTCCACCTCTTGGTTGGTGGGCGGCGCCGGCGACGTCGACCCCGACCTTGACCGGCTTCTGGTTCTCCATGGGGTTGGTCACGCCCTCATGCCGGAACTCGACCACCATGTCGCGTCTGCCGCCGCTGTAGTGGAACGGCTCCGCAAATGACAGGTGGACCTGTGATGAGCGACGTTCCTCTGGCAAGAACGTCACCACTCCGTCTCGGAGACCTACGTCCATGGACTGAGCCTGGATGATGTTCCGATCCAGAGCGCTCTCCAGGCCGCTCTCGGCGAGGTCCGGGTTGAGGTAGCCGAGGCTCACGACCAGCTCTGAAGCGCTGGCCGGGTGCTTGACCGGGCTGGTGGTGAGGAGACGTAACCCCGTGATGAACATGGGCGCCGTTCCGAGCCAATCTCCGGGTATCAGGACCTGCGTACGCGCAGGGCAGTGGGAGAAGACGTGGGGGATCTCCGAGTAGCGGGCGGCGTCCTCGCCCTGGATCGACCGCGCCAGGGTGTCCGCGAGACTCACCAGATTGCTCGACCCGTCGCCGAGGCTGAATGCGTGGTCCGGACGGGGCTGGGGCCTCAGGGTGCCTCGGGTCCGGTCGTGGTGGCGTCGCGACCTGGAGTCCTCGTTGAAGTCGGTCTTGTCTCCGAATTGCACGGCCAGGAGCCGAGGCCCCTCGTCCCGGGTCGTGAAGCTGACGCTCTGGCGGCTGAGGGGCCGGCGTCCGTCGCGGGACCGAAGGCTGCGCGTCACGACCACCTCGTACCGGGCGCCGGCGTTGAACAGGCTCATGCCGCGGCGTTGGTCCCTCAGGGTGACCTCGAAGGGTTGGATGATGACGGAACGTGAGTCGCCGGGATCGAGCCGGGGGAGGGCACCTACCACCTCCCGTCGTTCACGGTCCACCACCTGGATGCCGTTGATCAGCGTCCCTGCGTCGAGCGGCGCGTTGAACCGGAGGCGCAACCCCTCATCCATGCGCAAGCCGAGGGTGCCCGAAGGAGGCGTCGAAGAGACCAACTCCAGGTGTCCGGGGAGGCGCCGCTCCCCTGTCCTGATGGTCACCGTGGTGGTGAAACCAGCGGTAAGGTCGTCCCCTGTGAGGCTGCGAAACGTCGGGCCGGCGATGGGCACGGGGATCTCGATGGAGAGCTCGCCGGTGGTGGGCCAGAGCCTGAGCCCGGCGTCCTCAGGATCGGACCCGGGACGGATGATGACGTGCCGGCCGCTCCTTTGAAGATCGACCGCGACCGGAGCCCCTCTCTCATTTCGGACCAGGAGTGCCCGCTGCGGCAGCGCTCCGGACGCCAGCGGCCGGGAGAACCGGACCAGGATCGCTTCGTTCCGCCATATCGGTCCGGTGCCGGCGGTCACCGCTTCGACGCAGAAGGCCGATCGGGCGCGCACTTCACTCCCGCAGCCGGCGGCGAGGCACGTCACGGCGGCCAGGACGCAGCAGCTTGTGGCGGTGATGTGCTTGTTCATTGGCCAGATCTGGTTCAGCCCGGTCGTCGTCGGTCTCTGCGGGGACGCCTCCCGAAGGTGACGGGGCCCCATACGGAGCGGAGACCGCAGCGCTCCTTCAGATCAGCCGCCCAAGCGCCGCGGAAAATGGCGGGAGCGCATGGGAATCGAACCCACCGGACGGGTTATTTGCCCGCCCCACCGGTTTTGAAGACCGGGCGTTCCACCAGGAAACGATCCGCTCCCGCGTCGATTGTGGGTTGTAACGACCCCGGGGGGGGGGCGTCAACGACCTGCGACCCCCAAGGGGACCGGTTCATCGAGCACCTGTATCCCCGGAGCAGCGCCAGTGGTCACGGAGCCGATGACGGCGGTCTGCTCGAGCCCCTGGTCCTGGAGTCGCCGGACGAGGTTGTCTGCGCGACTCGGGGGGAGGGCGATCAGGAGCCCTCCGGAGGTCTGGGGATCGAAGAGGAGCTCCCGGGTCCAATCATCCACCCGGGGATGGAAGGAGACCTTGTCGCCGAGGAACGCCGCGGTGGTCCGCGCCGCTCGGGTCTTGCACTTGGCGTGGAAGCACTCCTCGACACCGGAGATTCGTGGCAACCGGGAGCGCTGCAGCCGCGCCACCATGGGGTCCTCCCCGAGCATCTCCGACAAGTGCCCCAGCAAGCCGAACCCGGTGACGTCGGTCATGGCGTGGGGCCTGCTCTGAAGGATGACGTCGAGCCCCGTGTCGTTCAGCGTGGTCATCCACCGGACCGCCTCGTCCACGACGGGGCCGCGGTTGCCGAGGTTCTTGATGGAGGTCGTGATCAACCCGGTGCCCAGCGGTTTGGTCAGGACCAGGAAGTCGTTCGGCTGCACGCCGGTGTTGCGGACGAAGCGATCCGGATGGACCTCTCCGGTGACGCTGAGGCCGTACTTCAGGTCGACATCGCGGACCGTGTGCCCGCCGATGATGGCGGCGCCGGCCTGACGCACCATGTCGGCCCCGCCTGCGAGTAGTTCGCCGACAGCGTCGCTGGGCAGCTCCTTCGGTACCCCGAGGAGGTTGAGCGCGGCGAGGGGGCGTCCGCCCATGGCGTACACATCGGACAGCGCGTTGGCCGCGGCGATACGACCGAACGTGAAGGGGTCGTCCACCACGGGAGGGAAGAAGTCCGTGGTCATGACGAGGGCCCGGTCGTCGCTCAGCTTCATGACGCCCGCGTCCTCGCTCCCCTCGAAGCCAACGAGCACATCGGCGTGGGGAGTGGTCTGTCGTTGCCCCAGGACCTGGGACAGCTGGCCGGGGTCGGCCTTGGCTGCTCAGCCGCCGCAGGCTGAGTAGTCGGTGAGGCGGATCAACTTGGAGATGCTCATCAGGATTGCCTTCCCACTACGCGACCAACGATGGCCGCAGCTTCCAGTTCTTCGCCTGGTAGCAGGGTGCGGAGGTCGAGGCAGACGCGGTCTTCGTGGATTCTCGAAAAGACAGCCGGGTGTTCGTTGCGTAGCGCCTGTGCCAGATGGTCCGGGGGGTCGCCATCCCGGATTGCCACCGCCAGGGACGGGATCTGAAGGGTCGGGAGAGCGCCCGCTCCGGTCTCCGAGGTGATCTCGATGACCTGGACATCCACGTCATCGGGGCTGGCCTCTCTGATCATGCTGACCATGGTCTCAGCCCGAGGGCGCAGCGCCTCCACCGACTGGGTGATCATCCGGGTCACCGGGTGCTCATCTGGTACCCGGTCCCTCGAGAGGAAGAGGGCTAAGGTGGCCTCCAGCGCCGCGATGGTCATCTTGTCCACACGGAGGGCTCGAGCCAGCGGATGTCCGCGCATCTGCGCCACGAGGTCGGAGTTGCCGAGGATGATCCCTGCCTGAGGCCCGCCCAGCAACTTGTCGCCACTCATGCAGACCACGTCAGCACCGTCGGCCAGGCTCTTCTGGACTGGCGGTTCGTCGCCGAGCCCAAGCTCTTCCGGCCCCAGGATGGAACCGCTGCCCAGGTCGTGGACGCAGGGCAGCCCGCGCTCCCGGGCCAGCGCCGAGATCTCCGGCAGCGGTGGAGAGGACGTGAAGCCCACGATCCTGTAGTTGCTGGTGTGAACCACCAGGAGCGCGCCGGTGTCATCCGTGATGGCGCGCTCGTAGTCCTTCAGGTGCGTCTTGTTGGTGGTGCCCACGGAGACCAGTCGGCAGCCAGAGGCCTCCATCACATCCGGGATGCGGTAGCTACCGCCGATCTCCACCATCTCTCCGCGGGAACAGATGACCTCCCGTCCGCCGGCGAGGGTGGAGAGGATCAGCAGCGTCGCGGCGGCGTTGTTGTTGACGACAAGGGCAGCCTCGGCCCCGGTGATCTCGCGTAGCATGGCTACGGCGCGGGAGTCTCGAGCGTGCCGATCCCCTTTGCCGCGCTCAACCTCCAGCAAGGAGTATCCGCCGGCGCGAATGATGGCCTCCGTGGCTGCGGGGGCCATGGGAGCCCGACCGAGGCCCGAGTGAAGGATGACGCCGGTGGCGTTCAGCACCCGAGGAAGCGGCTCCAGCTTGTCCATGGAGCGCTGGACGGTGGCGCCGACGGAGGCGGTGTCCAGCGGTGGGGTGGGGCCCGAGCCCCCCAGGAGTTCCGCCCTCAGCGCGTCGAGGGTTCGGCGGACGTGATAGGCGACGAAGCCGCGGCCCTTCTCGGCGACGGCGCTTCGCAACGGCTGACTCTCAAGGACGAGATCGACCTTGGGGAGTTGCCGAAGCATCGCGTGTCTGGAGGGCGGCGCGGACATGGCGGCTCAACATAGCATCCCGCCGCACGGGAAACCCGCGGGGCCGACTCCCGCCTCGCAGTCTGAGACGGCCCCGTGGGATCAGGCCCTGATGTTGATGCCCAGCGCGTCCGGTGTCAGCAGTCCGCGACGCCACAGGGTGACCAGCAGTACACCCCCTGCCATGGTGAACAGGATCACGGTCTCTGGTTCGGGTACAGGCTGACCCGGTCCACCTGGTGGGCCGCCGCTCAGGTATGCGGCGGTGGCCTCCGTGCCCTCTTCAGACAGGAGATCCGACTGGTAAGGAGGCGGCAAGGCCGGCGGTCCTGCGTTGTTGGGTTCCCCAGGGAACCACCCGGCGCTCGGCTCCTCGCCGTCTTCGGTGCCCAGGTCGTTGAACCCTCCACCGATGGACGGCGTGAGAGGCGGACCGGCTACGACGGCTGAGGCCACCGGATTCAGCGGCCGCATCGTGTCCGGGAGCGCGGGTGGCGGTCCCAGTGGCGGAGGGGTCAGGGGTGGAGGGGGTGGGAGCGGGGGCGCCGGGGACTCCTTGGGGATTCCCTTGGGTTCGGCGGGACCGTCCGCGTTTCCTGCATTGCCGTTGCAGGCGGCCAGCGCAAGGACCGCGAGGGTGCCTAACAGCAGAGGCCGGACCCGGTGCCAACGGCCGGTGGGCCGCGGCGATTGACTCCCCGTCATAGAGTGTCTGTGACCGTGCCCGCGGAACGGATCCGCAGATACGGCCGAGCTGATGATGTTCATTTGTCGTGCGTCTTTTGGCGTTAACGAACAGTGGATGAGCGCTCCCCGAAGCGACCATCCGCAGGTCTTCTCGGTCCTGATCCGTGTCGTGGTCGGACTTGCACGTTTCCCCCCCCGCCCTCGAGACTTGGCCGTGTCTTTGCCGCACGATTTGGCCGCGGCCAGCCCTTGGGGCGACGCAACCCCTTGTTCGCCCTCCGTTGATTGGTTTGACTCGTGGGTCGGGACCGACCGATAGGTGGTCGGTACGATCAAGGGGGGAACACCGTGTTGGTGCGTAAGCCGCTTCTTCTGGGATGCTTGGTTGCCGTCGGCATGGCCGCGGGCGCTTGTGGCACCGGGCCCAAGCTGGAACTTCCGTCGCCCGGTCCGGAGCACTACTCGTCGCTGAATCCCGTGGCCATCCACGCGGTTTCGCACCGCGAGATGGTGGTGACGGGGACCTTGACCCGCAACGACGGGGTTCCTGAGGGCTTGATCCTCACCAGTCAGACCGGCGGACTGAAGTGGCATCGTTGTGCCGTGGAGGTCCACGACCTCAAGCACCTGAACTTCCAGACCCTGTTCTTCTCCGATCGCCTCCGTGGCTGGGTTGGCGGCCTCCGGGTTGATGGGCGAGGGCGCACGCGTCCGGTCATCTTCCTCACAGAGGACGCCGGTAATCACTGGCGCGAGGTCCCCTTGCTCCAGGACCCGGAGGTGACCGTGACAGCCATCCACTCTCTGGCGTTCACCTCGGACAGCGAGGGTTCGGTGGCTTGCACCTTGCGAGATCCGGACTCCGGTGAGACCAGGGTCACGACCTACGCCACGCTGGACGGCGGACTCACCTGGGTGGTGGAGAGCTTCCGTGAGCCGCCTTCGGTGCCGTTCCAGGCTCAGACCCGGTCCATGGTGGATCAACAGAGTGGTTTCCGACTGCGTCGCTCGCCCTATCCCGGGGTGACTTTCGTCGAAGCGACAGCCTCTGAAGGCCGGGACTGGATGCCGGTGAGCGAGCTCTCCGTCAGCGGACTCGCCACCTACTATTGAGGCCGCGAGGCTTCGGCGTAAGTTCCTGCTGAGTTGATACTAAGCCCCGCCGCGGATCTCCCTGAGTCGGCGCCGCCACGCTTCCCAGCGTTCTCGTGTACCCTGGCAGCGCGCGTGACTGTTTCCCCACCGGTGCAGTCGTGCGCGCTGTTTCCTTTCCTCAGGGAGTTTTAACCATGACACGTTCGATCTTTGGAAGGTCGTTGGTGCTTCTGCTCGGTTTCGCCATTTCGGCGTCAGCTCAGATGCAACTCACGACGACCTTTGCCGCTGGCAACGGCCAGAACGGCAACATGTTTGACCTCGAAGCCACGGGCGGGGCACCGCTCACCATTGAGAGCTTCGACATCCACACCTCCGCCACCGGCCTCACCATCGAGGTGTACGCCGTGAGCGCGGGAGGCACGTACGTTGGCAACGAGACCAACGCTGCCGCGTGGACCCTCATCGGCACGGCGACCGGGATCAACGGCGCCGGCACGGGGGTGGGGACGCCGCTGAACCTGGCGCTGGGCTACCAGATCCAGCCAGGTGTGCCGCAGGGGTTCTATGTGACGTCCACCGGTGGCACGCTTTCCTACACCAACGGCACGGCGCTCGGCGCCCCCTACGCGTCCGACGCGTTCCTCACCTTCTACGAGGGTGTCGGCAAGTCCTACCCCTTCGGGTCCACCTTCTCGCCGCGCATCTTCAACGGCGTCATCCACTACGGGCTCTCCCAGAACATCCTGGACGTGTCCCAGGACGCGTCGTTGAACCTGACGGCGACCCTCTCCATGCTGGCGCCCACGGCCTATGAGGGTTTCACGTTCCTCAGCTTCGACACCTCCGCCAACCTCGGCCAGGGGCCCCTGCTGGGCCTCACCCCGGACGGCCTCACCTGGACGACCTTCTCGGCGCCCTACGCGCCCAGCGATCCGTTCCACTTCCTGACGACGGACCCGCTGTGGCCGAGCCAGCCGCTGATCCTCCCGGGGGCGATCTTCGGGGGCCTCACCGGCCAGACCATGGACATCGTCATCGGGTTCATGGACAACACCTTCCAATTCGACAGCCGCTCCAATGTGGTGCGGTACACCTTCCAGTAGAAAGGCCAGAACCATGAAGAACATCATCATCATCCTCCTCCTTCTGGCCGTTCCAGCCATCGGGCAGTTTCAGCAGACGGTGCCCGCGGGTCATATGACTCCGACCGCCGGTGCGGGCTCGTCTTTCCCGTTCAACAACACCGCCGATCACACCTGGCAATGGCACTACGACTCGGGCCAGTTCATGGCGACCTACCCGATCGTCATCACAGAGGTCTCGGTCAGCGGGCTCAACGGCGCTCCGCTCCCAAACTTCGACTTCCCGTCGCTCGAGGTCGTCATGGCGTCCAGCCCCACGGACTATTCCGTAGCCGGTAACGGGGTCCAGGCCGGGCATGACCCGACCTTCGCCAACAACCTGAACGCGGACATGACCATCGTGCGCCCGGCGGCCCCTTGGGTCGGCGGCGCCGCGACCTGGCAGTGGCATGCCTTCGGCCTCACCACTCCGTTCCTGTACGACCCCACCCAGGGCAATGACCTCGTGGTGCAGCTGCGCAAGTGCGGCACCAACGTCACCTTCGGGACGTCGATTCACGGCCAGAGCGGTACGGCGGGTTTGAATGGAGCCAATCGTTACGGTGACACCGCCAACTGCGCGTCGACGGGTGGCACCTTCCAGAACAACGAGTACTGCCCCGTGATCATGATCGACTACACCCCCGCCATGGGGTTGTACGCCGGCTTCTCATGGACGGGCTCCCAGGCCAACGAGATCATCAACTTCAGCGACCAGAGCTACTCCTCGTCAACCGGCGGGATCCTCGGATGGAGCTGGGACTTCGGTGACGGGACCAACTCCAGCGCCCAGAACCCGGTCCATGCGTATGCATGCCCCGGCACCTACAACGTGACGCTGACGGTGGTGGACGGCATCTTCAGCCCGTCCACGGTGACCATCCCGGTGACCATCACCAACGAGCCTCTCGTCGGCGTCAGCACGCCGGGTAGCGGTGACCTGCTCCTGACACCGCCACGTGCGAGCTGCTACGCGAACGCCGTGGCCGGCTACACCCTCTACACGTTCGCCACGACCTCCGGTTCTGTGGGCAACGGGCCGATCTTCGGCATCATTCCGGACGCCAGCACCTTCGCGGGCATCATGGGGCCGAGAACTGTGGGCAACCCCCTCAACTTCATCGTGGCTCCGGGTATCTACCCTGACGCCCCGTTGACCCTCCCGGCGGGGACCCTGGGCGGCTTTGTCGGCGCCACCGTCGATGCGGTGCTGATCTACCAGGACGTCGCCGGCGGCCTGGTCTACTACACCAACGTCACCCAGATCGCGTTCTAAGCAGCGCATCAAGCAAGGGGGCTGTCCTCGGTCCCCCAATTCAGAGACAGGGCCGGGTCGCTTCTTGGCGATCCGGCCCTGTCCTGTATGGCGGCTGGCCTTGTCCCCCCGCGCCTGTGCCAGCATCATGGCCCTGCGGTCGCAGGCCGTGCGGGGAGTAGCTTAGCCTGGTAGAGCGTCGGCTTTGGGAGCCGAAGGCCGCTGGTTCGAATCCAGTCTCCCCGATTCGCTACGGAGAGTGAGAGAGCGCGGCTCTCTCTCA
This sequence comes from uncultured Isosphaeraceae bacterium, assembly GCA_964507445.1. GTDB lineage: Bacteria > Planctomycetota. Next base: position 202,090 of record CAZDQF010000008.1, read on the forward strand.
CTCTCCTCCGCTCGTCGTGGAGAGGCGCTCCGCTTCGCTCCGCGCCCGCGAGCTTCGCTGCGCTGCGCTCGCCCTGGATTGTCGCCGCGGCGCCGAG
>CAZDQF010000009.1:0-59316 GCA_964507445.1 uncultured Isosphaeraceae bacterium
GAGCCACACCGGGCTGAGCCACAGCTGGAAGACGAAGATGGCGATGGTCAGCAGCAGCCCGGCGAAGCGCCCCCACGCGTCGTAGAAGCCGAGCCAGTTGAAGATCAGGGACGTGATCACGCTGTGCATGATGTAGTTGGTGAAGGCCATGCGCCCCACGGCGGCCAGTCTTCTCTGCAACCCCATGAGCTTCCGTGTCTGGGACCACAGGGCGACCATGCCCATGTAGGCGGGGGACAGGAACAGGGCCATCAGGTACCACGAGACCGTGGCGATCATGCGGGCCTCGAGCCCGTCGGCGCCCGCGGGAGCAGGCTCCATGGAGTAGATCAGGTTGACCACCTGCACAGGGATTCCGATGGCGAGGCCGATGATGATGGCGCGGACGGCCAGCTTGCGGTGCTCTCCCACCTTCAGAAGGACACCGGACTTCATCAAGGCCATGCCGATGAGGAACAGCCCGAGGGTTCTCGGCGCGAAGAACACGTTGAAGATGATGAACACGCCGACGAACATCTCCAGACGGAACCCCATGCTGGCGAGGAAGTCGCCGCTGGGCAGAACCTCGATCGCGCGCTGCGTGATCGCTGCCTGATCGGCGGTCTTCTCCGGGGTGGGCCCGTCCACGGCTCCGAAGGCGCTGAACACTCCGCCGAAGATCAGGAACACGACCCCGATGATGATCAGGGTCTTGGGAGAGAGCTTGCGGAACCAGACCGCCAGGGCTCCCATGACGGCGTAGTGGACGAGGATGTCCCCGAACCAGAACAGGGCTGCGTGGAGGACGCCGAACACCGCCAGGGCGCCGATGCGGCGGAACCAGGTCCGCAGGAAGGGGACCCCCCGCTCCTGCGCCCGCTCCCACATGAACGCCAGGCCGGCGCCGAACAACATGGAGAAGATGGTGATGAGCTTGGTGTCCGCGAAGCAGCGGACGAGGACGAAGCCGACCTGGTCCAGGAAGGTGTGCCCCGGGTGCGCGAAGTGCCAGTCCAGGGCGTCGGACCGCGACATCAGCGGCATGTTGGCGGCGAGCACCCCCAGCACCGCGAACCCTCTGAGCATGTCCCAGTAGAGCGCGCGCTGCTTCCCCTCGACGGGGCAGGCTTTCGATGTCATGGCTCTCTCCAAGGTGGGGGCCCGGTCGGCGGTCACGCGATCAGGTCGTGGAGCACGTGCCCGTGCAGGTCCGTGAGCCGGAAGTCCCGCCCCTGGTAACGGTAGGTGAGGCGTTCGTGGTCGATCCCCAGCAGGTGGAGGATGGTCGCGTTGAGGTCGTGGACGTGCATGGTCCCCGGAGTCCAGCGCTCCTTGGTGGGCTGGGGGGAGAGCACCTGCCCGTCGGCGTTGACGATGTTGTAGCCGAAGTCGTCCGTGCGGCCGTAGGTGATGCCGGCCTTGACGCCGCCGCCGGCCATCCAGGTGGTGAAGCAACGGGGGTGATGGTCCCGCCCGTAGTTCTCCTTGGTGAGGCGGCCCTGGCAGTAGGCGGTTCGACCGAACTCGCCGCCCCAGACCACCAGGGTGTCGTCCAGCATGCCCCGCCGCTTGAGGTCCGTGATGAGGGCGGCGGAGGCCTGGTCCACGTCCTTGCACTGGGAGGTGTGTTCGCCCACCAGGTTGCCGTGGGCGTCCCAGCCTCGATGGAAGATCTGGATGTTGCGGACGCCGCGCTCCGCCAGACGCCGCGCGTTGAGGGCGCAGGCGGCGAAGGTCCCCGGGGTGCGGGCGTCCTCGCCGTAGAGCTCGAAGACTTCGTCCTGCTCGTCCGACAGGTCCATGAGCTCGGGGACGGATGTCTGCATCCGGTACGCCATCTCGTGCTGCTTGATGCGCGCCAGGATCTCCGGGTCGCCGAACTGCTCATGCTGTCCGGCGTTGATCTCCTCCAGGGCGTCGAGCTGCGCCCGCCGGTCAGCGCTGGTCACGCCGGGGGGGTTGTTGAGATAGAGCACCGGATCACCCTGGCTGCGCATGAGGATGCCCTGGTGCTCGGAAGGCATGAACCCGGTGCCCCAGAGCCGGTTGAACAGGCTCTGTTCGGGATGCCGGGAGCGCGCGTGCATGACCACGTAGCCGGGGAGGTCCTGGTTCTCGCGTCCGAGGCCGTAGCTCAGCCACGCCCCCAGGCTGGGACGTCCGGGGATCTGGCTGCCGGTCTGGATGTAGGTGATCGCGGGGTCGTGGTTGATGGCCTCCGTGAACGTGGAGTGGACCACGCACAGGTCTTTGACCATACGGGCCGTGTGGGGGAGCAGCTCGCTGACCCAGACCCCATCCTGGTTGTTCTCGTAGCGGCTGAACGCGAACTTGCTGGGGCACACGGGCAGGGTCTTCTGTCCGCTGGTCATGCCGGTGATGCGCTGGCCGTCCCGCACGTCCTCCGGCAGGGGCTTGCCGTAGAGCTCCTGCATCCGCGGCTTGTAATCCCAGGTGTCGTGGTGGCTGGGGCCGCCGCTCATGAAGAGGTAGATGACGCGGCGGGCACGGGGGGCGTGGTGCAGGCCGCCGTCCTGCCGCGGCTGGGGGCCGCCCCCTGTCTGTGCCGAGAGGTCGCCGCCGAGCATGGCCGCCAGCGACGCGGTGCCGAGCCCGAGGGCTGCGCGGCCGAACAACTGTCGCCGGGTGATGTTCAGGTCCAGATCGTGGAGGGGATGAGGTTGGGTCATGACCGATCTCTGGCTCAGAACAACATGATGGCGATGTCACTGGCCAGCACCGTGATCGCCACCTGGGACCACGCGGCCAGCTCCACCGCGTCCAGTTTCTCGTCGCGGGGATCGCTGCCGGACCTGTCCAGCAGCGCTGCGGCCTCCTCTTCCGCGCCGCGGTAGCGCTCCCGCATGCGATCCAGCAGCCGTTCACAGGCCCGTCTTTCCCGGGTCGAGGGTTCGCGGCAGGCGAGCATGCGGAACAGCTTCTCGAGCCGCGCCGCGTCCGTGGGCTCTCCCTTCAACAGTCGTTGGGCGAGGCCGCGGGACATCTCCAGGCGCTGCCGTTCGTTCAGCAGCGCCAGGGACTGCATGGGGGTGTTGGTGCGGGATCGAGCGACGCAGCTCGTCTCGCGGCTGGGCGCGTCGAACAGGGTCATCATGGGGTGGGGACTGGTGCGCTTCCAGTAGACGTAGAGGCTCCTGCGATAGAGCTTCTCTCCCTTGTCTTCCACGTAGCGCTTGGTGTTGCTGGCTGGATGCGACAGGGAGGCCCACAGCCCGGGGGGTTGGTAGGGCTTGACGCCCGCGCCGCCCATGTGGGGGTCCAGGAGTCCGCTGGTGAACAGGGCCACGTCGCGGACCACCTCCGCGTCCATGCGGTGGCGCGGTCCTCGGGCCAGCAGTCGATTCTCGGGATCGTCCACGTCCTGTCGCCAGGCGGAGCGTTGTCGGAAGGTGTCGCTGGTGACCATCAACCGCACCATGCGCTTCATGTCCCAGCCGCTGTCCTGCAGCTCCACCGCCAGCCAGTCCAGCAGCTCCGGATGGGTGGGTTGCTGTCCTTGCAGTCCGAAGTCCTCCGGAGTGCGCACCAGTCCGTATCCGAACACACGCTGCCAGAGGCGGTTGACCAGCACCCGGGCCACGAGGGGGTTGTCACGGGATACCAGCCAGCGGGCCAGGGAGAGCCGGTTGCGCGGCGCGCCTTCCGGCAGCGGGCCCATGACCTGCGGGGTCTCCGGGGTGAGGGCCTCGCCCACGGGGAGGTTGTACTCGCCGCGCTCGAGGAGCCGGGTGGCCCGTGGCTTGGGCAGGTCACGAGCCACCAGGGTCGTGGTGAAGCGGCGTCGTAGCTCTGCCTGGCTGCGTCGCGCCTTGGCGGCTCTTTCCCGGAGCGGATCGCCGGCCAGCGGTCCTCGGGGGTCCGCCATCATGGTCAGCTGCTGTTCGTCGCTGCAACGGCCCCACTGCTTGCTGTCCGCCAGAGGCCGCCAGGGGTTGGTCATGCGCACGCCGATCCCCATGGGCTTCTTGGCACCCACCAGCTTGACCTTCAGCGTGTGGTCGCCCTCGAGGAGTGGGAGCAGCAGGGTGGACTCCCGCGCACCCTGGGTCGCGGTCGGCTCCGCCGCCAGGTCGGTGTCGTCCAGCCACGCCGCCGACCCCTTCGCACCGGAGAGCACCAGATGGAGGGTCTGGTCCACCTCAGCGGAGATGCGGCAGGTGATCCAGACCGCCTCGTCTTTCTTGAGCGCGAACTTCGGTCGGGTGCCGGGGAATCCCTTGGCGGGTTTCCATTCCGCCGGCGCCGCTGCGTCCGTCCCCACCCGCTCGCTCATGGACCACCCCTCGGATTTCCAGCGCGTGGTGGCCGCAGCGTAGGTCGCCAGGGTCCCCGCGTCGTCCGTCACCCCGTCCACGAGGGAGCGCAACTCCGTCTCGAGGGGGACCCACGCGTCCCATTGGTCCTGGTCGTCGGGGGCCCGGATCGCGGGGGCGTAGTCGTAGCGGTTGCCGTCCATGGAGTGTTCGGCGGTGCTGTTGAAGAACGCCAGCAGCCTGTAGTACTCCGTCTGGGTGATGGGGTCGTACTTGTGCGTGTGACACCGCGCACAGGTCATGGTCATGCCGAGCATGACCGTGCCGAAGGTCTCCGTGCGGTCGAAGTTGTTCTTGGCCTGGAACTCCGCGGGGATGGCGCCGCCCTCCGCGGTGGTGGGGTTCATGCGGATGAACCCGGTGGCCACCTGCTGGGCCAGGGTCGGTTCCGGGAGCAGGTCACCGGCCACCTGCCAGGTGATGAAGTCATCCAGGGGCAAGTTCTCGTTGAACGCCCGCACCACCCAGTCCCGGTAGGGGTAGATGCCGCGCTTGTTGTCCAGATGGAGCCCGTGGGTGTCCCCGTAGCGCACCGCGTCCAGCCAGTAGCGGGCCTGGTGCTCGCCGTACCCGGGGGTCGCCAGCAGCCGGTCCACCAGTCGCTCGTAAGAGCCCGGGCCCTGATCCGCCATGAAGGCGTCGAGGGTCGCATCGTCGGGCGGCAACCCGGTGAGGGTGAGGGCCGCCCGGCGGGCGAGGGTGGCGCGATCCGCCCGCGGCGCCGGCGTCGCCCCCGCCTCTCGGAGGTGGGCCTTCACGAAGGCGTCGATGGGGTTGCCGTCCGCTTCGGGAGCCTGCTTGCGAGGGGGCGCGAACGCCCAGTGCTTGGCGTAGCGTCCCCCCTGGGTGACCCAGCGGGTGAGGATGTCCCGTTCCGCATCGGTCAGGGACTTGCCCGAGTCCCGCGGCGGCATGGTGTTCACCGGGTCGTGGATGCGGGCGATGAGTCGGCTACGACCCAGCGCGCCCGGATCAACCGCCCGGTGACCACCGAGGTCCCGGGTGGCGCCCTCATAGGAGTCCAGACGCACCAGGTCTTCCTGCTGAGCGTCCGGTCCGTGGCACACGAAGCAATTGTCCGAGAGGATCGGCAGCACCTGTCGCGCGAAGTCCACGGGTTCCTTGGTTGATTGTTGAGCGTAGGTCGCCGAGCCAGCGAGGAGGACGACGGCTGCGACCAGCCGCAGCCCGCGGCTCATGGGGTTTCCGGTCATCTCGTGCATGGGAAGGCGCGCGTTACCGGGGCAATAAACCCGACCGCGACGACCCATGGTGGGGGAGGGGCGGTGAACCCGCAAGCGCTGCCGGGCGGTTGCCCCGGTCTTCGAGACGAAGGGGCGCAGCGTCTAACGACCCTGCTCGCCCTTCCATTGCTCCAGGGCGCCTTGGGTCGCGGACACCGCCTGCGCCGCGCCGGTTTCGTCGAGGCGCGCCCGTTCCGCGAGCACCTTCTCGAAATCGGCCTTGGCCTTGGTGTTGATCCTGGGTTGGTCCTTCAACCGGATCAGGGTGTCTTGCAGGTCGGTGTAGCGCTCTGCGAGCGTCGCCTTCTGCCACGACTTCACCGCGGCGCTGAACGCCTTCACGCCTTGTTTCTCGATCCGGGCCAGGGCCTTGTCGGCGGTCTTGGTGTCGGACTTCGCCTTGGTCAGGAGGGCCCGAGCCTGTTTCTTGAAGCCGGGGTCGCCGGCGACGGCGTGATGGACGGCGCGGAAGTGGGCGGCCCACGGCCCGTATTGCTTGAGGTCGCCGGATTTCAGCGGCTGGAACGCCGCCCCATGGGCGGCTCCGGCCTTCGTCATGAGGTCGTCGAACACCTCCATGCGTTGCTTCAGGGCCGCCTTGTCCTTGCCCTTGTACCGGGTGATCAGCTTGCGCGCGGACGCGAGGGCCTGGGCCACGGACTCCAGATCAACGGGGTCCTTGCCGGTCGCGGCGTCGGCGATGTCGAGGGCTGCGCCCGGCGTCCTGGTGCAGACCCTGTCGCACCACTCGAGCAGGTCCTTGACCTGCTGCGGCAGCGGCCAGTGCCCGGCCTGCTTACGCAGCCCCTCGACGATCTCGAGCTTCAGCTTCTTGTAACCCTGGTCCTTGTAGATCTTGTGGGTGCGGTGGGCGCACGCGACATCCACCACCTGATCGGCGTCTGCGTGGAGGATCGCGACGGCGACTCCGTCACGGGCCAGCTTCGGGTGCTTCACCGACAGGACGTTGCCGGCGTGGGCGATGAATCCGTCGACGAGCTCCGGGTGCTCACCCGCGAACCAGTAGCAGAAGAACGCGCCCTGGCTGTGCCCGTAGAGGTAGACGTTGTTGACAGGGTAGGTCTTCTTGAACAGCCTGATGAGGCCGGCGAGCTGGTCCTTGTCCTTCTTGTTCTGGACGAAGTTGAAGGTCGCGCCGCCCGGGGTGCAGCCGTCCGGTGAGATCACGATGTCCTCGGGTCGGAAGTCCCCTGATCCGATGCCGTAGTTCCAGAAGGCCCAGCCGTGGTTGAGCCCGGTGCCGTGGAGCATGAGGATCAGGTTCGGCGGCCGCTTCTTGTCCATGGCCTTGGGCAGCCGGTACCAGTAGGGCCGGTCTGCGTCCGAGGTCCACTCGAGGGTCTGCTCCCGAGGGGCCTTTCCGGTCGGCTTGGCCCTGGGAACCTCGTCGATCTTCTGAGCCGGTAGCAACGAGGCGAGGAGTAGAAGGGTCGAGAGTGTGCGCATGACCGGGTCCCGGCGGCGTGCGGCCATCGGATTGTAAGGGGCCATCAGGTTCGAGCCAAAGAGCGCACAACCGTCGTCCTGCGACGGCCTTATCGCCTGCCCCAGGTCGTCAGTTCAGGAGACGAGCGGCGGTCGCGGGGGTGTCCTGTCTGGATGTCGATGCGGTGCCTATGATGGAAGGCGCCGTGTCAGGTCACGTTGATCTCGTATTCGTCGGTGACATCCATCTGGGTCGGCGTCCGTCCCGACTGCCGGAGGGCGTCACGGGGGCGGGCCTCACCGCTCACGATATCTCTCCCGCCGCCGCCTGGGAGGCGACCGTGGAGTGGGCGTTGGCCCACGGCGTGGACGTCGTGGTGCTGGCCGGTGACGTCGTGGAGAGTCTGGAGGATCGGTTCGAGGCGTACCCGTTGCTCAAGCGGGGGGTGGAACGTCTGACCGAGGCCGGCATCACCGTGGCCGGGGTGGCGGGCAATCACGACGTTCACGCTCTGCCGCTCCTCGCGGATCGGGTGGAGGGGTTCCGGTTGCTCGGTCGCGGTGGCGTGTGGGAGCGGGTCACGGTCACCGGCGCTTCCGGGGCGGAGGTGGACTTGCTGGGCTGGTCGTTCCCCAAACAGCGGGTCCTGGAGAGTCCTGTCTCCACCCTCGCAATCAATGGACGGGACGGAGTCCCGATGCTGGGCATCCTCCACTGTGACCTGGACCAGGCCGGTAGCAAGTACGCGCCGGTGCGTCGCGGCGAGCTGAACGCGGCAGCCGGTGACGGCTGGTTCCTCGGTCACATCCACAAGCCGGACGCCCTCGATCCCGACCGCCCCGTGGGCTACCTAGGGTCCCTGGTCGGGCTGGACCCGGGAGAGCAGGGGCTGCGGGGCCCGTGGCATGTGCGAGTGGATGACGGGCGGATCGCCTCGGTGGAGCAGCTCCGGTTGGCGCCGGTGCGGTGGGAGCGACAGGTGGTGGACGCCGGCACCCTGACCCTGGACGACGGAGGCGACCTGAGGGACGTCCTCTCCGTGGCCGTCGCCGGCGCTATGAAGGACATTCACGATCGCCTGGAGGACGACGCCTCCGGCCTCTGCGCTGTCGGTTGCCGCGTCGTCTTCTCCGGTCCGACGGAGTTCTCACTGGACCCGGTTCAGGCCACCGAGTGGTTTGCGCCGCAGACGGAGACCTACGACGGGGTGCTCTACTTCGTGGAGAAGATCCTGGACGAGACGACCCCGGCGGTTGACCTGTCGGAGCTGTCCCGGGCCGACGATCCTCCGGGGCTCCTGGCTCGCAAGCTGTTGATCCTGGAGGAGGACGGCGAGGAGGCGCAGGCGTTGGTGCGGGAGGCGGAGCGGGAGATGGAGCAGGTCTCTGCCGCGTACCGGTCCGCATACGACGCGGACGAGGATCACCGGGTGGACTATCGCCGGGTGCTGTTACGTGCGGGGTACGACGCCCTGGGCGCGTTCATGACGCAGCGTGCGGCGGAGGAGGCGTCGTCATGAGGTTGCAGCGCATCCTCCTGCGACGCATGCCGGGAATCCAGCCGCCGTTCGAGCTTGAGGATCTCGCCCCGGGCATCAACGTCATCCTCGGGCCTCAAGGCTGCGGGAAGACATCCTTGTGTCGGGCGGTGCGGCTGGTGCTGTGGCCTGGGTGTGAGAAGGACGGTCGGTTCGAAGTGGTCACCACCTGGGATGACGGTTCCGGGCGGAAGCTCTACGGCGAGCGGGACGGCGTCCGGGTGGTATGGCAGGCGGATGGTGCGGACACCGGTGAGCCGACGCTGCCCCCGGCCCATCTCGCGCGCTGCTACACCCTGGGCCTGCGGGATCTGCTGCAGGACGAGCGGTCCACGGACGCCACCCTGGCCAATCAGATTCACGTGCAGATGTCAGGCGGCTACGACCTGGAGGCCGTACGCCGGACCCTCTTCAAGGTGCGGACCCGAGGTCGGCCCAAGGAGGCCAGGGACTTGCAGGCGGCCCTGGGCGCCGTCCGCGAGGTCGAGATGGAGTTCAAGGGGCTCGCCCGGTCGGAAGCGGAGCTGCCCGAGGCGGAGAGGCTCCGTGAAGAGGCGGGTGCGGCTGTCCGGGAGGTGCCGCTCCTCCAACACGCCATCGAGTTGGCGACGGCTCGCCGGGGGTTGAAGGCCATCGATCTCCAGTTGTCGTCGCTACCCGAGGCGCTCGGTTCCTACGACGGCAAGGAAAGAGAGCTCCTGGGTGAGCTGGAGGAGGAGGTCCAGCGATCTGGTCAACTTGTGCAGCGACGACAGTCCGAACTCGACTCCGCTCGTGAGGCGGAGCGTGAGACGGGCCTCTCTGGGGACGACCCTGACCAGGTGACCCTCGAAGGGTGGAGCGAGCGCGTCACGACGCTCAGCAGGATCCGACAGGATAGCGACCGGGCCCGCCAGGAGGGGGAGGACGCCCGGGCTCGGCGGGACAAGGCGGAGCAGCAATTGAAGGGGCACCAGGGTCTTCAGAACCCGCCCCAGGTTACTGACGAGGCCCTCCGTTCCGTGGAAGCCCTGATCCGCGACCTGGATCGGTGGCGGAGAGAGATGGCAGATCTGGATCGCAGGATCGCCGACCTGGACGCCAACTCCCGCTCCGCTGGCGACGGGCGACCCAAGGAGAGCGCGGCGCGGCTGCGTTCATGGCTCGCCGCCTCCAGTGGCGGCGGGATCCCGCCTGCGGCTCTGCGTCCGGTGGTCGCTGGCGTCCTCGTCAGCCTTGGCGCGGCGGTCCTCGCTATCTTCATGGACGGGCCGTGGCCTGGCATCGTCGGGGCGGTGGCGGCGACGGTGTCGATCCTGGCGGCGGCGTCGCTCTGGCGTCGTCCGCAGGGTGACGAGCGGGCCGCCGTTCAGCGCGACGTCCTGGAGCGCGGCTTGTCCGCACCGACCACCTGGACGAGGGAGCACGTCTCCCAGTTGGTGGATCAACTGGACGATGCGGCGTTCAAGCTCAGGCAGCAAGAGCAGCGGGCGGATGAACTGGATACGGTGCGGCGCAGGCGGGAGGAGGCCCAAGAGCCTCTCGACGGGCTGCTGCGTCAGCGGGAGGCTCTCCAACAGGATCTTGGCCTCCACGTGGACTCCGACGCGGGTCTCCTGGTGTTCGCCCACCTCGTGCGGGACTTCAACGACGCCGTCGCCGACGTGGCGGGTGCGGAGGCGCAGGGTTCAGCGGCGGATAGAGAGCTGGACGAGGCGCTGGACGACGCTGACGCATTCCTCACAGCGTTCGGGTACGACCGCCCCGGCGATCCGGATCAACTCCGCGTTGCTGTGGAGGATCTCAAGTCGCGGTTGTCAGGCCTGCAGGCAGCGCGCAGGGATGTCGATGCACGAGAGCGGTCGGTCACGGAAGCCCGGTCGGGGTTGGAGCGGGCCCAGGAGAAGCTGGACGGGATGTACGAGCACCGGGGGGTGCCCGTCGGCGAGCGTGAGGCGCTCCTCGATATCCTCAAGCTGCATCCCCAGTGGGCGGGGCTTCAGAAGTCGCGACAGGAACAGGGGGTCCTCATCACCAATCTCGAGGCCAGGTTGTCGGACCGACCTGCTTGGGCCTCCCTGCCTGTCGAGACGGCGGAGCGTCTCCACCAGGAGGCTGCGGACACGGCGGACGCTCTGACTGAGCGTGTGGGTCGGATCAGCGAGATCACGGAGTCGGTCAAGCTCGCTCAACAGGGCAGCCGTCTGACGGACGCCCTGGCCCGCTGCGACGCTGAACAGGCGGCGCTGCGTGACGCCCACGAGAAGGCGCTCCACGGGACCGCGGGGCGGTTCCTCCTCGGTCAGGTGGCGTCGGAGCATCAACAGACCAGCCGCCCTCCGGTCCTGCAGCGGGCCATGGATACGTTCGCCGCCTTCACCCGGAATCAGTACGAGCTCGTCCCTCCGTCGCACGAGGGTGAGGAGTTCCGTGCCCGGGACACATCCACGGACAAGGGGCTGTCCCTGTCGGAGTTGTCGGACGGCACCCGCGTCCAGCTGTTGTTGGCGGTGCGGCTGGCGTTCGCTCTCAACGCCGAAGGCGACCACAAGCTCCCCCTGATCCTGGATGAGGCATTGAGCACCGCTGACCCGGTGCGGTTCCGGGCTGTGGCGGACAGCCTGACCCTGCTGGCCTCCGACGGACGGCAGGTGTTCTACATGACCGCCAACCCCTCGGACGCGCAGCAGTGGACAGCCGTCGGTGAGACCAGCAACACGTCGCCGGCCCACATCATCGAGTTGGCGAAGGTGCGCGGTTGGCAGGCAGCGGCGGATACGGAGGTGCTGAAGCCGCCCACGATCTCGGTGGTCCCGGAGCCCGGGGACATGAGGCCGGAGGAGTACGCGCGCAAGTTGATGGTGCCGCCCATCAATCTTCAGGACCCCGTGGGGTCCCTCCACCTCTACTACCTGCTCAGCGATGATCTGGACCAGCTCCACATGCTGATGCAGCGCTTTCGGCTTAACACCGTCGGACAATGGCAATCGTTCTCGGCGTCCTTACGAGCGAACCGGTTGCTGGACGAGCCGTGTCGTCGTCGACTCGACGCCCTCACCGAGTGCGCACGGCTGACGTTCCAGGCCCGGGCCATCGGCAGGGGGCGTCCCGTGGACCGCGACGCCCTCGCAACGAGCGGCGCGGTGACCTCTACTTTCCTCGAACGTCTCACGGAGCTGTCGCGTGAGCTGCGCGGCGACGGATCGGCTCTGGTCAAGGCTCTGCGGGCCGGCAAGCACGAGCACACGAAGCGCTTCCGATCCGCCAGCATCGAGGAGTTGGAGGCGTACCTGGAGTCCGAGGGCTACATCGATGGCCAGGAGCCTCTCGACGACGCAGCTATCAGGTTTCGTGTACTCGAGGCGTCCCAGGAGGCGGTGGAGCAGGGCATCCTCACGGAGGAGGACTGCGGGCGGGTGGTGGATCGACTGCTCCACTCTCCGAGAGTGTGACCTGACGCCGCCGACCGAGTCGGCGGGCGTGCGCGGGCCTCAGGCTTGGTAGTGACGGGTGATCAGGTCGTTCTGGATCCAGAGCAGCATGTTGAAGGCCTTCACGGTCGCGACTTCGGTGTCCCGATCCAGTCCGAGTCCGATGATCGTGGAGAGCAATGCGTCGGAGACGAATCCCATCAGCGCGTTCATCTGAACCAACGGGACGTCCAGCTCGTGGTTGCCCGCCCGCGGCGTGTGGATCTTGCCGACGAGATCCAGATAGCCGAGCATCGGTCCGTCGTAGGCGTTCGTGACGAGCCTCTCCAGGTACCGCCCCAAGTGCTGCTTACGAAACCCGATCATCTCGTGGTCCAGCGCCAGGTCGTCGATGCTGTCGGGTACGGGGCCTTCGTAGCCTGACTGCTTGGGAACGAAGTGACGTTTCGTCGCGTCCTGGGAGAACAGCTTGACGTAGACGGCATCCACCAAGGTCGGCACGAGTGGGGCGAGATGCTCCGCGGAGGCGTGGATCGCGGCGATCTGGTCGGGCCCGAACCCGATGAAGTTCGCCAGGTAATCGAAGCGATAGGCCAGATCGGTCTCCAGCCGTGTCTCGTCAATGTGCTGCATCCGGATGCTCCACCGTCTCGGAACTTGCCCCGTTTCCGAGGCGTGCGCTGACGGCCCGGGGAGGTCTTGCTATAAATTGGACATCGGTATCCAATTGGGGGTAACTGTAGGGCCCTTAAAGTGGATATCAAGGTCTTGTTTTGGGTGGTGCATGTTCTCTCAGACCGTCGAATACGCCCTTCGGGCCGTCGTTCAGTTGGCGTATGCCGCTCCGGAAGCGGCCACGGCTTCGCAGGTCTCCGAGGCGACAAAGGTCCCGGAGCCCTATCTGCGCAAGGTGCTCCAGGCGTTGGTTCGAGCGGGGATCGTCGAGTCCCAGAGAGGGGTTGGAGGGGGTGCCCGGCTGGTGCCAGACCCCACCGAGTTGACCATTCTTGACGTGGTCAACGCCGTGGATGCGATCCCGAGGATCCGATCGTGTCCCCTGGACTTGGCGAAGCACGGCGCTCGACTGTGCCCGCTACACAGCCGGATGGATCAGGCGTTGTCCCATGTGGAGCGCGCGTTCCAGGAGACGTCGTTGGCGGAGATCCTGGCAGAGCCAACCGCTTCCCCGCCGTTGTGCGAGTCTGAGTGAAATCGGTCTGCGACGGGGTGCGAACAACGGAGCGCACCATCCTGAGTCTGGTTGGGGGTGGTGCTCTCGATGGGCCTGCACCCGTTACGGGGTTTCGTAATCGCACCCTCAGCGCGGGGTGGGGGCCACGGGGCTCCATCTGAGACCGCCCCCGCCGTCGATGCTGACCACCTGGAACCCCGTCAGCTTCGTCGCTTGCTCCTTCGGGATGATGAAGGTGAAGGTCACGGAACCATCGGTCTCCGCATCTGTGGCCTGGGCGGGCCTGGCGGATGCCCCTTCCATGGCGAGGCAGGCGGTGGCGTTGCCCGGGATGGCGCCGGTGCAACGGACCACGAGGGTGACCAGCGGACCCTTGCCCTTGCCCTTGCGCGTGACGGTGCAGGTGAGCGGCGCGGCTGAGGGGGGCTCCGTCCCGTGTTCGCGGAAGAGGGACAGCTGACGGTGTCGTAGGTCGGTCAGCCAGCCCTTCAGCCGCGGCAGCCACGGTGGGGAGTCGCCGCCGAAGGCCGCGGTCAGCACGTCCCAGGAGATCCCCTGTCCCGTGGACATGGCGACGCGGGCAGCCCGGAGTTGATCGCCGTTGGCCGCCGCGCTTCGGTGGCTCTCCACCTGGGTGATGGCAAGCGGGATGAAGGTGATGGCGCTGGCGAGCAGGGCGAGCCGGCGCAGTCGAGGCGGCGCCGTGCGGCCGAGGGCCACGATCACCGTGAGGACCGCCAACCAGGCGGGAGCGGCCAGGGATGTGTAGCGGGAGGCGGTCGCGTGGGCGAGTCCGGTCTGGGGCACGCGGCCCACGGCGATCATGACACCGCATGCGACGCCGAACACCGCAAGGGCCGCCATGGTGCCCGCCGCCGGTCGGCGGCGCGCGGCGATGCCGAGGATGAGGATGGCCACCACCAGCGCCATGACGCCCATGACGCCCGCCGCCAGGGACGAGGTGGGGGCTGCGTCCGGGCCCACGATGGCGGTGCCCAGGAAGCGGGTGACGAACTCCGTGACCACGCCGGCTTGCAGCGGTGCGTTGGCGAGGGGTCTCTCCTCCAACGAGAGTGAGAGTTGAGGCTGGGCGACGTTCGCCGCCGGGTCGGCTGCAGGGCTGCCCTCGTGGGCGCGGTGGACCCCGAGGGCTCCGGCGCCGAGGGCGACCCAGAGGCCGATCCACGCGGCCCGTCGCCTGCCGCTCTCGCAGGGCCGAACCAGGAGCAACAGGGCGCCCACGGGCCAGCACAGGAAGCCGGCCAGGAAGGACCAGGAGCTCATCACCGCCAGCAGGGCCGCGACGCCATAGCGGAGTCGGCTCAACCGGACGCTCCCCAGCAGCGCGAACGCACCCACCACCCCGAACAGGCACAGCCCCAACTGCACCTGGATCCCCCACACCCAGTTCATCCAGCCGTGGGCGGAGAACCAGACGAGCGCCAGGGCGCTGATCAGCCACGGTGTGCTCCCTGGCAGTCGGCGCAGCACCAGACAGAGCACCACAAAGGAGGCGAGCATGAGCCCCTGGGTGGCGAGCATCTGGGTGCGCAGGTTCCAGCCGGTGAGCTGGGAGAGCCCGGCGACGGCGAGCCGTGGGAAGAGGGAGGTGTGTTCGTTGTGGCCACGCCAGAGCTCCTCCATGGAGAGGTCGCCGTCGTGGGCGTGGACCGCCAGGGGGATCATGCGCCACTCATCCACGTAGGGGAGGTCCACCCCGTGGCGCAGCGTCAGTCCTACCGAGAGGGCAAACACCCCCGTCGTCACCAGCCACGGCAGCACGGTGCGCGCGGTCACGGGGCTCCTCACGGGGTCCGTGGTCCTACTTCACCGGCGCCCCCGCGCCGAACCGGAGCCGTTGCAGGGAGGTGACGCCGTTGTTCGCGAGCGTGACCACGAACAGGTTGTCGTACTCGTCGTCGGCGATGGTGATCTCATCCTTGATGCCGAGGGCGTTGAGGATTGGTCCGACGGTGTTGGAGTGCCCCGCCACCAGGGCACACTCGCCGGGCTTGAGGGCCCACAGCTTGCTGGCGAGGCCGCGATGGTCCCGGGCCGGGTGGGAGCCGACCTCCTTGCCCGCCTTGGCTGCGGCCGGTTGGGCCGTCTGGAGCGTGCGCTTGAACTCGCTGCACATCACCAGATCCAGGTCCGCGGCCGGGATCATGTTGGCCAGCAGGGCCGCTCGCGCCTCGCCCGCCGGGGTGAGGGCAGGGTCTCCGTCACCCGGGTCCTCCCGCTTCTCGGCGTGACGCACCAGATAGATGGTGCGAGGTTTAGATCGTTGGTCCTGTGGCAGCTGATGGGCGTTGGACTCACCGAACACCTTCGCCTCCCGCACCACGCCGCGCATGAGGTCGTTGGGCACCGGGACGGAGAGGCTGTACTGGGTGATCTTCCAGGCGCCGTCTTGTCGTATGAGGCTGCCGGTGCCGCGGCATTCCCCGTAGCCGGCGTTCCACACCACCTCGTCGAAGGACGCGTGGTCGCCGTCTGGTGAGATGGCGACGTGGCGCTTGGTGGGCACGTAGACCCACGCGCTCTCGCGCTTGAAGTACTTCGAACACCAGTCCCTGAACGTGGGGATGTCCCAGCGCTCGTCCGGGTCCGTGCCGATGAACACGGCGCCCTCCGCGAAGCACCCGAAGTAGCGGTCTTCATCGGCCCGGGAGGCGGCGTCGTGGAGCCTGTCCAGGACCCTGTCGATCCGGTGCCTCACGGCCTTCTTCGGCCCGAGAGCCAGGCTGCGGAGGGTCAACTCCTTGAACAGACCGGAGCCGTCTCCTTCCACGGAACGGATGCCGCGGAATCTCTCTCGCAGGAGGGGGGTGATCTCCGACGTCTCGCCGTCCTTCATCAGCGTGAGGGCCACGTTGGCGGAGCGAGGCACCGCCCGGATCTCCGCGTCCGTCACCGCACAGGGGTTGATGGCGGTGAGGGAGCCGAACTCGAACCCGAATCGACCCAGGATCTTCAGGGCGCTGCGGTAGCCGCCCCCCAGGCTCACCAGGTGGATGCGGTTTCCCTTGATCCTGGAGCGGACCCGCAGGTTCCTCAGCAAGGGGGAGAGGCGCTCCACGGACGTGCGCTCTTCGAATCGTCCTTCCCTGGGAGCCACCGGAGCGAGGAGCAGCCACTTGTTCTGCCCCGCGGCGGTCCAGAACCGCACCATCTGATCGTAGACCGCGGCCCGGTCCTGCTTCCCGTCCACGATGAGCATCATCACGTCCGTGGGTTTTTTCTGATCGAAACCGGAACCTGCTTCGAAGCGGAACTCGAGGACCCCACCGTCGGGGAAGTCGATGCGGTTCCATCGCATGGGGTTCGGTTGCGCCCAGGTGGATGCGGAGAGCAGGCAAAGAGCGAGGAGTGCATGCAGGTGTTTCATGATGGTCCTTTCGGTCTCCGGTCGGCGAACCGCGGCGCGCACCGGCGAACGCCAAGCGGGACGGATCGTATCCCCAATCGCTCCGCTGCCGTCGCGGATTCAGCCGCGGCTCCTGTAGGATCACGGTCGGCATGGCCGTCGGATCACGGGATCGCGTTGTTACCTTCGGGGCGCGACCGCGTCCTGGACAAAGGCGGAGGCGGCCGGCAGATCGTGGAGCAGACACCAGCACGGTGAGAAGATCATGAACGGACGGCTCGTTGTGGTGGCGGCGGTGATCGGAGGCCTGGTCCTGGGGCTGCTGGTGCTCCTGGGAGGTGGAGCGGACGAGGGTGCGGACGGTGCAACTCAGGACTCCGTCGCCGGGCAACGAGCCGCCGCCGCAGGTCTTGCGGACACCGACGCTGACGGCGCGACCGCTGCCATCGCGTCAGACCGTTTTCGCGGCGACCCGGAGACCCCCGCTGTCGCCGAAGCGACGACGGAGGAGCGGCAGTCGCTGCGCGGGTCCGTGACCGTAGACACCGCGAGCGGCCTGGAACTGTCCGGCCTGGACGGCGAGCTGGTGCTGCGGGTCTTCGGCAAGGAGTGGGGAGACGAGACGAAGGTCAGGGTGATGGAGGGGCAGTGGGAGTGCCTCGTGGGTGAGTACTCCTACGTGAGGGTGATCAAGTGCGTGCTCATGGGGCGCCCGATCTACTTCCCTCACGAGCAGCAGCATCAGGACAAGCCTGCGGACGGGTTCCTGGAGCTGCGCGGTGTCCGCGGTGAGACTCTCGGCTTGAGCGTCGTGGACGCGCGCACCGGCGCCGACCTGCAGAACGTCTCGTTGTTCCGCAATTGCCGATGGAACGCATGGAACACCGACCACCCGGGTGACCTCGCCGACGCCGTGCTCATGCTCACGGATGGCGTGTCTCCGCTGACCGTGGACCCGCCAGAAATCCTGGAAGACCCCAAGGTCAAGTGCTGGGTCATCGCGCCGGGTTACGCCTGGGGCAAGCTGGGATTCGACCATTCCTCCGGAGGAGAGCGAGCGGTCGAGCTTCATGACGGCGGCGCGCTGGAGGTGAGGGTCGGCGGCAAGGGGCGGGCGATGGACACGCTGATCTGCCTCCGCTCCCTGGATGGGGGTGGAGGGTCCGATGGGGTGAAGGTGGAGGCGGCCGCGACGGGGACCACCACCATCGGCGGCGT
The DNA here is from genome assembly GCA_964507445.1 of uncultured Isosphaeraceae bacterium. Classification (GTDB taxonomy): domain Bacteria; phylum Planctomycetota. The sequence continues at coordinate 17,729 of CAZDQF010000009.1, forward strand.
CCGGGTCGGGTCCTACGAGTTGACCCTGGAGAAGGGAGATTGGTTCGGAGAGCGGCTGGTCCTGGGGAGGGCGCGGGCGGGGGTGCGCAAGGGGGAGACGGTGATCGTGGAGGTGGACACCGCCGCGGCCCCCTCGGCTCCTCCCAAGGTCGCCGTGCAAGGGACCCTGACGTTGCCCGCCGTGTGGCCCCGATCGGACGTCGCCTTGCACTTGGTGCCCAAGGAAGAGACCGAGGCGTGGGTCCGGAAATCGCGCAAGCTGGACCTGTCCGCCATGGATGCCGTGGCCGGGTCTTCAGAGCGCTTCAACTGGTCCTTCGATGCCGTGGTGGCTGGCACCTATGAGGCCATTGTGTCACCCATGGGCGTGAACACGCCGGTGACCATCTCGGAGGCGGGGGAACGCAACGTGAACATCGTGGTGCCCGACGCCGCCGACGTTGAGGTCACCGTGCGGGACGGCGCCACCGGGTCCTTGGTGGACCCCTCTACCGTGGAGTTGAGGGTGATCAACGATTCGCCGGGCTTCGGGTCCTTCGAGCGCGTGGAGCTTGTTGAGACGGGTCGCTTCCGCCTTCGGGCGCCCGCGGGGACCCTGAGACTGTCCGCCATGGCGGAGGGCTACGACTGGTCCGTGACCAACCACGTCGTGGGGTCCGGTCGCAACGTCGTGGACGTGCCCCTGCCTCCCGCCTGCGGTCTCACCTTCGTGCTCAAGGACGGCGAAGCCACCGTGCTGTTCGAGTGGGACTGGGTCCGGCTGCAGGAAGTGGATGGGGAGGGTCGCTCGGAGGTCTTCAGCGGGACGCGGGTGTCCGTGACCAACTCCGGGACCTATCGGATCACCTGGAAGGCCATCCCGGGGTTCAAGCCCGTGCCACCGCAGGACGTGTTCATCCCCCCTGGTACCTGGGTCCCCGTGGTCATCCAGCTGAAGCGCTGAGCCTCTTCCTCGTGAGGCGATCGCTTGCTTCGGCGTCACGGCGATGGGATGGTGTGGGTCGAGGGCCTTGAGCCTCCTACGCACACCATGACCGATCATCGACCGGCAACACCGGAGCAGGCGCTGCGGCGCCTGGAGCAAGGGCACCAGCGCTTTCGCACCGGCGCCTTGAAGCCTCGGGACCTGAGCGCGGAGGTGGAACGCACGGCGGAGGCGCAGAGTCCCACCGCCGTGGTGCTCAGCTGCATGGACTCCCGGGTCACGCCGGAGCGGATCTTCGATCAGGGTGTGGGGAGCCTGCTGTGCATCCGCGTCGCCGGCAACACGGTGTCCGATGAGGTGCTCGGCAACCTGGAGTTTGCGTGCGAGGTGCTGGGGGCCTCCCTGATCCTGGTCATGGGGCACACGCGCTGCGGAGCGGTGCGCGCGGCGTGCGAGGCCGTGGGGCAGGACCCGGCGCCGTTCCACGAGGGGCTCATGGCCGCGGCGGCGGACACCGCGGCGCCGAACCCGGAGACACCGCTCGACCCGGACCACCTGGCCGCCGTCGCCCGCAGCAACGTGGAGCGGGCCCTCGCGGGGATCCGCGACCGCAGCGCCGCGCTCCGGGGGCGGGAGTCCGCTGGCACGTTGCTGCTGCGGGGCGCGCTCTACGACGTGGGGGACGGCACGGTCAGCTACCAGGACTGAGCTGGCCGGCTCACGAGCGCGAGGGGGTCGCTCGCATCATGAGAAGCCCCCCGATGATCAATCCGCCTCCGACAAAGAACGTCGGCACCGCTGCATCGGCATCCAACTTCCCGGTTGCGTACATGGTGTTGGCGGCGATGGCTCCCAGTCCGACGGTCAGGGCGCCGAATCCGATCAGCAAGGCCCCGGTGATCTTGAGGGCTGCGTGGTCACTCATGTGGTCTCCCGTCATCTGCCCATGGGGCGTTGGCGTTACTTGTCGTTGGGGAGCACGGAGAGCTCCAGGTGAGAGGGGTGCTCCGGCGTCATGTGGATGCGGTGCCGTGCCTTGCGGTAGACCCGTGCCGGCGCCTTGTACTGCTTGACGAACACCTGGGGGTTACGGTTGGCGAGGGGGAACCAGGTGCTCTGGACCTGAACCATGATGCGGTGCCCCGCGAGGAAGGTGTGGGCCACGTCCTGCATGTCGAAGCGGACCCTGGTGATCTTCCCGGGGGTCATGGCCTTGGGGTGCTCGAAGCTCTCCCGGTACTTGGCGCGCATGATCTCGCCGCGGACCATGAACTGGAAGCCGCTCATCCTGTCGTCATCCGCCTGCTCCCCCTCCGGGTAGACGTCGATGAGTTTGACGATGAAGTCCGCGTCCGTGCCCGTGGTGCTCACGTACAGGTGGGCGAACAGCTCACCCACCACGGTGACGTCTTCCTTCAGCGGCGCTGACTCGAACACCAGGACGTCGTCTCGCTTGGCGGCGAAGCGCTGGTCCTGCACCACGTAGCGGTCGTCTCGGCGGATGACCTTCTTCGGGGTGTGGGGGACCGGGTTGGCGGGGTCGCTCACGTACTGCTTGAATCCTCCGGGCCCCGCGGGGGCGTCGAAGCCCACGTCCCCGTCCTCGTGGATGAACAGCTTGCTGGGAGTGACCTCCTGGGGCGGCCAGTGATCGAACTGGTGCCATTCGTTGGACCCGGAGACGAACACCGTGGCGGTGGGGAGCTCCGGATCCGGCGCGTCCTTCAGGTGATGGGCGAAGAACGGATACTCGATCTGCTCCCGGTAGTAGGGCCCGGTCTTCTTCTCGAACTTGATGACCTGATAGCTGTCCCCGTTGCCTCGTGACCATCCGCCGTGGGACCACGGGCCCATGACCAGGCGGTGATGGCCTCCGGGGTTCTTCCTGGCGTAGGCGCCGTAGGTCTTCAGCGGGCCGTAGAGATCCTGGGCGTCAAAGAACCCGCCGACGGTCAACGTCGCCGCCTTCACGTTGTTCAGGTGGGGGAGGGGGGTGCGGGCCTGCCACCACTCGTCGTAGTCCTCATGCTCCATGAGGTCGTTCCACAGGGGGTTCTTCCTCTTGAGGTGACGCTTGTTGAAGTTGGGGAGCGGCCCCTGGTCCAGGTACCACTGGTAACCATCGTTGGTGCCGTAGTTGCGAAACCCCGGCGCGCCGCGGGTGCTGGGCTTGGGGCGCACCGCGCCATAGGACGACACGAAGCTGAAGCTGGCCTGCAGCATCAGCGCGCCGTTGTGATGCCGATCGTCTCCGATCCACCAGTCCGTGACCGGCGCCTGCGGCGACGCCGCCTTCAGCGCCGGGTGGGCGTCGATGGTGGTGTGGGTGGTGTAGAAGCCCGGGGCGGAGATACCCCACGTGCCGACGCGGCCGTTGTGGTTGGGGACGTTCTTCAGCAACCACTCGATGGTGTCGTAGCTGTCCGTGCTCTCGTCGATCTGCTTGCCGCGCTTCTTGGGGTTGTGGGGCCGGACCGGGACGAAGTCCCCTTCCGACATGTACTTCCCCCGCACGTCCTGATACACGAAGATGAACCCCGACTCCGTGAACAGGGCCGAGGGCCCGAGCCGCCGCTTGAAGGCCTTGTCGCCGTAGGGTCGGACCCCGTAGGGGGTGCGGCACATCATGATGGGGTAGGGCTCGGACGTGTCCTTGGGGGTGTAGATGGAGGTGAACAGGCGGGCGCCGTCCCGCATGGGGATCATCACCTCGCGCTTGTCGTAGCGCGCGCGGACGTCGTCCCCTCTCCCTCGTTGCGCCCAGCTCGGTGACGCCATCACCAGCACGGCGATGGCTGCGCAGAGGCTCTTTCTTCCCATGATCAGGCTCCCGGGTTCTGTCGGACCCGTGGACTGTATCCGGGGCCCCCGGTTTGAGTCGATGATCTCAGGGCCCGGCGGCCGCGGGTCCTGCGCCTGCGGCATCCGCCCGTTAGCATGCACGGCAGCAGAAGGAGCCTGTCCCATGCACGTCCTCATCATCAACTTCAACCTCGACGGTATCGACCACGATCAGTACTCGGCCTCCTGCGACGAGCTGGGCCCTGTGTTCGCGGCGATCCCGGGCCTGATCTCCAAGCAGTGGCTCGCGAGCCCCGCCACCAACACCTACGGTGGCGTCTACCTGTGGAAGGACGAGCAGGCCATGCTCGACTACAAGGCCTCAGAGGTATTCGCCCAGGTGGCGAACAACCCGTCCTTCACCAACGTGACCGCCACCGACTTCGCCCTCCTGGAGGGGCCGTCCAGGGCGACGGGGATCAGCTGAGGGCCCGGTTCGTTCCGGAGGTGGCGGCCATGGTCCTGCTGGCCATGGCCGGTTCACCCGCTCATGGTCAGGGGCGGGGCGTGGAGCCGGGATTCGTCTCCATGTTCGACGGCAAGTCCCTCGCTGGCTGGTCGGTCATGCCGCAGGCCGCGCGCAAGGCCTGGTCGGTCAAGGACGGCGCCATCCACGGCGCCGGTGATGCGAAGCGCAGCTACCTGGTCTACAAGGATCGGGATCTCGACGACTTCGAGCTGCGGTTCAGCTATCGCTTCCCGGGCAAGGGGAACAGCGGCGTCAACATCCGCGCGGTCAAGGACACCACGGGGCGCCGCGCCTTCCGGGCCTACCACGCGGACCTGGGGCACGTGGGGATCGGCCCCGGCGTCCTGGGCGCCTGGGACTTCCACACGCCGGGGAGGCGAGAGCACTCCTGCCCCCGGGGGACGCGCCTGACCATCGACGCCGACGACCAGCCCACGGCGACCAGGATCGAGGACGCCGTCACCCTGGACCACATCAACAAGGGTGGGTGGAATCGGGTCCGGGTCATCGCCAAGGACAACAACTTCAAGCTCTTCATCAACGGCAGGTTGTCTTCGGAGTTCCCCGAACACCTGCCGGCGCATCGTCGCCTCCGCTCCGGCATGATCCAACTACAGCTCCACGACCCCGGCATGGTGGTCCGGTTCAAGGACCTGCGCATCAAGGTGAGCCGTCGGTGACGGGGGTGTTCGAGTCGCCCCGGCTCCGAGCGCGCCCCTGGGGGATGGAGGACGCGGAGGCATTGTTCGAGATGTACCGCGATCCCCAGGTGACGGAGTTTCTCCCGGACCTCGCGGTCACGACGCTCGAGGAGCAGGAGGAGCGGACGGCTCGTCTCCTGGAGCGGGTCCGGATCTACAAGGGCGGGCTCGGCGCCTGGGCCATGGAGGAGAAGGAGAGCAGCCGCGTCGTGGGCATGATCATGCTCAAGAACCTGCTCATCACCCGCGACCGGCTGAGCGATCAGGTCGAGGTGGGGTGGCATCTGGCACGGAGCCGCTGGGGGCGCGGTTACGCCACGGAGATGGGAGCGGCGGCCATGGACCATGGCTTCCGCACCCTCGGCCTCACCCAGATCCATGCGGTGGTGCGTCCGCAGAACGCCCGCTCCATCCGGGTCATCGAACGTCTCGGAATGCGGGACCTCGGGCCTACCACCGCTTACTACTCGGGCGAGTCTCTACTGCTGTACCGCAAGAATGAGGAGTCGATCGGATGAAGCTCTTCAGTGTCTTGAACGGGCTGGGATGGCTGGGCGCCGTGTGTGCGATCTTGCTGATACAGGTGATCGGTCAGTTGGCTGTCGACCATGATTGGTGGAGCCCCTTGTACCCCACCCTCCTATGGGTCGGCATGGCCATGGGCATGCTCTGCAGAGGCTGCGCCAACAGCCGGGATCGGGAGCACCCGAGCGTCACGGGCATGTACCTGTCGCTCATCACCATCGAGGCGGTGCTGTCTGGAGCGGACCCGCGGACCAGGAACCCTGCGGAGCTGGGGTTGCGTGGGCTGGGACGAGTCCCCGAGGCGGACAAGGCGCACCTCCGCGAGGTCAGCGCTCGCGTCATCGCGGAGTGGAACCGGGGCTCCTGTCCCTGACCCCTCGTTGTCCCCGGGGCTCCCCGAGTCGGCGGGCCGGAACCTGGGTAGGATGTCGCTCCCCCTCGACCCCTCCAGGAGAAGAAAATGCACAGCAAACACCTGAGATGGCTGGTCTGTGCCATGGAGCGGATCGACGGCAGTCATCGGGGAACGGCGGCCGCGTCGCCTCGTTGGCGGGCTGTGGACGGCGCCTATCACGAGTGGGCGGATCGCCTGCTGGCGTTCATGAACCGACGCGGTCCCGGCCGCTGATCGGGCGTGTTCCGATCCGAAGGGCCCGGGTAGGGGGTGACTCGGGGTGGGGAGAGAGGGGCGCCGAGCATGACTCGCGTCATCCCGTCGTCACCTCCCACCCCGGGTGGAGCGGGTGTGGGTACGGCTGTTTCCGACTCCTGCGGTCAAAGTTGCGGCAACATGCCTATCTGGCGGATCGGTGCTTGTGCTACGAATGCCAGACCCATGGGCGCTGCCGGATGATGGAAACCGCAGAACCCATCGGGGTTGCGACGTCCCCGCACCCGGACCGGAGGGATTCGTACCCCTCGCGACCGAAAGTGGAATTGAGGAAGATCATCATGACCAAGTTCCAGTGCTCTCTGTTGTGTCTCATCACCGTGGCCGTGTTCGGTTGCGTCCTGACACCGTCGCTCTCCGCTCAGGAGAATCACCACGATGACGCGAGGCCGATCCTCCACGCCCTGGAGCACGCCATGAAGCTCCTGCACGAGAAGGGTGCCCGTGAGGAGGTGACGGCGCTCAGGCGCCTCTACGCGTACATCGAGCGGGACATGAAGGAGGAGGACAACCACGAAGGCGAGCACCGCGATGAGGAGCGGGGTCACCGCCGGGAGCGGATCGAACGAGAGCGGCACGAGATCGAACGACGCTGGGAGCACGCGCGGCGAGAGTTCGAGGAGCAGCTGGAGCGCCGCCGCCGGGAGTTCGAAGAGCGCTGGCACGAAGAGAAGCGCAAGATGCACGAGCGCATGGATCGTGCCCGTCACGAGTTCGAGGAGAAGTTCCGGCGAGATCTCCGATCTCATGAAGAGCGGTGGGGCCATCGTGAGCACGATCACGAAGGCCGCGGTCACCACGAGGGTGGTGACGAGCATGGGGACCGTCGACGTGGTGAGCACCGCGGTGATGATCGTGGCCGTGAGCATCGTGAACATGAGGACCGCGAGCGCCGTGAACACGAGGGCCGCGAGCGCCGTGAACATGAGGGCCGCGAGCGCCGTGAACACGAGGGCCGTGAGCGCCGTGAACATGAGGGTCGCGAGCGCCGTGAACACGAGGGCCGCGAGCGCCGTGAACATGAGGGCCGTGAGCGCCGTGAACATGAGGGCCGTGAGCGCCGGGAGCGTCCGCGTCGCGAGCAAGGTGAAGAGAACAACCGCCGCTCTCGTCGGCGAGGCGGTGATGGGGAACAGCCCGAGAACCTGGAGGCAGCATCGCGCGCCCCTGTCCGCGGTTCCGGCCTGCAGCGGTTTGACAGGAACGGCGATGGATTCATCACGGCGAAGGAGCTGCCGTCGATTCTCCGCAAGCGTCACATGCGGAAGTTCGACGCGAATCGCGACGGCAGGATCGACCGCCGCGAGATGATCGTGCGTTGAGCCTGATCACGCCGCCCTTGGCGGTCGTCTCAGGAGGGTCTGGGGGCGTGCGCTGCGGCGAACGCGTTGGGCTACTTGACCCGCATCAACTTCATGACACGGCCGGCGACGTTCCAGTCCTGCACGTAGAGGTTGCCGTGGTGATCCCAGCAGCATCCGTGGGTGCCGCTGAAGACGCCTTCCACCCACTGGTCCTGAGGCACGCCGAAGTTGCCGCGCTTCTTCGGGTCTGCGTTGTAGCCGAGGATGGCGATGATGGTGTTGCCGGAGTCCAGGATGATCACCCTGCCCTGCAGGTCGGGGATCGCCACGTGTCCGTCACGGATGGACGCGGCGCAGGGCATGCCCAGCCCGGTGATCACCTCCGACATGAAGTTGCCGTCCAGGTCGTAGTGGAGGATGCGGCCCTTGGGTTTGTGGTTGCGGTCGCAGATGAGCAGCCGCGGCGGGTCGTAGCGGGTGTCCATGACCATGCCGTGGGCGGTGTTGAACTGCTTCATGCCGTTGCCGCGTCCGCCGAAGTGCCCGATGTACTTGCCGGTTTGGTCGAACTTGAAGATGTAGTTGCTGGCGTAGCCGTCCGACAGGAAGATGTCGCCGTTGGGTGCGACCGTGACGGCGGTCGGGTGGAAGCGCTTCAGATCGAGGCCTGACTCCTTGGGGAACGGCAGCCGCAGCGCCACCTTGCCGTTGTCCGCGCGGAACTTGATCCCCTCAGCGGCGTTGTTGCGAGCGCCATAGATGTACTCGACGCCGTCCTCCTCTCGCAGCTCCATGTCGTGGATGTGGGTGTGGTCGGGGCCGGTGTAGGACCGGATCAGCTTCCCTTCGGGGGAGAACACGAACACACCCTTGTACGCGCTGGCGAACACGTGCCCCGCCTTGTCGACCACCATGCCGCCGTGGGTCGACCCGACGATGGACTTGCCCTCCGTGTCCAGCCCCCACCCGGGGACCGTATCGAAGGTCATGGCGCCGCTCCCCATGCGCACGGGCTTCGTGAGCACCTTCGGCGTGCCGTGGTGGTGGGTGTGACCGTCATGGGTGTGCCCGTTGTGGGTGTGCCCGGCCTGGGCGGCGGCGATCATGGTCAGGAGCAGCAGGATCAGGGTGGTGCGCATCGTCTCTCTCGTTCGTCCCGTGTGTGGTGGGTCTCGGAATGGAGGCTGCCGCCAAGGCTCCGATGCACGGACAGGTCGCCGTGCCGTGGGGCGGCGGGGGAACCCTATGCGGCCTTGGATCGTGCGTCCAGCCGTCCCTGTCGGACGATCTCTGTATCCTGCTGTCCCGCCACAAGGCACCGGTTACCCGAGGCGGGAGAATCGCACCCATGACCAGAGGCCTCTCCAAGTCCAGGTTGCTCGCCGGCCTGCAATGTCATCGACTCCTCTGGTGGAAGGTGCACGAACCGGGCGCCGAAGAGCTGGTCCCGGAGCCTGAGCAGCAGCGCATCTTCGACCGGGGTACGGAGGTGGGGGAGAGGGCTCGGGATTACGTGCCGGGGGGCGTCCTGATCGAGTCGGAGGGCGGCGATCTGGGAGCCATGGTCCGCGCCACGCAGGAGGCCATGGAGGCAGGGGCGCCGGTGATCTACGAGGCCGCGTTCTCCGTCGACGGGGTCTACGTGGCCGTGGACATCCTGCAGCGCGTGGACGACGGCTGGTGCATCATCGAGGTCAAGTCCGGCACCCGGGTCAAAGACGTCCACTTCCAGGACGTGGCGGTCCAGATCCACGTCCTGGAGCGCGCGGGGATGAGGATCTCCGGCGCGGAGGTGATGGTCCTGAACCGCGACTGTGCGGCGCCACGCCTGGAGGACCTGTTCAGCCGGCATGACGTGATGCAGGAGGCCCGCCGCCACGTCCCATCCATGGCGATGTGGGCCAAGGAGCAGATCCGCATGCTGGGGGAATCGAACCCGACGGTGGAGACCGGGGGGCATTGCTCCAGCCCGTACAGGTGTCCGTTCTGGGATCGCTGCCACGAATCGCTCCCGGAGCACCATGTCTCCAGCCTCTACGCTGCCCGAGACCGCGCTCCGCAATGGGAGCGCCAGGGTATCCGGCTCATCGAGGACATCCCCGATGATGTCTCCCTCAGCCCCGTGCAACGGCGTCAGGTCCGGGCGATCCGGGCTGGCCACATGGTGGTGGAGAAGGAGCCGTTGGCGCGGGAATTGGCGTCCCATCCCCGACCATGGGGCTACCTGGACTTCGAGACCATCGGTCTCCCGATCCCGCGCTGGGACGGGTGTCATCCCTACGATCAGGTGCCGACCCAGTTCGTCTACTACGAGAGAGACGGACAAGCGGAGACCCACTGTGATGAGTGGCTGGTGGCGGATGACCGGGACCCGCGTCCCGAGCTGGCCCGACACCTGGTGGAGGCGTGTCGCGGCGCCGCCGTGGTGTTCGCCTGGTACGCCGCCTTCGAGAAGCGGGTCATCTCGGCCCTGGCGCGGAACGTGCCGGAGCTATCTGCGGAACTTCTGGATCTCAACCGGCGCATCGTGGATCTCCTGCCCGTGGTCCGGAATCACGTGTACGACCCCGGCTTCGGCGGTAGCTTCAGTCTCAAGTACGTGCTCCCTACGCTTGTTCCCGAGCTCTCCTACAAAGGCCTCAAGATCACCAACGGCGTCGAGGCGAGCATGCTCCTGGAGGAGCTCATGTTCGCAGGCGGGGAGTGGACCGACGCGGAGCGTGCGGCCGAGCGCAAGGCGCTCGAGGACTACTGCCGATTGGACACGTTCGGCATGGTCGAGCTTCACGATCGGCTGCTGGAGCTCGCCTCCGAGCCCCGCGCCTGACGCTTCCTCGTCGCCGTCCCTGCGCAGGACTGTCCGTCTTCCTGCAACGCCCTGACACCGGCCAAGCTGACCCTCGGCAAGCAGGACATCGTGGACACCGCCGTGGCCGCCGGTTCCTTCAAGACCCTGCCCGCGGCGGCCGCCGCAGCGGCCGCGTTCGAAGCGGCCAGTAAGGGAGCGAGGTCGGTGTCCCTCGGTGCGTGCGTCAGCCGCTGCTGGCTGCGGACGCGGCGGTGGTCGATGCGATGACCGCGGCCGCTTGCGCGTCCAGGATGCCCTGGAATTGAATCAACAACGCGGTGTCCGTCACGTCCGTGCAGGCGGCGCGAGCGAGCTCCACGAAGCCGGTGCCACAGGCGAGGCTGAACGACATCTCCTTGCCTGGGCGCGGACGTAGTTCGGCGATCGACTCTCGGTGTTGCAGGACCTTGTCCACCACCGTCACCGGCGCCGCGTCGACGAAGCTGAGGATGGCCATCTCGTCGTAGTCACCGCCGTGCATCCAGAGCCCCGACTCCTTGAATTGCCGGAACAGCCCGTCGAATCGGGCGAGGGCCACCTGATCTTCGACGGGGTTGAAATAGAGCAGATGCGAGGCCCTCTGCAGCTGATCTCCACGACCGTATCCCAGCTCTCGCAGGCCGTCGTACGCCCCCTCGATGCGCCGCATCATCTGCTCGACGGTGCCGTCCGTGGTGGCCAGCAGGGCGCAGGGAGCGTAGTCGCCCTGGTTCGTGATCCAGGGGTGGTGCTCCTTCATGCCGCCGTAGATCTCGGCCATGCGGTCCAGGTGCGCGGGGTCGATCCCGGATTCGCCGCTGGAGAGGAGCACCATGGTGGTGAGGACCGCGTGACACTTGCTGCGCCGTAGTTTCCGGTCCTTGATCCCGGCCTCCACTTCATCGCAAGCGGCGCTGAAGCGCGCCGGTTCCAGGTCGTTGCGGACGAGCATGGCGGCGATGAGGTAACGGATCGCGGATCGCATGGGGCTGGTCCAGCCCGCGTCGGACTTCAGGCGTTCGGCGGTGGCGCGGACGGCGTGGCAGACCTCTTCGGGAGACCCTGGTGCCGTGACCAGGGTGGACGCGGCGAACCGAAAGGCCTGGGCTCCTTCCGTCCACGTGCGTTCCGTTTCGAAGGCGGCGCAGATCTGGAGGAAACGTTCCAGGGGGGCGTCAGGCAGCCGGGGGAGTGCGCGGGTCATGAGAGGATTCTCCCGTACAGGGGACCGTCTGTCACGGGGTTGAGCGGATCAGGCCTTGCCGAGGAGAGCGCGCCAGGCCCGCCCCATGGCCCTTCCGTCGCGGAGCTTGTCGGCGGCGTGTTTCAGGGCGGCGGGGCCTCCTCCGCCGGCCAAGCCGGACGTCACGAGGCGCGTGACCGCGTCGCTTCCGTCGTCAGGGCGAACGAAAGAGATGTGGTAGCGCCGGCGCCGCACCGTGAGCTTGACACCCCCGCCGAACCACCGCCACGGGTAACGCAGGTCACGAACCTGGTTCAGATCGACGTCGAAGAGCGGGCAGGAGTCCGTGGTCAGCATGATGCGGTCTCCCGCGACCTGGAGGGCGGCAGGCACCGAGCGAGTGAACCCCATGAGCAGCCACACCGGGGTGCGCAGCACCGGGGCCTGGGGCCCGGCGTCGCGCGCCTGCTGATCGAGCCATCCATCCAGTTCGAATGGCTGATCCAGATCGATGTACTCCACCTCGTCGACCGGCTCTTTGTTCATAGGGCTCTTCTCCCGTGCTACTTGGGATCTCTTGGGGGCTCGTGCTCTCGGCGCCGACATCCATACGGAGAGGTCCTCGATGATTCGGAGACATTTCGAATCACATCCCGGCTTCGTGCTGAAGCGCAGGCTTGCCACCGCTGCTTTCCTGGGCAGACTGGGCGGTCACCATGAGCGAGACCATCACCCTCACCGAGTACATGAAGGCCCTCCCCAAGGACCGCCGCGACGCCATCCGGGCGCTGCGCAAGGTCATCAAGGCCAACCTGGACAAGGGCTTCAAGGAAGGGATTCAGTACGGGGCTATCGGCTACTTCGTCCCTCACTCCATCTACCCCAACGGTTACCACTGCGATCCCAAGCAGCCTTTGCCCTTCGCCGGGATCGCGTCTCAGAAGAACCACATCGGCCTGTACCTCTTCTGCATCTACACGTCCGAGGGGGACAAGCAGCAGTTCATCGACGAGTGGAAGGCCACGGGGAATCGCCTCGACATGGGCGCGTCCTGCGTTCGCTTCAAGAAGATCGAGAACGTCCCGCTGGATGTGGTGGGTCGCACCATCAAGCGCATCACGGTGAAGAAGTTCATCGCCGCCTACGAATCGAGCTTCGGCCCCAAGGGACGTCCAGCGTCGAAGAAGAAGGCCACGAAGAAGAAGGCCACGAAGAAGAAGGCGGCCAAGAAGCCTGTCTCCAAGAAGGCCACGAAGAAGGTGACCAAGAAGCCCGTCTCCAAGAAGGCCACGCGGAAGAAGGTGGCAAGGAAGGGTGCTGCCAAGGTCGCTTCCCGGAAGCGCGGTTAGTCCGGATCCTCAACAGCCATCGCGTGTTGCGCCTTGTGTGTGTCGCGTGACCTTCACTCATCCTGAGCGCGCCCATGGACCAGGCCGCGTCCTGGGGCTACTCTCGTCGGTGGATCGCTTCGTGGGGCCGCGGACCGAGAGAGCCGCGGACGACGCGCGTGTCTTGTTCGGGAGCATTCCATGAGTGGAGTGGACTCGGGTCGAGAATTCGCGGCCGGCTGGATCGACGGGAGTCGTGCGGCTGGCGTGGAGGTCCGTAATCGCGTGCGGCGCGAGCTGCTGCGCTACGGCCACGAGTTGGCGCCCGACGATACCGCCCGGCCGTCATCGCACCCGGACGCCGCGCCGCGGGCGGTACCGTCTCCGGACAACCCCCTCGATGATGCGTCCTACCTCGAGGGCTGGGATGCCGGTCGCAGCGCCGGGTGCGAATCCATCGCCAGGCGTTTGCGGGCGGCCCTCGCTGAGCACGACCTCTACGTGAGCGACGCCGGAGCGGTGATCCGGACAGCCCTGGTGGACGACCTGGTGCGCTGGTACCGCGCTCGCGTCGAGACAGACCAAACGGTCACCGACGCGTCCCTGCACGCATTCATTGACGGCGCCGAGGCCACGGCGCCGGGCACGCCACGACCCTCGCGGCGTCACCCCGCGGCAACGAACGCCGCGGATACCACCCTGAAACCCAGCAATGCCATCAAAGGAGCCTGCAAGATGATCAGAAACGCCATCGACCGTCGAACCATCATTGCCACCCTCGCCGGCGTCGTGGCTGGAGTTGGAGGCTACAGCCTCCTCACCTCCGAAACCCCGACCAACCTCAACTCTGGCACCGTGACCCTGGCCCAGGACGGGGACGTGACGACGCCCGCGTACTGGAAGCAACTGGACCCGATGACCCAGGCCCAGCTCACCGGACTCCACGCCGCCGTCGAGTCCCTCGAGGAACAGGGGCAGCAGGCCGTGGTCCACCAGTACCTCCAGTCGGGCATGGCCATGCCCCAGGCCGCGGACCACTGGAAGCACGTCATCTGCGCCTACGTCGGCGACCTGCGACGCGCGGATCTGCTGCCCGACCTGCTGCCCGGCCTCTCGCCCGCCATCACCTCGGCGGAGAAGCGCATCAAGATCGTCTCCACCGTACGTCAGCTCTGCGGCGAGCCCGGCGCGCTCTCCGTGGCGCCTCAACTGCGCGGTCAGCTGAAGGCGTACCTGGCGAGCAACGTGGAGACCGACGGCACGGTGGTGACCTTCATCAATCGCATCCTCGAGGAGCTGTAGGTCATGCCCATCCAGATCACGGTGCAGCCCGAGCCGCCGTCGCGGGGAGACCTGTTCTGCGTGACCGTGTCCGGCCCCGGACCCGGTGCTCCCACCGCTACGGTGAGGGTGGACACCGCGAGCGGCGGGGCCGGCAGCACGGTGGTCATCGGCCCGGACGCCGACACCCAGGGCACCTCCTACACCTGGTGCGGGACCCTGCCGACGGACGCCATCACCCTCGACATCAGCGCCTACTCCGGAGGCTGTCCGGCGGCGAGCCTGGTGTTCCCTTACTGAGGTCGGAGTGTGGTCTGCGGAGGGCGCCCCCGTGTCGCGAATGACGTGACACGGGGGCGCTCGCTCGTGTGGATACAATTCGACGGTCAGCGCAAGAGCACCGTGCCGCCTGCGATGGAGACGTTGTGGCGCCTCAGATATCGCGTGTACTGGAGGAGCCGGCCGTCGGACAACTTGGTGACCGTGATCTTGGTCACGTAGTCCGGGATCGCGAACTCCACCTCCCCGTTCTGGTTGGTGTCGAAGGCCGTGTCGCTGGCGGGGTTCTGGTTCTCGTCCGTCCAACCGATGGTGACGCTGCTGCCACTGTCGCAGCTGATGGTCACGAGTTGGTTGTCGAACGGCGGCTCGCCCGGCTGGGCCACGGCGAAAGAACTGGTCAAGAGCATGACGGCGACGATGGTGTGAATGCGGAACATAGTCTGAAGTCCTGTTGCTGATAGTGAGGGTGCTTCGACGCACCTTTCGGGATGGAGAAGTCGACGCTTCGCTCCTCTGCACTCTGAAGCGGCGGAACGAGCGGGACGTCACGCAGGATCACGCCGAAAATGACACGCCCTGCTCGGGCTTCTCGTGCGAGGGAGGGACTTGCGATGGACTTTCCGGTTTTGTCGCCGCGAAATCCGGTCTCCGGAGGGATCAAGGAGGTGATGACACTCAAGAACCTCCTGTTGCTTGGCCTGTTCGTGCTCGTGTGGCCCGCTTCGGCGCCCGGCCAGAACGTCCTGCTGATCGTCGCCGACGATATGGGGGTCGATCAGGTCGGCGCCTACGGCGAGGGGGCGGCGCCGCCTCCCACACCCAATCTGGACGCCGTGGCGGCCTCCGGTGTCCTCTTCCGCAACGCCTGGGCCTACGCCACCTGCTCGCCCACGCGGGCTTGTCTGCAGACCGGCAGGTACGCATTCCGGGCCGGAATCGGATTTCCCATCGGTCTCAGCGGGACACCGGATCTCGAGAGCTACGAGGTGACCATCCCCGAGATGCTCGACCTCGGGGGGACCGGCTACGCGCACGCGTGCATCGGGAAGTGGCACCTGGGCAACGGCACGGGCAACGGGGCGCCCAACATCGTCGGCGGCTACGACCACTTCGCGGGGTTGATCTCGGGTCAGACCAACAACTACTACAACTGGCCCCGCACGGTGAACGGCTCCACCGCCATCTCCTCCACCTACGCCACCACCCAGATGGTGGACGACACCATCTCGTGGATCTCGAGCACCACCGGACCGTGGTTCTGCGTGCTCAACTTCAACGCGCCCCACAGTCCCTGGCACGCGCCGCCGGGCAACCTCCACACCCAGAACCTCACGGGGCTGAACCCGAACACCAACCCCCGCCCCTTCTACAAGGCCGCCGTGGAGGCCATGGACTCGGAGATCGGACGCTTGCTGGCGACGCTCGGCCCGATCCTCGCCAACACCGACGTCCTCTTCATGGGTGACAACGGGACGCCCCAGCAAGGGTCACAGCCACCCTTCGCCCCGAACCGGGCCAAGGGCACGCCCTACGAGGGCGGCGTCAACGTCCCGCTCCTCGTCATGGGTCCGAGCGTCGTCCAGGGCGGGCGGGAGGAGACGGCCCTGGTCTCCGTGGCCGACCTCGTGCCCACGTTCCTCGACATGACGGGAGGCCGGAGCGCCAACCACATCCACCTCGACGGCACCAGCCTGCTGCCCTACCTGCTGAACCCGGGGCAGGCGCCCCTGCGGACCCACGTCTTCAGCGAGCAGTTCAACGGCACCAACCCGGAGGCGCCCGGGTCGTTCGCCGTGGCCCGGGACGCCCAGTACAAGCTGATCGTCCGCTACACCCCCGCGGGCACCAACGAGGAGCTCTACGACCTCCTCGCCGACCCCTTCGAAACGAATCCTCTCGCAGGCGGCTTGTCCGGCGCTCAGCAGGCGGCGCGCCAGGCCCTTCGCGACGTCATCTCTGATCTGCGGCATCCCGCCGGCACCGTGACCGCCTACGGGTCCTCCGCCACCGGATCCAATGGCTCGCCGACGATCCAGGTCATTGGCAGTCCCACGGTGGGCTCCACGTACACCTGTCGCGTCGAGTCCGCCCCGGCGGGCGCCACTGCGCATCTCCTCCTCGGCGCCTCCGACTCGGAATGGGACGGGCTCCCCCTGCCGTTCGACCTCTCCACCGTCGGCGGCACACCGGGCAGCTTCCTCTGGGCCTCCGCCGACACCTACCTCACGGGCACCACCGACGCCCTTGGCACCCTCGACCTCCCGGTCGTCATCCCCGCACACCCCCTCGCCATGACCGCCCACGTCTTCCACTCCTGGGTCATCGTCGACCCCTCAGCCTCCGCCCCTTTCCCCTTCACCACCTCCGACGCCCGCGCCATCATCATCGGAGAATGACCGGAGCGACGAACTCCACACCGCTGCTCGATTCGCTCTGAACCGGTCCGTCCGCCGTCAAGCGGAATCAAGAACCGGGCGTCGCGGAGCGGCGGCGCGAACGGTTCTCCGTGGCCAGCCTCGAGGACTCCGTGTCCGGTGCCCCGTGGCGGCGGGTCGCCTCATCGCCGAGGTTCCCGGTATTGTTGGCAACGTGCATACCTGGGTCCGGGTGGTGCTGGACCCAGGCCGGGCGAGCACCGTCGTGGTGACCGCGTATCCTCTGACGTCGTGTGCCCAGGCGGCGAAGGCGTCCTTCGACAACCGGGAAGCCGTCGCCTCGGGGCATTGACCCGAGCGCGAGACAGGAGATCAAGTCATGAGGTTCTTGGCCACCGCGGACTGGCAGCTGGGCATGACCCGTCATTTTCTCGACGACGACGCCCAGCCCCGGTTCAACGAGGCGCGTTTTGACGCGCTCACCCGCATCGGCGAGATCGCGCGCCAGGAGGGCTGCGAGTTCGTCGCCGTCGGCGGCGACGTGTTCGAATCCAACCAGGTGGACCGGCGCACCATCGAGCGGGCCCTGGCGCGGCTGCGGGATATCGAGGTGCCGGTCTACCTGTTGCCCGGCAACCACGATCCGTTGGACGGAGGCTCCGTGTTCAGGCGGCCGGAGTTCACCGAGGGACTGCCCGCGAACGTCCACGTCATCGAGACCCACGATCCCATCACCGTGGCCGATGGCGTGGAGCTGGTGGGGGCGCCGTGGTTCTCCAAGCGCCCCGGAGAAGAACCCACCGCCGCGGCGTTGGCGGGACTCGATCCGGCGCCTCCCGGTGTCACCCGCGTTCTCGTCGGCCACGGCGGGCTGGATAGCTTCATGGACCTGGAGGACGGACGGATGGCGATCCGCGCCGCCGGGCTCGAGGACGCCCTGCAGCGCGGCGTCGTCCACTTTGCCGTGCTGGGGGATCGGCACTCCACGACCGACGCGGATATCGGTGGCCGCGTCTGGTATCCCGGCGCCCCCGAGCCCACCCGTTACACCGAGAAGAAGCCCGGATATGTCCTGGTGGTGGACGCCGCCGCCGCCCGTGCCCAGGTGACCGAGCACCAGGTGGGCACCTGGAGGTTCGTGGAGAAACGCCTCGAGCTGTCGTCGGCGGACGACGTGGCGGCCTTGGAGGAGTGGTTCGAGGAGCTACGCAACGAGGATCGCACCATCGTCAAGCTACGCTTGTTCGGACAGCTGGATCTCGGGGAATTGAATCGGGTGAATCGCCTGGTGGAGACCAAGCTGGCCCGCTTCGCCGCCATCGAGGAGCGGTTCGGTGAACTCCATCTGGCGATCTCCGCGGAGGCCGTGGAAGGGCTCGGACTCGAGGGGCTGGCGCGCAAGACCGCGGACGAGCTGGTGGCGTTGGTCCAGGCCGAAGGAGAGCAGGCAGGCACGGCCGCGGACGCTCTGGCGCTGCTCGGCCGCCTCGCGGGAGCAAAGGCATGAGATTCAACCGGCTCAAGGTCAGCAACTGGCGGGGTATTCGGGACTGCGAGATCACCTTCGCCGACCAGGGCATCACCGCTCTGGTCGGTGACAACGAGGTGGGCAAGTCGAGCCTGATCGAGGCCGTCACCCACCTCATGGACTTCAAGGCGACCAGCAGGTCGGAGAAGGTCAAGTCGGTGCAGCCCGTGGGCAAGGACGTCGGTCCGGAGGTCGAGCTGGAGCTCTCTTTCGGGGAACACCGGATGGTGTACACCAAGCGCTACGTCAAGAGCCCCCTCACGGAGTTGAAGATCACCGGCCCACAGCCGGAGCAGCTGTCCGGCGACGAGGCCCACGATCGCGCCGAGATGGTGATGGCGGAGCACTGTGACCTCGAGTTGTGGAAGGCGCTGAGGGTCCAGCAGGGCAACAGCGAGCACCAGCCCGGGCTCGGCGGCGTGGCGTCCCTGTCTCGCGCGCTGGAAGGGCGCGCCGGGGGAAGCGCCGACGACGGCGGCGGCTTCGGGGAGCGGCTGGAGGAGGCGTTCCTCGCGTACTGGACCAAGGGCGGCAAGCAAAGCAAGAAGGTGGGGGTCGTCCAGCAGGAGTTCGCAGCCGCCAAGGCCGAGCAGGAAGAGCTGGAGCAACGCAGCCGCGAGCTGGAGGAGTCCGTCCAGAAGCTGGACGATCTCACGGTGCTCCACGCCCAGGAGAAGCAGGCCTTGCCCGGACTCCAGGAAGACGCCGATCGCAAGGCGAAGGCGGTGAGTGAACTGGAGGGACTGGAGAAGACCCTGGAGGCCGCGGAAGGCAGGGTCAAGCTCGCCGCCGCCGCCGTCGCGGACCTGGAGCGCCAATCGACGGAACGCAGCGAGCTGCGTCTTCGCATCGAGGGAATCCAGCAGGAGGCTACCGAGGCGGAGCAGGCTCTGTTGAAACAGACCCAGGACCTGGAAGAGCTGGCCCGGCGGCGGACCGCGGCGAAGGACGCCTTGGGTGAGGCGAAGGAGAGAGCGTCGGGCTGCCGCCGTGCCAGGAGTCAGGCGATCGACGACGTACGAGGACTGGAGCGAGAGCAGCGCGTCCCCGACATCGAGCGGCGCCGCCAAGGCGTGCAGCGCGATCTCGACGCCTGGAAGGACGTGCACGACAAGCTCGAACGCATAGACGTTCCGGACGCGGCGTTCGACTCGCTCGAATCGGCCCTGACGGCGCTGCAGCAGGCCGAGGCGCGCAAGCAGGCCGAAGGCGGCCGCGTCGTCGTCAAGGCGTCCGCCGACGTACGGTTGAAGATCGACGGCCGGGACATCGAGGTCGCCGCCGGTTCCGAGGAGCAGGCGAGGTTCGCTTCGGCGTGCGACGTCATCGTGCCCGGGGTGGTGGACGTGACCATCGCGTCCGGGGCCGAGGGCGAGAACCTCCAGGTCGCGCTGGACGCCGCCGAGGCGGCGTTGAACGGAGCCTGCGCCGACGCCGGCGTGAAGGACGTGGAGGAGGCGCGGCAACGCCGCGCAGAGGCCCAGGCCCTACGCAGCGAGTCCCGCGCCGCCCGCGACCGCCTGGTCAACGAGACCGAGAGCGACCAGGACATCGACGACGCGGAACTCCTCGCCGCTGCCCGCGCCCTGGTGGCGAAACTGGTGTCGTCGGAGGAGGAGTTGCGACGGGACATCGCCCGTTGGCGCGAGGAGCGGCCGGACGGCGACGAGTTGCCGGACGACCTGGCGACGGCGCAGGCGGCGGAGAAACAGGCTCAGGCGGCGGAGCACGAGGCGGGACTCGCGGTCCAGCGGTCCGAGGCGGCGCTCAAGGACCTGGACGCCGCTCACGAGAAGAGCGCCGAGGGCGTGGCGGCGGGGAACGCGACCAAGGAGCAGCGTCACAAACAACTGAGCCAGAGCGAGAGCGACCTCGCCGCGTTGCTCAAGAGCACGTCCGACGACGATCTCTCCGCCCAATCCAAGGACGCGCGGAGCAAGCTGGACAAGGAGACGACGGACGCGGGGCAAGCAGAGAGCAGGCTCCAACAGGCGCAGCCGGAGCTGGTGCGCCTCGAGGACAAGACCGCGCGCAAGCTCGTGGACGACGGCCGCGCGCGCAGCGAGGAGCTCGGCCAGAAGGTCGCCGACCTCCAGGGGACGGTGCGTACCCTCGGCGGAGAGGGGCTGCACGACAAGATCAACGTCGCCGGCACCAAGACCGACCGTGCGCGCCGCAAGGCGTCCTCCACCGAGCGCCGCGCCGCCGCGTCGAAGCTCCTGTACGACACCTTCAAGCGGCTCCGCGACGAAGCCCGCGCCCGCTACCGGGCCCCCCTCGAAGAGCGCATCACCAAGCTCGCCCGCATCGTCTACGGCCCCGACTACCAGGTCCAGCTCAACGACGACCTCGACATCGCGTCCCGCACCCGGGACCACCAGACCGTCGCCTTCAAGTACCTCAGCACCGGCACCCAGGAGCAGCTCTCCCTGCTGGCCCGCCTCGCCTGTGCGCAGCTCGTGTCTGAAGACGGCGGTGTTCCCTTGATCCTCGACGATGTCCTCGGCTTCTCCGACCCCGGCCGCCTCTCCCGCATGACCGCGCTCCTGAGCGATCACGGCGATTGTGGCCAGACCATCCTCCTGACGGCGGACCCCGCCCGCTACCGCAAGGTCGGCGGCGCACGCATCATTGACATGTAACCGATCCCCGCGACCTACCCACCCAAACGGTGCACCATCTTCGGCGTAGTATGTAGAGTTGCTTAGTTAGGGCCGTTTGCCGAATTCGTTCGGCCGGACAGAGGAGTGAACATGTCGCTGTCGAGAGTTTTTGCGGTGTTGCTGTTGGTGACCGTGGGGGCGGTGGCGCAGCCGGCGTTGCTGAGTTGCCAGATCGCGCCGAACCCGGCGACGCCGGGGGCGGTGTTGACCTACACGGTGGAGGCCACGGTGGCCGGCGGCCTGCAGACCGGCGGCGGGATCACCGGGATACGGCAGGGCAGCCCCAACGGTCCGCTGGTGTGGCAGTCGTCCAGCCCCCCGGGGCTCCTCATTCCGGTCGGACCCGGCGCTCCGTGGACCGGTGTGTTCCAGACGCTCGCGAACAACGGGACCCCTCTGGCGCCCGGTACGTACTACGCGATCATCAACTGGTTTGGGCAGGGGACGGCGCTGCCGCAAGGTTGTTTCCCGTTCCGACTCGACGGGGCGGTGGGCTTTCCGGAGCCGGTGCTTTCCGCGTCCGGCAACCTCACCGGTGGGCAGACCACGACGCTGACCTTGAGCAGCCCGCCCGATCCCGGGGCGCTCTACATCTGTGCGGCGTCCATGACGACGTGCACGGGGTGGTCGCTGCCCAACGGCGCGCACGTGGCGCTGGACATGAACGACCCGATCTTCCCCCTGTCCTACCCGACGCCGCTCCCCGGTGTGTTCAACGGCTTCTCCGGTGCCCTCGACGGGTCCGGCCAGACCAGCGCCATCTCGGTGTTCGTCCCATTCGGCTTCGTCCCCCTGGGTAACCCGGGTGCGGTCCAGGGCGCGGTCATCGACTCGTCGGGCAACATCAAGCTGTCCAACGCCCTCACGTTCTCGATCCAGTAGCCGGGACGCCGCGGCGGCGGGCTAGGGCGCGTCGCCGAACTCCTCCAGGTTGTCCCGTGGCTGCTGCAGATCCGGGCCGATCGCGAGCGCCCGCCCCCAGGCGCGCATCGCGCCTTCGTGGTCGCCGAGGTCTTGCAGCAGCACCCCCAGGTTGTTGAGGGCCTGGGGGGAATCGGGTTCGAGGATGAGGGCCTCTTCGACGGCGCGCCTCGCAGAACCAACGCTCGGCGCTTTCCCGGTCGTTGGCTCGGAGTGCCAGCGCCAGGTCCGGACGGTCCCCTTTCTTCAGCATCGTCGCCTTGCGGTCGAGGACGTTCCGGTCCGCGATCGCCAACTGGTATTCGGCGAACTTCGATCAGGCGCCGGTGGTCACGGTGGTGGTGTCGCTTGCGGCGGCCATCGTGTTCTTCTGGTTGCTGCAGAAGGCAACGAAGATCGCGTTGGTGTTGTTGCTGTTGGTGGCGGCGTTGGTCGTGGGTTCGTATCTGGTGGAGGGTGAGGAGAAGGCGAAGGAGCGGGTACGGGACGCGACGGACGTGGTGGAGGATCAGCTGCGAGACGCGGGGGTCCTGGAGAAGGAGAAGAGCGGGAAGGACTGACGCCGAGGAGTTGTCCTTCCCGTGGTCTCTCGCGGTCGGTTCCGTGCTCTGATCAGGGACGGTAGATCAGGGTGCCGCCTGGGGCGATGGTCACGTTGCCGTGCATGTCCTCCGCCTCCACGTGCCAGGTGTAGGTGATGGAGGTGAGGGGAATCCCGCTGCGGGTCGCGGGGGCCTGTCGGCCGGGGACCACGTAGCGGGCGACGTAGCGGCCGTTGCTGACGGTGTCGCCGGGGCCGCCCGGCTGTTCGACGCTCTCGGCGCTCAGGTAGTGGAGATGGGTGATGGCCCCGAGGGCGCCATTGCTGTAGCGGGCGACCGCGGAGCGATGCATGGTGACCCGGCGGGCGCCGCCGTGATCCATGGCGGTGGCGAAGGTCAGGAAGCCCTTGTTCCGGTCATTGGTTTCGAAAGATCGGCCCCCGGAGAAGACGTAGCCGCCGTTCTGGTAGATGAAGCCCCACGCGTAGGGATCGGTGGAATCCTGGGCGGGGACGACCACGTCATCGAAATACTCGCACCCGCTGAGCAGGGGGAGCGCGAGGAGGACAGCGAACAAGGCGAGACCGCGGCGACGGTTCAGGGTTGAAGAAGTGAGTGTCATGGATCTGCTCCTTGTGGTTCGTGTGATACATGGGCCTTCCCGAACGTCGGCGTTTCGAGCCCGCCGATCCTGCTCGCGAGCACCCTTGATATGGGTGGACCCGCGCTGAGCTTTGTCTTGGATTGACCATGTGTTTCAAGAAAAACGAGAAGAGATCGTGGTCGGTCGCGTAGCGCTTCCTGTCCGCTAATTCACTGGCGGGAACGATGATTCGATGACGAGGGGATGAGCGTCCTACACAGAGGGCGCTGGTCTCCGATTGGGCACACGCGACGTGGCTCGTCGGGAGCTGCGTCGCGTTCTTCGTTTGCGGTTGGAAGCCTCGGTTGAGCGGTCGTTTGGGCGCTCTCCACCATCCTTGGCAGGCGTCTGGCACGGGAACTGCGAAGGGGGGCTGCGGTCGCGGCGTCACCGCTGCGAGGCGTCGCTTCGACAAGCGGAGCGACGAATCATCGAATCATGGAGGTTCCCGTCATGAAGAACACAACTCTCAAGATCCTGTCGGTGTGCGCGCTGATGTCGCTCAGCTTTGCCCTCGTGGCGGGTACGTCCTATGGGCAGTCGAAATCGAAGGGCCAGAAATCATCCAACGCGAGCCGGGGCAGCAAGACCCTCGGGTCCAAGGGTGGCGGCATGCGGAACCGCATGTTGCGTGTGGATAAGAGCCGCTTGAGCCGTTCAGGCACCCAATCTCGTGGTTCCACGGGCAGCTCCAAGAGGCAAGACCGCTCGCGGAGCTCACGCACCACGCACAAGCGTGTGATGGACGATCCTCGTTATCGGGGCAACAAGGGCAACCGCATGTCCCAGTTCTTGAACCGGAACAAGCAGGAGGTCCCCAAGCGTTCGACCCCAAAGACGAAGAACAAGCGGTTGCTGGGGAATAAGAAGAAGCAGACCCCGAAGCGGAACAGCCCGAGCGGCAAGAACAAGTGGTCGCTGGGCAACAAGAAGAAGCAGACCCCGAAGCAGAACGGTCCGAGCGGCAAGAACAAGTGGTGGCTCGGCAACAAGAAGAAGCAGACCCCCAAGGAGAAGGGGCCCAATGGAAAGGGTGGCCGTCTGGGTTCCATCAACCCGGAGCTGCTGAAGCCCAGGCCGAAGCCTGAGATCGTGGACCTGAAGATCCCTGAGCGTCAGAAGATCGAACGGGTGATCCCCATGCCGACCCCGAGGCCTGATCGCCACGGAGATCGTTGCGAGGACGAGCGCCGTGGCAGCGACGAGGACCGCCATGGCGGCCGTGGCGGCCGGGATCGTGGAGATCGTTGCGAGGACGACCGCCGTGGCGGCGATCGGGATCGTGGCGGCCGGGGTCGTCGTGATGACCGCGATCACTGCGACGAGCGCGGGCGTGGACGCGGGCACATCGACATCGGAATCGGTATCGGCATCGGCGGCGGCTGTGACCCTCGTCCGTCCTGTGGCGCTCCTTGCGGCTGCACCGGCGGGTTCCACGCCCACCTGGGTGGGTTCGCCATCGGCGGCTGCACCCACGGGAGCGTCTGGATCGAGCCTGTGACCCGTATTGTGGAGACTCAGGTGTGGGTCGAAGGCGAGACCGTGGAGGTTTGGGTCGAGGACGTGGTCGGTGTCTACACGGACAGCTGCGGTAACCAGCACCAGATCCTGGTGGCCGCGGCCGGTTGGCGGACCATCACGCTGCCTGGTCACTTCGAGACCCGGAAGCAGGTGCAGATCGTGACCGCCGGGTACTGGCGCTCGTTCTGAGCCCATGCGGGTAGGGCGGGCCGGTTTGACCGGTCCGCCGCCCCCGCGCCGGGGGGGCGCCCCGGGGGGGGGGGGGGGGGGGGGGGGCGGGTTCGGGCCCGTGGGGGGGGGGGGGGGGGGTTTTGGCGGGCCCCCCCGCCCCGGCTCCGGGTCGGCTCCCAGGTAGGGCTCGGGGGCGGCGGAAACTCGGCCTGCCGGGCGAGGGTCCGATGGGCCCCGCCGTCCTCCGAAGTGGTCACCGGTCGCTTCCGGAGGACAGCCCGGGCCCGGCTACGGGAGTTGATGTCGGGCAGTGAGGATCTGACGTAAGCCATTTATTTTCAACAACTTGGCCGTCCTCTCTCGTCTCCTCGACGAGCGTGGCACGGGATCTGCGATTGAAGGAGTGTCCGCGGCGCGGACGTGATCCCGGTGATCCGGGCTCGCCAGCGCCGGTCACCGCATTCGTGGAGGTCACTCTCATGTCCAAGATCATCAACAACACCCTCGGAGCCCTCGGCGTTCTCCTGATCGCCCTGACCTTCCTGGCGGAGACCTCTTACGCCCAATCCAACTCCTCTCGCCGCAGCGCTGATGAGCGCAACGACTCAAAGGCCCGCATGGACGCGCGTCGTTCTCGCGATGCCCGGAACCGGTCGCGTATCGCCAAACCGCGGATCAACGCTGCCCGCCCCAGGGTGAAGACGAGCAAGCCCAAGACGAGTGTCGCCCTGGCGCGGACCAACAAGGCTAAGCCCCGCACCAGCGTCGCCCTGGCGCGGACCAACAAGAACAAGCTGCGCACCAGGCCTCAGGAGGCGCCGAAGAAGCCGATCGTTCGCAAGCCCGTGGTCGTGAAGCCGAGGAAGCCGATCGTTCGCAAGCCCGTGGTCGTGAAGCCGAGGAAGCCGATCGTTCGCAAGCCCGTGGTCGTGAAGCCGAAGCGGCCCATCATCCGCAAGCCCATCGATCCCGGCTGCATCAACCGTCACACGGTGATCACGCCGCTGTTCCCGGTGGTTCCGGTGCCCGCTCCGGCGCCTCACGCTTCATGCGCGCCGCCCTGCGGTTGCTCTGGTGCACTGCATGTGAACCTGGGCGGATTCGGGTTCGCCATCGGCGGTTGCAACCACAACTTCGTGTGGGTCGAGCCTGTGGTGGAGGTCGTCCAGGTGCAGATCTGGGTGGAAGACACGACCATCGAGGTGTGGGTGGAGGACGTGATCGGGACCTACACCGATCCTTGCGGCCACCAGCACCAGATCGTGGTGGCGCCGGCCGGATGGCGGTCGGTGGTCATCCCGGGGCACTTCGAGCTGCGAGATGAGACCCGGGTGGTGACCGCCGGGTACTGGACCAGGCACGGACACTGATCCTCAAGGGGCTCGCGCTGAGGCGCGGGCCCTTTTTTTTGTCCCGACGCCTCCCCGTGTTCCCAGATCGGGCTCGGTCAGCGTCCGCCGCCGTCCGGCGGCATGGAGCGGTGCCACGCCAGCACAGAGGCCTTCAGGCGCTCGGTGACCTCGGCGTGCTGCCGCGAGACATCCACCGACTCGCCGGGGTCCTTTAGCAGGTCGTGGAGGCGGGCGTCGGAGCCGTCATACTCGCAGAGCAGCTTGAAGCGTCCGTCGCGGACGGCCAGGTCGGGGAGATCTTCGACCCCGTAGAACCGATCCCGGTCAGGTGGGCGGCGAAAGAACAGCGGGGCGCTGCGTGATGCGATGGAAGACCCGCGCACGACATCCGGCAAGGGCTCGCCATCGAAGGTGACGTCGTCCGGTGGGGCGACCCCGGTGATGGAGAGGAGGGTCGGCACCAGGTCCATGGCGCTGAACACGGACCGTCGGTTCACCGTACCCGCTGAGTCCTGCTCCATGAGCCCCGGACCCCAGGCGATCAGGGGCGAGCGGATGCCTCCTTCGAACAGCATGGTCTTCAGGCCGCGGAGGCCGCCGGCTCTTCCGGCTCCCTGTTCCGGTCCGTTGTCCGAGCAGAGGAGGATGAGCGTGTTGTCGCGCAGGGCAGGGTCCGCGCGCACGTGCTCGAACAGCACCCCGAGCTGCTCGTCCATGGTGCGGAGCACCCCCAGGTAGCGGGTCCGCTTGCTGCCATCGCCGCGCCGGTCCGCCGGTGGGAAGAAAGGGGAGTGGACGTCATCGGGCCACAGGTTCAAGTAGAACGGCTGCTTGGATTTCCTGGAGTCCTTGATGAAGGTGAGGGCTGCGTTCGTGAACGACGCGGTGACCTTGGAGCGATCTTCCCAGGTGACGGGCCCACGGCCGAGCTTGGCCGACCCGAGCCCATGCGATCTGGGCTCCTTGCCGTCGTAGGCGTCCTTCATCGGGAGGATCCGGGGGCCCAACCCCTCGAAGTTGGTGAGGGACCGATCGAACCCGTACTCCGTGATCAGCGGCGCGTCCGCGACGTCCCGTTGTCCGCCCATGTGCCACTTGCCGAAGTGACCTGTCGCGTAGCCGGCCCGCTTGAGCATCCGCGCGACCATGGGAGCCTTCGGGTCGAGCCACTGGGCCATGCCTCGATTGACGTTGGCCTTGCGGTGGGCGAGGTAGGAGGTGACGCGCCAGCGCTGCGGGTACTGACCCGTGGAGATCGCCACCCGGGAGGGAGAGCATATGGGGGAGTTCACGTAGAACTGCTCGAAACGGACCCCCTCTTGCGCCAGGCGGTCGATGTGAGGTGTCTTCGCGTCCTCGTTCCCGAAGCACGAGAGATCGGACCACCCCATGTCGTCGATGAACAGGAGGACCACATTCGGGCGATCCTGGGCGCTTGCGGATGCGACGATGACCAGCGGGAGGAGGGCGGTGAGGGACCTCATGGGATGGTTCGTTGTCGGGTGCTCCGTGCACGGGCGCGTGTGAGGGAGCGGATCATTGAACGGTCAGGCGGCTAACGGGGGAGATCGACGGTCCTGATGGTGAGAGCCTGACGCAGACGGCCTCCAGCACCACGCCGGTGGGCAGGCTGACGGGGGCGAAGAGCTCGACGTTGCGGTCAGCGAGAAAGTGGAACGGGCGGGTGCCCACCGGCAGCGCCAGCTGCTGCTGCAGGAACCACAGCTGATTGGTGGCGCAGAGGCCTCCGTAAGGGCCCGCACCCTGGACCGGGCAGGGCTCGAGGCTCACGAGGTTGTAGTACTCCGAGCCCTGGATCAGGTTGGCGTTGGTGCCGGTTACCGGGGCGCCTGGCGCGGCTTGTCGCAAGTCCAGGCGGGGTCCGCCGCCGCTGGCCACCGGGTGAGCGCCTTGGAGCATCCCGTTGAACTGGGGACGACCCAGGCTGAGCAGGGCTGAGGCGGCGCCGATGGTGACGGACACCAGCCCGGTCCGGGTTCCATACACCGTCGCCGTCGGGACCTGGGTCCAACCGCCGCCGTTGGCGGTCATCTTGTAGGTCTCCGTCACCGCTCTGGTCATGTACAGCCCAGGACCGGTGCCGTCGTCATGGACCTCCAGGTGGCTGGCGAAGCTCAGGGGCGTAGACACCTGCAGGGCGCCCCCCTCCAGGACGAGGACGACATCGTTCGCGGGGTTGTTTGCGGGGCGTCCCACGAGGTAGATACGGGGTCCGTTCTCGTCCACGAACCCCTGGACATCCACGGGGGTGGTGGTGCCCAGCCCCAGGAGTTGCGGCTGCCACTGACCGCCGCTGAGGCGCGTCAACCTGTCGGTCACCTGGCCGTTGGCGAACTCAAAGTTGCCCACAGCCCATAGCTCCGGTCCAGCGACTCCGGGGAGTTGTGTCAGCCTGGAGACCCAGCTGGTGAGGGCGACGCTGTGGGTGAGGCTCCCCCCGACGTTGCTCCACTGGGATCCGTCCCACCGGGCCACGTTGCCGAGGGGGACGCCGTTGGAGGCGAGGGCCCGCCCGGCGGCGATGAGCTTGAGTCCGCTGCCGTCGTCGAACACCTCCAGGTCGTAGACCAGCCCCGAGA
Source organism: uncultured Isosphaeraceae bacterium (assembly GCA_964507445.1). Lineage (GTDB taxonomy): Bacteria > Planctomycetota. Next base: position 46,381 of record CAZDQF010000009.1, read on the forward strand.
AGCCTCCCACCGCGGACCATTGCGCTCCATCCCACGCCACCACGCCGTCGCCAGGGGCGCCGCTGCTCGTCGTGAAGGAGCCGCCGCAGTAGAGCCTGCGTCCCGCGCCGTCGTCGTAGGAGTTCACCGCCCGCACGTCGGCGGCGGGGAAGCCGGCGCCGAGGGACGCCCACTGGACACCGTCCCAGCGGGCGATCCCGCTGGCTGCGATGCCGCCGAGTTGAGCGAAGTTCCCTGCCACGTAGATGCACGGACCCGTGCCCAGGTCTGCGGCGCAGGCGTCGTAGGTGGCCCAGCCCGCCATGGCCGAGCCGGTGGGTCCCCACATCCCCTGGCCGGGGATCGTGGCGGCGACTGCGATCGTGGCGATGAGGATGCGCATGGCGCGTCAGGCTCACTTGTCCTTGAAGTACTTCTCGACGATCCACCGGGGCTGGTGGCGATCGGGCTTGCGCTTGCGGCCGGTGAGGTCGATGTCCATGGATTTCGGCTTGTCCACGGTGAGGGGGTGCGGGTCATCGAGGTCGTCGTGCATGGCGGTGAGTCGCCGGGTCATCTCCGTGACCCGGTCTCCCTGCTCGGGTTTGCGGGACAGGTCGATGAGCTCGTCCGGGTCCTCCTGCAGGTCGAACAACTGGGTGTGGTCGATGAGAGGGTAGCGGATCAGCTTGTAGCGCTGCTCCACCAGGGCTCGCATCTTGTTCTCGTAGGTGAGGTAGGCCCGGTCCCGAACCGAGGCCTTCTCGTTGCGCCAGACGGGGGCGAGGTCCTTGCCCTCGACACCCTCCGGTACGGGCACTCCGGCCTGGGTGAGCAGGGTCGGCATCAGGTCGTAGAGGTATGAGAACCCGTTGGTGCTCCCCTTCGGGACCCCTGGTCCCGCGATGATCAGCGGACAACCCATGGAGTGCTCGTAGACGCTCTGTTTCCCGAGCAATCCGTGGCTCCCGACGGCCAGACCGTGGTCGGCCGCGTAGACGATGATGGTGTCCCGGGCCCGGCCGGATTTCTCCAGGGCGCTGAGGATACGGCCCACCTGTTCGTCCAGGTGGGTGATCAGGCCGTAGTACTCGCACAGCTGGTCGCTGATCACCTCTCTGGTGCGGGGCCAGGCGGCGAGCTTCTCGTCACGTCCCACCATCCAGCCATTGTGGAACGGGTGCTGAGGCATGAAGTTGGCGGGAAGAGGAGGTCGTTTCTCGTAGTACATCCGGCGAAACCGCTCCGGCGGTTGCCGCGGGTCGTGCGGGGCGGTGAAGGACACGTAGGCGAAGAAGGGGCTGTCCGGCTCGTCTCCGAGGTCTTCGATGAACTGGATCGCTGCGTTGGCGAACAGTTCGCTCGAGAAGGTGGTCGCGATCCGTCGCTTGTTGAAGGTGCCGTCTGCCTGGAGGTCCTGGATCGGGACCTTCAGGTGATCCGACATGCCGCCGAGCATCACGGCCTTCCCTTGCTGGAAGGTGTCGCGGAACGAGGCTCCGCCGTTGTGCCACTTGCCCGTCCCGAAGGTGACGTAGCCCGCTTGTCCCAGCACGGACCCCAGGGTGGGGGTGTCCTTCAACTGCATGCCCACCCTGTAGAGGGTCCGCCCGCTCATGAGCATGGCGCGGGACGGTTGGCAGACCGCGCCGTGGATAGACCCCATGCAGTAGTTGCGTGCGAAGCGGAATCCCCGTCCGGCGAGGGCGTCCAGGTGGGGGGTACGGATGTGGGGGTTGCCGAAGGCGCCGATGGTGTCCGGACGCTGATCGTCTGCGAACAGGAACAGGATGTTGGGCGGCCTGGAGTCCTGGGCCGGCGCCAGGGCAACGAGGAGCGCTACCGGGAGACAGACGACTGTGCGCATCATGCCCAGCAGGTTATCCCGTCCGCCAACGAGCGCCCGACGCCCCGCCGTGCATTTTTGGCATGATTCATGCCGCGATTGGAGCCCCGGGACTATCGGGAACAGTCTCCCATTGGCACAATGGCCCCCATCACCCCAACCCCATGTCCTTGCGGATGGAGGTCGTCCCAAATGCGCCTGATCGCTGTTGCCCTCGCCGTTCTCGCCACCTCCCTGATCGCTCAGCCCGCGCTGCCCATCCCCGGTGGCTCCCTGGTCATCACGGAATCCAACCCCGCCAGCGTGAGTTTGCTGGACCCCAATACCCTGACCATGACACCGCTGACGACGGCCGTTACTGCCGCCGGACTGGTGGCGCCTTCCGGGTGCGCCGTGTCCGTGCAGCGGGACGCCATCTTCTCTGACTTCACGGGGGTCTCGATCTACAGGATCGACCTTCTGGGGAACATGTCCACGGTGGTCAGCGGAATCCTCAACAACCCCGTCCGGGTCATTGAAGATTACAACGGAGACATCGTCTACACGGGTAACGCCCTCATCTACGCTCCCAGCTCTGTGCTGCGGATCGACGCCACCGGGGCCCCTACGACCATCGCGGTGCTCATCGGCAACCCCTTTGGCATCTGCCTTGACCCCACTGGCGTTTTTCCCTCGGGTGATTACGTGGTCACGTTGCCCCTTCAGGGCGAGCTCCAGCGAATCGACGCTGCTGGCGCGATCACCACCGTCACGACCGGGTTGGCGTTCCCGACCAGCGTCCAGTTCTTCCCCAACGGTGACTATGCGGTGATCGTTGCGTCCACTGACGACATCCTGCGCATCCCTCGTAACGGCGGCGCGCCCACGGTGTTCGTGCCAGGCAGCATGCTGGGCAACGCCAAGGACCTCATCGCCGACGGTTCTGGTGGGTTTTACGTGGTGGAAGCGGGTGGTGCCCTGGGCAACCGCCTGATGCACGTGGACGCTGGCGGCACCGTGAGCACGGTCCTGGGTAATGCGGCCTTCACCGGCTTGTTCCAGGGAGCGGCGCTCGCGGATACGGCCATCAGGCCTCCCACAGCGGGCACGGGGCTGAGTGGCTTGTGGGGGATCGCCCTGAACTTCCCCGCGCACGCGAACATGAGCTACACCACCGCGGTGTCAGACACCCTGTTCCCGGGCATCTCGTTCGGCAGCGATCCTCGCGGAACTCCGCTCAACCCGACCCCTCTCTTCCAGCAGAGCTTCGGCATCGGCTTTCCAGGTATCACCACGAATTGGGGCGGCCTGCTGGACGGCGCGGGATCTGGCGCCATCACGTTCGACCTGACTCCGTTCCCCATGGGCGCCTTCTCCGGCGTGCGGGTGCACTTCCATGTCGGAGTGGTGGACCCCCTCGCCCCCACGTCGCTGGCGACCCTCAGCAACGTCTGCACCATCGTCTTCCCCTAGTTGATTTCATTCGAGAGGATCATCATGCGTCGTCTGCTATGCCTCGCTCTCTTGGTGATCAGTGTGGCGGCGCAGCCCGCTCTCCCCGTACCTGGGGGGAGCGTGATCTTCACCGACTCCAACCCCCCGTCCGTGACCTTGTATGACGGGAGCACCGGCTCCTCGACCGTGCTCACGTCGAGCGGCACGCTCGTCACCCCCGCAGGGGTGACCGTGGCGGCGGACAGGGACGTGATCTTCACGGATTGGCTGGGCCTCTCCATGTACCGGGTGGATCTCCTCGGCAACCTCACCACGGTGGCGACAGGGTTGCTCAACAACCCGAACCGTGTGATCGAGGACTACAACGGGGATATCGTCTTCGCCGGCTATGCCCTGGGTTACGCCCCCAGCTCCCTCATGCGGATCGACGCGACCGCTGCTGTGACCACCGTCGCCGTCCTGGCGGGGAACCCGTTCGATGTGAAGCTCGAGCGGGCATCCGGTCTGCCCCTCGGCGACTACCTGGTGACGCTTGCCGCTTTGGGCGAGCTCATCCGCGTGGACGGGGCCGGCAACATCACGACGATCGCGACGGGGTTGGCGTTTCCTACGGGAGTGGAGGTCTTCCCCAACGGTGACTACGCCGTCGTGCTCGCGGGCACGGACGAAATCGTCCGCATCCCCCGGGGCGGAGGCACCCCGACGGTCTGGGTACCGTCGTCCATGCTCGGCAACGTGAAGGACATCGTGGCGACCGGTGACGGCGGTTTTCTGGTCGCCGAGGCGGGAGGCCCGTTGGGATCCCGTGTCATGCAGATCGATCCAGCCGGCAACGTCAGCCAGGTGCTGGGCAACTCCAATTTTGGACTCCTGCAGTCCGTGACTCAGGCTGCTACCCTGGTGGCCCCGCTCAACCCGGGCACCGGCCTCAACGGCCTGTTCGGTCTCTCCATCAGCTTCCCTTCGCTCCCCAACGCTCAGTACACGACCTTCTGCTCGGGTCAGCTCTATCCAGGAATCAGCTTCCCGGGAGACATCAGGAGCACGCCCCTGAACCCCGACCCGCTGTTCTTGCAGAGCTTCGCGGGGGGCTTCCCCGGGGTCACCACCGGGTGGGCATCGAACCTGGACGGCAGCGGTGCGGGAGTCATCACCATGGACTTAACTCCTTTTCCCGCAGGCGCTTTTGCGGGTTCTCGAGTGCACCTGCAGGTGGCGGTCATCGACTTCACGGCGCCCCTCAACATCGGTGCCATGAGCAACGTCGCCACCCTGCGCTTCCAGTAGGGGGGGGCGCAGCGGAATTCCCGGGGAACTGGCGAAGGATAATTCGAGTCCTCCCACGTATCCTGGATGTTGAGGAGCGGTGCTCGTCATCGCCTCCTCGGACTATTGCCTTTGAACGGGCTTTGCCCATTTGAACCCTGGAGATAGGGACCATGCGATTGATCGTCATGGGTTTGTCGGCGGCGCTTCTCGTCACAGGTGTGGCAGGCGCGCAGAACGACACCACCAAGTACGAGAAGGTCTGGACCGCCACCATCATCGGCGTCGGCGGCTGAGGCGCGGCGTCGAAAGCCGCCCAGGCCCGTGAGGCCTTGGCGCAGATGGAAGGGGTCAGCGACGTGCTGGTCGACACGACGGCTCGTGCGGTCATCCGGATGGAGGACCCCCGAGCGAAGGTGACGCAGAAGAAGCTGGACGCGGCTCTATCGTCCGTCAAGTTGCGTGCCCGCAAGATCGGCCGGAAGAAGATCCCCACCGCTCGGTCCGAGTTCGTTCTCAAGATGGAAGGCTTTGGCTGACAGTCCACCTGCATGGTCGTCCGGCGGGCGATCGAAAAGCGCAGTGGTGTCATCGCGGCCTACCCCTTCGGCAACACCAAGACCGTCAAGGTCCTGACGTCGAAGAAGAAGCCGATCACGGAGAAGGCGATCCAGAAGATGTTCCGGAAGCACAAGACGCTGAATCTGGTCTCCATCCAACGTCTCGACGAGGATGGCGACGCCACGGAGCAGTGATCCGGAATTGACCTGATCATCCGTTAGCGACGAGCCGGGATGCCCCGAGGGTATCCCGGCTCGTTTCGTTGTGGGGTGGAGGATCGGTCCCCTTCGAACGGCTTCCGGGCGGTGACCGGAGGAAGATGTTCGTTACCATCCGGTCATGATCCGGACGTACCACGCCCCCTGCCCCCTCGGTGTCGAGGAGCCGCTGGCGGAAGAGCTGCGCCAGTTGGGCGTCCGGCAGCTCCGAGTCCGCAAGGGAGCGGTGGACTTCAGAGGCGACCGGCGGCTCGCTTACCGCGCCTGCCTGTGGGTCCGGTGTTGTATCCGGATCCAGGAGCAGCTGGCGGAGGGCCCGGTGCGAGAGGGTAAGGACCTCTACGATCTGGCCCGCAGCGTCTCCTGGGATCGCTTCACGGGACCGGATCGAACCCTCAGCGTTCATGCGAGCGGCCGGCATCCGGCGTTTCGCGATACGCGCTATCCCGCCCTCGTCATCAAGGACGCGGTGTGCGACAGCCTCAGGGATCGGACGGGCCGTCGACCGTTCGTGGACCGCCAGAACGCTGACCTGCCCTTACGGGTCCACCTCGGGGACGGGTCAGCGCGTTTGTATCGGGACCTGGCGGGGAAGAGCCTGCACAAGCGCGGATGGCGGCCGGTGCAGGTCAAGAGCCCGCTGAACGAAGCCCTGGCGGCGGGCTTGCTGCGGCTCGCCGGGTGGGACGGAAGCACCTCGCTGCTGGACCCCATGTGCGGGTCCGGGACCTTCGTGGTGGAGGCGGCCATGATGGCCGCGGATCGTGCGCCGGGTCTCGGACGACGCTTCGCATTGGAGCGGTGGTTGGATCACGACGCGGGGCTGTTCCGTGACCTCCGCGACGAGGCCGCCCGGCGCGCCCGATCGGAGCTGCCCTGCGAGCTGGTCGGTGCCGATCGTCACGCTGGCGCGTTGGGGTTCGCGGTCAAGGGCGCCCGTGCCGCGGGGGTGGAAGACCTGGTCCGGTTCCAGTGCGCCGACGCGGAACGGTTCACCCCTGAAGACCCGCCGGGCCTGGTGATGGTGAACCCGCCCTACGGGAAGCGTCTGGGGGAGGGGGAAGACCTTGAGAACTCGTGGCGGTCCCTCGGCACTCTGTTGCGAGAGCGCTGCCCTGGTGCGACCGCCTACATCCTGTGCGGCGAGCCTGAATTGACTCGTCACCTGGGCATGAGGGCCTCTCGCAAGCACCCGGTCAACAACGGCCCCATCTCGTGCCGGCTGCTCCGGTACGAAGTGCGCGCTTGACGACCCCCGTGATGTGTCCGCGGCGAGCGTCGTCGGCGGGCCCTCCCCAGGGCTGGGGAGTTCGTCCGCCCGCCAGACCTCGCTGGTTACTCCAAGACCTGCGTCTGCAAGGTCAGCAGCTCTTGGATGGGCTGGCCCTTGGGCCTGCTCACGACCACGAGCCGCGGCGTGTACGACCCGGCCTTGTTCGGCCATTGACCGACCACGGTCATGGTCTTGGTCTCGCCGGGCTCGAGGCCGTCGATGGGCAGCGGTCGCGCGGTCTTGGGGCCCGCCAGCGGTTCGACGCTCCAGCCGATCAGCGGGCCGGTGCGCCACCATCCGCCGCTCACGAACTGCGATTCACTCGTGTTCGTGACGGCCACGTCGGCGTAGAAGTACTTGCGTCGCCCCAAGCCTGTGGTGACGGGTTCGCCCAACAACCTGGCCGATAGCTTGAGCGCGTTGGCCGGCGGTCGGGGGGCAGCATCGGCGAACTGCTCCATCCGCGCGACGAGGCTGAGGAGCTCCGGATTGCCCTCCGCCACCGCGCTGAGCCTCTCGATGCCCCGGCGTTGGTCCGCTCCTCGGTCGGTCTCCCAGCCGCCTTGTGCCAGCATCCACCAGTATGGGCCGACGAGGGGATCGTCGGCGCCTCGGAGCGGCGAGAACGAGCGGGCCGTGAGCCCGTAGTTGCTGTACTCGCAGGCCTGACGTGCGGCCTCCACGGCGTTGGCGACGGGATCGAATCGACTCATGATCGCCGCAGACGTGCGCCGCGCGAGCTCCGCGCGAGCGGCGGTGGCCACATGATCGCTGCCGATGGAACCGAGCCGCATGAGGGCAGCGTTACCGACCACCGACTTGTTCTTGAGCCCAGCCTCCAGCATCACATCCAGCTGATGTTGACGTTGCCATTGGCGCTCCTGAGAGAACAGGAACGTGTAGCAGGGGTAGGGGTCGTCGAGGGCCGCCAGGCCGCGTACCGCAGAGCCGATCAAGCGGTCCCAGGCGAGGGCCAGGGACCCACGCAGGAGCGGCTGACCTCGGTCGTCCCCCAGGTAGGCGAGGGCCTCCGCCATCATCACGCGTTCCTGCACGTTGGTCTTGGAGTAGATGGCGTCGATGGCGGGCAGCACGCTCCGGTCTCCATGGCGCGCACGGAACAGCGCGAGCCGTGCCAGGACCCTGCGGTTGGAGGTGCGGTCCATCTCCTTAGCCATCAACGGGAGCAACGCGGGGTCGTCCGTGAACGTGAGGAGATCGATGGCGTGGGCGCGGACGACAGAGCGATCCGGTATCCCGGGGAGCCGCTCGAGGAGTGTTGACTTGAGGGCCGTCATGGCCTCATCGCCGAATAGCACGGTGTTCACCGGTAGCCCGCTGATGGCGGGGAGGTCGAGCATCGCGTGGGCGCGGCCGACCGCGCCCTGTAGCGTCACCATGTCCGGCGCCGCCTCGATCTGCCTGGTGGCCTCGAGGAGCTGCGCCGACAGGGTCAGGGGCTTGGGCTTCGCCGTTCCGGGAGCCGCTTCGGGGGCGCCGTCGATGCGGCGGTCCCACCCATCCAGCAGGCGGAGGAGCTGCTGGTGCTGTTCCGATTCGGGGTCGAACAGGTTGCGGGTCTCGCCCGGGTTCTTCGCCAGGTCGAAGACCTGGTACGTGTGGTGGTGGGGCTTCCAGATGAGCTTCAGGTCGCCGGAGCACACCGTACGTTCCTTGGACGGGGGGTCGTCCCGGGGTGGGGCTGGGCGTTCGGCGTAGATGCTGTCTACCCATCCTTCTGCGGAGCCGATCATGAGCGGGGTCAGGTCCCGACCCAGCCGCTTGACCGGGTCCGAGAGCCCCACGAGAGACAAGGTCGTAGGCGCCAGGTCGGAGAGTCCGGCCCACTCCTCGACTGCTTTGGGCTTCAACCCCGGGACGCGGATCATCAACGGCACGTTGATCTGGTGAGAGTAGAGGCTGCCGCCGTGCTGTCGATTGTTGTGCTCTCCGAAGGCCTCTCCGTGGTCGGAGAACAGCACGATGATGGTGCTGTCGTAGAGGCCGCGTTTCTTCAACTCGTCAAACAGCCGCCCGACCTGGACATCGGTGTAGGCGATCTCGCTGTCGTAGGCATCGATCTGGGTGTCTCCGAACGGATGCTCCGACTTGAACTCGTACGGTGCATGCGGGTCCAGGTAGTGGAGCCAGAAGAACCACGGCTTGCCGGGGGGGCGGACTCGGTCCAGCATCAGGAGGGCTCGGTCCGTGACTTCCGGCGCCTCGATGGCCGGCCCGCGCTTGCCCGGATTGAACTCGTCGAACCCCTTCGCGAGGGGCCGGAAGACCTCGCTGTTGATCGTTCCAGCGAAGAAGGAGGTCAGCCCCATGGTGTGCCTGCCGGAGTCGCCGAGGAGGTGGGCGACGAACGTCTCGTCAGGGAATGACCCGCCGAGCCTGTGCTGCTTGTCGTATGCCGGCGACCGCCGACCGAACAGCCCCGTCATCGTGCTGGAGTAGGCCAGGGCGCTGGCTGGGGTCGGGGAGGTGGCGTTGAGGAACAGCACGCTCTCCTTGGCCAGCGCGTCGATGTTCGGCGTCGTCGGACGCTTGTAACCGTAGGCTCCCACGTGGTCCGCACGGAGCGCGTCGATGGCGAGCCAGAGCACGTTCATCTTCCTGCGTCCGGGGATGAGACCGTCCAGGGTCTGAGCGCCTGGCGATTCGACGTCGCTGACGACCCTGGCCGGGGCCCCCGAGGGCACCTCGATGGTCGGCAGGGGGAACAGCGGGTCGAGGATGAACTTCTCGGTGGGGTTGATGGCGCGGAGCGTGTTCGGCAGCGGGCGATCGATGATGAGGCTGCGCACCCTCCGGATGCTGCTGTCATCGCGCGCGGCGCCCGCTGCGCCCAACGCGACCGCTGCGAACGTCGCGACCAGGAGCGCTCTTGGTAGCGCCTTCTCCTGCCAGCGGGGATAAGCCAGGACCAACGCCGCCGTCAGGCTCATCCATGTGCCGAGGGCGAGCTGCACCTTGATCATCGGGTAGGCGTTGAGCAGGTGGAGTCCGGCCCAGGTGCAAGCGACGGCGGTCATCACCGCGGCAGCTGCGGCGGCCCATCGCATGGGTCGGCGGCAGCGCAGGAGGATCGGGAAGACCAGGGCGGCCACGAGGGTCCCGACAGGCACCGCCACATAGAACGCAGCCTTGATGAGGCCCAGCTGAGGGTGCAGACGGATCTGTGGGCCGTCGAACAAGGTCGTATTGAGGAGCAACAGCGCGGCGGCGCCGACCGCTGCAGCCGGCAGGGCGCGGGTGATCGCTCGGACGCCGCATCTTTGTGAGGCGATCACCGTGACCGCTGCGGTCAGGCCGAGAGCGAGGCCGGCGAGGGTGTTGACGGCGAGGGTGTAGGTCAGCACGCCGACGGTGGCGGCGTTGCCGAGCGCGAGGACGCCGTCGAGCGCGGCGGCGCCCATTCCGGCGAGGACCCCGAGCAGAGATATCCCTGCTAGGGTGCTGAGCGTAGAGGTTCGCGGGGGGCTCTTCATGACTTTGGGGCCGGGTTCACTGATCGAGCAGGGAGACGGCTATGGCGTTCGGTGCGCCGCGAGCGAGCTTGATCACGTTGCCGTCATGTCGGCATTCCTTGCCCGCCACCAAGATGCCGACGCTTTTGATCCCGGTCAGGGTGTTGCCGGTGCAGTTGATCTGCTCGCCGCGGAGCTCGATGCCGACAGCGGCCGGCGCCGAGATCACGTTGGCGCTGATGACGGAGTCTGCGCAATGGTGCATCCCGATGGCCCGCTGACCACCCTGGATGGTGTTGCCTTGGATGACCAGGCGACGGTTGAGGTCTGCGTCCTTCATGACCTTGGTGATGTGCACCGCGATCCTGCAGTCCCGGAAGACGCTGTTCGCCAGGACGGAGTCCGTGCAGTCGTTGAACTTCACCCCGAAGCCGTTTCGGTTGAAGATGCAACCGGAGATCACGGCGTTGGTCGCGAGGTGGTCCACCTCGACACCTTCCGCTCCTATGTCGTCGAATCGACAGTCGTTGACGTGCACATCGTGCATGTTGTAGACCGTGACCGCTCGTCCGAGCAGCCGACGGAAGACACAGCGGCTGACCCTCAGGCCGCGGGTCCCGGGGAGCCGTGGCGGATCATCTCCGCGGGAGATGTAACGGTTCTGGAGGAGCAGGCCGCAGTGCATCGTGTGCCCGTGCAGTCGCTTCCCGTTGACGATGGTGTTGTGGACATCGATGTTGCCGTCGAACTCGATGTCGCTGAAGCTCAGGTCGCCGCACTCCCAGCCCTGCAGGAAGCAGATCCCGGGGAAGACCCACATGCCGGGTTCGAACGACTTGATCTGCGCGTTGGTGATCCACTCGGCGGTGACCAGGGAGCCGTTGATCTCCTTCACTTCGAACTCGACGATGCGGTAGGCCTTGAGGTCTCCGCGGAAGACCCGGTACTGGTGGCCTACTCGGAGCAGCTCCGGCCGGTTGACCTCCAGCGTCTTGCTGGCGACCGCCGTGGTCGCGGTGATGGTGATCTGTCCGATCTCCGGCAGCGGCCGCATGCGGAACACGGTGCCGGGAGAACCGCGGAAGTGGACGTTGTGGATACGCTTGACCCGCAGGCCGCGATCGAACTGATACACGCCGGGACCGAAGTCCAGCGTCCCGCCTCCGGCGTCTGAGACTCGCTGGACCTCCTCCTCGAGCCAGGTGTCGTCGGTCCAGGTGTGGGTACTGGTGACGCCATCCGTGCGGCGGACGGTGACCGTCAGTTCTGACGCGCGGTCTGCTGGCGTCTGCGCGATGGCAGGCATCGCCCATACCAGCGCTACGAGTATCCAACCCCTCAGCGTCCCTCTCCTTGCATGCTTGGTTCAGACCCCCATGAGTATCGTCCCGATGGCTTCTTAACCTGTTAACATATAAGAAGGTGCGTGATTGTGCGACCGGCCGTCAAGACGCGTGGCGGCGAGACCTGAAGGTAGACTTCCACCGTTGTGTACGAGCACCCTGACGCAGATGAAACGCTGAGCGGTTCCACCGGCGCCGGCCGTGAGGCCGGGCTTCGCAGGGTGTGCGGATTGTCCGTCGGGATGGGGCTGTTGGGGGCGGTGGCCGGGATCGCCGTAGGCGTCCTGGATGCCCTTTTTGTCCTGCCTTGGACGATGGATGGCGCCCGGGCGCTCTCCTATGGGCTGGCGGTGGACGCGCTCCTCGGCGCCGCCCTCGGCTTCATGGCCGCCGTGCCGGTGACCATTTCGAGCAGCTGCGGTCGTCGTGCGGCCACCCGTTGCATTCCGACAGCCGTTCTGGGGTCGGTCTGTGCGATCTTCCTCAACCTGGGGCTGTTTGACGGTCCGCAGATCAGCCGCCACCCGCAGGTGGGCATCATGAAGGCGGCGTTCTACCTCTCAGCCTGTCTCACTATCTACGGCGCCTGCTGCTGGTTCTCCGCCGTGATTCGGAAGGGACCCGGGTCTCGGTTGTTCGTCGCCATCGCCGGCGTCTTCTCCGCGGCCTCATGCACCTGGGCGGGCCTGAACTTGCTCAACGCGTACCCCATGATCAAGGTCCAGTTCGCGCTGGGTTCGTGGGTCGCGCTGATGTGTGCCGCAACGGCGCTGCGAGGTCGCGCGTGGGCGGATCTCCGCCACCACTTCGGGCTGCTCGCGTTGTTCCTGTGCGTGGCTACCGGCGCGGCGCTCTTCGCGCGGCAGGGAGTCGGGATTCACCGTGTGAGGAGCCTCATCGTTGACACCCCGCTGCCCGCGACGTCCAAGGCCATCAGGCCCGTGGAGGAGCTTCTCCTCGACAGGCTCGTCCCTCTGCCGCAGATCGGCGTGCCATCTGGGTGGTCCCTGTCAGCCGTGGGGCCGGTAGATCCGAAGTTGCCGGAGCTGTTGGACCAGGCCGTCCCGGAGCGACGCGGCCTGAACGTCATCTGGATCGCCATCGACGCGCTGCGCCGGGACCGGGTCGGTTGCTACGGCTACGGGCGGCCGACGACCCCCAACCTTGACGCCCTGGCCAGGGAGTCGGTGCTGTTCCGGCGCGCGACGACCCCCACTCCCGCCAGCGCCATGGCTTACTCCAGCCTGATGGGCGGGCTATTCGGGCGCTCGTGCCCGGCCTACGCCGCGCAGTACGGTACCGGCGAGGCCTACGAGGACTCTCCACCCATCGCCCAGGTCCTGGCGGACCGGGGATGGCGGACCATGGGGCTCACGTCGTTCTTCGCAGGCGCCATGAAGATGCCGGTCTTCTCGTGCACAGGTGACGGGTTTCAGGTGTTCAACCCGGGGAAGCGAGGGCCGCCCCGCCCCCCCCCCCCCCGGACAGGCCCGGCCCCCGCCCAGAAGGGCCCCCGCCCCGTCTAAATTGAGAGGGCCGGTTG
>CAZDQF010000009.1:59326-126801 GCA_964507445.1 uncultured Isosphaeraceae bacterium
GGTGTTTGTCGGGGCCTTGGGGGGGGTGTGTCTGTTCTCCCCCGGGGGCCCGGGGGGGCCGCCCCGCCCCGCCCCTCAGGTCACTGACCGGGCCCTCGCCATGATCGACCAGGCGAGAGCAGACGAGGAGCAGTTCTTTCTCTGGGTTCACTATCTGGACCCTCACGCTCCGTACGAGGCTGTCCCGGAGTATCCGTTCGGGGGACGGCAGGTGGACGCCTACGACAGCGAGATCGCCTTCACCGACGCCCAGGTTGGCCGGCTCCTTGACGAGCTTCAGACGCGGGGCCTGGATGAGACCACGATCATCGTCCTGTTCTCTGATCACGGGGAGGCGTTCGGCGAGCACAACAACCGGCAGCACGGGGGTAGCCTCCACTACCATCAGATCGACGTGCCTTTGATGATGCGCGTTCCAGGGCTATCGCCTCGAGTCGTGGATCCTTGGGTCGGCCTGTCGGACCTCACGCCTACTACGCTGTCGTTGCTGGGGGTGGAGGACCCTGGTCGACGTCTGGGGCGGGACCTGTCGCCATTGTTCGTGGGTGCAGCGGACGGATGGGTGGACGTGGTCTACAGCGAACGGCCCGGCGCTCCGTGGGAAGACCCGCCGTCCCAGGAGCGAGCGATCTGCGCCGGGGACCTCAAGCTGGTCTGGAATCCACGCAGCCACACCTATCAGGTCTTCAACGTCGAGGCGGACCCACTTGAGCAGCGCAATCTGTTCGACCCCAAGGACCCACAGCAACGACGACTGCTTCGTCTCATGGCTGCGTGGGACCAGCGCATCGATGGGCCGATGGTCTCGGGTGTTTCGGACGTGGCGGCGCCGCGGACCCTCCGGCAGCGGTTCAAGGACAGCGTCAAGGCCTACGAAGCAGCGGGTCCCGATGGCCGAGACGCGATCCTGAGCGCGTTGCAGGAGATGGTCGATTCACCCGAGGTGGCGGGGCTACGTCGCAACCGCGACGTGCTCGGTGATTCAGAGGTCGTCCGTTTGCAGCGGGCGCTCCTGGAGCGCCTGCCGGGTATGTCCGCCACCGGCCGGGAGCGCGCCCTTGCTGTCGAGCTGCTCGGATTCACGGGCGATGAGCAGCTGGTGCCGGTGTTTCAACGAGAGTTGATGCGGCCGACTTCGCGCATGGTGCTCAGTCGACTCGCGGTGTTCCTCGCGCGACACGGAGACCGCTCCATGCTGCCAAAGCTGCGTGCGGCGTTCCCCTCCGCGTCCGTGATGGAGCAGGTCTCCATCGCGGAGGCGCTGGCCTATCTCGGGGATGACCTTGGGAGAGGAGTGCTCCAGGGCGTCCTCGGCGCCGGATGGGACCAGATCCTACGCTCCGGGATCCGCGGCCTTGGCGCCATCGGCAGCCGGTCACCCTTCCACTACGCGTTGTTCTCGCGAGAGCGGATCTGGGGGCGTCCGCGGCAGCTCCAGCTGTTGCTGGACCTGGCGCTGGCTCAGCAGACCCCGGTGGCCAACGCGGTCCTGGCACGGATCGCCCTTGATGGCGAGGCGACCGTGGCCGCGGCAGCTCGGGATGAGCTGGTCCGCAGGGTGGGCGCGGACGTCGTGCGTCGGCTGCCGGTTGTGGGGGACGCCATGGCTGCGGCTCGCCAGGGACTGGAGTACGGCAAGTACTCGCTGGTGGTGGACGCCTTCGAGTCGCTGACCCCGGAGGATGATCCGCTGGTGGGACCCAGCTGGTGGATGTTGGCGCAAGCGGGTTGGGAGACCGGTGACGCCTTGGCCCGAGCCCGGGGCTGGAAGCGCCTGGAGGCCGCGGTGGGTCCGGAGTCACCGCTGCGCCGGCTCGTGGAGCGGGTCAAGCGCGAGCCGCCACCCCGACCTCGGCCCGTCGGGGCGCCGGGTCTCGGGGCCCGGTTGATCGGGCCGCCGGTGATACCCACCCGGGGCCCGGGTGACCCGTTCTATGCCGAAGTAGAGGTGACCAACGATTCGGATGCCTACATCAGCGGCGGCTGGTGGCGCGAAGGTCCCATGCTCGGCTGGTCGCTCTCCGATGAGAACGCGGGACCGGAATATGCGGTGCCCCTGCCGGTGGAGGGACTGCAGCCCGGGGAACGGCGAGTGATCACCATCATCGGGCAGCTGGCCAAGTCCCCAGGGCCGTGCACGCCGCGGCTCGTGCTGGTGGAGCGACCTCGCTCCAGTCCCGTGGCGACCCTCCTGTCGCTCGATCCCGTAACGGTTGAGTGAACGGCGCTTAGGGCGCTTCCGCCGGAGCCGATGGCGGCCCGCCAGTGGGCAAGCGGCGGACACTCGTATACGGTTGGGCGGTCCTTCTCCGGAGGTTCCCCATGCGATTCCTGTTGATGTTGTCGTTGTGCGCCTTGTGCGCTCCGGTCCTGCTTTCCCAGAGCTGCGCCTCCGCGAACGCCAATCCCGCGGTGGCGGATTGGTTCGTGGACGCGACGGCCACCAACCCCTCGGCCCAGGGCACCAAGTCGGACCCGTTCCCCACCATCGGGGGAGCGTTCAATGTGGCCGATGACAACGACCGCATCTTCGTCGCCGCGGGGACCTACGACGCGGCGGCGGGGGAGACCTTCCCGTACCAGTGGGGGGCGAACGCTGCCCTCTCTCAGCTGGGCATCCAGATCATCGGTGTCTCCGGAGCCGCCAACACGATCGTCGATGGCGGCGGATTGTCTTCCGGCTTCGGGATCATGCGGTTCCGGTTGCTGGCCGCGGGAGCGAGCATCCGGGGTTTCACCTTCAGAGGCTACGGCGGCACCCTCGGGGCCATCCGCCTGGGCAGCACGTCCGGGGGGTTCGAGGCTCATGACGTCGAGATCAGCCACTGCATCTTCGAAGGATCGGCCGGATCCGGCATCGCCACCTTCGGGGCGTCCTCGGCGCTGAAGATCCACGACAACCTGTTCCTCAACAACCTGGACAACGGCCTGTGGTGTTCCGACATCACCTCGAACACCAACCCCTGCGCCATGGGGTCCAGTGGCGGCGAGGTCTACAACAACACGTTCGTCGGCAACGGCAACGGCATCCGGCTGCAGGGTGGTGTCTGGGACGTCTACAACAACATCGTGGTGAACAGCACGGTGAACGGGATCTTCGACTTCGGCCTGGCCGGTTTCCCCGCGGCGGTCGGCAGCTACACCCTGGACTTCAACTGCCTGTTCGGGAACGGCGTCGCTTACGGGGGCGGGTTGGTGGCGGGTCCCGGCGGCATCGCGGCGGACCCCATGTTCGTGAACGCCGCCGCCAACGACTTCCATCTGTCGGCTTCGTCTCCCTGCATCGACGCCGGTCGGTTCATCCTGCCGCCTTACATGGCCTCCGACATGGATGGTGATCCGCGCCAGCTGCCCGGTTCATCGGGGACCTTGCGCTCGGACATGGGCGCAGATGAGTACACCGACGTGAGCCATGTGGTCAGCGCCGCCTCCCTGGGCTTCCCCGTCGCGCAGTTCGACGTCAACGGACCTCCCGGTGACTCGGTGCTGCGAGGCTTCAGCCTGGGACAGGGGAACCTGGTCATCGCTGAGGGGCATTTCCTCCTGGATCTCGCGTCGCTGACGATCCTCGATCCGGTTCCGGTGCCCATCCCCGCAGGGGGAACCTTGATCCTCCCGGTCGGCCTCTCGGGGCTGCCTCCGTCCGCCATCGGGACCCCCGTCTACAGCCAGGCGGTGGTCTTCGGTGCCGCCGGCGGACGCCTCACCAACTCCTGGACCACCATCATCTGCCCGTAACCGCGGGGTGTCGGCCCCTCCTGGTAGTCTCTGCTTGAAAAGCAGACATTTGTCTGGTTTCATGCCGGGCCCTTTGGAGGAGCAGCATGGCCCATACGCCGCCGGGGGAGACCCGGGAGAAGATCATGAGCTGGGTGAGGGGACGCCTGTCCCGAGGAGAGTCTCCGTCCGTTCGTGAGGTCCAGGCCGCCTTCGGATTCCGCTCCACGGAATCGGCGCGGGCTCATCTGCTGGCGCTCGTGGCGGAAGGACGGCTGGTCAAGCGGGAGGGTGCTCGTGGGTATCGCCTCCCGGGTCCCCGGTCTTCCGTCTCGGACTCGTCCCAGCCCCGGACCAGGGTGGCCCTCCTTGGTCGGGTCCCGGCTGGAGGGGTCACTGAAGCGGTGGAGAGCGCCGAAGGCTGGCTGGATATTGCCGGCCACCGCCCCGGTGACGCCTTGTTTGCCCTTCGCGTGGAAGGGGAGAGCATGCGCGACGCGGGGATCCTGGATGGCGATGTGGTCGTCGTGCGCAGGCAGTCCACCGCCCGCTCCGGTGACGTGGTGGTGGCCATGATCGACGGGGAGGCGACCGTGAAGGTCCTGAAGCGTCCTCGCACCGGCAACCAGGTGATCTTGGAGCCTCGTAACGACGCCTACGACGCCATGACCGTGCCCGCCGCTTCCGTGGTCATCCTCGGCAAGGTGGTGGAGGTGCGTCGGTGGCTCGACGGTGCTCCGCCCCTGGAGGACGAGCCGCGATGAGCGCACCCTTTGTGTCGTCTCCAGATCCGTCCGCCGCCTGCGTGGAGACCGTCGAGACGGAAGAGGCCTCCACTCCGGGCTGGAGCCTGACCGAGTTGGAGGGGCGGTTGGTGGAGTTGTCGGGGGATGGGGCGTCCTGCGCCATGAGCTTCGCCATGCTCCTGGTGCGTGACGCCCAGGCTCGTGGTGAGCCAGTGGCCTGGGTCACCAGTGAGAGGCGGACCTTCTATCCTCCGGATGCTTTCCGGATGGGAGTGGACCTGCGTTCCCTGGTAGTGATCCGGACCAGGGACCTGGGGGATGCTCTGCGTGCGGCGGATCGACTGCTTCGTTCGGGATCTCTGGGGCTCTGTGTCGTGGACACGGGGAGCGATCGTCTGCCCCTGTCCCTCTCGTCGCGGTTGGCCGGGTTGGCTCGCCACCACGCGACCGCCGTGCTCTGCCTCACGGAGAAATCCTCTTGTTCGGCCTCCCTGGGGCCGCTCGTGTCGTTGCGCCTGCACGGGACGCGGGGCTCCGTGGACGTGGATGGAGAGGTCTGCTGTCGCCTTGATGTCGTCAAGGACCGCCGACGGGGAGGGCGGTGGAGCCACGAGGAGGTGTTTCGTGCTCCCGATGGTCTGTGTTGAGCTGCCAGCGTTTCCACTGCAGCTGCTGCTGAAGGATCATCCTGCCTGGGGGCGTGGCCCGGCGGTGGTGGTGGAGGACGACAGGGCACAGGGGAGAGTCCTCTGTCTCAATGAGGCGGCGTTCAGGCGTGGGGTCGTGGTGGGCATGCGTCACGGCGCTGCGTTGTCCCTGTGTGGGGATTTGAACGCGGGGGTGGTGCCTCCGTGGCGGGTGGACCAGGAGATCAGGGAGCTCGTCACCGGTCTGCAGACCTTGTCGCCCCTGGTGTCTCCGGACCCGGAGTCTCCCGGTGTCTTCTTCATCAACGGGAGGGGCCTTGAGCGGTTGTTCCAGGGCCCGGCGGAGCTGGGTCGTCGGGTCCGGGAGGTCGTTCGAGAGGGGGGCTTCGAGTCTCGGGTGGTGATGGGTTGGACGCGGTTCGGGACACGGGCCGTGGCTTGCGGCGATCATCGGGGGAAGGTGGTGATCCTTCTGACTCCGGAGATTGAACGAGCCACCGCGCGGCGGGTGCCTCTGGCGCGTCTGCCCATGGCCGCAGGGTTGAGGAAGAGCTTGTCCCGCCTTGGCATCAGCACCCTGGGTGCCTTCGTGGATCTCCCCGCAGACAGCCTGCGTGCGCGTTTCGGTGATCGTGCCTGGGAGTTGCACGCTCAGGCACGGGGGATCCTGCCTCAGGTGTTCGAGGCGTTCCCCTTGCGGGAGCCCCTGGAGTCGCGGCTTGATCTCGAGTGGCCGGAACAGGAGGTGTCCCGTGTCGTGGATGGTGTTCGAGGCCTGCTCGACCCCTTGCTCGTCCGCGTGAGGGATGAGGGTGCGTTGGTGCGAGAGGTCCGAGTCCTCCTCGCCTTGGATGACGGTCGTCGAGAAGAGCTGGAGGTCCGCCCTGCGGAGCCTTCTTCGGAACCCGGAATCCTCCTGGAGCTGGTCCGCTTGCGTCTTGCTCGCATGACCCTCCTGTCCGGGGTCATCGAGATCACGCTCTCTCTCGAGGCGGTGCGTGCGGTTTCTCGGCAGGCCAACCTCTTCGCCGAGAGGCCACGGCGGGATCTGGCAGCCCTGGCCCGGGCCCTGGCTCGTCTCCGCGCCGAGCTTGGGGAGCAGGCCGTGGTCTCCGCGGAGTTGAAGGAGGCTCATCTTCCGGAGGCGTGTTTTGCCTGGTGTCCGCACGGGGCCCCGCTGGTGGCAGAGGTCCGGGATGCATCGCAACGACCGTTGGTGCGGTCGATCTTTGCGCGTCCACTTCCCATGGCAGGGCCTTCGGGAAATGGGCGCGATGACGGCTGGCTTCCTCTGGGTGAGGAGGTCGGCGCGGTGACGGAGATTCGGGGGCCGTTCCTGATCTCCGGTGGATGGTGGCGCCGAGAGGTGGCTCGTGCCTATCACTGGATCGCCACCACGGATGGGCATCGACTCTGGGTCTACCACGATCGCCGCCGCCTCCGGTGGCTTGCCCATGGGGAGCTGATCTGACCGGCGCTTTCGCCGGGGTATGCCATGTACGCGGCGTTGTGGTGCAAGAGCAACCACTCATTTCTTGAGGGCGCCTCCCATCCTCAAGAGTTGGTGGAGCAAGCGCAGGGTCTCGGGTTGCGTGCCATGGCGGTGACGGATCGGGACGGCGTCCATGGGGTCGTGCGCGCTCATGTGCGAGCGGAGGAGCTGGGCTTCCCCCTGATCATCGGTTCCGAGGTGACCATGGAGGATCACTCCACGCTGGTGCTGCTGGCTCGTGATCGCCGTGGCTACGGAGACCTGTGCCAGCTCCTGACTCGCGGCCGGCGGCGATCTCCCAAGGGCCAGAGCGTCGTGTCCTGGGAAGAGGTGTGTGACGCATCAGCCGGGTTGATCGGCTTGTGGGGTGGAGAGCGCAGCCTGCTGGCGGCGGAAGAGGACCCGGGGGTCGTGGTCAGGTCGCTCAAGGACGCGTTCTCTGACCGCCTGTACGCCATGGTGGCCCGACATCGCCGGGCGGAAGAGAAGCCCCAGGAGCGCAGGCTCAGGCATCGCGCGGCCCTGCTGAACCTGCCCGTGGTGGCGGCGGTGGAGACCCTGTATCACCAGCCTCATCGGCGGCGATTGCAGGACGTGCTGACCTGCATCCGAACCGGCTCGACCCTGGCCTCCGCGCGCCGCAGGATCAAACCCAACGCCGCTCATGGCTTGCTCAGCGGGCGCGCGTTCCTCCGCTTGTTCGAAGATGATCCGGAGGCGGTCGCCCGCACCCTGGAGGTGGCCGATCGCTGTTCGTTCTCCCTCAGGGACATTCGTTACGTGTACCCGTGCGAAGACCGCCCTGACGGCTCCACCACGTCCGGTTGGTTGCGCGAGCTCACCTTCAAGGGAGCTCAGGAACGCTACCGGGGCGGTGTCCCGGGGCGAGTGCGGCAGCAGCTCGAGAGAGAGTTGGAGCTCATCGATGAGCTGGAGTACGGCGGTTATTTCCTGACCATGTGGGAGATCGTCCGGTTCTGCCGCCGAGAGGAGATCCTCTGCCAGGGTCGTGGCTCTGCGGCGAACTCCGCGGTCTGCTTCTGCCTCGGCGTGACTTCGGTGGACCCGGCGCGGGTCGATCTCCTCTTCGAACGCTTCCTCTCGAGAGAGCGGGCGGAGCCCCCGGATATCGATCTGGATGTGCAGCATGACCGCCGGGAGGAGGTGGTCCAGTGGATCTATGAGAAGTACGGGCGCGACCACGCGGCCATGGTCGCGAACATCGTCCGGTATCGCCCGCGGTCGGCGGTTCGGGACGTGGGCAAGGCGCTGGGCTTTGCCGAGACGTCCATGGATCGGTTCGCGAAGTTGCTCTCCCATCATGGAGGGTTGGGGGCCTCCCTGTTGCCCCAGGCGGGCCTGGACCCGGAAGAGGAAGCGACGCAGTTGTTGCTGGAGTTGTCGGAGGAGATCCAGGACTTCCCCCGGCACATGTCCATTCATCCCGGTGGGTTTCTTCTCGGTCATGAGCCGATCACGACCCTCGTCCCGGTGGAGAACGCGGCCATGGAGGGGCGGACCGTGATCCAGTGGGACAAGGAGGATGTGGAGTCCTTGGGGTTGTTCAAGGTGGACATCCTGGCCCTCGGCGCCCTGTCTCATCTGCAGCTCTGCTTCGATCTGCTGAGGCGGCATCGAGGCATGGCGCTGACCATGGCCGATCTCGGAGACGATGATCGTCGTACCTACGAGATGATGAGCCGCGCCGATACGGTGGGCGTGTTCCAGATCGAGAGTCGCGCTCAGATGGCCATGTTGCCTCGCCTCAAGCCCAAGGGGTTCTACGATCTGGTCGTCCAGATCAGCATCGTGCGCCCCGGCCCCATCTCCGGAGGCATGGTGCACCCTTATCTTCGCCGCCGCCGCGGCGAAGAGCCGGTGGCCTACCCTCACCCGTCACTGGAGCCGGTCCTGGCCAAGACGTTGGGGGTGCCCTTGTTTCAGGAGCAGGTCATGAGGTTGGCAGTGGTGGCGGCGGATTACACCCCTGGTGAGGCCGATCAGCTGCGGAGGGACATGGCGGCGTGGCGGCGTGGCGGTCGGATGGAGCAGCATCGAGCGCGTCTGATCTCCCGCATGGAGGAGAAGGGGATCGAGAAGCAGTTCGCGGAGCGGGTCTTCGAGCAGATCCGTGGGTTCGGTGAATATGGATTCCCGGAGAGCCACGCTGCCAGCTTTGCGCTCATCACCTACGCGACGGCCTGGATGCGGTGCCATTACCCGGTGGAGTTCGCCTGTGGCCTGCTCAACGCCTGGCCCATGGGGTTCTATTCTCCGGCCACCATCGTGGACGACGCCAAGCGGCGCGGGGTGGAGACCCTCCCCATAGACGTCACTGTGAGTGAGTGGATGTGCGCCATGGAGCCCCGCGTCGACGGTGGATTCGCGGTTCGCATGGGGGCCCGTTATCTCAAGGGCATGCAGCGTCGATCCTGGCTGCGGGTGGTGGAGGCGCGCGGGGCCGCTCCCTTTACGAGCATTCATGATCTCTCACATCGCACAGGGCTGGGGGAGCCTGCCATGCTGTGCCTGGCGGAGGCCGGGGCGCTGCGATCATTGGAGCCGGATCGGCGGCAGGCCATGTGGGAGGTGCGCCGTGCCTTCGGCGCCCGGGAGCTGCCCATGCTCGCGGCGGCGCCAGATCCGGAGGTCGTCTTTGAGCCCCTCTCCGAGGCTGATGAGGTCGGCTGGGATTATGAGACGAGCATCCACAGCACCGGGGGGCATCCCATGGAAGCGGTCCGGGGGCAGTTGCGGGACTCCGGTTTCCATGACGCCCGCTCTCTGTGCTCGGTGGCGAGCGGGGCCGAAGTCCGCTTCGCCGGAGCGGTCATTTGTCGTCAGCGTCCGGGGACGGCCAAGGGGGTGACGTTCTTCACGTTGGAGGACGAGACGGGATTCGCCAACCTGATCGTCTGGAAGAACGTCTTTGAGAAGTTCGCCCTCGTCCTCAAGACGGAGCCAGTGCTGGCGGTGAGAGGCAAGGTGGAGTCACAGCAAGAAGCCACGCACTTGATCGTTGAGAGCGCGTGGCGTCCGAGGCTTCGGTGGCGACAGGTGGACGTCGCCAGCCGCGACTTTCACTGACCTGGTGCGAGCCCTACCCGTCTCGAGAGCTGAACGGCACGACGTCCGCCCAGTCCCCCTTGGCCAGAGGAGAGCGGGCGATGGCTGCGAGGCCGCGGCGGATGGCGTCCTTGCTCGTCCCGTTGGTCTCCCGCAGTCCCAGGGTCCAGAGTTTCTCGTCGATCTCGGGTGGGAACAGGGTGTCGACGTTCCAGGCGGCGAGGCCGATCCACTTCCCGTCGACGAAGTCCACGAGTTCCGTGAGGGTCAAGTGGGTCGCGCCGCGGAGGTCGGCGCCGCGGAGGTCCGTGCCGCGGAGGTCCAGCTTGCGAAGGTTGGCGTTGCGAAGGTCGGATTCCCTGAGGTCGGCGCCGACGAGGTCGTTGCCGGCGTCCAACAGGTTCGTGAGGGCTGATCCGCGAAGGTCTTGCTTCCTGAGGTTCATCCGAAGGCTCTCTTGATCAGGTGGGAGTGACTGAGCCACACGGCTCTGCCGGAAACGTACCCTCCGCTGACGACTCGGGTCGAAGGAAACGACCTCCCCATTCCGGGTCCGTCGGCGCGCTTTATCGGTGAGCGTCCGGGATTGAATGGGAGCGTCCGGCGCGGATTTTCCGGGCCCCAGGACCTTGGTGTCGCTCGTTCATGAGCGTCGACTCGTTGTCCTTGCGCCGTGAGCGGATGGCGCTGCCCAACCCTATCCGTGGGAGCGGGTATGAGGCGCTCGCATTCACTCCGCCGGAGTCGGTGCCTGGTTCAGAACAGGGCGATCGCGAAGGTGGCGTCGTCTGCGGGGGGTGGGTCCTGCAAGGCGGAAGCCACGGACTGAGCGATGGTCTCCGCTGGGCCGTTGGCCCGGAGAAAGGCGTCCATCTGTCGCTCCGGGAACTCGCCCCAGACGCCGTCGGTCATGAGGGCGAGGCCTCGGATGTCCTCGGTGCGCGGGAGCGACCGGCCGACGGCCTTCATGTTGGGGATCCCTACGGCGTTCGCGAGATAGCGTCCTTTCACCTGGTCCTCGGTGAGTTGTTCGACTCCATGATCCCGGAGGACGAAGATGCGGCCGTCACCGACGTGCATGTGGAGGATCCGGTCCTTCTGGACGACGACCGCGTCCAGGGTGGTGAACAGCTTGCGGCCGTCGGTTCGTAGACTCTGCTGGGCCTGACCGATGGCGAACCTGAGGCTGTGGCGATCGATGGGCTCGGCCGCGATCAGGTGCTCGACGAACTCTTCCACGGCCATCCGTGAGGCAACGCCGCCGTCATCGCAGTGGGTGACCCCGTCGCAGACCACCATGAGCCCACGCTCGAGGTCCGTGACGTGGGCGTCCTGGTTGTGGTCTTTCCGTCGCCCTCGGATGCTGAACGCCGCCATGTCCATGAGTTCAACGCTACCAACCGGTGAGGGCTTGGGAAGCGGACAGCGTCAATTCACCGAGCCGTGGCGGAGGACCATGTTCCGGCAGAGGGCCTTCAGCAGGTGCCCGTAGTAGCCGATCTTCTCGCGCGTGGTCCAGTAGCCTTCCGCGCCCCGGGTGAAGCCGTGAACGAGGCCCGTGCGGAGCGAGACCACGCCTTCGTTGCCGGAGAAGTAGGTCCGTCCCTTGCCGATGAGGTCGGCGACGTGTGCATCGCTGCTCCCCGTGACCGCTACGGGGAGGTGCTTGCTGCGCAGCCTCTCGATGGCGGCCAAGTTGTAGCGGGTGCCCCGCCCCGGTACGGCGTTGGTGCACTCCACGGCGTCGAAGGGGAGCGTCTCGATGAGATCGCGGCACGCCAGTTTCATTCCAAGGGCCCATTCCACCCAGCGGGGAACGAAGGGGTGGTGGGCCACCGCCAGGCCACCAGCGTCGTGGATCAACTTGATGGTCTCCGCCGCGCTGCGGTCCGGAGGAATCGGGCGGGTCACGTACAGAGCCCCGATGTGCCCGTCGGCGCTGGACACCTCCACGGCCGGGATCACGGCCAGGGGTAGTCTGCGCTCATGAACCAGGCGTCGGG
Source organism: uncultured Isosphaeraceae bacterium (assembly GCA_964507445.1). GTDB lineage: Bacteria > Planctomycetota. The sequence continues at coordinate 70,998 of CAZDQF010000009.1, forward strand.
CCTCCAGAGCGCCCGCGATCTCGTCATGGTCCGTGATGGCGATGGCGTCCAGGCCGGCCTCGATGGCTTTTTGCAGGACCCGGTCGAGGAGGTCGCCGTCGGAGTACTCCGTATGAAGGTGCAGATCGGCGGTGTTTTGCAGGACGATGCGACTCTTGCCGCGGAGGCCGGCCAGCCGAAGGGCGGGCAGGTAGCAGCGTTCGTAGGCCGTGGGGCGCCACATGGGCAGTCCGGCCACCCGGATGTAGTCGGCCTCGGCCTCCTGTCGGTAGGGCTCGAGGGCCTCCAGGTCTGCGCGGTACTGCTCCCCGTCCGGCGCCGCGAGAGGTGGGAATCCGGCTGGTGGTGCCGTCCTGGGTTTCCTGACCGTCAGCGCCTGTTTGATCTTGGTGCCGATCACCTCCCTCTCTTCGGCGTTCTCGGGCTTCAGGCTTCTTCAGAGCCGGGAGGTCGGCGGCTTGCTTCTTCGTCGCTGCCGCATACCGTGCCTTCGAAAGGAGCCTCTCATGCCATCCAAGATCTCGTGGTACTACCACCGCAAGGGCTGAACCAGCTGCACCCGCGCCGACGATTACTTCGCTCGGCACGGGACGACCACCGGGACGGTGGTCAACGCCGCCAAGGACCGGATGGGCCCGGAGGAGGCCCTGGCTCTTGTGCGCGAGAGCTCGAAGCTGATCGCGGCGAAGGGAAAGAAGGTGGTGACCCTGAATCTCAAGGCCGACGCACCTGACGATGACCAGATCAAGTCGTTGATCATCGGTCCGTCAGGGTGGCTCCGTGCTCCGACCTGGCGCCGTGGCAAGACGGTCGTCGTGGGCTTCAACGAGGAAGCCTATGACGCGCTCCTCGGTGCCTGAGGCGCTCCGCCCGATCTCGGTCTGCGTCGACTCCCCATGGCGAGGGAGGCCGGCGACACGCTGTCCTCGCGTGCCGCCTGCTCCGCGCCTGGACGTCCTGGGTCCGTAGGCCGCTGCTGTGTCGTGCCTCGATCAGTTCACGACGTAGGCTGAGCCGTCGAACAACGGGAAGTGGACATTCGCCCAGCCGCCGTTGGCCCCGTCATTGGCGCCCAGGATCATGCCCCCGGCGTTCTCGTCGATGACGCTGTCCGTGGCGTTCGTATTGGCCTGGAGCCCGGCTCCCTGGAGCGCGGTGAAGCTCGCCAGCGGAGGGTTGGTCCCGCCGGCGCCCAGGGCGATGCCGGCGACGCAGGCGGTGGCTCCCCAGGTCCCGTCCGTCACGAAGTTGGCGATGCCGTGGCCGCTGGGGCCGTGCAGCTCGATGTCGTAGCTGGTGACGCCGAGGCCGCCGGTGCCCCATTCGGTCACGTTCTGGTAGCTGACGACGATGTAGTCACCGACTCCCGTGGGGCCGTTGTTGGTGACGGTGATGGTGCCGTAGTTGTTGGGTTCCAGGTCGGTCTGGAAACCGATGCGGGGCATCTGTGTCTGCCACTCACCGGACGTTGCCGTGAAGTCGCTGGACCCGGCGGTGAAGGTCACGTCGCCGTTCGAGGACTGGTACAGATCCGTGTAGGAGGTGCCGTAGAACTGCACCCCGGAGCCGCACAGCGGTGAGCCGGTGAGCAGGATCTGGTTGAACCCGTCGTCCACGTTGGTGGTGGTCAGGGTGGCCCCGGTCACGATGTTCAGCTGCGGCGCCTGGGAGAGCACGAACCCGTCGGGGTTGGTGGCGTCGAGGACGAGCTGCTGCGCCGCCGCGGTCAACGGTGAGTTGGTCGGCACGGCGTAGCTGAAAGCGCCCGGGTGCGGCTGGGGATTGAGCAGGCCCGCGAAGGTGCCGGGGCCGCCGTTGAAGCTGAACAGGGTGGGATTGGCCGGGTCGATGTTGACCGTGTTGGCGGCCAGGGTGAGCAGGGACGCCTGGTGGGTGCCGAAGATCACGGCGATGTCGAAGAGCGCTCCCGCGGGGGCCGCGGAGTTGAGGGTGACGGCGCCGCCGACGCAGTCCGTGGTGGTGGCGCCGACGTAGGCGTTGCCCACTGTCCCGTTGAGGTCCAGCGAGGATGTCGCGCTGTTGGTCTGCCAGGCGTTCGCCGGGGTCCCGGGCTGAAACAGCACCCCCGTGTTCTGGGGAGCTACACCGCCGGTGGTCTGGCCGAAGGTGTTGAACTCGGGCAGGACGCTGCCGGCGGACGTGAAGACAGCGACGCCTCCTTGACTGGAGGTGGTGCCGCAGACGAAGTCGTTGCCTGCGGTGACGATGGCGCCGAACCGGATCTCGATGGCGCCGTTGGCGAAGAGCTCGGCCTGGGCTTCAACGGAGCCCGTGGCCGGGCCGGGGAACCATGAGACAGCCTCGTAGGAGATGATCATGGAGACGCCCGTATCAAGCATCCAGACGTTCATGCCTGCCGGGTCCAGGTCCTCTTGCGCCACCGAGATGCGGTCCACGGGCGTGGTGAGGACCGGAGCCCCCCCAGCCTGCCCGTCATCCAGGGCCCAGGCGGAGCAGCAGAGGCTGCCGGTGCTGGCGTCCATGATGATCGCCCCGTTGCTGGAGACCGTGATGGAGGTCAGGTTGTTGCCGAACCATGGGAACGAGAAGGAGAGGGGGACCGCCTCCGTGCAATCGTCGCAGCTGGAGACGCCCGTGAGCAGGGAGGCGCCGGGGACCCCCTGGATGGAGGCGTAGGTCCCGGCGGCGGGGCCGGCGATGTACTGGGCGAAACCGGGGGTGGCGGCGCCCGCCAAGAGCGCGACGGCCAGGATGAGGGGGGTCAGACGCATGGTGAGCCTTTCTTCTGTTCTCAGAATGAAAAGGCCCGCTGAGCGCCTTTACCCAGCGGGCCTCATAAGCTCAGTTGCCCGAGCCTGAGCGTCGATCTAGCATCGATTTCCTCAGTTCGCGAACTACTGAGCGCGGCGGATCGGGGTGACGGCGACGTTGAACGACCCGTCGATGGACAGGGCCACGCCGTCTACCGGGAACAGCGCCGTCGGGATCGTGCCAGCCGGGAAGTTGTAGGGCTGGGCCGGGAACGTCCCGGTTACCGGCCACGTCCAGTGGAACGGGCTGCCCGGGGCTGCCGGTTGCTGCAGCGAGATCAGGGTGAGCGGGGTGGCCGAGAGGCCGAACACGTTGCCGCTGCCGAGAGGCCCGGAGGCGTCTTCGGAGAAGAGGCAATAACCCTCGATGGTCCCGGTGGGGATGTTGACGATCTCCAGGAAGCCGTCACCGACGCCCGTGGTGGACATGTTGAGGAGGAACACGCCCAGCGGGGACGGGTCGACGCCCAGCACGCAGAGCGAGTAGTCGCAGTCGACCGCCGCGGTCTCGACGTGGTTATCCGCGTTGATGTCGGCGGCGATGATCTCAACGGTCCAGGTCCCCGGTGTCGGGTTGGCCACGAACACGTTCTCCACGGAGTTCACGTTCTCCTTGACACCGCCGGTGCCGGTCCAGAGGGCCTCTCCGGTGGCACCGGAGGCGTGATTGGTCATGCCGCGGTTGCCCCAGTAAACGGTGCCCGTGGGGCTCGTCACCTTGAGGTCCATGTCGTTGATGAGGTGCTGCGACGAGGACACGGTCCCCGGCGTGTCGCGCCACACCAGTGTCGCCTTGAAGAACGGCTCGCCCGGGTTCACCGTCAGCCCGATGGAGTTGGACTGCAGGTTGGAGAGGACCGTGGTCTCGTCTTCCCAGTACATCTTGTTGCGGTAGTCGTACATGGTCTGCAGGTTGATGGCGCCCCACCCCTGCTTGTCGCGGTCGCAGTCGGAGTTGGCGGCGGAACCGTTGACGAAGTTCCACTGGGTCGCCGACGCGATGGCGAAGGCCCTGGCGGTGGTGTTCTGCGGGCGGCTGTCGAACACGTCACCGACGGTGGGGTTGTTGAAGACCCCGGCGTTCCACATCTGATAGAAGACGCAGAAGTGGCCGGCGGTCATCGGCGTGGCGCCGGACGTGCCGCCGAAGGACGACGTGTAACCACCACCCTGGGCCGTGGTGAAAATGCTGTCGTAGAAGCTGGCGAGCTCCGGCTTGACACGACCGTCTGCCGCTGGGCCCACACTGGCGGAAGACCAGCTGTCGTCGTTGATGCTCAGGCTGTTGAAGTGCTGGATGCCGCCGATGGCGACGCAGTTCTTGGCCCACGCTCGGGCCCGGGAGTTCTGGGAGCCCTGATTCGACTGGGAGTGCGTCATGGTCATGCGCGGGTTGTCGAACAGGATCAGGTCCGTGGTCTGCGAGTCCGACGTGTACTGGGTGGTGAGCGGAGAGAAGCCGCTGAAGGTCTGCAGTACGGCGCGGTAATTGAGTGACGGGTTCGACAACTCGGTGGTGTGGTTGTACTCCGTGCCGCCGGACCAGCTGCCGGCGCTGTTGCCGATTCCCTGGCCCATATAGGCCGCTCCGCGAGCCTGGCTGTTCACGCCGGAAGCGAACAGCTGTCCATAGACGCTCGTGCCGTGGGACCCGTTGCTCAACCCGCCATGGGGGATCACCGGTCGGGCTGCGAACTCCGAGTGCGACGTATCGATACCGGTATCGGAGATCTCCGCGCGGACTCCGGCGCCGTCGAATCCGGCCACGGTGTCAACGTACGTCGATCCGTGGAACTGACGCCCGATGTTCATGTCTGCGGTGTCCCGTCCCGGACCCTCCACCTCGATGAAGTGGACCTCATCCATGCGTGCGATCTCCGCGATCTGCAGCATGCTCATGGTCACCCGCATCTGGTAGGTGTTGGCGTCCACCAGGTGGACCTCGCCGCCGATCTCACGGATTCTGGCGGCGATGGGGTTCTGGCCGGCGAGCCCGCGCACCATGCTGACGATGTTCACCCGCTTCGGATCCTGCTCAGCGAATCCGGCCTGCTGTTCCTGGGTCAGCTGTTCGTCGAGCTTGTATGCGGGGTGGAACGGGATCACCGAACGCACGAAGGGGTTGCTCACGACCTGAGCAGCCACGGAGCCGTTCATTTCCACGATGTTGGCGTGGTTCCAGAGGTGGTTGTGGATGATCGCTCCCTGGCTCTCCAGGTGCGCCCGATAGTCCTCGAGGCCCTGGGTCCAGTACTGGACGATCCAGAGGTTGCCGCCGATGTTGGCGTTGAGGTGGGCGGGGACGGCCGGTGAATCCACCAGCGGATCAAACACCGCGTAACGCAACTTCAACTCGTATCGCGTCGGCGTCACCGCGTCGAAGCGGGTGCCATCCAGACTGACGGCGAACCACGGCTGGGGCCCGGTGGGCTCCAGCTCGGTCCAGGTCAGGGTGAATCCGTTGGAGCCAGGGATCGCGCGCCAGGCCGCGTCGGCGACCGGGTGCAGGGTCTGGCGAGCCACGCGTTGCGCTCCGTCAGCGGAGGCGCTGACCAGCCAGCGTCCTTCCGCGTCATGAGACACGTAGGCGTCGCCCTGAGAACAAACAGTGGGGCAGAGAACCGCCAGCAGGAGCAGGGCTCCGCAGGCAACCTTGAGGGATTCCGTTTGCATGTCGACTTCCACGGCAGGGCCTTCCGCAGGTTCCGGGCCACGGTCCTCGTGGCCATCGGGGTAGCGGGCAGCCTGACTCAATACTCTCGGACTGGCACGAACGTCAGTGATGGGGTGAACCAGTTCAGTGTACCTCGAAGGGGATCTTGTTTTCTGCACGGTTTCGACCCGCTCTGGGCCGTGGCGGATTGTCATAAGGGGATATCTCGAATGGTCTTGTGAAAGCACGGACCGAGATGGCGTGGGACATCTTCAGAGTTCTTTGCCAGATCATCTAGACAGCGCCCCAGGGACGGTCAAAAGACGGGTGTATCGTGTGCAATTGATTCCGGTTGTGACCCGCCAGCGACTTCGGGCCTCCTTACTGGCCCGACCCAGTCGTAATCGACTCTTCCCCTGAAGAGGCGCCGGCGGCCCACGCCCTTTCTCTGCGTCGATACTCAGGCCCTTGCGTTTCTGAGCCCCTGGCTCGAAACGGATGGGCTGATCGAACCCGGTGGCGGTCGCTTTGCGGCCGCCATGGCGTGTGCGTGCTCGACGAGGCAAGCGTCGGGCTGGACAGCTCTCGGCGCGGTGGCTCTCGCGCCGAGAGCGTCCCTTTTTTTGCCCGGTCAGATCTACCGCCGGGCGTCCCAGAGGCTCCAGCGCGAGCCTCTCGTGGAGTTGGTCTTCTTTCTGCTCGCCTGGCGCACCCCCGCACAAATTATAGGTATTGCGGGAATGTTGATTTGATGCGGGAGGCTCCCAGGCGCTACACTCGGAGACGTCAGTCCGGGTATGCCCACCTGGACCTTCTTGGCGCGTCGAGATTCCCCCGAGCGGGGGCAGCCGGTCTTCGATGCGCGATGGGAGCATCACATGCGCCTTCTCATGCTGTCGGTTGCGGCTGTCGTGTTGGTCCTGAACCCCTCCGTTGCGCAGTCCGGCAGCGGCGGTCAGGGGGCCTACTTCTCCATCAAGAACCCTGTCCTCGGATTCGATGCCAAGGCGGACTTCGGCTATCCGGGGATCGGTCCGATCACTGTGTTCCTGAGCATCTCCGACGGCTACGGTCCGACGGTGCATCCGGTGCTGGGCAACGTCTGGTTAGACCTGTCCTCACCGGCCTATCAGGTGATCCCGTATGGGTCGGACGCCAACGGGAATGTGAACCTCCAGTTCGGAGTGCCCTACCTGCCTCCCTTGTTCACGGCGCCGTCACTCTTCGTGAACGCCTTCATCGCCGGACCGGGGGTCTCCGGTCCAGGTTGGTCGTTGAGCAAGACCGTGCGCTACGCCCCGGAGATGCCGGACGGCTACAACCCTGTGGGGTCCATGAGTGAGGCTCGCATCCTCCACACCGTGACCAGCATGGCGGCGGACAGCTTCAGTGACGAGACCCGTGTCCTGATCGCCGGAGGCTCCCTCGGCACCACGACCGTTCCCCTCGCCGTGAAGCAGACCACGGAGATCTACAACCCGCTCAAGCGGACGTTCGAGCCGGGTCCCCTCATGGGTCTTTCCCGTTGCGGGCACCGGGCGGTGCTCCTCCAGGACGGCAAGATCCTGGTCGCTGGAGGAAGCAGCATCGGAGGCGTGGTGACGTCAGCTTGTGAGTTGTTCGACCCGCAGTTGAACGCCTTCGTCCCGACTAATCCCATGGTCAGCCCGCGCGCGGGGCACGCCATGACACTGCTGGACGACGGGCGGGTCCTGGCCAGCGGCGGCTTCTTCAGTTGGATCAATCCTGGCCCCAACTTCGCGAACGTCCTGAACACAGCCCAGGACACCGCAGAGGTCTACGACCCCGCCACCGGGTTCTGGAGCCCCCTATCTCAGGTCATGGGTTCAAAGCGTGCTGGGCACACCCAGACGCTGCTGCGAGACGGTCGCGTGCTCATCGCCGGGGGCGTGAATGGCGGGCAAGTCACGGGGACGTTTCCGAGCACCGGGCAGTCGCCCATCTACACAGGGACCGCTGAGGTCTTTGATCTCGCCACCAATGCCCTCACCGCTACGGGCACCATGGCCGGGGCGGTGCTCAGCTTCAGCTTCGGTCGGGGTTTCCACGGCGCGTCCTTGCTGGCTAACGGTGACGTGCTCGTCACGGGCGGTACCGCCGCACAGGGAAGCAATGGCGCGGCCGTCGCCATCGCGACATGTGAACGCTGGAGCCCGGTGAGCGGGGCCTGGACGACCGTCGCCCCCCTCCCACTAGAGGTGGGTTTCCATCTTCAGCTGGAATCCAACTTCAATAGCGAGGCGATCATCCTGGGTGGGTTCGTCGGCGACCTCTCGACTCTGGATGGCGCTGCGGCGGCGTATCGGCACAACGGAGTCTTCCCGGTTCCGACCCGCGACATCGGCACCCATGAGCTGCTGCCGGCCAATCCCGCAGTCCCGCTGGGCGAATTGAAGGGTTGCCTGTTGCACAACGGCACTTATCTCATCTGCGGTGGGGCTGACGGGTTCGGCATCTCCAGCAGCGCCTGGGTCATCGCCGAGCTCTAGGGCCAGCCAGCGTGTGAAGGTGATGGGCCGTCAATTCACCTGACGGTCCCTGCCTTCCCAGTGCGGCTCTCGCAGCACGTGCTTCTGCACCTTCCCGCTCGGGGTGCGGGGGAGGGTTTCGATCACCTCGACCGAACGAGGCACTTTGAAGTCCGCCAGGCTCGCACGGCAATGCCGCGCCATGGCCTTCCGATCCAGCTCGTGGCCTCTCTTGACGACCACAAAGGCCTTCACCACTTCCCCCCAGCGGTCGTTCGGGACACCGATGACGGCGCACTCCCGGACACCGGGAAACGCTGCGATGACTGATTCGATCTCCGCTGGATAGATGTTCTCTCCGGCGCTGATGATCATGTCCTTGAGGCGGTCGCTGACGAACACGTACCCGCGTTCATTCACACATCCGGCGTCGCCGGTGTGGACCCAGCCGTCGATCAGCGTGGCCTTGGTGGCCTCTTCGTTCTTGAAGTACCCGATCATGTTCGCCGCCGACCGCAGACAGATCTCGCCGACGGTGTGGGGTGGGAGCGATGCCCCTGCTTCGTCGACGACCTTGACCTGAACGCACGGGTAGGGTCGCCCGGCAGCTTGAAGCAGGTCCTCTTCCTGGTGGTCTTCCGGCCACAAGAAGACCGCAGTGTTCCCTGTCTCCGTGAGACCGTAGATCTGGCCGAACTGGCACCGGAACTGCTTGATGGCGGCGTCGAGGGAGGTGCTGGTGATGGGGGACCCACCGTAGATGATGTGGGTGAGGCTGGACGTGTCGGCGTCGGCGCAACCCGGTTCGTTCAACATCAGCTGGATCATCGCCGGGACCATGCAGGCCTTGGTCACCCGATGTCCCTCGATGAGCCGGAGGGCTTCCTCACCGACAAACGACGGGACCACCACGAGCCGTGCACCGGCGATCAATGTCGTCATCGCCCACCAGATCCCACCGATATGGAAGAGCGGGAAGCTGAGGAGTGAGACGTCATTCGGCGTCCATCCGATCCAGGGGTCGCCTTGCTCCTTCATGCTGCGAACCACAGCGAAGAAGCTGCGATGGGCGAGCACGACACCCTTGGGTCTCCCGGTGGTGCCGCTGGTGTACATCTGGACGGCTGCGTCCCCCGCTTCCTGGCTCAGCATCGGGTCGGAGTCATCCAGGCCGTTACGCCAGCTCGTGAACTCCTCATCCCTCAAGGAGATCACGTGGCGCAAGTTCGGGAGGTCCGGGGGAGCATCTTGCTGATCCGGGCCCATGAACAGGACCGTCGCCTCGGCGTGTTCGAGGATGTACTCGACTTCCGGAGGGGCCAGGCGCCAGTTGATGCCCAGGAGTACGGCGCCGGCCTTGGCGCAGCCGAACGCCACGACGACCCCGTGATCGTCGTCCCGGGCGAGGACGGCGATCCGGTCCCCCGGTTCCACTCCCAGGGAGCGGAGGCCGTTGGCTACCTGGTTGCTGCGGCGATCCAGCTCGGCCCAGGTGGTGGTGCGCCCTTCGAACACCACGGCGGAAGCCTCCGGTCGCCGCTCTCGGTGCCAGCGAGGGATGTCCGAGAGCAGGGTGAGCTCACGTTGAGGGTCCTGCATGCCCGGAATCCTATCCGGTGTTCCTTAGATTCCCGGCAATCCGTAAGATGCGAAGGATCGAGGGTGTATGGAGGGCGTTGCCGCCCCGTCCATGGAATGAAGGTACTCCGTTCGGAATCCGAGACCATGGGGGTCGTGATCGAAGATCTCGACCTCTCCAAGGTCACTGAAGATCAGGTAGCCGAGATCCGTCGGTTGGTCTACGACCACAAGTTCATCGTCTTCCGGCACCAGGACATGGGGACCGATGAGTACCTGCGCATGGCGAGACGGTTCGGCCGTCCCCAGGTTTACTTCCAGGATCACTACCATCACCCCGCCCACCCCGAGATCTTTGTCTCCTCCAACGTCCCGGAGAACGGTCGCAAGGTGGGCGTCTCGGGAACCGGGCGGTTCTGGCACACGGATTACCAGTTCTTCGATGAGCCGCTCTCGACGGTGTTCATGTATCCCCAGGTGCTGCCCGACTCCGGTGTGCGTGAGACCACCTTCGTCGACATGGAGCGGGTCTGGGAGGACCTGTCGGAAGAGCTGCGCGTCAGGTTGGAAGGGGCCTACGCCTTCCACGAGGTGACCTGGTACTACAAGGTCCAGCCCTCGGACATCGACCGTGCCCTGATCGATCTGGTCAAGAGCATCCGCCAGGAGTCTCCCGGGGCGGTCCACCCCATGGTGATCCGCCATCCCGTCACGGGGAAGCGCTCTCTCTACGTCAGCGAGGGATTCACCTCACGGGTGCTGGGGTTGCCCGTTGCGGAGAGCCGCGCCCTCCTGGAAGAGCTGTTCGAGATCATCGACGGGTCACCTCATCGTCATGTGCACCCGTGGCAGGAGGGGGATGTCCTCTTCTGGGATAACCGGGGCCTCATCCACCGCGCCATGGATCAACTCACGGACGAGCCGAGCAAGAGCTATCGCATCGGCGTCTACGACGAGTTCCCGTTCTATGAGATGCCGGGCAACGAGGCGGGCAATCTGGCTCGCCCGTCCGATCCTGATCGACTGACCGCCAGTGATCGGGCGTCCTGAGGACCATGGCTGACGCTCTCGACAACAGCCGTATCCCCGTCCCCGAGTCCCTTCTCGCGAAGGTGCTGGCTCCCTACAAGCGCCACTGCCGTTACCTCGGCGCGGCGGAGGTATCGCTGGACGACGCGGACAGCCTCTGCTCGGTCAGTGGGTCCTTCGCCATCCCCGAGTCCTGCTACATCGACGACACGGGGCACCTCAACGCCGTCGAGGTGAACATCTGCTACAACCAGATGCTCTACACCCTGTACGCCATGGGCGTGGAGCACGGGTTCATCCCACCGTTGGCGGAGCTCTCTCTCGACGCGTGGTTGGAGCGTCAGTTGCCGGATGTGCTGATCCACAAGATCGACATGACGTTCAAGCGCCCCATCAACCCGCGCCGCTTCTCCGGGAGCATGCGCTTCCTGGAGGTCTCGGAGCGCAAGGGGTACCTCCTGTTTCCCAGCCGCTGTGAGTTCCACGACGACGACGGTGGCCTGGCCATCGGTCGGGTCTCCGTGGTCATCGACAATCGAGGAGTCGGCCGGCGCACCGGCGACGCCGCTTCCGACGCGACCCAGCACGGAGGGGCGTGACCTTGGGGGCCGGTGGCCACCGTGTGCCGGGCGCCGAGTCACCGTTCGTGGCGAGCCTGGACGCCAGCCCGGTCGATGATCGTCCACGCCTGATGATGGACTGGGTCGCCGCTCGCGTGGCCTCTTTCCTGGGCTGGTCCGGTCCGGAGGACGTGGCGCCCGACGATCACTTCGTCGATGACCTGGGCTTCGACTCGTTGCGGGCGGTGGACTTCAAGGACGTGCTGGAGTCGGAGTTGGGGATCTCGGTCCGTACCACGGCGCTGTTTGATCAACCCACGCCTCGGGAGCTGGTGGCCTGGTTGCTGGATGAGGTGTTGGCTGAGCAACCTGAGGGGGCATCGTCGGACGAATCGTTCACGGATGCAGACGAGCACGGAGCCCCGATCGCGATCATCGGCATGGCCTGCCGCTTGCCCGGGGGCGTCACCACCCCTGCGGAGCTCTGGTCGGCGCTGAAGGACGGCGCCGACCTGATCACGGAGGTGCCCGAGGATCGGTGGCCCATGGACCGGCTCTACGATCCGGACGTCACGACGCCCGGCAGGATGAACACCCGCTGTGGCGGGTTCGTGCGTGACCTGGATCAGTTCGACGCCGCGTTCTTCGGTGTCTCTCCTCGAGAGGCCCGACAGCTGGACCCCCAGCACCGAATGCTCTTGGAGGTGGCCTGGACGGCGCTGGAGGACGCGGGCCTGGATGCGGACGGGCTGCGAGGTACGGACACCGGCGTGTTCATCGGCATGCGGGGTTCGGAGTACTTTGATTCCCAGTGCGATCGTGGCCCCCTGGACGGCAACCAGTACTACGCCACGGGCAACGCGATCAGCACCTCCGCCGGGCGCATCAGCTACTTCCTCGGCCTCAACGGTCCCAGCATGGCCATCGACACGGCGTGCTCCGCTTCCCTCGTGGCCCTCCACGTGGCGTGTCGGAGCCTGCGGGCAGGAGAATCGGGGGTGGCGATCTGCGGCGGAGTGAACGCCATCATCGACGCGGTCAGCAGCATCTCCCTCTCCAAGGCGGGCATGCTCTCTCCGGACGGGCGTTGCAAGACGTTCGACGCTTCCGCCGACGGTTACGGCCGCGCGGAGGGTTGCGGCGTGGTCGTTCTGAAGCCTCTCGACGCCGCGCTCCAGGATGGAGACCGGGTGCTGGCGGTGATCCGCGGCACGGCCATCAATCAGGATGGCGCCAGCGGTGGCCTCACCGTCCCCAGTGGATCGGCGCAGGAGTCCGTCATCCGGGCGGCGCTTCGGGACGCCGGGTTGCGGCCCGCTGAGCTGCAGTACATCGAGGCCCACGGCACCGGCACCTCTCTCGGGGATCCCATCGAGCTGCAGTCCCTCGATCGCGTGTTCGGAGACGCGCACGCGGATCGGCCATTGCTGGTGGGATCGGTGAAGACCAACCTGGGACACCTGGAGACCGCCGCCGGGATCTCTGGCCTGATGAAGGCCGTGCTGGCGATCCGCAACGGCTACATCCCGCCGCACCTGCACCTGGAGAACCCCAGCCCCCACATCCCCTGGGACGATCTCCGCCTGTCCGTCCCCACGGACGGGGCGCCCTGGCCGGAGCACGGCCCACGCCGTGCGGGCATCAGTTCGTTTGGATTCAGCGGCACCAACGCCCACGTCATCGTCGAACAGGCGCCTCCGAACCCGTCCCGTCAGCCGGTCCCCGCCGGGTCGCTCCCCATGCTCAAGGTCTCCGGCAAGACCCCGGAGGCCCGTGACGCCTTGCTCGACCGTTGGGCCGCCTTGCTGGAGCGAGATCCGGGGACGTCTTTGCCGTCCTTGATCCGGTCGGCAAACCTCGGCCGCGCGGAGCACCCGCACCGCGCCGCGCTGGTGGCGCAGGATGGCGAGGAGCTGCTGCGTCAGGTCACCGAGGCGCGGGCTGACACGGACGCGGCTCGAGGATCGCTCGATCATGCCCCGGCCCACCCACCCCGAGTGGTGTGGGTGTTCACGGGCCAGGGTGCCCAGCACCCCGGAATGGCTCGCCAACTCTATGAAACGGCGCCGGCCTTCCGCGACACCATGGATCGGTGTGCAGCGGTCTTTGACCAGACTCGTGAGCACCCCTTGTTCGACGTGCTGTGGGGGGACGACACGGAGCTGCTCTCGCGGACGGATTACACGCAGCCGGCGCTCTTCGCCGTGGGCGCGGCCCTGGCGGACATGTGGCGATCGTGGGGAGTCACCCCCAGCGCCGTCCTCGGGCACAGCGTCGGGGAGTACGCGGCGGCTTACGCGGCGGGGGTGTTCTCCCTCGAGGAGGGCATGCGCCTCATCGCCGCCCGTGGGGCGCTCATGGTGGAGCGCTGCGCTCCGGGAGCCATGCTGGCCGTCGGGATGTCTCGGGAGTCCGCCGAGGAGCTGGTCCTCCCGCGCGCCGACTCCGTCGCCGTGGCCGTCGTCAACGGTCCGCAGAGCGTGGTCATCTCCGGTGACGCCGCCGAGGTCGCTGCGCTGAGAGCGGAGCTCGCCGCCGACGGCGTCAAGGCGACGGAACTGGACGTCTCCCACGGGTTCCACTCTCCGCTCATGGACCCCATGCTCGACGGGTTCCGATCTGCGGCGCGCTCCGTGGACTTCCAGCCACCTCGCTGCTCCTTCATCTCCAACCTCACCGGTGAACGGGTGGGGGAACGCCTCACGGACCCGGAGTACTGGGTCGAGCACGTGCGCGCGCCGGTGCGGTTCGTCGAGGGCATCGAGGTGCTCGTGGAGGACGCGGACGTGGTGCTGGAGCTGGGCCCCAAGCCGACCCTGTGTGCGCTGGGGCGTACCTGCGTCCCGCGGCCTGAGCTGCGGTGGGTCCCGAGCCTGCGTTCCGGACAGGCGGACGGGTCCGTGTTGCAGCGGGCCCTGGCGGAGCTCTGGCTCTCCGGCGCGCCGATCCGGTGGTCGGGGGTCTACGAGGGCAGCGTCACCGAGCCCGTGGATGTCCCCACCTACCCCTTCCAGCGACAGTCCTTCTGGCTGGAGCGCGGTCGGGGTGGCAGCTGGCGGGCGGTCGGTGACGAGCTCGTTCACCCGCTGCTGGGATCTCCCGTGCGCGCCGCCGTGCTGGGCCCTGGGGAATGGCTGTTCGAAGCTCGGCTGGATCATCGTTCTCCTTCCTGGCTGGAGGAGCATCGCGTGCACGGCGCCGCGGTCGTCCCGGCGGCCGTGTTCGTGGAGATGATGCTCGCTGGGGCCCGTCACGCCCTCGCGTCCACGGACATCCGCCTTGAGAACGTGGCCGTGGAGGCGCCGCTCCTCCCAGGGGTCGCCGGGGTGGTGGTGCAGACCGTGGTGCGGCCTGGCGAAGAGGGGGCGGTCCGTTTGAAGGTGTGCTCTCTGCAAGAGGACGACTGGATCGACCACGCCACGGCCACCGCGTCCGTAGGAGCCTCCATCGATCCCGTGGACGATCCGTCCACGGAGGGGATGGATCCCCTGAGCGTGGAACGGTTCTATGACGGCTACGCTGAATTGGGCCTGGAGTACGGACCGCGTTTCCGTGCGGTCGCGGACGTGGCCCGGGGGGACGGCGCTGCGGTCACGGCGCTCTCCGTTCCTGAAGCCGATGACTTCGGTGACTGGATGGTCCACCCCGTTCTCCTGGACGCAGCGTTCCAGAGCTCCGCAGCGGCGCTGGGGGACGCCTTCGACGACGTCTGGCTCCCGGTGGGCATGGAGCGGGTGCGTGTCAGCGCCCATGGTGAAACCACCGGTCGCTGTCGTGTGCTGGCGCGGCCGTCCGAGGACACGGGGCGGGTCATCACCCTGGATATTCAGGTGGTGATGCCGGGCGGTGTGCCTGCGGTCCAGGTGGACGGGCTCAAGCTCGTCCGCGCTCCGCGACACGCGTTGCTCAAGGGTGCGGACTCGCTGGGGTGACTCCTGTATCAGGTGGGGTGGGCTCCGGCGGAGCCCGCAGGTCACCGAGACGGGGACCCGGGTCCCTGGAACGTCACCGGCGACGGTGACCAACTGGAGCGTGCGTTTCGTGACGCCGGTCTGGTCACGGGAGGCCTCGCCGAAGAGCCCAGTGTCGTGATTCATGTGGCCGGCTCCGGCAACCCAGCGCAGCTCTGCGGGGAGCTGCTGCAGACCGTTCAGGGGATCTCGGGCGCCACCCGCCCGCCGCGCTTCGTCGTGGTGACCCGAAACGGGACGCCGGTCCCGGACGCCGCCTCCCTTGACCCGGGGCATGCTGCGTTGTGGGGATTCTGCGCCTCGCTGAAGCGTGAGCAACCGGAGTTGCGGACCCTGCTCATCGACGTGGATGACGCTCTGGACCCTCATCAGGTGGCGTCGGTCATCACCGCCGAGACCACGGAGGATCAGGTGGTCCTGCGGGACGGACGGTCGTGGGCTCCACGGCTGCAGTCCCAGGATCACGGCCGTGACGAGCAGGAGCGCCTGAGGGCCCCCGACGGGTCCTTCGAGCTGCGGGCCCGGTCCTACGGGAGCCTGGGGAACCTGGACGCCATCCCCATGGAGCCGCGTTCTCCTGGCACCGGAGAGGTCCTGGTGGAGGTGCGGGCGGCGGCGCTCAACTTCAAGGACGTGTTGTTCGTCCTGGGCATGCTCGAAGAATGGAGCAGGGAGGCCGGGATCTCCAGCGCCCTGGACCAGCCCTTGGGGTTCGAGTGCGCCGGGGTGGTCAGCGCCGTGGGGGAGGGGGTGAGCGGTGTCCACACGGGCGACCGGGTGGTGGTGGCCGCCGCGGGCTGCCTCGCCTCTCACGTGACCGTGGCGTCCAACCAGGTGCACGTCATACCGGATGACCTGTCCTTCGAGGACGCTGCGTCCGTGCCCACGGTGTTCACCACCGCGCTCTATGCCCTGGAGCACATGGCGGACATCGCGTCCGGTGAGCGGGTCCTGATCCACGCCGGCGCCGGCGGCGTGGGGCAGGCGGCGATTCAGGTGGCGCAGCGCAAGGGTTGCCAGGTGTGGGCGACCGCCAGCGATTGGAAGCATCCCCACCTCGAGGACCAGGGGGTGCATCGGGTGATGGACTCCCGCTCGGTCCTGTTCGCCGACCAGATCGACGAGGATACCGGGGGCGAGGGCGTGCACGTCGTCCTCAACAGCCTGACCGGCGACGCCATCCCCCGGAGCCTGGATGCGACGGCGGAGGGCGGCCGCTTCGTGGACATCGGCAAGATCGGCGCCTGGACCGCGGATCAGGTGCATGAACGCAGGCCGGACCTGCGCTACGCGAACTTCGATCTGGCGGAGATCGTGGAACGGGACCCGGTCCTGCACAGGCAACTGCTGGAAGACGTCTTCTCGCGCCTCGAGGCGGGCGAGTTGACCCCGACGCCGACCACCATCTTCGAGTTGGCGGAGGCCCGACGCGCGCTCGGCTTCCTGGCTGCGGCCCGGAACGTCGGCAAGGTGGTGCTGCGCATGAGCCGAGCGCCGGACGTCCGCGACGACCGCACGTACCTGATCACCGGCGGACTGGGCGTCCTCGGGTTGCACGCCGCGCGCAAGCTGGTGGAGGAGGGAGCGCGGCACGTCGCCCTGGTCGGCAGGAGGCAGCCCGGTGAAGACGCGGTGGAGGTGATGGACGACCTCCGGGCTCACGGCGCTCGCGTCCACGTGGCCTCCGCGGACCTGGCAGACGCCGCCCAGGTGACCGCCTTCGTGAGCACCCTCACCGAAGACGCGCCGCCCTTGGGAGGCGTCTATCACGCCGCCGGAGTGCTGTCCGACGGCATGGCCATGAACCAGACCGCGGCGGCGTTCGAAGCGGTGATGGCGCCGAAGGTGGATGGTCTCCTGGCCCTCGAGGCTGCCCTGCGGGAGGCCGAGAACCTGCCCGAATGGTGGGTGTGCACGTCGTCCGTGGCGGCGGTCCTGGGGTCCGCCGGCCAGACCCCGTACTCCGCTGCCAACGCCTGGATGGACGCCTGGTGTCATCGCCAGCGGTCACGGGGGGTGCGGGCGACCAGCATCAACTGGGGTCCGTGGTCTGGCGGAGGGATGGCGGCGAGCCTCGCCACCCGGGATCAGGTCCGGTTCGCCGAGATCGGATTGCGCACCATCGACCCCGAGCTGGGCACCGGCGCCTTGATGCGGGCCCTGTCCGAGGATGTCCCCCAGGTCATGGTGTTGCCCATTCGCTGGCGTCGCTGGATGAAGCAGTATCGGGGGCAGGTGCCGCCGCTGCTGAGCGCCTTCGCCCGGCACGCGGTGCGTGCCCCGAGCGGACCGTCTCCCATCGTGGGGGAGCTGGAGCGGGCCAACCCGGAAGACCGGCACGGGCTGTTGTTGCAGTTCCTGTCTCGTGAGTTGAGCAGGGTCATGGGGTTGGCCTCCGCAGACCGCATCGAACCGGACCGCCCGTTCACGGACCTGGGGGTGGACTCGCTGCTCGCCGTGGACATGCGCAACCGTCTGGAGAGCGCCTTCGCTTCGCCGTTGCCCGTGACCCTGTTGTTCGACCACCCGGACCTGGATGCGCTGGCCTCCTACCTGGTGGCGCAGCTCGCCGACGGCGTGGCCGACGGGACGTCCGAGACCGCTCCGCTCAGCGAGGTGGATGCGTTGCTCGCGGAGATCGAGTCGCTCTCCGACGAGGAGGTGGAGCGGCTGTTGTCAGAGGACGACGTTGACCGCTGACCGCGACGAACGGCTCCGTCGGCTGTCACCGGAGCGTCGGGCCCTGCTGCAGCGCATGCTGGAGCGGCGCCGGGAGGGGCTCACGCCGGATCGTCCTGCGTTCTCGTCGAGCGGTGACGAGACGCCCATGTGCTCGTTCGCCCAGGAGCGGTTCTGGGTCCTCGAGCAGCTCGACCCGGGGTGCCCGGCCCATCACATCGCGGGAGCGTTGAGGTTCCGCGGGGCGCTGGACGTGGCCGCGCTCAGGGTCGCGGTGAACCAGGTGGTGGAGCGGCACGAGACGTTGCGGACGGCGTTCGAATTGAGGGGCGGGGCCCTGGTCCCGGTGTTGCGAGAGCACCAGGATCTGCCCGTGTCTCTCGAACGTCTCCCGGGGGCGTCGGAGGAGGGGCGCTCGCAGATCCTGAGGGAGCTGGTGGAGGAACCGTTCGACCTCACCACGGGGCCGTTGATCCGGAACCGGTTGGTGCAGTGGGACGAGGAGACCTTCGACCTCCTGCTCTGCGTCCATCACATCGCCGCGGATGGCCTCTCCATGCGGATCATGGCGGCGGAGTTGGAATCCGCTTGCGGCGGGCGTCCGCTACCCGCAATGGACGCGACCTACGCCGGGTTCGCGGCGTGGCAACGGGGCTGGTTGACGGACGAGGTGCTGGAGCCCGGGTTGCGTTGGTGGTCGCGGCAGCTGCACGACCTGCCGGTGCATGAACTGCCCCCACGGTCCTCCTCCGACCAGACGGCGCCGCTGGTGGAGGGCCGCGCGCAACGGCAGCTCGACGGTGAGACCGTGGCGGCCCTGCGGAGCCTGGCACGGAGCAGCGGGGCCACGCCGTTCATGGTCACCCTCTCCGCCTGGAGCGTGGTGCTCGGCCGTCTCTTCTCAACGGACGACATCGCCGTCGGGGTGCCGTGGAGCGGCCGGGACATCGACCAGGTGCGGGGCGTGGTGGGGTTCTTCGTCAACAGCCTGGTGTTGCGGGTGGACCTCTCGGAAGACCCCACCTTCGAGGAGCTCCTGGCGCGCACCCGCAAGACCGTGACGGACGCCCAGGCCAGGGCCCACGTCCCCTTCGAACGCCTCGTCGATGCCATGAACCCGGACCGTGACCTGGAGCGCAACCCGCTCTTCACCGTCGGATTCAACTGGCTCGAGCTGGCGGCGTGGCGAGGGGACTTCCCGGGTGGGGTGGCGGCGGAGTTCGAGTGGACACGGTCCGGTTCGCTGCTGGACATGACGTTGTTCGCCCATGTGGACGGGGATCGTGTGTGCCTGGAGTTGGAGTACGCTCCTGGGCGGGTCAGCGCCAACGCTGCGGACCGGTGGCTGGCTCACGTGGAGGCGGTGCTCGCCGCCGCCGCGCGGCGCCCGCAGGACCCGGTGCACCTGCTCCCCGTGCCCGATCCGGAGCGCCGCTGGTTGGAGGACGCCTCCGTCGGTGCTCCCTGGCCGCTCGCTCCCGTGCCCGTTCTGGACGCCATCCGGGTTCACGCCAACCGAGCCCCGACGGCGGCCGCGGTGACCTGCGGGCGCACCGTCACCTACGAGGCCTTGATGAGTGAGGTGGAGGCGCGGGCCGAGGCCTTGCGATCGGAGGGCGTCCGCGCCGGCGACCTCCGCGTGGTCTCCACGCGGCGAGGTCTCTCCCTGGTGGTGGAGATGCTCGCCCTGTGGTCTCTCCGGGCGGCCTGGGTGCCCCTGGACCCGGATTATCCTGAGGCGAGGCGGCGCTTCGTGGAGGGTGAGGTGAGCGATGGCGGGGAGCCCGCTCCCGAGGGGACCGCCTACGTCACCTACACCTCCGGGTCCACGGGTCAGCCCAAGGGCGTGGTGGTCTCCCACCAGTCCCTGGAGAACCTGTTGGCGTCCATGGCCGAGCGTCCGGGGCTGACCCCCGACGACGTCCTGCTGGCGGTGACGACGGTCTCCTTCGACATCTCCATCCTGGAGTTGATGCTGCCCCTGTACGTGGGTGCCCGCGTGGTCATCGCGACCGAGGAGCAGGCCGGGGACGGCAGACGGCTGGGGCCGTTGCTGGACGAGGTGGAGGCCACCGTCATGCAGGCGACGCCGGCCACCTGGCGCATGCTGCTGCACGCCGGATGGTCTGGCAGGTCGGGCCTGCGAGCGTGGTGCGGCGGTGAAGCGCTGACCCAGGATCTTGCGGGGCAGCTGGCGCCGCTCACGGCGTCGCTCTGGAACCTGTACGGACCGACGGAGACCTGCATCTGGTCCACGGTTTCGGACGTGGGTGACGGTCCGGTCAGCATCGGTCGGCCGATCCACGGGACGATCCTGCGCCTGGTGGATCGCCGCGGACGGGTGGTCCCGCGAGGGGTGGAAGGTGAGCTCTGGATCGGCGGCGCCGGCGTGGCCACGGGCTACTGGCGGCGGGACGCGCTGACGGAAGAGCGCTTCGTCCTCGCAGATCACCAGGGCGCGACGGTCCGGTTCTATCGCACCGGTGACCGGGTGCGCTGGACAGAGCGCGGCGGGCTGATGTGGGCCGGTCGACTGGACGACCAGGTCAAGGTGCGCGGCTTCCGGGTAGAGCCCGGGGAGGTGGAATCGGCCCTCCTGGATCACCCCTGGGTTCGCGAGGCGGTGTGCGCCGTACGCGCTGACGAGGCGGGTGACGAGCGGCTCGTGGCCTGGGTCGTCCCGCAGGCCGAGGCCGAGGCCGCGCCCATGGAGGACCTCCGCGCCCACATGCGTGAGCGGCTCCCCGCCTACCTGATCCCGGATCTGCTGTCCGTGATCGAGGCCATGCCCCTCACCGCCAACGGCAAGGTGGATCGAGGAGCCTTGCGCGTGGTGTCCAGGGCGGCGTCCACATCCCGGCAGCCGCAGACCGCGGTGGAGCGCGCCCTGATCCGTGGCTGGAGCGCGCTGCTCGGTGTGGAGGCGGGCGTGGACGACGACTGGTTCGCCCTCGGAGGTCACTCCCTTCTGGCCACCCAGTTGATGGCGAACATCACGACGGAGCTGGGGGTGACGCTGCCGTTGCGGGCCCTGTTCGACGCTCCGACCCTCGGTGACCTGGCCAAGATGGTGGAGACGGCGGCCCAGGACGACCTGGTGCCCATGGAGGTTCACGGGGCCGAGGAGGTGTCCTCCGCCCAGGAGCGGTTGTGGTTCCTCCATGAGCTGAACCCCCAAAGCGCCGCCTACAACATGGGAGCGGCGCTGCGCCTGCGAGGCCCCCTGGATGAGGAGGCCCTGGCGGCGGCGTTGCAGGACGTGGCGGAGCGCCACCCGTCTCTGCGGACCACCCTCCCGGAACGGCAGGGCCGTCCGGGTCTCTCCGTCAGCACGACCGCGCCCGTTTCGCTGGTGCCCGTACCCGCGGCGAGGGAGGCGGCGTCAGAGCGCGTCCTCGCGCAGCTCCATGAACCGTTCGATCTGCGACGTGGTCCCCTCTGGCGGTGTGCGTTGTGGGAGCTGGCCGAGGACGAGCACTTCCTGGTGCTGGTGTTGCACCACGTGATCGCCGACGCCTGGTCCGTCAGCGTGCTGACCGCGGATCTGGCGGCGGCCTACGACGCGCGACGAGACGGGCGGCCGTGGGAGATCCCGGCGCCGGCGGTGACCCCGGGGGAGTGGGCGGCATGGCGTCGTCGGGAGGCCTCCCGGGAGAACGGGGATGAGCGCTGGTGGCGGGACGCGCTGATCGGGGTGGACGCCGCCGTGGAGCTGCCCCTGGATCGGGACCGTCCCCCGCTGCAGAGCCACGTCGGGGGGCAGCGTCGACACCCCGTCCCCGCGCCGTTGTGGCGCGCCGTGGAACAGACCGCGCGGTCGCTGTCCGCCACACCGTTCGAGGTGCTCCTGGCAGGCGTGCAGGCGCTGCTCTGGCGCCTCACGGCCTCTCGGGAGGTGGTGGTGGGGACCTCCGTGGCCGAGCGTGAACGTCCCGAGGTCCGAGACCTGGCGGGGTGTCTGATCAACGCCCTGCCGTTGCGCCTGAAGCTGGACCCGGCCTGGAGCTTCGCTGACCTGGTGAAGGGGGCCGCCGCCGTCGCCCGCGACGCCCGCGCCCGTCAGGGGGTCCCGTTCGAGCGGATCGTGGAGCTGGCGGAGGCGCCGCGGGATCTGTCTCGGCCGCCGCTGTTCCAGGTGTCGCTGGACCTGATCGACCTGCCGGAGTTGCCGTCACTCCCGGGCCTGGAGGTGACCGACCTGGACCTCTTGCCGGAGACCTGCAAGCTGGACCTGGGGTGGCGCTTCGAGCGCCGGGGTGACGCGGTCAGCTGCGTGGTGGAGTGGTGTTCGGCGCTCCTTGACGAAGAGACCGTCCAGCGCTGGTGGTCGTGGCTGATGCGGTGCCTGGAGGCCGCTGTGGGGGAGCCGGACGAACAGATCGTCAGCCTCCCGTTCATGGACGAGGACGAGCGAGAGGCCCTGGTGCGATGCGGCCGCGGCGCGACCCCGGAACCGTCGGAGGTCGCCTCCTTGCACGGGCTGGTGCTCAACGCCGGCGCGACAGACCCGGACGCCCCGGCGATCATCCACGGAGAGGCGGTCACCACCTTCGCAGCCCTCGAGGAGCGCTCTCTCGCGGTGGCTCGAGGACTGCTGGAGTCCGGAGTGCGCCCTGGGGATCGGGTCGGTGTCCTGGCCGTCGGCAGACCCGAGGCCCTGGTGGGCCTGCTGGGCGTGTCACGGGCGGGGGCCGCCTACGTCCCCCTTGACCCTGATCACCCGGAGGAGCGCCTTCGTTATCTGGTGCAGGACGCGGCGCTCTCGCGGGTGCTGGTCTGCGACGAAGCGGACGTGGGGCGCCTTCCATGGCTCGGGGAGCGGGCGACGGCGCTGTCGTCCCTCCATGGGGACAGCCAGGCGGCGCTCCCCGATGTCGCTGCCGACGACCCGGCGTACGTGCTCTACACGTCGGGCTCCACGGGGGAGCCCAAGGGCGTGGTGGTTCCACACCGGGCGGTGCTGCATTACGTGCGCTGGGCGGTGACCGCTTACGGATTGACCGGTGGCGACGGGTCGCCTCCAGAGCCCGGCGGCGCGCCCCTCCACACGTCCCTCGCCTTCGACCTCTCGTTGACCTCTTTCCTCGTGCCATGGTGCGCCGGTCGGCCCGCGGTGCTGACGGACGACCTGGAGTCGGCGCTGCGACAGGGTGGTTTCGACCTCGTGAAGGCCACCCCGTCCCACCTGGCCTTGATCCCTGACGAGCTGGTGTCGTCTCGGACGACCCGGGTCCTGGTGGTGGGCGGGGAGCCGTTGACCGGGGACCGCGTGGCCCCCTGGCTGCGGGCCGGCGTTCGCGTCGTCAACGAGTACGGCCCGACGGAGGCCACGGTCGGTTGCACCTTCTACGATGTGACGGAGGTCGATGGGCCGGTCCCCATAGGCGCGCCCATTACGGGGACCGACGTTCGCGTGGTGGGGGAGTCGGGAGAGTTACTCCCTCCGGGTTGCCCCGGAGAGCTGGTCGTGTCCGGTCCGGGAGTGGCCCTTGGTTACCACCAGCGGGCGGCCCTCACCGGTGATCGATTCCAGGGAGATGAGTACCGGACGGGGGATGTGGTGCGCTGGGTTCATGGAGGCGTGCTTCAGTTCCTCCGGCGGGACGACGGTCAGGTGAAGGTGCGCGGGGTGCGCGTTGAGGTGGGGGAGGTCGAGCACGCCTTGCGCCGGTGCGAGGGGGTCCGGGACGCGGCGGTGATCGCGGATCAGCACGAGTCCGGGACGCGGCTGTTGGCCTACGTGGTGAGTGAGCGGGCGGGTGATGAGGTGCGAAGAGACGTGGCGGAGCGGCTTCCGGCGGCGTCCGTGCCGGCGTTTGTGATGGCGCTGAAGAGCCTCCCCCTGACCGGCCCCGGAAAGCTGGACCGTTCCGCCCTCCCGGCGCCGCGACGCGCTGCGGTGGCCAGTGACTCGGTGTCGCCGCCCCGTGATGCCCGGGAGGCGACCCTGGCCAGGCTCGCGGCGTCGGTGCTCGGCCTGGACGCCGTCGGCGTGGACGACGGCTTCTTCGAGCTCGGCGGCGACTCCATCCGCGCTCTGGAGTTCGTCTCCCGAGCCCGCGGCGAGGGCATGCACCTCGAGGTGCGGGACGTCTTCCAGCACCCGACCCCGGCCACCCTGGCAGCGGTCGCCGCCGCCGCGCCTGCGACGGAGGCGGAGCAGGGGCCGGTCACGGGGGTCGTGCCGTTGCTCCCCATCCAGAGGTGGTGGCTGTCGTTCTCCATGCCCGACCCGGGGCGTTGGCACCAGGGTGTCCGACTCTCCCTGGGCCCCGACGCCTGTCGTGATCGACTGGAGCAGGCTCTCGGTTGGGTGGTGCGTCACCATGACCTGTTGCGGGCCACGGTGGAGCCGGACGGCGCCGCCCTCCATGTCGCAGCGCCGCCGCCGGGGCCGCCACGGTTCCCCATCAGGGACGACGATGGCGGGGCGCCACGGGCAGACCTCCGCCGGGGGCCGTTGCTGGACGCGGCCTGGTCCCAGGACGATAAGGGGTCGGTGTTGGAACTGGCGGCCCATCATCTGGTGGTGGACGCCGTGTCCTGGCGCGTCCTGGTGGAGGACCTCGTTCGGGTGGAGCGTGCTCTGGCTGCGGACGAGGAGCCGTCCTTGCCCCTGAAGACGACGTCGTTCCGCAGCTTCGCCGACGCCTTGCTGGAGGAGGCGGAGGGCGGCGATGGCGAGCGCGCGTTCTGGGCCCAGGAGGTCGCGCCGGTCCGTGAGGTGCCGTTGACCCACACCGTCGGCGACCCGGGCGAGCTCGAGCTGGTGTTGCCCGGTGGAGTCACGGAGACGCTCCTGACCGACGCCAACCGGCCGTGGCGGACCCATCCCTCGGAGGTGGTGTTGGCGGCCGCCGCTCGCGCTCTCGGTCGGATCACCGGCGATGACCATGTCCTGGTGGACGTGGAGGGTCACGGCCGTGGCGACCCGGAGGACGGGCCGGACGTGTCCCGCACCGTCGGTTGGTTCACCTCCATGCAGCCCTGCCGCCTGCGGGTCACTGACGACGTCTCGTCCTGCGTGCGAGGGGTCAAGGAACGTCTGAGGACCGTGCCGGGAGGCGGCATGGGATACGGCGCCCTGCGTTGGCTGGTGGAGGACGAGACGCTGGAGCATGCCGCCGCCGCGCCGCTCCTGTTCAACTGGCTGGGTGACCTGGTCGTGGAATCCGACGCGACCGAGGACGGGGTGGTGCGCCGCGCCGAGGCCCGCTTCGGGCTCCGTGGCAGCAATCCTCTGACACACCTGATGATCCTGGACGTGGGGACGCGGGACGGTTGCCTGGTGCTGCGGCTGCAGTGGGACGGACGCATGGATCGATCCTCCGTGGATGCCTTCGAGGTCGGTGTCCGTCAGGAGCTGATCGAAGCGGCCTCCGTGCTCGGATCGCAGAGGCACCAGACGTTGACGCCGTCCGACGTGCCCCTGGCGGACGTGGGCCAGGGAGCCCTGGATGTGCTGCTGCGCGGGCGGGAAAACACGGAGGACGTGTTCCCGTTGACGCCGACGCAGCGGGGCATGGTGCTGCACGCCCTCTACGACCCGTCCTCCAGCGCGTACATCGAGCAGCTGGTGACCGTGATCTCCGGCGAGCTGGACCCTCGGGCCTTGCGGGTCGCGTACGGCGAGCTGGCGCGAGCCTGCCCGTTGTTACGGGCGAGCGTGGCCTGGCGAGGGTTGCCCCGGCCTCACTGGGTGGTGGACCCGGAGTCCGGCGTGCCCTGGGAAGAGGTGCACTTGGACGCCGGGGACGACTCCGCGGGGCAGCAGCTGGACGCCCTGGTGCTGGCCGATCGCGCCCGCGGTCTGGACCTGGAGCGCGGTCCGCTGATGCGCTGCACCCTGGCCCACCTCCCGGACCGGAAGTTCGCCTTGCTGCTGACCTGGCACCACGCCGCCCTGGACGGGTGGTCCCTGCCCCTCGCCCTGCAGCGGGTCAACCACGCCTACGACGCGGCGCGGAGCGGTGAGTCCCCGGCGCCGATCCCGTCGCCGCCGTTCCAGGAGTACGTCCGTTGGCTGGAGCGTCAGGACCAGGACCCCGCGCGCCGCTGGTTCCATGACCTGTTGGGAGACTTCGGCGAGGCCACCCCGTGCGACCTGCGCGTCCACGGCGACAGCGGCGACGGAGAGCGGGAGTTGATGCTGGAGACGGGGCCGTCTCAGGCGCTGTTCCACGGGGCGGGTCGGTTGGGAGTCACTGTCGGGTCCCTGGCTCAGGCGGCCTGGGCCGTGGTCCTGGGTCGTGTCGCCGGCCGCGAGGACGTGGTGTTCGGGGCCACGGTGTCCGGGCGGACGCCGGAGCTGCGGCACATGGATCAGCGATTGGGTTGCTTCGTCAACACCCTCCCCGTGCGGGTGCGCCTGGACCCGGACATGCGGCGCGTGGATTGGTTGCGGGAGGTTCAGCGGCAACTCGCGGACTCCTCGCGGTTCGAGCACGCGCCCCTCACCCTGACCCAGGGGGAGTCGGCGGTCGCGCCCGGGTCGCCCTTGTTCGAGAGCCTCGTGGTGGTGGAGAACTATCCGGTCAAGGACGCCCTGGATGCGCTCCGCGGGGCGGTGCCTGCGGACGCACCGTGGGCCCGACCGTGGGACGATCTGGCGTCGGAGCAGCGCGGTCCCTTGACCATCGAGGATGTGCGCACCTACGAGCGCACCAGCTACGGACTGACCCTGGTGGTGGTGCCGGGGGACCGGGTGGTCCTCCGGCTCATCTGGGGGGACGGGTTCGCGGACCCGGACGGCGCGGAGCGAACTCTGACCCGCGTGTCTCAGGTCATGAGGGAGCTGGCCATGGCGCCCGACGCGTCGCTGGGTTCGTTGGAGGTGCTCCTGTCCGAGGAGCGTCGACAGCTGGCGGCGCTGCAGCGAGGACCGGAGGACGCTCCATGGGTCGGTCCTGTCCAGCGGCGCATCTTCCGTGGGGCGTCAGAGTACGGCGGGCAGGCCGCCGTGGACGAGGGCGGGAAGGTGTTGAGCTATCGGGGGCTCGCCGCCCGCGCGCGCGGGCGCGCCGCCGCCCGGCCCACGCACGGCGTGGGCCCCGGGGGCGGGGGGGGGGGGTGGCGCCCGCCCGGGGCGGATTTCGTCGCCGCCCTCCTCGGCGTCATGGAATCGGGCGCCGCGTGGATGCCACTGGACCCGGACCTTCCGGCGCAGCGAAGGACGCTGATGTCAGAGCAGGTGGGGGCCACGTGTGTCCTGCAGGAGCTGGGGTCGGTCGATCCGGTGAGAGAGCACAGGGAGGTCGCCCTGAGCGCGGACGATGCGGCCTACGTCCTGTTCACATCCGGGACCTCCGGTCTTCCGAAGGCGGTGACCGTGAACCACCGATCCATCGCCGCCTATGCACGCTCCGCCGCAGACCGCTTCGCGCTGGCTCCCGATGATCGTGTGCTTCACTTCGCCGCCCCCGGATTCGACACGGGGCTCGAGGAGCTCCTGCCGACGCTGCTGGTCGGCGCCACGGTGGTGCCGCGCACGACAGAGATGTTGTCCGGCGGCCCGGCGTTCCTGCGAGAGGTGCGGCGGCTGGAGATCACCGTGCTCGATCTTCCGACCACCTTCTGGCACGAGCTGGTGCTCGGCTGGGTGGATGGTGATGAGCTGCCCCCTTCCGTGCGACTGGTGGTGCTGGGGGGCGAGGCGGTGCGCGCAGACTGCGTCGCTCGCTGGCGCGACCTGACGCCCGATCACGTCAGGCTCGTGAACACCTATGGCCCCACGGAGGCCACCATCGTGTCCGCCTGGTGCGACGTGGACAGCCCGGTGGATGTCGTTCCGATGGGCGTGCCGGTTCCGGGAGCGGACCTGAGGGTGATGGACGAGCGTGCACGGAGGCTCCCTCCCGGCGCCGTCGGTGAACTGTGGATCGGCGGGGTGGGCGTCGCCGCGGGTTACCTGAACGACCAGACGCTCACGGAGGAGCGGTTCGTCGCCGCCGCTGACGGTGGTCGCTTCTATCGCACCGGTGATCGGGTGCGGTGGACCACGGACGGCCAGCTCCTGTTCATGGGCAGGGTCGATCGCCAGGCCAAGATCCGCGGCCAACGGGTGGAGCCCGAAGAGGTGGAGCGGGTGCTGGAGGGACATCCGGAGGTGGTCCAGGCTGCGGTGGATGTGCGATCCGGTCCCACGGGGCCGACGCTCATGGCGTGGGCGGTGACGGCGACGGAGACCTCCGGCGAGGCCCTGGTGGAGTGGCTGGGAGCGCGTCTGCCCGAGGTCA
This sequence comes from uncultured Isosphaeraceae bacterium, assembly GCA_964507445.1. GTDB lineage: Bacteria > Planctomycetota. Next base: position 98,984 of record CAZDQF010000009.1, read on the forward strand.
TGGTCCCCCACGGGGTCACCTTCCTGCCCGAGCTGCCCATCGGGCCGACGGGCAAGCTCCGGCGAGAGGACCTGGTCACCGCGGACGTGGATGACCCGCCAGCGGACGAGCCGCCGGTGGGGGAGCTGGAATCCACCCTGGTGCGGGTCTTCGAGGACACCTTCCAGGTCACGTCGCTGGGGCGCCACGCTCACTTCTTCGACCTCGGGGGAGATTCCCTGACCGCGGTCCGGTTGATGACGCGTCTCGAGCGGGAGGGGCTGCGGCCGACGTTGAAGGACCTCTTCGAAGGCGCCACCCCGGCGCGCATCGCGGCGGCGCTGTCCGGGGACCGTGCCTCCGTCGGTGAGGACGCTGGGGGTGAGCTGGAGGAGCGGGCTGTCCTGGAGCGGGAGATCACTGGTGTGGGGATGGCGCCGGTGGCCAACCGTCCGCCGTGGAGCGTGATGCTGACGGGGGCCACGGGGTTCCTCGGCGCACACCTCATCCAGCAGCTGTTGACGCAGACCGACGCGGAGGTCGTGGCCTTGGTCCGGGATCGGAACGAACGTCGCGCCATGGATCGGTTGCGGTCCCATCTGAAACGACACGGCTGCTGGTCCCTCCGTGCGGAGGCGCGGGTCCGCGTCGTCCTCGGCGACCTGCAGGCGCCTCGTCTGGGGTTGGACCCGGAGGTCTGGGACGCGTTGGCGGAAGAGGTGGACGTGATCTGGCACGCCGGCGCGGTGGCCAGCTTCATCAAGCCCTACGAGCAGCTCGAGGCTGCAAACGTGGGAGGCACCGTGGAGGTGCTGCGCCTCGCGACCACGACGCGTCTGAAGGTGGTGCAGCACGTCTCCACCATCGGTGTGTTTGACGTCCTCGGTGCGGGGGACGACGGCCCGGTGAGGGAGGACGCGGACCTGCTGGAATTCCAGGAGCTGGACGGAGGCTACGCCCAGACCAAGTGGGTGGCTGAGCGGCTGGTCTGGAAGGCGGCGGATCGAGGCGTGCCGGTCACCGTTCATCGCCCCGGACGGCTCGTGGGGGATTCCCGCACCGGCCTCTCCAACGCGGATGACCTGGCGGCCCACATCCTCAGGGCCTGCCTGGATTGTGGATCGGCGCCGGAGGTGGACGGGCTGACGGACGCCACACCCGTGGACTTCGCCGCTCACGCCATGGTGACCCTGGGGGTTCGGGACGAGTCCCGGGGGCGCGCATACCACATCGTCAACCCGTCGCCGGTGCGGCTCGCGGACCTGGTGTCCTGGCTCCGGGAGCGGCGGCCGGACGTGGGCATCGCCACCCTGGATGCCTGGCTCGAGACCCTCGGCGCGGCGCCGGAGGCGGAGCAGGTCCGGGTCCTGTTGCCTCTGATGGCGGCCGCCTCCTCGGTGGTGGGCGTGGATGGGGCCTCGCCGGTGTCCGGTGAGGTCACCGCCGATCGGCTCCAAGCCCTGGGCCTCAACTGCCCCGCCGTGGACGCGGCGTTCGTGCAGCGGGTCCTCGAGCACATCGATCCGTCGGGAACCTGATACCTTGCGAGCGTGACCGGGGTTCATCCGCTGGAGCTGTTCTTCGTCAATCCCGACGCGGTGCGGGACGAGGGGTTGCTGCGTGCGTACCGCGACTTGTTGTCCGATGAGGAGCGTCGTCGGCACGACCGCTTCCACTTCGAGCACGACCGGCACCACTTTCTCGTCGCTCACGCCCTCCTGCGCACGGCCGTGGGCCGCTATGTGGAGGCGGACCCGGGGGGGCTGGAGTTCGTGACGGATCATCGGGGACGTCCGGAGCTGGCGCCTGGCCAGGGGAAGCGCCCGGCGCGCTTCAACCTGTCCCACACCCGTGGCCTGGTGGTGGTCGGCGTCACCCCGGAGCACGACGTGGGGGTGGACGTGGAGCGGGAGCGGGAGGTGAACCTGGCGGTGGCGGACCGGCACTTTGCGCCGTCCGAGGTGGCGGCGTTGGGTGCCCTGCCGGGGTTATCGGAACAGCGGCAGCGGTTCTTCACCTACTGGACGTTGAAGGAGTCCTACATCAAGGCCCGCGGCGAGGGTCTGCGGTTGCCCCTGGATCGCTTCGCCTTCCTGCTGGACGAAGCCCCGCCTCGTCTGGAGGTGGACCCGGAGCTGGATGATCAGGGGGATCGGTGGTCGTGGGCGGTGATGCGCGTCGGCGATGGACATCAGGCGGCCTGGGCGGTCCGGGGCGGCGCCGGCGCGGTCTGCTCATGGCGCGCCTTCACGGAGAAACCCCTGGTCGGCACGGAGCCCCTGACGCCGCGGGTCATGAGGTGCCAGGGTGTCGACGGAGCCGTCGGCGGTAGCGGTTAGAATCCCCGCGACATTTCTCCTGGGAGGGAGCCCTGGCCAGAAAGAGCAGGAAGAAGAAGGGGGCGGAGCAGCCTGATCTGCCCATGGACCTCGTGGAGGAGGCGGTCCCGTTGCACGAGGCGGCGCGGTCGCGCTACCTCAACTACGCGGTCTCCGTCATCACCTCCCGAGCGCTGCCGGATGTGCGGGACGGCCTCAAGCCGGTCCAGCGCCGCATCCTGTTCACCATGAACCAGCAGGGCATCCGGTCCCAGGCGAAGCACCGCAAGTGCGCCAAGGTGGTCGGCGACGTGATGGGCAACTACCACCCTCACGGGGACGGGGCCATCTACGAGGCGCTGGTGCGCATGGCGCAGCCGTTCGTCATGCGGGAGTCCCTGGTGGACGGCTCCGGGAACTTCGGCTCCCTGGACGGGGACGGCGCCGCCGCCATGAGGTACACGGAGTGCCGGAGCGCCGCGGCGTCGGACCGGATGCTGCGGGAGATCGGACTGGGGACGGTGGACTTCAGGCCGAACTACGACGGCACCCGGGAGGAACCGGTGGTGCTGCCGGCGGATCGCCCCAACCTGCTGATCAACGGCTCCGTGGGCATCGCCGTGGGCATGGCCACCAACATCCCGCCCCACAACCCCGTGGAGGTGTGCGACGCCTTGCTCCGCATCCTGGACAACCAGCGCAAGGACCAGGACACGCAGATCGGCACCCTGTGCCGCATCATCAAGGGGCCCGACTTCCCTACCGGTGGCCATATCCTGTCGAGCGCAGAGGAGCTGGAGCGCATCTACCGGGAAGGGTCGGGGTCGATCCGCGTTCGCTGCACGTGGAGCGAGGGGGAGGTCTCCCGCGGCTCCAGGTCCATCGTCATCGACTCCATCCCCTACGCCCAGAACAAGGCGGTCCTGGTGGAGCGGATCGCCGACGTGGTCGCGTCTCGCAAGCTGCCGCCGCTCCTCGACATCCGTGACGTGTCGGCGGAGGACGTCCGCATCGAGCTGGACCTGAAGCGGGACGCGGACGTCCAGAAGGTGCTGGCTTACCTGTACAAGCACACCCCCCTGCAGCAGAGCTTCCACGTCAACCTGACCTGCCTGGTCCCGGTGGGAGAGGGGGGAGCCGCCTCCCCCGAGCGCTGCAGTCTGAAGCAGCTGCTCAAGTACTTCCTCGGGTTCCGCATGCAGGTGGTGACCCGTCGGTTGGAGTCCGAGCTGGAGGCGCTGAAGGCGCGCCTTCATATCCTGGACGGACTGGCCTACGCCTACGACATCCTGGACGAGCTGATCGCCCTGATCCGCGAGAGCGACGGCAAGTCGGACGCTCGCTCCAAGATGCTCGAACGGTGGCCCGATCGTTTCGACGAGGTGCAGGCCAACGCCATTCTCGAGCTGCGGCTCTACCAGCTGGCGAAGCTGGAGATCCTGGACATCCAGGAGGAGCGGGATGAGAAGCGGGCCAGGGTGGCGGAGATCGGAGAGCTGCTGGCGGAGGAGTCCGGGCGCTGGGCCATCGTCCGGGGAGAGGTGGCCGAGCTCAAGGCCGCGTACACCGCTGACGATCGCTTCAAACGCCGCACGCTGATCGAGGCCGGAGACGACCCGGAGTTCTCCGCAGAGGACTTCATCGTGGCGGAGGACAACGTGGTCCTGGTGACCAGGGACGGCTGGATCAAGCGCCAGAAAGAGGTCCGGGACATCACCAAGACCAAGCTCCGCGAGGGCGACGCGTTGCTGGCGGTGGAGCCTGGCTCCACGCGCGCCACGGTGGTGCTGTTCAGCAGCTTCGGGGTCGCCTACACCATCCGCATCACCGACGTGCCTGCCACTACCGGTTACGGCGAGCCGGTGCAGAAGCGTTTCGCGCTGAAGGACGGGGAGCGCATCGTCGCGGCTACCAGTCTGGACGAACGCTGGGTTGAGGACTACACCACGGAGGGCCCGGACGGCCCCCCGATCCACGCCTTCGCCGCCGCGAGCAACGGCTTCGCCCTGCGCTTCAGCCTCGCGCCCTACGCGGAGCCCTCCACCAAGTCCGGGCGGCGGTTCGCCCGCGTGGCCAAGGGCCACGAGGTGGTGGGGGTGAGCCTGGTCAACGGGACCGAGACCATCCTCGCAGCCAGCGCCAAGGCGAGGGCCATGATCTGCCTGGCGGCCAGCGTCAACTTCCTGTCCGGCCCCGGCAAGGGCGTCACCCTGATCAAGCTGGCCCCCGATGACCGGCTCCTGGGGTTCAAGGCGTCGGAGGGGGATCGGGACCTGCTCACCGTGGAGACCAACCGGGGGGCCACCAAGACCATCAGCACCGCCAAGTATGAGATCACCGGTCGAGGGGGTCGTGGCCGTGAGCTGCAGCGGAACGGGTCGTTGGCGAAGATCGTCTGGCCGGAGTTGGAGGCGCCGCCTCCGTTCGAGTGATGGCACGCAAGTACACAGCCAAGGACATCAGCGTTCTCGAGGGTCTGGACCCGGTCCGGAAGCGCCCCGGGATGTACATCGGCGGGGTCGGTGCGGCGGGCCTGCACCACCTGGTCTGGGAGATCCTGGACAACTCCATCGACGAGGCCATGAACGGTCACGCCTCGGAGATCGTCGTCACCCTCCACAAGGACGGGCGCTCCATCACCGTTGGGGACAACGGCCGCGGCATCCCCATCGATCGACACCCCCGGGCGAAGAAGCCGGCGGTGGAGGTGATCCTCACCACCCTGCACGCGGGCGGTAAGTTCGATGAAGGGGCGTACAAGACCGCCGGGGGGCTCCATGGCGTGGGCTCCAGCGTGGTCAACGCCCTGTCGACCCGCATGGAGTGCGTGGTCCGGCGCGACGGTCACAAGCACGGCATCACGTTCTCTCGCGGCAAGACCAAGACGCGGCTGAAGAAGCTCGGCCCCGCGCGCGGATCCGGTACCGAGATCACGTTTGAGCCGGACCCCTCCATCTTCCCCAAGACCACCTTTGACCCCGCAGTCATCCGTGACCGGTGCGAGACGGCGAGCTACCTGCACGGAGGTCTCCGCATCGTCTGGACCAACGAGGTGGAGGGCAACAAGGAGAGCTTCCAGCACGAAGGGGGCATCGAGGACTTCCTCCAGCGCATCGTCGCCGAGCGCAAGAGCCGCGCCGTCAACGAGGAGCCTTTCGTGGTCCGCAAGGAGCATGAGGGGGTGCGGATCGAGTGCGTCATGCAGTGGACGGAGGCCACGGACGAGAAGCTGCTGTCCTTCGTCAACGGCATCCCCACCGCATCCGGCGGCACCCACGAGAACGGGTTCCGGTCGGGCATGGGGAAGGCCCTGCGCAACTACATCGAGACGCACAAGCTCCAGCCCAAGGGGGTGACCCTTTCCACCGAGGACCTCCGCGAGGGGCTGGCCTCGATCCTCTCCATCTTCGTCGCCGATCCTCAGTTCCAGGGGCAGACCAAGGACCGGTTGAACAACCCGGACGCCCAGACCCGCGTGGACGGCGCGATCCGCCCCGAGTTCGAGAAGTGGCTGAACGCCAACCGCACCTCGGCGGAGGCCATCGTGGCCAGGGCCATCCTGGCCGCCAGGGCTCGGGAGGCGTCACGCATGGCGTCGGCGCAGGTGGTGCGCAAGTCGGCCACCCGCGGCAAGGCGACGCTCCCGGGGAAGCTCTCCGACTGCATCCAGCCCGGGACCGCTCACTCCGAGTTGTTCATCGTCGAGGGAGATTCCGCGGGCGGCAGCGCGAAACAGGGGCGCGACCGCAACTTCCAGGCGATCCTCCCGCTGCGAGGCAAGGTCTTGAACACGGAGGGGCTGGCGCCGGGCAAGGTGCTTCAGAACCGCGAGCTTCATGACCTGGTGGTCGCGCTGGGCTGCGGCATCGGCAAGAGCTTCGACATCACCAAGCTGCGTTACCAGCGGGTCATCCTCCTCTCGGACGCGGACTCCGACGGGCACCACATCACGACCCTCCTGCTGACGTTCTTCTTCAGGCACCTTCGGGAGCTGGTGACCAGCGGTCGTGTGTTCATCGCGCAGCCGCCGCTCTACCGGGTGGACATCGGCAAGCAGACCTTCTGGGCCGCCGGAGAGGCGGAGCGCCGCCAGCTGATCGAGAAGGCGGATGGTCGGACCAAGCCGGAGATCACCCGCTTCAAGGGGCTCGGGGAGATGATGCCCAAGACCCTGTGGGAGACCACCTTGGATCCTGCACGTCGACGTCTGCTGCGCGTGGAGTTGTCAGACCCCATGGCGGCGGACCGGACCTTCGGTGACCTCATGGGGAAGGACGCGTCGAGCCGCTACTCCTTCATCATGGAGCACGGCGCCAACGCCGACCTGGACGTCTGAAGAGGCGCGCAAAAACGCCTTTGATTTCTTCGCCCCCCTCCATCACCGGGGGTACCTTCCTGACGACCAGGAGTCGAAGTGGGGCGCCGAGGACTAATCCCCCCGGGTTCTCGGCGTCTCTCCTGGTCCTTTTGACTTGTGCGTTTTGGCGAACCGGCCCGCGCCATCTTGGCGCGGGCCTCCTTTTCTTACCTCGCCCGCTGTGCGTCGGACCTGCCCGTCAATTTCCTTCCGGCCACCACGCCTTCAACCCGGCCATGAGGCGCTCCACCACGGCCTGTTGTGACGCCGCCTGGTCGGATTTCTCTTCCGGGTCTTTGCTGACGTCGAAGAGCTGGGGGGCTCCCTCCGTCGGTGCGATCAGCTTCCACCGGCCGTCCACGGCCCAGCGGTGGGTGAGGTTGGCCTCCGGCCGCATGATGTCCACGGCGTTGTGTCGGTAGACGCCGCCATGAAGCGGGCCGCGGTGTTTCACGGCGTCAGGGTCCAGGAGATCGATCCCCGGGAGCTCCGTCGACGGCGCAGCGCCGAGCCTGGCCAGGAGTGTGGTGACGATGTCGGTGCTGATGACGGGGGTCTGGCTGCGGCCGGGCTCGATCCTGCCCTTCCATCGCAGCACGATGGGAGTGCGCAGGCCGCCGTCGTAAGGGGATCGCTTGGAGCGGGGCGCGTATCCGCTGTTGTCCGTCCGCTGGATCCAGCCGTTGTCACAGAGGAAAACGAAGAGGGTGTCGTCGGCCAGGCCGCGAGCCTCGAGGCCGTCCATCAACTGCCCCACGCTCTCATCGAGCCACGTGCACATGGCCCGGTACCGGGTTACGTGGATCGATTCATGAGATCCGCGGTAAGGGTCCAGGAGGCGGGGCGGGGGGTTGTGGGGACGATGGGGGAGGAAGGGGGCGTACCAGAGGAAGAAGGGGCGGTCTTCCGCCGCGTCCACGAAGTCCCACACCTCCTGCAGCCCCTGCCTGCCGATGCGTAACCCGTCGTCTCCGTGACGGCCGCCCCGCGCCGGGACGCCGTGGGTCATGCCATGGGTGAAGCCCCCTCGTCGATAGTTGCCGAGCCACCACTTCCCCGTCTGCAGGGACCAGTACCCGCGGTCCCGGAGGATGGCGGGGAGGGTCGGGGACTCGTCGATGAGCGCCACCATCTGACGGACTTGCTGGCGGTACGCGGGGGCGTTGCGTGCGGCGCGTCGGCCCTTGGGCCGCGGTGGCTCGTTTCCGGTGACGCGGTGGCGGTGGGGCGGCAGGCCGGTGGCGAGGGAGGCGAGGGACGGGCAGCAGAGGCTGGTCGGGAGGTAACCCCGTTCGAAGACGAGGCCTTGTTTGGCCAGTTGATCCAGGCGCGGTGTGCGCACCTGATCGCTGCCCATGAACCCGTAGTCGGACCAGTGCTGATCGTCGCCGATGATCAGCACCATGTTGGGTCGATCCGAGCCCCTCCGGGCGCGGGAGCCGTCACGTTTCTCCCGATAACGCTCTCGCAGGGTGTCGCACCGTGCCCGCAGCTTCCACAGGGTGGGGTAGGCGTCCTTGCGCGCGGCCAGGTTAGTCGACTCTGTAGGGTCGTTCTCGAGGTCGTAGAGCTCTTCAAACGGAGGGTCCTGTTCGAAGTAGCGGCTGTACTTGAACCGCTGGGTGCGTACGCCCTCCAGCTTGGGGATGCTCTTGTGGTTGAAGAGGTGCTCGAAGAAGAAGTCCTCTCGCCAGCCTTCCGCCTCGTCGCGAGCGGCATCCAGCAGGCTGCGGCCCTGGTTGTCGGCGGGCGGTGGTGTCCCCGCCAGCTCGCAGATGGTGGCTGGGATGTCGACGTTGAGGACCGTGTGGTCGCGGGTCGCGCCCTTCGGGGTCCCCGTCAGGCCGCGGATGATCAGGGGCACCCGGAGGGAGGCCTCGTAGGGCAGCCACTTGCCGGCGAAGCCCCGGTCTCCGAGGAAGTAGCCGTTGTCGCTGGTGAAGATCACCACGGTCTCGTCGGACTGCCCCCGGTCCGATACCGCGCGCAGGATCTCGCCGATGTTGCGGTCCACGCCGGTGATCATGCGCCAGTAGCCCTTGGTCATACGCTGGCGCTTGGCCTCATCGTCGAAGCGCCACTTCCACCGAATCCGACACAGGGATTCGCGGATGAACGCTGGCTGGCTGTTGAAGAACTCGGGGGAGGCATGAGGTGGGGGAGGGACGTTCACATCGTCGTAGAGGCCGTCCTCCGACGGGGGCCAGATGTACTGGTCCTTGTTGGGGTCTTCGGCGTGGGGGGCGTTGAACGCCACGGTGAGGGCCCACGGGCGGTCCGCGGGGGCAGACTGGATGAACTCGCGGGCGTCATCACCGGTGATGTCCGTGAGGTGCCGGGTGGACCCGTCCGGCTGCTTCTTCATGTAGGGGGCGCCGCGAGGGCGGAAGACGTGGAACATCTCCTTCGCCGCGCCTTTCTCCACCCGCACGCCGAACTTCCCCACGTGCCCCGTGCGGTATCCCGCGTTGCGCAAGCGTCGAGGCCAGGACCCGTCCGTGAACCGGCGCTGCAACGGGGGCGTGCCGAAGGTGTAGCCGTGGGTGCGTTCAAAGCAGCCCGTGAGCAGGCTGGCCCGGCTGGCGGCGCAGATGGAGGTGGTGACGAAGGCCTGACGGAAGCGGACCCCTTCGGCGGCGAGGGAGTCCATGACCGGGGTCTTCAGGTGGGGATGGAGCAGCCCCAGGTGATCCCAGCGCTGGTCATCCGTGACGATGAGCAGGATGTTGGGGCGTTGCTGGGCGGCGATCAGCGTCGGCAACAAAGCGAGTAAGACAGCTCGAAACATGGCACAATGGTACGCAATTCCCTTTGTTTCCGTGACTTGGGGGAATTCGCCGGTGCTTCGGTGGCGGAGTCGCCGGGGTCCATGGCCGGCGGTCGTGAGAACGACAAGAACAAGGGGCGGCTCTCGGTGAAACCGCGGGCCGCTTCGTGCGTAGTAACTGTGGTGCTTCGGGGAGAGCCCCCGGGGTACGGAGAACTCGGATGAGGTACCAGATGCTGAAGATCGCGCTCCCCGGTTTCACCGCGGCGCTGCTGGCGCTGTTCGCGGGAGACCCCTCGATGTCGTCGGACCCATCGTCGGTCTCCGTCCAGAAGCGGGCGGAGAGCATCGACCGACTGGTGGAGGCGGATCTGAGGCAGGCGGGGGTGCGCCCCAATCGCCTGACGGACGACGCCACGTTCGTCCGCCGAACCTACCTCACCCTGGTGGGGCGGATCCCCACCTCCGAGGAGACCCGCGCCTTCACGAAGAACCGGGCCCGGGACAAGCGCTCCAGGTTGATTGACGACCTCCTCGCCTCCCCCGGACACGCCAGCCGCATGTTCAACTGGTGGGCCGATCTGCTGCGGGTCAAGACCCGTTTGAACCGTCGCATCTCCGGTGAACCCTTCATGCACTGGATCAAGCAGTCCGTGGAGGACAACAAGCCCTACGACCGGATGGTCTTCGAGATGCTCGTCGCGGAGGGCGCCGCCCACAAGGAGGGCAACGGCGCCACCGGTTACTACATGCGCGATCGCGGCATGCCTGAGGGCAACATGGCCAACACGGTCCGCGTCTTCCTCGGCACGCGGCTCGAGTGCGCTCAGTGTCACAACCACCCCTTCGACAAGTGGACGCAGAAGCAGTTCTTCGAGATGGCTGCGTTCACCGGGGGCATGCAGTACAGCGTCGCCGGCCGCAACCAGACCGCCGAGTTGCGTCGTGTCCGCAACCTCATGTCCGAGGTCCGCGAGACCCACGGCGAGCGGGCCGTCCGCGGCGTGCAACGGACCTTGATCCGCCCTCAGCTCGAGGGCGTCCGGGGCACGGGCACGGGCCTCGCCCGGCTGCCGAAGGAGTACCAGTACGACGACGCCGCTCCTCGCTCCATCGTCGTCGCTCATGCCATCTTCGGTGACTCCCCGGAGGTCAAGGCGAAGCCGGTGGAGCCCCGTCGTCGTCGCCGCGCCAACCGGAGGCAGGGCAACAACCGTCGCCGCGGGCCGCGTGACAACTTCCCCCAGCTCGGCTCGCGGGAGCAGTACGCCCAGTGGCTGACCTCGTCGGATAACGACCTGTTCAAGAAGGTCATCGCCAACCGCATGTGGAAGTTCGCCATGGGCGTCGGCCTGATCGAGCCGGTGGACGACATCCGGCAGGACACCAAGCCCTCGAACCCTGAGCTGATGGCGGAGCTGGAGCAGCTGGTGGTGGACGCGGAGTTCGATCTCCGTCAGGTCCTTCGGGTGCTGCTCAACACCGACGCGTGGCAACGGGAGGCGGCCACGGAGGAGTACGTGCCCGGTCAGTCGTTCTGCTTCACCGGGCCGCTGGTGAACCGCATGACGGCGGAGCAGGTGTGGGACTCCATGCTCACCCTGGTGATGGCCGATCCTGACGCCACCCTCGGCGCGACGGACGAGAAGGCCCGGGCCGTCTACGACCGGTTCAGCAGCATCGCGGACATGTCCGACGCAGATCTCAAGGAGACCATCAACCGGGCCGCCCTGCGGTACTCGAACCCGGAGAAGTTCCGGCAGATGCAGCGGCAAGAGCGGGAGCAGCGCAGCAGGGAGCAGCGCCGCAAGATCAGGCCCTTGTTGGCGAAGCTGCGCCAGGCCCAGAAGCGCAAGGACCCCACCGCGGTGGCGCGCATCAAGGGCGAGTTGAAGGAGATGGGTGTGGACCCGGATCGTCGTCGTCGGCCCGGCCGACGGCGGGGTGCCGCCGGCCGGACGGAGCTGCGCCGGGCATCGGCCCTGCCACAGCCGGCTCCGAACGGTCACTTCCTGAGAGAGTTCGGCCAGTCCGATCGTGAGCAGATCCAGACCTCCCACACGGACGCCAGTGTGCCGCAGGTGCTCAGCCTGATGAACGGCTTCGTGGAGGACTACGTCCTCGCGCCCGCCTCGGTCGTGATGTCCGAGGTCAACGGCGCGGTGGGCGTGAACGGGAAGATCAAGGCCGCCTACATGGCGGTCCTCAATCGGAAGCCTTCGGGCAGTGAGCTCGCGCTCTGGCGCAACGACCTCTCCCGAGACGTGGCCCAGGGCACGCGGGACCTGGTGTGGACGTTGGTCAACACCCACGAATTCCGCTTCGTGCAGTGAGCAGGGAGGAAGAGCACATGGACCTTCGTGACAGCATCCACGGCGCCGACGATGTCTCCCGGCGCGCATTCCTGTCGGGAGCTGCCGGCTCCCTCCTGGGGCTCGGGGCCATGCCCCTGCTGTCCCACGCGTCGGCCATCGCCCCTCTGGGCGCGGGACGACGCAGCCCGGCCAAGAACGTGATCTACCTGTTCATGGCGGGGGGGATGACCCACCTGGACACCTTCGATCTGAAGCCTGGGGCGGAGACCCAGGGGCCCACCGAGGCCATCAAGACCAGCGGTGACGAGGTCCTCCTCTCCTCTCATATGAAGTACCTGGCCCGACACATGGACAAGTGTGTGGTGGTCAACTCCATGTCGTCTACCCAGGGCGCGCACGCTCAGGGTCAGTACTTCATGCACACCAGCTACGAGCCTCGGGGCACCATCGCCCACGCCAGCATGGGTAGCTGGGTCAGCCGCCTTGGCGGGCGCCTCAACGACACCCTGCCCGGATACGTGACCGTCGGCGGTGGCCGATACACCTCCGCCGGTTGGATGGAGTCGGCCCACGCGCCTCTCCCCATCGGGGACCCGCAGGACGGGCTGGCGAACAGCACCTGCTCCGAGGACGTCTCGGACAAGGACTTCAAGCGCCGCATGAGCCGCCTCGCCAAGATGAACGAGGCCTTCGCCTCGCGCTACAAGAGCAAGCAGGTGCGCTCCTACGCCGACATGTATGAGCAGGCGGTGAAGCTGATGGGGTCTGAAGACCTGGCGGCGTTCGACGTGACCAAGGAGTCGGACTCCATCAAGGAGGCCTATGGCGACAGTCGCTTCGGGCGGGGTTGCCTGCTGGCCCGTCGTCTGGTGGAGCACGGGGTGCGCTTCGTGGAGGTGGTCAGCGGCGGCTGGGACACCCACAACGACAACTTCGACGAGATGGAAGAGAAGCTGCCGCCCCTGGACAGGGCCGTCGCGGCGTTGCTCTCTGATCTCGACGCGCGCGGGCTGCTGGACGAGACCCTGGTGGTCCTGACCACGGAGTTCGGCCGCACCCCTGACATCACCGCCAACCGCGGCAACGGCCGTAACCACTACCCCAAGGCCTTCTCAGCCATGTTGGCCGGTGGTGGCGTCCAGGGCGGTCAGCGCTACGGCAAGACCGACGCCGAGGGCCGCGAGGTGATCGAGAACAAGGTCCTCGTCCCGGACTTCAACGCGACCATCGCCTACGCGCTGGGCCTGCCGACGGACAAGGTGCTGCATTCGCCTTCCGGTCGACCCTTCCAGATCGCACACAAGGGCAAGCCGGTCACGTCCATCTTCTGATTGGAGGGAGCCATGCGTTGGATCATGATGACGAGCTTCGTGCTCGTGGCGGCGAGCGGTCTGCGTGGGCAGGAACCGGTGGACTTCCAGGCGGATGTGTGGCCGATCCTCGAGAGGTCCTGCCTGGAGTGCCACCGCTCTCCTTACAAGGACGATCGGGGGCGCACCCGCAACCCCAAGGGCGGCCTGCGCCTCGATGGGAAGAACGGGATCCTGGTGGGGGGCAACACCGAGAAGGTGGTCCGGCCCGGTGACCCGGCGGACAGCCTGCTGTTCATCCTGACCACCCTGGAGCCCGGCGACGACAACTTCATGCCGCGGAACCGCAAGGCCCTGACCCTGTCGGAGCAGAGCGTGTTGGAGCGGTGGATCAAGGAAGGGGCTTCGTTCGGGTCCTGGGTTGGCACCGGTGGCCCCGAACCGAGGCCGGACGTCGGACGCGAGGAGGTGGAGGTCACGATCCCCGTGGTCCTGCAGCCCGTCGCGCGCCTCGGCGAGGGCCTGGAGCCGCTGCCGTCTTCGGTGATCACCAAGGCTTCCGGCGGCATCGCCCGCATCACCCCGGTGGTCAAGGAGAGTCCCTTGGTACGGGTGGCGTATTACGGCAACGAGCGCTCCCTGGACGACCGGTCCATCGGAGCCCTGGCCTCGATCCAGGGCCGCGTCACCCAGCTGATCCTGGCTCGCACGGGCATCACGGATAGGGGCCTGGGATCCGTGGCGGGGATGAAGCGGCTGACGAAGCTGGACCTCCGTCAGACCGCCGTGACCGACAAGGGGTTGGCCCGTCTCTCCTCCCTTCCGGAGCTACGAACCCTGAACCTCTTCGGCACCGCCGTGACGGACAAGGGGCTGCAGCACCTGGCGAAGATCAAGACCCTCGAGCGGGTGACCCTGTGGGAGACCAAGGTGACGGATGAAGGCGTCGCCCGTCTCCAGGAGGCGCTGCCCCATGTCCGCGTGGTGCGGGTCCTGGTGCTGCCGCCGCCAGAGGCGGAGCCCCGCGACGGAAACCGCCGGCGTCGCCGCCGGTGAGCACGCCGGTTCGGGGGTGGGCCCCGCCGCGTTGGTGTCGCTGAGTCCGGTCGTGCTAGACTCCCTCCATGCTGCGGTTGATGGTGATCGTGCTCTGGGCGGCCGTCATGGTCTGCCCGGCGGTGCTTGACGGGAATAAGCGTCCGGTGGTGCACGCCGCCGCGTTGGCGGCGGCGGTGTGGTTCGGATGTTGGGGTGCGGCCGCATTGGTCCGTGGCTGGTCGGTGGGCGTCCTCCTCAAGCGGTTCCTGGCGGCGTCCGTCGCCGTGGGGGTCGTGGTGGGAGCGGCGGAGCTGGCCGTAGGCTTCGGCGTGGTCGACTTCCGACGCCTCCTGGGACCGCCGGTGACCGACTCCTGGTTGCAGCCGCACAACACGGATCACCCCACCCTCCTCCACGTCCACAGGCCCGGCGTGCGGATCCGACTTACCCAGGAGGGAGGGGACCTGGCTCAGTTCGGAGGCGTGGAACCGGTCCGCACCTATCACCATGACGTGGCCTACGACCACCGCGGCTTTCGCAACCCGCCGGATCTCCACAAGGCGCCGGTGGTGGTCCTGGGGGACTCGTTCGTGGAGGGAGCGGAGGTGGCGGCGGACGCCTTGTGCACCCACCGCCTGTCCCTGGAACTGGCGGCGCCCGTGGCCAACTTCGGCCAGAGCCACTACGGCCCGCAGCAGGCGCTGGAGACCCTGAGGCTGTTCGGCGCGGACTGCGAGCCGAAGGTCTGTGTGTGGGTGTTCTTCGAGGGCAACGACCTGTGGGACACGTTGCGCTACGACCGGACCATGAGAGGCTGGGAGAAGGAGCGGCACGAGCTCCACTCCTTCTGGAACCGGTCCCTCACCCGGAACCTCATTCAACGACTGCGTTGGTGGCTCAAGTCCCGGCCGGTGGACGGGGAGCCGAGGGTCCGAACGGTCCTCATCGAGGGGCGGCCGCTCCACTTCGCCTCACGGCAGAACGGGAAGGCCATCAGCCCTGCGGACGAGACCGCCCTGGTCCGGCTTGGTGAGGTGTTCGAGCAGGCCGCGCGCTTCTGCCAGGAGCGCGGCGTCCGTCCCGTGTTCGTCTTCAATCCGACCAAGTACAGGGTCTACGGGCCATCGATTCGATTCGACCAGGAGGTAGCCGTGCCCTGGGTGATCAGCGACCTGCCGGAGCGCATCCGGGGACTGGTGAGCGGACTCCCGGGGTCTCCGGCCTACCTGGATCTCACCCCGGCCATGGAGCGGGCCGTCGCGTCCGGCCAGTGGCCCTACCTGCCGGACGACACCCACTGGTCCGAGGTGGGCCACGGGATCTTCGCCTCCGAGGTCGCCGAGGTGGTGCGGCCCTTGCTCAAGTAGGTCCCCGGTGGTGATGGACCAACGGGGTCGGGTACCATGACGCGGTGTCCGCTGCGCTCATTCTCCTCTCTCTGACCGTCACCTCCCCGGTTGATTTCGCCACCGAGGTGCGACCCTTGCTGTCGAGGCATTGCTTCGCGTGCCACGGCCCTGATGAGGCGCACCGGCAGGCCGGGTTGCGGTTGGATACGGCGGAAGGGGCGTACGCGCTGCTCCCCTCCGGTGAGGTGGCGGTGCGACCTGGAGACCGGAAGGGCAGCGCCCTGTGGGCCCGTATCAACGCCGCCGATCCGGGAGAGCGGATGCCTCCTCCCAGCGTCGGTCACCAACTGTCCGTCCAGGAGCGGGAGACCCTGGGCAAGTGGATCGACTCGGGGGCCGTCTACGCGCCTCACTGGTCCTTCGTGCCGCCGCGAGATCACCCGGCTCCGACCGTGGGCAAGGGGGATTGGGTGCGCAACCCCATCGACCGGTTTGTCCTCGCGAAGCTGGAAGAGTCGGGGTTGGCGCCGGCCCAGGAGGCGGATCGACACACCTTGATCCGTCGCCTCAGTCTCGACATCACCGGCCTGCCGCCGACGCCCGCGGAGGTGCGCGCGGCGATCGAGGACACCGACCAGGGCTGGTACGAGCGGGTCGTGGGCCGGTTGCTCCAGTCGCCTCGTTACGGTGAGCGGATGGCGCGTCCCTGGCTGGACCTGGCCCGGTACGCGGACTCCACGGGCTACGCATCCGACCCCCTCCGGGTCATCTGGCGTTGGCGCGAGTGGCTCATCGAGGCGTTCAATCAGAACATGGGCTTCGACCAGTTCACCACCGAGGTCATGGCGGGAGACCTGCTGCCTGACGCGACCATGGAGCAGCGGCTGGCCACGGCGTTTCACCGCAACACCATGACCAACACGGAGGGGGGAACGGACGACGAGGAGTGGCGGGTGGCGGCGGTGAAGGACCGGGTCGAGACCACCGCGCAGGTCTGGATGGGGCTGACCCTCGGGTGCGCGGAGTGCCACACCCACAAGTTCGACCCCATCACCCACGAGGACTACTACCGCTTCTTCGCCATCTTCAACCAGACCGCGGACCGCGACCTGGGCGGGGACGCGCCCCGGCTGGACACCCCGACCTCGGCGCAGAGACAGGTGGTGGACCGGTTGAAGTCGGAGATCGACGTGCTGGAGCGGCGCCTGGAGGCGGAGACCCCGGAGCTGACCCAGCGTCGTCGTGCCTGGGAGGAGCGCGCGCGCGTCCGTGCTCCCCGGTGGGTGACCCTGGCGCCCACCTCCGTGTCCTCGTCCAAGGCGGGTCGGCTCGAGATCCTGGACGACGGCTCCGTACTGGCGTCGGGCCCGTCACCGGCCGTGGACACCTACCTCGTCATGGGGGAGGTCGAGCTCGTTCGCGTGACCGGGCTTCGCGTGGAGGCGCTTCCTCACGAGAGTCTGCCCAACGGTGGTCCCGGTTGGGCCAACGGCAACATGGTGCTCAACGAGGTCACGTTGATGGTCCATGATCGGGCGCCGCGGGCCGGCCGCTTCGTGCGGGTGGAGCTGCCGGGCAAGGGACGGATCCTCTCCCTGGCGGAGGTGCAGGTGATGGTGGGCGGCGCCAACCGGGCCGAGGGCAAGACGACCCGCCAGTCCAGTGTCGGCTACAACGGACCTTCGAAGCTGGCTGTGGACGGCAACACCTCCGGTGTCTACACCGGCGGGTCGGTCACCCACACCGCTACGGAGGACGATCCCTGGTGGGAGGTGGACCTGGGGGAGACGCTGACCGTGGACCGCCTCGATGTCTGGAACCGCACCGACGGCTCCGTCGGTGAGCGGCTCCGCGGCGCGGTGGTCAGCATCCTCGGCGCCGACCGCGAGCTCATCTGGCGAACCACCCTCGCGTCGCCCCCTGCTCCCAACAGCAGCGTGATGCCGGCGGAGGTGCCGCCTCTGCTACCCCTCGGCTCGCCGTCCGCCAGCTTCAGTCAGAAGGACTTCGAGGTCAGCAAGGCCGTGGACGGCTCCCTTGAGCCGCGCTCCGGTTGGGCCCTGAGCCCGCGTGCAGGGGCGCCCAGCGTCGCCGTCTTCCAGACCGAATCCGGCCCGTTGGACGCGGAGCGTTCCACCGTAGCGGTGTCGTTGAGCCAGACCTACGGCAGCGGGCACACCCTCGGTCGGTTCCGGATCTCGGTGACCTCTGATGAAGGTCCCATCGGCGTCTACCCCGTTGAGGTCGACGCCGCGTTGCAGCGAGCTCCAGAGGCGCGGACTCCGGCGCAGGTGCAACTCCTGGCGAGCTACTGGCGGACCCTTGACCCCGGTCTGGCGGACCTCAGAGCGGAGCTGGCGGCGAAGCGCAAGCGGTTGAAGAGCGAGCGCGTGGTGACCACGCCGGTGCTGCAGGAGTTGCCGGCGGACAAGCGCCGGCAGACCCACGTCCTGGTGAAGGGCAACTTCCTGGTGAAGGGCGAACCGGTGGAGGCGGGGGTGCTCGATGCGTTCCATGGTGCGCCGCCGGGTGAGGTGAACCGCCTGGCGCTGGCTCGCTGGCTCATGGACACGGAGAACCCGCTGACGGCCCGGGTCATGGTCAACCGGGTCTGGGGCATGTTGTTCGGCCGCGGCATCGTGGTGACCCAGGAGGACTTCGGCTCCCAGGGCGCGCTCCCTTCCCATCCCGAGCTGCTGGACTGGCTGTCCGTGCGGTTCATGGAGTCCGGTTGGGACGTGAAGCACCTCATCAGGTTGATGGTGACCTCCGCCACCTACCGTCAGGCCGCGGCGACGGACCCTGTCGTCCGCCGGCTGGACCCGGAGAACGTCCTGTTGAGCCGCGCGCCCCGCTTCCGTCTGGAGGCGGAGGTGATCAGGGATCAGGCCCTGGCCTGCGCCGGGCTGTTGTCCGACAAGCTCGGCGGGCCGTCCGTCTTCCCGCCCCAGCCCAAGGGGCTCTGGCAGGCGGCCTTCAACGGCGGGGATCGTCGCTGGCCGACCAGCGAGGGCGAAGATCGTTACCGACGCGGCATCTACACCTTCATCCGGCGGACGGTGCCGTATCCGGCCATGGCCGTGTTCGATGCTCCCAGCCGGGAGACCTGCACCCCGCGACGCATCACCACCAACACTCCGCTCCAGGCTCTGGTGACCCTCAACGACCCGTGCTTCGTGGAATGCGCCCAGGCGCTCGGCCGTCGCATGGTGAAGGAGGGAGGGGAGACCGACGAGGAACGGTTGCGGTGGGGGCTCGAGTTGGTGACCGGTCGCCCGGCCCAGGACTCCCAGGTGAAGGTGCTCCTGCAGCTGCTCGCTTCGGAGCGGCTCGCTCAGGAGGAGAACCCGGCGGCCGGGTCCCTGGCCACGGAGCCCCTGGGGCCGCTCCCGCAGGGCCTGACCCCGTCGGAGGCTGCGGCCTGGACGGTCATCGCCAACGTGTTGTTGAATCTGGACGCCGCGCTGGTGCGAGGCTGATGACCATGAACCCCTGGACGCCGGACCCTTCACGCTTGCTGAGTCGCCGCCACTTCCTCGGTCGTTGCGGCGCCGCCGGCCTCGGGGGCATCGCCCTGGAGTCCCTGCTGGCGGAGCAGGTGGGGGGCGGGGCGTTGAGCTCTGACCCTCTCGCCCCCAAGGCGCCGCATCACACCCCCAGGGCCCGCTCCGTCATCTACCTGCACATGGCCGGTTCGCCGCCGCAGCACGACACCTTCGATCCCAAGCCCAAGCTCCAGGAGTTGAACGGGCAGAAGTGCCCCAAGGAGTTCATCGAGGGACGGCGGCTGGCGTTCATCAAGGGGCACCCGACGCTCCTGGGGTCGCCTCATGGGACCGTGCGGGCCGGTGAATCGGGCCTGGAGATGACCGCCCTCATGCCTCGGATCGCGCGGCACGCGGACAAGCTCTGCGTCGTCCGCTCCATGCGGACCGACGAGTTCAACCATGCCCCGGCGCAACTCTTCCTGCACACCGGTTCGAACCAGTTCGGTCACGGCTCCCTCGGCTCCTGGTCGTTGTACGGACTCGGGACGTCCAACCGTGACCTGCCCGGGTTCGTGGTCATGGTCTCGGGGGGCACCGACCCTTCGGGAGGCAAGGCGTTGTGGAACTCCGGGTTCCTCCCGAGTCACTTTCAGGCCACCCAGATCCGCACCATGGGTGACCCGGTGTTCTTCCTCTCCGATCCTCGGGGCATGTCCCGGGAGACCCGGCGACGCAGCCTGGATTCCCTGAGGCGTCTCAACGAGATGGAGCGGGAGCGTACGGGGGACGACGAGATCGCCTCGCGCATCGAGCAGTACGAGCTGGCGTTCCGCATGCAGGCCTCCGTGCCGGAGGTCATGGACCTGAAGCGGGAATCGCAGGACACCCTGGAGCTCTACGGGGCGGAGCCGGGCAAGCCCACCTTCGCCAACCACTGCCTGCTGGCGCGACGCCTGGTGGAGTCCGGCGTCCGCTTCGTGCAGCTCTACGACTGGGGCTGGGACATCCACGGGACCAACCCGGGGGACGACCTCATCACCCAATTCCCCAAGAAGTGCGCTGACGTGGATCGCCCCATCGCCGCCTTGCTCGAGGACCTGGATCGCCGCGGCCTGCTGGATCAGACCCTGGTGGTGTGGGGCGGGGAGTTCGGTCGCACCTCCATGAACGAGAAGCGCGGCGGCTCCAAGCTGCTCGGCCGCGACCACCACCCGGATTGCTTCACCATCTGGATGGCCGGGGGCGGGGTCAAGCAAGGGCACATCCACGGAGCCACGGACGAGCTGGGGTACTTCATCGCGGACAACGAGGTGCACGTCCGCGACCTGCAGGCCTCGATCCTGCACCTCCTGGGTCTGGACCCCCATCGCCTGGCCTTCCCGTACCAGGGCCTGGAGAACCGGCTCATCGGGCCGGAGGAGTGGCCCCGGGTGCGTCACGAGCTGTTCGCCTGACTCCGGGAGGCCGCCTGAGGCGGTTTCTCACTCCCGTCAACGGCGGCGCCCGGTTCCGGCGTACAATCCCGGCTGTTCTTGCACGTGGAGGTCACCATGTCGTACGCAGTCCGGTTGTTGGTGGCGACGCTCCTGCTGGCAGCGTCGGTCGTTTCCCAGATCCCTGAGTCCGCGCTGAAGGGGCTCAAGTGGCGCGAGGTGGGCCCGTACCGTGGCGGTCGCTCCGCCGCGGTCTGCGGGATCCCCCAGGACCGGATGACCTACTACTTCGGCGCCGCCGGCGGCGGTGTATGGAAGACCGAAGACGGTGGCCGGTCCTGGGACAACGTCTCGGACGGGTTCTTCGGCGGGTCCATCGGGGCCGTGGCGGTCTCCGAGTGGGACCCGAACGTCATCTACGTCGGCGGGGGAGAGAAGACCGTCCGCGGCAACGTCTCCCACGGCGACGGCGTCTGGCGATCCACGGACGCGGGGCGGACCTGGAAGGCCGTCGGCTTGGAAGACTCCCGTCACGTCAGCCGCATCCGCATCCATCCCAAGGACCCGGACCTGGCCTACGCCGCGGTCATGGGGCACCTGTTCGGTCCCAACGAACAGCGGGGCGTGTTCCGGACCAGGGACGGCGGCGCGACGTGGCAGCGCATCCACTTCGTCAACGAGCACGCCGGGTGCGTGGACCTGGCCATGGACCCCACCAACCCCCGGATCCTCTACGCCACGTTCTGGCGCATCCTGCGCACGCCCTACAGCCTGGAGTCAGGGGGCGAGGGTTCCACCATGTGGAAGTCCACGGACGGTGGCGACACCTGGACCGAGCTCACGGGCAACAAGGGCATGCCGTCTGGCCCCCTGGGGATCATGGGGATCACCGTGTCGCCGTCCAATCCGGACAACCTCTACGCCATGGTGGAGGCTGAGGACGGGGGCGTGTTCCGTTCCTCCGACGGAGGGGAGACCTGGCGCAAGGTGAACAGTGATCGCTCTCTTCGACAGCGGGCCTGGTATTACACGCGGATCTACGCGGACCCCGGCGACGAGGAGGTGCTGTACGTCCTCAACGTCGGATTCCATCGATCCAAGGACGGGGGCAAGACCTTCGGCCGGATCTCGGTGCCCCACGGAGACAACCACGACCTCTGGATCGACCCTCGTGATCCGGGCCGCATGATCCAGAGCAACGACGGCGGCGCCAATGTCAGCTTCGACGGCGCCCGCACCTGGACGCCCCAGGACACCCAGCCGACGGCCCAGATGTACCGGGTGTCCGTGGACAACGCGTTCCCCTATCGGCTCCTCGGTGGGCAGCAGGACAACTCCGCGGTGCGCATCCGCAGTCGCTCCGCCTTCGGTCGGAGGATCACCGAGCGCGATTGGGAGCCCACCGCTGGGGGCGAGTCCGGCCACATCGTGGCCAAGCCGGACGACCCGGACGTGGTCATCGGCGGCAGCTACGGCGGCTTCATGACCATGGTCAACCACCGGACCGGGGAGCGTCGCGCGCTGAATCCGTGGCCGGACAACCCCATGGGTGCCGGGGCGGAGAAGCTGCGTTACCGGTTCCAGTGGAACTACCCGATCTTCTTCTCACCCCATGATCCGGACACCCTGTACTGCGCCGCCCAGGTGTTGTTCAAGAGCACGGACCTGGGGCACTCGTGGGAGGCCATCAGCCCCGACCTGAGCACCAACGCCAAGGACCGGCAGGGGTCCTCCGGCGGCCCCATCACGAAGGACAACACCTCCGTCGAGTACTACTGCACCATCTTCGCTGCCTGCGAGTCTCCTCACGAGGCAGGGGTGTTCTGGTGCGGCTCTGATGACGGCCTGATCCACCTGTCCCGAGACGGAGGCGGGACCTGGGACAACGTGACGCCCAAGTGGCCCGCGTGGATGCAGGTGAACTCCATCGAGCCCCACCCGACCGAGAAGGGCGGCCTCTATGTGGCGGGGACCCGTTACAAGAGCGACGACTTCGAGCCCTACCTCTACGCCACCACGGACTGGGGCGAGACCTGGCGGCGCATGGACGGGGGGATCCCCAGGGGCGAGTTCACCCGGGTGGTGAGGGCGGACCCGGACCGGGTCGGTCTCCTCTACGCGGGGACGGAGCGCGGCGTGTACATGTCCCTGGACGACGGCGCCTCCTGGCAACCGCTGCAGCAGAACCTGCCGACGGTGCCGGTCACGGACCTGGCGGTGAAGGAGCAGGACCTCGTGGTGTCCACCCAGGGCCGTGGCTACTGGGTCCTGGACGACGTCACGCCGCTGCACTCCATGGGGGCGGACTTCTCCGCCGAGGCCCTCCACGTGTTCCCGCCGCGGCCTGGATACCGGCTCTCCGCGGGTCAGGGGGGAGGCGTCACCTTCACCTATGTCCTCCACGAGGACCTGGCCGACTCCGACCTCGAGCTGGAGATCTGGAGTGGCTCGGACAAGGTCCGCACCTACAAGAAGGGCGGCGGGGGAGGACGCCGTCGCGGTGGTGGTGGTCTGAGCGCCAAGGCGGGGATGAACCGCTGGACATGGAACCTCCAGTACGAGGGCGCCGAGTCCTTCGCCGGCATGATCAACTGGAACGGCACCGGCTCGTCTCCGCGCGCGGTCCCGGGTGTCTACGAAGCCCGGTTCAAGTCGGGGGACCACGAGCAGCGGGTGGAGTTCCGGGTGCTGGCGGACCCTCGTTCATCCACCAGCCAGGGGGACCTGGAGAAGCAGCTGGCGTTCATGCTGGAGGTCCGGGGCAAGCTCTCCGCCACCCATCGTGAGATCGGCAGGGTGCGCGACGTCCGCGACCAGATCGCGTCCATCACCAAGAAGATCAAGTCCCGGGAGGAGGCCGCTGACGTGGCGGACGCGGGCAAGGCCCTGACCAAGAAGATCTCCGCCATCGAAGAGGTGCTCTACCAGACCAGGTCCAGATCGCGGCAGGACCCCCTCAACTTCCCGATCCGGCTCAACGACAAGCTGGCGGGGGTGCTGAACGTGGCCGGTCGCGGTGACTTCCCTCCGACCCGACAGGCGGTCCAGGTGGCCGGCGAGATCATGGGGAGCATCGACGTCCAGCTCGCGGCGCTGCGGGAGATCTGGAAGACGGATCTGCCCGCGTTCAACAAGTTGGCCAAGGACAGGGACGTCCCCACGATCCTGTTGCAGAAGGACAAGAAGCCGGACCAGTAGCCGCCCGGCCGCCTCCGGGTCAGAACGTGATCCGGAGGATGTCGGAGAGCAACCAGTCGCCGGTCATGGGGTTGTAGACGACGCTGCGGGCGTCGGCGCTCAGCCCCGGGGCCAGGCTGCCTGCGGGGGCGCTGAAGAAGTAGCTGCCGCCGAAGTTGGAGACCCCGTTGAAGGGGGCGGTGTCCTGGGGCAGGGCGAGGATCAAGAAGGCGTCCGATCCGAGGCCCAGGATGGGGCCGCAGCCCACGGGGCCCGTGGTGTTGAAGGACACGGGGATCCAGAAGGGCGAGAGGCTGCTGGCACCCGTGAATCCCATGGTGACGTCGCCCACACCCGTGGTGGTGACGAAGAAGTTGAACTCGCCGGTGCGGGTGATGAGGGCGTTGTTGTTGTCGAAGACGAGCACGCTCTCCGCCGGCTGGAGCGCGCCGGACCACTTCCCTGCCACCAGCAAGCCCTGTCCACCGGAGGGCCCGCTGGAGCGCGCCCGGAACGCGGGCACGTCCTCCACCACGTAGAGCTTCTCTCCGGGCAAGGCCACGGTGCTCTTGGGGAAGGTGAAGCTGACGCCCCCCGAGATGGTCCAGTCGGAGAGGTCCACCGCCTCCGTGCCGCAGTTGTGCAGCTCGATGTAGGCCTGCTCGGGGTTCCCCAGTGAGGGCTCGGCGGTGGTGATGGTGATCAGGGTCGGGCCGCTCACCGGATCAGGGATGAGCCCGGTACCCGATGAGCCGTGGGTGTTGTAGAGGTGGTTGCGTCTCGGCGCCAGGTAGGTGCTCTTGATCTGGTTGGTGGCGTTGGTGAACGTCAGGGAGCTGCTGCCGTAACTCGGCACCCCCCAGAGGCCCTGGTCGAGGGCGCAGTCCGGGCCCAGGAGCCCCTGGAGCTGGTTGATGCGCGCGTCCATGGTCAGCTGAGCCGCGGGGGTTCCCGGTGCCTGGAGGAACTCATCCATGACGGAGCGCAGGCGCCGCAGGTACATCTGCTGGAACCGGGGCGTCCGGTAGCAGGCGTCGATCAGGCGATTCCATGGTCCGTCGTTCTTGGGGTGGTTCTGATCGCCGAAGAGGGGATGGCTGTAGGGGTCGATGGACGACCAGATGGTGTCGTTCAGGACGCCGCCGGTCAGCGTGTAGTTGCGTCCCCAGGTGAGGTCCTTGTCCCAGGGGATGAACTGCCACTCCCGGTCTCCGTCCGAGTCCCGGTACAGGTAGTAGTTCTTGTGCACGTGGTCGTTGTCGTGCATGACGCAGGTGGCGGCCAGGTACGAGATGACCGCCGGCACGTCCACGTTGTCGAACAGCCAGGTCTCCAGGGCGGGACCCGTGGGTAGCCCGATGTTGCTGACGAGGGTCGCCAGGTCGGAGCTGTTCTCCCACAGCCGCGTCTTCTTCTCCACGCCGCTGACCGAGGAGTTGAGGGTGTTGTACATCTTGTAGAGGGCGCCGCGACGGTCCAGGCCCTGTCGCTCCAGCATGCGTTCGTCCGGTTGCTCCACGGCGCTGGCGACGCTGTGGAACGAACCGTTCAGCTGCACCCGGATGGAAAAGGACCGACCCGTCTGCGCCCCGGCTGCCTCGTACAGATCGAACGAGAGCACCTGGCGGATGAACGACTTGTCACCCCACGCGCTGTTGACGTTGATCTCTTCGGCGCCGTCACCGAAGCGGGGCTCCTGGAGGTGATGCCCGGCGTTGAAGTCGAACTTGAGGTTCTTCTTGGGCCAGCCGGAGGATGAGTTGCCGCGACGGCGGACGAAGATGTTGTCGTAGAGGGCGCCCTCGTACCACACGGACGCCCGCCCCCCGGAGGTGGTCGTGGCCAGGCTCGGGTTCTGCATGAACCAGTAGACAGACTTGAGATTGGTGGACACGGACGGGTCCGGGATCATGACCCCCGTGTACTGGGGCGAGTCCGTGGGAACGGGATAGAGCGGGCCCTTGGCCGTGGCGCCCACGGAGTCGGAGAACTGCACGCGCCAGCGGAGCATGTCGCCGGGGCCGGACACCGAGGCCGGGATGAGCGCGGACCACACGTTGCCGGACTGGGACATGGGGATGGTCGCCTCGGGCCCGAAGCCGGTGCGGTAGTGCAGCGTGGCGCCGGTGATGGTGGCGCCCGGCGCCGGAGCGGCGGTGGCGGAGACCACGATGTTGTCGCTGTCCGAGGGCAGGGCCGGAGACCACGTCAGGTCGGTGACGAAGGTGTCTCCGTTGGCGGGGTTCGACGATCCTGGTGTGGTATTGGTGAGGTAGGTCCAGGGCCCGGTGTTGCCCTGTCGGCCGTAGGTGACGTCGGCGTATTGGGGTGGGTACACGGACCCGATCTGGGACAGGGTGGTGGACCCGTCCGCCGCCACGAGGGCCAGGAAATCGCCAGCAGAGGACAGCTTGAAGTTGGTGTGCAGCTGACCGCCGATGGTCACGTTCTTGTCGGAGGCGAAGATCAGCAGGTAGCCGCTCCCTCCGATGAGGGTCGGGGATGGGAACTGCCACTTGGTCAGGTCGGCGGGGTCGTCGGTGAGGAAGTAGCCACCGATGTTGACGATGGACGGGGACGCGTTGGCCAGCTCGATCCAGTCGCTGGAGTCGCCGTCCAGGTCCTCCGTGGTGGTGTTGTTGACCGCGCAGATCTCGTTGAGGGTGATCTGCCCGTAGAGAGAGGTACAGAGTGTGAGGACGAGGAGGTGCCGCATGGGACCCATAGCTTAGGGTACCGCGGTGCCTGGGTCTCGGTCACTTCCGGCTCTTGGCGCTGAGGGCGGCTTCCGCGGCGCCTGACAGGACCACGGCGGAGCCCCATCCCGCGGCGCGTAGGAAATCTCCGTCTTGGAGTCGGTTCATCATCAGGAATCGCAGCAGCGCCGGATGCATGCAGTACTCGGCCGTCTCGCGGGCCACCGCCGCCGCCGCTGCGGCGCCCTGCGTGTCGTTGATCCGCTGGATGACCTGGGGGATGCGCTCCGGGTGCAGGCGCCCGGACTTGAACAGGCGGTGTTCGATGGCCCCCGCCCGGTCTTCCTGGCCCAGGCGCCGGGCCGTGTCGGCGAGCCACAGCTGTCGCTTGCTCTCGTCTCCCGCCAGCTCGCTGGCCCGGTCGAACCACTTGAGGGCTTCGTCCTTGCGACCGGCCTCGTGCAGCCGGATGGACAGCACCGCCAGGGCTTCGAAGGCGAACCCCTTCTCCATGATCTCGTCCCGCGTCCACTGGTCGATGTGGGTCGCGGCCCGGGCGAACCATGCTCCGGGGTCGCTCCAGCCGTCCACGTCTTGCGGGAAGAGCCGACGGAAGTCGTGGTAGGAGCCCCACCCGAACGTGGTCCACTCGTCCCGGAACCAGGGGTCGATGTCCCCGTCTTCAGGGAGCGGTAACTTGCAGTAGGCGACCTTCAGGCAGCGGATGGCCTCGTCGAGGCGACCGGCGCGCGCCAGCAGGTATGCGGCGGCCTTGCACGGGGTCCGCTGCATGACCCGCGACGTGTCCATGGCGTCCTTGATGACGTCCTCACACCTGGCGAGGGCGGTGTCCGGACCGCCGACCCGGAGCCAGGTGCGGAGCACGCCGTCCGAGTAGTTAGCCAGGTAAAAACTCACGTCGTCGTCCGGGCGGGCGGCCTCCAGGATCGCGGTGACGACCGTGTCCCGCTGCTCGCCCTTCAGCTCGGTGATCACCTCGTTCAGCAGGTTCTGGTCGATCTGTCCCCACCTGGCCTGTCGCGAGCCCGCGCTGGCGCACCACGTCCACAGGACCGAGGCCTTGGTGGCGTCCCCGGCGCGGGCGTACAGCCGGGCCATGCGGCGCAGCTGCCCCGTGTCGTTGGCGTTCACGTTGCCCATCAAGGACTCGAGGGTGCTCGTCATCTGGTCGCCCCCCGCGTCCTTCGCCTGCTCGAGGAGAGCGAACAGCAACCCGTACTCGCGCTTGCCCGCCAGCCCCTGCCGGTCCTTCTCCAGGAGAGCCGTCACCGTGGCCTCCACGCCCCGGGCCTTCACCTCTGCCTGGGCGATGGCCGTGAGCAGGGGCGCCGCGCGATCCAGACCGGCGCCCGAGAGGCTGCGGAGCAGGCGCCGCATCTCGTCGTCGCCGAAGGTCGTCTCCGACAGGACCTCGTATACGGTGCGGCGCTTCTCGGGCTTCTTGGCCGGTGGTGTCTCGTCGTCTTCGGCGTCCGCGGTCGCCGGCCGGTCTTCGATCTTCTTGTCGAGAGTCGTGGGGAGGCCGCCGCGACCGCGCGCCGCCGGCTTCTTGTTCTCTTTGGGCTTCGGG
>CAZDQF010000009.1:126811-192090 GCA_964507445.1 uncultured Isosphaeraceae bacterium
GGGGGTGGGGGGGTGGGGGGGGGGGGGGGGGGGGGGCGGTTTTTGTTTTTTTTTGTGTTGTGGGGGGGGGGGCCGGCCGCCCCCGCGCGCCGCCGGCTTCTTGTTCTCTTTGGGCTTCGGGTCCTGCGGCCAGATCAGATTGCGGAACCCGGCGCCGGCGGAGAGGACGAACCCCCCGTACATGGGCCCGGTCCGGTTGGGGAAGACCCTCCAGAGGCGCCGGAACATCCGCCGCGCCAGGTCGTCGTCACCGGCTTCCACGGCTTTCTTCAGGCCTCCCACCGTGGCCGCCGGGGTCTTCTCCTTCTTCTCTCCAGCGGTACCGCCCGCCGGCCTCGCCTGCTTCTTGTCCCGTCCGGCGAGCCGCACGGACAGGGCCCGCAACGGGTGGCGCATGGCGTTCCAACCGCTCTCCAGAGAGCTCCGGATGCCGCTGTTCTTGGGTTGCAGCTCCAGCTGGCGCTCACGCATGCGGAGGCTGTCCAGGCGCAGACCGCGTTGGGACAGGTGCCCGTTGACCCGGGCCAGGATGGCTGCGTCCTCGGGATGGTCCGCTGCTGCCTTCAGGAAGGCCTCGTGGAGTCGTTGTTCGTCCTTCTGGGTGGCGATGATGGTGAGGCGACGCTGGGTGATGCGAGGCTGCTTGCCCTGCTTCTTCTCCAGCCCGTCGAGGGTGGTCAGCAGGGCGTCCACGTTGTCCTCGGAGAGGATCCCCACCAGTCGGTTGATGGCCGCGGTGGTGAGGTAGTCCTTCGTGGTGCTGGTGGCCAGCTTCTCCCAGAGGACCAGCCCGCGGCGCCGGACCTCGTCGTCGCGGCCGAGGGCGTGGAGCGCCGCGATGGAGCCCACCTCGTGGTTCACCTGGTCGGGGTCGATCTTCACCAGCGCCTCACAGACGGCGAGGACCAGGGCCGGGTTCTTGAGCTCCGAGTCCGAGCCGTCGCCGGCGATGTCCCGAGACAACCAACCCAGCTCGTTCTTGTCTTCCACATCACGGAGCGCCGCCGGTATGGACGCCTGGATGAAGGACGCCATAGAGGGTTCGCAGGGGTCCTCCAGGCGCCCCATGAGCTCCGTCAGGACCATGGCTCGACCGGTCTTCGGGAGCTTGTTCCACATGGATCGCACGGACAGGGCACGATCCTCGGCGGGGATGAGC
The DNA here is from genome assembly GCA_964507445.1 of uncultured Isosphaeraceae bacterium. Classification (GTDB taxonomy): domain Bacteria; phylum Planctomycetota. The sequence continues at coordinate 127,971 of CAZDQF010000009.1, forward strand.
ATGAACAGCTCGCCGAGGCCGTAGACCATGCCGTCCGTGGCGGCCAGCTGGGCGGTGATGAGCCGCTTCACCTGCTTGCCTGTGAGCAGGTCGCTGCCCACGTCCTTCTGCAGAGACGGCAGCCTGCGGATGATGGCGGAGAAGCGGTCCGGGTTGTCCACGATGGCCTGGATCACCCCCTCCACCAGGCTCGTGAACTGGTCCTTGTCCAGGCTCCTGCGGGCGTTCATCAGCACCTGCGAGATGGGCTGGTAGAGCGCGTTCCCCTTCTTCTCCTTCATGGCGACGCTCACCCAGTGTCGCAGCAAGGAAAGGGCGGGCTCGCTCTCCTTGACGAAGCCGGCGGTGGATACCAGCAGAGGCAGGTGGGGGAGGTCCTCCTTGCTCGGGGAGGCGAGGTCGAGGCGGTTGAGGATGGCCCGAACCGTCTCCTCGTCACCGCGCACCAGGAGGGGGAGGACCATGGTCGCCGCCTCCGCGACGGCGACGCTGCCCGGGAGGTCCCGGACCGTGCCGCTACCCACCAGCAGGTTGAGCCGCCCCTTCTCCGCCGTCGGCCTATCGCTGGACGCGATGAGCTTCCGCGCGGAGACCACGAACCCGCCGGAGAGGCGGGCCCGCACGAGCTTCTCCAGGAGCTCTTCGTCCGCGGGGAACGCCTTCAGCACCAGGAGGTCCATGCGCTCGGCGAAGGGGATGCGGTCATGGGCTGAGGCCACCCGACGGAGGAGCCGGGCCGTCGCCTCCAGCCGGGGGCAGGACGCGAGGGTCTTGCGCTTGTCCTGCTCCACGTCGCCGAGCCGTCGCAGGTCATCCTGTAGCCGCGCCTCCGCGGCTTCGAGCCAGGCGTCCACCTGCTCCGGGGGCATGGTCGCCAGGAGGCCGGAGAGGAACCGTGGATACAGGCGCTCCGTGGTGTCCACGTTGCGGGCCACGTAGCGCACGGTGTCGTCACGTTCCTTGCGGGCGGCGGTGAGGAGCTTGCGGCTCAGGTGGAGATCCAGGCCGCGACGGTAGAGGCCCACGGCGAGGTCGTCCCGGCCGAGCTGTTCGTGCAGCTCCGCCACCTTGATCATCACCTCCAGGTCCGAGGTCTCCACCGTGAGGATGCGTTCGTAGACCCGAAGGGCCTCCGTGGGGTACCCGGCCTGTTCGAAGGAGGCGGCGATCTTCCGCTGCAGCTCGTCGAACTCCGGCAGGCGGCTGGCCGCGTTGTAGGTGCGGGCTGCGTTGACCACCTCACCGGCGGAGAGGAACGCGGCGCCCAGGTCCAGGTACACGCCCGGAGGCACCACGTCTCCCTGACCGAGGAGTCTTCGGCCGAACATGAGGTGATCAGCCCTGGTGTCGTCCTGCCGCTGCTCGCTGCCCTGTCGGATGATCATGCCGGAGGAGGTGACGATGCGGATGATGCCGCCGCCGCGGCGGTTGCCCTTGGTCTTGTCCATCAACTCCCGAAGCAAGGGTGTCCGCTGCTCGCCGGCCACGGGCAGCGCCGCGCGGAGGGCGCGGATCGCCATCCCCGTGTCGTTCACCTCATCGGAGAGGTCCGCCACCAGTTGATGGAGGTAGAGCTTGTCCGGTCTCGCCGCCACCCGCTCCAAGGCGCAGCGGCGGGCCCACTTCACCAGCCGGTCCGGCGCGCCCCGGTTCTGGCGTCCATCTCGCATGTTGAGGACGCCGTCGATGGCGATGGTGAAGAGGTCGTCCTTCTCCGCGGTCGCGGCCAGGTACTGGAACATGCCGGCAGAGAGGTCGTGCTTGCCCAGGTCCTTGAGGGTGTTGGACACCAGCAGCCAGGTGTCCACCCTTTCCGGGTTGCGGGCCAGGCTGGTGCGGTAGGCCTCCAGGGCCTCCTTCCGAAGGCCGGACATGGCGAGCACCCCCGCCTCGAACTCCGCGCTGGCGTTGTCGCCGTCCTCGGCCTTGAGCCGCTTGAGGATGCCCCGGGCCTCCTCCCGCTGGCCTCGCTCCAAGATGCTCATGGCGAGGTTTCGGAGATGGTCCGGGCGGTTCTCGGGGCCGTCGATCTCGATCAGCCGGCGGATGGCCTGCTCGTAATTGAAGTAGTCCGTGCACGACATGAAGATGCGGGCCTTCTCCGCCACCACGTCGGCTTCGGACCGCCCCGCGGACTTCATGTACTCCTCGATGATCTCGGTGGCGGACACCGGGTCGTTGACCCGGGTGTAGATCTGCACCAGCAAACCGGCGTCGCGGCTGTCGGCGGTGCCGTCCAGCAGCCGGCCCTCCAACTCCACGGCGATCTTCGCCAGGGTGCCGAGCCGCGCCGCCACGGTCATGAGCCGGTCTTCCACGTAGCGCCGCCGCGGGATCGAGTCCACCCGACGCCACAGCGCGAACCACAGGTCCTGGGCCTTCTCTTCCTCGCCGATCTCCGAGTACAGGAAGGCCAGCTTCATCTCCGCGTCGGGTCCCGGGTTGGCCGTGTCCCGCGCGGCGATCAGCCCGGCGAGGGCCGCCGCGGCCTTCTTCTTGTCACCGAGCCGGGCCCAGGCGTCGGACATGTCCATGCGGCTCGGGTGACTCGGGCTGGCGCTGCGATCGAGCTCTTCCAGGGCTGCCCTGGCGTCGTCCATGCGGCCGCGATCCAGCCCCATCTCGAAGAGGAACAGCAGCGCGTTGTTGCGGGGCGTCTCCTCACCCTCCATGCAGGCGCGGGCGAACCGGGTGGCCAGGTCGTCCAGGCCCAGCTTCATCAGGCTCTGGGCCGCGGCCATGCGATAGGGCACAGAAGCGGCCTGCTGCAGGTAGTCGCTCCACGTGGCGATGGCGGCCTCGCGGTTGCCCCGCTCCAGGTGATGCCGGGCCAGCCCCTCACGCCACTCGATGAACCGGGGCTGTTCCCCGATCAGGCGGGCGTAGGATTCTTCCAGCAGCTGCTCCTTGCCACCCTCCCGGCACATCTCCAGCATCTGCCGACGCATGTCGTTGCTGAACAGACCCTCGGGAGAGCTGTTGAACAGGCGGATGGCCTCATCAACCTTGCCCGTCTCCCGCAGCAGATCGATCCAAGTCTGTTGCGCCTCCGGAGACAACCGCTCCGTGCCGGCCAGGCGTTCCGTCAGCTCTTCGAGGGCATCGTCCCGCCGATAGGCCTCCACCAGGATGGTCAACGCGTAGCGCCGGTCCCGCTTCAGCTTGGCCGAGTCCAGGGCCATCCAGGTGAAGCGCTGGGCTTCGTCCCACAGGCCCGCTTCGATGGACCACTCGGCGAGCCGGATCTCCTGCCGGAAGCGGTGGGAGCCAGGGCCGTCCTGGACCTCAAAGATCTTGATGGCCGCCTCCTGCTCGTTGTTCAGGGCGAGGATCACGGCCGCCTGGTTGCGCAGCTGGGGGGCCAGGTTCGGGTCGCTGGCGAACGCTGCGAGGGGAGAGGGGCCGTCGCCGTTCTTCTCCTGCATGAGCGCCTTGCGCAGGAGCACCCGGTTACGCAGCGCGTCGGAGATCTCCAGCTGCAGCAGCCGGTCGTAGAACTCGATGGCCTTCGCCGTGGAGCCCTGGGCGTCCAGCAACTCTGCCTTCGCCAGGATGTCTGCGGCGTTACGCTCCTTGGGCTGGATTTTGAATATCTGCTCTCGCGCCCTGCGGGTGTCGCCCACCATGCGGTACAGGCGGGCCTGCATGCGGATGATGGGGAGCTTGGCGGGGCGGTCGGCCGCCTGTTCCTCGCGGCGGGACAGCTCGTCGAGGGCCGGCTGGATATCTCCGTGGCGCGCGGCGCAGGCGCGCCAGAGCTTGAGGGCCTCGCTCCGCGGGTCGGGTCCGACGGCCAGGGCGGCCTCCACGGCCGCGGCCACCTGCGGGTCCGGTTCCGGCGCGGGTGCGCTCTGGGCGTAGGCGCCTGTGACCGTCAGGACACAGACCATCACCGTCCTACGCAAGGCTCTGTTCATCGTCTCAAGCTCCGGTGGACCGTCCCCGTGGCCAACGACGCCACGTGATGTCCGAGAGGTAAGCCAGGAGCGCAAGCAGGAGGCACCATGGCCAGAGCGGGGTGATACTGATGGGGCTCGTGCCGCCGGCGACCGCGGGGGTCCAGGCCCTGGCCTCTGTGAGATCGTTGATGGCCCCGCCGGTGGCGGCGGCGACCCCCCGTAGATCCAGGCCGCCAGCAGGGGAGACCTGGGTCTCTGCCGCCACGTCCGCCCTTGCCTCGGCCACGACCCTGTGGCTGCCGTCCAGGGCGCCGGCGTCGGTGCCGCACACGACGCGCAGCTCCTGGTCCGGGTCCGCCGTCCATGAGGCCGTGAACACATGGGGCGCGCGGCGTCGGAACGTGAGCGGCGTCTCGGCGTTGCCTGCACCGAGCAACCGGGCCACGGGGCTCACCTCTCGCCGCACCCGTCGGGTAGCGGTGATGGTGACGCGGTGGTCATGCCGAGCGACCTGGAAGCGGAAGGGCATGCGCTGGTCCCCGGCGGTGCGGGCCAGGACCCGCGCCATCATGGGGCCGAACCCCTCCCAGTCCCGCCAGGGCTCCGTGCCGAGGCCGGTGGGCTCCGTGAGCATGGCGGTGACCCGGCCGAGCCCCGGCCGCCAGGAGGCGAGGATGGGTTGCTTGTCCCGCTCGGTGCGGAGGATGACCTCGGCGCCGTCGCGGGCCTTGCTCTCCACGTAACCCGCGACCGGAGGCGTGGTGCCGGGGTCCACGTCGCCCCACCATCCGGAGCCGAACTGGGGCTCGACGCCGTGGGTGCCCGGGCGGTAGCTGGGCAGCCGGGACGTGGACGGCTGCTTGAGCATGATCTCCGGCAGGCTGAAGCGGTTGGACGCGTTGTAGTAGCGCCCGCCGCCCCAGTCCGCCATCTGCACCAGGAATTCGCTGTGGCGTCCCGGGCCGACGAGGACCGAGGACACGCAGATGCCGTCCCTGGACATGCGCCGCAGCAGCGACTCGTAGGGCCCGGTCTCCACCCCGGCGTCCGTCAGCACCAGCACGTGCTTGTACCGGGTCTGCGCGTTCTTGAGGCCGTAGTACGCCTCTTCGATGGCGGGCAGCAGCACCGTACCGCCGCCGGCGTCGAGGCGGTTGAGGGCTCGTTGGATGTCGATGGCGTTGGCGGCGGATTGGAGCGGCGCCGCCCAGCGCTTGGTCCCGTAGAACTCGACGATGCCGATCTTGTCGTGGGGGAGGAGCCGACGGATGGCCAGGCGTGTCACCTCCTTGGCGAGGCGGATCCGATTGCCGCCCATGGATCCGGAGGTGTCGATGATGATGGCCAGGGCGGTGCTGGGGTCCTTCTTCTCCTCCTTGTGGACGAACTCCACCGGGAGGGAGTCGGCCAGGGCCGACTGGTTCCAGCCGCCAGCGCCGAAGGAGAGCCCTCCGCCGCTCACCAGGACGCCGAGCCCCCGGTCCCTGGCGGCCCGGACCAGCGCTCGTTGGGTAGTCGCGGGGACCGTGGACGCGGGCCGGTCGTCCAGGACGACGGCGTCGAAGCCTCCCAGTCCACCCTCCGCCATGTCCCCGTCCTGCGGGCCCTCCACGAACTCGAAGCCCTTGCCCACCAGCTCTCCGAGGCGCGGTCCGCCTTCGGACATCCGGTGCCCCATGTAGAGCACGCGGAGAGGGTCCTGCACCGCGATGGTGCGCTGCAGCCGGTTGTCTTCGGGGATGGTGTCGGCCTCCGCCGAGAGGGTCACCTCCACCGGGAGGAAGCCCGGTTCGCTGGGCTCGAAGGGCATGGCCACCACCGCCAGTCCGGACGCGCCGGGCGCCGCTGTGGCGCGGGCCAGCTCTTTGCCGGAGCCACTCAGCGTCAGCTGGGTCGGTCCCGCGAGCCCCGCCACGGTGACCCACGCCCGGGTCACATGTCCCGCGCGGATGGGTTCCTCGAAGCGCAAGGCGACGGGACGCGGGTTGCCCGCGGCGCCGCGGAGCTGCACGCCGTGCACCGGGATGCCGCGCTGACAGAGGGCGGTGACGGCCTCGCTCCACCGACGGTCCGTAGCCAGCCCGTCGCTGATGACGGTGACCGCTCCGGCGGCGCCCTCGGGGATGCGGGCGGCGGCCGCCAGCAGGGCCGATGACAAGGAGGAGCCACCGGCGGAGGAGGACATGGGAGCCAGGGCATCGAAGCCGTCGCCGGCGATCGACTCCTCACCCAGCACCATCAACGTGCTCACGGCGTCGTCGTCGATCCGGTCGGCGATGCCCCGGGCCACGGTGACGGCGTCGCGACGGTCCGCTTCGTCTGCGCTGCGGGAGAGGTCCAGCAGCACGACGTGGTGGTCCGGGCTCTGGTCCGCGGTGCTCACCGGGCGAGCCAGGGCCAGGGCCAGGAGGGCTACCACGGCGGAGCGGATGGCCGCGTGCTTCCTGTCGTCGGCGCGGCGCGGGAAGACCCACAGCAACGGCACGATGACCAGCAGCGCGAGCCAGGCGGGGGAGAGCAGGGTCACGCTCATGGCATCCTCCCGCTGCGATAGAGGACCCACTCGGCGCAGATCAGGAGCACCGCGACCAGGACGATCCAGGTCAGCGGGTCCGTGGCTCCGGCCTCAGGGGGCGCTGACGTGCTGAGCCCCGGGCTGGGGGCGCCGACGGTCGTGGCAGGGTCGAGGAGCGACGCCACCAATTCTTCGCCGGCAGCGGTGTAGGCGCCTGCCACGGGCGGCACGAAGGCGGTCCCGGCGGGGTCGAGGGTGCGCTGCTGCGCGTCGGTCCTGGCCCGATCATCTCCCGCCACCGGCTCTCCTGCGGCCACGTAGGGCGGGAACGGCTCGACGCCGGCGAGCCAGCGGAGAGACGAGCCCACGAGCAGGGGGAACGAGCGGGAGTGGACGAAGTTGTACTGGTCCGAGAGGAGGGTGTCCCAGATGGAGACGCCGCGCCGCTCCGCCGGCGTGGCGCCGAGCGAGATGACCTGCTCGGTGGTGTTGGCCAGCTCCGTGGTGTCCACCTCCTCCAGACCCAGACGGTCGAAGGACTCCAGCAGCACCCGCTCCGAGTCCTGGTCCTTCTCGTGACGTAGCAGGATGGCTTCGGTCTGCGCCCCGGCGGTGGTCCACTCCAGGGCGGGGATGGCGCCGCCGGTGTCTTCGCCGCCACGTCGCACGGCGACGTCCGCGCCTGAATCCACGAGGACGACGCCGGGGTCGGCGACGAGCACCGGGCGCAGCACGGTCGCGAGCGAAGGTGAGAGCTGCACCCGGACCTTGGGCCGCTTCGGCAGCCGTAGCCGGGCCACGTCGTCCAGGGCCAACGGGTCGCCTGCGGGGAGCCGCAGCTCCAGCAGCGCGCCGGTGGCGTCCAGGTCCTTGATGGTCAGCCGAGCGCCGCCGTCGTCACGGGTGGCGATCACCGTGTCCGAGCCGAGCGGACGACCGTCGAGGGTGACGGAGACGTCCGTGTTGTCGCCGGAGATGCTCGCGATCACATCCACCCGATCCCAGGCGCCCGAGGAGGCCGGGGAGACCCCCAGGTCGACGACGCCGCTGTTGCGCCCGGTCCGTTCACCGATGTCCAGGCGGGAGACCGACACGTCCTCCGGAAGGAGCTCGAGCGAGGTGCTGTCCACGGGGCCGTCGCCGACCACGGTCACGGAGAGCCGCCGGTTCGGGTGCCGGCTGTGAATGACGGCGCGGAGGGTCGCGTCGAGGGTCGACGGGCAGGCCTCCGGGGAGAGCCCGTCGGAGCGGCGGTCGAAGACCCGCTCGTGTTCCTCGGGCATGAGCAGGGGCCGCACCCGGCCGCCGCAGAGCAGGACCGTACGGTTGCCACGGGGCAGGGCCGCCGCCTTGTCCCGTGCGGCGTCCACGGCGCGCTGGAAGCGGTCCGAGTGGGCCATGCCCGCGGACCCGTCCACGAGGATCACGTGATCTTCGTCCTGGGCTCCGGCGCCCCGCGGATCGGCGAAGCCGAGCCAGAGCAAGGAGGCGATGAGCAGGATGAACAGGTAGGCGGGCAGGTGCCGGAAGCGGCGCACGAACACCCGGGCCCGTGCGTCCTCCAGGGCCTCACGCCAGAACAAGGTCGTGACCACGCGCTTGGGCTGGTAACGCACCCGTAGCCGTTGCAGCAGGAACAGGCCTGCGGCCAGGGCGGCGACGCCTGCGAGGAACGCGGGTGCGGAGAGGTTCTGGAAGCTCATGGGCGGTAGCTCCCGCCCTCGAAGAGGGCCGCCAGCTGCGGCAGCACGTCCTCATCCGTGTCCAGCAGCAGGGTGCCCGCCGGCTTGCTGCGGGCGAACGCCGTGAGCTCGTCCTCGAACCGCTCATAGGCCTTCTTGTAGGCGTCCAACACCGGGCCCGTGGCGGAGACGTCCTCGGTCTGGCCGGTCTCGCAGTCCACCATCTGGAAGTCACCGCCGGGTTCGGGGGCGGCGTCCGACTTGCGCCACAGGCGCACCAGGAGCACCCGGTGGCGCAGGGCCTTGAGGGCCTTGACCACCGCCGGCGCTCCTTCCGGGTCAAAGAAGTCGGAGACGATCACCACCAGCCCTTCGCGCAGCCTCATGGCGGAGAAGTTCTGGATGGCGGTGGCGAAGTCGGTGGCTGGGCCGGGCTCGAGGGCCGCCAGGGCCTCGGCGAACCGCCATAGCTTGCCCTTGCCGCTGGTGGGGCGCAGGGCGACCTCGACGTCGTCGGAGAACGGGAACAGCCCGACGCTGTCGTGCTGCGACAACGAGATGGAGGCGAGCGCGAGGGCGGCACGGAGCCCGGCGCGGATGCGCGGCGGGTCTTCCTCGAACAGGCTGCGTGAGCGGTCCACCAGCAGGTAGACGGGCAGGTCTTCCAGCTCCTCGTAGAGCCGCAGGAACACCTTCCCCAGGCGGCGGTAGACGGTCCAGTCGATGGACCGGAAGTCGTCGCCGGGTGAGTACGGCCTGAAGTCCTTGAACTCGATCCCCGCTCCCAGGTCGCTGGAGCGCTGCTCCGCGTGACGCCCGCCACGGGCCACACGCCGGGCCAGGATGTGCAGACGGCTCAAGGACGCCAGGAACTCCGGGTCGAACAGCTCCTTGGCGGTGACGGTGGTGGAGCCGGCCATCAGGCGGACGGGGTCCCGACGGACTCGATGACCGAGTTGATGACGTGGTCCGGGGTGACGCCGTCCGCTTGCCCCTGGAAGTTGATCATCACCCGATGGCGCAGGACGTCTCGGGCCGCGCCGTTGATGTCGTCGCTGCTCACGGCGAAGCGGCCGTCCAGCAGGGCGCTCACCTTGCCCGCCAGCAGCAGGCCCTGAGCGCCGCGGGGGCTGGAGCCCAGGAGCACGTTCTCGTTGACCAGCTCGCTGGCGTGGGCGCTGCCGGGTTGCGTGCCCACCACCAGCCTCACGGCGTGATCCTGCACGTGTTCGGGGACGGGCACCGCCCGCACCACCTCACGCATGCGCATGATCTCGTCGCCGTTGGAGACGTGGGCCACCTCCGCGGACTCGGTCCCTGTCGTGCGGTTGAGGATGTCCTTGTACTCGGACTCCTCCGGATAGCCGACCAGGAGCTTGAACAGGAATCGGTCCAGCTGCGCCTCGGGGAGGGGGTAGGTGCCCTCCTGCTCCACCGGGTTCTGGGTGGCCATGACGCAGTAGGGCTCCTCCAGCTTGATGGTGCGCTTGCCGACGGAGATCTGCCGCTCCTGCATGGCCTCCAGCAGGGCCGACTGGGTCTTGGGGGTGGCGCGGTTGATCTCGTCGGCCAGGACGATGTTGGCCACCAGGGGCCCCTCCTGGAACTCCACCGTGTGGCGCCCCTCGCCGTCCTCTACCAGGACGTTGGTGCCCTGAATGTCCGCGGGCATCATGTCGGGGGTGAACTGGATACGGGAGAAGCGGATGTCAACCGCGTCCCCGAGGGCCCGCACGAGCAGGGTCTTGCCCAGCCCCGGGACACCCTCCAGCATCACGTGCCCGCCCACCATGAGCGCCGTGAGGGCGGATTCGATGACCGCTTCCTGACCGACGATCACCTTCTGGACCTCGGCCTTGATGCGATCGTGGACTTGGCGGAACTCGGTGGCGGACTGCTGGGCCGCGGCTACGTCGGTCGGATTCTCGGTCACGGACTGTCCCTCTTGGTCTTTCTCAAGGACCCGAAGTAGGTCCTCAGGAGATCCTGCATCCAGGGCGCGAGCTCCGGCGTGGTGAGGTGCCCCGCCGGGGCGCCACGGGGTGACCGCGGGCGCGCCGCGTCGGCGGCGATCTCCTCCTCCTGCGGTTCGACTCGTTCCTGGGTGATCTTGGTCTTGCCGGGGTTGGGCCGGCCCTTGATGTGGTCGGGGATCGGGACCCCGAGCACCAGCGAGGCGACGCCTCGGGATTTCTTGCGTTCGCCGGGGCCGCCGCGACCGTTGGCGTCGGGGTTGGACATGTTGCCGAAGCCGATGCCCAGGTCGCGGTTGACCGGCGGCTTGCGGTCGCGCAAGGCGGGCTGTAGGCCGCCGCGGGCGTCCGAGTTGTCGAACTCGTCGTCCACCTCCTCGTCGTCCTCCAGGTCCTCCTCGTCATCCGAGGTCACCTGGTCCTTGCTCGACCACTGGCTCGCGGCGGGGCTCTTGTTGGACCCGCTGGCGGCGCCGCGGCCCGCGGTCTGCCCCGACTGCTCTTCCGGCTTGCGCTCCTTGTCCGCTTCCTGGGCCTTGTCGGGCCGCTTCTTGGGGTCGGACTTCTTCTTCGGCTTGGGCTTCTTGCCGGACTTGGAGGACTGTCCCTGGCTTGACGGCGTCCCTCGGGCTCGCCCCTTGCCAGAGGAGGACGCGGCGTCCGCAGAGCGGCCGAGGCCGGTCTTGCCCTGGCTCTTCTTCACCTCCCGGGTCGGCGGCGCCGATTCCTTGCTGGGTCGGGCCGGGGCGCCCCCTTGCGGCGCCGGTGTGTCTTCCTTGACCTCGTCCTTGGGAGGCGTGGGATCGTCCGGGCGTGCAGGAGGCTTCTGGGTGTCCGGGTCGGCGTCGCCGCTGGCGACCACGACCGGCGCCCGGTCATCAACGTCGTCCGACGCAGCGGCGGACGTCACCGTGTACCCGAGGATGGCGACCAGGGTCACCGCGACGGCCAGCAGCAGACGTTCGCGGCGGCTCATGGACCAGGAGGACGGGTCCCCTTGCAGGGTCGCTTCGCGGGCCCGCTCCACGTGATCGCGGGCGTCCTGCAGCGCCAGGACCATGAAGGGCGTGGGGGAGGAGTTCCCCATGAACTCCTGCGCCGTGGTCAACCGGTCTTTCAACTCCAGCTGGCGGTCCACCTCCATGAGGGACGGCCTGTGGGCCACGCGGTGCACGGAGGCCGCTGCGGCCCGGATGGGGATCCACAGCGCTCCGATGGCCAGCGGCCACCCGAGCGCTTGCATCAGGGTGAACTGGACGCCGGCAGCTCGCGCGATCAAGAGGCCTAAGAGCAACGCGACGACCCCGTGGAGCGCCTCGTTGACGGCCCGCGCGGCGGCGCCCTGAGCGCGTCGACCGCGGATGACGTCAGCCCCCTTGCGGGCCACGGCCCGAAGCTCTGCGTCGAACTCGTTTCGGTCCATGGACGGGATCAACGGTTGTCCTCCCGGGGCTCAGCGCCCTTGGGGTTGATCTGGGTCGCCTGCAGCACCTCGCGGGAGAAGAGGTCCCGGACGATGGCCACCAGGGTCACCTGTCGCGGGTCGATCCTGGTGGAGAGCCGCGAGCACGGCTTGCCGCCTCCCTGTTCGTACTCCGTCAGCCACTTCTCGTTGGCGGCGGTGATGTCGGCGAGGGACGCGTTGAAGGGCACCGTCATCTTGCCGTCCTCGGGCAGGTACCTGACGCCGTCCAGCTTGCCGGTGAGCTGGGCTCGGGCCACCATGCGGTTCACCACCACCTGTGCCTTGCCCGGGTACAGCACGCCGCGCTCCGCCAGGACGATCTGCACGTAGAGACCGGGGGAGGCCGGCCCCTCGACGACCGCCTCTCCGGAGACGACGCCGTCCTTCACCTCGCCGGAGAGCCTGATTTTCCAGTCGGTCCCCTCCATCAAGGCGTCGGCCACCAATTGACGGTTGCGCTCGTAGAGCTGTTCCCCTTTTCTCCAGACCTCGGCCCCGGGGCCCGTGTGCAGCCCGTTCACCTTGCAGTAGATGGGTCGCTCGTCTTCGTAGTAGCTGGCCATGTGGGCGGAGAGGGGGTTCATGAGCGCCGTCGGTTCCGGCTGTTCCACGTGGTAGACCAGCACCGCGCAGTGCTCCCGTTCGTAGTGGGAGAGCAGCCCTTCGCACGCCAGGGCGCCGCCGATGGCGAAGCTGCGCCAACCTTCCCTGAGCCGACGCCCGAAGTGCCCGTTGGAGAAGAACTCCACCAGGGCGGTGCGGCCGGTGGTGTTGCCTTCGTCCGCTTCGAAGCGGGTGGGCGCGCCGAAGTTGTAGACCTTGCCCGCGATCATCTTGTCGATGAGGTCTACGGACAGGGGTTCGCCAGACATCTTCGTCTGCAGCCCCTCCAGGGCGGTCACCGCCATGGGGCCGCTCTCCGGCTGGATCACCGCCTGCACGTAGCGGGACATGGCTCGACGGTAGCGCTTCTCCTTCTCATAGAAGCGGCCCAGCAGCAGGTTGATCATGCCGTCTTCGGGCAGGCCGAAGGCGGCGGAGAGCAGGTGCTCCCACGCCTTCCGGGACTGGTCCGGCGACTCCAGCAGCAGCTCCCCCAGCTTGCTGTGGAGCTTGTGGATGGACTCTGGGTAACGGTCATCCCGGCCGCTCTTGACCCCGAGCTCTCCCGCCATGATGGCGACATCCGCCCGTCGGGCTTCCAGCAGGGACTTCATGGTCGTGAGGGCCTCGGTGGTGCGCAGGTCCTTGATGCGGGTCTTGTCCATCCACTCGAGGGCGGCGGAGAACTCGGCGGCGGGGGCCTCCCGGTCGATCTGCAGATCCAGGAGCAGCTCCGCGCACTCGCGGGAGAGGCGGGCTCCCGGGTGCTGCTTCAGCCAGCCCAGCAGCGGCTCCGGCTCCTCCTCGAGACGGGCGCGGAAGAACGCCAGGTCCTCGGTGGGGAAGGACGGGTCCTTGGTGGGGGTCACCTTGACCCACTTGTTGACCCGGTCGATCTCGATCCTCACGGACTCCAGCATGCCGATGCCCAGAGTGCCCAGGGCGCGATCCGGGTGGACCTGCACCAGCTCTTCCGGCCGCATGGCCACGAACTGATGGAGGTCCAGGGTCTTGAGCTTCACCGAGCCGATGTCTCCGGCTGGACGGTCCATGTCGAAGCAGATGTCCTCATCCACGACGCTGTCGTAGCGGGACGTGCCGATGTTCATCTGGGCCAAGCTGCCGTCCGCCAGCCGGACCGGGACCCACACCAGGTCGTTGACCACCGTGCAGGCGGTGACCACGTCGTCGGCTCCCTCGTTAGCGGGGGCGTCCTGGCGCGTTGCGGGCGGGCGCAGCAGCACCTGCCCGGCGTTCAGGTCGAAGGTCACGTGGTAGTTGCCCAGCACCTTGGAGCCGAGGGTCCCTACGCAGGCGTTCTCGCCCAGCTCCACGGAGTACAGCCGCGTGAACTCGTTCAGGAAGTCCTCGTCACCGTGCTCTCGGCCGTCGATCTGCAGGTTGAAGCCGGACAGGTGTACGGTCACTTTCTGGCCGCCGTCCTTGTCCACCCCCAGCGGGTCCGCCGCCCGGTTGTGCAGCTCCAGACCGCAGGGGCGATCGAAGTCGATGAGCAGGTTGGCTGGGATGCGCCGGAAGGGCGTAGACAGGTCGCAGCGCACCACCAGCCGGCCCGCGATCACCTTCACGGGCATGCGGGCTTCCAGCCGTTCCCCCTCCTGGCACGGGGCGGCGTTCATGCATGTCAGCATCAGCAGCGCGGCGAGCAGACCGCTGCGAACCGCGGAGCTTCCGGGTCTCATGAGCATCTGGATCTCTGGTCGAGGGCGTAATGGAAGACGCAGCGGTCATGGTAACCGTTCGTCATTGGGAGCGGGTGCCCGGCGGAGCGTCCACGTGGTGGCGCCCCGCCGCGGCGGCGCTGGGCAGTCAGCGCGGGAGTCGAGCCTCGTTCACTCGCCTCGCGGCGTGCCTTCGATCTTGCCGAAGGCCCAGTTGTCGAGGGTCATCTTGACGTCGAAGTCGATGTTGTTCGGTACGCTCACGGCGACCGGGACCATGCCCTGGCCTCAGCAAGTGCCCGGGAAGTACGCCGTGGCGATCTCCCGACCCGTCTTCTTGTCCGTGAACGTGAACTTGGGCGACTTGCCCAGGGGAGAGAACTTCACGTACTGCTCGCCCTTGTCGCCGTAGTACCACACCGCGTCAGGGGAGAGGCCCACCTGGGCGCCGCGGCGCTGGTAATCGAACTCGGCCTTCACCGGGCCGCCCCAGCTGACCTCCCTCGGCTCGTCCGCCACCACCTTGATGGGCTTGCTGTCGCCGCGGACGAAGGCCATGCGGTTGGCGCCGAGGCCGAGCTCGCCGCTGTGCACCGCGTACAGGCCCGAGGGCACGGGGATGGCGCCCTTGGCCCGAGCCAGCTCGAAGGAGTACTGGCCGTTCAGGCTCCTGACCACCGCGCCGAGAACCTTGGCCTTGGTGTTGACGTCGATATTGAGGGTGCCCTTGGCGCCGTCGAAGGGCTTGTAGGAGATCTTGGAGCCGTCGGCGGCCACGTCGATGTCGTAGAGCTTGCCGCCCACGCTCAGGGCCTTGGAGAGGAACGACGCTGTCTTGCTGCGTCCCACCACCATGGCGTCCTTGCCGTAGTCGGCGTAGCTGCCGTTGTTGTTCTGGTCGATGATCTGGACGCGCACGCCGTCGATGGTCGTGGTGACCACGCCGCCGGCGGCGAATTGCCAGCCCGCCTGCTCCTTGAGGCGCACGGCGTAGCTGAACGCCCTGCCGTCGCTGGTCTTGCCCTTGAGGGTGACCCGGCCTTCTGTGCCCTCCACCTTCACGTCGAAGGTGCCGTCAGCGTCGGAGTCGATGACCAAGGCGGTCCCCTCCAGCCTGACGGGGAAGCTCTGGCCGAGGGTGCCTTCGAAGGCGAACCCCACACCCACGGGGCTGAAGCTCTCGGCGGGGAGCTTCAGCTTCCACTTGCGCAGGGTCCGGTACTCGAGTTCCTGGCTGACGGGCTCGGTGAGCGTCGCTTCGCCTGGTGCCGCGTCCTGCGCGACCCCGCCGCCGCTGATCAGCAAGGCGGTCAAGATCGTCAGGCACAAAGAGCTGTGGTAGCCAACTCGCATGGTGCTTGGTCTCCAGGTACGGAGGTTTGGCGGGACAGGCCCCGCGCTCCCCGTCGATTCTAACTGGGGATCAGACGACGGGCATATGCCCCCTGTTTCCTTGTTTTCGGCGGTTTTGCCTCGGAGATGGTAGATATTGCCCACCCGATCAATCAGATGTCTTTTGCCTATCAGGAGTTGAGTCATGGCCGCTGCCTTTGACCCCCAGTTCATGCCCATCGGCGTCCTGACCGCCGCCCTCCAGGAACTGACCCCCCGTGAGGTCCGGGACCCCGATCCGGACAAGGCCGTGGAGGAGTGGTTGGAGTTCGCGCGGGACCTGGGGGCCGACGAGATCCAGCTGTCTTCGGCGCTGCACCCGACCGTCACGGACATCCCGGCGGAGGCCATGCTGGACCCCGTGGCCAACACCCTCGATCTGCGCGACCCCTTCGACGCGGATCGGGCCAAGCGCGTGGAGGCCGCGGTGGAGTCCACCGGCGTTCGTATCGCTGACCTCGCCTACTTCGACAACATGCTGCACCACGACCCGGCGATCCGTCAGACCAAGATCGACTTCATGCTGCGGATCTTCGACGCCGCCGCGATGCTGGGCGTGAAGGCCGTGTGCGGCTTCATCGGCAAGAACACGCAGCGGACGGTCCACCAGAACCTGCAGGACTTCGAGGACGTGTTCATTCCCCTGCTCAAGGAGGCCAAGGCCCGTGAGCTGGAGTACCGCGTCGAGCAGTGCCCCATGCCCGGCTGGACCTGCGACGATTCGTTCCACAACAACATCGCGTACGCCCCGGGCCCCTGGATCGCCCTCCACCGGATCTGCGAGAAGCACGGCGTCGGTGACCAGTTCCGCATTCACTACGACCCGTCCCACGCGGTCCTCATGGGGCAGGACACCCGGTCCATCTTCCAGTACCTGAAGGATGAGGGGTATCCGTTCCTCGTCGCCGGCTTCCACGTCAAGGGTCAGGTCAGCGACGCGAAGGGGATCTCGGCCTGGGGGATGGGGGGCCAGACCATGGAGCGCGGCGACTGGGTCGATGACGCGGTCTCCGACAACCCCGCAGATCACCTGAACGCGTGGAAGAAGCAGGTGGCGACCTGCGAGCACGAGCTGCCGGGCACGGCCCGCCATGATCCGTTGGCCTACCTGCAGAACCGCACCGTGGACTGGCTGGATCATCAACTCGCGGCGCGGGAGCTGCTCGAACTGGACGTGAAGAGCTGCCCGCTCATCGTCGAGCACGAGTACCCGCCGGCCCGCATCCAGGACAAGGAAAAGCTGCGGCCGATCCTCGAAGGCTCGGTCCACTTCACCCGCAAGATCGACGAGGCCGCCGCCTGCATGTACGCCCTTCAGAACGAGGTGCTGCCGTCCCAGGACATCCCCGTGCAGGGCGTGGGGCGCGAGCCCTATCGCAGTTGAGACGCCCGCTGCGGTTCCTGCTGCTGTTGTTGGGGTTGTCGCCGCTGGCTGCATTCGCGCAGCCGGAGCGGCGGCTCCCGAACGTGGTGGTCATCCTGGTGGACGATCTGGGATATCGGGACCTGGGATGCCAGGGGTGCGAGGACTTCACCACCCCCCACATCGACGCCCTGGCCACGGCGGGGGTGCGCCTGACCAACGGCTACGTCTCCCACCCCTACTGCAGCCCGTCCCGCGCCGGAATCCTCACCGGCCGGTACCAGCAGCGCTTCGGTCACGAACACAACCTGCGCTACGACGAGGGCAACACGAAGAACGGCACCGCGGTGACCGAGACCATGCTGCCGTCGTTACTCGCCAGGGCGGGTTACGCCACGACCCACATCGGCAAGTGGCACGTCGGAGCGGGGGAGCCGTTCCGACCCCTGGCGCGAGGCTACGACGAGTTCTTCGGCTTCCTCGGCGGCGGGCACCACTACTTCAAGGCGGACGGCGAGGGGGAGTACCGCACGCCCTTGTGGCGCGGCGCCCAGGTCACCGCCACCCAGCCCACCTACCTCACGGATGACTTCACCGACGAAGCCCTGGCGTTCATGGAGCGTAACCGCGCCAAGCCGTTCTTCGTCATGCTCGCCTACAACGCCCCCCACTCACCGGACCACGTGCCGCCTCGTTACCTGGAGCCGGTGAAGTCCATCCCTCACAAGGCGCGCCGCCGCTACGCGGGCCTGGTGCGGGGCATCGACGAGGGCGTCGGCAGGATCACCGCCAGGCTGCGGGAACTGAAGCTGGAGCAGGACACCCTGGTGGTGTTCCTGAGCGACAACGGCGGTCGCCGCGGGTCTTCCGACAACCGCCCCCTGCGCGGCAACAAGGGCTGGCTCCACGAAGGCGGCATCCGCGTTCCCTTCCTGTGGAAGTGGCCTCGCTCCCTACCCGCGGGCGTCACCTACGACGGGGTGGTGTCTTCCCTGGACGTGCTCCCGACAGCCCTGGCGGCGGCGGGGGTGCCTCTGCCCTCCAATCTCGACGGGTTGGACGTCCGCGCCCACCTCCAGGGCAAGCGCGAAGGCTCTCCCCATCCCACCCTCCACTGGCGCGTCTGCGGCGGCGCCGGATACGCCGTCCGCCACGGCCCCTACAAGCTGGTCCACGACGTCTCCATGAAGGCCCCGGCCCTCTACGACCTCTCCAAGGACCCGGGGGAGAACAACGACCTCAGCGCCACCCACGAGAAGCGCCTGGACCAGCTTCGCCGTCGTCACCTCGAGTGGGCCAGGACCCTGCGCCCGCCCATCTGGACCGACGGCCACCGCAACAGCATCACCATGGAGCGGCGCAAGGCCCGGGAGGTCGGCGCCCGTCAGTTCCCCATGCCGTGGGTGCGGTGAGGGACTGACCTATCATGGTGAGGCGTTCGTGCTCGTTGGCGGGCCGCCACTTCCGCCTAACGGTATCTTCTGGCAGAGCAACCTCCTGACGGTGACGATTCAGTGAAGGTCATGTTGACGTCGATCTTGGTCCTGCTCGCTTCCGCGTTGAGCGTGGTGGCTCAGGGTGGGGGCGGACCGGAGGGCCGCGAGACCTGGGAGGGAGTCCGGGTCAAGCTGCCTGCGATCCCGGAAGCGTCCTGGTGCGAGAGCGGCGTCCACGTTCTCGACCTGGGTACGCCGGTTCAGGTGGGCAGCGTGACCATGGAGCTGCACGCCAGGGGGGTGCGGCTTCAGGGGCGGTTCAAGGCGCAGAGGGCTGCGAGGAAACGCGGCAAACACAAGCCGTCCAAGTTCAAGGTCAAGTCGGTCGGCGGCGTCGAGAAACCGGCTCTCAAGGAGCTGCGCGGCGCAGATCTCTCACGCAAGGCCGTGGAGGTTGAGCTCTTCGACGACACGTTGACCGGGATCGCGGTCATCCGAATCGAACGAACCTGGCGAGGTCATGTCTGGGGTGTCGTCACGGGCCGCCAGTTCAAGCTGGCGGGGGAGACCCTGACGGTCGTGGACGCCGATCTCGACGGCGTGTGTTCGGCTGGGGACATGGTCATCTACGGGAATCGCAATCTATGGATGCCCTGGCACACGGTCACGTCCGGCGGCGGCTTCATCTACCACGACATGAAGATCGCCGGTCCCAACTCCATCACCGCGATGAAGATGAAGATGGAGGACCCGGGAGTCGATCGGAGGGTCTGGGAAGAGTGGCAGAAAGAACGCAAGAACCAGGGGGTGCCGCCCGGTGTATTCAGCGCCCTGCGTCAGCGCTACTGCGTGAAGCACGCTGAGTACCTCAAACTGAACCCGGGGAGCGGCCACAGCGAGGACCCGGACAGGCGTGGGTACTCCGAGGGGGGACACGACGCCGGCATGAGCAGCTGCATCTCCTACAGCGGCGGCGCCGAAGCCATGTGGGGGAACATGAACTCCCTGTATCACCGACCTCAGCTGATCGACCCCAGGAATGTCGGGCTTCAACTCGGCGGCACTGGCCGTATTTTCCTCATGGGCTACGGATCGGACCCGGACCTGCCTACGGAGTCGCGCCAGCAGTCGCTACCACAGCTCCATCCCGCACCGGGCACGAGCTACCCGGACGGTTCCTACACCTTGGAATCCCCCAGCCATCCGGCGCTGTCAGCTGACAAGGGCACCCTGGGGCTGCCGATCATCGCGCGGCTCCCCTCCTACTCGCCTGACTTCTCGAACGTCACATGCAAGCTGTTCAGGGTCTCGGGCGGCATGAGGACGGGCAGGCGCCGCCACGAGATCCCCTGCCACCTCAGCCACAAGGGCACCGGAACGCCGCGGGGATTCCCGAACATGTGGGGGATGATCGCGCTCACGCCCTACAGTGCCCTCAAGGGCGGCGTCTATGAGGCGCGCTTCGCATTCACGGCCATGGGCAGAGAGCACGACCGGCAATGGCGTTTTGAGATCAAGTAACCGGGCCCTGCGCTCAGCGGACCGGAGGCCATCCGGCAGCTCGCAGGGAGGTCACGCCACCATGAGGGTGCCAAGAATGCCGAAGATGTCGGGTCATTCTACTCCCGATGGGGACGTGCTCTGCGGACTCGGATCCGTGCTCTGGAGAGGCTACATCTGGGTGGCGAGGACGACGCCGCCGATGACCGCCAGGATGCCGACCACCAGGAGGAAGATCTTCCAGAAGCTGTAGGGGCGTTCGCCCTGGACCTCGCCGGTGCGGCCGTTGACGAGGAAGCGGTAGATCTTCGTCTTGTAGCGGTAGGAGCTGATCCAGACAGGTAGGAGGAGGTGCTTGAAGGTGACGTCCGAGTGGTGGATGGAGAGGCTGTGGATGCGTTGATGGTCGCCGCCGATGTCGCGGCAGACCGTACGTCGGATCAGGACCTCCATCTTGTCCTCGGCCAGGTCGAACCCCTGGGGGAGGTCCACCTGGTAGCTCTCCGCCTTGAAGCCGGCGAGGTAGGAGTCGTCGTAGGGGACGAGGTTGTCCAGGTCCCAGGGCTCGAGCTTGTTGGTGATCTTGGAGGGGAGGGTGCGGCTGGCCAGGACGAGGACGTCGTCGAAGGAGTCGAAGACGCGGCCGGAGGCGCTGGTCCAACGGGTGCGGCGCACCTGTCGGGTGCGGGTGACGGTCTTGCCGTTCTCGGTGGTGGTGTAGAACTCCGTGTCCCAGTAGTCGTCGCCCCGCTGCCCCGTGTAGTCGCTGGTGGTGTCGGAGTCGAAGGTCCAGTAGGGGACGTAGACGCCGGCCAGCCGGTCCTTGATGCGTGAGCGCTTCGTGAGCTCCGAGGGCGCGAACCACAGGCCCCCGATCCACTTGCGGAAGAGGGCGACGCTCTTCTTGCGGTCCACGTGGAACGGGAGCAGGGCCTTGGGGGTGATGCGGCGGGTGGACTTGGCCTGGGCGACGATGTTGGAGTCGCAGAAGTCGCAGGCGGCGGAGGTGACGTTGGGGTCGAAGGTGGTCTCGGCGCCGCAGGCGTCGCAGCGAACCACGTGGACCTCGTCGTGGGATTCTCCTGCCTCCAGCTGCGCCAGGGTGGCGCGGAAGTCCACCTCGCGGATGGCCTCGTCCGGGCCCTCGATGGGGTTGACGTGATCGCAGTAGGGGCAGGTGAGGCTGGTGGTCCCCGGCTTGAACTGGAGCTTCGCGCCGCACTTTGCGCACGGGAATCGTCGCTCGGCCGCAGGCTGGGTCATGACGTCGTGCGCTCGCTCATGGTGTGCGGTTCAACAGGGGGTCACTGCGGCGGCAGCGGCGGGGGCACCTTGGCGAGGATGGGGATCAACTCCGGGACCTGGGAGGCGGGCTTCCACTCCGGCATGCCTTCGCGCCACACCAACGTCTCGGCGAGGAGAGCTCGCTCGGTCGCAAGCCGGGTCAGGTGGTCCATGTCGAAGGGCCCGGTCTGGGCTCCGTTCTGGGCGACGTAGAAGCTGGCGGCGGAGCTGCCCGGGAGCGGCGGCGGAGAAGCGGCGCCGGCCCCCTGCCCCGGGTTGACGGCGCCGGCCATCTGGTTGGCCATGGCGAAGCCCATGCCCATGGCCATGCCGCCTCCGGCCATGCCGGGGTTGTTGGCGGCGTCACCCATGGCTTCGGCGGTCTTGAACTGGGTGAAGCGAGACAGGTCGCCGATGACCCCCATGCTCGTGCGTTCGTCCAGCACCTTCTCCACCGCCTCGGGCAGGGAGATGTTCTCCACCAGCAGCTTGGTGAGTTCGAGGCCGTACTGGGTCATGTCGCCCTGAATGGCGCCGAGCAGCACGTCGCCCAGCTCGTTGTAGTTGGCGGCCATGTCCAGCACCGGGATCTTGCTCTCCCCGGTGGCGTCGGCGAACCGGGAGACGATGATGTTGCGGAGCTGGTCCGTGATCTCGTCGGTGGTGAACTCGCCGTCCGTGCCCACGATCTCCTTGAGGAACGAGCCGGGCGCATCGACCCTGAATGCGTAGGTCCCGAAGGCGCGGAGCCGCACCGGGCCGAACTCCTGGTCGCGGAGCATGATGGGGTTCTTGGTGCCCCACTTCAGGTCCACGAACCGCCGCGTATTCACGAAGTAGACCTCGGCCTTGAACGGGCTCTCGAAGCCGTACTTCCATCCCTTCAGCTTGCCCAGGATGGGGAGGTTGGCGGTGCTCAGGGTATGGGTGCCGGGGTCGAAGACGTCGGCGATCTCCCCCTCGTTGATGAACACGGCCACCTGGCTCTCCCTGACCACCAGCTTGGCGCCGTTCTTGATCTCGTTGTCGTAACGGGGATAGCGCCAGACGATGGTGTCGCGGCTCGGGTCGAGCCACTCGATGATGTCGATGAACTCCTGGCCGAGCTTGTCCCAGATACCCATGTTCCCTGTCTCCTGCTGGATGATAGTCGTGGGCCGCACCCGACCCGACTCCGGTATTCGAAGAGCGTAGCGGTTTCGTTCTCCGGATACTCCGTTATGCCATCTCCGTCTTAGAGGGCTAGCGCTGATGCCGGACGAGGTCGATGGGTGGGCAGCCGCGCACTCATTCCCTTCGCCAGAGCAGGTCCCAGATGAGGTCGCGGCGTGACTCCGCCAACTCCAGGGGCAGCGTGAGGCTGCAGCGCCATCGGCCGTCGTCCTCCTCCATGGACGTCTCGACCCCTTCGAGTTCGGGGTGGAAGCCGTGGACCGTGGGCTCGTGGGGGAGGGTGATCTGGAGTCGGATCACCCGTTTGAGGTCCTTGGTCCCGGTCGTTTGCTGTACGCGGTCCCACTGGGCGCTATCCGTCGGCGCCAGGGTGCTCGGCCAGGTGCGACCCGCAGCGCGGGGGATGCGCACTCGGAGGGACGACGGGCCTCGTTCGAATCGGATGTCCGACACCCTGAGTTCGGCGCCCTTGGCGACCGCTCCCCGTGCTTGAACCAGAGTCGCTCTCGCCTCGAATTCGACCCCGGAGCATGCGGACTCCAAGGCCGTGGCCCGGTCCGTCGATTCGAGGGAGGTCACGGTGAGGACTCCGGTCTGGTCACCGTTCAACTCGAGTCGGATGGCGTGGACGTCCGACTCGTCGCATCCGGCGGTCAGCAACAGGGACGGGAGAAGAATCAACATGAGGAGGTTTCGGTGCTGTTGCATGGAGGTGCCTTCTTTGGTGGCTGGACGAGAGCCGCGGCGCGCAGGCGCCTGCGCATCCACCCCGCGTGAGCTCGAGCGCGCGTTCAGCGGATGGGCAGAGCGACTCGCTGTCTCGTCTACGGGTCCTGCAGTCGAGCAGTCAGATCTCGTCCAGGATGGCCTTCTTGCGGGTCTCGTAGTCTTCCTTGGTGATGAGCCCCTTGTCGTAGAGGCGCTTGAGGGTGGCGAGGCGCTCGTCGAGGGAATTGCCGGTGGCCGGCGGCGCCACCGGGGAGGCTCCGGGGTCGCGGTCGATGACCAGGGCGTCCAGCTCCTTCACCGGCTCGAACAGCCCCTCCTGGTCCGTCTTGCAGAGCACCGGCAGGTCCCGGCAGAGCTTGACGCCGTCCCGTTGCTTGGGGTCCCGATCCAGGTCCACGGTGATGGACCCGCCGTCGTCCTTCAGGGTGAGGACGTCGGAGTCGGGGAACCCGGTGACCTTGCCGCGGACGAACACGTGCTGACCGTCGCGGGCGGTCTTGGTGACGTGGTCGATGGTCGCGGGCTGGAACACCTGTTGCCCGAGGGCAGGGAGGGTGAGCAGCACCAGGGTGAGAGCGAGTGGCTTGGGTGCGAGGGTCATGAGCTCGGCTCCTGTTGCGGTCGCTTCGACGTTGACGCGGGGAGCCTGTCAGCGTCGCCGGGCCGTTTGGTCTCCTGACGTCCGATCCCACAGGCTAAACTAGTGCCGCCATGGAGTCCGTTGCATTTGGAAGGACCGCGCTGGCGTGTCGATGCCGTCGCGTCGTGCTGGTGATCTCCCTCGGCGCTTGGGTCGGGGGGGCGCCCGGGCAGGCACCGGAGCAGCTCCTCGAGAGTGTCCGCGAGCGCTTGAGCGATGTGGACGCGGGCTCCAGGGTCGGTGAGGTGGAGGCCCTGGTGGGGGAGCTGCAGACCCTGCATGACGCTCCCGCGCCGGTGAGGGAGCGCGCCTGCCGCCTGCTGTACGGCCTGATGCGCGAGGGCGGTGTCCATGACCGGCGGCTGCGGATGCGATTGGCGGTGTTGCGGGCCGTGGCCATGTTGTCGGAGGACCCGAGGTGGGTGGACCGGCTGGTGGAGCTCTCTTTGCGCGGCGGCGACGGCAGCCTGTCCGGGGTCTCGTTCTGGGTGGAGCGCGCCCTCGGCGCGGTGCGGACCGTGGGCCATGTGGAGCGGCTGGCTTCCCATGCAGGCGGCGAAGATGACGACCGTCGTCGCGTGGCCCTCGGTGCGTTGGCGCGGCTCGAGGATGTCAGATTGCGTCCCGCGCTGGCGCCGATGATGGAACACCTCATGGTGGCGGCCCGGGGTGAGGACGCGGAGTCCAGGGCCCGCGCCCTCGAGGTGCTGGGGCTGACGCCGTCACCTGGGGGGCTGCCGGCGCTCATGTCCGCGGCCCGGGATCCGAACCCGTTGATCCGTCTCGCCGCCGTGCGCGGGCTGGGGCGCAAGCTCGACCTGCCAGGAGTGGTCGCCTACCTCTGCCGTTCGTTGGCCGACGACGTGGCGTTGGTTCGGGAGGAGGCGGTCATCGCACTGAGGCAGGCCCCTGACCGATCCGCGGTTCCCCTGCTGGTGCGCCGCATGAGCGGCGAGCCGTTGCGCCTGCGCCTCTCCATCAACGAGACCCTGCACAAGCTCACGGGGTTCGACCACGGCGCCGACGGGGCCGCCTGGTCTTCGTGGCTCAAGTCCGTGAAGGCGGCGGGGAAGCTGGAGGAGGTCAAGCCCGGGAAGAGCGGCTACGCCGACCCCACGGGGCCCGATTACTTCGGCATCCCGGTGCTGTCGGATCGCATGGTGTTCGTGCTCGATGTGTCGGGGAGCATGGACTTCAGCATCGGTGACACCAGCAAGACACCCACACGTATGGAGCACGCCCGCCGGGAGTTGACCAAGGTGTTGAAGGCCATGGACGAGCAGAGCCGGTTCAACATAGTCTTCTTCGACCAGAAGATCCGGGTGTGGGCGGAGGGCCTCCCCAAGGCCACCAAGCGGAACAAGCAGCTGGCGATCCGAGCCGTCAACGGGGTCGTGGCCCGCGGTGGGACCGACAGCTACGGAGCCCTGGAGCTGGCGTTCAAGCGCTTCCGTGGCATCGACACCATCTACTTCCTCTCCGACGGGGTCCCCTCCGTGGGTAAGTCCATCGTGCAGGAGCGGATCCTGGAGCGGGTCTGGAGATGGAATCGGCTGCGGGGCGTGCGGGTGCACACCGTGGCCTTGCTCGTGGGGGACCCCCTCAACCCGTTCCGGCGCAACGACGAGAACAAGCCGGAGGCGGCCCGGTTCATGCGGATCCTGGCGGAGGAGACCGGCGGGACGTTCATGGACGTGCGCTGACGTTCTCGGGCCCCGGCTACCGCCCGCTTCGTCGCATCGGCTATCCTCTGCCCATGCGCGCTCTCCTCATCCTGCTGGTGGTCATTGCTCCCGCACGTGGCCAGGTCCGCACCTTCAGCGCTCCCTTCGACGGTTTCCTGGATCATGTCCGCGGCGGAGGCGGCTGTGTCGTGCTGCTCCGCGAAGCGGACGAGCTGAATCAGGATGTCGCCCGGGCCATGGGCCTGTCGGGGGCGATCCGGGTGACGGGGAGGGAGGGGACGGTGAAGCCCCACGGCGCGCCCCACCCCGTGTCCGCCATGGTCCCCGCCTCCGGATGGAAGGGAACCTGCGCGGGCGTGCCTCGAGCTGCGCCGATCGACGGTCGCGTCCTGCTGGCGGAAGGGGATCGAGCGGTGTGCTGGGTCCGGGAGCATGGGGGCGTCCGGGTGGCGGTGATGGCGGACCTGAGCCGCCCGCACGACGCCGTGGGCGCGGTGCAGCGATCGGCGGCCACGGCCTGGGCCGGGCGCACCAAGGCCGCCGAGCGCCCCGCCGACGCGGAGGTGTTGTTCGACGGCGAGTCCACCGTCGCCTGGCGGCCGGAGAAGAAGGGCGGCCCGGTGCCGTGGGAGATCGTGGACGGGACCCTGCAGGTGACTCCGGGGAAGGGCTCCATCATGACGCGCAAGCCCTACGGGGACTTCCGTCTGTACGCGGAGTTCAACGTGCCGGAGGGGAAGGGCAACAGCGGCTTCTACCTGCAGCGACGCTACGAGGTGCAGGTCCTGAACACCGCTGGTCGTGAGCCCAAGCCCAACTTCTGCGGCGCCCTCTACCGCTACCGCAAACCGGACGTGAACGCCGCCCTCCCCGCGGGGGTCTGGCAGACCTACGACATCACCTTCCGCCAGCCGCGGTGGAAGGACGGCAAGAAGGTGGCCAACGCACGCATCACGGTGGTGCACAACGGCATCACCGTCCACGACGACGTGGAGCTCACGCGCAAGACCGGCGCGGGCAAGCAGGAGGGGCCTGAGTCCATGCCGCTCCTGCTCCAGGACCACGGCTGGAAGATCCGCTTCCGCGACATCTGGATCCAGCCCTTGTCGCCGTGATCAGTTGAGGTCCCGCAGCGCCTTGGCGGTGACCTTCTTGATGTCCCGGTGATCCGTTCGGTTCAGCTCTTTGAGCCTCGCGGTGAGCGGGCGCGCCGCGTCGTCCATGCGATCGGCCAGATTGACCGCCCGCAGCCGGACCCGGAGGTGGTCGTGTCCCATGGCCGCTTCGATGACTGGCAGCGCTGCCGTCGTCCTGCCGAGACGGCTCAGGGCCGAGGCGGCGGCGAGTCGGACGGCCACGGAGGGGTCCTTCAGCAGCGGCAGCAGCTGGGGTGCGATGGGCTTGCCCTCGTCTCCCAGGGACTCGATCCCGGTGACGGCCCACCAGCGGATGGCGGCGTCCTCGTGGGCGAGGTTGGCCCGCAACCGCGGCAAGGCGTCGGCGCCCTCCTTGATGAGGCCGGCGGCGTCCCAGAGAGCGTCGAAGGGGTAGGTCGTGGGGTCAGCGCGCACGGCGGCGTACTCCGGGCCGTCGAAGCGCAACCTCATCTCCTCTTCCGGCAGCATGCCCAGGTCCCTGATCTGGTTCATCCAGCGTCGGAGCTCCGTGGAGAGACGTTCCTTGACCGTGGCGTACTGGGGATCATCCGCGAGGTTGCGCACCTCGTGAGGGTCCGCCCAGGTGTCGTACAGCTCGAACACCGGTTTGCGCGGCGCGAAGAACAGCTGCTGACAGCCCACCAGTCGGCCCTCCCGGTGGGCCCGACGCCACGCCTTCAGGGTCGGCATCTCCTCGGCGTAGGCGATCCACTGGGCGTAGGGGACGTGGGGGAGGAAGTTCCGGATCAGCTTGTAACGCTGGTCGCGGACGCAGCGGATCATGTCGAAGCGTTCGTCCATGCGGTCACGGAAGCCGTGGATGTAGGCGCGCGGTTCGGCCGCCGCCTCGCCGAGGAACGCGTGGCCCTGGAAGCGCTCCGGGATCTCCACGCCGGCCAGGGACAGCACGGTCGGCGCGAGGTCCACGAAGCTCACCAGGCGACCGGTGGCGGAGCCGGGGGCGCCAGGTGCCAGGTGCTTCCAGCGCTCCGGGAAACGCACGATCATGGGCACGTGGGTGCCTGAGTCGTAGAGCCAGCGCTTGCTGCGGGGGAGGCCGGCGCCGTGGTCGGAGAAGTAGATGACGATGGTGTCCTCCGCCAGTCCGTCGTCCTCCAGCTGCTTCAGGATCTGCCCGCACTGACGGTCCATGGCGGTGATGAGCTCCCGGTAGCGCGCCCAGTCCCGTCGGACCACAGGGCTGTCCGGGTGATAGGGGGGGATGGCCACCTGCGCCGGGTCCCGTCGTTCGTGGGGCTTCAGCTGTCGGGTGAGGCGTTGGTACTGCTGCTCCGCTGCCCGGATCTTGCTCTCGTGGCACACCGTGAAGTTGAACACGGAGAAGAAGGGTGTCCCTTCTGGCCGGTTGCGCCAGTGGGCCTTGCCTCCCGAGGCGTCCCAGGCGGACTTCGGGCGCTGGAAGTTGTAGTCCGTCTTGCTCTTGTTGGTGCAGTAGAAACCCGCCTCCCGCAGGTGTTCCGTGAAGCAGCGAACCGGCTTTGGCAGGCGCCCGGCGGAGCGCATGGGGTTGGTCCCGATGGAGCATGCGTACATGCCGGTGATGATGGTGGAGCGGGCAGGGGCGCAGACGCCGATGGGGGCGAAGGCCCGGGTGTAACGGACCCCTTCGCTGGCCAGTCGGTCCAGGTTCGGCGTCACCGCCTGCGGGTCGCCGAAGCAACCGAGGTTCGGACTGATGTCCTCGCAGGTCAGCCAGAGGATGTTGGGGCGCTGCGGTCGCGGCGCCGGTCGCGCGTGCTCCTTCAGGAACGAGACGGCGGCGGTGGCGATGCCCTCGTGACCGCCTTCGAAGATGGTCACCCGGGATGGGCCCGTGTAGCGGCGCAGGTGGATCTCCCTGCCGAGGGACGGGTCCACTTCACGGTCGGTGGTGGTGATGCGTTGCAGACGACCGTCGGGCCGCGCCAGGGCGGCCATGTCCCGTTCGCTCACGGGTCGGTCGCCGCGAGCCTCCGCCACCAGGTTGAACGCCTGCAGGGCATGATCCACGGGGACGGACCCGGTGTGCCCGTCGTGGATGCCGGCGGCGATGTCCAGGGGCACGTCCTTGGCCTGATGCAGCCATGTGAGGGGAGAGCGCTTGCGATACTCGGCGTCGACTGTGTCGGAGGCTCCGGGGGCGCCGCCGCAGGAGGCGCGCATCATGGCGCCGTACTTGCCGGCCGCGTGCCGCTCGTGCCACCGGGCCAGGTCGGTGATGGGTACCCAGGCGGACACCGCCGCCCACAGTTGGGGGTGCCGTCCCGCCATGAGCAGCGCCATGTGGCCGCCGCCGGACCAGCCCGCCAGGTACACACGACGCTCGTCAACCGGGTGACGTTCACGGACCCACGCCACCACGTCGACGATGTCCTGCACCGCCAGGTCCGATCCGCAGGCCTCCGGGTGGTCGTTGCGACCACGGAAGTCCGGCTGGAGCACCATCCAGCGGTTGTCGAGGGCGGCACGCTCCAGCTCCGGGTGGCGCTGGTTCAGGTCGCCGCTCCAGGTGTGGAGCAGCACGAGCAAGGGGCGACGTTCCCCCCCATGGTCGTCCGGGAGCGTGAGCCAGGCCGGTTGCCGGGACCCGTCAGCGGTGCTCTGGAAGCTGATCCTGGCTCGCTGGGCAGGTGCCTGGGGGAGAACGGCGAGGGCGACGAGAGCGATCATGAGGGAGAGACGCATGGCGGACATTGAACACCCGACCGGGTCAGGCTATCCATCCCCTATGGGAAACCGCGGCTCCCGAGCCATCGCAGTCTGGCTGATCGTCACCTTCGTCCTCATCGGGGTGATGGTCGTGGTCGGCGGCGCCACGCGCCTGACGGGCTCAGGCCTGTCCATGGTGGACTGGAGCCCCCTGGGGCAGCGGCCCCCTGCCAGCGACGAGGACTGGCGGCGACTCTACGCCGAGTACCAGGCCTCGCCCCAGTTCGAGCAGGTCAACGACTGGATGACCGTGGAGGACTTCAAGGACATCTTCTGGTGGGAGTACATCCACCGGCAGCTGGGCCGGCTCCTCGGGGTGGTGTACGGCCTCCCCTTCCTCTGGTTCTTCTTCCGCGGGCGACTGTCCGGGTCACTGGCGTGGCGCGGCTGGGTCGCCCTCTTCCTCGGCGGTCTGCAGGGCGGCGTTGGCTGGTGGATGGTGCAGAGCGGGCTCGTCAGCCGGCCGGAGGTGAGCCACTATCGGCTCGCCGTCCACCTGTCCCTGGCCCTGTTCACCGCCATGTGGGTGCTGTGGATGTGGTTGAGCCTTCGCGGAGGAGAGGAGGGCCGACCGACCCGGGACAGGAGAACCGCCTGGGGGTTCCTGCTCGTGCTGGCGGTGCAGGTCACCTGGGGCGCGTTCGTGGCCGGGAGGAAGGCCGGTTGGCGCCATGACACCTGGCCGGACATGGACGGGGAGTTCCTGCCGTCCCGGGCCTTCGCCACGGCGGACGCGCCCTTTGAAGACGGGGACACCATCCACTGGATCCACCGCACCTTGGCGTGGGTGGTCCTGGCGGCGGCGGTGGGCTTCTGGTGGCGAGTCCGGGGCGTCGCCCCGGGACCGGCCCGCGCCGTGCTGACGTTGACGGTGTTACAGTTCGGCCTCGGAGTGCTGACCGTCATGACCGGTATCCCGGTGGTGCTCGGCGTGACCCATCAGGTCGGCGCGTTCTTCTTGATCTCCGCCGCCGTCTGGGGGGCTCACGCATGCAGGGAAAGACGAATCGGCTTCGCAGCCTGATCACCACCGTCGCGGTGCTGGCGCTCGTGTACGTGGCGTTGACCTGGGGGCGCTCCTGGGGCCACGCCAGCCACGAGGTGCCGGACCCGTCCTCGGGTCAGGTGGTGTGGATCGCCACGTTCAACGGCTTGTGAGGCGACACGTGAGCTTCCTCGGTCGAGGAGGCCATCGCGCGCCTGGACGGCGTGCTCTCCGTGTCCGCAGGCTGGTGGACGGATCAGGCGGCCATCACCACCCCCGCCGATCGTGAGTTGACCCTCGAAGAGGTGGACCGCGCCATGGCGCCCCCGTACCGGGTCACGGCCCTGGAGCGGCAATCAGGGGGGGCCCGGTGACCTCGTGATCGTCAGCGCGTTCCTGGCGATCCTGCTCGGTCTGCTGCTGGGACTCCTGCCCACGGGCGGGTCCATGATCGCCGTGCCGGTGTTCCGCTACGGCATGGAGAAGGACCCGTCGGTGGCGTTCCCGGGCGCGTTGCTGGTGATCGGCATCGCCAGCCTGGTGGGCACCATCGTCTACGCCCGCGACGAACGCATGCGCTGGGCGGAGGGCTGCCGTTTCGCCGGGCTCTCCATGTTGGGCGCGTTCCCCGGCGGGCTGATCTCGAGCATGCTGCCCACGGGGCACATGCTGATCTTCGCCGCGGCGCTGCTGTGGACGGGCTGGCACCTGCTGTCGTTGCGCCGCGAGTCTCTGGCCGTACGTGTGGAGCGAGGCGACCACCGGACTCATCTGGTCCTGCTGGCGGTGGGGCTCGGGATGCTCACCGGGTTCCTGGCCATGGGGGGCGGGGTCCTGGTGGTGTCCGCCCTGGTGCTGACGCAGCGCCTGGACCTGAAGCAGGCCATGACCACGTCCCTCCCCGTGGTGACGGTCAACGCGTTCGCGGGTTTGTTCGGTCACCTGACCCATCAGGCGCTGCCATGGGGCGAGATCCTGTGGGTCTCGGGGCTGGCCGGCGTCGGCGTCGTGGGAGGCGTCGCTCTGGCGTTGAGGATCCGCACCCGGCGTCTGCGGGACGCCCTGGGATGGCTGGTGCTGGGAATCGCCGTGTGGGTGCTTGCGCGGGAGATGATCCCTTAGACTGTGCCCATGCGCCCTCTCACCTGCAGCGCCGCATTGTGCCTGGTCGTCGTGCTCCTGCCGTGTCGCTACACCGTGCGCGACGTGGCCTTCGTGGACCTGGGTGGGGACGGCTGGACCCTCCGTGCCCAGGTGCCCGCCGGCACGTCTGCAGACTGGGGCGCCACGCTGAAGCGTATCGCCATGGCCAGCCTCGCGGACACCAACGTCGAGGTGGTGGTGGCGCCCGGAGAGTCGGGGACGGAGCTCGGGGTGGAGCTGGTGAGCCCGGACGGGCGGACTATGCCTGTCGAGTTGCCAGGGGACGTGGACGCTCTGAAGCGCCACGGCTGGGACGAACTGGATGGGCTGGCCTCCTCGCCCGTGCGGGATCACTTCAAGTCGCGTTGCCTGGAGGCCCACGCGGTGGTGCTGCTGTTCGAGGGGCGGGCGGTCGCGGACAACAGCCGCGCCGCGCGCCTGGTGAAGGAAGCGATCACCCAGTCCGGCTCTGTGCTGGCGGGGTTGCCCAAGCCCGCCGCCGCGCCGCCGGAGCTGCACGTGATCCCGTTCAGCGAACGAACCCGGGAGCGGGTGCTGCACTGGGCCGTGGGCGCCGACGAGGAACCGGCGGATGACGCGCACGTGGTGGTCCTGTACGGGCGGGGTCGTCGCATGGGGCCCGTGCTCGCGGGGCCGGTGATCACGGCGTCCGCCATCAAGCAGGCGATCGTCCTCATCGGTCAGGACTGTGAGTGCGAGCTGCCCCGTTCGATCATGCGGGGAGGTCAGATCCCGTTGACCTGGGACGAGGAGCAGGCGGGGGCAGCCCAGAAGGTGCTCGGCTTCGACGGGCGGAACCCCATGGTCAAGCAGGAGATCGCCCGCATCGTGGCGCGTGAGGCCACGGCCCCCAACGCTCCCCGCGCCGTGGGGGTGGACCCGCTGGGCCTCGGGTATCACGAAGAGACGGTGGAGGACCCGGCGATTGATGACGCTGGCGGCGAGGCCGCGTCACCGGATGAGGGAGAGGCTCCGTCTCCCAACGAAGTGGCCGGGGTCGTGGTCTCCTGGATGGTGCTCGCGGTGGTGGCGCTGCTGCTGATCGTGGGCATCGGCGTGGCGGTGGTGATGACCTCCGCCAGGAGGCACGGTTGAGGGTCTTCTCCCTGGTGCTCCGAGAGCTGCGCCACAACCGCGCCAACGCCGTCCTGATCGTCACCGGGGTGGCGTCGGCGGTGGCCCTGTTCGTGGTGTTCTTCAGCACCGGGAAGGCCAGGGAGGACCGCGCGAGGGTCCACATGCGCGACCTGGGCTACAACCTGCGCATCATCTCCAAGGCGGCGGACATGGAGCGCTTCTGGCTGGACGGTTACAGCAGCGAGACGTTCCCCGAGGACTACATCCATCGCCTGGCGCAGACCAAGGGGCTCACCTACAACCACCTCATCGGACGGCTCGAGCGTGAGGTGACCATCGACGGCCGCGGGTTCCTGCTCACGGGGCTGTCCCCGGAGTACTCGCCGCCCGGCAAGCAGAAGCCCCCCATGATCTTCGAGGTGCCGCCGGGGACGGTCTACCTGGGGCACGCCGCTGCCCTCCACCTGAGCAAGTCCAAGGGGGACGAGGTGACGGTGCTCGGACGCCCCCTCAAGGTCGTGGAGGTGGTGGGCGAAGCGGGCTCTTCGGACGACATCCGCGTGTGGGGCGCCCTGAAGGACGTCCAGGCGCTCCTGAACGCGGAGCAACGACTCAGCGAGATCCAGGCCCTCGATTGCCTGTGCCTGGAGCCCGACGGTGATCCTCTGACGGCGCTGCGAGCGCAGCTGGAGTCGTTGCTGCCGGACACTCATCTGGTGCACAAGCGCAACCTGGCGGAGGCCCGCGCCAAGCAGCGGCGGACGCTGCAGCGGGAGAACGCGTTCCTGCTGCCCGTGGCTCTGCTCGGATGCGCCGCCTGGGTGGCCCTGCTCATGACCCTGAACGTGCGGCAGCGGCTGCCGGAGGTCGGGACCTTCCGGGCGCTGGGCAAGGGGTCGGGGTTCATCGCCCGCTTGTTCCTTCAGAAGGCGGCGTTGCTGGGGGTGGCGGGGGCGGCCCTCGGCTTCGCGTTGGGGAGCGCCCTGGCGGTGCCTTTCGCCCCGGGCATCTTCAAGATCCCGGCGGAGTCCGTGCGTCTGGAGTGGCTGCTGTTGCCCGTGGCCGCCGTGGCGGCGCCCCTGGTGTGCGCCGTGGCCAGCCTGGTGCCCGCCATGCTCGCCGTGACCCGCGACCCGGCGGAGGTGCTGCGCGGTGACTGAGCCGGTGCTGATGGCCCGGTCCCTGGGCAAGACCTACCAAGGACGGCGAGGAGCGGTCCGCGCCCTGGGTCCGGTGGACCTGGAATTCGAGGGCGGCACCTTCACCTGCGTGCATGGCCCCAGCGGCAGCGGCAAGACCACGCTCCTGCTGAGCCTCGGTGGAATGCTGCACCCCAGCAGCGGGCTGGTTGATCTGAAGGGAACGGACCTGTACGCCGCGGATGGAAAGCAGCGGTCGGCGCTGCGCGCGCGGCACGTGGGGTTCGTCTTCCAGCTGTTCCATCTGGTCCCGTACCTGGACATCGTGGAGAACGTCATGCTCGGGGCCGTGGACGGTGACCGCGCGGCGGCCGCGGCGGTGCTCGCGGATCTGGGGCTGTCCGGACGGGAGTCCCATCGCCCCTCCGAGCTCTCCGCAGGGGAGCGGCAGCGGGTGGCCCTGGGTCGAGCGCTGGCGGGGCGGCCCTCCATCATCCTGGCGGACGAGCCCACCGGGAACCTGGACCCGGAGAACGGATCCGAGGTCTTGCGTCACCTGGGGACGTTCCGTGACAACGGCGGCACCGTGGTCATGGTCTCCCACGGCGCCGACGCGGACGCCCTGGCGGACCGGGTCGTGCACCTGCGGGACGGCCAGGTCTCCGGCTAGGCACCGCGGCCGTGGGCGCCTGCCGCCCAAGAGCAGGTTTGATACGCTCCCGGCCCCATGAACACCCCATCGGAGCTTCGCCGTGGAGCCGCCTCGCCGGCGACGCTCGCCCTCATCTCCGTGTGCGTCCTGGTGGCCGGATTCGTGCTGCTGGGGTTGCGCCCCGGACGTGAGAGCAGCGGCCCCGAAGCCGACTCCCTGACCGTGTACTGCGCCGCCGGCCTGCGCCCGGCCATGGAGAAGGTGCGTGCTCGGTACGAGGAAGAGTTCGGGGTCCGGGTGAACGTCAACTACGGCGGGTCCGGCAGCTTGCTGAGCACCCTGAGGGGGGCCACGGAGGGAGACCTGTACGTGGCCGCGGACGTCGCGTACGTGGACCGTGCCCGGGAGCTGGACCTGGTGGACGAGGCGTTCCCGCTGGCGATCCAGCGGCCGGTGGTGGCGGTGGCGAAGGGCAACCCCAAGGGAATCCGCGGGTTCCCCGACCTGCTCCGGCAGGACGTGCGGGTGGGGTCTGCGAACCCGGAGGCGGCGGCCGTGGGCAAGTGCCTCCGCAACGAGCTGAGCCGTGTCGGCAAGTGGGAGGCGCTGGAGGAGCGCCTGGCCACCATGAAGCCCACGGTCAATGAGGTGGCCAACGACGTCAAGCTCGGGGCCGTGGACGCCGGGGTCACCTGGGACGCGACCCTGGTGGCCTACCCGGAGCTCGAGGCCGTGGACCTGCCCGAGTTGAGCGGGGCCCGTCGCCAATTGGCCGCTGCGGTGCTCAGGACCACCGCCACGCCCACCTCCGCGTTGCGCTTCGCCCGTTACCTGACGGCCCGTGACCGGGGCCTGGCAGAGCTCAAGGCCTGCGGGTTCGAGGTGGTGCACGGAGACATCTGGGCGGAGGTGCCCCGGCTGATCTTGTTCAGCGGCGCCATGCTGCGCCCGGGCATCGCCGAGTCCATCGCCGCCTTCGAGCGGCGAGAGGGCTGCGAGGTGGCCACCCAGTACAACGGCTGCGGCATCCTCGTCTCCCTCATGAAGGCGGGGACCTGGCCCGACGCCTACGTCTCCTGTGATCGGTCGTTCATGGACGCGGTGGAGGACGGCTTCCAGCAGCCGCGGGATCTCACCGAGAACGACATGGTGATCCTGGTCGCCAAGGGGAACCCACGACAGGTGCGGGGGTTGGCGGACCTGGGTCGCGAGGAGCTGAGGATCGGCCTGGCCGACCCGGACAAGAGCGCCCTCGGGGAGCTGGCGCGGCGGATGATCGTCCGCGCCGGGCTGTGGTCGGCGGTGGACGCGGGCGCCGACGTGTACTCACCCACCGGGGACATCCTGGTCAACCAGGTTCTCACCGGTTCCCTGGACGCGGCGGTGGTCTATCGCAGCAACGTCCTGGCCCATGACGGCAATCGTGACCGGCTGGAGGCGGTGGAGGTGGGCGTGGACGACGCGGTGGCGTTCCAGAGCTACGCCATCGGTCGTGAGACGGATCACCCCAGGCTGCTCGGTCGACTCTTCGAACGTGTCCGAGGGTCGACCGCTCGCGCCCGGTTCGAGTCCGTCGGGTTCCGGTGGATCGGGGAATGAGCGACGTTCCCAAGCCCCGTCGGGTCGGCTCCGACGCGCCGTTCTTCGCGGGGATGATCGGTCTGGGGGCGGTGTACGTGACGTTGGTGGCGGCCATGTTGATCGCCGACGCCGCGTTCACCTCCTGGGACGACATCACCGACGCCCTGGGCCAGCGAGAGATCCAGGCGTCCCTGTGGCTGAGCCTGATCTCCTGCACCATCACCACCGTGTTGAGCCTGTGGGTGGCGGTGCCCATCGGCTACCTGATGTCGCGCTACGAATTCCGCGGCAAGGCCCTGTTCAACGCGCTGCTGGACATCCCCATCGTGCTGCCGCCCCTGGTGATCGGCATCAGCCTGCTGATCCTGTTTCAGACCGCTCCCGGTCAGTTCATCCAGGATCAATTGGGACAGGTGACCTACCGGGTCTCGGCGGTGATCATCGCTCAGTTCGCGGTGGCGTGCGCCTTCGCCGTGCGCACCATGGTGGCGACCTTCGATCGCATCGATCCGCGTCGCGAGCAGGTGGCCCTGACCCTGGGGTGCACCCGATCCCAGGCGTTCTTCTCGGTGGTGCTGCCGGAGGCCCGCCC
The DNA here is from genome assembly GCA_964507445.1 of uncultured Isosphaeraceae bacterium. Taxonomy (GTDB): domain Bacteria; phylum Planctomycetota. The sequence continues at coordinate 164,048 of CAZDQF010000009.1, forward strand.
CGGCGTGGTGACCGCTGCGACCATCGCCTGGGCCCGGGCCCTGGGCGAGTTCGGACCCATCCTGGTGTTCGCCGGTTCGTTCCGCATGCGGACGGAGGTCCTGCCCACCACCGTGTTCCTGGAGTTGAGCGTCGGCAACATCGAGGCGGCCACCGCCGTGTCCCTCATGATGGTCACCTTCGCCGTGATCATCCTGGTGGTGGCGAGGCGCTTCGGCGCCGGGAGGGCGGTCCTGTGATCCGGCTCGAAGGGCTGTCGATCCGACAGGGGGACTTCGCCGTGGACGGCGTCACCTTCGAGGTCCCGGAGGGCGCGTGCCACGTGCTGATGGGGCGCTCCGGTGCGGGCAAGACCACGCTCCTGGAGGCCATCTGCGGATTGCGGCCGGTGCGGAGCGGCAGGATCCTGGTGAACGGTGTGGACGTGACGGCGCTCAAGCCGGCGGAGCGGGGGATCGGCTACGTCCCCCAGGACGGGGCCCTGTTCCAGACCATGACCGTGGCGGAGAACCTCGGCTTCGCGTTGCGGGTGCGGGGCGAGCCGCGGGCGGCGGTGGAGGCGCGCACGGCGGAGCTGGCGGGCCTGCTGGGCCTGGAGGGGTTGCTGGATCGCGGCACCGCGTTGCTCTCAGGGGGTGAGATCCAGCGAGTAGCCCTGGGGAGAGCCCTTGCTTACCATCCGGGGGTGCTCTGCCTCGACGAGCCCTTCGCGGCGCTGGACGATGAGACGCGGGCCGAGATGCACGCGCTCATGGGCCAGGTGAGGCAGGCCACCGGCTGTACGGTGTTACTGGTTACCCATAGCTCCCCGGACGCGCGGTCCCTGGGAGATCAAATCCTGAGGGTCGAGAACGGCCGGGTCTTCTCTGCTGATGAACGTCCACCTGATCTGGTTCGGTCAGCTTCGTGACGCCGCGGGGGCGGCGCAGGAGACCGTCACCGCGGAACCCGGTGCCACGGTGGCGGGCGTGTTGTCCGCCGCCGCCAGCTCCCGGGAGGGGTCGTTGAGCGACCTGCTCTTCCTCGGTGACGCGGTGGCGCCCACCATCCTGGTCTCCATGAATGACGTGCAGGTGACGGACCCCGCCGCCACCGAGGTGCAGGACGGGGCCACCCTCGTGGTCATGGCTCCGATGTCCGGAGGTTGATGGTGAGCGGCGCGCGCCGGGCACTCAACGACGACGACCGGGCGACCTACCAGTGGCAGATGTGGGTGCCCGGGTTCGGGGAAGAGGGCCAGGAGAAGCTCAAGGGGGCGAGCGTCCTGGTCTCCCGGGTGGGAGGGCTCGGCTCCGTGGTGGCCTACGAGTTGGCGGCTGCCGGAGTGGGGCGGCTGATCCTGGCCCACGCGGGGGACATCAAGCCCAGCGACCTCAACCGTCAGCTGCTCATGACCCACGAAGCCCTCGGGACCTCACGGGTGGCCTGCGCCGGCCGCAGGCTCAAGGAGCTGAACCCGCGGTTGGACGTGGTGCAGGTGGCGGAGAACGTCTCCGAGGAGAACGCGGCGGGGCTGGTGTCGCAGGCGGATCTGGTGGTGGATTGCGCGCCTCTGTTCGAAGAGCGGTTCGCCATGAACCGGGCGGCGGTGGCTCAGGGCAAACCCCTGGTGGATTGCGCCATGTACGAGCTGCAGGCCCAGGTGACCACCGTGTTGCCGGGGGAGACGCCGTGCCTCGCCTGTCTCTATCCCCAGCAGCCACCGGCCTGGAAGCGCGAGTTTCCGGTGTTCGGTGCGGTCTCCGGGACCGTGGCCTGTCTGGGCGCCATGGAGGCGATCAAGCTCCTGTCCGGGCTCGGCGAGTCCCTGGCCGGCCGTCTCCTGACCATGGACCTGGGGACCATGGAGATGCGCACCATGACCATCGCCCGCCGTAGCGATTGCCCCGTCTGCGGCGCCGTTTGAGCCCAGGACGGGGTCGTCGCCAGGGCATGACCGGACGCTCCGGTCCGGTCCCGGTGTAGGATCAGGACGATCATGTCCCTCCGCGTCCCCCGCCAGGTGCTCCTCCCGTGCCTCCTGCTCGTCTCCCTCGGGCAGGTCCCCACAACCGCCCAGACCCGTGACGAGGTGGACGCCGCCATCGCCAAGGGGGTGGGGTGGCTGCTCTCCGCGCAGACCACGGACGGGTCCTTTCGCGGCTCGCAGTTCGAGCACTACCGGGGCTTCACGGCGTTCTGCGCCTACACCCTGCTCAAGTGCGGGGTCCCACCGGATCATCCCGCCATCGAGGCGGCCTTCAGCTGGCTCGAACGGCAGGACCTGCATCGCACCTACGACCTGGGCTGCGCCCTCATGGCCTACGAGGCCCTGGGCGACTCCCGCCCCATGGCCATCGTCAAGGAGTACGCGAAGAAGCTGGTGCGCTCCGCGGGCAACGGCCAGCGTCGCAACGGCGGTCGTTGGGGATACCCCGGCAATCACGCGGGAGGGGACATGGGTTGGACCGATCTCTCCAACACCCAGTTCGCCGTGCTCGGTCTACGCGCCGCCCACAAGTGCGGCGTGAAGGTGGGGAGCCGTTCCCTGTGGACGCGGATCGCCGACGACCTGCTGACGGACCAGGACGCCTACGGTGGGTTCCCGTACCGCCCCGGCGGCAAGCACTCCGCCTCCATGACCTGCGCCGGCATCACCGCCCTGGTGTTGTGCCGGGACATGCTGGAGGACATGGGTGGTTCCGATGGCGCGCGGGGTCGTCTCCGGGTCGGCATCAAACGCGGCTTCATGTGGCTGGAGAAGCACTGGGCGGTGGATCGGGCCATCGACTTCGGCCACAACGGCAACGCCAACCCCGCCTGGCACTACTACTACCTCTACGGCCTGGAGCGGGTCTGTGCGTTCACCGACGAGGCCAGGGTGGGCAGCCACGACTGGCACGCGGAGGGGACCAAGGTGCTGGTGGCGGCGCAGAAGCCGCCAGGTGTCTGGAAGGACAGCGACACGGAGACCTGCTTCGCCCTGTTGTTCCTCCGGCGGGGATCCCGGACCTCGGGGCTGGGGCCTCGGGCCGTGGCCGCCCAGAAGGCCGCCAAGGAGGCGCCGTTCTCCGTCGGGATGAGCGCGCAGCGGCCCTTCATCGCGTGGGTCCGCGCCCTCGGCGTGGTGCGCGGGCTCCTCGAGCAGGGTGACCGGGTCAACGGGCTGCGGTGGTTCGTGGACGGAGAGGCCGTCCATACGGTCGAGGACCCGCGGCCCAAGGACCTGTTGGAGGCGCCGTGCCACCTCCAACACGCGTTCACCAGGAACGGCAGCTTCTCCATCCACGCTGAGCTGGACATCCAACCCATCGACGCCCGCGCCAAGGCCAAGGTCTACAAGTCCAACATCCTCCAGTTCACGATCGACGACGTGGAGGAGCCCTGGCACCGGGAGAATCGGCGGGACGGCCCGCGGCAGCTGCTGCACGTGGACGCGGTCACGGCCCAGGCCTCCTCCGAGGCATGGGGCTGGTCTCGTGCGGTGTACGCCGCCGACCAGCGCCACGCTTCCTCCTGGTGGTGCAAGAACGACGACGTCCGGCCCTGGATCCGACTGCGGCTGCGTCGGACCGTTCGGGCCAGCGTGCTGAAGCTGACCCAAGGGCATCCCTACACCATCGGTACCCAGGGGCGGGCCCGGGCCAAGGACATCCAGGTGCGGATCAACAACGGCAAGCCCATCCGCGTGCGCCTGGACGATGCACCGTCGCGCAAGCAGATCGTCCGCTTCTCCAAGACCTCCGTGCGCTCGATCCGGATCGATGTGCTGAGCACCTACCGCGGGCATCGCGCCAACGAGGAGTCGGTGGTGGGTTTCAAGGAGATCGAGCTGTTCGCCGATCCGCACCCGGAGGACCTGACGGATGTCTCCGCGCGGACCGAGGAGCTGATCCCCATCGCCCGCAACGGCGGCGTCCAGTGGCGTTATACGGTCTCGCAGCCACCGGCGGAGTGGAACCAGGCCACGTACCGCGACCTGGGCTGGAAGAAGGGGGAGTCCGGGTTCGGCAGCGCGGGCAGCGCTCAGACTCCCATGCGCACCCCTTGGAACACCAAGGAGATCTGGACCCGGCGGGAGTTCCGCATCGTCCCCGGTGACTCCAGGGAGTTCCGCATCGAGATCTGCCACGACGACGACGCGGAGGTCTACATCAACGGCGTGTTGGCGGTCACGGCAGCGGGATGGTCCAACGGCGACTACTGCACCTTCCCCCTGTCCAAGGAGGCCCGGGCGGCCCTCGTGAACGGACGGAACGTGATCGCCGTCCATTGCCGCAACAACACCGGTCCCTGTTACCTCGACGTGGGGCTGCTGAGCGTCGGCCGTTGAGTCGGGTCAGATGAACAGCAGCACGTAGGCCAGCGCGAGGCCGATGTGCACGAGGGCGAAGGGGAGCGCCGCCTTCACGAAGCCGCCGAAGCTCATGGGCAGGGAGTGCTTGTGCATGACGGTGACGGCGACCAGGGTGGAGGCGGAGCCGATGGGCGTGAGGTTGCCGCCCAGGTTGGCGCCGAAGATCACGGACCACCACAGCCCTGAGGACACCTGGTCCGGGGGCATGGAGCCGAGGATCTTGGCCAGCATGGCCGCCAGCGGGATGTTGTCCGTCACCGAGGAGAACCCCGCGGCGGAGACGAGCAGGGCCCCCTGGCCCAGGGCCTCCCCGTCTCCGATGATCACCTTCAGCCCGTCACCGATGAGGTCCAGGACCCGGGCGTGCTCCATGACGTTGATGGTGACGAACAGCGCCGCGAAGAACGCCAGGAGATCCCAGTCGATGGCCTGGTAGAAGCGGTCCGCCACGTGCTTGAAGCGAAGCAGCATGACGCCGGCGAACAGCAGCGCCACGTAACCCATCCCCAGCTCGCTGATCACCGGCAGGCTTGAGGCGCCGGCGATGACCAGGATGAACAAGCCCGTCATGACGGCGCCGAACCAGAAGAACCCCCGGCTCTCGATCCCGTCGTTCTCGTCGAATCCCGACACGAGCTCTGCCGCCGCCGCTCGTTCTTCCTCAGACGCCAGCTTCGTGATCTTGAACATCCGGGCGCCCAGGACGATGGTCACGGCGGTGGCCACCACCACGAACGGGGCGGACTTCACCAGGAAGCTCACGAACGAGATCCCGGCGGCGGTCCCCACGATGATGTTCGGGACGGAGGAGATCAGCGTGAGCAACCCGCCGATGTTGGTGAGCAGCCCCTCGATGAGGAGGAAGGCAAGGAGCTTCTCCCTGCGCCCGAGCTTCTCCAGGCTCACGGCGGTCAGAGAGCCCACGATGATCATGGCGGTGACGTTGTTGAGGACCGCGGAGAAGACCACGGTCATGATCCCGTAGAACCACAGCAGCTTCATGGGGTCCCCGCCGGAGACCCGGGTGAGGCGGATGGCGATCCAGGTGAACAGGCCTGACTTGGACACGATGTCCACGAACAGGCTGGCCCCGAGGATGATGGAGATGACGTTCCAGTCCACGGAGGGGATGAACGCCGGCAGCGAGATCTCATGGCCGCCCCAGACGACGGTCTTGTCTGGGAGCAACCCGAGGGCGGCGCCGAGGAACAGGCACGGGAGAGCGAAGGCCACGGAGATGACCGACTTCTTGGCGTGGATCTTCTCTTCCAGAGCCAGGCACGCGATGAGCCCCACCAGGATGGCGGTGAAGAGCATGGTCACGCCGGTGGAGACGTCTTGTTCGAGGAGCATGGGCATCACAGCATCAACAGCGGGACGTCACGCATCTCCACGGCGATGGGGTAGGCGAGCCCGTGCATGGCGTGCTGGTCCTCGTCCTTGGTGTTCATCACCAGCAGGTCCGCGTTGTGCTTGTGGACGAGCTCGCGCCACGTCTCGAGCCGGTGCCCGAAGGTCACCTCCGCCGCCACGGTGACGGGGACGCCGGCTTCCTTGAGGGCGGCGTCGCAGGTGGCGATGTAGTCTCCCGGGTCCTTCAAGAGGCGCGCCTTCAGCGCCTCGGTGGTGGCGGTCGTGTCCAGCTCGGGGATCTTGGAGATGGCGTCCTCGTAGCGGGCGAACACCGCGTCATCCTCCACGTGGCACAACGCCAGGGTGCCTTCGGGGCTCGTGTACCGAAGCGCCGTGTTGATGAGCCGCCCGTCTCCCGTGAGGTGATCCGTCATGACCATCACCGTCTCCGTGCCCCGCTCTTCCATGGCGTCGGCGTGATCGGCGGCCGGGTGTGGCGCCACCAGCACCGGATAGCTGGTGGCCTGCGTGAGCACGTCGAGAGTCTCCCCGAGGGTCGAGGCCCAGCGTCGATTCGGACTCCCCACATGCCTGTGGGTGCACACCAGGTCCGGGTGGTCCTCTTCGAGATGCGTCAGCAGCTCGTCGATGGAGGCGAAGGAGTCTGAGGGCATCTCCGTCCACCGAACGTTGGCCCCCAGCACCTTGAGGAAGCCGCGGAGCCGGGCCGCGTACGCGGTTACGGTGGAGGCGTCGCCGTCGGCGACCACCGCCACCGATGTGACACTCACGTCCTCGCGCTGGAACGGCTGCTTGGTCGCCGACTTGAACAGGCTCTCGAACTGGTCCACCTTGTCCATGACGAGCTGATCCTACCGGCGGCGCTCCGTCAGCGGCAACCGGCGAGGGCAGCGAGGCCGGGAGGGGTCCAGGCCTACTGCAGGGTCACCAGCAACGGCGTGGAGGCGCGGAGGTTGGAGTCCGCCACCTGGATGATGACGCCGACCACGGCGGGGAGCGCGGTGGGGACGGTGAAGGTCCAGGACGTGCTGCCCTTCGAATCGAGGGGCGTGTCCGACGGCACCGTGGAAGACCACAGGGGGAGGGGAGAGAGGGGCAGCGGGAGATAGACACCCTCGAAGCCGCCCACGGTCGGAGGCAGGAGGCCGGTGATCCGGGACGGGGCGCCGCCGGGGGTGTTGACCACCGCCGTGAGGTCCAGGAACAGCTGGAGCACGGCGGACGGGTCGCCTCCCGCCAGGTCTATCCGTACTGCTCCGGGGGTGGTCTGGGCCGTGGGGCTGACGTCGATGAGCAGCGGCCGGTTGGTCATGTCCTTGGCCAGGAAGCAGATGCCGCTGGCGTTGGGGATCAACCCCGCGACCGTGGTGGGGTACACGCCGAGGGCGGTGCCGCCCTGCAGCCCGACGCCGTTGACGGTGGCGATGGTGCCGAATCCCTGGGTGGACACCACGGCGAGGTCGTTGAGACCGTCGTCCACCATCCAGAGGTTGGGAAAGGTGACGCCCGCGAAGCTGGTGAAGGTCCCTCCCGCGGGGTCGATCTGGAGGCCGTCCACCTCCGTGGCTCCGGAGTTGAGGCCGGCGTTGATGAACATCTGGTTGACCTCTCCCTCTGACAACACCAGCTGGGCCGCGCCCGTGACGGTGGTGGCCACGTTGCCGGCCGTGTCCAGGGTGAACCCGGAGGACGGTACGCGGATGATGCCGCCGTCGTCGACCACGCCGGTGGAGAGGTTCACGGCCCCCGTGAAGGTGATGTAGAGGTCGCCGGAGACCGGGTCCATGGTGAACCCGTTGATGTCCAGGTTGTTGGGGTTCACGCACGGGCAGAGGAGGTCCAGCACCTGCGCCTTGGTGAGGAACTTGTCGTGGGTCCCGTCCGGCTTGAACCGCACGATCTCGGCGTCCTGGATGGCCCCGGAGGCGAAGATCCCGGCGGGTCCCGTGTCGGACGAGATGCTGACGTAGAAGTCGAACAGGCTCGGTGGGCTCGGTGCGGTGGCGGGGAGGTGGATGGCGTTGAGGTTGCCGATCACCCCGTCCGTGTAACTGCCGTCGTTGTCGTCGTCACCTGCGAAGGTGCTCCAGGTGCTCCGGTCCATGAGGCCGTAGGCGTCGCCCCCGGGGGAGACGCAGAGGATGCCGTCGTTGTCGATGATGGCCGCGTTGTTGGTGGCGGCGGGTCCGGAGCCGGCGCTGTCGATGGTGGAGGCCACCAGGGCCTGGGGGCTCCACAGCACCGTCGCGGGTCCGATGTATGAGGACCCCTGGGCGAAGAGCCCGGAGGCGAGGGCGGCGAGACAGAGCAGGAGGCTTGCGCGCATGGTGGGGCTCCGGTGAGCGGTGGCGGACGACGGACAGGTGGGGGGTGATCACCTCCAGTCTACGGCAACCGGGCGGCTGGTTGCGACGGTTGTTCCCGTCCTCCGGGGGAACTTCAGAGGATGGCCCGTCGCGGGTCGTCCGGCAGGGTTATCTCGCCGCGCAGGTCCGATTCCATGGCGGTCTTCACGTCATCTGGCGGGAGACCCTGTCCCAGCAGCCAGAAGAGCTTGGTCATGGCCGCCTCCACGGTCATGTCGTGACCGGAGATGGCCCCCGCCCGGGCGAGGGCGGCGCCGGCGGCGTAGGACTCCAGGTTCACGGAGCCCCGGACGCACTGGGTGCAGACCACGACCACCACACCACGTCCCGTGGCCTCCTCGATCGCGCTCCAGAGGGCCGCCTCCGTGGGCGCGTTACCCACCCCGAACGCCTCCAGCACGACCCCCTGGGTCGGTTCCCGGAGCACCTCCCTGAGCACGCGGCCCTCCATCCCCGGGAACAATCGCATGGCGGCCACGTGGGCGTGCTCCAGGGGCGTCACCGTGAGGGGGCCGGCGGCGGGGGGCCGGATCCGCGCCTTGTAGAGGGTGAGGTGGACGCCGCCGTGTCCCAGGGCCGGGTAGTTGGGGGACTCGAACGCGTCCAGGTCGTCGGCGCTGACCTTGGTGGAGCGGTTCCCGCGCAGGATGGACCCGTTGAACAGCAGCATCACCTCGGCGGCAGCGAGGTGCTCGTGTCCCGCCACCATGAGGGCGTCGATGACGTTGTCCCGGGCGTCGCTGCGGATCTCGCAGAGGGGGATCTGGGAGCCGGTGATGATGATCGGCTTGTCGAGCCCATCCAGCATGAAGGACAGCGCAGAGGCGGTGTACGCCATGGTGTCGGTCCCGTGGAGCACCACGAACCCGTCGAATTCCTGGTGGTCCCGGATCTCCTCCGCCAACCGCTGCCAGTGGGCGGGCCCCACGTCGCTGGAGTCCAGCAGGGGGTCCCAATCCGACACCTGGATCGTGGGCAGCTCCTCCTGGTCTTCGTGGAGGTGCTCCAGCTGGTGGCGCAGGTACCCGGCCTCCGGCCCGTAGACCGCACCCTGCCGGCGCATGCCGATGGTGCCCCCGGTGTAGATGACGTAAACGCGCTTGCGGGCCATCCGGAGAGCTTGCCTGGGGACAAAGCGGTCCACAAGGACCGGTTTTCTCGGCCGTCCTCGAGGAACCCGCTATTTGGGGTGAAGCTCCCGTGCCGACAATTCTATAGAGGGATGCCCGGTGTCTTGTTCCGACCCCTCGCAGGGTGGTCAGTCGTATGGAATTGCTCAATCTCGATCGCATGCGTTCCCAGGTGCGGGGTTACGGCCCCCTCCCGACGGTGGTCCGGGAGTTCCTGGACGGCTCCGACGTGTCCGAGCTGGAGATCATCCACGCCCTCCGAGACGTCTTCGGCATGAAGGACAGCGTCGGCCTGGGGGACACCCCCTGGTGGCAACACGCCGTGGCCGTAGCCCGCGGAGCGGCCCTGGTGAGCCGGGTTCGGGAAGGCGCCGACGAGCGGGCCGCGTTCGTGGCCGGGCTCCTGCACGACGTCGGTCACCTGATCATGCTGCACGTGGACCCGGACGGGTTGCATCGGGTCCTCACCCGCCAGCAGCAGGGAGACCCGTTCCTGGCCATCGAGCGGGACCTCTACGGCGTGGATCACGTTCACATCAGCGAGCAGCTGGCCCTTCGCTGGGAGCTCGGTGACGACGTGGTGGACGCCATCCGGCTCCATCACGACCCGGCCGCGTCCATGGCGCCCACGGTGGCCGCCGTGGTCCTGGCGGATGCCTGGGCGCAGCTGCTGGGTCACGGATACGACTTCCCCGTGGGCGGACTCTCCTTGCGGGCCGACGACGCGGCCTCCTGCCTCGATCTCCTTTGGAGCGAGCAGCTGGAGTTGATCCGCAGGATGGACGGTGAGTTCAGGGAGCTCTGCCGTTCCTTCGGAGTCACGGACGACCCCCTCTCAGGTGGACCGGGGGGCCGTAAGGCCATCTGGGTTTCCATGCACGGTGGCGCTCCGACCCCCTTGGGCAAACTCCTGCTGCAACAGCGGGGATACGACCTGATCCACGTGGGCATCTCCGAGCCCCTGGAGGCCTGCGACCATGGGCTGGTGCTGGTGGACTCGCCCTGGGCAGAGCCCGGTGACCTGCTGGAGCTGCTCAAGGACCTCAAGCCCGGGGCCAACGCTCCGGTGGCGGTCATGTCCGACATGCGCACCGGGCGTACCCTGCGGCATCGGGACCCGGTCACGGGGATCTGCGGCATCCCGCGCTCGTTCTCAGCCTTCGACATCCGGTGGCTCGAGAACCACCTGGCGACTCTCGGATAGCATCCGGGGGTGTTCATCCCCGCCCATGAGATCGTCGGCGAGGGCGCCGACCGCACGGTCTGGGTGCTCCATGGGATCTTCGGCTCCCGCGCCAACTGGAAGGGCTTCGCCCGTCGGTTCGTCGTCGCTCATCCCGGCACTCGGGTGGTGTTGGTTGACCTCCGCGGCCACGGCGGGTCCCGGTCAGCGCCTCCGCCGCACACCATGACGGCCTGCGCCGCGGATCTCTCGGCCCTGGAGAGCGCTCTCGGAGCAGGTCCGGACGCCCTCTGGGGGCACTCGTTCGGAGGCAAGGCGGCCTTGACCTGGCTCCGGGAGAGCGGCGGCGGCGGGGCGCGGCAGGTGTGGGCCCTGGACTCACCGCCCGGGTCCGGGGCCGCCGGGGGCGGAGACCCGGTCAGCTCCGAGGTCGGCAGGACCCTGCGGGTGGTGGAGGCGTTGCCGTTGCCGCTGCAGCGACGAACCGATGCTCAGCGTGGGCTGTTGGAGGCCGGATTGTCCCGCGCCGTGGCCGGCTGGATGTCCACCAATCTGGTGCGAGGGGACGACGGCTACCGGTGGCACTTCGACACCGACGCCCTCGGGCCTCTGCTGGAGGACTACTGGGCGGAAGACCTGTGGCCTACCGCCGAGCACCCGCCTGGTGGGGTCGCCGTCCATTGTGTCCGGGCCGAGCGAAGCGACCGTTGGACCACGGCGGACCTTCGGCGCCTGGAGGGCTTGGAGCACGTGCACCTGCTGAGAGGCGCCGGTCACTGGTTGCACGTGGACGCGCCGGAGGCGCTGATGGAGTTACTCGCTCAGCCGTTCTGACCCGGCTGCCACAGCACGTCCTTCTTGCCGCCGTCGTTGGCCAGCCGAGCCCACACGAACAGCAGGTCCGAGAGCCGGTTGAGGTAGCGCACCACCTCCGGGTTGACGGTCTCGCCGTCCACCTCGGTCAATTCCACCACCAGCCGCTCCGCTCGTCGGCAGACCGTGCGAGCCAGGTGCAGCCACGCAGACCCGCGGGTGCCCCCGGGCAGGACGAACGACTCCAGGGGTTCCAGGACCTCGTTCGCTTCGTCGATCCAGCCCTCGAGGCGTCCCGTGTACGTGGCGGTGATGCGCAGCCGTTCACCGGCGGCCCCGGGGACGCACAGGTCGGCGCCCACGTCGAACAGGTCGTTCTGAACGGTGAGGATTCGCGTGGCCAGGGGAGCGGCCACGTCCTCCGTGAGCATCAGGCCGAGGACGGAGGAGAGCTCGTCCACGGTGCCGTAGGACTGGATGCGGACGTGGTGCTTCCGGAGTCGGGTTCCGTCTCCCAGGTCGGTGGACCCGTCGTCACCCTTCTTGGTGTAGATGCGGCTGAGGCGAACCATGGTCACATCATAGCGACAAAGATCAGCCTTCGAAGGTGGGGAGCATGGGGCCGGCCTCCGCCAGGGTGGGCGCGTCCCGGTCCTTGTCCGAGAGGACCGGATCGGAGATGGGCCAGGGGATGCCGATCTCCGGGTCGTCCCACCGGATCGCCAGCTCCGCCGAGGGGTCGTAGAAGGCCGTGCACTTGTACTCGAACTCGGCGTACTCGCTGAGGACGCAGAACCCGTGGGCGAAGCGCGGCGGGATCCAGATCTGCTTGTGGTTCTCCGCGGTCAGCTCCACTGCGACGTGGGCCCCGAAGGTGGGAGAGCCCACGCGGATGTCTACCGCCACGTCGTAGACGCTGCCCGAGACGACCCGCACCAGCTTGCCTTGGGCGGAGTCCCCGGTCTGGGTGTGCAGTCCGCGCAGGATGCCCTTGGCGGAACGCGAGTGGTTGTCCTGCACGAAGGGCAGGTCGATGCCGTGCTCTGCGTAGCGGTCCTGACGCCAGGTTTCCAGGAAGAACCCGCGGTGGTCGCCGTGGACCGTTGGCTCGAGAAGCAGGACACCTTTGAGTGCGGTCTCGGTTACTCTCATGGCGAGGTCATCTTATGGAACCGATCCACGGCGTCACCCAGGGGGAGTTGATCGCGCGTCTGGGGGCGGTCCACGGCGATCGCGACGGCTTGATCTACCCCGAGCGTGCTCTGAGCTGGAGCTACGCGGAGCTGGACGGGCGCAGCGTCGCCCTGGCCCGGGGCCTCGTGGCTCTGGGCGTCGGTCCCGGTGACCACGTCTGCGTCTGGGCGGACAACCGACCCGACTGGATCGCCTTCCAGTTCGCTCTGGCCCGGATCGGCGCCGTGCTGGTGACGGCGAACACGGCCCTGACGACTCCCGAGATCGGGTTCCTGCTGCGCCAGAGCAAGAGCCGCATGGTGATCTGCGCCCCTGGTCGCGACGGTGATGAGTATCTACAGGCGCTGGCTGAGCTGCGGGCCGCTGGGGAGCTCCCGAGGCTCGAGCACGTGGTGGTCATGGAGGGGGAGGACACGGACGGCACCATCAGCGTGGCGGACCTGATGACGGCTGGGGAGGAGGTGCCCGCGGGGGCGGTCCATGATCGGTGCCGCGCGACCCCGGCGGACGCGCCGGCCAACATCCAGTACACCTCGGGGACCACCGGCTTCCCCAAGGGGGTGGTGCTCTCCCATCGCAACCTGGTGGAGAACGCCTACGCCGGGGCCGTGGCCTTCGGCGCCAGAATGGACGACCGGGTCCTCCTCATGGTGCCCCTGTTCCACTGCTTCGGTTGCTCCGTGGTGGTCCTGGGGGCCATGACCTTCGGGGCGCCCATGATCGCGGTGCAACGCTTCGATCCGCGGGCCGTGCTGGATGTCGTGGAGGCTGGTTCCCCGACCCTCATCCACGGCGTCCCGGCCATGTTCCAGGTGATCCTGGCGCAGCCGGATCTGGCGCAGCGAGACCTGTCCTCCCTGCGTGGCGGCATCGTCGCCGGAGCCATGTGCCCGGTGCCGCTCATGCGGAGGATCCAGGATCACATGGGCGTCGCCGGGATCGCGTGCGGCTACGGCATGACGGAGGCGTCGCCGGGGATCTCCCTGTCGCATCGGGACGCGCCGGCGGAGCAGCGGTTGGGGTCCGTGGGCTTCGCCTATCCGGGGGTGGAGATCCGGGTGGTGTCGCGAGAGACCGGGGAGCCGTGTCCTGCGGGGGAGGTGGGTGAGATCCAGGTCGACGGTCCCAACGTCATGCTGGGGTACCACGATGACCCGGAGAGCACCGCCGCGGTGACCGCCTCCGACGGCTGGCTGCGGACAGGAGACCTGGGCCGCGTGGACCCTGGTTCCGGCGTGCTCAAGATCTCCGGCCGCATCAAGGAGCTGATCATCCGCGGCGGCGAGAACATCTTCCCCGGAGAGGTGGAGGACGCGTTGCGGGCCCACGACGGGGTGGCGGACGCCGCCGTGTTCGCGGTCCCGGATCAGCGCCTCGGGGAGGAGGTGGCGGCGGCTGTCATCAGGATGCCCGGCGCCGAGGTGGACGAGGCGGAGCTCGGTGTCTGGCTGGAGGCTCGCATTGCGTCCTTCAAGCGACCCCGTCGATGGCTGTTCGTGCGAGGGTTCCCGCTCACCGGGTCCGGGAAGGTGCGGAAGTTCAAGTTGGCGGAGATGGCTCAGGCGGCGGACGGCGGAGGCTCGGCGCCCGAGTAGGGCCTACTCCCAGCGGAAGATCCGCAGGGCGAGGAGGAAGCAGCCCAGACCCCAGGCGGCCAGCACGCCGATCTGGGGGAGGCAGTGAATCAGCCCCTCGCCGTCCAGCATGATGGCGCGGAGCGCGTCGTTGAGGGCGGTGAGGGGCAGCGCCCGACACAACGGATGCAGGGCTTCGGGGAAGCGTTCGTAGGAGAAGAACACCCCCGAGCACAGCCACATGGGGATCATGGTCAGGTTGATGATGTTGGAGACCGTCTCCATGCGGCGAGCGCGGGCCGCCACCAGCAGACCGAGGCCCGCGAAGCCCACGGCGGACCCCAGGCAGAGGACGGTGAACAAGAGGAACGACCCCTCGAACGGCACCCCCAGGGCCCACAGGCCGAACACGGTGAGGATCCCCACCTCGAGCACCAGGAACACCACCCGGGCGCTGATGAACGACGCCAGATAGGACCACCGGGGCATGGGCGTGATGAGCATGCGTCGCAGCAGCTTCTTCTGCCGCTGTTCCACGAGGAAGAAGCCGATGCCCCACAGGCCCGTGCCGATGATGTTCATGCCGATGAGGCCGGGGAAGAGGAAGTCGATGTAGCGGGTCCCCACGGCGGTGACCTCCTCCACGCGGGCGACGGGACCATCCCCCCGCAGCGGCGCTTGCAGCGCGTCCCGGACCCGCAGCCGGGCCAGGGTGGCGTCGGAGCGGGCCTCATCCAGGCGGATCACCGGCGGGCTGCCCGGCTCTACCAGGGCGTCCAGGTTGCCGCGGGCCAACTCCCGGGTGGCCGCCTCCAGGTCGCTGAAGTTCTTCACCTCGATGCCGTCACCGTCCATGAGGACGCGGCTCAGCTCGCCGCCCGTGTCCTCCATGACGCCGACGGCGGAGCTGGCCACTCCGCGGTTCGTGAAGGCGAAGGCCAGGATCACCGCCATCACCAGGGGGAACGCGAAGATCCAGAACATGGCCTCCGGTTCACGCAGGAACAGGAGCACCCGGACCCGGGTGAGCTCGAAGAGGGGGCTGCGGTGCGGGCTACCCATCGCGGATGTGCCTCCCGGTCAGGGATACGAACACGTCTTCGAGGGTCGGCCGGTGGGTGCGCAGGTCGTCCACGGGGACGTCCCGTTCCCGGGTCCGCTCCAGCAGCGAGAACAGGGCCGTCTGCTGGTCGGTCACTCCCATGGTGACCGTGCCTCCCACGCGCCGCACGGAGATGACGCCGGGCAGACCGGCGAACAGCTCCTCGTCCTGTTCACCCTCGGTGCGGAACTCGAGCACCGCATCGGCGTTGAGGCCGTCGATGATCTGATCCGGGGGGCCCTCGGCGATGGTCTTGCCGTGGTCCATGATGACCAGCTGATCGGAGAGGCGCTCCGCCTCGTCCATGTAGTGGGTGGTGAGGAGCACGGTGCCGCCGCCCTCCTTGAACTCCTCCACGATCTGCCACACCAGGCGTCGGGCCTGCGGATCGAGGCCCGTGGTGGGCTCGTCCAGGAACAGCACCTCCGGGCGGTTCACCAGGGCGCAGCCGAGGGCGAGGCGCTGCTGCTGCCCGCCGGACAGCGTCCCGACACGCGCGGCGCGCTTCTCCTCCAGCCCCACCAGCTCGATGACCTCTTCGTGGCTGCGGCCGTTCCGGTAGAAGCTGCGGAACATCCGCAAGGTCTCCTCGACGGTGATCTTCTCCTGGAAGCGGGTCTCCTGAAGCTGGACGCCGATGCGTTCGCGGATCTTCTGGGCGTCGCTCCGGAACCCCATGTCCAGGATGCGGACCTCTCCCGCGTCCTCCCGCCCGAGCCCCACCAGGATCTCGATGGTGGTGGTCTTGCCGGCGCCGTTGGGGCCGAGCAGCCCGAGGCAGGTGCCCGCCTCCGCTGATAGGTCGAGCCCGTCGACGGCGACGAGGCTGCCGAAGCGTCGGACAAGGCCTTTGGCGAGGATGGCTGGCATGGTGGTTCCTGGGGACGGCGGGGCTGCGAGCGCCGCCGCCCCCCGGATGTTCGAAATCTACATGGTCCGGCAGCGTTCGTCGCGCGGCTCGTGCCGATTTCATTGTGCCCTCGGTCTGGCCCCGCCGACGGGTTAGTCTCTCAATCTCATCCATGATCGACATCGGCGCCAACCTCACCAACCGGGCGTTCCGCTCGGATCTCCCCGCGGTGCTGGAGCGCGCTCGGGAGGCCGGGGTCAGCGGAATCGTGGTCACCGGCACCAGCGTGGATGGGAGCGCCGCCGCCGCGCAGCTGGCCGCCGCCCACGCCGACTGCCTGTGGTCCACCGCGGGGGTCCATCCTCACGACGCCAAGAGCTGCGACCAGGACACGGTCGCCGCCCTGCGTGATCTGGCGGCCGGGGACCGGGTGGTTGCCATCGGGGAGTGCGGCCTCGACTTCAACCGTGACTTCTCCCCGCGGCCGGTGCAGGAGACCTGGTTCGAGGCGCAGCTTTCCCTGGCGGCCGACCTGGAGCTGCCGGTGTTCCTCCACGAGCGGGACGCTTCCGATCGCTTCTCCGAGCTGCTGGCCCCCTGGATGCCGCGGCTGACCGGGGCCGTGGTCCACTGCTTCACGGGTTCCGAGGGCGCCCTCCGCCGCTACCTGGACCTGGGCTGCCACGTGGGCATCACGGGCTGGATCTGCGATGAGCGGCGGGGCCTGCACCTGCGAGAGCTGGTGCGGTCGATCCCGGCGGACCGCCTGATGGCGGAGACGGACGCGCCTTACCTGCTGCCCCGTGACCTGGATCCCCGACCCCGGTCCCGGCGCAACGAGCCCATGCACCTGCCCCACGTGGTGAAGACCATCGCCGCCTGCAAGGGGGTCCCCTTCGAGCAGGTGACGGAGCAGACCACGGGGGTCGCCCGGCGGTTCTTCGGCCTCGCTTGAGTCCTTCCGGGCCCGGGCGTAGGGTGCCGTCATGAGTTCCCCCATCCGAGTTGCCGTCACCGGCGCCGCCGGCCAGATCTGCTACAGCCTGCTCCCCCGCATCGCCGCCGGCGAGATGTTCGGCAAGGAGCAGCCCGTGATCCTCCAGCTGCTGGAGATCCCGGTGGACAAGGTCCAGGCGGCCATGGGTGGCGTCGCCATGGAGTTGGACGACTGCGCCTTCCCGCTGCTGGAGGGCATCGTCATGTCCGACGACCCGAAGGTGGCGTTCGAGGGCGCGGATTGGTGCCTCCTGGTGGGGAGCAAGCCGCGGGGCCCGGGCATGGAGCGGGCGGACCTGCTGAAGGACAACGGCCGCATCTTCGTCGGTCAGGGCGACGCCATCGACGCGGTCGCGGCGGACGACTGCAAGGTGGCGGTGGTGGGGAACCCCTGCAACACCAACGTCATGATCGCCGCCAGCCGGTGTTCACGGATCCCGGACGCCAACTTCACCGCCATGACCCGCCTCGACCAGAACCGGGCCCTGACCCAGCTCGCCAAGAAGGCGGGGGTGCCCGTGAGCGACGTCACGGACATGGTGATCTTCGGCAACCACAGCCCGACCATGTACCCGGACTTCGAGAACGCCAGGATCGGCGGCCGTCCGGTCACCGACGTGATCACGGACCGCGCGTGGCTCGAGGGGGATTTCATCCCCACAGTGGGCAAGCGGGGGGCCGCCATCATCGCGGCCCGCGGCCTCTCCAGCGCCGCCAGCGCCGCCAACGCCCTCATCGATCACGTGCGCTCCCTGGTGACCCCGGGGGAGACGATCCACTCCGTGGCCTGCCGCAGCGACGGCAACTACGGCTTCGCGGAGGGCGTGTGGGCGAGCGTCCCGGTGCGCACCACCGGGAACGGCACCTATGAGGTGGTCAAGGGCTTCGAGCACGGGGCGTTCGCCGAGGAGAAGCTCCGCGCCACCAACGATGAGCTGGTGGCGGAGCGGGACACGGTCGCCGATCTCCTCAGCTGACCGCCGTCACTGCCTCGGCATGGCGTCCTTGTGCACCATGTACGCCAGCACCTTGGCCCGGATGTAGTTCTCCGACAGCATCCGGTAGCCGTTGAGCCGGCCGTGGGTGGCGCCCCATGAGTCCTTGGTGACGTAGAAACGCTTGCCGTTCTTGTCCTTGGCGATGCCGACGATGTGCAGCAGGTGATCGTCCGTGGTGCGCTTGTCCTTGAACATGGCGTCCCGCACCTCCTGGGTCACGGCGCCGGGCTTCTCCAGGTCTTCAGTCAGGGTGCCGATGCCCTCTCCGGGCTTGTAGGTCTTCTCGCTGACGTCGATGTCCACGGCGATGGAGTAGCCGTTCTTCAGGGCGTTGTCGAAGGTGCTCATGAACTCGTCGATGGGCAGGTTGATGTAGCGGTCGTACTTCATCCAGTTGTCCTGCACCGTCAGCATGGCCTCCTGGTGGAACGGGGCGTAGCTGTAGGACATGACCTCCACGTAGTCGTCGACCGGGATCTTGAGCACGTCGTCGGCGTACTGCTTGGGCGACATGGTCTTGCCGTCCACCTCCACCGTGGTCGGGGCCTTCCCCATGTAGGTGTCCAGCACCGCACCCACCGCCACGGTCCAGGTGGGGGAGAGGCGGCGGGCCTTCGCCAGGGCGTCGATCATCCCCTTGAGGGCGCGCTCCATCTCGCCGTGAGAGTGGCGGCGCTGGCCCTCGCGCAGGCCGTTGTACGCCGACTGCGGCACGATCCCATGTTCCCGGATCATGGCCATGACGTCGTGCGACAGGCCGCCCTGACCGAACACGGTCTTGCCCTTGGCGACCACGTACCGCTTCGCCTTCTCCACGTACGTGTGCCGCACCGTGAACATCTCGGACAGGTCCACGGGCTTGCCGTGCATCCGCTCCAGCTCGCTCTCCAGGAACGACGTGGTGGCGTAGCACCAGCAGGTCCCGGTGTTGTCCTGGGACTCCACGGCGAGCCGCGGCACCTGCGTGACGATGGTGTAGTCCCCCATCTTCGCGGGCTGCGCCGCGGCGATTCCGGACAACAGGAGGGCGATCAACAGAGTGGCGATACAGCGATTCACGGCGGTCCTTTCGTCTGGCCCTTCCGGGCACCGTCCCTCATCATAGGCACATCTCGGTCCCTTGCCTCCTGAACCCCCTCCGCTGGCCCTTCATTCCACCCTTCCCCTGCACCGGCCACCCTCCTCCAACCCGCGCTTGACGCATCCCACCGCTCCTCGTAGAACCACCCTCCCGGGGCGATTAGCTCAGCTGGTTAGAGCGCCGTTCTCACACAGCGGAGGTCACTGGTTCGAATCCAGTATCGCCCACTCCTTGGAAGACGCGGCCGTGCTTGCTGTTGCAGGTGCGGCCGCTTCTCTTTGGCGTGCGGCTCCCCGACGCCCGTTGCCAGATTGCTGCCACTCTCAGATGCGTCGGCGGTTTCGGGCGGGCTCGCCATGCCACCGCCTGCCACCGCCTGCCACCGCCTTCGCCACCTCCGTCTCCTACGCGGGGGAGAGGGGTTGGGTCGGGGGAGATTCATCTGGTTCCGGGCCCGTCGAGAGACGCCCTCCCCCGGTCGTCGGGGTCGGCCAGTTCCTTCCTCCCAGGGGCGAGGGCCGGGTGTCGAGGTCGCGCACCACCGGGAAGTCAACCATGAAGACCATTGTCGCTCTGCTTTGCGTTTCTCTCTCCGTTTTCGGCCAGGGCTTCGGTGCGCAGCAGGCGATCGCCACGAACGCGGATGGTGCCCGGAGCGTGTACGCCACGGACATGCTCTATGAGTGGTTGGGGATCGGCTCGGGAAACAAGCTCGGCGCGATCAACGCGGGGGTCACCTCCATTCGCTTCGTAGACGTTGGCGGCTTCTACAACTGGATCGCGTACTGATCCCGGTCGAGGGCCGCCGCGCCGCGGGGATAGTCGCGGTCAGAGCACCGTCACCAGGGTGGGAGCGGAGATCCTGATGATCGGGCACCCCTGGGTGGGGTCCACGATCACGAACGCGAGGTTTGCGGTGAGGCCCGAGAGGGCGGGGATGTTCGGGACCGTGATGGACGGCGCCGTGGAGGAGGACGGCAGCCACGTGTTGGGCCCGTTCAGGACGCCTGTGGTGTTGGAGAAGATCCCGCCTCCGGGGGTCGTGGAGAGGGCGAAGAGGGTGTCGTTGTCGAGGGGGAGGGTCCCCGCGCAGCTGGGCTGGCCGACGGTGTTGGTGAAGGCCGCCGCCATGATGAACGCCCCGCCTGGGTCGAGGGGTGAGTTGAGGAAGACGTCGCGCGTGACACCCGGCCGCAGGACGCCGATGGGCGTCAGGGCCGCGTCCACTCCGCCGATGCCGACGGTGTGGGTGGTCATGGCGCCGTTGACCCAGACCTCCACCACGTAAGGCCCCGGAGGCAGTTGATTGCCTGCGGAGTCCCGCTGATCCCAGTTGAAGTACACCATGGCCTGACCCGCGGGGACCGGGATCGGGATGATGGGCAAGGCGTGAAGCCACCACACCTCCAAGCCGTTGCCGTCGAGGACGCGGATCGGCCCGATGGACCCGAGGTAGAAGGTGGAGCTGGTGTCATTGGACACGCTCCCGATCACCTGCCCCCCGATCGGCGCCACGGGCGGCCCCACATCCGCCACCACCTGGGCCGACGCCACCGAGACCACCCCCACGAGAACGAACACCACTCGCAACATCGTCATCTCCTGGGGTGAACTGATCACGCGATCAGCGAGCAAACCCCATCGTCCCCCATGAAAGCGACGGAATCCAGCTGGCGTAACGGGACTCGACCGTCATTTCCGTCCCTGATCCACGCCGACGGGTTGCTTCACCCGCGGGCCGGGCCGTGAAGGCGATGGCATGCCGGCTACCGGATCAGGTGCCAGCGAGTCTGGCGACCGGAAAGGTAGCGGACACGGGTGCCGTCGAAGACGGCGTCCTGCTCGAGCTTGATCTGGACCGGCTGGCCGTCCCACTCCGGGATGGGGACGGTGACGTTGCCCTCGATGGCGTAGCAGGTGTTGGGGTAGAGCTTCCAGTCGCCCCGGATGGGGGTCGGGCCCTGGTTGTCCCACATGCCGATGGTGGGGCCGGCGGCGTGGCCGAAGTGGCCGAGGGGGTGGGTGTACACGGAGCAGGTGATGCCCTCCTTCTCCGCGGCGGCGCGCGTGGCCGCCAGGATCTCGTTGCCGGTCCGTCCGGTCTTGAAGCTGCCGCAGAGGATGTCCTGCCACCGGTTGCCGACGGCCATGGCGTCCTTCAGCCCCTGAGGGATGTCGGTCTCACCCGGTCGTAGCACGTAGGCCATCTCCTGCGTGTCCGTGTTCAGCCGGAGCATGGTGATGCCCACGTCCGTGTGCAGGACGTCGCCGTGACGGATGACGGCCCCGCTCTTGCCCATGAGGGTGGCGTCGCTCCTGAGCCCGTTCCGTTGCACGTTGACGTAGGGCATGAACCAGATGGGGAGGTCGAGCTGGGCGAAGCGGTTGCGGATCCACCAGCGTAGCTGGTCCGTGGTGGTGACCCCGGGGGTCACCACCTGGCTCGAGAACGCCTCGGCGATGACGCGGCGTGCGATGGCGACGATGCGCGGGTAGACCTCGAGCTCGGGCTCCGTGCGGGTCTCGAGCCAGCGGATGCACAGGTCCTCGGCGCTCCTGGTCCGCTCGTTCAACTCTGGCCCGAGGGCTTCGCTCAGGCGGTCATGGAGCCCCTTGCTGAGCCCGTCTCCGAAGGACCAGTGCCGGCTGACGTTGATGCCGATGGTCTTCGGGTCGCGTTCCCTGATCACCTCCGCCAGGCGCTTCCACTGATCGTCGAGAGACCCGCCGTCCCACACCCCCTGGTAGAAGTCACCCAGTCCGTAGCGGCTGACCGTGAGGCGCTCCACGCCCTCCTCCGGTCCACGATCGAAGAACACCAGGATGGTGGTGCGCCGGGCGGCGAACACGGGCTCCGGCACCAACGTGAGGTACACGGGGTCCTCGGCGTACTCGCGGTTGATGACGATCCAACAGTCGAACCCGGTCTCCCGCATGACCCGCGGCAGCAGCACGTCGAGCCTGTGGGCCAGGAGACGGTTGGTCTCCTCGGCGCGGGCCTCGCGGTCGAGGATCGCGGGCATGCCCTGGGCGAGGAGAGGGGAGCAGAGCGCGGCGAGGATGCAGAGTCGTCGAATGGCGATCATGACCGGGAGGGTATGCCACGGATTCCGAAACGCCAACCGACTCCGTGATTCGCGGGCCCGGGCGTGAGCGTGCTTGTGGGAGGCCAGCGCCGTGAGGGTCATGGGGAGCCGGCAAGCGGCCCGAGTTCCGCTCGGTCCAGGCGAGCGCATAGTACGAACAGATCCAGGACGTCAACGGCGCTTGGTACGACCTGATTACGACCCTCGGCTACAGCAGGTTCGCCCAGGACCTCATCCTCCGCGGAGACTATCCGGCGTCCGTGCCGGGGGCGAACGACACCGCAGCCAGTGTCAAGGTCAACGGAGTGGTGGTGCGCACGGGCAGGGACTCACGGGGTCAGGTCCCGGGTTCCGCCTTCAGCGCG
This sequence comes from uncultured Isosphaeraceae bacterium, assembly GCA_964507445.1. GTDB lineage: Bacteria > Planctomycetota. Next base: position 186,495 of record CAZDQF010000009.1, read on the forward strand.
GCCTCCATGCGTGACCACAACCCGGTCCAGGCCCGGCGCTCCTCCGGAGAGAGCGCCGGGTGGAACGACCCCGGCCGATACGGTTTGAGGTGAGGGTCGTCCATCCAGTTTCGCAGGGTCACGTTGAGGGCCTCTCGGCCGATCCGGTTGTTCTCGTGGAGGCGCTGATAGGCGTTCACCTGCGCTTCGAGCCAGCCTCGAGCGTGATCCCGCCAGGTGCGGCGCTCCTGTTCACCGATTCGCACCCCGGTCTCGCGGTGGAGCCCGGCGCAAGCCGCGGCGCAGACGCCATACCAGGCGATGTTGGGTATCTGCTTCGGTCGCCGCTCCGTCTCGGACCGGAACAGGCGTGCCGCCGTGATGGCCCAACCCTTGTAGAACGCTGTCCGCCCGGCGGCCATCCGCTTGTCGTCCGGCACCTGCGGCTCGCCTTTGGTCCGCTGCTCCTGCAGCGTCTCTTCGAGCTCCATGAAGGAGCGGGTCTCCTCTCTCCAGTCCGGCATCGTCTTGTCGAAGCCGCCGTCGAGAGGCTTGTGTCCCTCCGCACGATCAAACGCCGACTGGGCATCCTCGAACCGACCGGTCAGCTGCAGCGCACGGCCGAGGTAGGCCCAGGCCTCTCCGAATCCCGGGTCCGCCTTGGTCGCTGATTCCAGGTAGGGGAGGGCGTCCTCCGGGCGGTTGAGTCGCATCAAGGCGTCGCCCAGGTTGTACGGCGCCAGCTTGTAACTGGCCTCCCGCCTCATGGCCTCCTCGTACATCGCCATGGCTTCGTCGTATCGTCGGCCGGTGGCCAGGAGGTTGCCCAGGTTGTTCATGGTCTGGACCCCGGCTCCGAGGTCCAGGGCCTTTCGGTACAGGCGCTCGGCGCGCACCGGGTCCTGGTCCTTGAGCAGGGCGCCGGCGTAGTGATGAGCTCGAGGGGAGTCCGGCCACCCGGTGATCAGGAGGTCCACCGCCTCGACACGCTCGCGCGGTGATCCGCAGCGGCTCAAGGCCACGGATCGAAGCTCGTGATAGGGGAGCTTGCTGGCAGGTAGCCGCACGAGGGCGAGGGTGAGCAGCTCGACGGCCCGTCGGGCGGCTCCCTCGTCAGTGCGGAGGGATCTCGACAACGTGTGCAGCGCGTTGATGAACCGATCTACGGAGAGGGCCGAAGGGACCCGCGCTTCCTTCAGGGTCGCGTCGGCTTCGGCGGCCCGGCCCAGAGCCCGGAGCGCGTCGGCTTGCACGAGGGTCAGGGAGGGGAGGGCCGCCGCATCTGCTCGGATTCTCTCGATGATCTTCAAGGTCTCGCGAGGGTCGTGCTCGAGGAGCGAGACCGCCAGCCCTCCGGCGGCTTCGAGGCTGTTCGGGCGTAGCTCAAGCGCCCGCCGGAAATGGTCTGGCGCCGTGTCGGCGGGACGTCTCCCGCCGACCCAGCCTCCGTCGTCGAGCAGAGCGGCGAGCCCATCCCCCAGGGCGCCATCGAACCGGGTCTGCATCCGCACCTGTTCGCCACGGATGCGGTCGGGTTCCGCGGCCTGCAAGAGACCCCGTTGGTAGGCGAGGACGGGCAGCCCCACGGTCAGGACGAGCAGCAGGGAAGTCAGCAGGAGCGATGAGACGGGATTGCGCCGCGCGAGGCGCCAACCCCGGGTGAGCATGGAAGGGGGGCGCGCGCGAATGGGCTGCCCCTCTCGCACCGCGCGCAGATCCTCGGCGAAGTCCAGCGCGGTCTGGTAACGGCGGTCCCGGTCCTTCTCCAGGGCGACCTTCAGGACGACGTCCAGGTCCCTGGGGATCGCGGGGTTCAGCCGCTGGGCGGGTCGCGGCTCTCGCGTCAGGATCGACTGGTAGAGCCCTTCACGGGTCGGGGCCTCGAACGGGCGGGTCAGGGTCACGGTCTCGTAGACGGTCACACCCAACGCCCAGATGTCCACCCGACGATCGACGCGGATCCGTTGCGCCATGAGCTGTTCCGGCGCCATGTAGGCCGGAGTGCCGAACAGGTCTCCGGTTCGGGTGAGGGTGGGCCCGTCGCCTTCCATCTCGCCGGCGAGCCCGAAGTCCAGGACCACCGGTTGCTCTTCCGGCGTGATCATGATGTTCCCGGGCTTGATGTCGCGGTGGATGACCCCGGACTCATGGGCAGCGTGGAGCGCGCGCGCGACCTGCTCCATGGTCGCCAGGATCTCGAGGACCGGTCCCGTTGAGGTCTGCGTCGTGCGGACACCGGTGGTGGGGCCGTCTCTGGTCGTCGCCCGCTCGGGATCTGGATTCGAGCGCGTGTCCAGATCCAGGACGCTGAACCCCACCGTGTCGGGAGCCTCGGTGGCCGTCCTGATGCGGTTGGCCAGGGTCTCACCTCTCACGTATTGCATGGCGAGGAACGGCATCCCCGACGCCTCACCTGCTTCGTAGATGGTGCAGATGCCCGGGTGATCGAGCCGTGAGGCGAGGTGGGCTTCGCGGTTGAAGCGTCCGAGGCGGGCGTCTGACAACCCCGTCACCCCATCGAGGACCTTCAGCGCCACCTTTCGCTGCAGTCGCGTGTCGTCGGCGAGGAAGACCACGCCCTGGCCACCGCGCCCGAGCTCCTCCCTGATCACGTAGGCGCCGATCCGCCCACCGACCTGGACGGGACCCCCTTCTGGCAGCTTGTCCGGCGGTGGCACACGAGTGCGTGTGTCGAACGCCGCCTTGATGGCGGGCGCCAGCTCCGCGGGGAACTCGGACAGGTAGCTCTCGAGGCTGCGCAATCCGCCCTTGCCCCAGTCCTCAAGGAACTCGGAGAAGAACCTCTCTACCGGAGTTGATTCCGAGATGGCGATGCTCCCATTGGGGTCGGGGCCGGGGCGACACCCCAAAGCGTCGCGGAAACTCCTGACCCATGCAACCGATTCCCTCTCGAATCCCGACCGACCCACGCCTGGACCGCCTTCACGACCGCAGACCGCCGGGTCGCCGATCGACCATGAGCGTCGGTCCCCGTGGGGACGGGTCCACGGCCGACCTGCGCTCCGTCGCGGCTGCGCACGCGACGGGCTGGGCCGTCCGCAAGTGGTGAAGTGGTGAAGGAGCTAAGGCGTGATCCGGCGCGCAGGGCGCAGGCCGAGGTAGTAGTCGGCGAGGCCGGGGCCGGACGCGCGGCGGATCGCAGAGCGAGCGTGGCGGGCGTCGAGGTTGAAGCAGCCGCCGCGGAGGACGCGCTCGCGGGCGCCTTCAACCAGGCCACGGAGCCCGTCACCGGCGCGGGGCTCTCCCTCGCCGTACCCCAAATAGCCGTCCAGGCACCACTCGAACACGTTGCCGTGGACATTGTGCAACCCGAACCGGTTGGCCCGGTAGCTCCCTACCGGCGCGTGGACCGCGTACCCGTCGTCCAGATCAGGCCAGTCCTTGATCGCGTTCCACGGCGCCCCCGCCCGCTTGGCCGCCTGGTCCGCCAGGTTGACCGCCCCGCGCAGCGACTCCCGGTCTTCCCCGGTCCACCACGGGGTCGTGCTCCCGGCGCGGCAGGCGTACTCCCATTGGGCTTCCGTGGGCAGCAACAGACCGAGGCGCCGCAGGGTGCGGTCGCAATCGGGCCAGCTCACCTGCTCCACCGGGTTCAGGAGCGACACCTTCCACGAACCCGGCGGGTGGGTGCTCGGGTTCACGGCGGTGAACCCCGTCCACTGCCCCTGGGTCATTTCGTACTTGGACACCAGGAACGGCGCGAGGCTGACGGCGTGAGGTGGACCTTCGATGGGGGTCGCCTGCGGATCGTAGTTGCCCTTGCCAGGGTCCTCCTTCTGCGCCCCCATGGTGAAGGTGCCACCCGGGATCAGGACGAACACCAGGCCTGAGTCTTCCGTAAGGACGAGCTTGCCCGACTCTTCATCCCGCACCGGCGGGGTTCCGGTCTGCAGGTGGGCGAACTCCTCCAGCCTGGAGTCCGGGTCCGGACCCAACGGGATGAGACCGGTCTGGGGCCGGAGGCTGAGGCCGCCGTAGAGAGCACTCTTGGCGATCCGATCCGTGGCCGCGTCCCACGCGCCCTGGTGATCGTGAACGCTCCTCTTCTCCACGGTGCGGGCGAACTCCAGCCGCGACGCCATGGACTCCAGGGTCACGGACCCTGGCTTCTCAGGTCCGGTGAGCACCTCCAACCCCTGCACCAGGCCCAGCAACCCGTCATGCCGGATCTGATCCCGCGGATCCGAGAACCGCCAGGACACCCGCTCCTCGAGCGTCGCCATCAACGTCGCTCGCTGCTCTTCTAGTTCAGAGCGCCGCTCGGTGTACCTTGCCAGGGTCGCCCCCAGCCTCTCCTTCTTCTCTTCGAGCGACTCCACCCGGAGCTCGTCCCGGGCGCTGAGCTCCTGCTGGTTCTCGAGGGCGGCGAGCTGCTCGTTGGTATCGACGAGCTGCTGCCGCAACTCCTTCGTGGCGGCGTCCAGCTTCTTCCCCTCTCCCTCCACCGCCGCAAGCTCCGTCTGCTCGTCGGCATGGGAGGTACGGTCGGCCTGACGCTCCTCCTCCGTCCGCTCCAGGGCCTTGCGCTGCAACGCCTCCAGCACCCTCCGGTGATCCGGCAACCGCTCCCCGAGCACCCGGGCCTTCTTGAGCCAGGCCTCCATGGCGGCTGCCTTCCCCGGAGCCGCGGGCCACAGTTCCTCATCCGCTTCCCGGACCAGGTCCGCCAACCGCTGCTTGTCCGCCAACCGTTCCCAGTCTGAGAGACTGCCGCGGGCCGCGGCGGCGTTGGCTTCCGCCTCCTGGGTTTTCTGAAGTGCAATGCGGGCGCTCGCCTCCGCCTCTTGGGTCTTCGCCTGCAATGCCGTGTTGCTAGCGGCCAACTCCGACTTCTGCGACCAGATCCAGATCAACCCCGTGGCCATGGCGAGGAAGAGGGCGGCGGTGAGGGTGGCGACCGCAGGGTTGCGCTGGGTCCAGCGGACGAGCTTGGTGAGTTGGCCTACGGGTTTGGCTTGGATCGGCTCGAAGGTGCGGAAGCGGCGCAGGTCTTCGGCGAGATCCAGGGCGGTCTGGTAGCGGCGGTCCCGGTCCTTGTCGGTGGCGGTCTGGACGATCACCGCCAGGTCCTTGGGGATGGACTTGTTGAGCGTGCGCAGGTCCGGCGGGTCCTTGTACAGGATCTGTTGGTAGAGCCCTTCCCGGGTGGGGGCGTCGAAGGGGCGCTTCAAGCACAGGCACTCGAACAGCGTCACGCCGAGGGCCCAGACGTCGGCGCGTCGGTCCACCCGGATGCGCTTGGCGAGCAACTGCTCGGGCGCCATGTAGGCGGGGGTGCCGAAGAGGTCGCCGGTCCGGGTGAGCGAGACGTCGTCGCCGTCGGTCTCCCGGGCGAGCCCGAAGTCCAACAGCACCGGGTCCCCGTCCGGGGTGACCATGATGTTGCCCGGTTTGATGTCGCGGTGGATGACCCCGGCCTCGTGGGCGGCGTGCAGCGCACGGGCGGCGGCCTCCATCAACGTGGCGATGCGCAGGATCTCCGCCTGCGTGGTCCGGGCGCTGGTGTCGGAGCTGGGGGCGTCCGCTTCCGTGTCCACCACGTCGGTGTCCAACTCCACGAAGCTCGCGGTGGCGGTGTCCGGGTCCGCCGACGCCG
>CAZDQF010000010.1:0-11852 GCA_964507445.1 uncultured Isosphaeraceae bacterium
GGGGGGTTGGGGGGGGTGGGGGGGGGGGGGGGGGGGGGGGCTTTGGGGGGGGGGGGGGGGGCTTGGTGGGGGGGGGGGGGGGGGGGGGGGGCGGGCCCCGGCGCCGGTGGGGGTACCCCCCGGGCCGGGGATCGGGGGACCGGGATAGCCTCCGCTGCCGTGTGACGATCCACCTCCGGACGCCGGGGCGCCGCCGCCGCCGGGAGCGGTCCCGCCGCCGCCGGAAGCGGTCCCGCCGCCGACGGGGGTCCCCGGGGTGCCTCCGCCGACCGGAGCACCCGGGCAGAGGACGCCGCCACCGACGGGGACGAAGTTCCCTCCCAGGGTCGGCCTGGGTCGCACGTCCTGCGAGCAGGCAACGCCGCAACACCAGAGCAGCAACACGCAACCACGCAACAACGGGATTAGCGCTGGCCTGCCCGTGCCGGGAGATGCATCATCTTCCCGCGGACCCGTAACTGGGGAGCTGTCGGTCACCACGCTCCTCATACGAAGTCTCGGGCCTCGCCGTGGGCTCGGGCCTGCCAGGGGCGCCACAAAGGACGGTCCATCGTGGTTCAACTCCTTGCTCTCGGAAGAGTTGGGATGATACCAAGGAAGCGGGGGAATCGCAGCATGACAGCGGCGGAAGACCACCACGCCACACCCAACCGACGGGAGACCACTCGCCGGCTCTTGGTGCGGGCGCTCCGCTATCGCGGGCTCATCGCCGCAGCGCTGCTGGCGGCCATGGTCGCCGGCATCGCCAAGGCCTTGCCGATCCTGCTGCCGAAGCTGTTCATCGACCACGTCTTGATGGACCGCCCGCCCAACCAGGACCTGGGCGGCCTGGACCGCTGGGTGGTGGAAGCGAGCCGCTCCTTCGCCGGCTCCCTGGGACAGACGGGCGCCGACAGTCGGCTCCAGGTGGCCTGGCTGGTGGCGGGCCTGGTCGCCCTGACCTCCGCCACCGCAGCTTTCTGCAGGTTCCTCAACGAGTACATCTCCAAGCTCATCGCCACCTATGTGGTCCGGGACCTGCGCGACGACCTGCTGGCGCGGCTGGTGCGCTTCCCCATGAAGCGGTTCCTCGGCAAGCGGCTCGGGGACGTGGTGTCCCGCTTCTCGAACGACGTCCAGACCACCTTCCTCACGGTGAACATCTTCGTCTCCGAGATGATGTTCCAGCCGTTCCTCCTGCTCGGCGCCGTGGGCATCGCCTTCACCCTCAACTGGCAACTGGGGCTGTGCGCGTTGGTCTCGTTCCCCCTGGTGTTCCTGCCTGTGCTGCTGCTGGGCAAGCGCGTGAACAAGCGGAGCCGGCGCACCCTCAGCACGCTCGGCGAGGCCACCGAGTCGCTCAATCAGGTGCTCTCGGGCATGCGTGTGGTCCGCTCCTATCGCATGGAGGACACCGAGGTCGACCGCTACCGGCAGATCAACGCGCAATGGGCCCGCAAGCAGGCCGCCCTCGCCCGCACCAAGGCGAAGGGCAAGTCCGTGATGGACGGAATCTACGGTCTGCTGCTGGCCGTCATCCTGGTGGGGGGCAGCTACCTGGTGGTGGGCGAACGATGGGGCGTCACCGGCTCCACCCTGCTGTCCTTCGTCGTCGCCCTCGCCACCATGTACAGACCGATCCGCCGGCTCTCCAACGCCTACAACAGCTGGCAGATGTCCCTCGCCGCCTCGGGTCGCGTGTTCGAGCTCCTGGACGGCGAGGTGGAAGCCCCGGACCCGCCGGGAGCGAAGACCCTCGGCCCGATCTCTCGGGAGGTCCGCTTCGAGAACGTCAGCTTCAGCTACGAGCGCGGTGAGCAGCGGGTGCTGCGGAGCGTGAGCTTCACCATCCCCGCGGGCTCCACCGTGGCCTTGGTGGGCCCGTCGGGGTCCGGCAAGTCCACGGTGGCCGACCTCCTGTTCCGCTTCTACGAACCGGACTCGGGGAAGATCACCATCGACGGCGTCCCGCTCCACCAGCTGTCGCGGGACAGCCTCCTGGGGCAGATCGCCGTGGTCAGCCAGCAGCCGTTCCTGTTCAACGCCACCATCCGGGAGAACATCGCCTACGCCCGCCCGGACGCCTCCCCCAGCGAGGTCGAGGAGGCGGCTCGGGCCGCCCACATCCACGACGACGTGGCCGCGTTGCCGCGGGGATACGACACCATCGTGGGGGAGCGCGGCGCGCGCCTCTCCGGCGGCCAGCTTCAGCGCATCACCATCGCGCGGGCCGTCCTCAAGCGAGCCTCCATGCTGTTGCTCGATGAAGCCACGAGCAGCCTGGACACGGAGGTGGAGCGCAAGGTGCAGGAGGCGCTGGACACGTTGACGCGGCACAAGACCGCCCTGGTCATCGCCCACCGCCTCTCCACCGTGGTCAACGCGGACCGCATCCTGGTCATGGCGGCGGGCACCGTGGTGCAGCAGGGCACGCACCGGGAGTTGATGACCCAGGGCGGCGAGTATCGTCGCCTGTTCGAGGCCCAGGCTCACACCTGAGGGCGCCCCGTGCGCGTTGATCGACGCGCCCCCCGCTGTTACTCTCCGACTCGTCCCACTGCTCACCCAAACCGTTCGCAAAAATGGACTTGCGAGAAGGAGTCTCGTCGTGAGAGCCGACGGCCGTGCGCCCGATCAGCTGCGCCCGTTTTCATTCGAGCCGGGGTTCATCCGCTCCGCCACGGGGTCCTGCCTCGCCAGCCTCGGGGACACCCGGGTGATCTGCACGGTCACCGCCGAAGCAGGGGTGCCCGGATGGATGAGCGGAAGCGGCAAGGGATGGCTCACCGCCGAGTACGCCATGCTGCCCGCCTCCACCGGACGGAGGAAGCCGCGGGACGGACGCAAGGGCGGCCATGTGGACGGGAGGACGGTGGAGATCCAGCGGTTGATCGGCCGCGCCCTCCGTCCCTCCGTGGACCTCTCCCGGCTGGGCGAGTGGACCCTGCACGTGGACTGCGACGTCATCGACGCCGACGGCGGCACCCGCACCTGCGCCATCACGGGAGCCTCGGTCGCCCTCTCTCGCGCCCTCGCGGCCCTGGAGTCCGAAGGACAGATCCCGTCCGGGTGCCTGCTCACGCGGGTGGGCGCCATCAGCGTCGGCATCGTCGATGGGCAGGTGCTGCTCGATCTCCCTTACGAGGAGGACAGCCGGGCGGAGACGGACCTCAACGTGGTCATGAACGAGGACGGCTGCTTCCTCGAGGTGCAGGGAACGGCGGAGCGTCGGCCGCTGACGCGGGAGGAGCTGGGGCAGGCCCTCGACCTGGCCACCGACGGCATCCGCAGCCTGCTGGTCATGACCGGGGGCGCGCCGTCGTGACCAGGTCCATCCTGGTAGGCACCGGCAACCGCAAGAAGCGGGATGAGATGGCGGCGCTGCTGGCCGACATGGACCTGAGGCTGGTCATGCCCACGGAGCTCGATCCGGTGCCTCCCCCGCCCGAGGAGACCGGGGAGACCTTCGAAGCGAACGCGGCCTCCAAGGCCCTCGACTACGCCGCCGCGACCGGCCTCTGGACCATCGCCGACGACTCCGGCCTCGTGGTGGACGCCCTGGACGGGGCCCCCGGCGTACGCTCCGCCCGCTACTCGGGAGAGCAGGCCACGGACGAAGAGAACAACCGCAAGCTGCTGCACGCCCTGACCCACGTACCCGAAGCAGAGCGCGGCGGGGGCTACGTCTCGGTGGTCACCCTGGCGGCCCCCGGACGCGTCCTGCTGTCCACCCGCGGCACGTGCCGCGGCCGCATCCTGACCCAGCCCCGCGGCGCCGGCGGGTTCGGCTATGACCCGCTGTTCTTCGTCGATGAGTTGGGCCGGACGTTCGCCGAGATCACGGCCGCCGAGAAGGCCCGGCTCTCCCACCGCGGAGAAGCCCTGCGACAGTTGAAGCTGGAACTGCCCGCCATCCTCCACGACGCGCAGACTGCATCATGAGCGCCACACCTCCGGAACAGATCCGCAACTTCAGCATCATCGCCCACATCGACCACGGGAAGAGCACCCTGGCGGATCGGCTGTTGCTGCTGACCCGGACCATCAGCGACCGCGAGTTCAAGGACCGCCTGCTCGACGACATGGACCTGGAGCGAGAGCGCGGCATCACCATCAAGGCTCGGGCGGTGCGCATGTTCCACGAGAGGGGCGGGGTGCGATACCAGATCAACTTCATCGACACCCCCGGGCACGTGGACTTCTCGTATGAGGTCAGCCGCTCCCTGGCGGCGTGCGAGGGAGCCCTCCTGGTGGTGGACGCCGCCCAGGGGATCGGCGCCCAGACCGTCGCCAACACCTACCTGGCCCTGGAGCACGAGCTGGAGATCGTGCCCGTGCTCAACAAGGTGGACCTCCCTACGGCCCGCCCCGACGAGGTGGCCATGGAGATCGAGCAGGTGCTCGGTCTCCCCGCGGAGGACGCGCTCCACGTCAGCGCCAAGACCGGCGACGGCGTGCGAGACATGCTGGACGCCCTCATCGATATGGTCCCCGCCCCCGGCGGCGACCCGAACGGGCCGTTCAGGGCGCTGGTGTTCGACGCCGTGTTCGACGACTATCGCGGGGTCATCGTCTACGCGCGGATCGTGGACGGCGCGGTGCAGACACGGGACAAGATCGCCATGTTGAGCACCGGGCTGCGCTACGAGGTCCTGGAGTGCGGCGTCTTCGAACCGAGCATGTCCAAGACCGGCAAGCTGTCCGCCGGCGAGAGCGGTTACCTGATCTGCAACATCAAGGGCCTGGCGGACGTCCACATCGGCGACACGCTGCACACGGTGGGCGAGGAGGTGGAGGGACTCCCGGGCTACAAGGAGCCGCAGTCGGTGGTGTTCTGCGGCCTCTACCCCACCAACCCTGGTGACTACGACAACCTCCGCAAGGCCCTCGAGAAGCTCCACCTCAACGACAGCAGCTTCCACTACGAACCGGAGACGTCCGAGGCCCTGGGCTTCGGCTTCCGCTGCGGGTTCCTCGGGCTGCTGCACATGGAGATCGCCCAGGAGCGCCTGGAGCGGGAGTCCGGCCTGGACGTGGTCCAGACCGCTCCGAATGTCACCTACGAGGTCACCACCAAGGGCGGCGAGACGCACCTGATCGACAGCCCGGCCAAGCTGCCGGACGAGAACCTCATCGAGGAGATCCGGGAACCCTTCGTACAGCTCAACGTGATCGCGCCGGTGGAGCACCTCGGCGCGGTCATGACCTTGTGCGTCGAGCGCAACGGCGAGACCAAGAAGCAGGATTTCCTCTCCCCCGAGCGGGTGATGATCAGCTTCGAGATCCCGCTGGCGGAGATCATCTTCGACTTCTACGACAAGCTGAAGTCCATCTCCCGCGGCTACGGCACCATGGACTACGACATCAGGGGCTACCGCACCGCTCCCCTGTGCCGCCTGCGCATCCTGGTGGGCGGAGAGGAGGTGGACGCCCTGTCCGCCATCGTGCGCAAGGACGCGGCCCAGCGCTTCGGCCGGCGTCTCATCGAGAAGCTCCGCTCCGAGATCCCGCGCCACATGTTCGACGTCCCGTTGCAGGCCGCCATCGGCGGCCGGGTCATCGCCCGCGAGACCATCAAGGCGCTGCGGAAGAACGTCACCGCCAAGTGCTACGGCGGCGACATCAGCCGCAAACGGAAGCTGCTCGAGAAGCAGAAGGAAGGCAAGCGGAGGATGAAGTCCGTGGGCTCCGTGGAGATCCCTCAGGACGCGTTCTTCGCCGCCCTCAAGGTGGACCGGGACTGACCCGTGGCGCCGCTCCGCTATCCCCTGGCGCCGTCGGGCTCAGCGGACGACACCCCCGACTCCGTCGGCGCCGACAAGCCGAAGGGCTGGTTCCGAGGCGCCGTCCCCGCCACGGTGCTGTGCCTGATCTTCCTGCTCACCATGGAGGCGGTGGTGGTGGACAGCTTCGTGCTGCGGACGTCCAGCATGGAGCCCACGGTGGTGGGGCGCCCGGAGGACGGAGACCGGGTGCTGATGTCGCGGACCCGGGGCACGGGTCGCGCGCCGCGCCGCTGGGAGGTCCTCCTCTTCCGCTACCCGAACAACGGAACCGTCCGCTACATGAAGCGCCTCGTGGGACTGGGCGGAGAGCAGCTGTTCATCCGGGGCGGCGACATCTGGGTCACGGACAGCTCCTGGTTCGGGTCCCTCGAGGAGGCACGACTCCGCGGCCGCGCCGTGGTCCTGCGCAAGCCCGAGGGCACCGCGCGAGCGCTCCTGGACGCCCACCCGGTGCTCACGGCGGCGGAGCTGGAGGACCTGGACGACGCGCGCTGGCAGCAACACTTCGAGGTGGCGGAAGGCCCCGCTGAGGCGTGGGCCCTCGAGGACGGCTTCGCCAGGATGAAGGGGACCGGCCTCAACATGATGCGGGTGCGCCGGGAGGCCCGCAACGTGATCCACGACGTGACGCGCCCGCAGCGGGAGCTCACCACATCGCGGCCCGTGTCCTCCAGCGCCCACCAGGTGGGTGACCTGGAGCTGACCATGGAGGTGCGACCCAGGACCGGATCCGGCCCGCTGACGCTGGTCATGGAGGACGCCGTCGCCGGCGTGACCGCGCGCGCGGTCATCTCCGTGGACGGAGCCGAGGGGCCCTCGCGCGTCGAGCTGGACGACCGCGTCCTGGGGACCAGTGACCGCCGCCTCAAGGTCGGCACATGGACCTCCGTGCGGTTCTCCAACGTAGACGATCGGCTGCGGCTCGAGCTGGACGGCGAGACCGTCTGCGCCCGTGACTACGGGCACCCGGCGCCCGGGCCGGGGGCGGCGAACGTCCGCCGCAGCGTGGGCCCGACCGCCTCACGGGTCCTGTTCGGCGCCCGGGACGGCGACCTGGACCTGCGCCCGGTCTCGTTGCACCGAGACATCCACTACGTCGCCGGCGGCCAGGACCGCTTCCTGATCCCGGAGGGGCACCTGGTCTTCCTCGGGGACAACACACCCTCCAGTTCCGACTCCCGCTCGTGGCGTCGCACCGCTATCCGGGTCCGGGACACGGGGGCGCTGCTCGAGGGCGACTCCATGGGCGTCACCTCCGCCAGCTTCTCCCTTCGCGGCGACAACCCCTGGAGGGAGGCGGACGGCAGCTGGACCTTCACCGATCGCAGCGGACACCAGCACCGCTTCGAGGATCGATCCCAGTGGCTGAAGGTGGCCACGTGGCGGACACCGTACGTCCCGCAGGACCAGGTCCTCGGCCGCGCCGTCGCCGTGATGTGGCCGCTCGACCGGGGCCGGGCGTTGCGGTAAAAGAACGAGACATGAAGAGCAAAGGTCTGGGATTCCTGAGTCGGAAGAAGAAGGAGGAGGAGGTGGGTGTGCGTCGCGGGCTCCTGCGCACCAATCTGGAGGCCTTCACCGTCGCCATCGTCATGGCCATCGTCATCAAGACGTACGCCTTCGAGGCCTTCCAGGTGCCGACGGAGTCCATGGAGCCCACCATCATCGGCCGAGCCGCCGGCGGCGACCGCATCATCGTCAATCGGTTCAAGTACGAGATGGAGGACCCGGAGCGCTACGACGTGGTCGTCTTCCGCTACCCCCTGTCGCGCATGCTCAACTACGTGAAGCGACTCGTCGGTCTGCCCGGAGAGACCCTGAAGATCGGCCACGGAGACATCTACACCTCGGACGACGACGGCGAGAGCTTCAACGTGGCGCGTAAACCACGCGCCCTGGCGGAGACCATCTTCGAACAGAACCCCGTCATCCCCGAGAAGTCCACCGACAGGATCGCAGGCGGCTGGGTCCGCAACTGGTTCAACGTACCCACCTCCCGGGTGCGCATCGACAACGCCGACGGCGTCATCCGCATGGACGCTGGCGAGGCAGAGCTGACCCTGGTCTCCAAGCCGGGGAAGCTGTTCCCCGAACGCCGCGACCGATACGCGGACAGCCGGGGAAGCCGAGGGGACGAAGCGCTGAAGGACCCGGTCTCCGATCTCAGGTTCGACCTCACCGTCACCCCGGAGTCGGGCGTGGAGTACGTGCTGCTCCAGCTCCTGGACGGGACCCAGCCGAAGATGCCGCTGCGGCTCCAGCTGGCGGTCGAGGGCGGCGGCGGGACCTCCTCCCTGACCCACGGAGAGCAGCAGGTGGAGCCGGGCACCCTCGCCGAGGTGACCTTGCCCACGGGCGAGGAATCCGAGCTGCGCTTCTCCAATTGCGACGACCGCGTGGTGCTCCAGATCAACGGGGACGACGTGCTCGTCTATGAGTACTCGCAGCACCATAGGAACTCGGTGGAGGGCAACGAGAGCCAGATCAAGTTCGGGCTGATCAAGGGCAAGGGGGTCATCAGCCACATCGCCCTGTGCCGCGACCTCTACTACACCCTCTACGACCCGATGCGGAAGTACGACTTCCAGATCCCGGAGGGGCACTACCTCTTCTTCGGCGACAACAGCCCCAACTCCCTGGACGCCCGCGGCTGGCGGGTCGTGGGTATCCGGCTTCGGGAAGACGGGCGCATCCTCCTGGGGGACCTGGAGGCCGTCTCCGACTCCTTCAAGTGGCCGCGCCGGGACAACAACCCCTACTTCGAGACCGAGGGGCGCAAGATCCTGGACCCGGACACCCACCGGTTCCTGGACATCTACGGCAACGAATGGAAGCTGGAGTCCGGCAGCTACGACATCCTCGACCTGGCCGGCTTCGACGTCCCGGAGGGCAGCCCCGACATCCTGAAGCTGCACGGCACGACCCTCGAATCCCCCGAGCCCGGACAGCTCGGCTTTGAACGGGTCACGTCCCAGGTCCTCAAGCAACAGACCGACCCCGCCCACGCGAGGCGGCACGCCTTCAGGCACCTGTCCCGGCTCATGCACTTCGTGCCGCGGGACAACATCATGGGGCAAGCGAACATCGTGTTCTGGCCAGCGAAACGATGGGGGGCGATCCGTTGAGCGACGAGACTCCGCTGCTCAAGGTCACGGACCTGGCCAAGACGTTCGGCGGCCGCCGCGTGGTGGACGGCATCGCGCTGCGGGTGGACCGCGGCGAGATCGTCGGCCTGCTCGGCCCCAACGGCGCCGGCAAGACCACGACCTTCCGCATGATCCTGGGCCTGATCCGGCCGGACCTCGGCAGGATCAGCTTCGAGAGCCAGAACATCGCGCAGCTGCCGGTGTATCGCCGCGCCCGGCTCGGCATGGGCTACCTGGCCCAGGAACCCAGCACCTTTCGCAGCCTCACCGTGGAGCAGAACATCCTGGCCGTTCTGGAGTGGATCCCGGACCTGGCCAAGGCGGACCTGCGTGACCGCTGCGACGCCCTCATGGAGCGGCTCCACCTCGGCGGGCTGAAGGACCAGCGGGCGTCCCACCTGTCCGGCGGTGAGCAGCGACGGCTGGAGATCGCCAGGGTGCTCGCCCGTGAGCCCGCCCTGATGCTCCTGGACGAGCCCTTCGCCAACATCGACCCGAGGACGGTGGAGGAGCTGCAGGCCATCCTGGCGGGCCTGAGGGATGACGGGATGGGCATCCTGATCACGGACCACAACGTCCGCGAGACCCTCACCATCACCAGCCGGAGCTACATCATCGTCGACGGCAAGATCTTCCAGCACGGCCCCGCCAAGCGCCTGATCGAAGACGAGATGGTCCGCCGCACCTACCTGGGCGACAGCTTCAGCATGCCCGAGCTGGACCAGGAATCGGTGGATTGACCGGTTCCTGGCCGATCAGGGCCCTGACGCCGCGTTGGATCGGGGGCCCCTGAGGCGGTATCCTTACGCCTCGCACCGGCAGCCCGGTGCGATGGGGGTCAGGCACGACTGGGGAGTGAACAGCGCATGTCCACCGAACTGCTCATGGGTTCAGGCGCCGGCGTGGGAGGGCAGGAAGAAGAGGCCCCGCTGACGGTGCGCCGCGTCCTCGTGGTCGATGACGAGGCCGGGATCCGAAACAGCCTCGCCGCATACCTGGAACAGGGCGGTTACGAGGTGACCCCGGTCGGCGACGCCATGGCCGCCCGGAAGGCCCTGTCGGACCAGCCCTTCGACCTCGTCCTCTCCGACATCTCCATGCCCGAGGTGTCCGGACTCGATCTGCTGCGGGAGATCCGGGAGCAGCACCCCGACATCGAGGTGATCATGATCACCGGCTACATGGACATCTCCTTCGCCATCCAGGCCATGCGCAACGGCGCCTACGACTTCTTCACCAAGCCGTTCAACTACGAGAAGATCCTGCTGACCATCGAGCGGGTCGGTGAGAAGCGCCGCCTGGAGCAACAGGCCCGCAACTACGAGGCTCTCCGGCAGCAGAAGCAGTTCGAGGATCAGGCGGTCCTGGAGACCACCCTCGGCCTGGCCCGCGCCGGGGAGGAGCGCGACCGCTACAACATCGGACACGGCAAGCGCACGGCGGAGTTCGCCCTGATGATCGCCGACCGCCTGGGATACACGGAGGAGCAGAAGCGAAGCCTGAGGTTCGCAGCCCTCCTTCACGACGTCGGCAAGATCGGGATCGACGACGAGATCCTCAACAAGCCCGGGCGCCTCGACGAACGGGAGTTCGCCACCATCAAGCGCCACTCCGAGATCGGCGAGTACATCCTCAAGCCCATCTCGTTCCTGGCGGACATCGCGACGGTGGTCCGCCATCACCACGAACGCTGGAACGGCGAGGGCTACCCGGACGGGCTGGCGGGCGAGGACATCCCCGTGGACGCCCGGATCCTGTGCCTCGCGGATTACTTCGACTCCGTCACCTCCGCCAGGCCCTATCGTCGCCCCATGGAGGTGGAGCAGGCCAAGGCCCTCATGCGCGAGGAATCCGGCTCCACCTTCGATCCGACGCTGCTCCAGGTCTTCCTCAGCGCCCTGGAGGAAGCGACGGACAACGGTTGATCGCTTGATGATGGGGTGCCTCACTCCTATCATCCCGCCTCCTGGAGCACCCCATCATGAACGTCATCTGCTGCATAGCACGAGTGCCCGACACCGCCGCCAGGGTCAAGGTCGGCGCGGACGGCAAGTCCCTCGATCCCGACGGCATCCAGTACGTCATCAACCCGTACGACGAGTTCGCCCTGGAGGCGGCCATCCAGATCAAGGAACGCCACGGCGGCGACCTCACGGTCATCCACGTGGGTGAGGAGGACTTCAGCAAGGACCTGCGCCAGTGCCTGGCCAAGGGCGCGGACAAGGCCATCCACCTGAAGGCCAGCGCTCCCCTGGGCCCTCACGTCATCAGCAAGCTGGTGGCGGACAGGGCCGCGGACCTGATGCCCGCGGTGGTCTGCTGCGGCAAGCAGTCCGTGGACGGAGACGTCGGCGGCACCGGGGTCATGATCGCGGGGCTGCTCGAGGTCCCGGTCGTCTCCAAGGTGTCCTCCATGGAGCTGACCGACGCCGGCGCCACCTGCACCCGGGAGGTGGAAGGCGGCACGGAGACCATCGAGACGAGCCTGCCCTGCGTCTTCACCTTCGAGAAGGGCGCCAACGAACCCCGCCGAGCCGGGCTCAAGGACATCATGGCCGCCAAGAAGAAGCCCCTCGAGGTCGAGGAGGTGGCGGCGCCGGAGAGCAAGCTCGAGGTGTTGTCCCTGGAGCTGCCTCCGCAGCGCGCCGAGGGCCGCATCGTCGGCGAGGGGGCTGAGGCCGTGCCCGAACTGGTCCGCGCCCTGCGCGAAGAAGCGAAGGTGCTCTGAGGAGGAGTGGAACGATGTCAGGCATCTGCGTGATTCTCGAACAAAGAGGCGGCGCCGTGAAGCGGGCGTCGGTTGAAGCCCTCGCCGAAGCCCTGCGTCAGAAGGACGCGGCCGGCGGCCCCGTCTCCGCGGTCCTCATAGGCCCCGACCTGGCCGCAGCCGCCGCCCCGCACAAGTACTAAGGCGCCGACCGCAACATGGTGTTAGACCCCC
>CAZDQF010000010.1:11862-42717 GCA_964507445.1 uncultured Isosphaeraceae bacterium
TTTTTGCGCGGGGCGGGGGGGCCGGTTCCGGTGGGCTCCTCGGGCCGCCGCCGCCGCCCATGCCGCCGACCAGCTCAAGTCCTCTGGCGCCGAGCGCATCATGGTGTTCGACCGCGCCGACCTGGGTCACTACAGCAGCGAGGGTTACCGCGACTGCGCAGTCCACGCCATCAACGCCAGCGGCGCCTCCGTGGTGTTCGTCGCCGCCACCGTGCAGGGGCGTGATCTGGCCGCCGCCGTCGCCGGCGGGGGCGCCCTGGACTGCGGCTACGCCGCCGAGTGCGTGGCCCTTGGCTACGAAGGTGACCGGCTCACCGCTTCCCGTCCGGTCTACGCGGGCAAGGCCATGGTCAAGGTCGCCTGCAAGGGCTCCCCCTTCGTGCTCTCCCTGCGGCCCAACGTCTTCGACAGCGCCCTCACGGGGGGCGGCGAAGCCGCCGTCGAGTCCATGGACCCTCCTTTCGCCGAGGGCGACCTGAAGTCGACGGTCACCTCCATCGCCGAGAGCAGCGGCGGCGCCAAGGACGTCGCGGAGGCGGACGTGGTGGTCTCCGGCGGCCGCGGCGTGGGAGGACCGGAGGGCTTCGAGACCATCGAAGCCCTGGCGGCTGCCCTCGACGGGGCCGTGGGCGCCTCCCGCGCGGTGGTGGACCTGGGCTGGCGACCTCACTCCGAGCAGGTGGGCCAGACCGGCAAGGTCGTCTCCCCCAAGCTCTACGTAGCCTGCGGCATCTCCGGAGCCATCCAGCACCTGGCAGGCATGCGCACCAGCAAGGTCATCGTGGCCATCAACAAGGACGCGGAGGCCCCCATCTTCAAGGTGGCGGACTACGGGATCGTGGGGGACCTGTTCGAGGTGGCGCCCGCCCTCACGGAGGCCATCAAGAGCTCCGGCAGCTGACGGACCCCGGCCATCAGGCTCCCGTAGACGAGTTCGGGTCCTGGCCCGCGATCCCTTATCATGCCGCGTGGTCTCATCGAACACGGGAGCAACTGATGTCCGTCCCCATCGTCTGCCCTGACTGCGGCGCACCCCGAACCAGCGACGGGCTCGAACCCGGGAGTTCGATCTCCTGTGAGTCATGCGGGGGCACCCTGAGAGTCCCCGCCCATCCGACCCCGGAGAGCCCTCCGGTGGTACAACCCACCGCCAAGCCCCCGGTCGTGCAGCCCACCGCCAAGCCCCCGGTCGTGCAACCCAGCGCCAAGCCCCAGGTCGTGCAACCCAGCGCCAAGCCCCAGGTCGTGCAACCCAGCGCCAAGCCCCAGGTGGTGCAGCCCGCCCCCAGGTCTGCCCCCGAGAGCCGGTCCGGTGCATCGACCGCGAACCCGGCACCGCGCCGGCGGACCACGGGACGCCGCCCCACGACCCGGACCCACACCCGGGTCGTACCCACATCCGAGATCCGACAGGCGCCGCAGAAGAAGGGCAAACGAGGGGTCGTGATCGCCTCCGCTGCGGCCGTGGCCCTGTTGACGGTCGTCGGGATCTTCGCGTTCGGAGGCGGCGGCACGGGCAGCGAGGAGGAGATCTCCTACGCGGCGGGCTACGGGGCCGGCGTGGAGCTGCGGGTGCGGCGAGCCCTGGGCTTCCCCCGGCAGAAGGGGTCCGCGCTGTTCCGGGAGTTCAAGGCCGACTACGACGGGACGGCCAGACACCCGGACTTCATGACGGGACTCGAGCACGGCCGGGACGACACCGCGCCGACGCTGGACCACCCACGCCTCCGCGGCGACCTGATCCTCCGGACCGCCGAGTCGGTGCTCACGGAGACCCGGGAGCGCTACGACGGCGCGCAGGACGTCGCGGGAGCGTGGGAGGCCGCGCAGGCTCTGGAGGCCGCCCGCAGCTCGGACCTGGCCTCGGCCCATGAAGGCCTCGAGAAGCTGCTGAACCAGGAACACCAGCGCGCCGTGAACACCGTGCTCGCCGGTGACCCGTCCCACGCCGGGGCACGAGAGAGCCGGGGGCAGGTCCTGTACGAACGCCAACTCCTCGATCTGGCCGAGACCCCCCTGCTCGCTGCGGCAGACCGCGAAGCGGCTCTCAGCGAACACCAGAAGCTCAAGGCCATCGCCGACAAGGACGGGGGCTGGCTCAACAACACGAACCGCAAACGCATGGAGGCCTTCCGCGCTCGCTACTCCGGGCAGCTGGCCAGGATCGGAGCGCTGAAGGGCAGCCCGTTCTTCGCCAAGGCCGAGGCCATGAAGGAGGAGATCGGCAAGGACCTGAAGGAGCTGTTCAAGACGGCCAACGACAAGATCGACCAGATGGTGGAACAACTCCCCATCCCGGAAGACCAGAAGGCCGCCGTCATCGAGGGCTTCACCAAGTCCCTCGAGGGGCTCGAAGGGAGGCAATACGAGGCCGTCCTCAACCACCCCCCCTACGTCATGTTCGTGGAGAAGGAGAGCGGCTGGGACGTGGACGATGTAGCGGACAAGGTCCTCTCCACCCTGGCCTCCCTCAACGAGCTGTTCCTGGCCAGCTACCAGGAGAAGTTCGGGCTGGACAGCGAACAGACCGACCCCATCCCCGTGCTCTACTTCCGGTCCGCGGAGGCCTACCAGCAGTACCTGTTCGCCTCTCAAGGCACCATGAACCCCAACGTCCTCGCCCACTTTGAACCGGAGACCGGGCGGCTCTGCATCCACGACGAGACCGGCAAGAGCACGATCATGCACGAGGGGACGCACCAACTCTTCTGGTACCACGGCAAGGTCAAGGCTGACTTCAACGACCAGTCGTTCTGGTTCCAGGAGGGCGTGGCCGAGTGGTTCTCCGGGCACCGCCGGTGGGTCGACGAGGACGGAGACTGGGCCTACGAGCTGGGGCTCCTGCAGGAGCAGCGCATCCAGGGCATCAGGATGCTCGTGGGACGCGGCGACATCTACAAGCTGGAGGACCTGATCACCCTGACCTTCGGCGACCGCAACAACGGACGGGTGAACCCGGGCCTGGTGTACGCCCAGGGATGGATGCTCATCTACTTCCTGAACTACTTCGACCTGGACAACGCGGGCAATGTCCGCATCGACACCGCGGCCACCCCCGTAGAGGGCCGTTACCACGCCGTGTGGGAGAAGATGCTGGGCTACGTCCTGACCGGCAAGGACGGCGCGCCCCACACGGGAGAGCGGGCATTCCTGGACGCCGCCGGCGTCGCGACCACGGAGCAGCTGGCGGAGATGGCGGACCAGTTCGACCGCTACCAACGCTGGCTCTCCAACAAGATCAAGTTCAAGCAGCACAAGGACAAGCGCCTGATCCCCTGGGACCAGCACCGGGACAGTCGGGGACGCAAGGTGGGCCAGGCCAGCGACGACCGGTTCCCGGACACCCGCGAACGCGAGGGGATCAAGGTCCCGCCGCGCGAGGAGGGCGACAAGGATGGATGAAGTCGCCGAACCGGACGGAGCACCGCTGAGCTGGAGAGTCTGGCTGCTGGTCCCGCTGGTCCTCATCAGCCTGATCGGCGTCGTCGCCCCCCTGACCCAGGTCCACGGCCGGGACCCGGAGCCCGCGCCCTTCAAAGGGACGCCTTCAGAGCCGCGGGTCCCCTACAACGACGAGCTCCTCGAGTTGCTCGAGGACCCGGATATCCAGGGACGTGAATGGCGGGTCATCCGCGGGCTCCACGACCGGTGCGTCCGCGGGCGCAGGGCAGGGAAGATCAAGAAATCCCTGGCCGACCGGGTCCGCCGCATGCTCGACAAGCACCGCTGACGTCCCGCGCACTCGGGCGCCTCCCCGGTGTTAGGATTCCGCTCGAGACCGGCGGAGCGCGTGGACCCGCCCCCCTACAGACCAGACCGCGGGCGCCGTCCCCGCCTGCCGCCGCCGCAGGCTGCCCCTGACGAGACCTCCGATCGCGACGCCGAACGGGAGACGACCATGAAGAAACACACCGAGCGCCTCATCACCCTCGCGCTGATCTCCTGGCTCCTTATCGGATGCGGCGACGACGGAGGCAGCGGCGGGGGCGCCGCCGCCAAGAAGCCGGACCCCAAGAAGACCGCGGCGGAGTTCATCACCCGGGTGGAATCCCAGCACGACGTCAAGACCGGCGCCGGCGCCTGGGCGGCGGCGGCCGCCCTGCGGACCCAGGCCTCGGCGTGGCGCGAAGACGGCAAGTCCCAGGCCGCCAACGAGCTGCTGAACCGCGCCGCGCGTCTGAAGGTCGACACCCTCGCCCTGGACCCCAACTTCGAGCCCGCCCGGACCGCCCGCGGCGAGCGCAGATACGCGGATGAGCTGCTGCCCCTGATCGAAGCGGACTGGCTCGAGGACGTGGATCGGAGCGACGCGGAGGAGGCCCACAAGCGGATCGTCCGTGCGACCAAGGACAGCCACGGCTGGGCGACGGAGGATCGGTTCCGCCAGATGGACGCGCTCCTGGTGAAGCTCAAGCCCAAGATCGACGCCCGCAAGGAGCTGGAGGCCTCGCCCTTCTACAAGGCGGCTCAGGACGTCAAGGAGTCCACCCTCGCCGACCTGGACAAGCGGTTCGGCGACTGGGACAAGTGGAGCGGGGCAGAGATGAAGATCCAGAAGCCCTTCGTCTTCTTCATCCAGAAGGACTCCTCATGGGACCCGGTCAGCGTGGCCAGCTCCCGGGCCCGCGAGCTGTTCGCCCTCCAGGACATCATCATGGCGGAGTTCAAGGACGACCTGGACCTGAAGCAGGTGGAGGAGCCGGTGCCGGTGCTCATGTTCCGCAGCCACGAGGTCTACAAGAAGTACGCCGGCGAGGCGAGCACCGCGTACGCCCACTTCGAACCCGGCACCGGGCGGCTGGCGGTCCACGATGACTGCTCCCACACGACCATCATGCACGAGGGCACGCACCAGCTCATGTGGTTCTGGAGCAAGGGCAACAGCAGCGGCGTCCTCAGCGCGGCCCGACGCGCCTACTGGTTCAACGAGGGGATCGCCGAGTGGTACTCCGGCGCCGCGCGTCGACGGAACGCGGACAACACCGGCTGGACCTACGAGATCGGCCTCCTGCACAACGGCCGCATCCAGGGCCTCTCCCGCTACATGTCGAAGGGAGACAGCAAGCAGCTGTTCAACCTCAAGGAGCTGATCCAGACCCGGTACGCCCACCGGGCCAAGATCCGTCGCACCCACCGCGAAGGGCACATCTACTCCCAGGGCTGGTTCCTCATCTACTTCCTCAACCACTACAACGTGGACGGCGACGGCAACGTGGTCCTCGGCAAGCCCGGCAAGTACGCCGCCCGGTGGCGCAACTACGTCAAGGGCGAGCTGGAGGGGCAGACCGGATACGAGGAGTTCATGAAGGCCATGGGGCTGGACGAAGCCGGGCTCTCCGCCATGGAGGACGAGTACTGGCGCTACGGCAAGTGGATCAACAAGAAGATCCTGCTCCGCGCGGTCGAGGACAAGCGGGTCCTCCCCTGGCAGGAGCAGAAGGCCGGCGGCCGCGTGGTCGGGAGGGCGAAGGACGACATCCTCCCGGAGGTCGCCCCCGAGGAGCGCCCCCCCATGGGCCGGGACACCATCGGCGGCGGGGACGTCGTCAAGTAGCGCCTGTTGAGGGCGGGGCTCCAGCCTCAATGGCGGAAGTGCCGCCGCCCCGTCAGGAGCATGGCGAGGCCGGCCTCATCACAGGCCGCCACCACCTTGTCGTCGCGGATCGACCCTCCTGGCTGGATGACCGCCCGCACACCAGCGGCGGCCGCGGCCAGGATGCCGTCCGGGAACGGGAAGAACGCGTCGGAGGCCATGACCGCCCCGGCGGCCAGATCCCCCGCCTTCTTCGCCGCCAACTCCACGGAGTCCACCCTCGACATCTGGCCTGCGCCGCAGCCCACCAGGCGCCGCTGGTTGACGAAGACGATGGCGTTGGAGGTCACGTTGCGGCAGATGTCCCAGGCCAACCGGAGGTCGGCCACCTCGCGGTCATCCGGCTCGCGGCGGGTGACGCACGTGAGGTCCAGGCCGGCGTCCGGTTCGTCCCGCTCCTGCACCAGGAGGCCCCCGCCGATGGAGCGGTACTCCAGGACACCGTCAGCGCCTCCCGCTCCGTCTCCCAGCTCCAGGAGGCGCGCGTTCTTCCCCCACTTGGTGCCGCCACGGATCTTCTCCACCGCGTCGGGCCGGAAGCCGGGGGCCACGATCACCTCCAGGAACTTCTTGGGGTCCGCGATCTCCGCCGCCAGGGCCGCGTCCACCGTCTGGTTCACCGCGACGATGCCGCCGAAGGCCGACAGCGGATCGCCGGCGTGGGCGCCGCGAAAGGCCTCCACCACATCAGCGTCCACCGCCGCGCCGCATGGATTACGGTGCTTGATGAACGCCACCGCCGGCTGGGTCTGTCCGCGGACCACGTCCCAGGCCGCTGACGCGTCCAGGTAGTTGTTGTAGGACAGCTCCTTCGCCTGCACGTGCTCGGCGGCTCGCGCCACGGAGGGCTCCCCGGTGTCCGGGGTGAGATAGACCGCGCCGGACTGGTGGGGGTTCTCGCCGTAACGGGTCACGGACTTCAGCTCCAGGGGGACCACCATGCGCTCCGGGAACCGCTCCTCCGTGAGGTAGGAGGCGATGGCCGCGTCATAGGACGCCGTCCGGCGGAACGCCTTCGCCGCCATGGCGTCCCGCAGCTCGCTGCCGACCTTCCCGTCCAGGCGCTCCATCTCCTCCTGCACGATGGCCAGGTCCGCCGGATCCGTGATGACGAGCACATGGGCGTGGTTCTTGGCGGCGGCGCGGATCATGGCTGGGCCGCCGATGTCGATCATCTCCACCGAGTCCGCCCGGGAAGCGTTGGGGTTGGAGGACACGGACTCGAACGGGTAGAGGTCGACCACCAGCAGGTCGATCTTGGGGATCCCGTGCTCCCCCGCAGCCTCCACATGGGCATCCACGTCACGCCGGAACAACAACCCGCCGTGGACCCTCGGGTGGAGGGTCTTGACCCGACCGTCCATCATCTCAGGGAAGCCGGTGACGTCCGCCACATCGCGGACATCCACGCCGGCGTCCCGCAGGCAGCGGGCGGTGCCGCCGGTGGAGAGCACCTCCACACCGCGGCCAACCAGGAAGGCCCCGAACTCCGGGACCCCCTCCTTGCGCCAGGCAGACATCAACGCTCGCTGGATCTTCACTTCCATGACCCCACTCCCTACTTCTTCGATGCCCGGTGCTTGAGGTAACTCTCGACGAACGGCTGCAGCGCGCCGTCGAGGACGGCCTGGATGTTGCCGGTCTCGTGCCCGGTGCGGGTGTCCTTCACCAGGGTGTAGGGCTGCATCACATAGGAGCGGATCTGGCTCCCCCACGCGATCTCGCCCTTGCCGTCGTACATGGATTTGAGCTCGGCGTTGCGCTCCGCCTCCTTGATCTGCAGCAGCTTGGCCTTCAACAGCTTCATGGCCTGGGCCTTGTTCTTGTGCTGGCTCCGCTCGTTCTGACACTGCACCACCACCCCCGTCGGGATGTGGGTCAGGCGCACGGCGGACTCGGTCTTGTTGACGTGCTGGCCGCCCTTCCCGCCGGCCTTGTAGGTGTCCACCTTGACGTCCTTGTCCGCCACCTCGATGCCGGCGCTCTCCGCCAGGTCCGGGATCACGTCCAGGGCGGCGAAGGACGTCTGGCGTCGGTTCTGGGCGTCGAAGGGAGACAGGCGGACCAACCGATGCACTCCCATCTCACAGGACAGGTAGCCGTAGGCCAGGGGCCCGGTGACCCGCAGGGTGGCGTGCTTGATGCCCGCCTCATCGTGCTCGAGGGCCTCCAGGAGTTCTGTCTTGTATCCCTGATCCGCCGCCCATCGGTTGTACATGCGCAGGAGCATCTCGGCCCAATCGGATGCGTCCGTCCCGCCGGCGCCGCTCTGGATGGTGAGGATGGCGTTGGAGCGGTCGTAGGGACCGGACAGCAACGCGCGAAGCTCCAGCGCGTCGTAGCTCTTCTCCAGGCTGTCCACGGTGCTCGCGAACTCCGCGGCCCCGGCCTCGCCCTCCTCCGCCGCCAGCTCCGCCAAGACCTCCAGGTCTTCGACCTGGGAGCCGACGCCCTCCAGGGACTCCACCACCTGCTTCGAGTCCTTGAGCTGGGCGACCCGTCCGTTGGCCCGCTCCTGGTCGTCCCAGAAGCCCGCCTCCGCCATCTCACCCTCGATCTTGCCGATCAGCTCCTTGCACCCGGAGTAGTCAAAGAGAGTCCTTCAGGTGGGAGATGCCCTCTTGAAGTCTCTTGATGCGGCTTTCCAGCTCCGGGGTCATGGCGAACTCTCAGGGTTGCTTCGAATCGGGACGAGCAGGGACCGCCGACGCGGGCAGGTCCACGGAATATCGTTTTGCGAGACGGACCACCTCCGCGGGCGAGGTGCTGGAGAGGATCTTCCCCTTCTCGCTCTTGATGAAACGCATGAGGGTGGAGAGCAGCTTCAGGTAGCCCTCCTGGGTCCGGTCCGGCCCGGCGATCAACACGATGAGCCGCACCGGCGCGTCGTCCACAGCGGAGCCGTAGGCGACCCCGTCAGGCACGACGCCGATGGCTACCACAAAGGACTCCACGGTGGGGATCTTGGCGTGGGGGACCGCCACCCCGTACCCGATGCCCGTGCTCATGAGCACCTCCCGCGCGAACACCGCGCGGCGCAGCGCCTCGTGGTCCTTGACCACCCGGCTCTTGGAGAGCATGCCGAGCATCTGAGACAGGGCGTCATCCTTGGATGACGGCTCCAGCCAGGCGATGTGCTCTGGAAGGATCACGTCTGAGAGGGTGGCCATGGGGAGGGATCTTACCGTCCGCTGCTCAGGTCCAAAGGCTCAGGGCTCCCGGATCATCACATTGCGCAGCTGGATGGCCGTGCGCTTGCCCGCGTGGAGCTGGAAGCCGATGTGACCGGAGGCGGTCTTGCCGTCCCGGATCACCGTGGTCGGGCAGCCGTTGAGGGTGATGCGGAGCTTGTCCCCCACCGCCTCCACCACGAAGTGATTCCAGCCGTTCTTCTCGAACGCCGGCCCCCAGTCGACCCGCTCGGACTGGTTGAGCATGCCGCGGCCCTTCTCCTCGTAGAGTGACCCCCAGTACTGCGCTCCGGCGTCCGCCTGATAGCCACGCATGACGTGATCGGGCAGGCGCTCTGACCGGAACTGGCAGCCGGAGTTGCCCTCCTCCAGCATCATCTCGAACTGCAGCACGAAGTCGCCGTAGGTGGCGTCCGTGGACAGGAAGGTGTTGCTCCTCGCCCCCTTCACCTCGCCGAACACGACCCCGTTCTCCATCCGCCACAGGCTCATGTCTCCGGACCAGCCGGTGAAGTCCTTGCCGTTGAACAAGGGACGCCAGGTGGACTCCGTCGGGGGCGTCACGGACTGGCCGGAGCGCAGGTAGTAGATCAGGTCGCAGGCCTCCTCCAGAGACATGCTGTCCAGGAGCCCTTCAGGCATGCCGGAGATCTTGGAGAAGCGACGGGTGTCGATCTCAGCCACCGGCACCTCCACCCGCTCACCCGTTCCCTGCAAGAGGGTCAGCGTGGTCTCGGTCTCAGCCACGGGCAGGCCGCTGAAGACATCGTCCTCCTTGGTGAACACGTCCAGGGCGCGGTACTGATCCGATATGGCACGAGAAGGGTCCACCAGCGCGGAGAGCAGATCGTCCAGGTTGTAGCGAGCCCCCGCGGTGGTCAACTCCGGCCCCACCATGACCCCCTGATCGCCGAATCTGTGACACGCGGCGCACGCCTGCTGATACACCCGGGCCCCTTCGTGCAGGGAGCGGCGCTCCGTGCCGATGGAGTTACGCAGGAAGTCCAGGGTCCGCATGAAGTCCCGGGTGGGCGCGCCCTGCACCAGGTGGACGGACGCCTGCCCGGGCTTGACCGCCAGCAATGACGCCATGCGCTGGCGATCGGCGTCGTCCAGCAGCTTCTCGAAGTCGTCGCGCAGGTACTTCACGTAGCCCTGGAAGCTGGCGCCGCCGCTCCAGTTCTGCGCCGCCACCAGCCAGCGGAAGATGCTCTCCTTCTCCTCCGCGGTCCAGCCGTCCGTGATCACCCTCAGGCAGTAGGCCAGGTGCAGCTGCTCGACCCGCGACTTCTCCGTCAGCAACGCCTCCAGCAGCAGGGGCCGGGCGGACGTCGGATCCTCCGCGGCCATGATCATGGCCGCCTCCCGGTCGGCGTTGCGGTCTCCGGAGCGGAACAGCCCCCTGATCGCCAACCTGACCGCGTCCGATGGTTCGTAGCCTGCGAGGCTCAAGCGCTGCACCAGCCGCAGTCCCGCGTGTTGCACCGCTGGCGTGGCGCTGCGCAGGGCTGCCTCCGCCGTGATCATGTCGTCCTCCGCCGACATCTCCGCGGCCTCGCCGCCCCGAAGTTGCCGGTGAATCCCCGCCGTGGCCTTCATCATCAGGGTGCGACCACCCCGCTGCGTCGACGTCGGCCACTCCCCTCGACGGAGGCACTCCAAGGCCGCAGCAAAGCGAGAGAACCGGCGCTCCTCGTCAATCGTGCGCAGCGCTCTCATCAGCTGTTTCAACGAACTGTCGGGACCCGGCCGCGACCCCAGACGCGGACGAACGGGCTGCTTCGCCACGGGACGGGTGTAGGTGAGCTTGCCCAGGCTCCCCCGGGTCCCCCGGCCGCCGCAGGTGAACAGCAGGGCGCCGTCCCTGGTCACCGCCAGGTCCGTGACGTTGAGCGGACGGCCGGAGAGCAGCACCTCCGTGCGACCCTTGTAGGTGTCTCCGGCCGCGTCGAGGTGGAACGCCAGGATGCGCCCCTGCGCCCAGTCGGCGCCGAAGATGGTCCCCTGGAACCGCTGCGGGAACCTGTCGCCGTCGTAGAGCACGACCCCGCAAGGCGAGCCGCGGCCACAATCGATGGCGGCGGGCAGGGAGTCGGGGTAGATGTCAGGCCACTTCGACGAACCGGTGCGCCAGCCGAAGTCCGCGCCGTCGATGGCGTGGTAGACCCGGGTGGGTCGATACCAGGGCATGCCGATGTCCCACTCCATGTCGGAGTCGTAGGTGAACAGCTCCCCGTGGCGGTTGAACGCGATGTCGTAGGCGTTGCGCAGGCCTGCGGCGTGCACCCTCCAGTCCTTGCCTTCACGATCCACGGAGTAGATGAGGCCCCCGGGAGACTTGATGTTGCGGGCGTGCCCGCGAGGGTCTACATAGCGAGGCAGTACGTGCCCCTCGTCGTGGGCCTTGTAGGGAGACGACGCGCTCCACTTCGCCTTGAGGCTGGTGTGGTTGCCGATGACGCCGTACAGCCGATCTCCCGGACCTTCGATGATGGCGTGAGGTCCGTGCTCACCCATGCCGCCGTTGAAGCCGCCGATCAGCCGGACCTCCTCGCGATCCCCGGACTCCTCCACGCGGTAGAGGCCGGTGCCCTGAGGCCCGTTGCCCACCATGTACAGACCGCCGCGGGAGTACAGCAGGCCCTGGCAGCTACGGACGCGGTCGCAGTAGGTCTCGCTGCGCTCAAACACCCCGTCGCCGTCGTCGTCGAACAGCCGCAGCACGGGGCCGCGCTCCACGGAGACGATGGGGTTGTCCTTGTCATCGAGGCAGAGGGCGATGAGCGACCCCACCCCCGCGGCCACCTCCTTCGCCTCGAAGCCGGGCAGAGGCGCGAAGTCCTGGGGGCGTCCCGGCTTCTTCCGCCCGGGAGCGCCGAAGGAAGGCGTCCCCCAGGGGCCGTCGCCGATCGGAGCCAGCACCGCCGCCGGCTTCCAGGCCCCGTCATCGAAGCCCGGCTTCCGCCAGCCTCGGACGCCGGCCCGAGCCGTCTTCCAGGTCGCTCCGGTCTGGGCCACCCGAGCGTCGCCCACCTTGATCCACGCCAGCAGGCCCGCCGGGCCACCTTCGTTCTCCGCCCGCACCGCCACGACGTTGCGCCCCGCCTTCAGGTGGGGGGCGACGTTGAAGCGCTGGCCGCGCTGCCAGTCCGTGCCGCGTCCCACCCTCTTGTCGTTGACCCAGACCTCGAAGATGTTGTCGCAGGTGATCTGGAGGGTGGCCTTCCCCGGCTTCTTCTCCACGTCGAACGCCACCCGAGCGAAGCACCGTTCACCGTCGGGCTGATTGGTGATGCCGGAGGCCCAGTGTCCCCAGATCCAGGACTGGGCGGAGACGGAAGAACAGGAGAGCAGGACGATCGAGACGAGGATGCGACGCATGGCCGCATCTTAGACCCGAACCGGGATCAGCGTCGACGCGCCCAAGCTTGAGGCAGGGTCAGCAAGCTGCACGGGAGGTGGCGTATGACGCGCTCGGCGACGGCGCCGATCATGAAGCTCTCGAGGAACGTCACGCCGCCCAGGGCCATGACGATCAGGTCCATGTTCAAGCGCGTCGCGTCCGCCACGATGGCGGAGGCAGGGTCCACCTCATCGGTGCACTTCTTGAGGATCTTGTGGGGAGCACGGGCGCCCTCCGGCAACTTGCAACCGTCGACCCAGGCCGCCAGGTCCTCCGTCGCCTTGCTCTTCGCCCGGCGCCTGAGCCCGGCCACGT
Source organism: uncultured Isosphaeraceae bacterium (assembly GCA_964507445.1). Classification (GTDB taxonomy): domain Bacteria; phylum Planctomycetota. Next base: position 24,365 of record CAZDQF010000010.1, read on the forward strand.
CACCGCTGTAGCCGTGCAGCAGGGACGGCTGCGAGTAGGCGTGGAGGACCGACACCCGACCCTTCTCTCCCATGGCGATCTTGGACGCGACCCGGAGGGCCGCCTGATCCGCTCGATCCAGATCCGTCGGCACCAGGATCCGCTTGAGGGGCTGGACGCTCTCCGTCCCCACCACCAGCACCGGCACCTTGGAGCTGCGCACGAGCCGATCCGCGGTGGTCCCGACGAACAGCCACTCGGTACCCTCCGTGACCCCCGCCCCGGCGACGATGAGGCCGGCGCCCAACTCCTCCGCGCAGGCCAGCAGCTCCCGGGCAGGCTTGCCCTCCGCGACATAGGCGGCGGCCCGATGGCCGTCCTCCTTGAGGTCGTTCACCAGCTTGTCGAGTCGGGCCCTGGCCTCGGTCTTCATCCGCCGCATGTGGGCCGAGAGGTCCTTGCGGTCGAGCATCCGCTTGAGGGACGCGGGGGGCGACTCCGCCACGTGCACCAGGTGCACCGTCGCGTTGTTCAGGGACGCCAGCTGGGCTGCGTGAACAGCCACGTTGGTGCCACCGCTTGCCAGGTCGATAGCCGCGACGACGTGCTTGCCGATCTCTTTCAGGGGCATCGCAAACGCTCTCCTTGAGGAGTCGGACTCTAACCAGGGGAGCCGGGCCCCACGACCCCCATCTCCTGCCCCACCTTGGTGAAGGCCGCCACCGCCCGGTCGAGCTGCTCGTCCGTATGGGCCGCGCTGAGCTGGACGCGGATGCGGGCCTCCCCCTTCGGGACTACGGGGAAGCTGAATCCCACCACGTAGATGCCCTCCTCCAGGAGCCGCCCGGCCATCTCCGTGGCCAGGCGGGCGTCCCCCAGCATGATGGGCACGATGGGGTGATCCCCCGCCTTGATGGAGAACCCGCACGCGGTCATCTGCTCGCGGAAGCGCCGGGTGTTGGCCTCCAGGCGGTCCCGCAGCTCCGTGGTCTCGGACAGCAGGTCGAAGCAGGTGATGGAGGCCGCCACCAGGGCCGGCGGCACGGAGTTGGAGAACAGGTAGGGCCGGCTGCGCTGCCGCAGCAGGTCCACGATCTCCTGGCGCGCCGCCGTGAATCCGCCGGAGGCGCCCCCCAGGGCCTTGCCCAGGGTGGACGTGACGATGTCCACCCGGTCCATCACCCCGTGATACTCGTGGGTGCCGCGACCGGTAGCGCCGAAGAAGCCCGTGGCGTGGCTGTCATCCACCATCACCGCCGCCCCGTACCGATCCGCCAGGTCGCAGATCTCCGGCAGGGGCGCCACGTGGCCGTCCATGGAGAACACGCCGTCCGTGGCGATGAGCCGGGACCGCGCTCCCTCCGCCTCCTGCAGGCAACGCTCCAGCTCCCCCATGTCGGCGTTGGCGTAACGGTAGCGCTGAGCCTTGCACAAGCGCACGCCGTCGATGATGGAGGCGTGGTTCAAGGCGTCGGAGATGATCGCGTCCTCGGGGCCGAGCAGGGTCTCGAAGAGGCCTCCGTTGGCGTCGAAGCAGGACGTGTAGAGGATGCAGTCCTCCATGCCGAGGAACGCCGCCGCCTTCTCCTCCAGGACACGGTGTTGGTCCTGGGTGCCGCAGATGAAGCGGACCGAGGACATGCCGAAGCCGTACCGTTCCAACCCCTCCCGGGCGGCGGAGACCAGGGCCTCATGGCTGGAGAGCCCGAGGTAGTTGTTGGCGCAGAAGTTCAGCACCTCCTCGCCGCCCACCCGGATGCCCGAACCCTGGGGCCCGAGGATCTGGCGCTCCTCCTTCCAGAGGCCGCTCTCCCTGATCTCCGCGAGGGCCTGCTTCACACGGTCCCGTATCTGGTCATACATGGGCTTCGTCCCCGTTACTCCAATGGCGATTGGTCGGTACCATAAGCCCCCCCTGCACCCGGGGGCAACCTGACCAGGCACGACCCGGAGCGGGTCACCCCGACGAGAACCAGCACCTCATGGCGAGAAAACCAGCCGTCCTCATCACTGGCGCCAACGGCGAGATCGGCCAGAGCCTCATCGTCACCCTCAGCCAGCGGGACCCGGACCTCCGGGTCCTGGCCCTCGACCTGCGAGAGCTGGACGACCCCATCAGCGCCCGCTGCCACGCGGGCATCGTCGGTGACATCCTGGATCAAGGGCTGCTGGACCGGCTGGTCTCGGAGTACGAGATCTCCACCATCTATCACCTGGCGGCCCTGCTCTCGACCCGCGGCGAGTTCACGCCGGAGACCGCCCATCAGGTGAACGTCCAGGGCACCATGAACCTGCTCAAGCTGGGCGTGGAACAGTCCCGCTGGCATGGCGCCACGGTGCGCTTCTTCTTCCCCAGCTCCATCGCTGTCTACGGCATCCCGGACCGGGAGATGCGCGAGTCCATCGAACCCGTCCGCGAGCACCAGTGGACGGTGCCCATCACCATGTACGGCTGCAACAAGCTGTACTGCGAGCAGCTGGGCCGCTACTACACGCGGCACTACAAGCAGCTGGCCGCGGGAGACGAAGGTCAGCGCATCGACTTCCGCGCCATCCGCTTCCCCGGCCTCATCTCCGCCTACACCGTGCCCAGCGGCGGCACCTCCGACTACGGCCCGGAGATGATCCACGCAGCGGCGAAGGGAGAGCCCTACAGCTGCTTCGTCAGCGAAGACACCCGGCTCCCGTTCATGGCCATGCCGGACGCGGTCCGCGCCATGGTCTCCCTGATGGACGCCCCCGCGGACCGACTCTCCCGGGTGGTCTACAACATCAACGCCTATAACCCCAGCGCCACGGAGTTCGCCGAGCTCACCCGCGGCGCGTTCCCTGGCGCCGAGATCTCCTTCACCCCTGACGTGAAGCGTCAGGGCCTGGTCCACTCGTGGCCGGCAGCCGTGGACGACGGCCTGGCCCGGGCCGAGTGGGCGTGGCAGCCCAGCTACGACCTGCAGCGCACCTTCGAGGAGTACCTCCTGCCGCGCATCCGGGACCGGTACGCATAACCGCATGAACCCGGCGGAAGACGCACCCGCGGACCCCCTCGTCGCCGAGCTGGAGGCCATGCTGCGGAGCGCCCCGGAGGACGCAGGCGCCGCGGCGCAAGAGCTGGTCTCCCGGGCCATCGCCGAAGAGCCCGACGGCGGGAGGGCGCGGCTGTTGGCCCTCGTGGATCACCTGGAGGGCCGGGCGTTCAACGTGTCCCGTGCCCTGGCCGTGCGCGGCCCCGAGGAGGCCCGCCTGCTCTGCCAGGCCCTGGAGATCCTGGACGCCGTCCGCGACGTGGGGCTGCCACACATCGGCGAGCCGCCCGCGGATGTGGTCGTGGAGGTGGACCGGGAAGAGAAGTGGCTGGCGGAGCTGTCCACGGAGGCACGCTCCACCCGCGACCCGGAGTTCCGGGAGCACCTGGACCGGGTGCTGATCCACCGCCTGGAGAAGCTGGCCGACGCCCCCGCGAACGAGGACCAGCCGGGCGCAGGCCTGCGGCTGATCGCGGAGGCCGTCGGGGACCTGCTGCAGCGCGGACAGGGACACCTGACGGAACGCACGGGGCGCATCCGCGCCCGTCTCTGGCGCCGCATCTTCGAGCGGGCGCGGCCCCTCGAAGGACGAGCCGCCGCCCGCTTCCTGGACCGCCTCTCGGACGAGATCAACGATCGCTCGGAGGACATCCTGGCCCGGGCCGAGAGCCTCAAGCCCGAAGCCGCCATCAAGCTCCTCCACAACGCGCGCCGCGACATCCGCAGGGTCCTCACCCTCGGCCGGCACATGGATGAACCCGGGCGTCGCCGTGAGCTGCGCCGCATGCTACGCCGGGTCCGGGCCGCCATCCAGGACCGGGACGTGCGGGCCCGCCAGACGGCGCAGGTGGGCCCGAAGACCCTCCGCAGCATCGAGGTCACGGTGGTGGCGGCGATCTTCGCGGTGCTCGCGATCGTCGGCTACGACCTGTTCGGGTCCCCCTCGGACAGCACGCGCTGGACCCTGGCGTGGGTGGACGCGGGCATCTGCACCTTCTTCCTCGGTGAGTTCGCCTGGCGCTGGCGGCTCTCCGGATGGAGCGGCTTCTACCTGTGGCGCTGCTTCTTCATCGACGTGCTCCCGTCCGTGCCCTTCGGCCTGATCGCCGAGCTGTCCGTGGCCGGGAGCATGGCCGCCAGGGGCGAACCCACCCAGACCCTCCGCGTCATCCGCGCGGCCCGTCTGGCCCGCGGCCTGCGGCTGGTGCGCCCCGTGTTTCAGTTCTACCGGGTCATGGCGTTCAGCCTCCAGGGCATGGACCGGCTCGCCCGTCGCAACGCCGACCTGTTGAACCGCAACATCGTGCTGTTCGACCCGGCGGAAGACGAAGAGGAGGGCGCCGTCTCCGTCTCGCTGCGGCTCAAACGGTTCCGCGACCGTCTGGCCCGGGCCTTCCGCCTCACCCTCTCGGAGCTGGCACCGGGTACCCGCGAGCCCCTCGCCCATCAGCGGCTGGCGGTGGTGGGACGGCGACTGGAACGGTCCCCGAACCGGGACCTGGACCCGGTCACGCGACCGGAGCCGGACCTGCGGGACATCCGCGTGGAGGCCGTGGTGGAGGAGCTCCTCACCCTGGAGGCGCCCACGGTGGAGGTGCACCTGGGCGAGGAGTCCGCGGTCCGCCTCTCCCGCGTGCTGCGCATGCTCGACGTCCCGCTCATCCGCAGGCTGCCCCTGATCCGGGAGATGGCGGCGGGCACCTCCGAGCTGGACCCGTACCAGGCGCTCACCCGCGCCGGGCACGGGCTGGGGCGATGGCTGGAGCGCATCGTCGAGCGGTTCCGGTTCCTCGGCGACCTGACGGGCATCGTCACCGGGTCCCAGCTCCTGGACCGCATCGGTACGACCCTGGTGAAGGCCACGCAGCGCCCCGCGATCCGGCTCCTCATGTTCGGCTTCGCCGCGGTCATCGTGTCCTGGCTCATCTCCTGGCTGGGCTCCGACGAGGCCAGCGCCCTGGCCCGACTGGGCAACTTCTTCAACAAGGTCCTCGGACCCGGCGTCATCGTCCTGGGCGCCGCGTGCCTCCTGATCCAGGTCTTCGGTCGCTGGATCAAGCGGCTGGCCGGGGAGACCACGGAGCTGTTCGAGAAGGTGGCGGAGGCCCACGGCATCAACCTGGTGAAGTTCCACAAGCTGGGGCGGAGACAGGAAGACCTGGGGCTGATCTTCGATCGCACCCTCTCGGCGGAGGCCCGCATGGCGGGGGACGAGGACGCCTCCGCGACCCGCGCCGCGTTCCAGGACGCCCAGCCCCACGAAGTGGCGGGCTCCGCGACGAGCGCCGCCCTTCCGCCCCACCACGAGCAGGTGGCGCTGCTGTATCTGGATTACCTGGACGGCGCCGCCCTCCACCGCAGCAACGTCAAGAGCACGGAGCAGTTCCTCGGCAATCTGGACATCGAGGCCATCCGCACGGAGCGCCTGAGCCTGAGCAAGGACCAGCAGAAGCGCCTCCGCAAGCTGGACCTGAACCGCGAACGCTCCATCCCCACCGGCCCCTACCTCTGGTTCCGCTTCATCACGGAGAGCCTCTCGCAGCGCGTGGCCCGTCTCGTCCTTCACTACAACCGCACCGCCATCCCCGAAGCCCAGCGCGCGGTGGTGCCTCCGGAGCAGGTGGCCCGCATGGACGCGTGGCTGGCGGGGCCGCGGCGCAAGACCACCACGTCCCGTCCGGCCCTGGACCCCTGGAATCGCTGGTGGGGCGTGGTGGCGGGCCCCTTCATCCTGATCTGGCTCGGGCTCTCCAAGACCGTGCGGGGAATCGCGCGCCTCCTGCGCAACGTGACGCGGGATGAGGACGCCGCCCCGGAGACCGTGCTCGGGGCCCACTTCAACGCCCTCCACTTCATGACCCACGACCCGGACCGGGACGCCGCGGTGGAGCGCACCTTCGGCGTCGCCACCCGGCGGCGATTGGAGTCGGATCGGAAGCGCATGGTCCGGGAGGTGTTCTCCAGCTACCCCTGGGAGCACCTCCCCCGCCACCGCCGCACCCTCAACCCCCTGAACCTGTACTTCGGCTGGCTCGGGAGAGGGAAGGTCATCCTGCTACCGCTGCGCGTGACCTGGTTCTGGATGATGTGGTGGGGGCGGGCGCTCCGCGCCCTCGGCCGCCTCATCGCCGAGCAGCTACGGCCGGAGGAATTGCGGCCGGAGCGCCGCCCTGGCATGGCGACCCTGGAGGTGGCCCTGCGCAAGATCAACCGCATGCACCTGCCGGTGTTCATGGCCGCCCTCGATCTGCGCGCGCGCTTCGACCCGGAGTACCTGGGCCTGAGCCTCCCCGGGCGCGAGCCGCAACCGGAGTCCTTCCGCTACGCCCGGGACGACCTCGGCTTCATCGGCGCCCGCGAGTACCGGCGCGAACGCTACCGGGAGCTGCGGGCCGAGTCCCTCGACTCCATACGCCGCCTCGAACGCCTGCTCGAGGATCGCGGCTGGCCCCGGACACCTCTGGCCGAGGCCCTGCAAGAAGAGACCGGCGCGCCTTGCCCGGACCACGGAGCGGAGGCCATCCGCGCCGTGACCATCGCCTGGCTCATCGATTACCGCGGGTGCCGCAGCCTCATCACGGCGCCGCGGGACGTGCGACGGGCCTTCGAGTCCTTCCTGTCCAATCCGGGCGACGCCCGGCCGCAGCGCCGCCTGCGACGCCGCGCCCACCGCCGCCTGCTGCGCGACTGGATCACCGAAGCGGGGTTGCAGGACCGCGACGAGCACACCCGAGGCCTGTTGCGACGGGCCTTCGCCTCCAACCGGGGCCGCGTCCGGAGCCTGCTCCAGCTGCTGGCAGAGAACGGCGGCGCCGCCACCGCCCGCCGACAGGGCCTGGAGACCCTGGCCGCGGTGGCGCGACACCCCCAACCCTGGACGCGACAGCTGGTCTCCCTGCGGGCGATCCAGACCCTCTGCGTCCTGGACATCCTCAACACCCGCCGCGCGGTGGGAGAGCTGGGCGCCTACGGCGACTGAGCGGCGCCCGGCACCGCGACCGCGTGATCAGTTGACGGAGATGGTGGCCTTCTCGATCACCAGCCGCTCGGTGGTCTGACCCCGACGGCTGCCGCACTTCTCCAGAGCCTTCACCGCGTCCATGCCGTTGACCACCTCTCCGAAGATGGTGTGCCGGTCGTTCAGGTGGGGCGTCGGCACGAAGGTGATGAAGAACTGGCTCCCGTCGGTCCCGGGGCCGGCGTTGGCCATGGACAGCAGGCCCGGACGATCGTGGCGGACCTTGGGGCTGAACTCGCCGGCGTACTTGTACCCGGGGCCGCCCCGTCCGCTGCCCGTGGGGTCGCCTCCCTGGGCCATGAACCCCGAGATCACCCGGTGGAAGACCACGTCGTCGTAGAAGCCCAGGTCCGTGAGATAGATGGTGCTGCTCACGTGCATCGGGGCCACGTCGCTCATGAGGCGGATCTTGATGTCCCCCTTGTTGGTCTTGAGGTTCCAGAAGTACTTCTCGCCTTCGGCGAAGGTCGCCTTGGGCGGCATGGGCAGGCTGGACTTCCAGATGGACAGCCCCTTGTCGATCTTCTGCTCCTTGATGAACGCGGCCAGCTGGTCACGGGCGCCGGTGGCGGCGGGCGCGGCTTGCTTGCCGCCGTCTGGCTCTCCGCCATCAGGCTTGGCGGCCTTCTTCGCGCCGGGCATGCGGAACACCTCGTCCTTGATGGGCGCGTCCCACGTGACCTTGTCGATGACCATCTCCATGGTCATGGGGCCGGACTTGATCTTCATCTTGTGCGGCATCTTCACGCCGCCGGCCTCCTTGTACTCGGAGACCCAGGTCTCGGCGGACTGCACCCCCATGGGGGACTCGGTCTTGGCCTTCCCCTTCACCAGCAGGTGGGTCTCCGCGTCATAGTAGTTGGTCAGCGGGTGCCCCTCCTTGGGGGTCAGCACCACGACCACGCAGTCGCGCCCGTCCACCTTCTCCATGCCCGTGGTCTTCACGGACTTGTAGTTCTTCTTCCAGTCCACGTCCGCCACCATGTTGGCGGCGCGGATGGTCTCGGACCGCTCGGACCCCTTGAGCTCCCGCTCGCCCATGAACGGGTCCTTGCTCCAGGCCACCTTGCCGTCGAAGCCTCGGTGCTGCTCGAACACCCCCTTGATGGCGGAGTGCAACAGCACCTTGCCCGGCCGCTTGAACTTGGTCTCGATGGTGATGGCCATGCCCTGCTCCACCACCTTGCCCTTCAGGACCGTGATCAGGGTCTCGTGCTTGGCGATGGCATCACGGCCGCCCACGGCCTTCACATAGGCCTCCAGGACATCCTCCGCCTTGGGCAGCTGGGCCGCCGGGTCCTGCGCCTGGATCGGAGCAGCGGAGAGGGTCAACAGGGTCACGGCGAGCGCGTACGTGGTCCAGCATCGAAGCATCAGGGTCTCCCTTTCGAACGCGGCTTGTCCTGCAAGAGCAGCAGGCGACGAGCCGCCTCCATGACGTTGTCTTCTCCCCGCAGCAACGCGGCCCGGGACAGGGGCACGATCACATCCGGGATCACGCCCACGCCCTCCAGGGCCCGCCCTTCGGGGGTCAAGAAGTTCATGATGGGGTATTGCAACCGAGCCCCCGTGGGCAGGGTCTTGAGGATCGAGGGTAACACCATCCCCGCGGTGGGGGTCCCCACCACGACCGCCCGCCCCAGCTCCTGCAGCCCTCCAGCAAGCATCTCGCTGGTGCTGGCGCTGCGCTCATCCACCAGGATGGCCATGGGGACGTCGAGGGGGTCGGCGGACGGGAACACGGGGAAGCGGGCGTTGTTCTCACGCCCCTTCATGGTGCCGAGCTGGCCTGCCTCGCTCATGAACAGCCCCGCCACCGGCATGGCCATGCCGCCGATGCCTCCGGGGTTGCCGCGGAGGTCCAGGATCACCGCCGGAGCGTCCTTCAGGGTCGCGGCGGCTTCACGGATGGGCTGGAGCAGCTGCATGAGGAAGATGTTGAAGGTGATGTAGCCCACTCCGCCCTTCACCGACCTCGCCTCACAGGAGACCGGCGCCGGCGGCAGGTTGAGCACGGACACCCACTTGCGCTGATCCTTGCGTCGCACCAGCACGGCCTCGTGGGCCTCGTTGTCTCCGTCCAGATAGGTCACGGGGACCTTCGTCCCGGTCTCTCCCTCGAGGAGACCGGCGATGCTCCGGGAGACGGACAGGTGGACCGTCGCCTCATCCAGCCGCGCGGCGCGGGTCCGGGACACCGCCTTCTCCGTGTCGCGCCCCGCCACCCGGGTGAGGATGAACCCGGGGCGGAGGCCTGCCTGCTCCGCCGGTCCGCCGGACTCCACCGTCACCACCGTCGGACGCCCCTCCACCAGCCTGACGTCCATGCCCACGTGGCCGCGGGTACCCGCGTCAGCCCCCGCCGCCTCCGCCCGGTCCGCATCGACAGGCGTGGCCTCCCCGTCCTCGTCGACCTCCCACTCCTCGTAGGCGCCGCCGCCGATGATCCCCAGGTGAGACTGGCCCAGCCTGTTCAACATCTCGTTGAGCATCCGGTGCAGCTCGTCGTCGGTGCTGACGGAGGAGAGACGCGCCCGGTACTCCTCCCCCATGGCCGCCCAATCATGGCCACCGAACTCGGGGTCGTAGTAGCCATCTCGAAGCTCCGTCCAGACCTTGTCGAAGGTGCGCTCATGGACGTCGGCCCGGACCGCGGCGTTGGACTCGTTCCGAGCCCTCGCCTCCTCACCGGGGTCCGGGGCCGTCCCGCATCCTTGCGCCATGGACAGCACGACGAGCGACCAGAGCGCGTTTCGAACGTTCAAAGACATGAGCAGCCTCGAGGAGAGAGATGTGAGTCCGTCGACAAGTGAGGCACCATAGCGGCGCCCCGCAGACCAGGCAAACCGCGGGCGTCACCGAAGGATCAGGTTCAGCGCGGGACGCACGCCGACGTTCGGCACCGGCGTCGAGGCGGCCCCACGGTTGCGCGACGCCGACCGCGCCTCGGTCGCGCCCTTGTCGTAGCTGCCGCCACGTTGCGGGCGATCACGCCCGGAGACCCCCACGGGACGCTCCTGTCGGTCAGGGTCCTCCGGCGGCGAGGCCGAGTAGGTGGTGGCCTGACCGCGGCACCACTCCGCCACGTTCCCATGCATGTCATGCAACCCCCAGGCGTTGGGCTGGTAGCTGCCCACGGGCGCGTGCACCGGGTAACCGTCATCCAGCTCCGCCCAGATGGCAGGCCAGCGCGCCCCGACCCGGGCGGCGGCCTGATCCGCGATGTTCACGGAGCCGACGAGGCTGCGGCGCGTCCGCCCGGTGGACCAGGGGTCGCTGCTGCCCGCCCGACAGGCGTACTCCCATTGCTGTTCCGAGGGCATGACCAGTCCGAGCCGCTGCAGGACACGCCGGCAATCGAACCAGCTCACGTTCTCCACCGGGTTGCTCAGGGTCACCCTGGCGAACCCCGGCTCGTAGGTGCCCGGCGCCCGGCCGGTGAAACGCCGCCACTGCCCCTTGGTCATCTCGTACTTGGAGAGCAGGAACGGACCGACGGAGACCCGGTGCACGGGCCTCTCGTGGGGCAGGGCGTCCGGATCATGATTGGCCTTCTCCGGGTCGTCCGCCTGAGCACCCATCCAGAAGTCGCCGCCGGGGATCAGCACGAACACCATGCCGGTCTCGTCCGTCCGCGCCAGCCGGCCGGTCTCCGGGTCCCGCACGGGGACGGCGCCGCTCTGCACCTGCGCGAACTCCTCCAGCCCGGAGTCCGGGTCCGGTCCCAGCGGCACCAGCCCCACCTGGGGAGGCAGCGCCAACCCCGTGGACGCCACGCGCCCCGCCGCGGCGGTCCACGCCGCCGCCTCGTCAAGCACGGTGCGCTGGCGCACGGAGGTGGCGAACTCCAGCCGCGACCTCATCCCTTGCACCGTCACCGAACCCGATCGGGCGGGACCGCACAGACGCTCCAGCCCCGCCACGAGTCTGCGCAGCCCGTCGTGCCGGATCTGGTCACGGGGGTCCTCGAAGGTGAAGGTGAGGCGCTGTTCCATGCGCTCCGTCAACTGCCCTCGTTCCAGCGTCAGTGTGACCTTCTGCTCGGCCAGGGTGTCCTCGTCCTCCACCAGCGTGTCCAGCCGTTGAGTGAGCCGCTCACGACGCCGCAGCTCTCCGGCGCCGCCTTCGGCGTTGGCCAGGTCCTCCCGGACCCGTCGCACCTCCTCACCGGCCTCCGCCAGAGCGGTCGCGACGGACGCGAGCTTCCCCTTCAGCTCCGTGAGCCGCTCCTGCTCCGCGCCCCGCGAGCCGCGGTCGCGACGCCGCTCGTCTTCCGTCCACGGCCCCGCCCTGCTCTGTAGGCCCTGCAACACCGCGCGGTGTTCGTCCAGTCGGGCCGTCAGGGCCGAGGCCCGTTGGATCCACGACTCCATGGCGGACGCGCGCTCGGGCATGGCCGGCCACAGCGGCCCGTTGGCCTCGGCGACGAGGGTCTCCAGGCGCTGCCCCTCCGCCAGGCGCTCCCAGTCGTCCAGGGTGCGGCGCAGCTCCGAGGCCTTGGCGTCCGCCCGCCGCTGCTGGTCCCGGGCCTCCCCCGCGCTGCGGTTGGCCGAGAACGCCAGCACCAGGGACACCGTCGCCCCGATCACCAGGATGACCGCCGCGGACGACAGCGCCGCGGCGAGGGCGGGGTTGCGCCGTCCCCAACGCAGCAGCCGCCCGCCCGGAGACACGGGTCGGGCGACGATGGGCTCGTTGTTGAGGACGCGGCGCAGCTCGTCCGCCAGGTCGGCGGCGGTCTGATAACGACGGTCCCGGTCCTTCTCCAGGGCCCGCGCCATGACCGTGGCCAGGTCCGTCGAGATGGCCGGGTTGTGCTCCCTCGGATGGACCGGCTCCTTGGTGAGGATCTCCTGATAGAGGCCGCTCCGGGACGACGACGCGAACGGTCGGGTACGGGCCAGGCACTCGTAGAGCACGACGCCGAGGGACCACACGTCCGTGCGTCGATCCAGGCGGACGCCGTGGCGGGTCAACTGCTCGGGCGACATGTAGGAGGGCGTCCCGAACAGGTCCCCGGTCCGCGTCAGGGTCTCCAGGTCGGAGTCCTCCTCCCGCGCCACACCGAAGTCCATCACCACGGCCTCACCCTCTCTGGTGACCATGATGTTGGCGGGCTTGATGTCCCGGTGCACGACCCCGGCCTCGTGGATCGCGTGGAGCGCCCGGGCGGTCTTCTCGACGACCGAGACCCAGTCACGGATCTGCGCCGCGCCCAATAACTCGGTCGCCGGATCGGCGAGCTCGAGGGACGTCTCGGCCAGGACGTCGAAGTCCACGTAGTCGTCTCTCTCGGTCTCCCCGTCTCCGCCGAGGTTCGTCGTCGCCAGGCACTGCGCCAGCGTGGTGCCCTCCACGAACCGCATGGCGATGTAGGCCACGCCGCTGGTCACCTCCGCGTCGTACACGGGACAGACCCCCGGGTGGTCCGCCCGGGAGGCGGCCCGCGCCTCGCGACGGAACCGCTCCAGCGCGGCCTCCGCCCCGGGCCCGAGGTCGTGCAGCACCTTCAACGCCACCGTACGACCCATGCGCGGATCGACGGCCCGGTACACCACTCCCTGGCCGCCGCGACCGATCTCCTCCTGGATGCGGTACGGCCCGACGGTGTCGTCGTCATCCTCATCCAGGCGGCTCTCGAGGGTCAGGTACTCGGACGCGATGAGCTCCGCGTCCCCCTGACAAACCTCCAGGTACTCGCGCAGCCCCTTCACCTCACCGGCCCGCCGATCCTCCCAGTACAGGGACAGGAACTCGTCGAGAGGGTGCCGGGGGCCGGTGGGGTCCGCCATGAACTCAGGGTAGCGGATTCGCCCCCCCCGCGCCGCGGCCGATCCGGCCCCTCGCCGCCTCCGTGGGCGCCTTCAGCGTCGGCGCCAGACCCAGTTGGACATGCAGCGAAGCCCCTGCACGTTCACGGTCTTGATGGGGTCCACCAGCTCCGCCCCCAGGCCCTCGGTGATTCCCAGCAGGGTCTGAAGGTCCACCACGAACCTGGACGAGGTGTCGGGGAGGACCACCCACCCCTCCGGTCGACCCGGGCAGGGCTTCAGGGCGCTCTCGATACCGATGGACGTGGCGAGGCGCCCGAAGAACAGGCCGCCGGGTCGCAGCAGCCCGTGCATGCGCTCCACCATCCGCCGGAAGTGCGCGGCGTCGTCGGCGAAGTGCAGCACCGCGTTGCAGAGGACCACATCGAACCCGCCATCCTCGAGGCCGCAGCGCTCCACCGCCTCCTGCCGGAACCGCTCCGGACCGGACGGCGCCTCGAGCTCCTCCGCCACTTCCCGCACCCGCGCCACCGCCTCCGCCCTCGGCTCCAGCCCCCACACGTCGAACCCGTGGGCCATCATGTACGTCAGGTTCCGCCCCGAACCGCACCCCACGTCCAGCACACGGTCCCCGGGCCGCACGTTCCCCCGCATCAGCTGATCCAGCAGGTAGATGTCCATCCGACCCAGGCTCTCGATCGCGTCCATGGCCGGATCTTAGACCGCCGCGCCTCCCCCGGCGGCCCCACTCCATCGAGCCACCGGATCGCTGTCAGCGCCGTCAGGCATGCCCTGAGGTCAGGAGATCCCGTGTATCGGAGGAGGGAGGCTCACAGGGTGTCGTCAGGAGCGGCGCAGGTGCTCGACCCCGCGGGCTACAGAGGCCTCCGGCCCCGCGTCCTCACGCGCCTCAATACACCGTCAGCACGACCGCGTTGGTGACGCTGAAGAGGAAACCGGACGTCCCGAAGTCCCTGATCACGGCCTGAAACGTGTAGGTGCCGGGTTCGAGCACGCCGCCGGGCAGCGAGGTCGGAGCCGGCGGGAGGTTCGGCGCCAGGGGCGACCAGAAGACAGGGTCCGAGATCGACGAAGCGAGGGGCGTCGGCATCGGACCGATCATCGAGACCATGGGGATCACGCTCGTCCCGAGACCCAGCGGCAACGTCTGCATCGTCGCCGGCCCAGGCTCGCCGAACTCCCCGAACAACATGTAGTCCGACGGAACCGGTCCTCTCGGGGGAGCGTCGATGGTCAACGTCGCCGAGGTGCCCGAGGCGACATAGACCCGGCGCCACACGTCCCCGGTCTCACCGTTCACCGCGAGCACGTTGGCCAGGCCGCCGCCCCCCATGTTGACGTTGCCGGATCGCGCCGCCACTTCAGGCGAATATCCCTCGATGGTCGGGCCAGGCGTGAGATCGCGCCCCGAGAACGCCGGGTGAGTCAGGTCGTAGCGCCGGGCGCGGAACATGTTGTTGCACAAGAACGCGGCGTTGCACGTCGGGACGATGTCCCCCTGAGAGAGCACCGCCTGCTCGGCGACCGGGTTGACGTACCGCCACACGATCTCGCCCGCAGGGGTCACCTCGATTACGGTGCCGGTCATCCCTTCGCAGATCAGGTCGTTACCGTTCGCGAGGCGCTGCGTCCCCGAGATGAAGGGAGAGAACAGATCCGTGGGGCAGGGCGTACCGAAGGAATAGGTGGGTGCAACCGGCCCCCACGGCCTCCCCAGTTCGATGTCGTACAGGCCGGACACGTTGAGCGGAGGCGTGATCTCCTCGATGGTCGAGCGCGGATACCCGAGACGACCCGTCCCGTTGTTGAAGACAGTGATATTCCCGGCGCCCGGATATCCGGCCGGCACCCACTCCGGGTTGTGCTGGCCGAACAGCTTGTGGGTCGACACGTTACCGCGGCGGTACGTAGCCGGGTTACCCCAGCGATAGAGCAAGTCGCCGCCGCGACCGGAGTTGCCTCCCGAGTGTGACGCGGCCTCCTCCGTCGTCGTGCTGTGATCGATGACCCAGATCTCGTCGAGGGTCCGAGAGCTGAGGACGATCTGGTCGAGCTCCGGGTTCCAGTCGATCGAGTTGAAGTGGAGCCAGTCAGCCACCGGCTGCGCCCCGCCGTAGACGTTGAGGTCGAGTAACTCCGGATGATCAGCCACGACACCATAGTTGGGCTTGCTGGGATCGTAATCCTGGATGACGTGGTCCCAGATCCGCCACTCCCAGACCACCTCGCCGGTGGTCGGCCCCGTGGGCTTGATCTCGATGATCTTCTCGGACCACAGCTCTCCCTGGCTCAGCAGCGTCGGGTCACGACCGTGGGCGATGGCGGCGCTCGCAGATTTCCTCTCGAACACTATGGCCAGCACGTTGCCTCCGAGGAGCGGCTCGATGTCGTGGTGCAGGATCAACTTGTCATCGTTGATCTCGAAGTCCCAGATCGGAGTGGAGTCCCAGGCGACCTGCTCGATCCGGCCGGTGATCCCGCCGACGAAGATGCCGTTCCACACGTTGCCAGCGGCGGAGATGGCGCGGATCAGGTCGCCGTTCTCGAGCATGTACGCCGACAGACCGCTGGTGTACTGGCTGCCCCACTGGTGCACCACGCGTCCGTCGAGGTCGATCAGGTGGGTGTCACCGATCCTGGTCGTGATCAACGTATACCCCTCATGAGCCCCCGGCCTGCTGAACACGCGACCGACGGTGTGGTCCCACGCGCTGTCGTCCCACTCCACCACGTACGCGCGCACCTTGGCTGCAGAGGGGTGGCTCTCTCGCCACGACGGCGAAGGAGCGCCCGCGACCGTCGCAAACTGCGTGCGACGTTCGGGCCCGACGCCAGCCGGCCCCCCCGGTGCCCATTCCTGATAGGCGAAGGGCTCGCCGTCGACCCAGAGCCAACCCGGCCCCAGCTCCTCGCGCCGCATACCCCCGATCCAAGGCCCGTCGCCGCCGACCGTCCAGAGGGATAGGTCGCTCGCGAGCTGAAACACGAAGTCGTTCTCAGCCGCGGAGGTGACCGTTGCGAGGTGCCCGTTGCGACGGATCGCCGCAAACTGAGCCTCGTCCCACGAGATCCCATCAGGGACGCTCACCACTTCGTACCAATGCGTGGTCTGGTCAGGGTGCCTGAAGGGCGCGGCTTGACCACACGCTCCGTCGTTCACCATTGCATGAACAATGAGACCGATCACGAGCGACCGCGAGTAACGCATCGTTGGATTCCTCGCACGGGCAGACCTGGCAGGATCAGGAACGGCAAACGCGCCCCACAACCTACCGGACGCCCGATACGTCGGAAAGAGCAAAGAGGACGGGCCGCGCGCGCCCTGCGATGGCTGTCCCGCCAGCCCATCGGGCGCGACGGCGGCCGGGGGTCGAGGGATCAGGCTCAGGTCACGGATTCCGTCCTCCCACGCCGTCCACACCAGACCGGAGAGCGGCGGAGCAGCCTTGGAGATCGCGATTCCGATCATGGTGTGCCGCGGCGGCCCGCCTCCGGGTGGTACCCTGGAGATGGTGCTCGGAGATCGCCCCATGCACTCGACGTCGTCAATCATCCTCGCTGTCGTCTGTGCCCTGGCCGGGGTCGCGCCCGGACAGGTCCAGACGTGGATCCAGGACTTCGAAACGCCCGGGCTGCTGCCGCATGACGCCTCGGCCCGGTTCGCGTGGGAGTCGCAGAACGGCGCCCCGGCCAACGGTAGTCCGTCGCCCATGGCCAACGTAGCCAACGGCGTGCTCGAGCAACGCATGACCAGCGCGAGTTGCGGATTCGCCGGGGGACGCGGAGTGTTCTTCGCGGGGGATCGCGCCGCCGGGACCGACCCCCACGTGACCCCCTCGCTGGTCAACTCCGCCTGGGACAGCGTCATCGAGGCACGGGCCCGGTTCCTCGCGTTCGACGGCGGGCAGACCTGCGCCCTGTTGCTGATGGAGGACCTGTTCGGGCGGTACGGGATCTGGTTCGAACAGAACGGGCTGCGGATCCTCGGCCCGAACACCCTGGTCCCCTTCTCCGCCATGGCCCCCGGCTTCAACCCCGGCCAGCTCCATGACTACCGGATCGAGTCCGATGGCGGGTCCCTGGCCATGCGGGTGTTCGTGGACGGCGCCTCCGTGTGGACCGGCACGGCGCCCACCACAACGACCCGCAACACCGTGATGTGGGGAGACGGGTCCTCTCCGTCCAGCAACGACGCGGACGTGGACTGGGACTGGGTGCGGGCGTACAACGGGCCGGGGTTGTTCTCCTCGCCGCCGCAGTGGCAGGTCAACCAGCCCGCGGCCACCCTCACCGTCAACAACACCACCAGCGACATCTACGCGCCCCTGCGCCACGCCGCCTGCGTCAACGCCACGGCGACGGTGTCCGCCACCTCCACGTCCGCGGGGATGCCGTGGGACCTCGCCTACACCGTGCCGGAGCCCGGCCTCGCCGCGTCCGGCGGCGGGCTGACCCTGTCGGACGGTCAGGTGGTCAACGTCGACCTCGGCGCCCCGAGCCTGACCTTCCTCAACGGCTTCACATTCACGACGCCGTTCCTGTCTGCGCTGAGCCTCCCGGTGACCTCCGCGCTCCCGGTGACCGCGTGCGGCCAGCTGGTGGTGATCGATCCCAGCCAGGTCACGGGGTATTCCCTCAGCGCGCTGATGGAGCTCTCCTTCTCGAACGCCGGGCTGATCTCGGGGCTCGCCCGAGGAGACGACAAGAGCACGGTGGTGCCGGTGACGCGACCGCCCCTCTGCGCCCCGTCGGGGATCAACTTCGCCGGGCAGCTCTACACCCGGCTCAGCGTCAGCGCCAACGGGCTGGTCAGCTTCGGGGGGACCAACAGCTCGCCCCTGGCGGGACCCAGCGCGTTCGCGAGCCTGCCCGCGGTGGCCGGGTGCTGGACCGACCTGGACAACCGCCCGTCGGCCCAGGGTAACGACGTGGTGATCTCCCAGGCCGGCGGCGTCATCCGCGTCCGCTACCTCCTGGTCCCCACCTTCGGCCAGCCCGGCACGGCCTCGAGCGTGGACATCGTGTTCGACACCCTCGCGGGCACCACGGTGATGGAGAACTACGCCCCCGATCCCGCCTCCCTCGCCACCTCCCTGGTGGGCCTCTCCCCCGGCGGCGGCGCCACCGACCCCGGGGCCATCTCGTTCCTCGGTCTGGTGGGGTCCGGAGGCGCAGGAGCCGCCACGGACATGATCTACGAGCTGGGGGTCGGCGGCCCCGTCCCCTCCGGGTTCAACCAGATCGTGTTCCCCGTGTCCGACCCCACGGCGTTCGCGGTGAACTGACCGCGACGGCGCAAAAGAAAACGAGGACGCTCGTTCGAGCGTCCCCGTGTGACCCCAAGGGGATTTGAACCCCTGTTCCAAGGATGAGAACCTTGTGTCCTGGACCTGGCTAGACGATGGGGCCAGAGAGGGAGACCTTAGGTTCGCCCGGGCCCGGTTTCAAGATTCGGCGGCGGCCTGGGCCTGGGCCTCGGCCTCGCCCAGCTCCACGCGGGCCCGGGCCTCGTCCCCGCCCACCCCCCCCGCCCTGTGGAAC
>CAZDQF010000010.1:42727-177236 GCA_964507445.1 uncultured Isosphaeraceae bacterium
CCTGGGGGGCCCGGGGCCGGGGTTCCACGTGGGGCGGGGGGCCGGGCCGGCGCCCCCGCCCGCGCCCTGCTCCAGGCGGGCCAGGGACGCGTCCCGGCCCAGCACCGCGGCGATGTGGAACAGGGGCGGACCCACGGGCCGACCGGACCAGGCGGCCCGGAGCGGCTGCACCAGCTTGCCGAAGCCCAGGTCCCGGGACTCGGCGAAGGCGCGGGCGTGGGCCTCATGGGCCTCCGGGTCCGGCAACGGGTCCGGCAAGGCCGCGGCGTAGTCGCGCAACAACGCCGCCACGTCGCCGCCCTTCCTCAGGGCCTTGGCCGCCTTACCCTCGTAGTCGGTGACCGGCTCGAACGCCCAGCGCGACTGCTCCACCGCGTCGCCGAACGCCGCCAGGCGCTCCTGCAGGGCCTCCGCCAGCAGGCGCACCTGCGCCGACTCCTCAGCGGTCGGGTCCGCGGACACCCAGCCCTGGGTCGCCAGGTGCGGGGTCATGGCCGCGGCCACCGCGTCCACATCCATCTCGCGGATGTAGGCGCCGGAGAGGTGCTCCAGCTTCTGCAGGTCGAGCCGCGCCCCGGACTTGTTGATGCGGTCGAGGGAGAACCGCTGCACCAGCTCGTCACGGGACATGACCTCCGTCTGGTCGTCGAAGGACCAGCCGATGAGGGCGAGCCAGTTCACGAAGGCGTCGGGATGGAAGCCCCGGGCCTGGTAGTGATCGAGCGCCGCCTCCGGGTGCTTGCGCTTGCTGAGCTTGCCCTCGCCCTTGGGACCCAGGATCAGGGGCAGGTGCCCGTATCGGGGCAGGGGCCAGTCGAGGGCCTTGAACAGGATCGCCTGCTTGAAGGTGTTGGTGAGGTGATCCTCGCCGCGCAGCACATGGGTGATGCCCATGTGATGATCGTCGATGACCACCACCAGGTTGTAGACCGGGGCGCCGTCGGCGCGCACCAGGATGATGTCCTCCACGTCGGCGTGAGCCACCCGCACCTCACCGCGCACGAGGTCGTCGATGACCGTCTCCCCCTCGGGGACCCGCAAGCGCAGGGTGTGGGCCTCTCCCCCGTCGACCCGCCGCCGGACCTCCGCCGGCTCGAGGGCGAGGCAGTGTCGGTCGTAACCGTAGGGCTCCTTGTTGGCCTCCTGGCGCTCGCGCAGGGCGGCGAGGCGCTCCCGGGTGCAGAAGCACGGATAGACCACGCCTCGGTCCCGCAGGGTCGACACCGCCTCCGCGTAGATGGCGCTCCGCTCGCTCTGGCTGTAGGGCGCCACGGGGCCCCCCTGCTCCGGTCCCTCGTCCGGCGCCAAACCGAGCCAGTCCAGGCCCCGGAAGATGGTCTCCCTCGCCGCCTCCGTGTTGCGAGCGGCGTCCGTGTCCTCCATGCGGAGGACGTAGCTGCCCTGCGTCTGGCGCGCGAACAGCCAGTTGAACAAGGCGGTGCGGGCCCCGCCCACGTGGAGGTATCCGGTGGGGCTCGGGGCGAATCGGACGCGGGTGTTATCGGCCACGTTATGCTCTCCTCGACAGCGCGGCATCCTAACGCGGATGCCCTCACCCGAAAGGAGGCTCCATGCTGCAGGCAGGCGACAGGGCCCCGCACTTCAGCCTCCAGGATCACCGGGGCGAGACCCGGAACCTGGAGGACTTCGCGGGCAGGACCATCGTGCTCTGGTTCTATCCCAAGGCGGACACCCCTGGCTGAACGAAGCAGGGCTGTGGATTCCGTGATCGAATCCAGGACTTTGCGGACAAGGGCGTGGAGATCCTCGGGATCTCCTTCGACACGGTGGCAGACAACCGGGCGTTCGCGGAGAAGTTCGACTTCCCCTACCCCCTGCTGTGTGACACCGACAAGGCCGTCGCCGTGGCCTACGGCGCCGCCGACGACGAGAGCGCCGGTTGGCCGAACCGCCACACCTACGTCATCGACCCCGGCGGCGTCATCAAGGCGGCCATCGACACCAGGGACCCGGCCGGACAAGCCGCCGCGCTGATCGCCGAACTATGATCAGCCGTCGCCGCTTCCTCGGACGCAGCAGCCTGGCCCTGCTGCTGATGCCCTCCCTGACCGCCGCGTGCCGGAGCCCGCGGCGCTGGCCCGCTGAGTGGGAACCCCACGAGGGTTGCCTCATGACGTGGCCTCACCGACAGCGCCTGTGGGAGGGCAAGCTGGAGGCCGCCCAGCGGGAGTACGCCGCCGTGGCCCGAGCGGTGGCCAGGTTCGAGCCGGTGCATCTGGCGTGCGTCGCGAACGAACGGGCACGAGCGCGCCGATTGTGCGGCGACCGGGTGACCGTGCACTCACTGCCCATGGATGACTCCTGGGTCCGAGACAACGGCCCGATCTACGTCGTCGAAGACGGGGCTCGCGTCGCCGTGGACTTTCGCTTCAACGCCTGGGGAGGACAGTTCGAGCGTTACGCCGCCGACGACGCCCTGCCGACGGCGTGGGCGAAGCTACGCAAGGAGCGGTGCGAGACCGTGGACTGGGTGCTGGAAGGGGGCGCCATCATCGGTGACGGGGAAGGCACCCTCATCACCACCGAGGAGTGTCTCACCAACCCCAACCGGAACGGCGACACCACCAAGGCCGAAGTGGAGGTCAGGCTCAAGCGGCACCTCGGCGTCGCCAAGGTTATCTGGCTGCCCTACGGACTCAGCAAGGACGACCTGACCTCGGGTCACGTGGACGGAGTGTGTTGCTACATCGGACCCGGACGGGTGCTCGCGCAGACCACCGGGGCCGGGGCGCCCGCCGACGTGCGGAAACGAACGACGGCCAACCTGGCGGCGCTGCGCGCGGCCGTTGACGCCAAGGGGCGCAAGCTACAGGTGGAACAGCTCCCTCACCTCGCCTACCCGCGGGTCGGCGGCGAACCCGGCCTGCACACCTACATCAACCTGTATCAGGCGAACGGCGGCGTGGTGGTCCCCCTCGCCGGGGTGAAGGAAACGGACGCTGCGGCCATGGCTGCGCTGAAGAGGATCTTCGGGTCCCGCAAGGTGGTGGGAGTCCCCACACCGGTGATCGGCTGGGGCGGCGGCGGCATTCACTGCATCACCCAGCAAGTCCCGCGACAGCCCCGCTGAGGGCCGTCACTCCCAGAACGACTTGAGCAAGCCGCCGAGTCCCTTGCGGTCCTCTTCGGTGCCGTCCGCCAGGGCCTTCTGGATGCGATCGATCTCCTCTATCACCGCCTCCATGGAGGCCGGGCGCCTGGTCTGGTCCTTCTCGATCATCTGGGTGATGAGCTGGGCCACGGGACGCACCACGCCGTCGTTGAACTTGGTCACCGGGATCGGGTTCTTGTCCCGGTTCTGGCGCAGCACCTCGACGACGTGCTTGCCCCGGAAGGCGCCGCGGGCGGTGAGCAGCTCATAGAGGATGGCGCCGAGGGCGAAGATGTCGGCGCGGCCGTCCATCTCATCCCCGCGCAGGTGCTCCGGCGCCACGTAACCAGGTGTGCCGACGAAGTCCCCGGGCATGGTCAGCATGGACGTGGAGTCCAGGTACTTTGCGAGGCCGAAGTCCATGACCTTCACGGAGCGATCCGCGTCCACCAGCATCAGGTTCTCGGGCTTGAGGTCCCGGTGGACGATGTTGTGCTGGTGCACCATGGCGAGGGCGGACGCCGCCTCCCTGATCATCCGCAGAGCCTCGTCCACGGTCTGGGCGCCGTCCTGCTGGATCACCTTGTCCAGGTCCCGCCCTTCGACGAACTCGGAGACGATGTAGAAGTGCCCGTGCTGGCGGCCGAGGCCGTAGATCCGGCAGAGGTGCTCGTGCTGGATCCCTCTCCAGCGCATGCCCTCGTGCTTGAAGCGACGCAGGAACTCGGGGTCGTTGGCGGCCTGGGAGAGCAGCACCTTGATGGCGACGGCGCGCTCCTTCACGTGATCCCAGGCGTAGTAGACCACCCCCATCCCCCCCTGACCGAGGCGGTGCTTCACCTCCATGCGGTCACCCTTACCGAAACGAACGCCCACGAGAGGGTCTGGCATGGAGCCGTCGGAGGCCATGGGCTGTTACCTTGGGGTCATGGTCAGGGCACAAGAGAGAGGCGCCGCCCGGAATCGAACCGGGGTAGACGGATTTGCAATCCGCTGCCTAACCGCTTGGCTACGGCGCCTGATACGTCGATGCGGGCGCGATGATATCCGCGCCGACAGGGAGGATCAACCGGCGCCGAGCGCCCCGCCTCGGGATCACCGCAGGTTCGCGAGGGTCTCCTCGCGAACACTCAAACCTACCCTCACGTTGGCGCTGGTGCTGGCAGGGCTGTGCGGATGCGTGAGCGACCCCAGGACCGCCGCCCCCCTGTCCCGGCTCACCACGAAGCCGAGCCTGCGTGAAGACGCCCAGCAGATCCTCGTCCCCGGCGAGGTGTGCACCTACGGCGTCGCCTGGGGCGGGATCCTCCCCGTGGGTCGCGTGGAGTATCGACTGGGCAAGCTCCTGTCGGACGAGGGCACCTTCCTCGTCTACGAAGGCATCACGGAGCCGGCGCTCCGGGTGGACGCCTTCCTCAAGTCCGCCGGGACCATCCGCACCCTGGCGGACCCGGAGACCTTCCTCCCCGTGTCCTCCTTCTGGGTGGCGGCGGACGAAGACCCTCACATCCGCGTGGCCCACTTCGACCAGGAAGGGGGCAGCGGCGTCTCCGGCAAGATCGCCAGCGACTTCCTCCAGGTGCGGGAGATCAAGGGCGGCCCCCTCTTCGACCCGATCAGCTCCATCTTCTACGGCCGCGTCGCCGACGTGACCCCGGGCAAGGAACTGCGCGCCATCATGGTGGAGGGGACCACGATCAACCTGATGACCGTTCGCCACAAGGGGACCGGATACGTGGCCTTCGAGGGTCAGCGAATTCCGTGCACCAAGATCTCGCTGCGGACCGATGCCCTGAACGACCAGGGAGAGCTCACCGGAGAGGACCCCTGGAACGACCTGGTGGCCTGGGTGGGGGAAATCCCGGGACGGCCCCTGATGCGGATCGCCGGGAAGGTCCGGTTCGGCACCATCGCCCTCAAGCTCGCGAAACGGACCGTCCCGGAGCGCTGATCAGAACGGGTGGGCCTGGGCCCGGGGTTTCATAGAATCCCCCCATGGAACGCGACAGCATGCCCGTCGACGTGCTCCTGGTCGGAGCCGGTCCCGCCAACCTCGCCTGCGCTTACCGCCTCGCCCAGCTCCTCCAGGAGAAGGGCAAGCTGGACGAACACGTCATCATGGTGGCGGAGAAGGGCCGGGAGGTGGGCGACCACATCCTGTCCGGCGCCATCATGGACCCGAAGGCCATGGTCGAGCTGTTCGGCGACGACTGGCAGGCTCAGGGGTGCCCGGTGGACGCCGAGGTGACGGGGGAAGAGGTGTTCACGCTCTCCGAATCCTCCGCCAGCAAGCTGCCGTTCATACCGCCGCCGCTCAAGAACCACGGCAACGTCATCGTCAGCCTGTCGCACGTGGTGCGCTGGATGAAGGAGAAGGTGGAGTCCTTCGGCGACGCGGTCATGATCGCCGAGGAACAGCCGGTGGCGGAGCTGCTGATGGGCGGCGATCAGGTCACCGGCGGACGCCTCGTGGACCGCGGACGGACGAAGTCCGGTGGCGAGGGCCCCTCCTTCGAACCGGGGGCCGACGTGGAAGCTCGGGTCACGGTGCTGGGTGAAGGCAGCCGCGGCTCCCTCACGCGGACCCTGGTGGACAAGCTCTCCCTGCACGGCACCAACCCCCAGGTCTACGGCACCGGGGTGAAGGAGATCTGGGACATCCCGGAGGGCCGCATGTCCAAGGGGACCGTGTGGCACACCGCCGGCTGGCCGCTGCCGGACTCCACCTACGGCGGCTCGTGGATCTACGCCATGTCGGACACGCGGGTCTCTCTCGGTTTCGTCACCGCCCTGGACGGCGGTGACGCCGGCTGCGACCCGTTCGAGACCATGCAGCGCTGGAAGACCCACCCCAAGATCAAGGCCGTCATCGAGGGCGGGACCCTGGTGAAGAGCGGCGCCAAGACGGTGCCGGAGGGCGGCTGGTGGTCGCGGCCCCGGAGCCACGGCGACGGGTTCCTCATCGTGGGCGACTCCGGCTCCCTGCTGAACATCGCGCGCCTCAAGGGTATCCACACCGCCATCCGTTCCGGCATGATCGCCGGGGAGGTCATCGCCGAAGCCCTGCTGGAGGACGACACGTCCGCCAGGGTCATGGAGCGCTACGAGGAGCGCCTCGGGGCGTCGTGGATCAAGGAGGAGCTGTGGCGAGTCCGCAACTGGCGGCAGATCTTCAGCCACAAGGGCTTCCGCAAGGGGAAGCTGGCGGCCGGACTGGCGTGGGCCCTGGGCGGCAAGATCCTCAAGGACCCGGTGCCCATCCACGACGACGCCTCCTCCATGAACAAGGGCGACGCCTCCGCCGGGCGGGACTTCCGGGTAGAGGAAGGGCTCACCATCGACAAGGTCACGGGCGTCTACCACGCGGGGTCCATCCACGAAGAGGACCAGCCCTCTCACCTGCTTATCGCCGACACGGACCTGTGCCGCACGCGCTGCGCCGAGGAGTACGGCAACCCGTGCGAACGGTTCTGCCCGGCGGCGGTCTACGAGATGGTGGACTCCGGCGAGGACGGCGGCAGGGAGATGCAGATCAACTTCTCCAACTGCGTCCACTGCAAGACCTGCGACATCGCGGACCCCTACGGGGTGATCACATGGACCGTGCCCGAGGACAACGGCGGCCCTCGCTACCTCGGCATGTAAGGCGACACCCGCTCAGCGTCGGCGGTCCTGCAGCCGACGACGCAGCTCCTCCGGCGGCTCCTTGATCCGGCCGCCGATCTCGCGCAGCAGACGGTCCGCGAAGCCGTCGAGGAAGCCGTACCGGCTGGACGCCGCCACCAGAGAGTCGATGTCCTGGAGCAGCTCCAGCACCGCCGCGCCGACGGGCTCCGGGTCGCGGGTCAGCTGCTGGATGCGGATGACCACCAGCATCTGCCGCAACTCCAGGACACGAGGGCGGCGCCGCACCAGCTCCAGGAACCCGTCATGGGCCTCCTCGTACCAACGACCGGGGTCCCCGCCTGCGAAGCCCAGGGCCTCGGCACGGTAGAACGCCGCCATGCCGCGCATGTAGGAGAACTCGAAGTCCGGCAGGCCCAGCTCGAGGGCCCGACGCAGGGAGGCGTTCACCTCCTCCCATCGCTCTTCGCTCACGACGGCGCCCTCGCGGGCGGCTTCACGCAGCAGCGCGCAGTCCACCTGGGCGCGGAAGAACAGGATCGTCGGGTCGTCCGGGCGCAGGATCGACGCCCGGCGGTAGTCCCGCCCGGCCTGCCGCAGCAGCAGAGCACGAGACGACCTGTCCTGCGCCGCCCGGACGAGCCCCTGACGGGCGCTGGCCCGACTCAGCAGGGCGTAGACCGACTCCGGGTGGTCCTCCAGGTACCCGTCCAGGAGGTCCACCGCACGGTGCAGGGACTCTCGCGGGTCTCGCTGGGATTGCTCCGCGACGAACGCGCGCAATAACGCCAGGTCCGCCAGGTCGCGGTCCACCTCAGCGTAGGGCGCCATGGCCTCGAAGAGCCGCTCCGCCCGCTCCATCATGGGGCCCCCGTCCTCCCGCCGCCCCACCGCCAGGGACGCCAGGACCCGGGCCGCGTGGGCGCGATGCAGGAGATTGGCGAACACCCCGGGTCGCCGCGACTCCAGGGCCTCGGCGGACGCCGCCGCGGCTTCGAAATCTCCGCTGCGGCAACAAGCCAGGGTCAACAGCAGGTGCGCCTCTTCCGTGACCTCCTCGATGTCCCGCAGCGGGCGCACGGCCTCGCGACAGGCCGCGTAGTCTCCCGTCCCGTAAGCGTCGCAGGCGGCGGCGAAGGGCTGCGCCCAACCCCGGGACAGGTGCCCCCACAGGAGCGTCCCACGGGCCGCGGACACCGCTTCACGAGCGCTCGACCGCACCGGGCGCAGGGAGGGCGACTCCTCCGCCGGGTCCATCGTCACGGGCTCGGCGGCGGGATAGAGCTTGATGGCGGTCTGCGGCCACGACGACGAGGCGGCGTAGAGTCGGAGATCTCGACGGGCGGCGAACAGCGGCAACAGCGGGTTGTCGGGCCAACGATCTCGAGCCCGCGCCAACACCTCCCGATGCGCAGCGTCTCCGGCGAGGAACAACACCCAGGAGCGCCAGCCCTCCACCGTGCCCTCCACCTCCTCCACGCCCTCCAGCAGGCGCGCCGCCTCCGCCACCAGCTCGCGAGCACGGTCCTCCTCCCCCGGCGGAAGCACGGAGAGCCGGTTGACGACGGGACGCAGCCGCGAGGCGACGGCGCCGTCCGCGCGCTCGATGGCCAGGGCTCTCTCCAGGAGCACTCGCTGCCGCTCTGCCCGGACGCGATCCTGCCGCGCCGTCACCACAACCCCCCCGGCGACCACGCAGGCCATCAGGACCCCGACCGTGACGGCCACGCGCCCGGGGTGACGCACGATCCACCGTCGGACGCGACCCAACGGGCCCGCCGGCCGCGCCGCCACCGGGTCTCCCGCCAACACCCGCTCCAGGTCCGCGGCCAGGGCCCCAGCATCGTCGTAACGATCGTCGGGTTCCTTCTCGAGGCAGCGGGTCACCACGGCCTCGAGGTCCCTGGAGACATCCGGAACGAGCGTCTTCAGAGACGGCGCAGGCTGGTTGAGGATGGCGTCGTACAGAGCCTCCCGCGACTCTCCTTCGAAGGGCAACCGCCCGGAGGCCACCTCGAAGAGCATGACTCCGAGGGCGTAGACGTCCGTGCGCGCGTCCACGCTCCGAGGCTGACCCCGCACCTGCTCCGGCGCCATGAACGCGGGGGTGCCCATGGGGACCCCCTCCACCGTGGTGCGCGGGTCCTCCGCCGCCCGGGCCAGGCCGAAGTCCACCACCACGGGGCGCTGATCGCCGTCCATGATCACGTTCTCCGGCTTGAGGTCGCGGTGCACCACGCCATCGGCGTGGGCGTGGGCCACCGCGTCCGCCACCCGGGTCATGACCTGAAGCCTCGGTCGTAAGGACGTCACCCCTTCACACCATTGATGCAGCGCGGGACCCGCCAACAGCTCCATGGCGATCCAGGGGCTCCCGCCTGCGACCCCCATGTCGTGGACCGTGACGATGGACGGGTGCTCCAGCCTGATGGCGCACATGGCCTCCTGCCGGAACCTCTCCACCACGGCGCGTCCCGTCCCCCGCGAGGTCTTGAGGACCTTGAGGGCCACGTCCCGCTTCAGGTCCAGGTGCAGGGCGCGATAGACCAGGGCGGAGCCGCCCTCGCCCATGAGTCCCGCCACCAGGTAGTTGCCCACGCGCCGCCCGATCCATGGGTCCGCGCCGTCGTTGGATGTCGCCGCGGCCTCCTCTTGACGCTCCGGGTCTCCCACCGTCTCGGAGAGGATGAGCTCGCGAAGGGACTCGTACAGCGCCTCGTCGTCGCGCTCGCTCACCCGCCGAACACCTCTCGGAGCTCCGCCACCAGCTCCTCCTCCGTGCTCAACCCGTCCCGCATCAACCCCAGGACGTGCCGCCGGAAGGCCACCCTGAGCGCGGCCAGCCGGTTCTTCACCTGATGAAGGTCCAGGTCGAAGCGACGGGCAAGGTCCTCGTAGCTCGAGGCCGCGCCCCGCGATTGACCAAGATAGAAGGCCACGAACAACGGGTGCCCGACCTCGTCTCCCCGACCGTCGCACTCGGACTCGAGGTTCTGCAGCGCCTCCCGGATCAGGGACCGCATGAGGGCGCGGTCGAAGGACCGGGCGGGCCCGTCGGAGAGCACGTCAGGCACCTGCGCCGCGGCGTCATCCAGCGCCCCGTGGGCGGCGGCCCCGCCCCGTCGTTGCGCCTGGCGGGCGCGGTGGTGGCGGCGCACGAAGTTGCCGAGGGTCGCCTTGACGTAGGCCCGGAACCGGCCCTTCTCCGGGGAGACGCCCTCCAGGAACCGCGCTTCGAGGAGCATGGAGAAGTAGTCCTGGGTCAGGTCCTCGGCGTCGTGAGGGCCGAAGCCCCACCGGTGACGGAGGGTGTCGTGGACGGGTCGCCGGTACACACGGGTCAACCGCTCCAGGGCCGCGGCCCGGGTCTCCTCGTCGTGCTCCCGAGCGTCGCAGATGAGGCTCCAGGCGGTCGAGCGGAAACCGCTCGAGGAAGGAGACGGGAGGGGCTCGGACTGACGCACCCCGGCATGCTACCAGGGGCGGGGGTGCGTCCGCGAATCCACCGGGTCAGTTGGCGAGGATGTCACCGAACAGGCCGTTGGAGATGACCAGCCCGCCGAAGGGCATGAACGCCACGCTGGCGAAGTAGAACCGGGTCCCCACCAGGGACGGGACATTGGGGATCGCGACCTGGGTCGTCACCACCCCCGAGGCTCCCACCACGTTGCTCGAGTTGGTGTAGGGGTAGGCCCCGGCGAGGGCCAGGTCCACCAGGGGGTCCCAGGTCAACGGGACGGTCCCCACCCCAGGCACGGGGATCCCCGCGTCTCCCAGGGAGGCGGCGGCGGTCACCATCGCGCCGGGAGCGCCCAGCAATTCGGTGCGTAGCTCAACCGCACCTCCCGGATTCGGGACTCCCGAAACGGACAGGATGTCCGCGGGTCCCGCGCCGGTGGCCAGCAGGTCGAGCCGCTCCGACGGAATCGTCGCAGCGGCGGTGCTGACCATGGAGGTGAAGGACGTGAGGTCCAGGTGAATGGGCCCGGCGGCGTCCACGCTGTAGGTGACGGTCGCCAGCAGCCCGAAGCCCTGGCCGGCAGGAAGCGGAGTCGGGGTCGGGAAGTTGAGCGCCCCGATCCGCACCTTGTCCGGGAACGCCCCCGGGCTGCCGAAGAAGGTGCCGAACATCAGGTAGGGCCCCTGGGTGACGGCGAGCGGGGTCACCGACGCGGGGTGGAGGATCTCCACCTGATAACCGGTGGTCGCTTCGACGACACCGTTGACCCACACCTCCACGGTCAGGACCCCTCCCACGGGGACGTTCGGGTTCGCGCTGAACAGCTGGAACTCCGGGACGAACTGAGCCTGCGCGGGCAACAGCAGCAGCAGCGAACACAGCAGGGGGCGGTACGCGGTCATGACGTCTCCCTTGGACGGACTCGGGTGCGGCCGCCCCCGACGGGGCGCGCGTCTACGAGAAGAGGACCAGGGGTGAGCGCGCTTCTGGCACTTTCCGGAAAAAATCAGAGCGCCGAGGAGGCCGCACGCACGGAACGGAGAGACCGCAGCGCCTGCAGCGACCGGTCCACGTCCTCAGCGGAGGTGTACCAGCCAGCGGAGAGCCGGACGGTCCCGGTCTCGAAGGTGCCCAGGGTCCGGTGAGCGAGGGGCGCGCAGTGCAGACCGGAGCGCACCTTGATCCCGTGCTCCAGGTCGAGGCGGCGCCCCGCCTCCATGACGTCCACTCCCTCGACGGTCACGGACCAGACCGCCACCCGTGATGCGGGATCGACCGGTCCGTGGACGGCCAGACCGGGGATCCTCGCGGCGCCCTCGAGGAAGCGCTCGGAGAGCTGGCGCTTGTGGGCCGCCACCGCCTCGAGGCCGATGACGTCCAGCGCCCGCGCCGCCGCCAGCAGTCCGGCCAGCCCCAGCAGGTTGTGGGACCCGGGCTCGTAGCGATCCGGTAGCAAGGTCGGCTGGGCGGGTTCCTCCGAACGGCTGCCGGTGCCCCCCTCCCTCACGGTCTCCAGGTCCACGCGATCCGACATCCAGAGCGCTCCGGTGCCGAGGGGGCCCATGAGCCCCTTGTGGCCGGGGAAGGCCAGCAGGTCCACCTTGAGGTCCGAGACGTCCACGGGCATGGCCCCCACGGTCTGGGCGGCGTCCAGCAGGTAGAGGACATCCCGGCTGCGGCAGATCCGGCCGACGGCGGCGGCGTCCAGCAGGCCGCCGCTCACGTTGGAGGCGTGGAGGGTTGCGACCAGGCGGGTCTCCGGGCGGATGGCCTCGGCGATGGCGGCGGGGTCGACCCGGCCGTCGTCCGTACCTCGCACCCGGGTCACCGTGACCACCCCCGCCTCCTCCAGACGATGCAAAGGGCGCAGGATGGAGTTGTGGTCCATCCAGGTGGTGACCACGTGGTCACCGGGCCGCACCACCCCCTTGATCCCGAGGTTGAGGGCGTCCGTGCAGTTGAGCGTGAAGATCAGGCGCTCCGTCGCCGAGCCTCCGATGAGCCTCGTCAGCTCGGCGCGGCACTCCTCCAGCAACGCCCCGGCGACGCCGGCCTCCCGATAGGCCCCGCGGCCGGCGGAGGCCGCCACGTGATCGTGGTAATGGAGCAGGGCCTCCCGCACGGCAGGAGGCTTGGGGTGGGAGGTGGCGGCGTTGTCCAGGTAGATGGAGTGGTTCACACCCGAAGGTAACGCGGCCGCTATCGATTCTCGATGGCCGCCATCCAGGTCACCGGGTCGCCGTTGGTGGTGCCCAGGATCCGGTCCAGGGCTCGTCGGGTGCGCAGCCCCAGATACGGGTCCTCCACGTCCTTGAGCAGGGCCGGGGCCTCGTCCTTGACCCCGTGCACCAGCAAGGACAGGCGGGCGGCGTTGACCACGTAAGGGCTCGCGTCGTTCAACGCGGAGCGAAGGACCGGGAGGACGTGGAACGACCCCTGCCGCCCCAAGCCCCGGACCGCCTCCTCCCGCACCCAGGGAGAGGCGTCACGGGCCAGGACCACCAGGGCCGTGCGGGCGAGATCGTGGCGGACCGCCGCCAGCGCCCTGGCCGCCTGGATGCGCACGCGAAAGTCCCTGTCCTTGACCAGGGGCTCCAGGTCCTGGATCTCCCCCATGGCCCCGTCCCCCACGGCATCGCGCCGCCACCACTCCAGGGCCCCGGCGCGGACCGCCGGGCTGGGATGGCGCAGCGCCACGCGCAGGTCGGCGAGCCGCCGATGCTCCGGCTTGGCGAACAGCCAGGCCGCGGCGGGCGCAGGGTCCACGATCAGGTCCTCCGCCAGAAGCCCGAGCACCCGCCGCCGGGACTTGGAGGCTTCATGGTGGCGACCCAGGCAATCGAGCACCCGCCGCGTCCAGCGCGACGAGACGGTCTGCAACAGGTCCACCAGCTCGGGCGGCAGGGCCATCTCCAGCTCCGAGGCCGCGGTGATGGCCGCCTCCCGCACGGGGGACTGCTGATAGAAGCCCCCCATGATGACGGCGCCCGTTCCTTCCAGCCGCAGGCGGGCCATGGCCACCATGGCCGCCGCCCGCACCTCCGGGTCGTCGGACCGGGCCTCCCCCATCACCATGGCGGAGGCGGAACCGTGACCGAGACGATGCAGGGCCCGCGCCACGTTGACCCGATCCATGCCGGTGGTGAACGGCGCGCTGGCGACCAGGAACGGCAGGTGCACGGGTCGCGCGTCCATGGACAGGGCGACCACCGCCGCCGGGTCCGTGACGGTGACGCCTGATGGCGGCAGCAACCGCCGCGCGCGCTCGCGGTCGGAGTCATCCGTCTGCAAACGCGCGGTCGCCAGCACCAGCGGCCGCAGGTCGGACCGTTCCACCGTAGCGACCCAGACCGTCCGACCCCCTTGGCCGTCCTTCGCCACCAGGAGCCGCTCCAGGAGCGCGTCCACCTCCGGTCCCCGGGGCTGGGCCAGCAGCTCGACGAGCAGCCGGTCCCTCAGGGCTCCCTCCGGGGGGCCCTCCGGCGCCGCGGTCAGGCACTCCGGCCACTGGGAGGCGATCCTCGCCACCCGCGGCATCCCGTCACCGTCCGTGAGCAGGCGGCGCCACACCGTGGCGCGGACCACGGCCCGGTGCCCGTCCTCTCCGGCGGCGATACGGAAGAGCAGCTCCCGCCATCCCTCCGGATGATCAGCCACCAGCTGGAGCGCGCGGTCCACCACCACCGACCGGTCGTTGGCGAAGGCCTGGGACAGGACGGGGTGGAGCTTCTCGACGGAGGACACGGAGACCGCGCCGTGCACCGCCGCCAGGCGCACCGAAACGGCGTCGTGCCCGAGGGCCGAGCGCAGGCGCCCGGACAGGGAAGGCGCCGCCGCCGTCCGCAAGGCGCGACCGGCCCATACACCGAACGTGGCGTCCGTACGGGCGCAGCCTGCGATCCCGGCGATGAGGAGGTCCGCGTCAGGGGAGGTCAACTGGGAGGCGAGGGCCACGGCCCTCACACCCCGGTCTCCGTCCTTGAAGTGGTCGAGCAGGAACGGCAGCAGCCAGGCGCCCCGCCCCACGGCGTCCACCAGGGCCGCGGGGTCCGGCGGCCCGTCCACGGACAGGGCCCGCTGGAGCTGTCCGCGGATCTCCTCCGCCAACGGTCCCTGGGTCGGATCCCGGAGCCGGGACTCGAGGGCCTCCAGCTCGCGGCTACGGTCCGTCGCCTCCTGCGCAGAGGCGCGCATGCGAGACTCCACCTCCTGCAATCGCTGCTGCAGCCCGAGCACGTCCTGCTCCCCGGAATCTCGCGCCCGGTCCAGCTCCTTGTTCAGGAGCGCCGCCTCCTCTTTCAGGTGCTGGCTCCGCTCCCGGGCCTCACGCAGGGCGGTGGCGAGGGCGTCCCGCTCCGTCCCCAGCTGTCCCAGGCTCTGCTCCAGCACCCGGC
Source organism: uncultured Isosphaeraceae bacterium (assembly GCA_964507445.1). Lineage (GTDB taxonomy): Bacteria > Planctomycetota. The sequence continues at coordinate 57,318 of CAZDQF010000010.1, forward strand.
CGCGGGCCGTCTCCAGCTCGGCCACCTCCCGAGCATGCCGGGCGCGCTCCGCCGCCAGCTCCTGGTTCAGCTTGACCCTGGCGGTCCGCTTCGCCGCCGCGCGGGTGTCCCGTCGCAGGTCCACGGCCTCTGCGCTCGCCCTCTCACGGGTGACGCGGGCCTCGTCCCTGGCGTCCAGCCAGAGGTAGGCGAAGACACCGGCGGCCACACACCCGGCGGCGGCCAGCGTACGCACGATGAGCCCTCTGGAGGCTGGGTTCCTGGATGTCTCCTGGTGCATGAAGCGACCCCCGAGGAGGCGCCTCAACGTAGCAAGGCCCGCCGTCGGGGGTCAAACCGGCAAGGGGGTTCGCCCCTACTTCAATGCCGACCAGGAGTTTCCGTCGGTGGACGCCGCGCCCTGGGTGGCCATGGGCGACGTCATGTCGGGGCCCGTCAGGGCCGCCGCGAACTGCGGCGACCTGGCTCGGTCGTAGGCCACCACGTCCATCTTGGTGGTGAGGATCTCACCCCGGTGATCGATGTAATAGGCCCGGTTCCCGGAGGCACCGGCCTGAATGGGAAATGCGTAGCACGCCCACGCGTACTCGCAGGCGTCCGCCGCCACGGCGGGGTCAGGTCCCCCGTTGGCGACCTCCGCCAGTCCCGCGAAAGTTGCGTCCGGCAGGTACATCAGGAAGTAGTACCCGGTCTTGGATGTGCGCCCCTGCGCGTCCACGGACTCGAACGGTGGGGCCAGGATCGGCGGGTCCATGGGCGCGGGCATGCCGGCGCCGCCGCGGACGTTGAGCGCCACGCCACCGGCCATCTCGGCGTGGGTGCCGTACTCGCCGGCCCCGTCGGTGTCCGCATCCACCAACGACATGCCGCGAAACTGCGCCTGGGCCGTGGCCAGGTTACGCAGCGTGGTGACCGCGTTGTTCTGGTTGGCCGCCATCTTGGAGCTGAGCAAGCTCGGGATCGCCAGACTCGCGATGATCGCGAGAATGGCGACGACGATCATCAGCTCGATGAGGGTGAACCCTCCAACTCGAGACATGAATCGAACCCTCTTCGAATCCAGGAGAAGACCGGTGCCGGCCCGTCACGATGACGGGCTGGCTGATCCGGGCACGTGAGCGTCGCGGGCCCGGACCATGAGCCACATCCGATTACTGGACGGCGGTCCAGACGTTGCCGTCGGTGGCGGCCGGAGGGGCGTTGATGCCCAGCGGGTCGCCCATGGTGGCCGCGCCGGCGCCGAGGGCGGCGTCCCAGGTGGGCTGCGCGCCAGCCTGGCTGTAAGGCGCCGCGGTCATCTTGGTCTGGAGGATCTCACCGCGCTGGTTGACGAAGAACGCGCGGTTGCCGGTCGTACCGTCGTCCACCGGGAACGCGTAGCAGGACCAGAAGATCTCGCAGTTGTCCGCGTCCCAGGCGGCGTTGGCGCCGACGCCGCTAGCGGCCTCGGCGAGCCCCGCGCCGGTGACGTCGGGCAGGTAGATCTGGAACAGGTAGCCAGACTTGTTGACGCGGCTGTTGGCGTCCACGTTCTGGAAGGTGGCGCCGAGGATCGGCGGGTCCAGGGCAGCGGCGGGGCCGTTGCCGCCGGCGCGGGTGTTGAGCGCGGCGACGCCCGACATCTCGGCGAAACCACCGTACTCGCCGGTGCCGTCGAGGTCGTCATCGATGGCGCCGGTGCTCTGGAACTGCGCCTGGGCGGAGACCAGGTTGCGCAGGGTGGCGATGGCGTTGGACTCGTTCGCCGCGAGGCGGGACGAGAGCAGGTTGGGGACCGCGATGGCGGCGATGATGGCGATGATCGCGACGACGATCATCAGCTCGATGAGGGTGAAGCCCTGTTGCTTCCTGTTCATCTGCTTCGGTACTCCTGGAACTTCGCTTCCTATGGCCAAAGAGGGTTGATCCTCGAACCGTGGATCAAGCGTCCTCGCCCTAACGGCCAGACGGCGTGATGCCCGTCGCAGCCGCGTCGAGGCCAGGACTCCTCCCGATCCCCTGCAGCCGTTGGACACGCTGTCTAAGCCTGCGAGGATGTGGGCTCATGGAATCCTCTTCGGCCAGTCGGTCGATCTCACCTAACGCGGCATTCCATGAACGTTTCTGCATCAGCAGGACGGCCCGCAGGTGATGAGTCCTGGCGGACTCCCCGTACGCACTCGTCGCCTCCTCCAGGTCACGACGGGCTCGGTCTGATCGCCCCTGCAAGCGCCGGATGTCCGCCATGGCGACCAGCACCTCCAGGGTCTGCTCGTCACCGTCGCACAACGGCAGGGCCGCCTCGTAGGCCGCCAGCGCCGCGGCCCGGTCTCCCGTTCGTTGCTCCAGCCACGCCTGCAGCAGCGGGACCCGAGGGTCCGTCGGGAAGCGCTCGTGCATGCGATCGAGCAGGGCGCGGGCGTCCTCCAACTCCCCCTCTCCGGCCATGCCCCAGAAGGCGGTGACGTCGCCGTCGAAGCCCAGGTCCGGCTCGTGCAAGCAGAGGAGATGGACCAGCGCACCCGCCCCGAGGGCCAGATAGAGAGCAACGCGGAACCGGAACGCTCTTCCCTTCGCCATGGTCCGCCTACTTGGGAGTCAGGGCTTCCTGCAGCTTCATGATGGGCAGGAACACCGCCATCACGATGCCGCCCACGAGGACACCCATGACCGCGATCAGCAGCGGCTCGATGAGGGAGGTGAGCCCCTTCACCTCTGCCTCCACCTGCTGGTCGTAGAACTCGGAGATCTTGCCCAGCAAGGCCTCGAGGGCGCCGGACCGTTCGCCGATGCCGATCATGCGCACCACCATGGGCGGGAACACGGGCTCCTTGCTCAGGGGCCCCGCCAGGGTGTCCCCCTGACGGACGCTGTCCATGGCGTTGCTCACGGCTGAGTGGATCACCGTGTTGCCAGCGGTCTCCGCGACGATCTCGAGGGACCCGAGGATCGGGACGCCGCTCTTGATCATGGTGGAGAAGGTGCGGCTGAACCGGGAGAGCGCGACCTTGCGGAACAGCGGCCCGAACACCGGCATGGTGAGCACCGCCCGGTCCCAGATTCGCCGCCCCCGCGGGGTCCGCTTCCAGAATGAGAACGTGGCCCAGAGTCCGGCCATGCCCGCCAGGGTCATCATCACGTTGGACTTCATCCAAAGCGACGTGTTCATGACCGTCTGGGTGATCCCCGGGAGCTCCACGCCGAGGCCGTCGAAGATCTCCTTGAACTTCGGCACGATGACGATCATGAGGAAGCCCGTGATCGCGAACACGAGCACCATGCTCACCACCGGGTAGGTCATGGCCGCCTTGATCTCTCGCCGCAGCCTCGCGGAGGCCTCAAGGTAGTCAGCGAGCCGCCCCAGGATCTCGTCCAGCTGACCGGACGCCTCGCCGGCGCGGACCATGCTCACGTAGATGCTGGAGAAGATCTTGGGATAGCGGGACATGGCCTGGGACAGGTCCGACCCTGAGCGGATCTCCCCGATGACCGACGCCAGCGCCCCCTTGAGGGCCTTGCTCTCGGCCTGCTCGCAGAGGATCTCCAGGCTCTCGAGCAGCGGGATACCGGCGGAGACCATGGTCGCGAGCTGTCGCGTGAACAGCTCCAGCTCGCCCTTCTTCGGCCTGGGCGCGGCGAAGCCGCGCATCTTGCCGCCCTCCCGCACCTCCGCCACATCCATCAGCTGGAGGTTCTTGCGCCGCACATTCTCCGTGGCTTCCAACTGACTCGCCGCCTCGACGGTGCCGGTGATGGTCTTGCCGCTGGAGTCCTTGGCCTTGTACTTGAACGTGGACATCCGCCTGCCTCCCGATCCGCCCTACCGTCTGGACCCCACGAGGCCGCCGTTCATCAAGCGCATGAGGTCGTCCTTGTCGGTGGATCGGTTCAGCGCCTCTTCCATGGTGATGACGCGCCGCTCGTAGAGCTCCAGCAGCGACGCGTTCATGGTCTTCATGCCGTCCTTGCCGCCGGTCTGGATCTGCGAGTAGATCTGGTGCGCCTTGTTCTCCCGGATCAGCGCCCTGATGGCGGTGTTTGCGATCATCACCTCGGCAGCCATGACCCGCCCGGAGCCGGAAGAATGGGGCAGCAGCTGCTGGCTGAAGACGCCCTGCAGCGTGAAGGAGAGCTGCGTCCGGATCTGCTGCTGCTGGTAGGCCGGGAACACGTCGACGATGCGGTTGATGGTCTGGACGGCGTCCGAGGTGTGGAGCGTGGCGAAGGTCAGGTGCCCGGTCTCCGCAAGGGTGAGGGCGGCCTCGATGGTCTCCAGGTCTCGCATCTCGCCGATGAGGACCACGTCCGGGTCCTGCCTCAACACCGAACGCAGGGCGTGCTTGAACTGGACCGTGTCCGAGCCCACCTCGCGCTGATTGAACAGGCAGCGCTTGTTGCGATGGAGAAACTCGATGGGGTCCTCGATGGTGACGATGTGATCGTCCCGGGTCTGGTTGATGTGATCCACCATGGAGGCCAGGGTGGTGCTCTTGCCCGACCCGGTGGCGCCGGTCACGAGGATCAGGCCCTTGGGCAGCTCGCAGAGGCGCGTGCAGACGTCCTCCGGGAGCCCGAGCTCGGCGAAGCCCTTGACCTCGAAGGGGATCAGCCTGAACACGGCGGCCACCGTGCCCCGCTGCTGGAACACGTTGGTCCGGAAGCGCCCCAACCCCTGGACACCGAAGCTGAGGTCCAGCTCCAGGTGCTCCTCGAACGCGGCGATCTGGTCGTTGGAGAGGATGGAATAGACGAGCTTCTTGGTCTCGTCGTGGGGCATGGACTCCGGCGCAACGTCGACGAGCTTGCCGTGGACGCGGATCTTGGGCGGACTACCAGCCGAAATGTGGAGATCAGATCCTCCACGGGAGACCAGGGTCTCCAGTAACTCCTCAAGCGTCACCATGGGCTTCCTTCCTCGCGGGCGGGGAGACGAAAGACGTCCCTCGTCGGAAGCTATCGGCCGTTTGGGGGCTCAATCCGAAGCGCCGGAGAGCCAGGACGCCTCCGGGTATCGCTCCCCGGAGGCGTGAAAGGTGCGCGCGAGCGCGGGTTCGGGATCAGTCGTCGTCAGTGGACGGCTTGAACGCCGACACCAGCTCGCTCTGGATGTTGCCCGGGACCGCCTCGTAGTGGCTGGGCTCCATGGTGAAAGAACCCTCGCCGGAGGTGATGGAGGTGAGCGCCCGGGAGTACTCCGCCGCCTCGGCCAGGGGCATCTCGGCGCGGATGATCTGGTCGTCCCCAGCCTGGTCCATGCCCTGGATGCGCCCGCGGCGGGTGTTCAGGTCGCCGGACACGTCACCCATGTACTGGCCGGGGATGCTGATCTCGAGCTTGACGATGGGCTCCAGGATGGTGGGGCGAGCCGACTTCACGGCCTCCGCAAAGGCGCGGCCCCCGGCCATCTTGAACGCCGCCTCCGAAGAGTCCACATCGTGGTACTTGCCGTCCGTGACCTTCACGGTGACGTTCTCCATGGGGTAGCCGGCAATGATGCCGCCCACCATCTTCTCCCGCACGCCCTTCTCGATGGCCGGCTCGAAGTTCCTCGGGATGGAGCCGCCGAAGATCGCCCACTCGTAAGTGAGGCCGGTGTCGGGCTCGCCCGCCGCCACCTCCAGGTACACCTCAGCGAACTGCCCACGGCCACCGGACTGCTTCTTGTGGCGGTAATGGCCCTTGGCGGACGCCGTGACGCACTCCTTGTAGGGCACCTTGGGCTTCTGCGTCGTGACGTCGATGCCCATGCGATCCTTGAGACGGCGCAGCACCAGATCCAGGTGCAGCTGGCTCATGCCGGAGATGCAGTGCTCGTGGGTCGCCATCTCCCGGTAGCTGTCAAAGGAGAAGGACTCCTCCGCCAGCTTGCCCAGGCCCTCGGCGATCTTGGCCTCCTCGCCGCGCTTCTCAGGGAACACGGCCAGGCTGTACATGGGCTTGGGACCTTCGATGAGCTTGACCATGCGGTCCTCGTCGCTGGCCGCCAGGGTGTCCCCCACCCGCAGGCTGTCGACCTTCAGGAGGACGATGAGATCACCGGGGATCGCCGCATCCATCTCCTTCTGGTCCTTGCCGTGCATGTAGAGAATGTGCCCCGCCTTCTCCTTCTTGGAGACGCGGATGTTGACGAACTGATCGCCGGACTTGACCGAGCCGCGTAGGACGCGGAGATAGCCGATCTTGCCCACGTGCTTGTCCACCTGGACCTTCCACACGAGGCCGACGAACGGCGCGTCCTGATCGGCGCCGCACTCCTCCGCGTCGCCATCGGACTTGACCAGCTCCCGAGGCGCACCCGTGGGGTTGGGGCCGAGCTCCGCGATCAGGTCCAGTACCGTGTCCAGGCCCGATTCGTCCTGCGAGCTGGTGAAGATCACCGGCACCACGGTGCTCGTAGCCAGCGCCGGCCTCGCCACCCCGTCCAGCTCCTCGGCGGAGATCTCCTCCCCCTCCAGGTACCGCTCCATGAGGGCCTCGTCGGCCTCCACGACGGCCTCGGTCCACGCCTCGGAGAAGTCTCCGACCTCTTCCGGAGCGCGCCACGGGATGCAACGATCGCCGAACTGCGCGCGGATCTCCTCGAGCACCTCACCGAGCTTGCCGCCCGCCAGGTCACACTTGGTCACCACGATGGCACGGGCCCGTTGTTTGCCGGCGCCGAGCGCCCAGGTGCGCTTGGTGTTGACCTGGATCCCGGCGGTGGCGTTGACGCAGACCAGCACCAGATCCGCCGCGTTGTAACCACCCACGGACTCGCCGATGAAATCCGGATACCCTGGGCAATCCACCAGGTTGATGTGGCAGTCCTTGTAGTCCGCGACCGCGGAGGTCGCGTCGATGGAATGCCCGCGCTCCTTCTCGAGGTCGTCGTAGTCGAACAGGGAAGTCTTGTCCTTGACGTTGCCAGCCCGTCCGCCGCCGGCCTTTGCGACCAGGTGGTCCGCGAGGGTGGTCTTGCCGCTGTCTCCGTGGCCAACCAGGGCGACGTTACGGATCTGGGTTGTCTTGTGCTTGGGCATGAACAGTCCTTCTCGACCGATTGGGTGGCTGCACCAATGCCAGCGGCGCCGATCCCACAATCCGGGGCTCGACGCCGGTAACTGGCAGGTGTGGCTTTATAGCAAGAACCGCGTCTAATTGTCGGTGGGAGGAGCGTACAGGACGATTTCCACCCGCCGGTTCTTCGCCCTCGCCGACTTGGTCTTCGCCGACACCCGCGGGTTGTGCTCGCCGTACGCTGCGATGCGCATGCGGGACTCGTTCACCTTCGCCTGACTGGCCAGGAATCGCCGCACCTCCAGGGCCCTGGCGATGCTCAGGTTCAGGTTGGTCTTCCAGCGGCTCCGCTTGATGGGCTGGTCATCCGTGTGCCCCTCCACTGAGATCCGGTGCCCCGGATAGGACGCCAGGACCTCCGCCACCTGATTCCCAAGCAGCTTCTGACCGTTCTTGGACAGGTTGGCGCTGCCGGAGGAGAAGGTCACGGAGCTGTCCAGCCGGACCACGATCTCCCCGTCCCGCTCGATCAACTCGGCCCCCGGGCCAAGGCTCCGAACGCTGGGCTGCGAGGACGCGGGCTGCTGCCGGGCGCTGGTGAGATCGGACTGCAAACGTCCGTTCTCCGACCGCACCCGACCGAGGTCCGAGTTGGCGGCGTCGAGAGAGGCCTGGGTCGCGTCCAGGTCCTTCTTCATGACCAGCCGCACGCTCTCCTCGTTGGCCAGCCGCTTGCGGAGCTCCGCGATCTCCGCGTCCTTCTCCCCGAGCTGCCGATCCCTGCTCTCCAGCATGTCATCGCTGGACTTGCACCCGACCAATCCGAGGGCTCCGACCAACACCGCCAAGACAAACCTGCACCTGATCATCTCTCGTTCTCCTTCCCCGGGTTCGCGACTAACGGAACAGGCCGATGTAGCCTTCCCAGATCGTCGGTCCCCAGAACATCACGGTCCACATCCCGAGGGCCAGGAACGGCCCGAAGGGGATGTACCTCCCCGCGGTCACCAATCGGACAGCGATCCCGATGGCCGCGCCACTGAAAGCCGCCACCGCCAGGGAGAGGAGCGCCCAGTGTCCCAGGCACCCGCCCATGGCAGCGATCATCTTCACGTCTCCGAAGCCCATGGCGTCCTTCTTGAACGCCTTGGTCCCCAGCCAACCGATGAGCCACAAGAGCCCGCCGGCGAGCACCGCACCCGCGGCGCCGGAGGCCGCCGCCGAGCACCGACCCGCCACACCCCACAGGTCCCGGTCGAAGGAGATCATGTGGACCCCGTGCTGCAGCTGTTGCGGTGCGCAGAACGCGAACAGCGGTCCGAGCAGGATCCCCGACTTGGTCAACTCGTCCGGCAGGATGCGGTAGTCCAGGTCGATCAACGACAGGGCGACGAGGGCCGAGGTGATGGTCAGGACCACCAGCAAGGCCAGCCACGCCGCGCCGTGGGACAAGGGCTCCGTGAACGCCGCCTCCGGCAGGACCATGGTTCCGGCCCAATAGAACAGCCCTGCTGTGGACAGCTCTACCAGAGGGTAGCGAATCGGGATGCGCACCTGACACGAGCGGCAACTCCCACGAAGCAGGACCCACGAGACCACCGGGAGATTGTCGTACCAGGGGATCAGACAGGCGCAGCGAGGACACCGGGACCTCGGACGAGCCACCGACATGCACTCTCGCGGCAGCCGATAGGCCACCACGTTGAGAAACGAGCCGATGCACGCCCCGAGAACACCCAGAGCCACACTGATCACGAGGGCGCGCTGATCTCCCAGGGAAACCTCCCCGGCTCCAACAACAACCTACGACATCTTGTAGCGGGTCGTCCGCCGACGACCTGAACAGTGTGGCATTGTAGGATCGGGAGCCTGAGACCGCAAGCGCCGGGGCCCGGACGCAAAGCAGCGGGGCACCCCTTCGGAGCACCCCGCTGCCGGGTCTGACCTCAGGAGAGGGTCAGGGAGCGACGATCACGGCCGCGATGAGGCTGTTGTACTGCTGGAACGCGTTGGTCACGTTGTTGTTCCGGAGCTCCACCTCGAAGCGGAAGAACTTGTTGCCCGTGAGCTGGGGCGCCAGCGGGTTGTTGGGGTCCTCGAGCACCAGCGGGTTGGTGAACCCGGTCACCGGGTCCCCGGTCCAGTACGTCAGGAAGCCGCTGGTCGGGCCCGAGGGCGTCCCCGGTCCGCTGATCGCCGTGGCGCCCTCGAACCGCCAGATCGCGGAGGTCCCCGCGGGCTGGTTCGTCGGGTCCGGGGTCAGGTTGATGCCCGCGAACTGGGGCGTGTTCCCCAAAGGCACCTGGGTGTCATAGAACAGCGAGCGGGTCTGGGACACGATGGACACGAACGTGAGTCGCGAGTCATAGATGTCACAGCCCGACCCGGCCGCGGTGAGGAACCCGCTCGAGATGGGGGCCCCGATGATGCGGCGCACCGGGACGAAGTTGGTGGCGCGATAACGGGTGAAGTTGGACACCTGGTTGCCGGGCTCGATGTTGACCTCGTAGACCAGGTTGCCGGAGCCGGCCCCCGAACCGATGTAGTCAAAGGGCGGGGTGAACACCGGGAACGGGAAGTAACTGGTGAAGCCCGGCCCCGCGTTGTACGCCGAAGCAGGCGTCACCAGGACACCGCCCGCGCCGGCCTGCCCCAGCGGCGGGCTCGGGTTCAGGTTCATCGGGTCCGGCGTTTGAGGCGGCAGGATGGTGTAGTTCTGCGTGTAGATGGTGGACATGCCGGTGATGCCGGCCGGGCAGTTGATCGGCGCCGTCACGGACGTCATGCCGCACCACATCTGGTAGTTGGGGTAGGTGGTCTGGACCACAGTGTTGGTGGTGGGGCCCCACTCGATCAGCTCCAAGGAGCCCACCGGTGAGCCGATGTCCACGTTCTGAATGAGCCACATGGAGTGGGAGCCACCGGTGGCGTTGATGCCCGCGCCCAGGTTGTTGCCCGCGCTGTCATCGAACGGGGAGAACAGGCCGGGGAACGGCACCGTGGTCAAAGACAGGACGGTGCCTGGCCCGATGGGCAGGTTCACCTGCATGCGGGTGCCCAGGTTTCCTGAGTTGCCCTGGAACGTGGCCAACGGCGTACCGCTGATGTCGGTTCCACCGAGGGCGTTGGGCAAGCTCGGGTCGTCCCAGCGGCACGCGTCGAACTGCGGAGTGAACGACAGGTCCTGCCCGGTGGCGGGGTTGCCGTCGTCATCGAACGCCTCGATGGTCGCGACCGCACCCGGGCACGTGGGGCACGGCTCCGTGGTGAACGTCACCACCGCGGTGTTGGAAAGCGGCAGCTGCTGTGGCGGGTTGCCCTGGCTCACGCCGAGGATCGGCGGGTCCATGGGGTCGAAAGCGCCAACGGCCACCTGGATCTGGTATCCGCTGGTACCTCCGGCCAATCCCGGCCCCCACGTGGGCGTCGGGGCGAAGGTCACGATCTGGGGCGTCGCCGGGTTGATGGTGGGCGAGCCCGCCACCGGCGCGTCGTTCGCATCCAGGTTGCTGATGCGGAAGTTGCGCAGCGTGTTGATGCTCGTCGCGTCGATGGCCTTGCTGAAGGTCACCCGCACGAAGCTGTTGGCAGACGGCACCGGCGTGGCGCCGGTGATGGCCTGCCCCCCCGGCCCGATGATCTCGATCGACACCACCTCCGGCGGGATCGGGTCCGGGCCGGTGGAGGAACCGGTCAGGAAGAACCTGCTGAGCTCCGGCGTCGACGACCACGGCGAGAGCGTGATGGGCAGCAGCAACGGGTCCACGCCCACCGCCTGGGCCTGCGAGCCGTTGGCGAGGAACAGGCTGGTGTTGGGCGGGATGCGATAGGTGTACTGCGTGTTGGTGCCGAAGCCCGGGCTGAACGTCAGCCCGAACGGGTTCGTCTGCCCCACCTTGGGGTCCACCACGATGGTGTCCGGCTTGTCGCGATGCCGACCGACGATGTAGCTCGGCAACGGCGCGGCAGCCATGTTGTCCAGGATCTGCAGCGAGTTCGCAGCGAGGCTCTGGTACACGTAGGCGTAGTACGGGATGCCGCCGGCGGTCGCCGACTGGGAAACGCCGACGAACTCCATGGGGGCGCCGGACGAATCCGGCAAGAACCCACCGAGGATGCCGTCAGCGATCGGACCGTCGAACTGGAACTCGATGGTCTGATCCAGAAAGATCTCCGGCGGCGGCAACAAGGTCCCCGGAGCCGAAGGGATGGTCTGGTAGCCGACGAACGAGGTACCAACCACTTCGCCGGCACCGCTGCCGCCGCTTCCGCCGCTTCCGCCGCTTCCGCCACCGCAACCCATCAAACCGCTCATCGCCAGGGCGACGAGCACAACCGCCGTGGGGGCCAAAACCCCACTACCGCGCCAGACTGCAGTCATGCCGCGTTCTCTCCTTTTCTCCGTGGGACGCCCGCGCACGGGGGACCGTCCCTCAGTTCCGTCGGCACCCGGGCCCGGACCGAAGTCGCGACCATCTCCCGAGTTGCGTTGCGCATTCTATGAACCGTCCGTGGACTTCGTCAATCGAGGCAGAGGCACATACTGAGAACTAATTCAGCAAGCCCCGTGCCTGCTGAGCCCCCACCGATCCGGCGACCACAAAGCCTGACTGGAAAGCACCTTATGAGCAAGAGCTGATCCGCTCGCACAAACAGGTGAGCGGACCCGCACGGCCGATCCAGCTCAGATCCCCGCCGCCTCCTCCTCGCACCACAGGCAACGCAAGACACCTTCGGCGTCCACCGAGACCTCCTGGGGGGCATTCTCGCCGTGGCGGGTGGCGATACAGGTGGCGCTCACACAACGCCCAGCGACCGTCGTGTCGGGCGTTACGGACATGGACTCGTTAGCGAGAGGCAGGTCATAGACTCCCGCCGCCCACATGAGCAACGCCATGCGGATGGGAACTCCCAGCGCCGCTTGCCGGAAGTACGCAGCCCGTGGGTCCGTGTCCACCTCCGCTGCGATCTCCTTCACCCGCGGCAGAGGGTGCAGGACGATGGTGGATCGGAACGGCTCGAAGCGAAGGAAGCGATGATCGAGGATGGGCAGACCGCGGGCACCCGCGGCGCCCCGCTCCGCCTGCAGTCGCGTGACGTAGATCGAGTCCACCCCGCGATCACTGAGGGCGAAGGCCGTCGGCTCTTCCCGCGACATGCCGCCTGCGGGCAACGCGTCATCAGGTGCGATGAGCAGCGCGTTCACGTCATCACGATGAAACACCTCCGCCATCCCGTCGAGGATCACGTGTCGAGCCGCGAAGCCCGGACGTCTGACCAGGTCCCGGACCACGAAGTCCGGTAGCTCCAGATCATCCTCCGCGACGGCGAGGATGGAGCACCCCATCCGGATCAAGGCCCGGGCGAGGCTGTGGGTGGTCCGGCCGTAGCGCAGGTCTCCGTAGAGCATGACGAACAGGCCGTCCAGGGTGCCCCGCTCGCGACGCAGGGCGTAGAGATCGCAGAGGGTCTGGGTCGGGTGCTCGTGGGAACCGTCCCCCGCGTTGATCACCGGTCGACGGGAATGCCGCGCCGCCCATCGCGCCGCACCCGCGCACGGGTGGCGGAGCACCAGCAGGTCCACATAGGAGTCGACGATGCGCACGGTATCGCTGAGGGTCTCCCCCTTCGCGGCTGATGACGTGGCGGGGTCGGCGGAGGTGATCACGCGCCCCCCGAGCCGCGCCATGGCCGCCTCGAAGCTGAGTCGGGTGCGGGTGGAGGGCTCGAGGAACAGGCTCCCCATGAGGAAACCGTTCAGCTCTCGCGCGTGGGCGCGGAGATCCCGCTGCAGCGAGTCCGCGAGGTCCATCAACCCCAGCAGGGCCGCGTCAGAGAGATCCTGAATGGCGACGAGATCGCGCTTCACACACCACCTTCCAGAAGTTCGGTGAGGAGAGAGACGGCAGCAGCACGGTCCGACCCCATGATGTCACGAGCCGCCTCAAGACAGCGTACCTGCCGGGCCGTGAAAGGACACGGCAGGTCCCTGTCCGCGGGTCCCCGGAACGGCGAACGGAAGAGGATGGCCCGCTCCAGCGCGGCGACGCCCGCGCCCTCTCGGGCGGACACCGGGAGCACGCTCAGCCCGGTCTCCCGGGCGGCTGACTCCGTCGCCCCGTCATGGCCCAGGTCCATCTTGTTGAGGGCGATCAGGGGACGTTGACGGAGCGCCGTCGCGCGCCACCCAGGGTCCTCCGGCGACGGGGCGCTGCCGTCGAGCACCATGACCACGACGCTGGATTCGGCCAACGCCGACGTGGTCCTGTCGACCCCCAGCTTCTCGACGGGGTCCTCTGTCGCTCTCAGCCCGGCAGAGTCCAGCATTCGAAACGGGTACCCGCACAAGCTCACGTCCTCCGCCACCAGGTCCCGGGTCGTCCCGGGCGTGTCGGAGACGATGCACCGCTCAGAGCCGGCGAGCCGGTTGGCCAGGGTGGACTTCCCCGCGTTGGGGGGCCCGGCGAGCAACACCGTCGGCGGGTCTCCGAAGGCGACGCCGTAAGGAGCACGGTTCAACAACAAGCGGAGGCGCCGCTGCGCGGACCTCACGTCGCCCCCGGTGGAGAGGCCTGCCCTCAGGGAGCGCACCTCCGACAGGAGAGCGCCGGAGTCGGCGGCCGCATGAAACAGCAGGGCCTCCGTGGTCCTGGCCCGGGCCATGCCGGCCCGGGCTTCCCGCCGCAGGGTGGCGCCATCGCCGACGAGGGAGACCAGCGCCTCCGGATCGACCAACCGCACCCCGTGGCGGCCGAGCAACGCCACCACCGCAGCGCGGGTCCCCTCCCCGCCGTGGGTGGAGATCTCGACCCGCGACGCGCCGTCGCACACCACCACCACCTCGTCCACCAGACGATCCGCGTCGACCAGTCGGCCGTACTGCAACGAGGAGGACGAATGGCCCGTGGGCCGGAACACGTCGCCGAGCAGACGCGGGACGTCCTCACCGCGCACCTGAAAGACGTGCAGGCCGCCTTCTCCCGGAGCCGTGAGGCAACCTCCGATCAACGGTCCCACGTCCATGAGCTTACGACCCCGGAGCCGCGGCGATGCCTCGCAAGAGCAGGTGCGGGTCCACTTCGTGATCGTCTTCTAACAGTCGCGAGACCAGCGCCCCGCCCCCGCCTGTGACCACGATCCTGGCCTCCGCTCCGGCCACAACGCGAGCCTGCCGCACCAGGTCGGTGACGACGCCGCGCACCGCCGCGGTCACGCCGACCCGGAGGCTGTCCGTCGTGTTCTTGCCTGGCCAACGAGCCTCCAGGTCGGGCTCCGCTGCCGTCAACGCGGGGGCCGCGCCGCGCAGCCCGCTGGCCATTGCGACAGGACCGGGAGCGATGGCGCCGCCGCGGAAGACGCCGCCTTCGTCGATCCAGTCCACGGTCAGGGCCGTCCCCATGTCGACCACCACGGCTCCTGCGGGATGCCGCGTCCAAGCGGCCCACGCTGCCACCACACGATCGGGGCCGAGGGAATCGGGGGTCTCGTAGTCGAGCTTCGCTGGAAGGGGGAGGTCCTCGCCGATCACCTCCGCCCCGAGTTCAGTCGCCGCCGTCGCTGTGGCGGCGGCCACCACGGAGCAGATGCGCCTCCGCCCATCGGGGAGAGCAGGCAAGCGGACCCGCCCCTCCGTCCACGCGCTGGTGTCGAACTCCATGAGCTCGTCCACCGACTCCCCCTGCACCCGCGCGATCTTGGTCTTGCTGTTGCCGATGTCGACGGCGACGACCGCGCGGGTCCCGGTCACTGTCCCGCGTTCTGCGGCCGATTCACGGTCCGCGACACGCGGCGTCCGCCGCGCCAGAACGTCACCGTGTACTTGGGCAGGTTGGGGTTGGCCCTGACGTAACGGACGATCTCCGACTTGGACGACACGGGGGTCCCGTTGATGGACTCGATGACGTCCCCCGCTCGCGCGCCGCCCTTTGCCAGGGCGCCGTTGGGCGGGATGTGGGCGACCTTGATGGCCTTCTGCCCTCCGGGCAGTCGTTCAGTGCTCCAGCGCACGCCCTCGAGCACCTTCTCGCCGTCCCGTTCGAACGCCCGCACCCCCATCTCCGTCACCTGGATTTCATGAGGCTTGCTCTGGCTCCAGGTCACCCAGGTCCCGGGGTCGGAGCTGATGGGCCCCTTCGGCGTCGCCGCCACGGGGGCCTTGGACCCACCCGGGGTTCCGGTCACCTTGACGGGCACCACCTTCTCGCCGTAATCGAACATGGCCTCGTAGTGGAGGACCTGCCCGTCCTTCTCGAAGGGGCGCACGCCGTTCACCACCGCCACCTCGTGCTCGCTGAACTCGATGGCGTCGCCGACGGACGCGCTGTACACCGTGCGGTTCGAGCCGCCGGAAGAGGCGGGCGCGGCGCGCGTATTCGGAGTACCCGGTCGCCGAACGGCCGGGCGACCGCCGGGTCGGGAGCCGACTTCCCGTCTCGTCGCGGCGGGGGAGGCCGCGCCCGCGAGCGGCGCTTCTCCCAGTCGCTGATAGAGGACGAAGCCGGGGACGCCGACCCGAGCCCCGTGCATCTCCGCCCCGACCACCACCAGGAGGGTGTCCAGGGGGCGATAGGTCTTCGCCCGCGGCTTGACCTCGACCGGCTTGTCGGGCTTGGCCTGCGGCGGCAGGCGACCGTCAAACAGGAACCCCCGCACCTGAGACAGGTCCGCCTTCTTGCGCGGCTCCGCCCGCTCCGGCTTGACGTCCTCGAGGGCTGCCAGGACCCGCTGCTTGAAGCCCACATGCTCCGAAGCCCGGGTCGCCTTCTGCCCCATGCCCATGTAGACCACTCCGCCGACGCCCAGGAACAGGCACACGTCCAGGAGCACGAGCAGGGATCGGATAGTCGAGATTCTCATAGGTGGTCCCTGGCGCGCATCTTAGGGACCTCCAGGACCGGCTTCAACCGGCCGGAGGGCGACGCGACGGAGGTTGAGACGGCGCCGACCTGCCCGGGATTCCCCTCAAACACCGCGGGAAGGCGTGAAAGGAGCCCCCGTGGCCACCATGCGGTGGTCCCCACCGCGGACGATGCCCCGCAGGGCCAGCTTGAGGTCATCCGGACTGTCGGACGCGGCGCAAGCGTCCTCCAGGGTCACCAGGCCCTCCTCGTGCAGCCCCTTCAAGGACATGTTGAAGGTCTGGGTTCCGTAGTACTCGCAGCCGTCCTCGAGGGCCGCCTGGAGTTCGTGGGTGTGGCCCTGCCGCAGGATCTCGCGGATACGAGGGCTGGCGATCAGCAGCTCCACTGCGGGCACCATGCGACCGGTCTGGACGCACGGGATGAGCCGCTGGCTGGCCACCCCCTCCAGCACCATGGAGAGCTGCAGCCGCACCAGGTCGTGCTGATGCGGCGGGAAGAAGGTCATGATGCGCTCCACCGTCTGCACCGCGTTCACCGTGTGCAGGGTGGTGATCACCAGGTGGCCGGTCTCGGCGGCGGCGATGGCGGCCTCCATGGTGGAGGTGTCCCGGATCTCACCGATCATGATGACGTCCGGCGCCTCACGCATGGCGTTGCGCAGCCCGGAGACCCAGGACGAGGTGTCGACCCCCACCTCACGCTGGTTGATGATGGAGAGGTTGTCCGTGAAGCGGTACTCGATGGGGTCTTCCAGGGTCAGGACGTGCTTGTTGCGCGTGTTGTTGATGGCCTGCACCACCGCCGCCAGGGACGTGGACTTGCCCGACCCGGTGATCCCCGTGACGAACACCAGGCCTCTCTCGAGGTTGGCGAATCCGGAGAACTGCCGATCCGGTAGGTGGAGCTCGGCGAACGACGGCACCACGTCCTTGATCTGCCGCATCACCACGGAGATCTCGCCGCACTGACGGAAGGCGTTGACGCGGAAGCGCCCCCACCTGGGATGCTCGTAGGCGAAGTCCGCCTCCCCGACTTCGTCGAAGCGCCTCAGGGCGTCGGTGTAGGTGATCCGCTCCAGGGCGGATCGCATCTCCTCCGCCGCCAGCGTGTCTTCGGAGAGGAACATGACGCGGCCGGCCTGCTTCATGGCAGGCTGGGAACCGGTCTTCAGGATGAGATCCGAGGCTTCCGCCTCGACGGCGCTTGCGAGGACGCGATCGATATCGAGCATGACTTCTAAGTCATGTATCGGCATCCCGAGCAGGCGCGAAAAGGAGCGTTGCGAGCGAGCTTAGGCGGCCGACCGGTGGTCCCGGTCAGTCCTGCTGCAGGTGACGCCAGCAGTCCTCCAGCAGGCGATCCAGGTTGAGCCCGGTGACGCCGCTGATGGGGTACCCGGAGACCCCCAGCCGGGCGTTCAACTCCGCCGCTCGAGCTTCCGCGTCCGGCACCAGATCCGCCTTGCTGTAGACCGTGACCCTCGGCTTCTCGTCCACCCCGTGCCCGAAGGACCGGATCTCACCCAGGATGGTGGCGAAGTCCTGCTCCGTCCCCTCGGGACCGGCCATGGGCGCCAGATCCACCAGGTGAACCAGCACGCGGGTGCGCTCCACGTGACGCAGGAACTTCTGCCCCAGTCCCTGGCCCAGGTGCGCCCCCTCGATGAGCCCCGGGATGTCCATCATGACCATGCGCCGGAACGACGAGAGCTCGACGATCCCGGGGTGGGGCTCCAGGGTGGTGAACGGGTAATCGGCGATCCGGGGAGCGGCGGCCGAGACCCGGGAGACCAGGGTCGACTTGCCGGCGTTGGGCAAACCCAGCAGCCCCACGTCGGCGATCAGCTTCAGCTCCAATCGGAGGGTGCGCTCCTCCCCCGGCAAGCCCTTCTCGAAGCGGCGCGGGATCTGGTTGGTGGCGGACTTGAAGCGTGAGTTCCCTCTCCCGCCCTTGCCGCCCCGGGCGACGATGGCCTCCGCTCCGTCGTCGTCCAGGTCCTTCAAGACCACGCCGGTGTCGAAGTCCTTGACGATGGTGCCCACGGGCACCGGGACGCGGGCGTCCTCCCCCCGCGCGCCCTGCTTGTTGTTGCCGGAACCGGGGACCCCGGAGCGGGCGCGGACGTGAGGGTTGCGCGCCAGGGTCAGCAGCGTGTTCTCCGAGTCATCGGCCACCAGCACCACGTGCCCGCCGCGCCCGCCGTCGCCGCCGTCCGGCCCCCCCTTCGGGAGGAACTTCTCGCGCCTGAAAGAAAGGCAGCCGGGGCCACCGTCCCCGGCTTTCACATAGATCTTGGTCTCGTCGCGGAACATGGCCACGCCGAGGCGAGTCTCGCCCCGACGTCCGCTCTGGTCAGTTGGATTCCGCGGGGACGATGTTGACCCGACGGCGGGTCCCGAACTCGACCTTGCCGTCGACCAGGGCGAAGAGGGTGAAGTCCCGCCCCATGCCGACGTTCTTGCCGGGATGGAACTTGGTGCCGCACTGGCGCACGATGATGCTGCCGGCGCTCACGGCCTCGCCGCCGTACCGCTTGACGCCACGATACTTGGGGTTGCTGTCACGACCGTTCCTGGTCGCGCCCTGACCTTTCTTATGTGCCATGGATGTCGCTCCGATCAGCCGGAGATGGCGGTGATCTCAATCTCGGTGTAGCGCTGGCGATGCCCCCAGCGACGGTGCTTGCCCTTACGGCGCTTGAAGGTGTGGCCCTCGATCTTGGTGCCCTTCACCTCCGAACGGGTGACCCGGGCTTCGACGGAGACGCCGTCCACATACGGGGTGCCGACCCTGGCCTCGCCTTCGCCGCCCACGAGGCAGACGCTGTCGAAGGTGATGGTGGCTCCGTCCTCGACCTCCCGGACTTCAACACGAAGCCTGGCGCCGGTTTCCGCACGATATTGGTGTCCGCCGTCCTGGAAGATGGCATACATGGGATCGATCCTCTTGCGCTCGCCCCACTTGGAGCGGAGAGCACGTTAGCAGACCCGGGCCACGCTTCAACGGTCCCCCGACCTCAGCCACCGACGCCACCGACCGGCCCAAAGGCATGGGAGACAACAGCTTGGGTCACTTGAGGCGCTGTACCTCGTAGTCCTCGGTCCCCAGTTCGTGATCGCCCACGATGAGGACCGGCTTCTCGTAGTGCTCCTCGAGGTGCTTCACCTTGTCCCCCTTGTTCCGCCGCAGGAAATCCGCGACCCGGACGTTGGCCCGGACCCGGACCCGGCGGGCCTTGTTGCGGAACAGGACCTCGGTGACCTCCCGGAGGATCTTCAGGCCGACGCTGTCCACCGTACGCACGAAGCCGGAGCCCTTGCAGTGGGGACACGGCAGGGCGTTGGAACGATGCAGGCTGGGGCGCACGCGCTGCCGGGTCATCTCCAACATGCCGAAGGGAGAGATCTTGGCCAGCTTCATGCGCTCCTTGTGGTCACCGAGCGCCTCCCGCAGGCAGGTCTCCACGGCCCGCTTGTGGGCCTCGCTCTGCATATCGATGAGGTCGTTGATGATGACGCCGCCGAGGTCTCGGAGTCTCAGCTGGCGTGCGATCTCCGTCACCGCCTCCATGTTGGTGCGGAACGCGGTCTCCTCCAGGTCGTCCTCCTCACGGTTCTTGCCGGAGTTGACGTCGATGGCCACCAGGGCCTCGGTCTGGTCGATGACCAGGGAGCCGCCGCTCTTCATGTTGACCTTGCGGCTATAGATGCGGTCGATCTGCTCCTCCAGGCCCACGGCGTAGAACAGCGGCCGGTCTCCGTCGTAGAGGGTGATGCGTCCCTGCTGCTCCACCATGACCGCCTTGAGGAAATCCACCGCCTTCCGGTAGACCCCTTCGTTGTCGATGATGACCTCGTCCACGTCCGGCGTGAAGGTGTCCCGGATGGTGCGCACCACCAGGTCCGACTCCTGGTAGACGAGGGACGGCGAGCGGTCGCTCCGGACCCGCTTGGCGATGGTGTTCCACAGCTTCAGCAGGTACAGCAGGTCCTTCTCCAGTTCCTGCTTGTCCCGTCCGATCCCGGCGGTCCGGATGATGTACCCCATCCCCAGCGGGGGATCGATCTCCTCCAGGACCTTCTTGAGGCGCTGGCGCTCCTGCCGATTCTCGATCTTCTTGGACACGCCGGAGCGGGACAGGGACGGCATCAGCACCAGGTAACGGCCCGGGATGCTCAGGTAGGTGGTCAGCGTCGGCCCCTTCTTGCCGATGCCGTCCTTGGTGATCTGGACCAGCACCTCCTGGCCCTTCATCACGTACTCCTGGATGTTCCGCTTCTCGCGCTTGCTGATGCGCTCCTGCGGCACGTCCGTGTTGTTCTGCCGGTACAGGGGCAGGATGTCGGAGGCGTGGAGGAACCCGTTGCGCTCACCTCCGAAGTCGACGAACGCCGCCCCGATGGACGGCTCCACGTTGGTCACCACGCCCTTGTAGATGTTGCCGAGGTGCGTGGTGGCGGAGGTCCGTTCGATGTAGACCTCTTCGAGCACCCCCTCGGTGGTGATGCCGATGCGCACCTCCTCCGGGTCATCCGCGTTGATGAAGATGCGCTTGCCCGTCTTGACGGTATCGAGTCCGACCATGGACCCCCTCCCGCTCTGGACGGGGTCTCCGACATCGACACGAAGGCAGGATCAGGAACCGAGGGCGTACGCTCCCCGAAGCCGGGGATGAACTCGCGTGTTACTGCACGAAAGGTCCATGTACCGAGGCCGGGAACTCTCCCGGCTCCTCCTCAGGCCGCCCTGCCAGGGCGGCGTCCTGTTCCTACCATCGCCCCGATGGTCCTGGCTGCCAGGTCGTGGGGCACGGGCAACGGGAGTCCAACCGGGGCACTGCTCAACGTGGACGGGTGTGACCGCTCGTCCACGGGCGAGGCACAAAGGCTACCCCCGGCATTCTCGACCGTTGCTCGGGCCGCCAGCGCGACACGAGCAGCTCCGGAGACCTGTCCGGAACGTCTTGACTGTCTACTCTGAAGCCGCCGCGCCTGGAACCGCGTCCCCGGTCACGGCAGCCGTTGATCTTCCATGGCGCCCCCGCTCTCGAGGACGCTCTCCCTGCCCTATAGATACTCGGACAGGACCAAACCGGCAAGCGAACCGCCGGAGGCGCCCCCCAGGGGGCGCCAGGCCGGCTTCGCACCGGCCCGAAGTCAGTTTCCGCCGGTGCCTTCCTCGCTGCCCTCACCGGTGCCGAAGATGCGCTCCATCTCGTCCTCGATGGCGCGCTGACGGCGCAGCCCCTCCTGCTGGTGGAACTCGGCGAACGCCCCGGAATCGCGGACGATCCTGGGGGTGATGAAGATCAGCAGGCTCTCGCTCCGCTTGCTCTTGCTGACACTCTTGAAGAAGAACCCGAGCAGGGGGATGTCCCCGAGGATCGGCAACTTCCGCTCGATCTCGCTCTCGCTCTCGGTGATCAGACCGCCGATGACGGCGGTCTGCCCGCTCTCCAGCATCAGGGTGGTCACCAGGGTCTGGGAGGAGATCTCCGGCAGCGCGATGGAGACCTCGTTGGGGGTCCCCTCGCCGGATTTGAAGATGTTGAAGCCCGGGAGGTTGGGGTTGGTCCCGCGCCCCGTGAGCTGCTCCGCCTCCGGGATGACGTTGAGGATCACCTTGTCCGTACCGGGGACCACATGAGGCACCATGTACAGCTGGAAGCCCGTCTGCACCGGCGAGTTCTGGGCCTCCCGGATGGAGAAGGTCAGGCCGCCGCTCTGGTTGGACTGGGCCTCGGTCTCCGCGAAGCGGATGGTCTGGCCGACGAAGATGGTGGCCTCCTGGTTGTCGAGGGCCAGCAGCCGCGGCGCCTGGACGATCCGCGTCGAGTCATCCTGCTCCAGCAGGTTGAGGGTGAACGTGGCGCCGGTGAAGTCCAGGGTGCCGAAGTTGATCGCGCTCTTCAGCTCGTCCTGGGTGAGCCCCGGCGTCTGGGCCGGGTCACCGGCGATGATGTCGTTGTTCCACCCGCCGGACCCCAACGCGAACGGCAGCCGGTGCGGGATGGACCCGAACCCGATGCCGGCCCGCAGGCCGTTCTCACCGATGTCGAAGCCGTACTCCAGGGCGTCCGTGTTCCGCGTGGTGACGAACTTGACGTCGATGAAGACCTGCGCGGGCTCCACGTCGATCTCCGCCATCATGCGCTCCACCTCCGCCACCACGGGCGGGATGTCCTTGACCACGAGGGTGTTGTTGGTCGCGAAGTAGTCCAGGGAGCCGCTGGGAGACAGGGCGCCGCGCAGGGCCCGCAGCAGCGAGAAGTTGGCGTTCGGATCGCCGCCCGCGGTGCTGACCTGCTGCGTCTGTGACGCGTCCGCGTAGATGGTCTCGATCTTCGGCGTGTAGCGGGGCGGCGGCCGCAGGTACTTCACCTGGAAGACCCGGGTCTCCATCTGCTTCTCGAGGCTCGAGGGGTGCACCACCCGGTAGATGTCGTATCCATCCTCCACCACCACGTATCCGAGGGTCTTGGCCACCGTGTCCAGGGCGGCGCGCCACGGCACGTTGGTCAGCCGCAGGTGGACCTTTCCCTCCACCTCCGGCGCCACGACGATGCTCGCCCCGGAGACCTTGGCGATGGCGTCGATGACGACCTTGATGTCCTCGCTCGAGAAGTCGAAGGTCACGGGCTGCGGTTGCACCACCTGGATGACGTTGGCGGACTTCTCCACCAGGCTGCAACCAGCCTTCTCCGCCACGATCTCCAGAGCCACGCGCCAGGGCACCTTGTTCAGGGTGACCGACACGCGCTCGTCGATCCCGTTGCCCAGGATGATGTTGATACCGGACGCGGAGGCGAGGTGACGGACCACGTCCTTGAGGGGCTGGTCCTTGACGTCGATGGTGACGCGGGTGTCGCTGCGGTCGTCCGGGTTGCTGGTGTACACCGGCTGCTGAGCCTGGACGGCCGCGCCAGCGCACGCCAAGAGGATGGATGCCAGTGCGATCACAAGACCGCGGGTCTGTCCTCGAAGGGTCATCAATCGTCTCCTTGCGGGGCGCGTTCCCTGCCGCTGCGCCCCTCTCTTCCTGGATGTTCCTGGCTCGCCTCCCGCGCACGAGCCCCTGTGTGCTGATGTCGGCTCAGGCCGACCCGGCGACCGCCGTCCACGACGGCCCCGTTGTTCATCTGTGAACCGGTCCCTAGAAGCTGTCTCCGAACCGGTGGGTCATGGGATATCCCATGTAGTCGAACACGACCTCGCTGCTGGTGATCTGCTTGATCACCAGGCCCTCGTTGACCCGCTCCCCAGGGCTGAAGCTGCGCCCGTCGATGATGACCACGGCCCGTGAAGGATCACGGGGATAGACCACCCGGCCACCGAACTTCAGCCCCATGGCGCGGAAGCCCAGGTGGGCGACCGCCATCTCCTTGAGCGCGTCCGACCGCTCGAACACGGGCAGCAGGGACTCCGGCGCCTGGTAGCGCTCTCGCAGCTTCTGCACGCCTTCGTGCAGGTTGACGACGGCGTCATAGTCCTCCTGACGCGCGGCCTTCTCCATGTCGGCGACGCGGTGCTTGATGTCTCGCACACCGAGCACTCCGAGCATGGTGGTGCCCGAACCTCCGCGCTCCGCCATCAGCTTGCGCACGGGCCCCAGCACCTCCGATTCGAACTCCTTCGCCAGGTCCGGCGCCGTGAAGAACGGCTCCTCAGCCAGCTCGTTCACGAGCTTCCCGAACTTGTTCAGGAACTCGTCGTTGGCGTCCTTCAAGGCGATGCGCTTGACCAGGTTGGGCTCGCCCACCTCGTCCTCGAGGGCCCCGCGCAGGTCGGCCACCTGGCGCCCGAGCTCGCGCAGTCGCTCCTCCTGCAGCTGACGCTCCTCTTCGCTGACCCGGACGATGACGATCCGCGGGTCCACGAAGGGGTCCCGGCGATCGGGCCGGGGCTCGATGTCGTGGCGCACCAGGACGATGTCCTCCCCCAGGGTGTCCAGGGCGCCGGATTCCCGGAGCGCCTCCAGCTTCGCGTCCTCGTTACGGATGGCGACGTGGCCGGCGCCGCGCTTCTTGGGGTTGTAGATGTAGGTCTCCAACTCCAGGTCGATGCGGTGCTGACGCTCGATGTCCTCGAGGTCCTCGTCGCCGACCTGCCGATCCACGAACGCCTGGACCCGGAACGACGGGATCCGCACGAATCGCTCGTACTCGTTCTCCAGCAGGTCCATGAACGCCAGCAGCTGCTGCGTGGTCCCCTTGAGGGTCAGCTTGTACTTGATGCTCTCGAACGCCTGGGCGCTCTTCTTGCGAGACGCGCGGCGCTGACGCGCCTGGGTATCGTCGAGCTTGGTCACCCGGACGCCGGACTCGGTCTCGAACTGGGTGAGCTTGTCCACGAAGGCGTGGATCTCCGCGTCGTCCGGCAGGATGGTGACGTAGTTCTTCACCTGCTCGCGCAGCGTGAGGACCCGGTTCTCGATGGTCGGGATCGTCCGGATCTCCGCGTCCGCCTTGCGGATCGCCGCCTCGAGGCCGCGGGACTCCTCGTCCAACGCCTCCATCCGCTCCATGTCGGTCCAGGTGAGATACCCGAACCCACCCAGGGCAACGACGGCCACGCCGGCGCAAATCAGCACGAAGCGCTTGCTGGTTCCTTTGAGCGTCATGATCATCCGGCTCCCGGTTAACGGCCCCGCCCGGCGTTGGCCTGCATGGTCGAGCGCTTGCGCTTGGCCTCGCGTGCTCGCATCTGCATGTCCAGCTTGATGGTCCAGGCGTGATTGGGATGCAGCTCGTCGTCCTTGACCACCGCCTGACCGGCGGGGTTGTTGATGCTGAGACAGTCACGGAAGAACTGGTGCTGCTGCAGCGCTTCGTGGAACTGGTTGAACCGGTTGAGCGGGTGATCGTCAGAGAAGCAGAGCCCCTCGATGGCGATGGACTCCCCCACCTTCTCCTTGCTCCGGCGGCCGCGGGACTGGGGCGGCTGGACGCGGAAGTCGCTCAGCCAGACCAGGTATCGCTCACCCTCGTCGTCATCCGCCACCAGGTCGCACATCTGGTCCAGCTTCTGGGTCCAGGGGACCCGGGACACGGCGATCTCGGTGATGGTCGTGGCGCGGCTCTCGTAGTCGCTCTCTTCGCTCTTGAGGGCGGCCCGGTAGGCGAGCGGCGCCTTCTGGGTCTGGTGGGTCTGCCGCAGGTGCTCGTTCTCCGATTGAGCACGGGCCAGGGCACCGAAGTGGTTCCAGGCCCAGAACGCGCCCGTGCCGAGCACCAGCGTGAAGGTCACCAACGCCGGCAGCAGCTGCGCCAACGGGGTCATCTCCTTCTTGCGGTACTCCGTGGGGAGAAGGTTGATCCGGATCTGCATGGTCAATCCTCGGTGTTTCAGCTTGCGCGAGCCGCTCGCACCGCCAGGCCGGTGGCGACGACGAGTTGAGAGGCGTTGCTGGCGAGAAGATCAGGGTCGATGGCGCCGCTGATCTTGATGTGATCGAAGGGGTTGAACGCGGTGGTGGGCTTCTCGAAGATGCGCCCCAGTGCTTCCTCCAGGCCGCTGACCCGGGAGCCGCCACCAGAGACCAGGATCTGGCTGATCTCCTTGTCGAACTGGCCCTCGAAGTAGTCGAAGGACAGCTGGACCTCGTTGCCGAGGTCGTCGATCATCGGCAGGACCGCGTCCTGGACGGTGTCCGAACCGTCACCAGGGTTGCGCTTCAGGTCCTCCGCCTCATCGAAGCCGATGTTCAGCCGCTTGGAGACGGCCTCCGTGAAGTCGCGGCCGCCGATGGCGATCTCCCTGGTGAACATGGAGCATCCGCCGGAGACCACGTTGACGCTGGTCTTGCTATGACCGATGTCGACGAACGCGGTGGTGCTCGAGGCGTCCATGCCTTCGTCCATCACCCCGCACATGGAGTGGGCGTTGGAGAGAGCGAACGCGTCCACGTCCACCACCTCAGGGGTGACGCCGACGGCGCTCAGGGTGGAGAGGTGGTCGTCCAGCTGCGAACGCTTGGCCGCCACCAGCACCACGGTCATGTTGCCGCCCTGAACCTCGTCCGTGGGCTCCAGGCGCTGGCAGTCGATCACGCAGTCGTCCAGCGGGAACGGGACGTACTTCTCCGCCTCGAAGGTGATGGCGTTGCGCAGCTCCTCGTCGCTCATCCTGACGATGGACAGGTAGCGGACGATGACCTGCTTGCCGCTGATGCCGGTGACCACGTGCCGGGTCTTGAAGCCGCCCTCCGAGATGAGGTCCCGAACGGCCTGGACCCGGGCGTCCTGGTCGTCCCCGGAGTGCTCCACCTGGCCGAAGCCGGTCACCTCCAGGTCACGACCGCTCTGGGTCAACTCCACGGCCTTGATGGCGCTCGCACCGATGTCGAGACCGACCATGCTGCGCGGTCTGGCTAGCATGCAATCACTCCTGCGGTTGGGTCAGGGTGCGGAGCCCTTCCGGAGATTGAGGTTTCCACCCCCTTAGGATCGACCCGCATGCGGGAGCGGCTTTAGGGCGGAAGCGTCGGAAACCAATGAAGGAACGGCGCTTGAGTCGTGCCCCCCCATCACGCGCCGGAGTGAGGGACACACGTCCCTCTCGACGGAGAAAGCGCGACCGGCACGGGCGTTCGCCCCGCTCCTAGCGCCCAACCGGCTCCGCTAACGGGTGATACGACGCTTGGAGCCCGGCAGGTGCTGCAGGAAGGAGGCCATCAGGTGACCCGCGGTCTCTGCCCCGTCCGCGTCCTGGAGCCGGTCCACCAACCCCCGGCACGCGTCCCGATTGAGCCGCCGGATCTGGGAGACCACCTCCGGCACGCGCCCCGAGGCCATGCTCAGGCGGGTCAGGCCGAGCCCCAGCATGATGGGGGCGCAGTCCGCCATGCCCGCCATCTCGCCACAGGCGCTCACCGCCTTGCCCTGGGACTCACAAGCCGCGACGGTCATCCGCATGAGCCGGAGCACCGCCGGGTGATAGGGCACGAACATCTCCGCCACCAGGGGGTTGGTTCGGTCCACGGCGAGCACGTACTGGGTCAGGTCGTTGGTCCCGATGCTGAGGAAGTCCGCCTCCGCGGCCAGGCTCTCGGCGGTCAACGCGGCCGAAGGCACCTCCACCATGGCCCCGATCTGGACCCGCTCATCGAAGGGTGTCCCCTCCTTGCGCAGCTCGTCCCGGACGCTGTCCACCAGGGCCCGCGCGCGACGGAACTCCGTCGCGTCGCAGATCATGGGAAACATGATCTGGCAGGTGCCTTCCAACGAAGCCCGGAGGATGGCCCGGATCTGGGCGCGGAAGAACGGTTCGTGAGCGAAGCTGAGACGGATCGCCCGCATACCGAGGAACGGGTTGGGCTCGCGGCTGCCTCCCACCCGGTGGTCCCACTTGTCCGCGCCGAAGTCCATGGTGCGGATGCAGACGGTGTGCGGCGCCATGTCGCGCAGGATCTTGGCGTAGATCGCTCGCTGGGCCTCCTCATCCGGCGCGTCCTTCCCGAGGAACAGGAACTCGGTCCGGAACAGACCCACGCCTCTCACCCCCAGCTGGCGCAAACCCAGGACCTCCTCGTGCCGGTCCACGTTGCCGAGGATCTCGATCTCCACGTCGTCCTTGGTGAGCGCCCGATCCTGGTCCAGGTGGATCCGGCGCCGCCGGGCCTGTAGTCGCTGCTTCAGGACGCTGTAGCCGTGGAGGTCCTCCTCGTCCGGGTTGACGATGACCTCGCCGCGCACCGTCCCGTCGATGATGACCTGCTCGCCTGAGCGGATCATCTTGGTGACGTGGTCGAGCCCGACGATGGCGGGGATGCCCAGGTGACGGGCGAGGATGGCCGTGTGCCCGGCCGGGCCGCCGCGATCGGTCGCGAAGGCGAGGACCCGGTCCCGATCCAGGGTCGCGGTCTGAGACGGGGTGAGGTCATCGGCGATGATGATCACCTTCCGCTTGAGGCGGTCCAGGGCCGCGACGCCGCCCCCCTTGCCCCCGCGGAGGTGGGCGATCAGGCGCCGCTTGACGTCGATGATGTCCGGCACGCGGCTGGCCAGCGGCTCCCCCACGTCCTCGAACTGCTTGGCCACGGCGGCGAAGCGGGTGAAGCAGGCGTAGGTGGCGGTGAAGCGCTCGGTGCGGATGAGCTCCTCGATGGGAGTCAGGAGCGTGGTCTCGTCGGAGAGGATCGTCAGGTACCAGCCGATGATCTCCGACATCTCCCCGAGCCGCTCGCGAGCCGCCCGCTCTTCCTTGGTGATGTCGAAACGCGTCGCCTCCACCGCCTTGCGAAACCGCTGGACCTCGCGCTCCACCAGGTTCTCGCTGACCCGACCCTCCGGGACGTAGACCTCACCGGTGGCGACGACCAGGGCCTCGCCCCTGACCAGGCCCTCCGAGACAACCGTCCCTCGCAGGCGCCGACTCAACCGTAGACCTCCCCGAATCCGCTCTCCACCAGCCCGACGATGGCCGCCACCGCCGCCTCCGCCTGCGGCCCTGAGGCGCCGATGGTGACCCGGGAGCCGTGAGGCGCGGCGAGCATCATCACCTCCATGATGCTGCTGCAGTCAGCATGCTGCTCGCCGACGGTCAGGGTCACGACCGCGTCGAACTCCACGGCTCGCCGCACCAGCAGAGACGCGGGGCGGGCGTGCAGCCCTTGCGGGTTGACGATCTCCACCTCCTGGACGCTGACCTCGTCAGACACCATGGCCGCTCCCATGGGCCGCCGCGAGCTCGCTCAAGCAGGCTCCCAACGCGCCCGCGTCATGCCTCAGGACGCCTGAGTCGCTGAACGTCACCGCCTCCACGTACGTCGGGCTGGCCCCCTCGAACACATCCAGGCCGTCCACGTCCACGAGGGCGGACCCGGACTCCTCGTAGCGGGCCACCACATCCGCGGGGACCTCCGAGGCGTTGAGGATCACGTGATCGACCCGCGAGAGTCGGCCGACATCCCGGAGCGCGCGCAGGTGATCGGACAACTTGAAGCCGTCCGTCTCCCCTGGCTGCGTGACCAGGTTGGCCACCAGCACGATGGGCGCAGAGGAGGCGTCGAGAGCCTCCACGATCCCGGGCACCAGCAGGTTCGGGATCAGGCTGGTGAACAGGCTGCCCGGTCCGACGACGATCATGTCCGCCGCCGCGATGGCGCCGAGGATCTCATCGGAGGCCTTCGGCGGCTCCGGCTTCAGCTCCATGCCGACGACGGCCTTGGCTCCGCGGGAGATGCACTGCTCACCTGTGGAGCGGGTCCCGTCTTCGTGGTGAGCCACCAGGACCACGCGCTCCGTGGTGCTGGGGATGACGCGCCCCGAGACCCCGAGCAGACCGCGAGCGCGCTCCACCGCAGTGTGGAAGTCCCCGGTGAGACGGGTCAGGACGGCGAGGAAGAGGTTGCCGAAGGAGTGCCCCTTGAGGATGGAGTCCTCGAAGCGGTAGCTGAACAGATCCCTTAGCAGGGCGTCGCCGTCCGCCATGGCCACCAGGCAGTTGCGGATGTCACCCGGAGGCAACATGGCGTAGTCCTTTCGGAGCCGCCCGGAAGACCCGCCGTCGTCGGCCACCGTGACGATGGCGGTGAGCTCCGCCCCGTCTTCCGTCAGGCCGCGGAGCGTGGCGGAGATGCCGGTGCCTCCCCCGAGCACCACCACCCGACTCGAGGGTGCGGAGGCTGCGGGCGCCGGCGAAGCGGGCGCTGGCTCGTCAGCCGGTCTGGTCAAAGGTGAGCATCTCTTGGTAACCCAGGTAGGCCGCAGCCGCAGCGGCGCGCCCAGCATAGGCGCTGCTCAGCAGCCCCTCAACCTCTGCCCTCACCCATCGCCATGAGGCGACGTCCTCAGGCCTTCAGGCGCGGTGATCCACCAGACGGTCCTTCCAGTGCCGGATCTGTGCCTCCAGCTTGGCGTCCGCGGCGTCGATGGTGTGGCGCAGGTCTACGCCCTCGGCGCGGGCGGAGAAGCGATGATGGGGAGGCGCGCTCGCCACCAGCTCCACGATGTGCTCACCGTGCTCGTGATCCAGGATCGCATGCACGATGATGACGCGTTCGGACAATCGGGTCAGGCGCTGAAGCTTCGCTTCGAGATACTCGCGCGCGTTGGCGTCCACGGCCTGGTGCCGTGCGGTGATGGTGATATCCAAGGTCTCTCTCCTTGCGGGCCACCATTATAACCAACGCCGAGCCCACCTCGGGCCTCATCAGTCGTAATGCACCTCCACCAACGCCAGGCCGTGGGCCGGCACGGTGTAGCCGCTGGACGCCCGACGCTTCTCCGCCAGTAGCAAGGGGATGGAGTCGGGGTCCCTACGGCCCACGCCGACCTCCAGGAGCGTCCCCGTGATGATCCGCACCATGTTGTAGAGGAACCCGGTACCGACGACCTCGAGGTGCACGAGGCACCCTTCCCTGCGCACGCGGGCGTCGAGGATGGTGCGCACGCAGGTCTTCTTGCGGTCCGCCTCCCTGGCGAACCCGGTGAAGTCGTGGGTGCCGACGAAGTGGGCCGCCGCCGCCGCCATGGCCTCGTGGTGGAGCGGTCGCGGGAAGTGGTAGCTCACGTCCCGTTGATGCGGACGACGGGCGCTGTCGTTGAGGATGGTGTAGCGATAGAGCTTGCTCTTCGCGCTGCGCCGCGCGTGGAAGTCGGGAGGCACCTCCTCCACATCCAACACCGCCACGTCCGGCGGCATCACCGCGTTCAAGCCGAGCTTCAACTTGCGCGGATGGATGTCCTTCGCCAGTCGAACGGAGACCACCTGCCCGAGGGCGTGGACCCCGGCGTCCGTGCGGCCCGAAGCCTCCGCCACCACGCGCTCCCCGGTGATCGCGCGGACGCCCTCCTCCAGGACCTCCTGTATCCCCAGGCCGTTCTTCTGACGCTCCCAGCCCGCGTAGGCGGTCCCGTCGTACTCGATGACGAGCTTGAGGTTGCGGAGGACCGGTTCGGTCACAGGTCAGTTGAGCGCCGCGCGGACGTTGTCCATGACCCACATCCCCATGGGTGCGGCCCCGTCGAAGACGACGCCGCTGAGGTGGAAGGTGGACCCGGAGAACGCCGGCACGTTGGGCACCTGGATGGTGGCAACGGCCACGCCGAGGATGTTCAGCGAGCCCTGGAAACCGGACAGCAATCCGGGGATCTCGGGCGTCTGGACGATGTACCAGGCCAGCGGAGTGGGGCACAGGTCCACCACGCGCCCGGAGGTACCCAGCGGGAAGCCGGGCACGGCGCACTCACTCATGGCCAGCAGGTACGACCGCCCCGCCAGCGGGACACCGGCGCTCACCGTGAGGGTCACCTGCGTCCCCAGGCCGAAGTTCCCGCCAGGAGTCAGGGTGATCCACGGCCCCGTCGAGTCCGCGCTGTTCACCGCTCCGGGTGTTCCGTCGTCACCCTGGCCGAACACCGTCGTGGACAAGGTGAAGTTGCTCGCCACGGGGAGGGCCTTCAGGTTGCTGCGCTCCACGGACCGCCCCGTGGGGTCAGGGAAGGTGGCGCCGTTGTCGTAGACCACCGAGTCCAGCACGTGCCCCGATGCGTCCACCAGCTCGATCTCATCCGACCCGTTGCTGAGGAAGAACGACCCTGAAGGCCACACGTGGTCCAGGGAGACGCCGCCGTTCTCCGACGGGTCGCCGTTGACCCCGAACACCAGCCGCCCGCGCGGCAGGATGGTCATGGCAGGCAGGACGAACGAGTCGAAGTCCTGATCCCGCACCACGAAGCCGGAGAGGTTCAGGGCGGACGCCGTGGTGTTGACGACCTCCAGCCACTCACCGTCCGCGTCCGGCACCGCCGCAGGGTTGTTCATGTACTCGGACACCACCAGGTCACCCGGCAACGTCAGCGACGTCGACGGCGGCGGCGGGGGGGGCGGCGGCGGCGGCCCCACGTTGGAGTCCACGTTGTAGGTGACCGTGGGCACCTGGCCCCCGCTCACCGTGTAGGTGGACCCGTCCGTGGTGATCCGAAGATCGCCGTTGACCACCGTCCCGCCGGCGTTCGAGGACCCCATCTCCAGGCGATAGAGCTGAGCCGTGGCGGGGTTGCCGAGGAACCGCGCCATCGGCTCCACGTGGGGGTGCCCGTAGGGGTTCCCGTCGCCGCAGGAGATGACGCCGATCTCCGCGTCCAGGGTGTTCACCCAGGTCTGGTTGGAGGAGGTGTTGGAGCCGTGGTGAGACAGCACCAGCACGTCCACGTCACCCATGGACGTGGCCGCCGTGGACTCCACGTTGGCCGTGTTGTTGCCGCCGCCGGTCAGGTCACCGCAGATGGCCTCGTCATAACCGCCGTAGCTGAGTCGCAAGCCGATGGAGCGGGAGTTCTCTTCCTGGGCGCCCTGGGTCGGATCCGAGAAGCCTCCCCCCACCACGTTGCCGTTGACCACGACGCAGGTGAGGGCGGCGCCGCCGCCCATGTCCATGACGGTGCCCGGAGCGATGGTGGTCCTGAGGGAGCCGATGGCCGCCAGGTAGCTGCCGATGGAACCCGGCTGGTTGGCCGTGCCACGGTCGTAGACGACCCCGATTCCCAGGCCGGCGGAGAGCAGGTCCGGCACGCCGCCCCAGTGGTCGTTGTGGAAGTGGGTGACGATCACGTAGTCGACGAAGGAGACACCCAGGCTCGTCAGCAGGGGCACCAACGTGGCGGTCCCCTGCCCGGGAGCGCCCGCGTCCACCAGGGCTGCCTTGCCCGTAGGCCCGACGATCAGCGTGGCGGACCCCTGGCCCACGTTCACGTGGTGGACGGACAGGCTCTGCGCCGTGACGGCGGCGCAGAGCGCGAGCACCAGGATGGCCACCCCAAACAAGCGACAGGACATCGGCTCTCAATCTCCGAAACGAAGAAGCGCGCGGGTGGAAGACACGCGCACTGTAGAGCCTAACATCGCCGATTGTCGGCAGAAAAGCGCTATTCCGTGCGGGCTTCGGGGGCCTTGAAGACGGCGTCCACGACGACGCACGTGCCCAGGTCCTGGGCCGTGAGGCCAGCGCCGCGGAGATCGGCGCCCGTCAGGTCGCAACGCCGCGGCGTCACGTCCTGGAAGATGGCGCCGACGAAGCACGCACCACCGGCCTCCACCTCTTCGAATCGGGCCCCGGTGAGGTCCGCGGCGGAGAGGTCAGCCTTCTCCATGCGGGCACCATGCAATCCGGCCCCTGCCAGGATGGAACGGCGCAGGTCGCAGGTGCTGAGGTCGGCGTCGGTCAGCTCGGCGTCTCCCAGGTCCGCCATGTGGAGGTTGGCTCCCGTCATGCGCGCCGCGGCGGCCACGACCCGCTGCAGCCCGGCTGCTTCGAAGTCACAACCCCGCAGGTCCGCATCACCGAGCAGCGCGCCCTCGAGGAACGCGTGAGCGAAGCGCGCGTCACGGCCGCTGACCCTGGTCAGATCGGCGCCGGAGAGTACGGCCAGGTGCAGGTCCGCCCCTTCAAGCCGCGCCCCCGCGAAGCGGCTGGAGACACAGGACGCGCGCACCAGGGAAGCGCCCCGGAGATCCGCGCCCTCCAGGTCACGCCCGGAGAGGTCCAGGTCCGACAGATCGGCGCCGCTGAGGTCGCGGCCCGCCAGGGAGGCGCCGGCTGCGAGCCAACCTTCGATGAGACCTCGTGACGCACCCATGGGTCAGGGGGTCCGGCGGTCGACGCCGGCCAGGTCATCAATCCTGGCCGCCAGGACGAAGTCCGACTCCGTGAGCCCGTCGATCTTGTGGGTCCAGATCTCGATCTTCACCCGCCCCCAGGCGAGGTGCACGTCCGGGTGATGCCCCTGCCGCTCCGCCTCCTCTCCGACGTCGTTGACGAACGCGAGTCCGGACGCGAAGTCGTCGAACTCCCAGGTCTTGTGCAGGTGATGGGCGGCCTCATGACACCACCCTGCGGCGCCGCCGTTGAGCTCCCCCAGCAACCGCTCCACCGCGTCCAGATCCAGAGGCGGAACCCCTCCCCGGCACGGCACACAGTCACGTTCGGAGAGAGGAGTGTTCATGGCATGGCCCGCTCATCGACGCCACCGGCGATTCCGGAGCGCCCGGGGACAGGGCGGCGATCCTACCTGGAGAGGCGGCTCTTGGTGACCCTGAGGGGGGGCACCTTCCCGCCGATCACCTCAGGCTTCGGCGCGGGCGTGGTGAAGATGATGGCGGGTGGCGAGGGGCGCGGCTTCCTGGCGCGACGAGCGACGTTGATCAACGCGAGCTCGAGGACCAGGACCAGGGCGCCCATGACCACGATGGTGGCGATGAGGAGGCGCATCACCCCTCCCTATCGGACGCGGTCACCCCGAAAGTTGTGACCGCTCCGGGCTGGGCTCAGGCCTCGGTCTCCAGGGCCTCCCCGTCGTCCTCCTTCTTCGGGGCCGGCCGGCGGGCCACGGCGGCGGCCTCCAGGGACCTGGGAGCGGACGCCGCGAAGCGCGACTCGGCCGCCTCGGCGCCGGCCTCCGCTTCGGTCGCGGCCTCGGTCCGCGCCTGCTTGTTGACGGCGGCGATGTCCGCGATCTGACCCGCGTCATCCATCTGCTCCAGGCGCACCGCCACGCGGCGGCTGACGCCACGCTCGGGCATGGTGACGCCGTAGAGGAGGTTGGCCTTCTCCATGGTGCGCTTGCTGTGAGTCACCACCACGAACTGGCTGTCCTGGGTGAAGGCCTCCAGGGTGGCGCAGAACCGATCCGTGTTGTCCTCGTCCAGCGCCGCGTCCACCTCGTCCAGGAAGGCGCAAGGCGCCGGGTTGGCGCGGAAGATGGCGAACAGCAATCCCACGGCGGTCATGGTGCGCTCGCCGCCGGACAGCAAGGCGATGCTGCGGAACTCCTTGCCGGGAGGACGGGCCTTGATCTCGATGCCGGACTCGAGGGGGTTCTCCTCGTCCTCGAGGGAGATCTCCGCCTTGCCGCCGCCGAACAACCGGCGGAAGGTGGTGGAGAAGTGCTCCTTCACCGCCTCGAAGGTGTCGCAGAACAGCTGGGTGGACTGGGCCTCGATCTCCTTGAGGATCTTCTTCAATTGCTCCCGGGCGTCCAGGAGGTCGTCCCGCTCGCGGAAGATGAAGCTGGCGCGACGTTCGGCCTCTTCCAACTCCTCCACCGCCGCCAGGTTGACGTTGCCGAGCCGGGCGATGCGGGCGCGGAGATCGCGGATCTCGGCGTCCACCGCCTTCCAATCCACCTCGGCGCCGTCCTCGGTCTCGGGGGGCGCCACGTCCGGCAGCTCACCGGACTCCAGGTCCAGGTCCAGCTCGTCCCGGGCGCGCTCCAGCAGGCTCTCCATGGAGGCCTTCAGCTCGCCCTCACGCCCTCGGGAGGTGGAGAGCCGCTCGGTCAACTCACCGATCTCACGCTCCACCGCGTCCAGTCCCTCGGCGGCCTCCCGGAGCCGCTCCCGCACCTCGTCCGCCGCACGCTCCCGGTCACCGAGGGCCTCGGAGATGGTCTCCGACTCCGACTGCAGCTGAGCCAGGGACGCCCGCTCTTCGTCCACCCCCCGGGTGGTCTCGGAGCGGTTGCGCTCGAGGTCGATGACCTCCTTCTCGTCCACCTCCAGGCGACGCCGGGTCTCCTCGATGGAGGTCCCCAGGTGTTCGTCCTTGCCCGCCAGGGACTCGAGACGCTCGGCGGTCTTGGCGGCGTCGATCCGCGCCACCTCCAGCTCCTGGACGTCACGGTCCCGCCCCTTGGCGAACTCCTCCAGGAGCTGCCGCTGCGAAGCCACCTCGCCCTCCGCCCGTTCGCGATCCCGAGCGAGGGTCGCCATGCCATCCCGGGCTTCCGACATGGCTGCGCGGGTCTCGCCGCGCTTACGCTCCAGGGTGGCGCCGTCCTCGACGGTCCGGGCCGCCTCTTCCTTGAGGCGATCCAGCTCACGGACGATGCGGACGATCTCCTGGTCGAGACGGGCGGCCTCCCCCTCCTCGTTGACCAGCGCCACGGACAACTCCTTGATGCGACCTCTGGACGCGTCGCGATCCGCCTTCACCGCGGCACACCGGGCAGCGGCCTCGTCCCGCGCGCCGTTGAGCTCCGGGAGGCGCCGCTCCAGGTCCTGGAGCTCGGCCTTCAGCACCACCAGCCCGCGGGCGCCGGGGCCGCGTGACGCCGCCGTGATCATGCGGCCGTCCCTGGCCACGTCGCCACCCCGGGTCACCACCAGGGGCCCCGGGTCTTCCGCCGCCAGGACCTCCTCCAACGAGTCGTCCGGGACCACCCGCAGCCCGCCCACGAGGGCGGACAGCACCGACTCCAGCTCCGCGTCCCGGGCTCGCACCCCGGACACCGCAGCGGCCGGCACGTCGCCGAACCGGTCCAGAGGCAGGAACAGGCCGCCGCCGACCTCGCGCTCGCGCAGCCAGCGCAAGCCGGCCAGGGCATCCGCCGTGGTGTCCACCACCACCGCCTCCGCCGCCGTCCCGAGGGCAGCCTCCACCGCCGCCGCCTCTTCCAGATCGATCTCCAGGAGGTCGCCCAGGACGCCGCGGAAGCCCGGGATCAGGTCCTCCGCTTCCTCCCGCGCCTCCAGCAGCGCCCGGGTCCCGCCGCCGAGCCCCTCGCCGCGGGCCAGGGACTCCTGCAGCAGCTCGGCCCGGGCGGTGGCCCGATCCAATTCAGCCTCACGGCCCCGCAGCTCCTCCACCGCGGCGCCGTAGGCCTGCTCCAACTCCTCCGCCCGGCGCTCTTCTTCGGTGAGCGCGACCCGGCGGCCCTCCAGCGCGGAGGCTTGCGCGTCCTGGCATCCGGTGCGCTCCTCCAGCCCGACCCGGAGGTCATCACTGGCCGCCTCGACACGCGTCCGCGTCTCCTTGTTGTGGGCGAGGCGCCCCTCCAGGTGGTCCTCCTCCGCCTCCAGCCTGGCGATCTCCTGGGCCCGCGCCCCTTCGCGATGCTCGAGCTCCTTGAGGGACTCCTCGGCGGCGTCACGGGCCTGGGCCAGCTCCGCCGCGCGCTCCTGGGACGCGCCCACCTTGGCGTCGAGCCGACGAAGCTCGTCTTCGAGCCGATCCTGGTCGCGCCCCAGGGCTTCCTGGTCCCGCTGCACCAGCACCCGCTCTTCTTCGAGAGAGCCGAGGGACTGGCGCAGGGAGGAGATCTCCTCCGTCTTGCCCTGCAGGCGGTTGCCGGCCTCTTCCACGTAGCTGGTCTGGAGCTCGATCTTCTCCTTGCAGGTGACGATCTTCCCCGCCACCTCGGCGTAGCTGGTGCGGAACCCGGACACGCGCTCCACCAGGGCCTCCAGCTCCACCTCGACCTCGCGCATGCGCCCGCGCAGCTCCTCGCGGGATGCGGTGCGCTCCGCCCGGACCTTGTCGATGTTGGCCAGCTCCTCGGTCAGCCGGTCCTGTTCCACGCGAATCTGCTCGAAGCGGTGGACGCTGAAGCTGAGCTGCAGCTCGCGGACCCGCTCGGTCATCTCCCGGTAGTTCCGGGCCTTGCCGGCGTGGAGCTTGAGGGAGCGGATCTGGCGGTTGATCTCCTCCACGATGTCGTGGAGGCGGGTCAGGTTGTCCTCCACGCGGTTGAGCTTGAGCTCCGCCTCCCGTCGGCGCGTGCGGAAGCGGCTGATGCCGGCGGCCTCCTCGAACACCTTGCGCCGCTCCACCGGGTTCGCCGCCAGGACCTGGTCGATGCGCCCCTGCTCCATGAACCCGTAGCCGCCGGCGCCGAGACCGGTGCCCGCGAACAGGTCACGGATGTCCTTCAGTCGGACCGGGGACCCGTTGACCTGATAGTCCGTCTCGCCGGAGCGGAAGACGCGGCGGGTCACCTCCACCTCCTCGGCGTCCGCAGGCAGGGTGCCGCACTGGTTGTCGAACACCAGGGTGCCCTCGCACAGCCCCATGGGCGGCCGCCGGACGGTGCCGTTGAAGATCACGTCCGTGAGCTCGCGGCTCCTGAGGCTCGTAGGGCGCTGCTCTCCCAACACCCAGCGGATGGCCTCGAACACGTTGGACTTGCCGCAGCCGTTGGGCCCGACGATGCAGGTCAGCCCGCCCCGTTCGAAGTCGAAGACGGTGCGGTCAGCGAAGGACTTGAATCCGTGAACAATGAGGCGCTTGAGGTGCATGAGGCTCCGACTCCGAGGGATCGCGGAACCCGCGGACCGCCCTGTCAGGTGCGGCCCACGCGCCCTCCCCCCCGTGGAATGTTGAGGACCGCATCATACTGGGGTCAAGGGAGTAGGGACACCCCCCATGGCACCACAGACACGTGTCTGGCGACCCCCTCAGGGCGTCAGGAGAACAGCTCCTCCTGGACCTCGAAGAGGTCTTCCCCAGGTGACCGGGCGGCCAGGGTGACGAGCCCCAGGCGGGTCTCGTCCCGCAACCGGATCAGCAGGGTCCTGGGATCGTCGCCGCCGATGGCCGCCAGAGGCAACGCCAGCCCGGCCCCGGTGCGCTCCATGAACTGGGCCTCCAGCAACGGGCTGTTCCGCTGCGACAGCAGGGGCACGGCCACCGGCAGGGTGGTGCGGTCGAGGGCCGCGTCTCGCACCAGCTCCTGGGCGTCGAGGATGCCGAAGCGCTCCGCGGTGGAGTCCAGGGCCCCGAGCATGCGCCGCCGCACGTCCCGATCCAGGGCACCGGCGAGCCGCACGCGGAACCTCACGCCGCTCACCTCCTCACCGAGCTGGTAGTCCAGGGCCGAGAGCATGCGCGCCGCCGCGTCCGTGCGCCGGGACGGGTGGATCACCCCGCGACGGACCAGCAGCTCCAGGGCGTGGGTGAGCCCCCAGACCTCCAGGTCCACCTCCTGTCCCTGCGCGTGCACCTGCACCTGCCCCGGCCCGCCCAGGCCCACCACCACGCCGTGGAGCCCCCAGCGAGCGCCGCCCCGCTGATACCAGAAGCGCTCGTGGAAGGCGTCCCGGGCCACCTTGCCCACGGTCTCCAGATGGGGCAGCACCTCCTTGAGACCGGCCCCGTGGGCGTCGAGGAACGCCAGGGGTAGGTTGAGGGCCACCCGCCCGAGGCTGATGGTGAGGGGCACGGGGGCCTCGGCGGCGCCCGGGAAGATCGGCGTCTCCCCCTCCCTGCGGATGTGGAGGATCGCCTGCTCGCAGGCCGCGGCGTTCCCCAGCAGCTCCTCCAGCACCGCCGACGACGGGAGCTCTCCCTCCCCCACGGCGAGGCTGGCCGGCAGCCACCGACCCTGCTCCGCGGACGCGTGCAGGCGTCGGCACAGGGTCTGCAGGAAGGCAGCTGACGCGTCCTCCACCACGGTCAGGGGCACCACCAACTGGACCACCGGAGCGTCCGCCGTCTCGTAGACGTCACGCCAATCGAGGGCCCGCAACAGCAGCTCCGTGAGGCGCTCCGGCGACTCGTGGGCATGGGGGTGACGGCTCAGGGCGCCGACGAAGTCGGGGAGCACGATGGAGGAACGGACCATGCCGCGCAAGGACCCCAGGCGGGTCCGCGTCTCCAGCAGGATCTCCCCCATGGGCTGATCCGAGAACCCGTCCGGGAACAACACCGCCACCGGGAGCTCGACGCGCTCCACCTTCAACGGGTCGTCGAGGCCATGGATGTGAAGGCGACCGTCGTGATGAGCCCGGGCCACGGGCTCCGCGTGCATCCGCGACAAGGCATGGCAGGCCAACGCGCGTCCGGCGATGTAACGATCCGGTCGGTCGCTGATGCCACCCCCAGCCAGGGCGGCCATCTCCTCCTGGCTCACCCCCACCACGGGAGGCTCTCGTCGCGGCTGCAGGTCGCGCTCGATGAGCTCGTGATCCACCAGCTCACGGATCAGCCCGAGGGTGACGGAACGTAACCCGGAACGCAGGATGCGGGCCTCCACCTCGGCGGCCACCTCGTCCGCGAATCCGGCGGGGAGCTCGCCACCCCTGATGAGGCTCTGCACCAGCACCTGCCGGTCCCACGGGCGCAGGACCTCCGCCGCCACCTCCGTAACGAACGGGCCCCCGTCCCCCGCCGGAGTCCGCACCATGACCTCGTCCTCGAGGCAGCGTCGGTCCCGGTTCAGCTGCTCGAACTGCTCCGCCGCCTTGCGGTACCCGGTCTCCCGAAGGACACGGCAGAGCATCTCCTCCACGTCTCCGAGGGAGGGCACGTCGTCGCCGTGGTACTTGTCCAGGAACAGCACCACCACCCCGGCCAGCTCCTCCGCCAGGGCGCGATCCGAGGTCCCGGCCGCCGCCAGGGCCCGCAGGATGGAGCCGGCGATGTCCCGCTCCCGGAGCGGCTCCAGGGAGCCGTCGTCCCTACGAACCTGCTTGATCCTCGCCACCCTGCTCCCTCTCCAGGATGCCCTTGAGCTCGGCGAAGAACTCGTTGACGTCCTTGAACTCACGGTACACGGAGGCGAAGCGCACGTAGGCCACCTGATCGATGGAGCGCAGCTCTTCCATGACCAGGTTGCCGATGAAGCGGGAGCTGACCTCGTTGTCGAACATCTCGTTGATGCGCGACTCCACCCTGGACGTGATCTCCTCGATCACCTCCACGGACACCGGACGCTTCTCACAGGCCCGGAGCATCCCGTGCAGGATGCGCTCACGGTCGAAGGCGACCCGGCTGCCGTCCTTCTTCACCACCCGGAAGGGCACCTCCTCGATGCGCTCGTAGGTGGTGAATCGACGCTGGCACTCCACGCACTCACGGCGACGGCGGATGACCTTCTGGTCATTGCTGGCGCGCGAGTCGATCACCTTGTCCTCGGCACTTGAGCAGAAAGGGCAGCGCATGGTCGGTCAGCGTCTCCGGGGTAAGTCGGCCATTCTCACCGCGTGACCCACACCGTCAACCTCGACGACGCCCGCGCTTCTCCACAACGTTTCACGCCACGGCGCAGGACCTCGTCACTTGCCGATGCAGAAGTCCCGGAACACGCGATCGAGCACCTCCTGCCCCGCCTCCTCGCCGGTCACCTGGCGCAGCTGATCCAGGACCCCGTGCAGGTCGGACGCCACCAGCTCCGCTGGTTCGCCCGCCTGGAGCGATGCTGCGGCGCGGGCCAGGTGCTCGTGAGCGGCGCTGAACGCGGCCCCCTGGCGACCGGTGACGTGAACCGGCGCCAGCGCGGCCTGGACGTCCGGCGCTCCCAGACGTCGGCACACGGCCTCCGTCAACCGATCCAACCCCGCTCCCGTGACGTTGCTGATGAGGACGGCGTGAGGGTCCGGCGAACCGGCCCCCGGCTCCAGCAGGTCTCCGTGGGTGAGCGCCAGCAGCCCAGGTTCGCCGTTCGACGGTTCATGGCGGCGCACGTCCCGCACCTGGATGACCACGTCCGCCTCCCGCAGCCGTCGCCGCCGCTGGGCGTGGGCCTCCCGGTCCACGGGGCCGGCGGTGAAGTCGTCCCCCGCCGTGTCCACCAGCTCCACCGCCCGCCCGTCCATCAGCACCTCTTCGGTGATGACGTCCCGTGTGGTCCCCGGGACCGGCGTCACCAGCGCGGCGTCACGACCGCACAGCCGGTTGAAGAGGCTGCTCTTGCCGGCGTTGGCGGGCCCCTCCAACACCACCCTGAGGCGGCTGCGTTCAGCCCCGCGCTCCGCCGTCGAGGACGCCAGCTGACGCAGCTCCTCCGCCACCGGCGCGAGGCCGTCCATCGCCGCCGCGGGGATCGGGATCTCCACGTCCTGATCGGAGAAGTCCATGGCCAGCTCCATGGGCACCAACACGTCGAGGACACGATCGCGGATGGTCGCCACCCGTCGCTCGACGCCCCCCTCCAGCAGGGTCAGCGCGGCGCGGCGCTCGGTCTCGTCGCGGGCGCGGATGAGCGCCAGCACCGCCTCCGCCCGGCTCAGGTCAAGGCGCCCGTTGAGGTAGGCGCGGCGGGTGAACTCACCAGGCTCCGCCGTTCGACAGCCACCTCGCACCAGCAGGTCACGGAGCACCGCCAGCAACATGGGGGCGCCGTCCACGTGAAGCTCCACCACATCCTCACCGGTGAAGGACCGGGGGGCGCCGTAGATCAACAGGCGCGCCGCCACCCGCGCCCCGCTGCGCCCCAGCTCCAGTTGACCGTCCATGACCCCGCGGGAGGTCCGCTCCAACGACGGCCCGTCATGGAACAAGGGCGCCACCACCTGGCGCGCCTCGGGACCGGACACGCGGATGACGCCCCGCACGGCAGGCTCGCGCGCTGTGGAGATGGCGACGATGGTGTCCTTCATGACCGGATGCCGGCCCGCGCAGGACAAGGGCGCCCACGACCGGGTCGTCAGGTGCTCTTGATGGGCCAGATCTTCTTGATGACTCGGGATTCGATAATGCCGACCACACTCGAAGTGAGCCAGTACAGGGACAACCCGGCCGCGTAGCTGTACATGAACACACCGAAGATGAGCGGCATGAACATCATCATCTTCCGCTGCTGCTCCATCTGCGGATTGCTGGTCTCCGGCCGCGGCATCAGCATGGAGTTGATGACCCAGGCGATGGTCATGAGGATGGGCAGCAGGTGCAACCCGGTGATGGGAGGCGCCGGCATGCCACAGCAGCCGCCGCAAATAGCCATGGGGTTGAACACGGGGGTGTCGAAGGTGATGAGGTGGTCCGGCTGAGACAGGTCGTCCACCCACCACCAGGACGCCTGGCGCAGCTCCACCGTGGCCCGCAGGGCGGAGAACAAGCCGAAGAAGATCGGGATCTGCAAGAAGATCGGCAAACAACCGCCGAGGGGGAGGCCGACGCCGTGCTCGCGCATGAGCTTCATCTGCTCCTCCGCGAACTTCCGCTGGTCCCCCTCATGCTTCTTCTTCAGGGCCTCCAGCTTGGGCTTCAGCTTGGCCATCTTCTCGTTGTAGATGATCATGGCCGCCTGGGACTTGCGGTTCACCGGGAACAGCACGATGCGCACGCACAGGGTCAGCAGGACGATCGCCCACCCCCAGTTGCCCACCAGGGCGTACATGGACCGCAGCACCCACAAGATGAACCGGCCGATGGCGCTGGCCCACCCCAGCTGATCGTCGTACACGGTGGAGAGGGCGCTGACCTGGGTCTCGCTGAGCCGATCGCTCAGCATGGCCTCGATCGCGTCGTCCTCGATGGGCCCCAGGTAGAAGAGCGCCTTGAGGTTCGTCGGCTCTCCCATCTCACAGGTAGCCTCGAAGTTGAGGGCCGTACAAGTGCGCCCGCCGCTGCCGCCTCCGTCTCTGCGGCCTCGATCATCTTCCAGGGGCGCGGC
The DNA here is from genome assembly GCA_964507445.1 of uncultured Isosphaeraceae bacterium. Classification (GTDB taxonomy): domain Bacteria; phylum Planctomycetota. Next base: position 100,263 of record CAZDQF010000010.1, read on the forward strand.
ATTGATCAGCGAGGTGGGTGAGGGGAACCCGTCCTCCAGGAGCAGGAACGCACCGAGATAGGTCCCCAGGTCCGCGACGAAGCGCGGCGAGCCCCCGAGCCCGTGCTTGACACCAGCGGGCTTCCCGGTGCGGAAGACCTCGTTGACATCCCAACCGTTCTCACTGCTCTCACTCTCCACCTGCTGCAGGAGCGCCAGCTCCACCGAGTCCTCCACCGGGTACACGGCGCTGCGGGGGCCGCTGATGATGTCGGTGCCCAGCTCCTGGAACACGCCGCCGGTGACCAGCAGGTTGAACTTGCGATTGAAGGAGGTGCCGGTCCCCTCCACCAGGGTGACGGTCAGCTCCACGTCCAGGTAGGTGGCGTCCCCCTCCGGGACGCGGAAGGTCTTGGAGACCAGGTACGCCACGGCCTGCTTGATGACCGTCCGCTTCCCGTCCCGGACCTCCACCGCCTCCGTGGTGTAAGAGAACCGCTGCTTGTAGGTGACGTGGCGAGGCCCCGAACTCTCTACGTCCCAAACGCTGGTGCCCAGGTCCAGGGAGGGGTCGTCCGCGTCGTCCAGTCGCAGCGCGTTGAGCCCGTCCGGGGACTTCACCAGCATCCGCAGGGGCGTCCCCTCCGGCGCCTGGGCGTTGGGTCGGAACTTCAGCAGGGACGCCTGCTCGATGGTGGCCCCCACGTTCGAGGATCGGACCCGCAGGGCGTCGTTGCCGAACTCCCACGTCTGTATTCGGGCCGGGTCGATCTCCGGTTTGGCGGGCTGGTCCTCACCGGCCTCCGGTGAGCGCTGTTCCGCCTCACCGGTGGCGCCCGGAGGGTTCTCCGCGGCCTCCTTCAGCGCCTGGGCCTCCTGCTCGGCCAGGGCCTTCTTGCGTCGCTCCTCGTTCTGCGGCCCCAGGATGAACTGATTCCAGAGGACCAGCACCGCGATGCTGAGGACGAGGGCAAAGGTGAAGCGTTTTTCCATCGCTCGAGTTCGTGGTCGTGAGGCCCGGTCGTCCCGAGACGGGGTGCAACTACTGACCGACCTTGAGCCTCTTGGCGAGGAAGTCATCCAGTGACGGGATGCCGGCGATCTTCCTCATGGTGGTTCGCACGTCGTATTCCACGCGGCGGAACAACAGGTCCGCGCCGTCGATCAGAAGGTAGCTGGCTCGGGGGTCCCCGTCGCGAGGCTGCCCCACGGAGCCGATGTTCACGAGGCACCGATGCTCGCCCATGGTGTAGCGCTCTCCCACGTTGCTCTGGTGCCGGAAGCCACGCCCCTCTTCAAAGATGCCGGGGACGTGGGTGTGGCCGCCGAAGCACGCCCGCGCCTCTTCGAAGTGGGCGAAGATGTCCGCCATCATCCGCCGGTCCAGGGAATGCGCAGGCATGACGTACTCGGTCACCGGCTGACGGGGTGACGCGTGCACGAACATGAGGTCGCCTCGGGTCTCCTGTTTCTGGAAGGTGTCGATGAACTCCCACAGGGCGAAGCTCTCCTCCTTGTCGAACTCGGAGGAGTTGAGCTGTTCACGGGTCCACTCCAGGGCGCTTCGAGCGCGGGAGTTGAAGTTCTCGGCTTTGTAGAGCAGCCCGTCCTCGTGGTTGCCCATGAGCACCACCGCGGCGTCCTTGACCATGGCCAGGGTCTCGCGAGGGTCCGGGCCGTACCCAACCACGTCCCCGAGGCAGTAGATCTCGTCCGGGGCGAAGGTCTTCATGTCTTCGAAGACCGCCTGGAGAGCCTCGATGTTGGAGTGGATGTCGGAGATGAGCGCGATCATGAGCGGTCCGGACCCTAACACCGGCCCCCTGCCAGGGGAATACAGGGACAGGGAGCCCCACAAGGCCGGCTGACACCCGCCGTTGGCCCGAATCAGGGGCCAGGGCGGGAGCATGCCCACCGCCGCCGGGGCAGCCTCGGAGAAACCGGCGATGTGCGGCGTGTTTCGACGCCTGATTCGTCACGTCTCCGCGTTCCCCGGGTTGGTATCCTCCCCACATGAGCAGTGACACCCGCCCCTCGCAGCCCGCGATCCGCGTCGCCATGATGCCCTCGGACACCAACGTGCACGGCACCATCTTCGGAGGCGTGCTGCTCTCCCACATCGACCAGGCGGGAGCCATCGCCGCCCGCAAACACGCGCCGGAACGGGTGGTCACCGTGTGCATGAAGGAGGTGGAGTTCCACAAGCCGGTCTACGTGGGCGACATCGTCTCCTACTACGCCTGGGTCACGGCCGTGGGCAACACCTCCATCACCACCCGGGTGGAAGTGGTGGCGGAACGGTTCCGGCCCGCCGGCCGCGAGGTCACGGTCACGGAAGCGGAGGTGGTGTACGTGTCCGTTGACGATCACTGGGAGAAGGTGGCCACCCGCAAGGCCCAGGAATGACCGCTCGCCTCGATCGACAGGGAGCGGTAGCGGTGCTCACCCTGGAGCGACCCGCGGTGCACAACGCGGTGGACGAGGCCACCGTCGACGCCCTCGAAGCTCACCTGGATCAGCTCGACGCGGACCCGGGCACCACCGTGGTCCTGCTCACCGGCGCCGGCGATCGCACCTTCTGCTCCGGAGGTGACCTGAAGTGGTTCAAGGAGCTGGACACAGGACACGCGGGAGCGCGGATGTCCCGCCGCATGCGGAGCATCACCTCCCGACTGGCGGACGGGCAGCGTCCCCTGGTGGTCTGCGCCAACGGACACGCCCTCGGCGGCGGCATGGAGCTGCTGCTCTGCGGCCACGTCCGGGTCGGCGCTTCGACCGCCCGCTTCGGGTTCCGGCAGGCGTCCATGGGCGTGGTCACGGGATGGGGCGGCGGCGTCCGCAGCATCCGGACCCTCGGGCTGGACAAGGCCCGGGCTCTGTGGCTCACGGGAGAGGAGCTGGACGCTCAGCGAGCGCTCCAGTGGGGGGTGCTGCACATGGTGGCGGACCCGAATGCGGTGCGGGGTCGTGCGCTGGCCATCGCCGAGGAGATGGCGTCGCAGAGCCCGGAGGCCATCCGCCGGTTCCTCCGCCTCGCCCGGGTCTTCCAGCGGGACGGGGCGGACGCCGCCGCCGACGACGAGTTCCGCAGCTTCTCCGAGCTGTGGACCGGCCCCTGGTTCCGCGCGAAGCTCGAGCGCCCCGATAAGCCGTGACCCGCCGGGGGTGCCGGACGCGGCGCGGACCCGCTCAGGTGGTGAGCAGCTGCCGCCAGAGCCCTTCCACCACCTCCGCTGACGGCGCCGGGCCGAACCGCTCCAGCACCCGCTGCCTGGCCGCCGCCGCCAACCGCTGAGCCCGCGATGCGTCCCCCAGCAGCAGATCGATACGGTCCGCCAGGAAGGCCGGATGATCCGGGGCGCACAGCAGGGCGTGGACGTCGTCCTCGAAGTGCTCCAGGACCGACGGCAGAGTGGTGGCGACGCAGGGGACGCCCGCCGCCATGGCCTCGAGCAACGCGAACGCCAACCCGTCCCTGCGCGCGGGATGGACGAAGACGTCCGCCGCCGCCAGCAGACCGGGGACGTCCTCTCGCGCCCCCGGCAAGGACACCTGGGAGTCGATGCCCAGGCGCTGGGCGCGACGGATGTAGGAGATGCCCGTGACCCCGGTACCCGCCACCACCAACCTCAGCTGGGGTCGATACCGGAGCAGGATGGCGGCGGCGTCGATCAGGGTGTCGATCCCCTTGTCTGCGTCCATCCGGGCGCAGGCCACGATAAGCGGCCCCTCACCCGCCATGTCCGCCGCCGGTTCGGCCGCCGCCACTCGAGCCGCGTCGACCCCGGGAGGGACGACCCTGACCCTGCGTGGATGCACCCCCCAACGATCCACCGCCTCGATTTCCAAGCTGCGCGTGGGCGTGAGCACCACGTCGGACATATGGGTAAACACCCGCGTCATGAGAGAACGCACGCCGGCGGTACGACGCGGGTGACGCAGCGTCGTGGCCACCCGCTGGACCCCCGCGAACCGCGCCGCGGGTCGGGCCACCACGTCAGCGAGCTCGCCCACGGTGTGGACCAGGTCCGGCCCCATCTCCCGGAACAGGTTGAACAAGGTCAGGGTGCCCGCCACGGTCCAGCGAGCCGACCCCGCCCCTTCCGACCGCGGCAGGTCCAGCGAGTGGACGGGCACCGCCAGCTTCTGGACCTCGATGGCGGCGTCCGCATCGGGCGTGTGCAGGCTCACCACGTGGACCCGGTACGCCGACCGGTCCATGTAGCGCAGGGTGTCCCGCATCCAGCGGGTGTCTCCGTCCCGCTGCACGTCATCGATGACCACGGCGACCTGATGTCGGTCCATATCAGTCCCGGTACAGCCCCGGCATGAAGAGCGCCATGGCCGTGAAGACCTCCAGGCGACCGAACAGCATGAGGAACGACAACAGCACCTTCCCGGGTCCCGGGAGGTCCGCGTAGTTGTCCGTCGGACCGACCGCTCCCAGCCCCGGGCCGATGTTCCAGAGCGTCGCCACCACGCTGGTGATGGCCGTCTGCATGTCGATCCCCGGGTCCATCACCGAGAGCGCGACGGTGGACCCCGCGAACAGCAGGATCGACACGGCGAAGAACGCCAGGACGTTGCGCATGACCTCATCGCTGACCTCGTGCCCACCGACCAGCATGGTCCGCACGCGGTGAGGCCGGATGAAGCGGCGCAGTTCATGAGCGATGTACTTCACGACGAGCATGATCCGGAAGACCTTCATGCCCCCCGCCGTGCTCCCGGCGCTGCCGCCGACGAACATGAGCATGACCAGCATCATCCCCAGCGCCGTCGGCCAGGTCTCGAAATCCGCGGTGCCGTACCCGGTCGAGGTCCCGACGGCGACCACGGTGAACGCCGCGTCCAGCGTGGCGCGGCCGCCGTGGTCATAGTCACCGCACGACAACAACATGGACACCGTGAGGACCACCATCACGACCATGATGCCGGCGTACGTCCTGAACTCCGGGTCCTTTACGAAGTGGCGCAGCCCGTCCCGACGGGCCCGGAAGTAGAGGGTGAAGTTCACCCCCGCCAGGAACATGAACGCCGTGATGATGATCTCCACGGCGGCGCTGTCGAAGCGCCCGATAGAGCTCCCGTAGGTCGAGAACCCGCCCGTCGACACGGTGCTGAAGGTGTGCACCACGGCGTCGTAGAGGTCGAGGCCCGCGACCATGAGCAGGGTCGCCTCCACGGCGCTCATCAGGAGATAGAGATTCCAGAGCGCCAGGGCGGTCTCGCGGATACGCGGCTTCAGGTCGTCCGTCTGCACCCCGGGCGCCTCGAACTGATAGAGGAGCCGGCCGCCCACGCCGAGCGCCGGCAGGACGGCGACGAACAGGACGACGATCCCCATACCCCCGAGCCACTGCGTCATGGAGCGCCAGAACATGAGCCCGCGATCGTCGAGCCCATGCTGGTCGACGTCCCGCAAGATGGTCGATCCGGTCGTGGTGAACCCGGACATGGACTCGAAGAACGCGTCCTCCAGGTTCGGGATCATGCCGGAGAGGACGAACGGCACGGCGCCGAGGAGCGCGGCGGCGAGCCAGCAGCCGGTTACGATCAGCAGCCCCTCGCGCCGATACAGGTTGCGCGACGCCTCCTTGAAGGCCCGGCGCAAGACGAGGCCGCCGGACAAGCCGACGGCGATGGGGATGGCGAAGGCCCAGTAGGCGTCGTCCTCTCCGTAGAGATAGGCGACCAGCAGGGGCACCGAGAGCATGGCCGAGATGAAGCAGCAAAACGTGCCCAGGATGTGAACGACGCGACCGTAGTTCATCGACTCAACTGGAGGACGCCTCTGACTCCGGGTTACCCCGGGCGGCGAACACCTCGCCGACGTCGTCCAGCACCTCCCGCTTCACGAAGACGATCATATGGTCACCCACCTCCGCCACCGTGTCCCCGCCCGGCACGATGGCCTCTTCGCCGCGGATGATGCCGCCGATGACGCTCTCCCGCGGAAACGGGATGCCGCTGAGCTTCTGCCCGAGGTACTTCCAGTTCTCGGGCACCGTCCGATCCAGCACCTCCGCCGCGCCGTGGTGGATCTGCGCGATGGACCCCTGGGAGGCGCCGCGGACGTACTGCGCGATTCGCCGGGCCACCAGCTTGCGCGGGCTGACAGCGCGGTCGACTCCGAGGCGCGCCACCAGGGACGCGTAGTCCGATCGGTTGACCATGGCGATGGTCTTGGAGGCGCCCAGGTTGCTCGCCAGCTGGCATGCCAGCAGGTTGACCTCATCGTTGGGGGTGAGGCTGATGAAGTAACCCGTCTTGTGAACCCCCTCCTGGTTGAGGAGCTCCATGTCCGTCCCGGCCCCGTGGACCACCTCGGCCCCCTCCAGCTCCTTGGAGAGCCGCTCCGCCTCGTCCTTCTCGGGCTCGATGATGCGCACCTTGACCCCGAGGGCCCCCAGGTCCCGCGCCACCAGCAAGGCGATGGGCCCGCCGCCGGAGATGAGCACGCGCTTGGGCAGATCCCGCCGGCCTCCCAGGGCCTTCTCCGCCTTGTCCAGGCCCTCCGGCATGCCCATGAGCATGACGTAGTCTCCCGGCTGCAACTCGTGATCTCCGCGCGGGATCACGATGTCCGTGCCCCGCAGGACACCCGTGGCCCGGACGGTGCTGACCATCTTCAGGTCCTTGAAGGACTTCCCCGCCGCCGGGGAGTCTTCCAGGATTTCCAGGCGCCGCATCTGCAGGCGGCCTCCGGCCAGGTTCTCCACCGGCATGGCGTTCTGGCCACGGCAGACGCGCAGGATCTCGAGCGCCGCCATCTCCTCGGGGCTGATGATCAGGTCGAACCCCAGGATGTCCTTGTAGAGGAACTGGTTGTCCTGCACGTCCTGGGCGGCGTGGACCCGCACCACCGTGCGTCGCGCTCCCAGGCGCTTGGCGACGGTGCAGGCCACCATGTTCAGCTCGTCGCTGTTGGTCACCGCCACCACCAGGTCGGCGCTGGCGGCGCCGGCCTTGTCCAGGGTCGGGTAGGAGGCGCCATGGCCGACCACGGTCTGGACGTCGCTCACCCGCGCCACCCGTCGGAGGGAGCGCGCCTCCCGGTCGACGATGGTCACGCCGTGGGCTTCCTTCGTGAGGAAGCGGGCGAGGTGCGATCCCACCTCCCCGGCACCAATCACCAGAATGTTCAAGTGCCTATCCCTTGGTCGCTTGTGGCGAACACCTGCATCCTACCACCGGGTCGGACCCGGACCAGTGGTGCGCCGACGCGCCGGTTTGCGCTAAAAGAGAGGTGTCATGCGCCCACTCATCCTCCTCATCCTCCTCGCCGGCACCGGGTCCGCCCAGGTGGGGGCCGGGACCCTGATCCACTCCCTCTCCCCGTTCCAGCTGTCCGGCGTCTCCTCCGTCCAGCTGCCGGGCAACCCCAGCGTCACCCCCAACGAGGTCTGCGCGTGGTCGGCCTCGGACGCCCCGGGAGACATGCGTTCTCTGTTCAACGCCCAGCAGCTGGGGCTGCTGCTGGGTGACGTGGATGGGGACGGCCTGCCCTTCGACTGGCCCGACATCAACGCCATCCACTGCCCCGCCCCGTCCCCGGCCAGCGGCCGCACCCAGCCGGACATCTTCGACTGTCGCTTCTCCGTGTCCTCCACCATCTCGGGCGGCGGGCTGGTGATCGCGACGCCGGGAGACGTGTTCCGGTTCTCGGGGATAGGGACCGTCACCACCGTCCTCAGCAGCGGCCAGATCCAGGCGGCCCTGGGCAGCTTCTCTCCCGTGGACGTAGACGCCTACACGGAGCTCCCGGACGGCAGCGTCATGGTCTCCCTGGCCAACGTCGGCGGCGGCAACAACATCGTCAACCCCCTCACGGGCTCCGTCGGTGGGTTCGTCAGCTTCACCCCGGCGGACGTGTTCATCCTGCGGCCGCCGTTCGGCGCCCTGCCCGCCCTGTTCGCATACCGCCAGCCCGAACTGCAGGTGGTCGTCAACTTCTACTACGGAAACTGGCCGTCGCCGGACGTGGTGGGCATCGACGCGCAGCGGCTGTGGCCCGGATCAGCGCCGGCGCCGCTCAACAACCCCAACGACCCGCTGAACATCTACCAGGGAGGCACCCGCCCGTACCTGCTGTGGACCATCGGCGGCGACGACAACGTGTTCTGCTGGAACAACCAGCTCAACCCGCTCACCTCGAGCCACAACTTCTACGCCATCGTCGGCAACCAGGCCTCGTCCGTCGGGGGCTACACCACCAACATCGGCGTCGGGCGGGTGCTCACGGACGCCCTGTGCGTGATCCCCACGGACCTCGGAGACGACTCCCGGTTGACCCTCGACGCCACCGACCTCACGCCCTCGGCGGGCTCCGTCGTGACCCTGAGCGTCCGCGGCCCGCCGGTGAGCGGCCGCCGGTTCCAGCTCGGACTCTCCACATCCCTCGCCACGGGTACGGGCATCTCCCCCGTGCCCTACGGCCTCGGGTGGGTGCTGCTGGACCCGACGGACCCGCTCCTGCTGGCGTCCCTGGACCCGGGCCTCGCTCCCCTGTTCCAGACCCTCCCGGCGGACGGGTTCGGCACATCCCAGTCCTTCGCCCTCTCCATCCCGGCGACCATCCCCTCCGGGACGACATTCCACCTGCAGGGCTATCTCCTGGGAGACCCGGCGCCGCCCCTCACGGGCGCCCTCACGGTGGTGGTGAACTGACCGCGCGAGGCCTCGCGCTCAGCGCAGGCCCCGCAACCAGTCCTGCTCCGCTGACGCCAGGTCCACCCGCAGGACCCGCTTGAACGCCGCGGCGAACTCCTCGCCGGAGCGCCACCCCTCGAGGAGGCTGGCCAGGGCCGACCACCCATGGCGATCCACCAGGTACCGGGTGAAGTGGAGGGCCTGGGAGTAGTAGAGGCTCACCTCGTCGCGGTTCTCGATGCCGGCCCAGGAGGCGGGCAGGCTGGCCACGGAGCGGTAGCGACCGGCGCGGCGAGCGGCGGAGATGCGCTCACCGGTCACCCGCCCGGGGCGCTTGCCCTCCCGTAGCTGGGCCATGCCTTCGTTCAGCCAGGTGGGCACCCGGGGGCAGAGCTTGCGGATGAACCAATGGGCGAGCTCATGATCCAGGGTGGCCCGGATCTCGGACTGCAATCGGTCCCAGTTGCGGACGGGGACGCGGATCTTGCCGTCGAACAAGCCCCCGGTCCAGGAGTGGGCGCCGGTGGCGGCCTTGTACTCGGAGCGGGTGTAGAGGATCACCGTCAGCTGGTCCTTCGGCCACACCCGCAGGTCCGAGGCGAAGCTGTCATAGGACCGGTCCAGGAGGTCGAGTACGGAGGCTCCGACGCGGCGGAACCCCTCGTCGTCGTACTTGACCGAGAACTGGCCGCGGGTCTCCTTGAAGAACCGGCTCTCCACCTTCTTCTCTCGCCGCACCTTCTTCAGGAACCGGACGAAGCGGGGGCTCTCCTTGAGCTTGGGGTCGAGCTTGGCGGCGGTCTCCAGGCACTGCGCGGCCTCCTCCAGGAACTCCTCCCGGTACTCCAGCCTCCCCAGGCCCTCGAACAGCTGCGCCGAGTCCGGGTGCTCCTTCAGCGCCGTCTCCAAGGTGCGGCGAGCCTGGAACAGGGAACCGGCGAGCACCTGGACCTCCGCCAGCAGGGCGTCGAACGCCGGCTCTTCGCCGTCGAGATCGATGGCGGCCCGCAGGGCCTCCTCCGCCTGGCGCAGGGAGCCCGCCTTCTTCAGCTCGAAGGCGCGACCGTGCAGCGCCCGGGCCAGGTTCTGCCCGATCACCTCGTTGTCCGGGTCGAGACGCCGAGCCTCCTCGAACAGGGGCAACGCCTTGGCGTAGTCCTTGTCTCCGAACAGGACCACCGCCTCCTCATTGAGCTTGTGGGCCCGCTCCTTGTCCGGTTGCTGACCGACCGCGCACGCGGTGATCAGCAGCAGCAGCAGCCACCTCATCGCCGCTGCCCCGGCCGGCGGCGAGGCGGCGTCCAGTTCCCCCCCGAGGACTTCCCGCTGCCGCCGCGGGCCTTTGGCTTCTTCACCACGACCCGGCTCCGGTCCTCCTCGAACGGCATCTTGAGGTCCACGTCACCGGCCGTGGACTTCCCCGGCTGCGCCGACAGGGTCTTCTTGCCGCGGATCTGCTCGGACACATCCTCGATGAGCTCCGCGGGGCTCTGGTAACGGACCTCCTTCTCGAGGGCCATCATCTTCTGGATGAAGTAGTGCAGGTGGGGAGAGATGCCCATGGCCTTGAGCTCCGGTGAACGCAGCTCGTCCATGAGCCGCTCCGCCATGGTCTCGTGGCTGGTCTCCCCTTCGAACGGGAGCTTCCCGACCACCAGCTGGTAGAGGGTGACCCCCAGGGCGTAGATGTCGCTGCGGACGTCCAGGCCGCCCTCGGCACGGGCCTGCTCCGGGGCGATGTACTGAGCGGTGCCGGCGGTGGTCTCCCCCTCCTGACCTCCGGCCTTGATGGCGAGGCCCAGGTCGCAGAGCTTCACCACGTTGTCGGGGTCGATGAGGATGTTCCCGGGCTTGATGTCACGGTGCACCAGGCCTCGTTCGTGCAGGTGCACCAGGGCCCGCGCGGTCTGCAGCACGATGTAGAGGGCCGCGTCCTCCTCGAAGCGCCCCGACTCATCCAGCACCTCCTGGATCGAGCGGCCGGAGACGCGCTCCATGACCATGTAGACCAGCCCGTCATGCTCCGACACGGCGTAGCCGCGGACGATGTTCTCGTGTTCCAGAGAGCACAACAGGTCGCCCTCGGCACGGAACTCCCTGACGTTCTCCTCACCGCGCGCCAGGGCCGGCAGCAGCACCTTCACGGCCACGTCCCGCCCCTTCTGATCCCGGGCCCCGTAGACCTTGCTCATGCCTCCCTGGCCCAGCATGCCGTCCAGCACCAGCCCGGGCAGCAACCCGGCCGGCGGGCTCTCAGGGGAGGTGAACCAGGCCACCTCGGCGCCCGTCACCCAGCCCTTGCGGTGACAGATCTCCGCCACCGAGAGCTGGCGACCGCGGGCGCCCAGCTCTTTTTGTTTGGCCAGGACGGCCCGCATGGTGTTTTCCGGGAGCACACCGTCCACCACCATCCGCGCCGCAAATTGCACGTCTTCGGGGGTCCCAGGTGTCGGAAACGATATGTCCATGCCTCGAGCATCTCCTCCCGGTCGGATCGTACGGATGGGACACGCCAGTCGCAAACGACACCTCACAGGGTGCCACAAACCCTGCACAGCAGGGTCTCTAAATAACCGTTATTGGGCGGCCGATGATTCGGTTGGCGGACAACCAACAGGCGGGTTGCGAGCCAGCTGGGCAGCGGAGAAAGGAAGTCACATGTCGGGTGGAGAATTCAATCTGGTCCTCAAGTACTGCGAAGCCCTGGACGAGTTCGTCCGCATCCGCGTGTACAGCGAGAGTGAGACCCGGGCGATCCTGGATCGGGCGACCATCGCGGACCGCGCCACCTATCAGGTCCACGTGGTCAATACGTGCATCCTGGACTACAACCGAAACCTGGCCAACCGCCTGGACGAGATCCGGACCACCGGCGGTATCCCGGACATCGAGGACCTCCTCTACCTCCTCTGCATCGACGTCAACCCGGGCCTCGAGATCCACCAGATCGCGGTGCCCCTGGCCCTCGACAACGAGCTCGAGGATCACGAGGACGCGGACGTCAACCAGGTCCAGCGCAAGTCCGAGAAGCAGCTCGAGCGGATCATGGTCGTCGACCATGAGATGAAGAAGCGCATCGTCGGCCAGGACACCGCCATCGACACGGTCTGCCGATCGGTCAAGAAGGCCGCCGTCGGCCTGCGAGACCCGCGTCGGCCCATCGGAGCGTTCCTGTTCGTCGGTCACGTCGGCGTGGGCAAGACCGAGCTGGCGAAGACCCTGTCCGAGTACCTGTACGGCAGCCAGTCCCATCTCATCCGGGTCGACTGCTCCGAGTACGCCCTGCCCCACGAGTACGCCAAGCTCATCGGCTCACCGCCGGGCTACATCGGGCACAACGAGGGCGGCTACCTGACGGAGGCGGCCAAGGAGCTGGACGAGTTCGTCGTCCTGTTCGACGAGATCGAGAAGGCCCACTCCAAGATGCACAACATCCTCCTCCAGCTGCTGGACGAGGGCATGATCACCGACTCCAAGGGCTTCAAGGTCTCCTTCCGCAACGCCCTGGTCCTGATGACCAGCAACCTGGGCGTGCGTGAGGTGGAGTCCTTGCGCGGCTCCATCGGCTTCGACTGGGAGAACCGCCAGGAGCCGTCGTTCGAGGAGATGAAGGGCGAGATCGACGAGGCGTTGAAGAAGGCCTTCCGTCCCGAGTTCCTCAACCGGCTGGACGAGACCATCATCTTCAACACCCTGTCCCCGGACGACAGCGTGCGGATCGCCGACATCCTGTTGGACGAGCTGCAGAAGATCGCACGCCGCGCAGGCATCATCATGAACTGCGACGACACGGTGAATCGCTGGATCGCGGAGACCGGCTACAAGCGGGAGTTCGGAGCCCGGGAGCTGAAGCGCACCATCAAGCAGCGCGTGGAGACCCCGCTCACGGACCTGATGCTGGACGGCACCCTCAAGGAGGGGATGCTGGTGAACGTCAGCGCCAAGTCTGGCGAGATCACCTTCGATCCTCAGGCCCTCGAGGTGGCCCACACCAGCCCCGCCAGCATCTGAGCGCCGCTGGGCGACTAGGGGTAGATCCGGTAGAGCATCCGCGGGAAGGGAATGCACTCGCGGATGTGCTCCCTGCCGCAGATCCAGCCCAGGGTCCGCTCCAGACCGAGGCCGAACCCGGCGTGCGGCACGGAGCCGTACCGCCGCAGGTCGATGTACCACTGGAAGGCCTCTTCCGGCAGGCCCTCCTCCCTCACCCTGGACAGCAGGAGGTCCAGGTCGTCCTCGCGCTGTGACCCGCCGATGAGCTCTCCAGCGCCGTCAGGACCGATCATGTCCACCCCGAGGACGCGGCTCTCGTTCTCCGGGTCGCGCTTCATGTAGAACGCCTTGATGTCCGCGGGCCAACGGTGGATGAACACCGGCTTGCCGTCGAACGCCTCTCCCAGGGCGGTCTCGTCAGGAGCGCCGAAGTCGTCCCCCTCCGCGTGGTCCACGCCCATCTTGACCAGCAGCTCGTGGGCCTCGTCGTAGGTGACCCGTGGGAACGGCCCCTGGATAGCCTCCAGCTTGGCCACGTCCCGTTCCAGGTCTTCGAGGTCGCTGCGGTTCCTGGACACCACCTCGCCCACCACGTGGCACACGAAGTCCTCCGCCAGCTGCATGATGTCGTCCAGGTCCGCGTAGGCGACCTCGGGCTCGATCATCCAGAACTCCGTGAGGTGGCGGCGCGTCTTGGACTTCTCGGCCCGGAACACGGGGCCGAAGGTGTAGACCTTGCCGAGGGCGAGCGCGCCCGCCTCCGCATAGAGCTGTCCCGACTGTGTGAGGTACGCCTTCTCGTCTTCGAAGTAGTCCACCTCGAACAACGTGGTGGTGCCTTCGCAGGCCGCGGGGGTGAACATGGGCGTGTCCAGCAGGGTGAAGCCGCGCCCGTCGAAGAACTCGCGCACGGCCATGCTCACCCGGTGGCGAATACGCATGATGGCCGCCTGCTTCTTCGAGCGCAGCCACAGGTGGCGATGGGTCAGCAGGAAGTCCGGGCCGTGGGCCTGGTTGGCGATGGGGTAGTCGTGGGTCTCATCCACCACCTCCAGGCCTGAGAGCTGAAGCTCGAAGCCGCCCGGGGCGCGATCGTCTGCCTTCACCGTGCCCGTGACCGTGATGGAGGATTCCTGACCGATGCGGTCAGCAGCCTCGAACACGTCATCCGGGACCGTGCCGCGCCGCATCACACCCTGGGTGATGCCCGTGCCGTCACGGATCTGGAGAAAGTGGATCTTGCCCTTGGAACGCCGGTTGTAGAGCCAGCCCTTGACCTGGACCTCCTCGCCGTCGTGCCCCGCGAAGTCGCTGATGTAGACGTGCTGCATGACGGTTGGAGGTTACCCAGTGTCCTCAGGGAAACAACGTCACGGGCATGCTGAGGTCAGCCTCGAGCACCTCCCCCTCCGCCACCAGCACGTGCCCGTACCGCACCTCCGCTCCGAGCAGCCCCCGGACCCTGACCTGGGTACCGCGGTCCACGTCCACCTCCCCGACCACCTCGATCCCGTGATAGCCCTGCTCCCTGAGGTGATGGGCCGCCAGGTCCCGTGCGTCATCCGCCGCCGGGACGGAGACATCAGCGACCTCGGAGAGTCGCCTGACCTCCGCCTCCAGGCGATCGATCCGGCCTCCGGTCTCCGCCGTCCGAACTTCCAGCTCGGTAACCACAGGGGTCAGCTGCTCCTCAGGGGGAGCAGCGCGACGCGCCAGGTCGTCCAGCTGGCCGCCCGGGCCCTCCATGCCGTCCAGGCGTCCCTCGAGACGCTCGACTCCGCCCCTCAGCCGCTCGAGCGCGTCCTCGAGCCGCCGACAACGCCCGGCGACCGACGCCCAGACAGCGAACAGGGCCAGCAGCATCAGCAAGTCGAACCAACCAGGCATGACGACAGCTCCGCAGGCGGGACCCGGGAAACCCCCACCGGCTGATACACATCAGGGTGGTCAACGGGCTCCCGTCGCCACAGTATAGGCGGCAGGGAGAGGGAGGGGGCTCGGCGGCCCTCGACACCACCATGCGCACCATCGTCATCACCGGCATCCTGATCTGCGGTCTGTGGGGCCAGGAGGACCCCCTCCGCGAGGGGAGCGACAGCCTGAAGCTCTACGCGTTTCACTGCTCCCCCTGCCATGGCCCGCGGGGACGTGGGGACGGGCCCGCCGGTCGGTTCCTGGACCCGGCGCCCCGGGACCTGCGCTCCGGCGTCTTCCGACTGGTGAGCACCACCAACGGAAGACCCAGCGACAAGGACCTCCACGAGTCCATCGCCGCCGGTGTCCCCGGCACCGCCATGCTGCCCTTCGCCCATCTCGGAAACGAGAACGTGCGCACCCTGATCCAGGTGGTGCGGGCGTTCCAGCGGCGCGGGCTGGAGGAGCTGTACGCGGACGCGGTCCAGTCGCCCCAGGAGCTGCGACAACTGGTGAACGACATGGCCGACCCCGGAGAGCTGATCGCCCGCCCTCCCGAGACGCCGGACACGGTGGACTCCCGCGCCCGCGGGAGGCTCCACTACATGCAGCTCTGCGCCGCCTGCCACGGCGCGGACGGTCGCGGCGCCGCCATGCCCGTGGACCCGGACTCCCCGGAGGCCAAGGTCCCGCCGCGCAACCTGACCGAAGGGGTCATGAAGGGCGGCGTCGAGTCCATGAGCCTGTTCAACCGCATCCGCGCCGGGATGCCCGGGAGCGCCATGCCGTCCGTATCCGCGGACGTGCTCGACGACGAGGGGGTCTGGGACATCGTCCACTTCCTGCGGGCCATGATCCCCGACGGCGCCCAGGCCCTCCATTCCCCGTCCAACTGGCGCCTGGTCGTACCCCGAATCGAAGGGCCCCTGCCCACGTCCGCGGACGACCCACGCTTCGCCGAGGCCCCGGAACTGCACGTGGCGTTGGCGCCCTTCCGCGCCGACGAGTACACGGTGCGCGGCGTCTCCGTACGGGCGGTCCACGACGGCACCCACGTGGTCTTCCAGGCTCGCTACGGAGACCCCACCCTTGACGTCCCCTCACCGCGACACCCGTTCCCCCCTGACGGGTTCGCGGCGCGGGTCACCGACTTCAAGGCGCCCCCCGTGCTCCCGGTCCCCGGCCTGCCCCTGCCCCTGGATCGGGCCATCTGGCTGGCCGGGGCCATGCCCCAGTACACGGACCCGGTCTTCGATCACGTGGACCCACGGTTCATCAACCCGGACCGGGTCTGCGTCTCCCCCATCGGCCCCGAGCACGTGGGCAGCGGCCGCTGGCAGGACCGCGTCTGGTCGGTGATCCTCCCGGTAAAGCCGGAACGAGGTGGCCAGGTTGAGAGCGGGGGTACCATGAGCGTCAGTTTCGCGGTGTTCGACGGTCACCTGCGACGCGGCCCCCTCCCCGTGGGGTTCTCGCCGTGGCAGACCCTGGTGTTCGAATAGGAGACGCTGGTGAGCAAGCGCATGGACGGATTCTCGGGGCGGTTCGGCCTGGTCCTGGCTGCCCTCGGCATGGCCATCGGCACCGGCAACATCTGGCGGTTCCCCAGGGTGGCGGCGAAGTACGAGGGAGGCTCCTTCCTCATCCCCTGGCTGGTGTTCCTCTTCACCTGGTCGATCCCCATCCTCATCGCCGAGTTCACCCTCGGAAAGACCACGGGCAGAGGTCCCATCGGCGCCTTCGCCAAGCTGCTCGGAAAGCGGGCCGCCTGGATGGGCGCGTTCATGGCCTTCGTCACCTTGATGATCGCCACCTACTACTCCGTGGTCACGGGCTGGACGCTCAAGTACTTCTTCTCCTCCCTCATCGGCGGCCTCGGCGACATCCCCGCCGCCACGGACCCGGAGTCCATCAAGGCCAGCCGACAGGCGTCGGAGGATTACTTCACCAGCTTCGCCGTCCGGCGCCCCGGTGACGGCCTCGGCATCCCGGGCTCCCTGTGGTTCCACCTCGCCGCGGTGGCCATCGGCAGCCTCATCGTCTGGCGTGGCATCAAGGGTGGGATCGAACGCGCGTGCAAGATCCTGATCCCCACCCTGTTCGTGATGCTGGTGGGCGGCACCGTGTGGGCGTTGAACACCCTCAGCGGCGCCGAGCAGGGCCTCGCCTACTTCTTCAGCCCCAAGTGGTCGCTGCTGGCGGAGCCGAACATCTGGATCGACGGGCTCACCCAGTCCGCCTGGTCCACGGGCGCCGGGTGGGGACTGATCCTGGTCTACGGCGCCTACTCCCGCAGAGACGAGGACGCGGTGGTGACCAACCGCACGGCAGGGCTCGGCAACAACACCGCGTCCCTGCTCGCCGGGCTGTTCATCTTCCCCGCGGTCTTCGCCCTGCTGTCCCAGGCGGGCATGGCGGATGAGGGCATCCGCGCCGCCCTGGCGGAGTCCGGCCCCGCCAGCTCCGGCCTCGCCTTCACCTACATCCCGTTCATCTTCAAGAGCATGGGAGAGCACGGCGGGCTGTTCACCACCCTGTTCTTCCTCGGGCTGTTCTTCGCCGCCCTCTCATCCCTCATCGCGCTCTACGAGATGAGCTGCCGCTGCTTCGTGGACATGGGCCTGAGCCGACGCACGGCGGTGCTGGTGGTGGCCGCCGCCGGCGCCGTGATCGGCGGCTACAGCGCCCTGGACATGAACTTCTTCACCACCATGGACTGGGTCTGGGGCCTCGGCCTCGTGATCGGCGGACTGGCCGTGGCCTGGGCCGTGCAGACCTACGGCGTGGACCGTTATCGCCAACAGCTCATCAACGAGAGCGGCGCGCAGCGCAAGCTGGGCCCGAGCTTCAACACCTTCTTCGTCTTCCTGATCCCGGCGCAGGGCATCGGCATGCTGGCCTGGTGGCTCTACGACGCGGCCACGGAGGAGGGGTTCTACGGCGCCGGCAACGACCCCTGGGACCCGACGGTGCTGGGGACCTACGGCATCGGACCCTGCGTGATCTGGTGGCTCACCGCCCTCGGCATCTTCTGGGCCCTGTCGCCGTGGCTGGGCAAGTGGAGCCTCAAGGGGGACACGGAGGGCGCCCCGGACGACGGTGATCGGGGCAAGCCCTGGATCCGGCCCCTGGGGCTGGTGGTGGCGGTGTTGCCCTGGTTCCTGTGGGACCGGGACCTCTCCACCCTGTTCACCGATGAAACGGGCGCCGAAGCGGAGGACGGGGCGTGGTGGCCGTTCATCGCCGGCGGCGCGGGGGTCGTGCTCGTCGGGGGCTTCCTGTACAACGCCATCATCGCGACCGCCGGCGGTGACCGCGGCGAACCGCCCTCCAGCGGCGGGCCACCGGTCAGCCCCACGGAGGTCATCGGCCGCGACCAGGAGCACGCATGATGTCCGACTCTCTCCGCTTCACCGTCCTGGGCTTCGGCAACATGGGCCGGGCCCTGGTACGGGGCGTCCTGAAGGCCGGCCTGACGGCCCCGGACCACGTCACCGTGACCGCACGAACACCGGCGCGCCTGACCCAGGCCGCCGAGGAGTTCGGCGTCCAGACCAGCACCGACAACCGCACCGCCATCGAGGGCGCGGACGTGGTCATCCTGGCCATCAAGCCCCAGAACCTGGAGACGGTGTGCGCCCAGATCCGCGGCGCCATCAGCCCGGATCAGCTGGTCGTGTCCATCCTCGCGGGCAAGGGCACCGCATCCATCGAGGCGCTGCTGAAGAGCGACGCTGACGGGCCGTCGCTGCCGGTCATTCGGGTCATGCCCAACATCCCCGTCATGGTGGACGCGGGCTGCTCACCCTACGCCAGGGGCCCCCACGCCACCCAGGACCACGTGCACATCGTGGAGAAGCTGCTGGCGGCGGTCGGAGAGACGGCGGAGGTTCCGGAGCATCTCATGGACGCGGTCACCGGCCTCTCCGGGTCCGGGCCCGCCTACGTGTACATGATGATCGAGGCCCTGACGGACGGCGGCGTGAAGATGGGCCTGCCCCGGGACGTGTCCATCAAGCTGGCGGCCCAGACCATCTACGGCGCCGCCCTGGTGGTGAAAGAGACCGGCCTGCACCCGGCGATCCTCAGGGATCAGGTGACCACCCCGGGGGGCACCGCCATCGCCGCCATCTCCGACCTGGAGGCCAGCGGCCTGCGCCCCATGCTCATCTCCGCGGTGGTGGCGGCGACCCGGCGCTCCGACGAGCTCTCAGACGCGTGACCCCGAAGAGCACCACCGCCACCGCCGCGAAGGCGTAGAGCCACGGCTCCAGGGTGCGGTGCGTGCCCACCCTGTCGCCGGGAGCCGGGCGACGCGCCACCGGCCCGGACCACGTCGGGCCCGCGGTCTCCTCCAGGCTGAGCACCGCCGGCGGCGACGCCCGAAAGGTGGCCGCGCCGTCCAGGCCGAGCCAGACCAGGAGTTGATCGCACAGCAACGGGAACGTCGGGTCTTCGGGCCAGTCGCAAGCGTCCGGGTCCTGCAGGAGCGAGACGCCGCTGTCCATGGCGACCACCAGGGCCGCCTCCCCGACCCGGGCCAGGACCTGGCCGTCGCCGGCGGTCGGCTTGTAGACCGCGGGGAGTGAGAGGGTGCCCGTGAGGGAGGACCCCTCGCACACCAGGTCCCCGGTCACGGGTCGGGGGGAGGCGCCCGCTTCGGGAGCCACCGCGAGGCGATGGCGGCCCTCGCCCGAACCCACCCGGAGGTCGCAAGGTCCCTCACCGCGAAATGGGTCGACCATGGGATGAGCGGAGAAGGCCCTCCAGAGCGCGTCCTGGCCGCGAGGCGGCAGGCCCACGGAGACGCGCGCCGACTCCCTGGCGAGGACCACCCGGTCGTCAGCACGGTTCGCGTCTCCCTCGGTCGTCACCGTGACCTCCAATCGGGACGCCTGATCGACTGGCGGGCGCAGGACTCCCCGCCAAGGAAGCTCCCCGGCGCCGATGGTGATCGGATCCAGGCCCGAGACCGTGAGGATCACCGGCCCCCGGACCCGGGCGCCCCCGACCCGGACCAGCAGTCCGCCCTCGTCGTCGAGGCCACAGGCGGTGACCCCCGCGTTGGTGGCGGTGTCCGTGATGCCCACCAACCCGATGCCCTCCGCCACCTCCATGGGACGGTCCGTCACCACCACGACGGACTCACCACCGCGTCGCAGGTTGGCGGCGAGGACCGGGAGGCCGTCCGTGGCCGACACCACGCGCACGGGCCCGCCGGCGAGCTCCCGCGCCTCCCGAACACCGCGGGCGGTCCGGGACTCGCCGCCGCTGCTGGTCTCCATGGATGCGCTGCCGTCCACCACGACCACGGTCTGCGGTCCGCCGTCACCGGGGATGACCGGGAGGGCGAGGGCCAGCACCACCAACGCCGCCGGCAGCACCTGGAGGAGATCCCGAAGCAGCGGGCGACGTGGGGCCGCCGCGTCCGGGGTCTGTCGAAGCGCGCGCTGGAACAACATCCAGGTGGTCACCGGACGCGGTCGTCGACGGGCCCGCCGACGGACCCAGAGCACCAGCGCGATGAGCGCCGGCAGCAGCAACAGGACCTGCCACCGCAGGAACATCATCGGGCCGCACCCTGGGCGCCGCAGACTGCGGCCACGGTCTTCTCGAAGGGCTCACCGTCACCCACGCGATGGGAGGCGACGCCGTGCCCCGCTGCCAGCCTCGCCACCGCGTCCTCGTGCTCCGCCAGCTGGCGACCGTAAGCAGCGGCGACGCCGGCAGCATCCGCCAGGAACAACCGCTCCCCGCTCTCCGGGTCCAGGAGGGTGCAGCTGCCGGGCAACGACGGGCGGCGCTCCTGATCGGTGATCACGTGGAGCAAGCAACCGGACCCCGCGCCACGGGCCAGGGCCACCGCCATCTCCGCGGGCAGCGGGTCGAGGAGGAAATCCGAGAGCACGAACGCCACCCGCCCCGAAGCGGAAGGGGGACGCAGGTGCCTCAGGCCTCTGAGGTGGGTGTCTCCGTCTGGCTCGCCCAGCCCCTCGAGGCAGGCCAGGAGCTGATCCACCTTGCGATGAGATCGCCACGCCCCCACGGTCACCGGACCGCCCTCGGCGCAGATCATGACCGTGACCGGACAGCGGGCGGCCAGCCCCACGTACCCGAGACCGGCGCAGAGCTCCCGCACCAGGCGGTCCTTCTCTCCCGGTGATCCCCCCATGGAGGCGGAGCGGTCCAGCAGCAGCGCCACCTCCGGCGCCTCCTCCCGGGTGTGCTCCTTGATCAGGAGCTGATCCAGGCGGAGGTAGCCGTGCCAGTCCAGGTCCCTGACGTCATCGCCGTGGACGTAGGGGCGGTGGTCCTTGAACTCCACCCGCCCGCCCTTGCTGGTTCCTCCGGCGCCCTCCGGCGAACCGCCGCCCCTCCGGACCAGGGTCGGTAGCGCCAGCAACCTGGCGCGGAAGTCGTCATCGAAGCGAAAGGCCATCACCCCTGGGAGCGTGCCTGGAGGGCCGTCGGTTCGATGGCATCACTCCTCGTCCACGTCCACCAGCCGGTCCTCGCCGTCCGGACCGTCCAGCAGCTTCTCCAGGCGCTTCTCATAGGTGGCCAGCTCCTCCATGAGCTGGCCATGCAGCTTGCGCCCCTGCTCGAACCGGTTGATGGCGTCCTGCAGGTCCAGCTCGCCACGCTCCAGCTCCTCGACGATGCCCGACAGGTCCTCGAGCCGGTCCTTGAACGCCTTCTTCTTCGCCGCTTTAGCCATCCGCCGGACTCTATCACTCCACGTCGGGGAGCGCCCTCGGCTCCAGGTCGCTCACGTCCGACACCACCTCATCACCCGCCGCGAAGGCGGTGCGAATCCGGTCCCCCGGCTGCACATCTCGCGGCCCCCGGACGATCTTCATCTCGCCGTCCCGCTCCACCCTCGTGACCGAGAACCCCCGCCCCAGGACCTGGACCGGGTTCAACGCGCGCAGCGCCGCGGCCAGGGGTTCGAGCCGATGCCTGGCGGCGGCCACGGAGGACCGGGCGCCCGTCTCCAGGCGACCCTGGAGCATCTGCACGTGGGCCCGATGGAGGCTGACACCCGCCCCCACGGCCTGCGCCAGCCGCGTGGCCAGCGCGTCCAGGTCCTGGCGCAGCTCCTCGATGACCCGCGGGAACAGGTTGAGCCCGGGACGCCGGGCCAGCTCCTCGAGGCGTCGCCGTTCCTCTCCCCCCAGGCGCCGCGCACCCTGACGCAGCCGCGCCAGCAGGTCGTCCAGGTCGCCGCGCAACCCGCCCAGATCCGGCACCACGAGCTCTCCGGCGGCGGTGGGGGTCAACGCGCGCACGTCCGCCACCAGGTCCGAGATGCTGACGTCGATCTCGTGACCCACGGCGGAGATCACGGGGACCGGGCAGTCGGCGATGGCGCGGGCGAGCTCCTCGTCGTTGAAGGCCGCCAGGTCGTCCTGGCTGCCGCCGCCACGGCCGATGATGACGCAGTCCACGCCGTCCACAGCGCAGACCCGTTGCAACGCGCGCACCAGGAGTCGGGGGGCGCCCGCGCCCTGGACCGTGGCCGGCGAGAGCACGCACCGCATGGAAGGGAAGCGATCCCTGATGGCGCGCAGCATGTCCTGCAACGCGGCGCCGGACTCGGACGTGACGATCCCCACGGCCCGCGGCAGATACGGCAGCGGCCGCTTCCGCTCGGCAGCGGTGAGGCCCTCCGACTCCAGCTTGGCCTTGAGCCTGAGGAACGCGGCGCGCAGGCTCCCCTCTCCGGCGGGGCGCAGGGTCCGCACGACCATCTGGAAGCGTCCGCTCCTGGGGTAGATGGTCAGCTGGCCCCGCACCACCACCCGCATCCCCTCCTGAGGCCGCAGCGGCAGAGAGCGCAGGGTGGACGACCAGCAGACCCCGTCCACGGAGGCCTCATCGTCCTTGATGCTGAACCAGCAGTGGCCCGAGGCGTGGTTGGTGACCCGCCCCACCTCGCCCTCCACGAGGACGTCGGGGAACCCCCGCTCCAGCAGCTCCTTGGCGGCCTGATTCAGCTCCGCCACGGAGAGCGGTCGATCGTCCTCGTCCCGCCGCTGTTTGCCCATGAACGCCACGGCCCGATGATCGGGTCCGGGGCCCGCCGCGTCAACGGCCGTACACGCCGCCTACGGGCACACCGACGATGCAGTCGATGGGGCAGGCCGGCACGCAGTCACCGCAGTCCGTGCATCGATCCGCGTGCACAGCGAACGTGGCGTCCGCCTCGGTGATGCAGTGCTCAGGGCAGGCCTCGACGCAGAGACCGCAGGAGACACACTCCTCTTCGATGACGTGGGCCATGCCCTGCTCATCGACCAGCCCGCGCCGACGGCTGAAAGGCGCCCCTCACTTCATCTTCAGGAAGGCGAGGCTGGCGCCCAGCCAGTCATCCTGCTCGATTCCCGGCACCACGATCTGATAGCGCCCCTTGAAGAAGGGGCTCTTGACCGTCCTGGACAGGCCGTGGCGGAACTCCACATAGCCGTCCTCGAAGTCCATCTCCAGGAAGCCTCCGGCGGCGGCCAGGCTCAGCCCCATCTGCTCCGCCCTGATGGTCTTGGCCAGGGAACCGTCCCGACCCCGGACCTCGAGCACCACGCCGTTCATCCCGGACACGTCGTAGGACCCGGCGGTGATGAGGCGGTAGTCCTCACCGCCGCGATGGCGGGACAGCAGCTTGTTGAAGTCGGCGATGAAGGCCGGGGTCACGTTGCGGGAGCTGGGGGCGTCCTCTTCGGCCTCCCCTTCCCCCGGGGGCTCGGCCCCCTCCGCCGGCTTCTCCGTGGTCGGGGCCGTCGCCGCCGCCACCGCCGGGGCGTCCTGCGGATTCGAATCACCGGGCACGGAGGACTGTCGCTTGAGAGACGCCACCAGGTCGTTCAGACGAGCGATCAGCTCCTCGTTGGCCACGGACCTGGCCGTGAGGCGGCCCGTCTCCTTGCGGGCCACCGCCAGCTCTTCCGTCGCCCTGGCCAACTCCTCCCGGACCCCCTTGGAGCTCGCCCGCTCCGTCGCCAGGGCCTGCTGTGCGCTGGTCAACTCCGTCGCCACGCGCTGCCGTTCTTCGCGGAGCACCTGGATCTGGCTCTCCAGCTTGGACAACCTCTCCAGGAAGATGGCCTGATCCCGGCCCTCCACCCGTCGCATACGCTCCCGCATCCCCCGGATCTCTTCCAGGGCGGCCTTCGCCACCGGGTCCTCGGTAGGTCGCGCCGCCTCCTCCGCGGATCGCTGCACCTGATCCCCCACGGACTCCACCCCCTGCCGCAAGGAGTCCACGCTCATGAAGATCACCAACACCACGGCGGCGATCCCCAGGACCGCCCCCATCACCACCCACTTGCGCGCCCCGTCATGGTCGCCGATACGATCGATGAGGCTCTCCTGCACGCGCTTCATCCCCATGAACGACTCGTTCAGGGACCGGGTGGACTGGATCATCATCTCGGACCGGTTGGTGTCCTTGATGGTCCGGCTCAACTCCTCCTGGTTGTCGTGCATGCGCTTGAGGATCTCGGCCTGCAGCTTCATGGTGGCCTCGATGCTCTCCATGTGCCGCCCGACGGGGCCCACCTCCGGAGCTCGCTCCGCCGGGACCTGGGGGTCACCGGGCTCCTGGTCACGCGCGTCCTTATCGCCCATCACCTGCTCCATCACCAGAAGGTTCCAGGACCGCCTCCAGCAATCGCCCGCTGAGCTCGGTCCGGTTCATCCACTTCTCCAGGGCCTCGAGCTTCACCACGCTGGGGCTCATGTCGACGCCCAGCCAGGACCCGGAATCGAGCCGTGGCAGGGACACCGATGACGGGATGGCCACCACCATCCGCCGCATGGATCGCCCGGGCAGGGGCCTCGCCACGGGGGGCGCGTAGACCTCCAGCAGCAGCCGCGCGGACGGGGTCTCCACCGCCACCGCTCTGAGGTCCTTCCCATGAACCCGCGCGCCGTCATGATCGACGAAGATCAACTCCGCCGGGTCCAGGCCGCGCACCGCCTGATCGCGATCGTTGGCAACGAGCAGTTCCACGAAGGTCCATCGCTCCGGGCTCATGCCGAGGGCCCGGGCGAACGAACGGTCCGTGAACTCCTGCCGGTCATCACTGGCGAACCGTCGCCTCGCCACGACCTCCAGGCCGTCCGCGGCGCCCGACATCGCCACCTGGGTCGCCCCCGACGGGGCCCCCGGATCCCAGACGGTCCCGTCGCCCTCAGGACCCCGCCCCCGCGTCAGCAGGATGACGATCATGGCGGTGACCGAGACCGACAGGAGGAGCAGCGCTGGCCGTAGGTTGTTCATTTGGAGACGCGCCTGTTGGTGGGACCGGGGCCCGCCGGGCTCCCGCGGGCCGCGGCAGGTCAGACGTCCGTCACGAGACGGATCTTCCTCACTTGTCCGCCGGGCCCCACGACTTGGCCTTCTTGCCTTCGTTGTTCCACCAACGCTGGTAGTTCATGGCCCCGTCGATCTTCTTGCCGGTGATGGTGTCCAGGCAGAGCTCCATGGAGGACTGCACGACGCCGAGCCGTCTCCGGGCGGTCGCGTTGCGCGGGTCCCGGGCCGAGTTCTCCAGGCCGCCGTAGATCTTGTTGACCTCCTCGAAGATGAGCTTCTTGCTCTTGATCGGAGCGTCCCGGTAGTTGGCGAGGGCGCGAGCGGCAGCGGCGACGATCGCGTATTCCTTGTACTTGAGCAACTTGGTGAGGATGCCCACGCCCTTCTTGTTGGCCAGGGTGCCGATCCCAGCCACCACCTTGTCCATGAAGTCCAGGTCCTTCTCCGTGCTCTTCTGCTTGAGGATCCCCGCCAGCAGGTCCGTAGACTTGGTCCCCCACTTGTCCTTCTTGCCGCCGGTCTGCTTGGAGACGGACTCCACGAACGCCACCCGCACGTCACGGTCCTTGCTCTTCAGGCCCCGCTTGCACAGCTTCTGGATGGCGGCCCGCTGCTTGTCGTCGGCGTCGCCCCAGCACTCGACGAACTTGCCCGCGAACGCGATCTGGTCGTCCGGGTACTTCTCCTTGAACGCCTTCTTGAGGCCGTCCATGGCCTCGTCAGCGGCCTCGCTCTGGGCGGGCGCGGAGAGGGCCAGCAGGGACAGCCCGAGGAGCAGGAACGGCAGCGGGTTCTTCATGTCAGGTCTCCTGTATTCGAGCCCATTCTGAGGGGGCGACGCCCGCCCCGCAAGGTCAACGACCTCGGGAGGCGCGGGCGCCGTAAAGCTCCGACAGGCGCGCCGTCACCGGCCCTGGCGCCGCCGCCACCGGTCGGTCGGACACGGTGGCCACGGGCCGAACCCCCCGGAGGCTGGCCGTGAGGAACACCTCGTCGGCGGAGCCCAGGTCCGCCACGGTGAACGGCTCCTCCACGGCGCGGAGCCCCTCATCCCGGGCGATCTCCAGGAGCACCTCCCGGGTCACCCCAGGCAGGATCGGCAGCGTCAGCGGGGGGGTGGTCAGGACCCCGCCCCGGACCATGAAGACGCTGCTGCGGCTGCCCTCCAACACGGTGCCGTCATCGAGCACGAACAGCACCTCATCGAACCCGTCCTTGACGCCTTCCGCGTGCGCTCGTCGGGGCCCCAGGTAGTTCAGTGTCTTCAGGTGTGCCAGGGGTCGGGCGCCGGCCAGTCCGCTGCGGGCCGGGCCGATGCGGGCCGGGGTCAGGGGCGCGAGCGAGAGCGGCTGCGCCGCCACGGCGCGGCGCACCACGGCCCCGTCCCTGAACAACAGCAGCCTCGCCGCCAGGTCGTCGCACGCGGCCGCGGCCGTGAGCGTCCTCAGGTCCGCGGCCCAGGTCGCCGCATCGGGAGCCGGGTCCAGCTCGAGCTCGCGAGCCCCTCCCGCCAATCGCGCGGCGTGACGCTCCAGGAAGTGAGGCCTCCCTCCGACCACCGGGAGGGTCTCGAAGAGCCCCTCCCCCTGCTGCAACCCGCCTCCGAGCACCAGGACGTCAACACGCCCGTCCGGCCGCACCTCGCCGTCGACTATCGCGGGCAACAGGTCACGCGTCAACGGAGACCTCCTCCGCGACACCGAGGGCGCGCATGAACCCGGTAACCTTGTGCAGCGTCTCCGCGTGTTCAGCCGCCGGCTCCGAGTCGGCGACGATGCCCCCACCCCCGAAGAACACCAGCTGGTCACCGGTCGCCACCGCCGAGCGGATGAGGATGTTGGTGTCCATCCGGCCGTCGTACCCCAGGAAGCCGAGGCTGCCGCAGTAGAGCCCGCGGCGGCAGGACTCGAGATCGTCGATGAGCTCCATGGCCCGGATCCGCGGCGCGCCGGTGATGGACCCGCCGGGGAGCGCCGCTCGCAGGAGGTCCACGCGGTCATTGCCCTCCTCGAGTTGGCCGTCGATCTCCGCCGCCAGGTGGTGCACGGTCGGATGGGACTCCAGGGTGATGGGCTGGGTCACCCGCACGGACCCGGGCGCGCAAACCCGGGAGAGGTCGTTGCGCAGCACGTCCACGATCATGGCCAGCTCCGCCCGGTCCTTCTCCGACGCGAGCAACGCCCGGGCGGCGGCGGCGTCTCGCTCCGGGTCCGGGTCACGAGGGGCCGTCCCCTTGATGGGCCGGGTGACCACGCGACCACCGTCGACGGAGAGGAAGCGCTCCGGTGAGACGGACAGCAGCGCCGCCCCATCCAGCGGGAGGTAACCACCGAACGCGGCCGGGTTGTCCGCACGCAAGCGCCGATAGAACCCCACCAGGTCTGTCGGACGGGGCGCCGTGAGGCGCTGCGCCAGGTTCACCTGATACACGTCCCCCCTGGCGATGTGGCCGCGAGCTCGTCGCACCGCCGCCAGGTGCCGCTCCTTCGGGAGCATGGAGACGGGGTTGGACCCCGCCGAGGGCACCGCTTCGGGTGGCGGCCCCTGCAACCGACGCCGCAGGATCGACGCGAGCTCCCGACAGCGAGCGTTGGCGGCCGGGTCGTCCGGGTCCTCCAGGACGGCGATCTCCACATCCCCCGTCAGCTCGTCACGAAGGGCGCAGACCCGATACGCGGCGAAGTAGGCGTCCGGCAACGGCGACCAGCGCGGGTGCCGGTCCGGGAGGGTCTCCAGCAGCAGGCGGCAGTCGTAGCCCAGCCAACCGATCAGCCCGCCGGTGAAAGGCCACCGATGGTGCCGCGGGGCGGAGAACTCCTCCGTCGCACGCCGGAGGTGGGTGAACGGGTCCCCGGCCGCGTCCGGCCACCTGACCACGGGCCGCCCCCCCACGCCGAGGATGCTGAACCGCCCCCACCGCGGGCCGCCGCTGTCCAGCAGCGCCACCCCCGGCAGGTCCGCCGCCCGCGCCAGCAGGTCGCCCGTGTCTCCGTGGAACGGGACCTGCTCGGTAGACAACTCCAACGGACGGCAAGACATGGGCGACGAAGATAGCACCGCAGGCCCTACAATGCCTCCGTGCGACTGCTCGGAGAGTACCTCTCACACCTGGAGCACGGGCGGGGCGTGTCCGAACACACCCTCCGTGCCTACAGCGCCGACCTGGACCGCTGGCTGGGGTCCCTCGGAGAAGCGGAACGGCGGGACCCCACCTCCGTTGGCCCGACGGAGCTCAAGGCCTACGTCGCCGGCCTGCTCGACGAGGGCCTCACCCGGACCAGCGTCGCCCGACACGTGGCGGCGCTGCGGGGGTTCTACCGCTGGCTGCTGGCGGCGGGGCACAGCGACGACGACCCGGCCCAGGCCCTGCGCGTCCACCGCAGGCAGCGCAGCCTCCCCCGGGTCCTCACGGAGGCCCAGATGAGCCAGCTGCTGTCCGCCCCCGCCGGCGACACCTTCATCGAGACCCGTGACCGCGCCCTCCTGGAGACCCTCTACTCTGCGGGGCTGCGGGTCTCCGAGCTGGTGGGCCTGGATGTCCGCGCCGTTGACCTGCGGGCCGGCCGGGCACGGGTCATGGGCAAGGGGCGGCGGGAGCGTCTGGCGCTGCTGGGTCGCTATTGCGTGGAGTCCATCGAGGCGTGGCTGCCCTGGCGCGACCTGAAGGCCCGCCCCCCTTCCGAAGCCGCCCTGTTCCTGAATCACCGGGGCGGTCGCCTGTCGGACCGCTCCGTCCGTCGGCTGCTGGACAAGGCCCTGGTCCGGGCCGGGCTCCCGCCGGGGATCACCCCCCACACCCTGCGCCACTCCTTCGCCACCCACCTGCTCTCCAACGGGGCAGGGCTGAAGGAGGTGCAGGAGATGCTGGGGCACAAGCACCTCTCATCCACGCAGGTCTACACCCACGTCTCGCCAGAGCACCTGCGGGCGGCCTACGAGAGCGCCCACCCCAGGGCTTGATCAGTACTCCAGGTCGCCGTTGTGGCGCTGGAAGTAGCCGAGGATGAGGCCGGCGGAGATCTCCGAGTACCCGAACTCGGAGATCAGGCGCTCCACCAGGTTGCGGGCAGCCTTCTGCCGATCCTTGTCCAGCTGGTCCATGCCGCCGGAGAACGCCAGCAGGGCGTCATCCACCAGCCCCACGATGCGGTCATGACGCTCGGTGAAGTAGGACCGCTCGAGGGCGTCGAAGTGATCCTGGAACAGGTGCTCGTAGACGATGGGGCTGTCCGGATTGGAGAGACGGAAGGCGGCGATCTTGCTCATGAGCTCGCCGCGGAACTCCTCATGGTCGTCCTGAACCGTCAGCCGCTCCTCCACGCCCCGCATGAGCTTCTCATCCGGCGGCTCCGGATCACCTGTCTGGGCGTTGATGACCTTCTCGTTCGTCCCGAAGGCGATGACGTGGCGCATGTAGTCGGAGAAGAGGCGGTCGTACTCCGTCTCATCGACGAAGTCAGAGGCCTTCTGGATCTCGAACGCGACGTGCTTCAGGTACTCACGCCGCACCATGTCGATGGCGCCCCGAGGGTCGTGGTACTCGCCGTCCTCCTCGATGCGCAGGAAGCTGTAGAGGCTCGGGTCCTCGATCAGGCGAGGCAGGCCGTCGAAGATGTCCACGGGGGTGATGCACTCGCGGTCACACTCCACCGCGATGTCCGTCAGCAGCGCCATCATCTCCCGGGGTGAAGCGCCGCGACGCCCCTCGTAGGCGGCGTCCGCGTGGCCCTCGAACTCCTCCTCCATCCCATCGAACTCGGCGGCCAGAACGGGGATGTGGCCGCGCAGCAGCTTCGCCTCTTCCTGGTTCATGCCGGCCGGGATCTCCCCGCGCTCGTAGAGCCGGGCCTTCTGGATCGGCGAGAGCTTCTTGATCAGCCGCGCGATGGGCCCCTGATAGGCCCGCGGCTGCGGGCGCCTGAGCCGGGTGAGCACCGCCCAGAGAGCGGCGGTGATGGCGGTGTGAGGCGCGACCTCCCGTCCGCCGCACACCTGCTCGAGGTGGCGGCCGTAGATGTGCGCTTCCTTCTTGTACTCCCGCAGGTACGGGACCCGGACCAGCTCGAAGCGGCCCTTGAAGCTGGTGAAGCTGGGGTCTCGCTTGAACGCCACGAGGAACTTCTCGTTGGTGGTCCCGCACAACACCTGGTTGAGGGAGAGGCGCAGGCCGTTGAGGTTCACGTAGCCCCGCTCCGCCGTCGTCAGCAGGTACTTGTTCGCCTCCAGGTTGCGCTTGAGGAAATCCGAGTACTCGACGATGCCGCCGTTGGAGTCCACCAGGTCACCCTGCGCCTCGATCAGGAGCTCGTGCATCAGCACGGCCGGGAGGCCCGACATCTGGGCGTGCCCGAGGACTCGGGTGTTGGCGTCGATGGTGGTCTGGGGCTCGATGGTCACGCAACCGGTGCGGTAGCGGTGGGAGATGTAATAGCGCTCAATCCGGACATGCTTGATCACCTGGCGCCAGTCCCCCTCATAGGACTTGAGCAGGGTCTCGTAGATGACACGGTTCTTGGGCGAGAGGTCTCCCTGGAGGATGAACGGGTTCCAGCGGAAGCGCCGCCGCTCCTCCTCCGAGGCCTCATCCAGGGCCTGCTCGATGAACTCCGCGCGGCGCTGCTTGGGCAGCAGGAAGAACGGCGGGTCCTTGAGCTCGTCAGGCACCCGGGAGGAGATCAGGGAATCGTCGATGTGGGCGTAGGAGTCATCGTCCAGGTGCTCGTCATCGGCGCCGAATCCGAGAGCCTCCCGCTGCTTGGCGTCACAGAAGATCCAGGAGAACCTGAACAGCGGGCCCTCCTCCGTACGGGAGTAGCACTCCAGGCCGGTGTTCAGCGCCTCGACGATGGAGCTCTTGGCCGAGCCGTTGGGCCCGTGAAGCAGCACGAAGCGGTCACACTTCCCTCGCTCGACGAACTCCACGAAGATCTCCCAGAGCCGGTTCTGCACCGACTCCTGCCCGAACACGAGGCCCTGCCCCGTGTCGTTGGGGTCATCGAACAGGCCCCAACGGATGGTGGAGCCGCCGATCCCGGGGACCTCGTAACAACCGTGGTGCAGGAACAGGTCGCGCAGGTAGGTCGGGGCGTTGCGCGTCAGCGAGTAGGGCTGCTCCGCCAACAGCTCCATGTACTCCCCGAAGGAGAGCACCGCGTTCTTGCGCCGGAACAACTCCTTCGAGCCGTCACCGATCTCATTGATGACCTGTTCGAGATCCATGGGTCGCTCCAGAGCCCGAAGTCGGCTCCCCGGGACACTCTATCCCAGTACGGCAGCCGAATCGGCAGATCCCTCGGCCGATCATGGGCGCTCCAACCTGCGCGCGCGCGGAGCTTCAATGCGCGCGGGCGGGGCAGCGCGTCGGTGCCGGCGCCCAAAAGAAGAGGGGCGTCACGATGGACGCCCCTCCGGTTGTGACCCCGACGGGATTTGAACCCGTGTTACCAGGATGAAAACCTGGTGTCCTGGACCTGGCTAGACGACGGGGCCGCCGACGAGGAAAGTTATCAGGGCGCGGCCCGGAGACAACCTGACGACACCCGGAACCAGCCCGGACCCTGGTATTCTCGACCCATGAACGACCGCTGGGCGTCGACCGCGTTCCTCATGATCCTGGTGCTGGGGTTCGTCTCCGCCCTCGAGGAGTTCGATCTGGGGGCCGGGCTGATGATCCTGGCCATGCTGGTGGCCCCTTTCTCCATCCTCATCATCTTCGCTACCCGCGGCGGACTGAGGACCACCCGGGGGTGGGATCGGGACGACGGGCCGAACCGGATTCCACCGGCGGAACGACGTGACTGGGGCACGCGGGGTCGCTAACCTTCCCCCATGGGGACCCCGAACCACGACCACCCACGAGGACGCGAACACACCATGAATGCTCCCGCCCCCCGCCGCCGGTCCCATCCGGGCGGCTCCGTTCCCGGACCACGCAGGTGCGGGCTGGTGATCGTGGCCATGGCCACGATCCTGGCCTCCGGCTGCGGCGGCGACCCCGTGAACCTGACCTGGACCGTGAACGCCTCCTTCCCCCACCAGGAGGAAGGGGCCTACACCCAGGGGCTGGAGTTCTACAAGGGGTTCCTGCTCGAAGGCACAGGGAACACCAACGAATCCGATTGGCGGATCGTCAACCTGGACACCGGCGAGGTGTGCTATCGACACGGGATCCCCTCCGGGTTCTTCGGCGAGGGGATCACCGTGATGAACGACCGGCTCTATCAGGTCA
The DNA here is from genome assembly GCA_964507445.1 of uncultured Isosphaeraceae bacterium. Taxonomy (GTDB): domain Bacteria; phylum Planctomycetota. The sequence goes on from CAZDQF010000010.1 coordinate 132,344, forward strand.
CCTGGCGGGACCGGGTGGGCTTGGAGTACGACCTCTCCGGGCTGGGCCTCGATGCCCTGGATCCCGCCACCGTCAAGCCCTCCGACTTCGAGGGCAAGCGGGCTCGCGCCAAGCAACGGTACAAGTACCGCGGAGAAGGTTGGGGCCTCACCAACGACGGCACCCACCTGATCATGTCCACCGGCAACAAGGACGGGAAGCTCCACTTCTTCGACGCCGACTTCAAGCCGGCCAAGACGCTGGTGGTCAAGGACGAGGACGGCGACCCCGTGCCCCGGATCAACGAGCTCGAGTTCGTGGACGGTCACATCTGGGCCAACATCTTCCAGACGAACTTCATCATCAAGATCGACGCCAGCAGCGGCCAGGTGGTGGGGCGCGCCGATATGACGGAGCTGCTCAGCGAGGAAGAGCGCGCGACCCTCGCGGAGCGGGACCGGAAGGCCGGGTCCAAGGGCTACGTCCTGAACGGCATCGCCCGCGACCCGGCCACGGGGAAGATGTACGTGACCGGCAAGAACTGGCCGAAGATCTTCCAGGTCTCGTTTGCGGACAAGCCCTGAGTCAGCGTCCGCCCAGCGCCTCGAGCAAGCCTCCCGACGACCCGCTCGGGGTGCTGATCTCTACCGAATCCCCCGTGATCGGCGCCCGGATGGTCGGGTTCGACCAGAGGTGATCATTCACCACGAGGCAAAGTGAACGACCGACGAACTCTGCGGTGAACGCCTCGAACGCCTCGCGACGAGCGGGCCTCAGCCTGAGCACGACAACGGAGCCTGCCATCGTCGCCCACTCCACATCCTGCTCGGTGAAACCGGTCCGACCGCGATACCAGTGATCCGGGACATAGACCCACCCCCCCTCTCGATCCGCCCCCGCTCCCGGCGCCCACGGCTTCCAGAACACCGGCAAGGGGCGACCACGGATATCCCTCAACTGATAGAAGCGCCCGTCCTCGTAGCCACCCTCCCGCCCGCGCCCGTACTTGATAGCGTCCTGGCGCTGTGCCTCCGCCGCCGCCTGGTCGAAGCGGAACGTGTCGGCGGTGCCGTCGTCATTGGGGATGCTCAGGGAGAGCCCGGGATCACCAGGACCTGCCACATCCCCCAGGCCGATGAAGAAGCGCAGCTTGGCGGTGGGCGCGACGCGCTCCTCGACCTCATCCCCATCGCAAGCCGACAGCCCCGCCAGCGACCCCAGCACGAAGGCGAACCCCACCGCCGCCATGACTTGACTCGAGTTCCTCATGACACCCCCCTCTCCACGAGTTGCACTGGCCCGCGACCATACCAGCCGCGGACCGCGGCTCACTGCACCACCAACCTCACCGCCTGTGACAGGGAGATCCCGGACAGGGTGGCCGGCGAGACGATGATCATCTGCGCGGAGACCCCCTGAGGAACGGGAAAGACGAAGTTGGTGAGGGTCAGGTTCTGGAACGGCGGGCTCGTCTGCATGACGTTGAACCAGGTCCCGGCGTTCGGGTCCGTCAGGTCCAGGTTGACGATCTGCCCGTCCGCCGAGAGCAGGGCTCCCGCGTTCCGAGGGATCAACGGCGCCACGCCGTAACCCAGGTCCCAGGCGTTGCCCTGCAGGAAGCTGAAGAAGGTGATGGTGTTGGGGGCCCCGACGGTGGTCGTCACCGAGGCCGGCGTGAACTGCGTACCGCTCACCGTATTCACGTCGAGGGACGCCAGCACCGAGTTGGTCTGGTATTGGGGAATGGGCGGCGGCGTCGCCTGCAAGGCCGCGTGCAGGTTGATGCGGGCGCCGGAGACGGTGAGGCCGCTCCACGGACTCAGCACGTCCGCGTTGTTCATCAACAAACTGATGACCGCGGTGTGGCTCAACTGCGGATTCTGTGCGCGGATCAGGGCGACGCACCCGGCCGCCATGGGGGCGGAGAAGGAGGTCCCGGAGGCATAGGAGTAACCGCCCGTGCGGGTGGTGGTGCGGATGTCCTCACCGGGAGCGGCGATGTCGACGCTGATGGCGCCGTAGTCGGAGAAGGAAGCCCGCCCGTCACCGTTCTGGCTGGCGGCGATGACAAAGAGGTTGTCCTCCGTGAACTCCGCCGGCACATCCAGGTTGCCCCCCTCGATGCTGCCCCCGCCGTTCCCCGCCGAGTTGGTGATGACCACGCCGGCGGCCTGGCATGCCTGCACCGCCGTGAGCATGGTGGCCTGAGCCGCCTGGGAGTACCCGGAGCTGAAGTTCAGCACGGCCACCCCGTGGGCGGCGGCGTACTGGAACGCCGCCGCGGAGAGGGCCACCTGGGGGATGGTGTCCCCGTCCTTGAGCACCATGACGGTGGACTGCCAGCACACGCCGGCGCCGCCGATGCCGTTGTTGCCGGTCATGCTGCACACGCCCGTGACGTTGGTGCCGTGGCCGTCGTTGTCTTCCGGGTTGTTGTCGTTGCCGAGGAAATCCCACCCGTTGACGTCGTCCACGAGGCCGTTGCCGTCGTCATCGATGCCGTTCACCGGATCCGCCGGGTTCACCCAGATGTTCCCGACCAGATCCGCGTGGTTCATCAGACAACCTGAGTCCACCACGGCGATGATGGCGGCGGAGGCGTCCGTGCGAATGCACCAGGCCTCCGGAGCGTCGATGTCGGCGTCGTTCACGCCCGGGGTGCCCTGGATGTTCTGCCCCGTGTTGTTGAGGCCCCAGCAGTTGGCGAACTCGGTGTCGTTGGGGATCACCGGCCCGGTGCCGCCGACCCGCCAGCCGTAGTAATTGGGGTGCGCGAAGAGCACTTGAGGCTCGGCCGCCAACGCCTCTCCACGGGCCTCCAGGTCCTGCCAGTCACCGGGGCAATCGAGCCACCACATGCGCAGCAGGGTGTAGTGCATGCGCACGGACATGCCACGAGCCTCCAGGTACCGACGCTGCTCCTGGTCGTCCAACGCCGGGTCCATGCGGACCAGGAGCTGCCCGGGGACGAACGCTTCCTGAGCGACGCCCAGCCCCGCGAGCAGGACGGTCACCGAGAGGGCGATCTTGATGATTTCAGACATGGGCCGTGGTCCTCCTCTACCTTTCCCAGGATACACACGAGGAGACCGCTATTCGGTCAAAAGAACCGTTGCTGCGCGCGTCCTCAGGAAATCACGTCGCGCAGGACCCGCCCGTGGACGTCCGTGAGGCGCCGGTCGATGCCGTCCTGCCGCACCGTGAGCTGCTCGTGATCGATCCCAAGGAGGTGCAACACGGTGGCGTGAACGTCGTAACCCGTGCAGGTGTCGTCCACGGCCCTGAAGGACCACCGGTCCGTGGCACCGTAGCTCACGCCTCCCTTGACGCCCCCGCCACACATCCAGCTGGTGAACCCGAACGGGTTGTGGTCGCGCCCCTTCGCACCCTGGCTGCACGGCATGCGCCCGAACTCCGTCGTCCACAGGATGATGGTGTCGTCCAGCATCCCGCGTCGCTTCAGGTCCTTGATGAGGCCGGCGATGGGACGATCCGTGGCGTACCCCAGCTCCCCATGGTCCCGCTTCAGGTCCTCGTGGGAGTCCCAGTTGCGCCTGGGGTGTCCGTTGTCCGCTCCAGACCAGACCTGGACGAACCGCACCCCTCGCTCCAGCAGCCGCCGGGTGAGCAGGCAATTGCGGGCCATCTCCGCCGTGGGCTGGTGATCCAGTCCGTACAGGTGCCTCACGTGCTCCGGCTCGCCCCTGAGGTCGAGCACCTCCGGAGCGGCCAGCTGCAATCGGGCCGCCAGCTCATAGGAGGCGATGCGGGCGTCGAGACGATCGTCGCCGGGCCGCCGCGTCCGGTGACGGGTGTTCAACTCCCGGAGCAACGACCGCCCCGCGGCGTCGGCCTGGGCTCCGACGGATGCGGGCGGCTGGAGATCCGCGATGGGCTCCGCGCGGTCAGGCCGCATCATGGTTCCCTGATGCACCGCCGGCAGGAACCCGGCGGCCCAGTTCTTGGGGCCGCAGGGGGCGTAGCCCCGGCTGTCCGGGAGGACCACGTAGGCGGGCAGGTCATCGCTCATGCTGCCCATGGCGTAGCTCACCCAAGCGCCGACGCTGGGGAAACCGGGCGCCACGAAGCCCGTGGTCTGCAGCAAGGTGGCGGGGCCATGGACGTTGGATTTGGACGTCATGCCGTGAACGAAGGCGATGTCATCCACGCAGCTGCCGATGTTGGGCAGCAGGTTGCTCACGTGCTTCCCGCACTCACCGAAGCGACGGAATCCCCAGGGCGAGGCCATCACCTTGCCCGGCTTGGACTGGAACAGCTCCACCTCTTCCCCGGGATCGAACGCCTGCCCGTTCAGCTTCTCCAGCGTCGGCTTGTAGTCGAAGAGGTCGCACTGACTGGCAGCCCCGGACATGAAAAACTGGACCACTCGGCGAGCCCGCGGCGCCGGGTGGGTCTGCCGCCCCATGAGCGCGGCCAGGGCGATGCCCCCCAACCCACCGCCGGAACGCCAGAGCCAGGATCGCCGATCCATGAACTGCTCGTAAGGTCGTCGCATCAGTCTATGAACAGGAACTCGTTGAGGTTGAACAACAGACGGCACAGGGCGGGCACCCCGTATCGCGCTGCGTACCCGGTCATGGGCTCGGACTCCTCGGCCGCGGGGGCCCGCCCCACCGCCAGGGCGAACGCCCAGGTCACCCGCTCCTGCAACGTGCCCCCGTGGCGCTCCACGCGCGCCGCCATGTGCCCCGCCTGCTCCATCATGAAGCGGTTGTTGAGCAGGGCCAGCGCCTGCAGCGCGGTCACCGTCTCGGAACGCACCGGCGTGCTCCTGGAGGAGTCTGCGCAGTCCAGGGTCTCCATGAACGGATCGGGAACGGACCGCACCTGGAAGCGATAGATCGCTCGCCGCCAGGTGGCTCGATCATCCGGCTTGTAGTCCTCGTAGAGGTAGTGCGGAGAGTGGTCGTCCTTGAAGCCGAACGTGCGGAAGCCGGGGCCACCCATGGTCAGGTCCAGGGTGCCGGCGACCGCCAGCACCGCGTCCCGAAGGGACTCGGCGTCGAGCCGGCGGACCGGCGACCGCCACAGCAGCCGGTTCCCGCCGTCAACCGCGGCCCGGACCGGGTCCCCCACGGAAGCCTGACGCCACGTGGCGCTGTTGAGGATCACGCGGTGCAGGTCCTTCAGCGAACCGCCGCCGTCCCGGAAGCGGACCGCCAGCCAGTCCAGCAACGCCGGGTGACTGGGCCGGGCGCCCATCTCGCCGAAGTCGTTGGGGCTGGCGGCAATCCCCCGGGCGAAGTGGTGCTGCCACACCCGGTTCACCGCGGACCGCCAGGTCAACGGGTTGTCCCGTGAGGTGATCCAGCGGGCCAGGGCCGCGCGCCGCGCCCCCTCCTGTTCAAGGTCGGGCCCCAGGTCCGCTGACACGCCGTCGACGCAGTCCAGCGCGGCGGGGACCACCAACGCCCCCGGGCTCTTCACGTCGCCGCGCTCCAGGAGCCGGATCTCCCGGGGCCGACCTCCGGGCGGCGGTTTGAAGTTCCCCTCGGACCGGAAGTCGCTGGCGGCGGCGTACACCAACCGCGGCTCGGGGAGGATCGCGAGCCGGGCCTCCACCTCACGAAGCTCCCCTGCCCGGACCTCACGGGCCTTGACCCGCTCCGGATACAGCTCCCGCTCCGCCCGTTGACGCTCCGACGCCAGCTCCCGGTCCATGCGACGCACGGCCGCCTCGAGGGCGCGCCGACGCATGACCCCCGGCCGCTCCGCGCCGATGCGGTCACGGCTGGTGAAGCCGTCCACCAGGTGACGCCGGGACCAACGACCGGACTCGATGGAGTCCCTGGAACGGACCTCCGCACCGGCGGCCAGGTTCTGCCCGGCGGCCATGGCCTGCAGCTCGGACAGGGCCATGACCCAGTCCTCGTAACGCTTCCACAACCGATGCCCTGTGACCCGGATGACGCGGACCGGCGAGCCGTCGCTGCGCACCCGCACCGGTTCGTCGCCGGGGTTCTCGGCGTCCGCGTCCACATGAGCGGTCAGCACGCGAGGGTCGCTGAAGCCGGCGTCTGAGGACACCGCGACCTCGTATCGCGAGGGGAATCCGAACCCGGGGGTGTCCGCGAAGTCCACGGGCCGCGCTGGCCAGAGCACGACCTCGTCCAGCACCACGGCCCGCCCGAGGTCCACCTCCACCCACTTCTGGTGGGCCGGACCGGACATGATGGCGCTGTGCCAGCCGTTGGAGGGGCTCGACGGCAGAGGCAACGGCGGCGACTCGGCCAGCTCCTCCCCCGCCGCCTCCCGGGCGGCGACGAGGCGCCTCACCTCCGGCGTCTCCAGAGACTCCGGGGCGAGGCGAGCCAGATCGTCCCGCAGCTCTTCGCGTCGCGCCTCCAACCCCCGGCGCCGCGACATGACGGGGGCGGGCTCATAGGGACGGTCCGCCCGTTCGATCCCCGCGAACACCGCCTGGAGAGCGTAGTAGGACTCCTGGCTGATGGGGTCGAACTTGTGATCGTGGCAGCGAGCGCAGTGCACCGTCACGCTGGTGAAGGCGGACATGGTGGTGGCGACCATGTCATCCCGATCCAGGTTGCGGGTGATGGCCTTGTCCACGGTCCCTTCCCGCAGCTCGACGTGGCCGACGAAGTCCCAGGGCCCCGCCGCCACGAACCCCGTGGCGACGACGCCGTCCGGGTCATGGGGAAAGAGCACGTCCCCGGCCACCTGCATCTCCACGAAGCGCGCCCAGCCCACATCCTCGTTGAGCGCACGGATCACCCAGTCCCGGTAAGGCCAGGAGTGGGGGCGCACCTTGTCCTTGTCGAACCCGTGGGTGTCGCCGTAGTGGGCCACGTCCAGCCAGTGACGAGCCCAACGCTCTCCGTATCGAGGCGACGCCAGCAGGCGCTCCACCAGCCGCTCGAAGGCCCGGGGCTGGTCGTCGCTCAGGAACGCGTCCACCTCCGCGGGCGTGGGAGGCAGTCCGTGCAGGTCGAAGGTAGCTCTGCGGATCAGGGTGCGCCGGTCCGCCTCTCCGGACGGCGCGATGCCCGCCGCCTCCAGGCGCGCCAGCACGAACGCGTCCAGCTCGTTCCGTCCCCAGTCCCCGGACACCTCGGGCACCGGAGGTCCTTCAAGGCGCCGCAAGCTCCACCACCTCTCACCGTCCTGCGGGTAAACCGGCGTCGCCAGCAACAGTAGGATCAGCAAGGGAATCCGGGTCTTCGCGTCCACGTCGGATACTCTAAGGCATGGAGCCTGGAAAGCGCTCGAGCATCCTGCTCTCCCTGGAGAGCTACGCCCCCCTGGCGGCGGAGCTGGCGGCGCTCCTCGACGTGGAACAGGGACAACTCGAATCGTCCCGGTTCCCGGACGGCGAGCGCTACCTCCGCGTCCACGACGTGGTGGCGAACAAGAACATCATCCTGCTGGGCGGCACCCACGATGACGGCGCCTTCCTGGATGTCTACGACATCGGCTGCCACCTCGTGCGCAGCGGCGCCCGCAGTCTGGCCATGGTGGTGCCCTACTACGGGTACTCCACCATGGAGCGGGCCACCCAGGCCGGCGAGGTGGTGACCGCCAAGACCCGGGCCCGGGCCCTGGCGTCGATCCCCCCCGCGCAGACCGGCAACGTCATCTTCCTCATGGACCTGCACACGGACGGCATCGCCCACTACTTCGGCGACGGCATCGTCAGCCGCCACCTGAGCGCCATGGACGTGGTCTGCGACCTGGTCCGTTCGCTGCAGCTGACGGACCCCATCATCGCTTCCACGGACGCCGGTCGGGCCAAGCAGGTCGCCAAGATCGCCAACGCCCTGGGGTACGAAGCGGCCTTCGTCTACAAGCGCAGGGTGCAGGACGCCCTGGCGGTCACCGGCGTCAACGCGGACGTGTCGGGGAGGCCCGTGGTCATCTACGACGACATGGTGCGCACCGGCGGATCCCTCGTGCAGGCGGCGGAGGCGTACCTGGCGCAGGGAGCCGCTGAGGTGCACGCCGTGACCACCCACCTGGTGCTGGCCCGGGACGCCGCCTCCACGCTCGTGGGCTCGGGGTCACTGGCCTCTCTCTCCGGCACCAACACCCACCCCCGCTCTCAGCTGCTCTCGGACGCAGGCGGACGGGTGGCCACCGTGGCCCCGGTGCTGGCGGACGCGCTGCTGTCCCGCTATCCCTACCTGTCCCGCTGAGGCAGCTCCGCCCCCCGGAGCATGGCCCAGAACCGTTCCATCATGGGGCCGTCCACCCGACGGGTGCGGACGAACGGCGTGTGCACGTGCGACTGCTCCGGGTCCACGCGAATGCCCCACAGCGGCCGCACCTCGTCCGGCAGGCTGCCGTAACGGGCGTCCCCAAGCACACCGGCCTCGTTCGGGTGCCAGCAGAGCCAGTCGTCCGAGAAGTGGGCGAACCGGTCGATGTCCTCCCGCAGCACGGAGTCCGGCGGCAGCTGCTGGAAGTCCGCGACGGACACGGACGGGACGCTGTCGCCTGCGTAGGTCTTCACCTGGAGGCCCGCGCGGATCGCGTCCACCCAGATGCGGCCGTCGGCGGCGTAGGTGCTGCGCCACACCAGAAGGTTGCCGATGGACGGCTTCACCACGAGCCGCTCCACCTCGTGCCCCCGGGAGCGCGCCAATTCCCAGGCCTCCGCCTCCGCCCGACGCTGCTGCATCAGCGCCGACCCCATGTAGAGCAAGGCGAACGCGCAGGCGACGCGGGCCAGCCTGGGACGACGACGGACCAGGGTCCACACCATGAGGACGAGCAGGGGCAGGGTGAACAGGGGGTCGATGATGGAGATCAGATCCCACGCCACGCGGGCGTCGGAGATCGGCCACAGCAGTCGGGTGCCGTAGCTGGTGCAGGCGTCCAGGAGACCGGCGGTGGCGTACCCGAGGGTGGCGAACCACCACCAGCGGCGGAACCCTGCGCGCCGCCGGACCAGGGGCCACAGCACCGTCGCCACCAGCAGCCCGCCCAACGGGATGAACGCCAGGGAGTGAGTGAAGTGCCGGTGGTACTCGATGGTGAGGAGCGGGTCCTCCGCCGACGTGATGAGGATGTCCAGATCCGCGGCCATGCCGCCGGCGACCCCGGCCAGGGTGGCGACCCGGACCTCGTCCTCCCTGGCGAAGGCCTGCGCCAGCACCGCACCCACCACTCCCTGTGACACCGGGTCCATGCCCAAGAGGTTATTCGAGGGATGCCCGGACACCAGATGCTCCCCGGTGGACTACCATGGGCGTCATGCCGACCCTCCTGCTGCTGCTCCTGGTCGTGGCCCCTCCGGACGAGGGCAAGGCCGTGGCCCGGTTCAAGAAGGCGTTCCGCGGTCAGCCGACCACCGCCGACTCCGTCCCCGGGAAGACCCAGGCCCTGACGGCTGTGCTGGCCTACGACTCGCCCCGCGTGACGAGGGCCCTCATCACCGCCTACGCCGCCCTGGAGCGGGAGGCCGAACCCCTGGTGGAGAAGCGCCGCCCGCTGCTGGAGCAGGGAGGTGGCAAGAAGCTGGTCCCGTTCCGGCATGAACTCAGGCCCATCCGCGAGCTCCAGGCCGGGATCAAGGCCGGGCTCCTGTCCCAACGGGACCCCGAGTCCGTCCGCACCCAGGTGAAGCGCCTGACCGCCGGCAAGGGAGAGCTCCCCCACTCCCTCAAACGGACCCTCGCCGCCGCCGCCGGACGGCTGGCGACGCAGGACATCAAGCTCATCATCGCCGGCAACCGCAGGGGCGCGGAACCGAAGCTGGCCCTGACCTTGCAAGCCCTGCTGGAGCTGGGCGCCGCCGCCAAGGAGGCCGGGCCCTGGACCCTGAAGATGCTGCAGGACAAGCGGCCCGCGCTCCGTGAACTGGCGGCCCGGACCCTCGGCGGTATGAGGTGGGCGCCGTCCCTGGAGGTCCTGGTGGCTCGCCTGGGGGAAGAGCAGGCGCCGCGGGTACGCACGGAGATCGCCCGCGCCCTGGAACAGCTCACCGGGGTCCGGTTGGGGTCCTCACCTTCAGCGTGGAAGCGCTGGTTCGGTGCCGAAGGCGCCCCCTTCGCGTCCGGCGCCAGACCGCTGGGAGGACACACCTCCACGGTCCAGGGGGAGGCGTCCGGAGGCTACTACTTCGGCATCCCCCAGGACGGCCGCTCCATCATCTACGTCTACGACGCGTCCCAATCCATGAAGAACAAGATGGGTCGCAAGTCGAACAAGAAGCGGGTGGAGGTGGCCAGCGCCGAGCTGGTCCGGGCCCTGGGACAACTGAAGCGGTCCCAGCGGTTCAACATCGTGGCCTTCGCCAATCGGCTCTGGCGCCTCGACCGCGAGATGCTCAAGGCCACCCCAGCGAACGTGAAGCGGGCCCAGGACTGGGTCACGGCGCTGCCGCTCAAGCTCGGGACCAACACCTACGACGCCCTGGAGTTGGCCTTCAACACCGCCGGCCGCGGCTCCTACGACCGCTACTACCCGCTGCAGGCGGACACCGTGTTCCTGCTCTCCGACGGAGCCCCGACGGTGCAGAAGCTCAAGGGAGCGGGGCTGGGTCCGGACGACAAGGACAGCATCGTCCGCGCGGTGCAGAGGTGGAACCCGTTCAACCGCGTGGTCGTCCACGCCATCGGCATCGGGCTCGCCGGACCCCGCCGCAAGTTCATGGAGCAACTCGCGGCGGAGAACGGCGGCAGGTTCGTGGCGCCGCGTTAGAGCGCGCGGCGCCTCGACCTCCTACAGGCCGATCCAGAGGTAGCCGCCGGCGCCGTCAGGCGTGAAGGTCAGGCTGGTCATGCCCGCCGCCACGGAAGGGGGCAGCACCGGAGCGGTCAGGCCATCCGTGTACTCGTAGAGCACGGTGCCGGGACCGCCGGTGAGGCCGGTGCCGAACGCGGTCTGGCCAGGATCAGCGGACGCGCCCTTGGAGAGGCCGAGCCACTGGGAGTCACCGCCGCCGCCGGCCGCGGGGTTGGCGCTGATGCCGGACAGGCCGCCGATGGTGATGTTGCCGTTGTTCGTGTCCAGGTCCACGTGATAGGTGACCGTGATCGTGTTCGGGCTGTAGTACGGCACGTTCACGAAGTCCACCCGGATCACGCCGCCGGTCTCCGAGACGTTCACGGAGGCGCCGGCCAACTGCGGGGAGAGGTCCGACCAGAACCCCACCTTCGCGGTGCCGGAGGCGCCCGCCGCGGGAGACGAGTTCCAGGACTGGTCACCGTTGCCGAAGCCGACGGTGCCGTTGCTGTTGATGAAGAACGAGCTGTAGGGCGTGGCGCAGAAGTCCATGGCGCCCAGGCACCCCAGGTCGATCTCCACGAAGCTGTCGTCACCGGGCATGGTCGGTGACGCCGGGATGGTGTCGGCGGCCCACTCGACGCGGGCGGCGGCGCTCAGGGAGATGCCGTCGGGACGCGTCGGATCGGCGATCACCATCTGACCGTGAAGCACCGTCCCAGGCGCCTGGGTGTAGGGCAGGCACAGGGTGTTGTTGGCGAAGCTGGTCCCGGCCAGCGCCGGCAGCACACCTCCGTTGAGGAACGTGGGGACGCCGGTCCCGAGGGCGCTGATGTCCATGTTGACGATCTGCCCCTCGCCGGTGACGAAGGCGCCGCCGAGGGATGTGGGCGGCTCGCCCGGGGCGTAGCCGAGGTCCCAACCGCTGCCCGTCAGGGTGCTGGACAGGTTGAGGCAGAGGTTCGGGCAACTGTTGTAGACCGTCGTGTTGGCCACGTTCTGGTCGTCGCCGACGGCGCCGTTGATGTCGAACCCGGCGTTCGCCTGGTTCACCTGATAGAGCGGCAGCAACGGGGCGTTGACGGACACGTCGTCGATGCAGATATCGCTCTGGAAAGAGGAGCCCCTCACCGCGCGGAAGCGGAACTGGGCCCGGTTGTTGGCGCCGTAGGTGTTGATCGGCACCGCCGCCAGCAGCCACGACGTGCCCTGATCACCGGTCAGGGACCAGACCATGTTCCAGTTGGCGCCGTCGTACTCGAACAGCTCGAGGGTGCCCATCCCGGCGCCGCTCATGTGGTACCAGAACGACACCATGAGCCCGCCGCCGGAGCCGTCGATGATCGGGCCATCGACGATGGCGTCCGCCCCCGTCGCCTGGCCGGTGGCCTCGAGGTAGATGTAGGCCCCGGAGCCGGTGGTGTGGTCACCGGAGGGGCCGGTGCCGGAAGACCCCGTGGGGCCCACGTTCCAGGTCCAGGTGGTGGCCGCCGACTGGGTGTTCCAGTTGCTCGGGAAGCCGGCGTCGAAATCCTCGGAGAACTGCGCTGCCGCCATGGATGACACAGCCATCAACGCAACCATGACTCGTGTGATACTCGACACGTCTGTTGCTCCTTTGGTGATTTGAGGGAAGCGCGGGGATTCGAAGTGACCCGGCCCGATCTGGAGCCAGCCGCGCAGGTCCGGCGATGATACCACGATTCTCCCACGGCCTCGAACCGACCCTCCGACCCTCCCTACGCCTCTCGGTTCCCGCAGGTTCGGACAAACGGGCCATGGCGCAACTCGCGGACGCTCCATGACATGTTCAGGCCTCCCCATGCTGGTATGGTCGCCGCCATGTCCGGGGATCGCGACGACGCTGAGCTGAACGAATTCGTCCGCCGCTACAGAGCAGGCCAGACGTCGGGGTCCGTCCAGCCCCTGACGACCTATCTGGCCCTGTTCCCGGGGATCGACTCGTAGCTGACCCGCGAATACGAGCGGCTGCGGCGAGAGAGCGACGCTCCGTCAGCAGCGCGATCGGACTCCGCGCCGACGGCGCCAAGGCGGCCCTCAAGATCCTCGAAGACGCCCTCCGCTCCGATCCCGAAAACGCCAGCTACCAGCGTCTGCGAGCGCGCATCGCGGCGGACGGGTGACGGCCCCGCGCCGACGGGCCACCCCCCGGCGCGGCCCGCGGCCTCGCTACTTGCCGTAGGGCGCCAGCTTCGGCATCCCCTCCGTGTCGTAGATGGCCCACTCGTACCACAGCTTGTTCCGGTCGTTCACGCCCCAGGAGCAGAACACCACGCGCTCGTCCTTCTGACCGTCCTTGTACTCGGTGTTGAACTGCAGCCACCCGTGAACGTGTCGGCCGCCGTTCCACAGGGTCACCACCTCGAAGTTCTGCCGCCCCAGCGAGACCGACTTGATGTTCTCGTGGAACGTCTTGTGGAGCTTGGCGAGCTCGCCGATGGGCTTGCTGTCCCGCCCCCAGGTGTTGTGGTTGAAGTTGGCGCCCCACGTGAAGCAGTCGCGCCATCCGTCGATGTCTCCGGCCAGGTACAGGCCCACGGCCCGGCGGGCCGCGTCGATGGCGGGGTCGGACTTGGAGAACGCCTCCTTGTTGGCGGGCGCCTCCTCCGGCTTCGCGTCCGGGTCCGGCGTCTGGCTCACGCCCCCGGCGCCCTGCATACGGGACCAGTGCTCGGTCTGCCGCCGCCACTGACCGAACTTCTTGACGAACGTCTCCGTGACCCGCACCCGGTAGTCCGGCGTCAGGGTGAAGCCCTTGGGCTTCATGCTCCCCTGGGCGTAGTACATGGCCACCGCCGCCTCACCCTCCACCAGGGGGATGACCTGGATGTGGTAGGGCTCGACGTTGTAGGAGTCGAACTCCAACACGTCCATGGAGCCGTTCCGCTTCATGAACCCGCCGTCGGAGTGGAACACGAGGCGACCCAGCTCACCGGGGAGGGACCTGTTCTGGTTCCTCGTCCGGGCGTAGCCCCGGTTGATCACCTGCCGGACCTCCCTGACCGTGTCCGTCTCCGGCAACGGCATGACCATGGACCCGCCGGTTGCCCGGTCGGCGACGCGCACCTTGTCTCCTCCGCTCCCGGTGCCCGGCCCATCGGAGTTCACGCGGCTGCCCGCGGTGACGCCGGACCCACCCATGAGGGGCGAGTAGTGCTCCGTCACGCAGCGCCACTCCCCGTCCCGCTTGACGAAGGTGCGGGAGGCCCGGGTGCGGTAGTCGTTGATGGCCGGACCGCCCTTGAACTGCAGACGACCCTCGGCGTAGTACATCGCCACCGCCGCCTGCCCGTCCACCAGCGGCACCACGCTGACGTACTTGGGGTTCACGTCCACCCAGTCGAACTCCCGCGTGGCCCCGGCCCGAGACCGCTCCAGCAACGCGCCGTTGGAGGCGAACAGGAACTCAGCCACGGAGTTCGGGTTCGCCTTGTTGTTGGTCCGGGTCGAAGCGGAGTCCCGCTCGAGCCACTCCATGATCTCCCGCTCCGTCGCCGCCCCTGCCTCCTGCGCCATCATCGGCGCACCGAGACCGGACACAGCAATCAACACCGTCAACACGCACGCAATCCTCATCATGCCGTTCATCGCATTCCTCTCGTGTGGGGGTTCGAACGCACGGGCCCGCGTCACGCCTGCGACACGGACCGAGCCACTTATCTATGCCCCTGTCCCCTCGGAGTCAAACGCCTCCCCACCCCACCAACGACAAGAGGCGCCCAACTCACGTCAAGGACGCGGGTTGGCACGCCTCGTCACGGTGCGCCGCAGATGGGAGCGCTGGGACTTGAACCCAGGACCTACGGATTAAAAATCCGGTGCTCTACCGACTGAGCTACGCCCCCGAGGGAAGGGAGGATAGCGGGAGGGGACGGCGCGGACAATCGGCGCGCGGAGGTCAGAGGATGTCGATGCGGAAGGCTGCGGTGGAGCGCACCGGGGTGGCGGGAGAGGTGGGGACGGCGATGACGCTCTGGATGTAGCCGAGGGTGCCCGGCGGGATGTTGGGGGCGGTGAGGGCCAGGGTGAAGGAGCCGTTGGGGTTGAGCTGGAACAGGAACGCTCCGGGGAGGCTGAAGCCGTCGATCAGGACCAGCAGATCGGCGAAGGTGGGGGGCGTGCCGATGTCCACGGAGCCGATGCCCGGGACCATGAAGCCGCCGTTGTAGGCGCCCGCCGCCAGCATGAACGGGGCGCCCGCGGTGCCCTGCCACTCCATGACCAGGGGTGAGCCGGCGGGGACCCCGGCGACGAAGGGGCCGGCCGCGGGGGCGACGCCGGCGCCGTTGATGAGGAGGGTCGCCTCCGGCGAGTTGGCCTGGCCGGCGCCGAGGCCGCAGTAGACGATGGGCGCGGGGAACGAGGAGGTGCGTGACGGGTCGTCGGCGGCGACGGCGGCGTCCGCGCCGAGGGTCCCGTCGAGGCCGTTGGCGGTGGCGTCCGCCACGATTTGACCGGACGTCGCGTCCATGCGCCAGCAAGCCTCAAGACCCGGCGCGGAGCCGGAGACGCCGTAGGTCATGGCCTGCTGAATCTGGGCGGCGTCGCGGTGGACGCTCCAGAGGCAGAGGTCGTCCATGTCTCCGGCGAGGAACCGGAGCGGCGCGTCGGAGGCGTCGAGCAAGGCCCCGAGAGCCAGCGGCGTGTCGGTCCCGTTCAACGGACCGCCGAAGGTGAAGCTCGTGTCCACGGCGCCGTCCACGAAGAGCGTGACCTGGTCGCCGTTACGGGTGATCGCCACGTGGTGCCACTGGCCGTCCGCCACCAGGACGCCACCGTCCACGGGCCCGGAGGCGGCGGAGCCGGAGGCGAGCTGCACCCGGATGACCCCGGGTGGATACACGCGGATGGAGTAGGCGTCGTCCGCGTCCGACGGGGAGGCGTGACGGTACTTGCTCACCAGCCCCTGGTTGTCGTTGCTGGACGTGCGGCACCAGAAGGTGATGGTGAAGTCCCCATAGCCGTCGAGGGCCGCGGCGTCCGGGATCCTGGCCCAGTCGTCGATGCCGTCGAAGACCAGCGACCGGTTCGAACCGGAGACGCAGGCCTGACCGTTGGCAGGGACCGCCGCCAGGAGCAGGGTCACCACGACGCAGAGCAGCGGGGCGATGAAGTGTTGTGGTCTGGTCATGGGAACCTGGGGCCAGGGGCCGCTCACGGAGCGACCCGAATCTGAACGGACACCAGAAGGATGCCCCAAGAATCCCACCTCGGCGGAAAATCCTCCGAGGAGACCAGATTCAGACGGTGTTGATCTCTTCCGTTTTCTTCTCGAGCAGGCTGGTGACGCTGGACTCGTGGTCCTTGGTCAGGGTCTGGATCTCGCTCTCCAGATCGTGCTCCTGGTCCTCGGCGATGCTGCCGGCTTTCTTGGCCGCCTGCGCCTGTTTGTTGCAGTCGCGCCGGACGTTGCGGATGGCGACGCGGGCCTGCTCCCCCATGTCCTTCACGTGCACCGCCAACTTCTTGCGCTGCTCCTCCGTCATCATGGGGAGCGGTAGGCGAAGGATCTTGCCGTCGGAGACCGGGGTGATGCCCAGGTCCGAGGCCAGGATGGCCTTCTCGATGGCGCCCACCTGGGACACGTCGAAGGGCTTGATGGCGATGGTCTTGGCGTCCGGCGCCGAGACCTGGGCCATCTGGGAGATGGGGGTCATGGAGCCGTAGTAATCGACCCGGATGTGGTCGACCAACCCCGGCGTGGCGCGACCGGTGCGGATCCCCTTCAGGTCGCTCTCCAGGTGGGAGACCGCCTTTCCCATGCGGTCCGTCGCCTCGGCCACGATGCCGTCGTAGGTCATTTCCGACATGCTGCTCTCCTCAGGCGGAGATGATGGTCCCAAGGTCCTGTCCGCGCAAGACCCCCTGGAGATTCGCCGGGTCATCCATGCCGAACACCACGATGGGCAGGCCGTTCTCCATGCACAGGGTCACGGCGGTCTTGTCCATGACGCCGATGCCCTTGTTGAGGATGTCCAGGTAGGAGAGGCGGTCGTAACGCACGGCGTCGTCGTGCTGTTTCGGGTCCTTGTCGTAGACCCCATCCACCTTGGTGGCCTTCAGGAGGGCGTCGCAGCCCAGCTCCACGGCCCGCAGGGCCGCGGCGGTATCCGTGGTGAAGAAGGGCGCCCCGGACCCGGCGGCCAGGATCACCACCCGCCCCTTCTCCAGGTGCCGCATGGCCCGACGGCGGATGAACGCCTCCATGACCTTGCGGATGTCCAGCCCCGAGCACACCCGGGTCTCGGCGCCGCGCTTCTCCAGGGCATCCTGCAGGGCCATGGCGTTGATGGCGGTGCCGAGCATGCCCATGTAGTCGGCGGTGGCCCGGTTGATGCCGAGGGCCGAGAGCTGTGCGCCGCGGATGATGTTGCCGCCGCCGATGACCACGGCGGTCTCCACCCCCATGGCCTGAGAAGCGAGCACCAGCTCGGCGGTCTCCCCGACCGCGTCCACGTCGACGCCGTAGCCGTCCGGCGAGCACAGCGACTCGCCGGAGAGCTTGAGGAGCACCCGCTTGTAGCGGACGCCCGTGGCGTCGTGCTCAGCCACCAATCTGCATCCGCTCGAAGCGGGAAACGGTCACCTCGGTCCCCAGGCCCTTGCCGGCCTCGGCCAGGTATTCGCCGACGGTCTGCTCCGGGTTGATGACGAAGGGCTGCTCGAGCAGCGAACGCTCGGAGTAGAACTTCTTCATCCGCCCCTCGACCATCTTCTGAGCGATGTCCTCGGGCTTGCCCGAGTCCACCGCCTGCTTGACCAGGATCTCCTTCTCCTCCTCCACGACCTTGGGGTCGATGCCGTCGCGGGAGACGGCGAGCGGAGCCGGGTCGGCCGCGGCCACGTGCATGGCCACGTCCTTGAGCATCTGGGCGACCTCGTCGGAGCCGGCCTTGGAGTCGTCGGAGACGGTCGCCTCCACGATCACACCGAGCTTGCCGTTGAAGTGGACGTAGCCGCCGGAGACGCCCGCGTAGCGGACGGCGGTGGAGACACCCATGTTCTCGCGGATGGCGTTGGCCACCTCCTCCAGGTGCGCCGTGATGCTCTTGCCGTCGTGCTCAGCCGCGAGGACCTGGTCGGTGGTGATCTCGTCACCGTCGACGCTGGCGGCGGCCGCGATGGCGGCGTCCGCGAGGGCCTTGAAGTGGTCGTTGTTGGCGGTGAAGTCCGTCTCACAGGTGACGACGACGGCGGTGCTGTCGCGGTTGCCGTCGCCGATGTTGACGCGGATCAGCCCTTCGGCGGTGGCCCGGTCGGCGCGCTTGGCCATCTTGGCCAGGCCGCGCTCCCGCAGCACCTTCTTGGCGGCGTCCACGTCGCCGTTCGCCTCCACGAGCGCGTTCTTGCACTCCATCATGGGTGCGTTGGTCATCTGGCGCAGCGCCTTAACGTCCTGGGCGGTGAAGCTCATCACTGTTTCTCCTGGTCAGGCCCGAAGGCCCTGTGTGCTCGAGGTCGATGGGCGGGAACGATCAGCCCTCGACGGTCTCCGGTCCTTCCGGCCCCGGGCGGGTCTCCGCGTCCCCGGTGGGAGCGTCCGCTGCCGGGGCGTCCGCTGCCGGGGCGTCCGCTGCCGGGGCGTCCGCTGCCGGGGCATCCGCTGCCGGGGCATCCGCCGCCGGGGCATCCGCCGCAGGAGCATCCGCCGCAGGAGCATCCGCCGCAGGAGCATCCGCTGCGGCGCGCTCCTGGCGCAGCTTCTCCTGGGCCGCCTTCAGGGCCTCGCGCTCCGCGGCGCGGCGCTTCTGGGCCTCCTCCAGTTGCTTCTGCTCGGCGGCCTTCTTGGCCTCCTCCTCAGCCAGACGCTTCTGCTCTTCCTGCAGCCACTGGGCGTGCGCCGTGTTGCCCGCCGCCACCGCCTCGCTGAGCTTCTTCACCAGGACCTGGATCGAGCGCATGGCGTCGTCGTTGCCCGGGATCGGGATGTCGATGGGCTCCGGATCGCAATCCGTATCGAGCACCGCGATGACCGGGATGCCGAGCTTGTTGGCCTCCTTGACCGCGTTGTGCTCCTTGCGGGGGTCGACGATGATCATGGCCCCCGGCAGCTTCTCCATGTTGCGCAGGCCGTCCAGGTTCCTGTAGATCTTGCGCTTCTCGCGCATGAGGGACGCGACGCGCTTCTTCGAGAACGCCTTCATGGAACCATCCGCCTCCATCGTCTCCAGCTCTTCGAGGCGAGCGAGGCGACTGCGGACGGTAGAGAAGTTGGTCAGGGTGCCGCCGAGCCAGCGCTCGGACACAACGGGCATTTGCACCTCGCGGGCGTTCTCCACCACGACGCTCTGGGCCTGACGCTTGGTGCCGACGTAGAGCACCTGCTGCCCCTCCGCCACCAGGCGTTGCAGGAAGGTGGTGGCGCGGATCATCCCCCGGAGGGTCTGCCGCAGGTCGATGATGTGGATGAGGTTCCGCTTGCCGAAGATGTACCGCGACATCTTGGGGTTCCAGCGGGAGGCGCGGCAGCCGAAGTGCACACCGGCTTCGAGGAGTTCCTTGATCGGAACGGCGAACATGGCTCGTTCTCCAGGGCCAGAGGCCTTGGTGGGGCCCTTCACCCAGGACCCGCAGCCTCTTGAACCGTAAAGGTTTACAACACCAGCACGACCCGGCCACCGTGGCCCGGACGTCTGACGAACGGGATCCTAACGCTGCCACAGGGCCGGACAAGCGATGGCGGCGGGGGGGCTTACGCCAGCGATGCGCTAACCTCCCGCCATGGCGGCGGAGCGGGAACTCTGGATCGTAGCGGGTGAGCCGAGCGGCGACACCCACGGGGCGCACCTGCTGAGGGCCCTGCAGGAGCAGGACCCCGGCCTGCGCTTCCGAGGCTACGGCGGCCCGCGGATGGCGGAGGCGGGCATGACCGTGCTCCACGACCTCGCCTCCGACGCCATCATGGGGATCTTCCCGGTGGTGGCCGCCCTGCCGCGGATCTGGAAGTTGTTCCAAGGTGCCGTGCGGGAGCTCGAAGAGCGCAGGCCCGCGGCCCTGCTGCTGGTGGACTATCCGGGCTTCAACATCCGCCTGGCGGCCAAGGCCCACGCCCTCGGCATCCCGGTCATCTACTACATCTCCCCCCAGGTCTGGGCCTGGGCCCGCTGGCGCGTGAAGAAGTTAGCCCGCGTCTGCGACCTCATGCTGGTGATCCTCCCCTTCGAGGAGCGGTTGTTCGCCGACAGCGGACTGAAGACCGTCTTCGTCGGGCACCCCCTGATGGACCACCTGAACACCGTCACCCACGACCGCGAGCTCATGGGCTCGCTCAGGGAGGGGCTGCCCGCAGGCGCGCCCCTGGTGGGGATCTTCCCGGGCAGCCGCCGCAGCGTCATCCGCAGCCTGGCCCCCACCTTCGCGGAGGCCGCCAGGAGGCTGCGGTCGCGCCCGGGCATGGAGTCCGCACGCTTCGCCGTCGCCTGCTCCCACGAGCGCTTCCTGCCTCTGGTGGAGCCCGCCTTCGAGGGTCTCGACGCCAAGATCGTCTGCCAGCGCCCCTACGACGTCATGGAGGCCGCGGATCTGGCCCTCACGTCCTCCGGGACCACCACCCTGGAGCTGACCGCCCACCTGACCCCGTTCGTTCTCGGGTATCGGGTTTCCCCGTTGGTCTACCTATTGGGTAAAATCCTGGTGAAAATCGACCACATCGGCCTGGTCAATCTCGTGGCCGGTGAACGTCTGGTCCCGGAACATGTCGGTGTGCGCTCCTTCGCCCGAGAGGCGGCCGAGGATCTGCACCAGATCTGGTCCCGGGAGGGTCGATTGGAACAACAGCGAGAGGGCCTCGCCCGCGTCCGGGACGCTCTCCGCACGGAAGGATCGTACCGGCGGGCGGCGCAGACCATCGTCGCCCAGCTGGCCCCCCTGGACCCCTGAGAATGCAGACCCCCGCAGCCGATTTCGCTCGTCACTGCTCCCGCCCGTGGAAGCAGATCACCATCCTCTCGGACGGTGAGGCGGTGTGCTCCTGCGTGGACGCCGCCAAGGAGATGCCCCTCGGCAACGTGAACGAGCTGGACTTCGATCAGGTCTGGAACGGCCCCGCCTACCAGAGCCTGCGCCGGGACTGCGTCGAGGACATCACCCGACGCCCCCTCTGCATCACCTGCCCGAATCGCATCCAGGAGCCGCCCGCGGACACGGAGAACATGACCGTGGCCCACCCGCCGCGGCGGCTGTACATCGAGACCGTGGCCGCCTGCAATCTGGTGTGCCCCGGCTGCGACCGCGAGGCCATCGAAGGCTCACGCTCCAAGGCGCGCATGTCCGTGGAGACCTTCAAGAAGGTCATCGACAGCCTCTCACCGCACCTGGAGTACCTGGAGTACCACGTGGGCGGCGAGAACTGGGCGCACAAGCAGAGCGCCGAGATGATCCGCTACGCCAAGAGCAACAACCCTCACCTGTTCACCCTGACCAGCACCAACGGCCTGTACTTCAACACCGAGCAGCAGCGCCGCGACCTGCTCCTCAGCGGCATGGACGCGGTCATCATGTCCATCGACGGCGCGACCCCGGAGACCTACGAACGCTACCGGGTGCGCGGCGACTTCAACCAGGTCATCGAGAACACGAGGGCCCTGGTGCGCATGCGCAATGAGCTGCGGGTCACCTGGCCGAAGATCATCTGGCGCTACATCCTCTTCAACTGGAACGACTCTCCGGAGGAGATGGAGCTGGCGCGCACCATGTCCCGGGAGATGGGAGTGGACGGCCTCGCCTGGACCCTCGACGTGGCCCCCACAGACGAGTTCACCAGCCGCCGCTACTACCACGGCAGCCCGCATCTGGCGGAGATCCAGCACGAGATGTGGGAGAACTTCGAGACCATGATCCCGGTCTCGGACCCGTGGAGCGACTACTAGGGCTCGCGCCGGTTCAGCGGGCCGCCGCGTTCTCCCGGATCGACGTCACGACGCGCTCCGCCGTCTCCATGGCCATGACCCCATGGTCCCCTGTCACCGCCGGGTCCCGGCCCTCGCGGATGGCGTCCAGGAACTCCTGATCCTCCAGCATGAGGGGCTCGTCCTTGGCCCGCACCTTGAGGTTCTCGCGGCGCACCAGCCGCTTCACCGTGGCCTCCAGGGGGGTCATGCCCTCGAGGCGGATACGGCCCGCGGCGATGTCCTCCCGCACCCCCTCCGCCAGCCGGATCATGCGCCCGGACTTCTTGTGGAAGTCCAGGGTGACGTAGGTGTCGTCGGCGAAGAACCGGAGCTTGCGCTCCGTCTTCATGGCGATGCGAGAGGCGGTGACGTTGGCCACGGCGCCGTTGGCGAAGGAGATCCTGGCGTTGGCCATGTCCTCGGTGTCCCCCAGGACCCCCACGCCCACGGCGTGGACAGCGCTCACCGGCGAGCCCACCAGGTGCAGGATGAGGTCGATGTCGTGGATCATCATGTCCAGCACGACCCCCACGTCCGCGCTGCGGAACGGGAACGGCGACACCCGCTGCGCCTCCAGGAAACGCGGCCGCAGGCCGTGCGCCAGGAGCGCCACCACCGCCGGGTTGAAGCGCTCCACGTGCCCCACCATGAGGCGTCGATCCGCGGACCTCGCCAGGTTCGCCAGCTGACGCGCCTCTCCGAGCTCCCCGGCCAGGGGCTTCTCCACCAGGCAGTGCAGGCCCGCCTCCAACAGGAACCCCGCCACCTCGTGGTGGCCCGAGGTGGGAACGGCGACGATGGCGGCGTCCGCCTCCGCGGCGACCGCGGCCAGATCCGGCAGGTCCCGGGTGCGCCACTTCCTGGCCACCTCCCGCGCCCTCCCCCGGTCCGTGTCACAGACCCCCACCAGCTCCGCGTCGTCCAGCTTGGAGAGGACCCGGGCGTGGACGGAGCCCAGGGCCCCGGTGCCCACCACGGCGCAACGGATGGACACCTCAGGCTCCCCTGGAGCGACCGCGATGCCCGCGCTCCACGCGCCGCAGGAACCCGCAGAGCTCCTCCACCTCCGCCGGATGACCGGGCTCCGCCTCGATCTCGGAGAGGACCTCGCTGCGAGGACGGCGGCTACGGAAGAGGCGGCGATGGGCCTCCCGCAGGGCCGCGATCTGCTCATCTCCGTAGCCGCTGCGCTGCAGCCCCACGGTGTTGACCTTGCGCACCTTGGAGGGGTTGCCCTCGACGACCATGAACGGAGGCACGTCGTGGACGATCCGCGTCAGGCCGCCGACGTAGGACATCTTGCCGATGGTGGAGAACTGCTGAACGGCGGCGGCGCCGTTCAGGATGGCGTGGTCCTCCACGGTGGCGTGGCCCGCCAGCAGCACGTTGTTGGCGAGCACCACGTGATCCCCGATGAGGCAGTCGTGGGCCACGTGGCTGCAGGCCATCAGGAGGTTGTTGGATCCCACGCGGGTGTAGCAATCACCCTTGGCCGTGCCACGGTTGATGGTGACGAACTCACGGACGGCGTTGTCGTCGCCCATGACCAGGTAGGAGTCCTCGCCGGTGTAGGAGAGGTCCTGTGCGTCGGTGCCCACGGCCGCGTGATGATGGATGTGGTTGTTCTTGCCCAGCCACGTGGACGGGCCGATGACCGCGAAGGAGTCCACCTGGCACCCGTCACCGATGACGGCTCCCTCGCCCACGACGGCGTAAGGCCCGATCCGGACATCCCGACCCAGCTCCGCGGTGGGGTGCACCACGGCGGTGGGATGGACCGGCTCGTCTACGCGTCCATCAACATGAACTTCATTACTGCTTCGCACGTCAACTCATCATTCACCGTCGCCCGACCGATGACCTTCCCCGACCGCTTCTTCAGCGAGAGGGTCTCGCACTCGAGGCGGAGCTGGTCTCCGGGCACGACGGCTCGGCGGAACTTGATTCGATCGATGGCCAGGAGCACCGCCACCTTGCCGACGCTCTGCAAGCGCCGGAGCAGCAGCACACCGGAGAGCTGGGCCAGGGCCTCCACCTGCAGGACCCCCGGCATGATGGGCTGTCCCGGCCAGTGCCCCTGGAAGTGGGGCTCGTTGAAGGACACGTTCTTCAGCCCTACGGCCCGCTGATAGCCGACCAGCTCGATGACCCGGTCGACGAACAGGAAGGGATAACGATGGGGGATGATCTTCAGGATCTCCCGCACGTCCAGCCCGGTGTCGGCCTGGATGACCCCGCGGTTCTCCAGATCCACGAGGCGATCACCGAGCTGCCGGACCAGCTCCCGGTTCGCCGCGTGGCCGGTCCGCGTGGCGACGATGTGGGCGTCCAGGTCGCAGCCGAGCAGGGCCAGGTCGCCCACCAGGTCGAGCATCTTGTGCCGGGCCAGCTCGTCGTTGAACCGGAACTCGTTGTCCACGGGGCCATCAGCGGCCAGCACCAGGGTGTTGTCCGTGCTGGCCCCTCGTCCGAACCCCGCGCTCTTCAACTCCTCCGCCTCGGACTTGAGGCAGAAGGTCCGGGCGGGCGCGATGCCTGAGACGAACGTCTCCTCGGTGAAGTCCAGGGTCACGCACTGGGAGCCGAAGCCGTTCATCTCCGGCAGGTGAAACGTGTAGGAGAGCCGCAGGCCGGGATCTTCCCGCGGGTAGGCGACGATGGAGGTGTCCCCGCTACGCACGGCGATGGTCTCGTCGAGGGTGAAGCGCTTGCGCGGCGCCTTCAGCTCGACCCGGCCGGCCTCCTTGAGCGCTTCGACAAAAGGAAGGCCGGAGCCGTCCATCCCCGGCACCTCCGGTCCGTCGACCCGAACCTCCAGGTTGTCGATGCCCAGCGCGAAGCAGGCAGCGGAGAGGTGCTCGACGGTCTGCACTTCGGCAGCGCCTGCCGCGATGGCGGTCTGTCGGCTCTTCTGCACCACCGACTGGTGGGTGAACGGGATGCGGGGCGCGCCCGCGAGGTCGCCGCGCACGAACACCACCCCCGCGTCTGACTCGGCCGGGTGCAGGGAGACGGTGGCCTCCTCGCCGCTGTGCAGGCCTGCCCCCTTCAACTGCACGGGGTTCTTGATGGTCCGCTGATTCCTCAAGGGATCACCGCGCACAATACACGAAGCCTAGCCATCCTCCAGGCGACGCTCCAGGCGGCGGACGCGTTTCACCAGCTCCGGCAGCCTGGCCTGCAGGACCCGCACCCGCCTGCCCTCGGAGATGGGGATGGCCGGGATGCCCATGTAGGCCTGGCCCCCCTCCAGGTCCCCGGGGACCCCGGAGTAGGCCGCCACCTGCGCCTGATCGCCGATGGAGGCGTGCCCGGCCACGCCCACGTGACCGCCCAGGACCACCTGGCGGCCCAGCTCGCTGCTGCCGGCGATCCCCGCCTGGGAGACCACCAGGCAGTCAGGCCCGATCTTCACGTTATGGCCCACCTGCACGAGGTTGTCGATCTTGGTCCCGCGGCCGATACGGGTCTCGTTGATCCGCGCCCGGTCGATGCACACGTTGGCGCCGATCTCCACGTCGTCCTCGATCACCACCGTGCCGGTCTGCGGGATCTTGACGTGCCGCCCCTCGGGAGTGGTGGCGTAGCCGTAACCGTCCGAGCCCACGACGGTTCCGGAGTGGATGATCACGCGGTCGCCGATCACGACCCCGTGGGCCACGGTGACGTTCGGGTGCAGCAGGCAGTCCTCCCCCAGCCGGACGTCCCGTCCCAGGTAGACCCCGGCCCCGATCACCGCGCCGCGACCGACCACCGCCCCGGCGTCCACCACGGCCCGCGCCGCGACGCTGGCGGAGGCGTGGACCTCCGCGTCCCCGTGCACGGTGGCGTCAGGATGCACCACCGGGTCCGCCGCCGCTCGGCGGGTCATGTGCTCGACGGCGACGGCGAAGGCGAGGTTCGGATCATCGACCACGATCTGGACCGCGTTCATCCCCTCCACCTGCGCCCGCACCAGCACCGCCCCCGCGGGACGGTCTTTCACGGCGTCTATCCAGCGCGGCTCGTGGGCGAAGGTGAGGTCCCCGTCCGCAGCCTCTGTTGCTCCGGCGAAGCCGGTGACGGCGACGGTCGCATCCCCCACGACGCGACCGCCCACCAGAGTCGCCACATCGCCGGCGGTGAACATTCAGTTGTTCAGGCGCTGCAGCAGCTCAGAGGTCAGGTCGAGCGACGGGTCGAACCACAGCACCGGGCGGACCAGGATCTCGCTGGACACCTCTTCGCGGGTGCGGCCGCCGATCTTGTCGTCGGAGATCATGAGCACCATCTTCAACCCGCGCTCCCGGGCGATGGCCTCAGATTCGCGGCGCACCTCCCGGTACACCTTCTTCATGTGCTGGACCAGATCCTGCTCCAACTGGATCAGGGTGTTCTTCTCGTGGAGCTCGATCTCGACCTCGTCGAGGGCGATCTCCTTCTGCTTCTTGGCGCGCTCCAGCAGCGCCGCGTTGCGCTCGATGGCCTCCGACTCCTGCTCACGCAGGGCCTCCAGCTTGGCCCGCAGCGCCTCGCGTTTCTGACGGATCAGGTTGCGCTCCAGGCGGATGCGGTTCTCGAACGTCTTGGTGATCTCCTGGGTCTTCTTGTACTCGAAGATCACCTTCTGAACGTTCACGAACCCGACGGACGATCCCTGTCCGAAGACGGGAGCGCTCCCCAGGAGAACGATGGCCAACAGGCTGAACGAAACGAAACGAACCATGGAGAGCCTCCTCGGGTCAGCGCGAACCGAAGCTGAACGAGATGATCTGTGTGTCATCACCGTCCTGGGTGATGAGGGGAATACCAAAGTCTATGGCAAGCGGCCGGGTCGTGCTCAGGAACGGTATCACCACCCGGATCCCGAACCCAACGCTCACCCGGACGTCGGTGATCCTGGGGTCACCCCAGTCGAGGGCCACGGACCCCGTGTCCAGGAACGCCACCCCCCGGAAGTTGTCGCCGAACACGGGGAACTGGTACTCCGCACCGGCCAGCCACATGGCCTTGCCGCCGATGGGGTCTCCGTTCTCCATGGGCCCCACGCCGCGGTAGCGGAACCCGCGCAGGCTGCCCGCGCCGCCGCCGTAGAAGCGCTCGTACACCGGGATGTCCCGGGTGTCGCCGTACTCCGAAGCCCAACCCAGTTGCCCCTTCAGGCGCACCACGTGGAGACGCTCCGCTTCATCCTCGTAGACCTCGAAGTAGTAGTCTCCGTTCAGACGGATCTTGTTGAACTCGATGTCTCCCCACAGGCCGGCGTGCTCGCCGTTGACCTCCAGCAGGTAGCCCCCGGTGGGGTTGAGGAAGTCGTTGAGCCGGTTGAGGCGCAGGTCCAGGGTCAGGGAGACCACCCGGTTCTCACCTTCGAAGTCGAACACCAGCTGCGGCGCGTCCGACCGGATGTCCTGTGCGTCGACCAACTCATCTCGCAAGGCGAGGGAGCCGTACAGGTCTTCGCCCAGGCGCCGACCCACGCGCACGCCGTACCCGAGCCGCTGCTCGTCCCAGTCCTCACGCCGCCAGAGGGTCTGATACAGCTCCCCGCCGACGCTGTAAGGGCTGTCGAAAATCCGCGGGTTGGTCCAGGCCAGCCGCCAGCGGCTGTAGATGGTGCCGGGCTGGACGCTCATCACCAGCACCTGCCCGCCTCCCGTGAACGCGTCCAGGGTGTCGCCGAAGTCCTCCGGCCAATCGAACGGGTCGAAGTTCGTCTTGGTGTAAGTGATGTCCCCGACGATCCCGGAGTTGGAGCCGACTCCGGCCGCGAACCGTAGGCTCCCCGTATCCTGCTCCTCCACCTGAACGATGATGTCCTTGATGTTGTCGCGCTTGGTATCGCGCAAGGAGAGGTAGGCGTCGCGATAGATCTGGTAGCTCTGGACCGGGATCTCGGGGGTATCCAGGGTGACGCCGCGAGGAGGCGCCCAGTACCCCAGGGCGCGGATGCGGTTGCGGGAGCGCTTGAGCTTGGCGAGGTTCAGGGGCTCACCGGTGTAGAGCTCGATCTCACGACGGATGACCCGGTCCTGGGTCTCCAGGTTGCCCTGGATGCGGATGTCACCCACCAGGACCAGCTGCCCCTCGGTGACGGCGATCTGCACGTCCACCAGGTTCTCCGTCCGGCCGAAGGTGCTGATGTCGCGGACCTGGGCCTCCGTGTACCCGAACGACTGCAGCTTCTCCCGGATGTCCCGCATGTCCAGGCGCAGGTCGAAGCCCGGCTCGTACACGCCGCCCTCCTGGGTGCGCATCTCCGCCATGACCTCCGCCGAATCGACAAGGGTGAGACCGTCGATCCGCACGGAGCGGACGACGTAGGGCTCCCCCTCCTCGACGAAGAACACCAGGTCCATGTCCTCGTGATCAGCCGAGGAGACGGGCTCGAGCAAGGTCACCCGGGCGTCGCGGTAGCCGCTGCCGCGGTAGAAGGCCTCCAGCTGGACGGCGTCCCGCTTCACCTGCTCTGCCACGTACTCCTTGGCCGACAGGAACCCGGGTTCGTCCGTGAACGGCATCTGCTTGAGCAGTTCGTCCTTGGTGAACGCCGTGGCCCCCTCGAAGGTCACGTCGCGGATGTCTACCTGGGGGCCCTCGGTCACGCGGAACACGATCAGGTCGCCCTCCGCCTGCGTGTTCTTGACGAACCGGACCTGGACATAGTGGTAGCCCTTGGAGCGGTAGAACCGCTCAAGCTCCAGCACGTCCAGGCTGAGGATGAAGTCATCAACAGGGCTGCCGTCACGGGTGCGGATGAGCGGCAGCAGCTCCTCGCGGCCGAACTCCACCACGCCGAAGAACACGAGCCCGGCCACGCGGCGGTTCTCCAGGCCGGTGATGGTCACCACCACCTTGCCGTCCGCGGGATCGAGGACCGCCGCGGCGCTGGGGATGGTGCTGAACACCTTGGGGGGTGCGGGCGGCTGGTCCGTCGGTGGGACGCCAGGCGGCTGATCCATGGGGGCCGGACGATCCGCTTGCCCCGCCAGCAGACGCAGGTCCGCCTCCAGGGCCTCCGAACGGAACGGACGTCCCTCCCGGGTCTGCATGCGCGCCAGCACCGCCTCCGGGGTGAAGCGCTCGAGCCCCACGAACTCGACTCGCTTGACCACCTTGCCCTCCAGCGCAGCCCCTCCCGGCTGCGCCAGGATCGGAGCAGCCGACAAGATGACGACCACCAGAGCCAGCGGCCAGCGGCGACCGCGTCCTGCACCGTATGACGATGGCATTTCCGCCTCCCCGCGGAGACTAACCGCTGGTTCTGGGGTGTAAAGAGAAGGGAGGCGGATCCTCAAGCCCCGCTGCCCTGGGCAGCGTTCTCGAACTTCAGCCGGTCCGGGAAGAACATCAGATCCACCTTCCCCGTCGGCCCGTTGCGCTGCTTGGCGATGATCAGCTCGGACGGCTTCCCCGGCTGGGCCTCATCCGGGTCCTCCTGCTTGTAGTAGCTCTCACGGAACAGGAAGCAGATCACGTCCGCGTCCTGCTCGATGGCCCCGGATTCGCGGAGGTCCGACATGCGCGGCCTGTGATCCTCGCGGCTGTCCACGGAGCGGTTGAGCTGGGACAGCGCGATGATCGGGCACTCCAGCTCGCGGGCCAGCTCCTTCAGGTTTCGGGAGATGACCGAGATCTCCTGCTGCCGGTTCTCCACGTTCGGCGGCGGGGCGATGAGCTGGAGATAGTCCACCACGACCATGTCCACGCCACCCAGTCGCTTGGCGACCCGTCGGGCCTTGGTGCGGATGGCCATGGGGGTCAGCCCGGGGGTGGCGTCGATCAGGATCCTCCGATCATGGAGCCTGCCCGCCGCGTCGTTGAGCTTGACCCAGTCCCGATCCGTCAGCTTGCCCTTGCGGACCTTGTTCCCGTCCACGCCGGACAACGCGCAGAGCATGTTCTGCGCCACCTGCTCGGAGGACATCTCGAGGCTGAGGAACAGGGAACGGGCGTTGACCGCCATGCCGGCGTTGAGCACCAGGTTCAGCGCCAGGGTCGTCTTGCCCATGGAGGGCCGGCCCGCCACCACGATGAGGTCTCCGGCCTGCAACCCCGCGGTGTAGTCGTTAAGCCGGTAGAACCCGGTGTCCACGCCGGTGAGCGCCCCCTTGTCCTCGAAGCGCTTCTCGATCTGGGAGAACGTGGATTCCAGGACCTGCCCCACGGCGACGGTCCCCTGCGCTCCCTCCTTCTCCCCGATGTCGAACACCGTCTGCTCGGCCCGATCCAGCACCTCCGGCGCCGGGTCGGTGGAGGTCATGGCCTCGGAACGGATGGAGTCCGCGGCCCGCAGCAGTTGCCGGCGGACGGACTTCTCACGCACGATCTTGGCGTAGTGCTCGGCGTTCGCCGCAGACGGCAGCACCTCGAGCAGCTCAAGCAGGTACTCCTTGCCGCCGACCCGGGACAACTGCTCGGCGCGCTCGAGGGCCTCGCACAGGGTGACCAGATCCGTGGCCACGTTGTCCCGGTCGAGGCCGAGCATGGTCTCGAACAGGAACCGGTGGCTGTCCTGGTAGAAATCGTCCGGCTGGAGCAGCGACGCCACCAGGCCGAGGGCCTCCGCGTCCAGGAGCACGGAGGCGAGCACGCTCATCTCCGCCTCACGGCTGTGGGGCGGCACGAATCCCTGTTCCTCTTCGAACATCAGTACTCCCGACGGCGCTGGAGAAGGGTCGGGCATCCTAAGGGCGCGGCGCGGAGGGCGCAGCGGGCCCCAGCCGATCCTGGGGAGAGCGACCCGACCCGTGTCGCAACACGACCTTACGACACGGGTCCGACACCTTACGTCGGCATTGTGGATGGGACGGGGAGACTACTCGGCCGGAGGGGCGTCCTCTGCGGACTCCGGAGCTTCCGCAGCCTCATCCTGACCCGGCAGCCAGTCCTCGTTGCCTTCCATGCGAACGCGCACGGGGATGGTCACGTTGACCTGCTCGTGGAGCCGCACCGGCGCCTCGAAGTCCCCGACGGACTTGATGTCACCGTCCAGGCGAACGCAACGGGCGGCGAAGGCGACCCCCTGAGCGGCCGCAGCGTCGGCCACGTCCTTGGCGGTGACCGATCCGTACAGGTGGCCCTCGCCCGTGGCCTTGGCGACGATCTTGATGTCCAGCTTGGCGATGTGGCTCGCCAACTCCTGGAGCTCTTCGATCAGCTTCGCCTCTTCCGCAAGCCATGCCACGCGCCGCTTCTCCACCATGCGGAGGTTGTCCGCGGTGGTCTGCACGGCGTACTTCAACGGGATCAGGTGATTGCGGGCGTAGCCCTCCTTCACGTTGACCCGCTCACCTCGCTTGCCGAGATGCTCGACGTCCTTGAGGAGCAAGAGATCCAACATGGTGTTCCTCCGAGGTGATCAACCGGTGTAGGGGACCAGGGCCATGTAGCGCGCGCGCTTGATGGCCTGCTTGATGCGCTGCTGTGCCCGCGGCCCCGCCTGGGCCCGCTTACGGGAGTAGATCTTCCCCTGAGAGGTGATCAGCTTCTGCAGCAGCTCCACGTTCTTGTAGTCGATGACCAGCACGGCGTCGCGGTTCTCCCGCCTGCCCTGCGTCCAACGACACTGCACACGCTCCGCGAACTTCTTGAACTTGTTCTTACGCTTGCGCTTTTCCTTCAGCTTCCTGCTTGAGAGGGCCATGTTCGTTCTCCGTGGTCAGCTCGGGTTCTCGTCGTCGCCTTCGGGTGCGGGGTCCGGGTCAGCAGGGGGCGCTGATTCCGGTTCCGGTGCAGCCGGCGCCTCGGGGGCCGCAGCCGGCGCCTCGGGAGCCGCAGCCGGCGCCTCGGGAGCCGCAGCTCGAGCGGGAGCAGCACCGCCGCCACCGCCGGACTCATGACGTTCTCCCCCGTCTTCCCGGCGCGCGCGCACGGGCTCCATTTCGAACGCGGTCTTGAACTCCGGGTACTCCTCCTGGTGCCGCACGAACAGGGCGCGCAGGATGTCCTCGAGGATGCTGATCTCCCGGTTCATGGACTGGATGGTGTCCCCGTCAGCCTCGAAGTGAGACAGCACGTAGGTGCCGCGCTTCTGCTTCTTGATGGGGTAGGCGAGACGTCGCTCGTCCCACACGTCCACGCGCACGGGCTTGGCTCCGTGCTTCTCGAAAAACTCGTTCACGCGAGCGACGCTCGCGCCAGCCTCGGCAGAAACCAGGCTGTTGTTCATGAGGAACATGCCCTCGTACTTATTCAGTGTCTCGGCCACTTGGGTGTCTCCACGGGCGACCTGCCGTCCACGTCTCGCGGCCACCTCGTCCGTCGCGACGCGCGCCGCGGAGTCCGGATCTGGCGTCCTCCGAATGGTGACACCCGCCGGAGGAGAGACGTGATTCAGTTGTTGTTGGAGGCTCTGGTCATCCTGGCCTCCCAGGAATCCCAGCACCCCCCGGGCAGCGCGCGCGAACGCCTCCGCCACGACGGGCACCTCCTCGTCGGTGAACGACCCGAGCACATGCTCGCGCCAGACCGACGACGGGACGCCGCCGATCCCCACCCGCAGGCGGGGGAACGACTCCGTCCCCAGCACCCGGATCAGCGACCGGAGACCGTTATGGCCTCCTGCCGATCCCCGGGATCGGTATCTCAGGACCCCGGGTTCGAGGGCCAGGTCGTCAACGACGACCAGGATCGCCCCCGGGCTCACCGTCACCCCGGCCAGATGCTGTGCCAGCGCCTCGCCGGATCGATTCACATACGCCTGAGGCTTGACCAGCCGGAAGTTGCCGGCGTCCGTCTCACCTCGGGCCACCTGGACAGGCCCCGAGGGCTCGAACGACAGCCCGAGCTCCTCAGCCACCTGGTCCAACACCAGGAACCCGACGTTGTGCCGGGTGCCCGCGTACTCAGGACCGGGGTTGCCGATCCCGACCACGATTCTCTCGTTCGTATCAGCCGTCGGAGCCCTCGTCCGGCTTCCGCTCGGTGATCACCTCCGGCTCCGCGCCGGTGTCTTCTTCGCCTTCCTCCTCGTCGGTCCCACCGCCGTGCTTGAAGTGGAATGACACGACCGTCGTCTCCGGCGCGTCCAGGAGCTCGGCGCCTTCGGGCAGCGGGATCTCCTTGGCCTCGATGCGGTCGCCGACGTTCAGGTCACCGATGTTCAACTCGATCTGGCGCGGGATCTCCCGCGGCACGCAGTTGATACGCACCTCACGAGCCACCAGATCCACCACCGCGCCCGCCATCTGCTCGGGCATACCAACGAACTCCAAGGCGACGTTTACCGCCACCGGCTTGGTGTCGTCCACGCGCCAGAAGTCGGCGTGCAGAAGCGTGCTTCCGAGGGCGTCGTACTGGACGTCCTTGAGCAGGCAAACCTGGGTCTGGTCACCGAACTGCAGCTCGAACATGCGGCTACCGCGCTCGAACTCCATCTGGAACAAGTGGGTGTCCACGGTGAAATTGGAGGCAGGGCGATCCATGCCGTACAGGTTGACCGGCAGGCGCCCGGCGCGGCGGAGGCGACGGGCGTTGGCCGACCCGAGGGCTTCGCGCGTCTCGATGGGCACGTTGACGATCTTCATGACTTTCTCCCGGTCCGGCCTCGCCGGCCCTTGTTGCTCTTCCTGTCGGTCGCCGACCCGCGGAGCGGCCTCGCCGGCACACCCACGACGGTCTCACCGGGCTCCACGTCCCGGCCAGCCGGCACCACCGTCCCGGCCCCGGTCCGACTCCCGCGACCCACCTTCACGGGCGCCACCAGGACCGTCCCCGATCCCAGGTGAGCGCCGTCCTCCACCACGGTGGAGTTGTGGTCGCGGCCGTCCCAATTGGCCGTGATGGTCCCCGCTCCCACATTGGCAAAGGGCCCGATCTCAGCGTCGCCGAGATAGGCCAGATGCTGCGCCTTCACCCCCTCCGCCAGGTTGCTCGCCTTGACCTCGACGAAGGCGCCCACGGAGGCACCTTCCCCAAGAACGGTCCCGGAACGGAGGTGGGCAAAGGGGCCCACGGAGCAGCGGGGGGCGATGCTAACACCCGTCCGAATCACCGTAAAGGGGTGGATAACGCTTCCCGATCCGACGCAAACTCCTGCCTCGATATAAGTTAGGTCCGGGCTCAGCACGTCGACGCCAGCATCCTGGAGTCCTTTGAGGATGCGCTCCCGCATCAGGCGGCGCACCGTATCCAGCTCTGCTGGGTCGTTCAGCCCGCGAGCCTCCTCGGGGTCATCCAGGGGCACCGCCGCGACCCGGTCAGCGAGGGCGACCAGATCCGTAAGGTAGTACTCCTTCTGAGCGTTACGGTTGTTGACCCGAGGCAGGAGCCGCCTCAGGGCCTGACGCTCCACCACGTACTGCCCGGCGTTGATCTCGTTGATCGCCCGCTGATCGGGGGTGGCGTCTCGCTCTTCCACCACCTCCAGGAACCGGCCTCGACCGTCCCGGACGATGCGCCCCAGACCCGTCGGGTCCTCCAGGCATGCGGAGATCACGGTGACCTGGGCACGGGCTCGGCGATGACGCTGGAGGGTGCGGCGCAGGGAGGAGGCGGTCACCAGGGGACCGTCCCCGTTGAGGATCATGACGTCTCCGGCGCCGGTGCGGGGCAACGCCTTGAGGGCGTGCTTGACCGCGTGGGCGGTCCCCAGGGGCTTGGGCTGCCGGACGAAATCCAGGCCTTTCTCATTGGAAAGAGCCTGCTTCAGTTCCTTCATGCGACGGCCGCCCACCAGGATGATGTTGGTCGGCCTGAGCTCCCGCGCGGCGGCGATGACGTGCCCCACCACCGGGCGCCCCAGCAGATCCCGCAGGACCTTGGGGGTCTCGCTGCGCATGCGCTTGCCCTCACCCGCCGCGAGGATCACGACGTCGAGCTTGCGACCTGATCTGGCCATGGGTCCCCCCCCGGAAACGAAACGGGCCCGGAACGCACGTCCGGGCCTCGGTCAACTACCCCGCTAGGACTCGAACCTAGAACGAGAGGACCAGAACCTCTTGTGTTGCCATTACACCACGGGGTAAATCTCGGAAACGGGATATCTGGCCCCGCACTCCGGTCGGGAGGATGGTAGCGACGGCCGGGTTCCCATCAAGCACACGGCACCACGCTGCGCTCCGGGAGACCGCCCGACTTCAGTCTAATCTGTTCCGATAACATGATTTAGGTCAGGGTTTCAGCCAATTGAGCTTAATCGAGGCGTCGATTCACGCTATCCTCGCCCCATACATCTGAAGGACGAGCGAGAAGATGCAGAAACTCACAACGATCGCGGTCATGGCGCTGGCGCTGGCGGGGTGCAGCGATGGCGGGGGGGTCCCCTCCGGCGAGAGTCAACTGGGCGGGCCGATCCCCGGGCTGCCGCCAGCCACCCTGGCGGCCTTCGAGCGCGGTCGTGAGCTCATGGAGCACAACTTCACGCCGGCGGAAGGCCTGGGGCCCTACTACAACGCCACCTCCTGCGCGGCGTGCCACGAGAGCCCGGTGACGGGCGGCTCCGCGCCTCTGTACCGCAACTTCTATCTGGCGGCCCAGGGCTTCGCGCCGTTCCAGGGACCGGTCAACACCGCCCCGGCGATCCCGAGCATCGTCCTCCCCAACTTCCGCTCACCGCCGTTCGACCAGGCGCGCCCCACCATCCCCGAGACCAGCATCTTCTTCCCGGTGGAGACGGCGCAGCGCAACGGCCCGCCCCTGTTCGGCATCGGCCTGTTCGAGTTCGTCGTGGACGACACGATCCTCCAATACGCCGACCCGGACGACTCGGACGGCGACGGCATCAGCGGCCGCACCAACCGGGACACCAACTTCAACATCGGTCGCGTGGGCTACAAGTGCCAGGCCAACAACATCGAGGTGTTCATCCGCGGCGCGGTGCAGAACCAGATGGGCATGACCACGGACCCGGTGGCGGGCAACGCCGCCGTGGTGAGCCTCTCCACCCGGTTCCTACCCCAGGTGGCGGGCGGCCAGACCTCCCCCACCAGCGACAGCGACGCGGTCCCGGACCCGGAGATCTCGGTCAGCGACTTCGCCGACATCATCGCGTTCAACAAGTTCCTCAAGCAGCCCGATCGGCTACCGGACACCCCGCAGACCATGATGGGCGAGGCTCTGTTCGACTCCATCGGCTGCACCAAGTGCCATCGGCCGACCCTGCCCAGTTCCATCGGCGACCTGCACGCGTACACGGACCTGCTGATCCATGACATGGGCCCGGCCCTGGCGGACAACATCTCCATGGGCATGCCCCAGCCTGCCGTGTTCCCCGGCAGCGGCGGCACCGGCAGCGAGTTTCGGACCCAGCCACTCTGGGGAGTCCGCATGCACGCGCCGTATCTGCATGACGGCCGGGCCGACACCCTGGAGCAGGCCGTGCTGGCCCACGGCGGCGAGGGAGTGGAATCCCGCGACGCCTACGCCGCCCTGACCCAAGCCGAGAGGGACGCCATCATCGCGTTCCTGGAGATCCTGTGATGCGCAATCGCACCGTAGCCATCGCCAGCGTGATGATCGTCGCTGGCGTCGTCGGCATCTTCGCCGGTAACACCAAGGCCGAGTTCGTTGACGACAACACCCCGGTCCCCCCCGTGGGCACCGAAGGCGGCCCCGCGTTCGAGCTCTCCGCAGGCGAGCTGGCCACGTGGGTCAGCGGTCGCCGCATCTTCGACCGGGACTTCCACAGCGAGAACGGCCTCGGCCTCCCCGATTTCAACGGCGACTCCTGCCGCGGCTGCCACAACCGGCCGGAAATCGGCGGCGCCGGCGGCCTCGACGTGAACGTGTCCCGCTTCGGCCAGGACAACGGCGGCGCCGGCCCCTTCGTCGCCCCCCCCGAGGGCCAGTTGAACCACCGGTTCCGCCGCCCCGACACACCGGGGCGAGAGGACCCGTCTCCGGCGGCGGACGTCTTCGAACAACGACAGGCCCCGTCCGTCTTCGGCCTCGGCCTCATCCAGCTGGTTCCGGAAAGCGAGATCCTCGCCAACGAGGACCCCAACGACCTCAACGGCGACGGGATCTTCGGCTACGCCCGGTTCGTGGACATCAACGGGACCATGGAGCTGGGGCGCTTCGGCTGGAAGTGCGGCGTCCCGAACCTGACCGACTTCTCCAACGACGCCTTGACCCAAGAGCTCGGGATCACGATCCCCGACAACTCACGAGGGTTCGGCTCGACCTCGGACAACGACCCCATCGCGGACCCTGAGATCACGGCGTCGGAGATCTCGGATCTGACCTTCTACATGTCCAATCTGGCGGCGCCTCCGCGCACCGGATCCACCAGCCCCCTGGTGAGCAACGGCGAGGTCATCTTCCAGCAGCTCGGCTGCGCCACGTGCCACGTGCCGACGTTGAACAGCTCGGTGGGGCCCATCTCTCCGTACTCCAACTTCCTGCTGCACAACGTAGCCCCTCCCGGGTTCCGTGGCATGGTGGAGCCGAACGCTCCCGCGGGTTACTACCGCACGCCGCCCCTCTGGGGCATCAGCAAGACCGCTCCCTACATGCATGACGGCTCCGCCGCCAGCATCTACGACGCCATCGCCGCGCACGCCGGCGAGGCCGCAGGGGTGACGGCCGCCTTCAACGCTCTCTCCGCTGGCGACCTGGACGCCCTGCTGGCGTTCCTCAACGACCTGTAGTGAGAGTCGGCTGTCCGCTGATCGTCGTCCTCCTCGTCCTCGGGTCATCCGGGTGCGGCGGGGACGACGCCCCGCGCCCCCCCCAGGAAGACGGCGCCGAATCCCCGTCCCTCAAACCCGCCGCCAGCAAGCGGTGGCCCCCGTTCACGGTGCTCGGTCGCCGCATGGACCCGGGTGACCTGACCTGGCGGGTGGACGACGCATCCTGCCCCGTGCCCGGCCACGAGTTCCGCGACGCCGTGATCCGGGCCATGGCCCGATGGGAGGCCACGGGCGTCGCCCGCTTCGTCGAGCACCACGGACCGGGAGCACCGGACCTGGTCTTCTCATGGCACGGCAAGGACCACCCCGGCTGCCGCTTCATCGAGTGGGACGGGGGCGTGGCCCACGCCGTCGGCGACGGCCCCACCCTCGCCGCGATCCACTTCAACACGACGGTGGACTGGGGACGTCGCTCCCTGCACCTGACGGCCCTCCACGAGGTCGGACACATCCTCGGGCTCGGGCACAGCCCGGACAGCAGCGCCCTCATGTACGGCGGCTACGACGACTCCCACCTGGCGTTGACGGACCAGGATCTGGCGGGGCTGCACAGCATCTACGGCGGCGGCGAGGACCGGGACACGGACCTCCACGTGATGCACGTGGACAAACGCGGGGCGCTCAGACCGGCCGCACCGGCGTTGCGGGAGGTGGCACCGGAGCCATACGCCTTCGCCGTCCTCGACGTGGACGGTGACGAAGGAGACGACGTGGTGCTCTGGCGGCGTGACCGCACCCTCGGCTCCATGATGATCTACCGCTTCATGGAAGGCCCGCGCCTCTCCTCCTCCGTCGGCCCTCTCGTCGGGGTGACCCGCCACGACCGCACCACCTACGTGCTGACGGAGCAGTCCGCCGGCCCTGTGCTTCTGGATGTGCTGGACGACGGACGCTACTTGGCGTCTGGATTCAACGATCGAGCACTGCCCGCCGACTCCCTCGGCAAGGAAGCGCGGGTGTTCTCCAACGGCCTCGCCGACCGCGACGGGGACGGGGTTCTCGAGGACCGGCAACCGCGACCGGAGGTGGGCGACGACGGGGCGCTGATCGTCGGACGGACGGACGTGGACGGCGACGGGAAACCGGACCAC
Organism: uncultured Isosphaeraceae bacterium; assembly: GCA_964507445.1. Lineage (GTDB taxonomy): Bacteria > Planctomycetota. The sequence continues at coordinate 170,639 of CAZDQF010000010.1, forward strand.
TTGTCAGCGTCAGGACCGGACTCCACCGGCGTCAGGCGGTTCCGCTGGCGGCTCAGCGCGACCGGGTCCCCCGGTCCGTCGTTCACGGCTCACGACGCCACCGTCGGAGACCTGGACGGGGACGGCAGGTGGGAGGTGGTGGTGCGCGGCCTGCGGCGCTGACCAACCCGACCTCCTCAGATCCGCTCCGCTACGGGGCAAGACACGCCCCTCCGTCAGAAACTGGACCGACCGCTGGTTGCCGTTATTACGCTTCTTGGCCTGCTCTGGTGTATATTCTCTGCGTGAGAGCACGCCTCCCTGAACAACGTCAAGCAGCGTGGGTGCGGTGGCAGACACCGGCCTGGGTGATGATCCTGCTGGCCATCGTTCCCTGCCTCCCCGCTCAGGGGTTCCTCGACGCCACCTTCAACGCCAACATCAACCTGCCCCCGGACTACGGCGCCGATCTCGGTCGAGGTCCCTGTTGGGGCGACTTCGACGGCGATGACGACCTGGACATGGTCTTCCCCGCCGGCGGCGGCAGCCCCATCTACTACTACCGCAACAACGGACTCGGCACGTTCGCGGACGTGAGCGCCACCTCCGGCCTGGGCAACTCACCGACCCGACCCAAGGCGTGCGTCGCCGCCGACATCGACAACGACGGCGACCTGGACCTGTTCCTGGCCGCGCAGTTCGAACGCAACCGCCTCTACATCAACGACGGCTCCGGCGTGTTCACGGAGGAGGCCACCGCCCGCGGGGTGGAGTTCACCACCATGAACACCTTCACCGCGTCCTTCGGTGACTACGACCGGGACGGCTGGGTCGACCTCTACATCGGCAACTACACCGGCACCGGGGCCTTCGGGCAGCCGAACCAGTTGATGCGCAACACCGGGGGCGGCTACTTCATGGATGTCGCGCCGGCCGCCGGCGTCGCCGACACCGGGCTCTGCTTCACCGGGATCTTCCACGACTACAACGACGACGGATGGCCGGACATCTTCGTCGGCAATGACAAGGGGTGGTACCCCTTCCTCGCACCGGACACCACCTACCGCAACAACGGCGACGGGACGTTCACGGACGTGGGCGTCGCCGTCAACACGCGCTTCGGCATCGGCGCCATGGGCTCGGACTGCACCGACGTCTTCAACGACGGCGGCTGGGACATCTTCGTGTCCAACACCAACGCCGGGCACCTGTTCCACGTCTGGAACCCCGCCACCCAGCTCTATGACGAGCTGGCCGCCTTCCACGGCGTCGCGGCCTACTCCGAGGGCTGGGCCACCAACTTCTTCGACTACGACAACGACGGCTGGCAGGACCTGCTCGTGGTCCACTCCTTCGACCCCAACCACCTGTACCGCAACCCGGGCCTCGCCGGCGGCACCTGGACCAACGTCGCCCCCAGCCTCGGCTGTGGGATCCCCAACGCCACCAAGTACACCAGCGCCATCGGGGACTTCGACAACGACGGCAGGGTGGACATCCTCATCCCCATGGACTACCAGCCCGGTGTCCTGCTGCGGAACACGGTCAACGGCGGCAACTGGGTCCGCTTCAAGCTGGAGGGCACGGTCAGCAACCGCAGCGCCATCGGCGCCCGCGTCGCCATCACCGTCGGCGGCGTCACCCAACGCCAGACCGTGCGCACCGGCCACGGCTACATCGGCGGCCACGACCTCCGCCTGCACTTCGGTGTCGGCGGCGCCACCACCGTGGACAGCGTCTCCATCAGCTGGCCCTCCGGACACACCCAGATCCTCACCGGGCTCGCCACCAACCAGGACCACGCCATCCTGGAACCGGTCCTCTACGCCAACGGCACCCCGACCACGGGCAGCACGCTGCCCCTGCAGCTGCTCAGCACCCAGGAACCGAACGCGGCGTTCCTGGTCGGACTCTCAGGCTCCGCCACCACGGGGCTGCCCCTCGGTGACGGACGCACGGCCCCCATCGATCTGGACGCGCTCCTCACCTACACCTCCATGCCCGGCAACGGGGTGCTGCCCACGCCGGGCGGCAACCTCAACTCCGCTGGCGCAGCGTCCATCCCCGTGCAGGTCCCAGGCCTCCCCGCCCTCAGCGGCCTCACCGTCTACGCCGCCGCCGTCACCGGCAATCCCGCCGCTCCCCTCGGCATCGCCTCCGTCATCGGACCACTCCCCCTCACCATCCAGTGACCCGGGACGCGCTTCGCGTTAGCATGCCGCCGTCCTACCCCGTGGTGTAATCGGTAACACAGCTGGTTTTGGTCCAGCTATTCCTGGTTCAAGTCCAGGCGGGGTAGCTCGCGCAAGAGTTGGGGGCTCAGGCCCGTCCCACGACGGCCAGGTCCGCCGTGCTGATGGCGCCCATCCGAGCTGCCGGTGCTTCCCCACCACCGAACGTCGCCACAGCGCTTGCACCGAGCAACGCAACCAGCGCGAGGCCGCCTACTGCGGCCAGGATGTTCTTGGTCATGGGGGTACCTCCAAGCCTCCCAGCATCGGGGTGGGGTATCCGTGGCGTCAACTGCCAGGCGGGAGTTTGGGTGTAGGCTGACGGCTTAAGACGCCCCTCATGACAGGCGAACAACGCATCGAGACAATCGAACGACCACTGCTTCGCTGGCGCAAAGCTGCAATGACCCTCTGCGTGCTGCTGGTCGTGGCCGGGACGGTAGCATCGACCCGGCAGGAAGAGATACCGGACGCTGTGAAGACACGGCGGTTTGACGTCATCAACAAGGACGGCAATAGCGTTGTCGCCCTGGGCGTTTCGTGGAAAGACGGCGCCGGTTCGGTGTCCGTTGCCAACACGGACGGCGTATAGCTTTCGCCGCCCAAGTAGCGGGTTTGCTGTAACGGAGGTAACTGGTCATGGCGACGCCCCTAGTATTGGTGCACCTCAGATGCGTGTGCGGGTCCGAGCACTGGGTGCTCGATTCTGACGAATGGGGGATGCGCGCGGACACTCCTTCGTACGAAGATAGGAGCTACACCTGTCCAGGATGCGGTTTGACGCGGTCCGGATTCACAGTCAACGAAAAATCGCCGCCTGCCTTCATGCTTGATCTGTGCCACCCAGATCAGCGTATATTGAACGGCGATGAATTCGGACGATGGTTGAGAGTTTTTCGCGAACACTTCCCCGACCACCCAGCGCTGGCGAGGCTCGGCGAGGACTGATGGCCCTCCCCCTTCCCGCCCTCGTTTACGCGCGCCTGGAGCCAGTGCACATGCGCCTGCCAAGTAGCGCCTACGGCCTGCAAGCAATCCGCAGCAACGCCCGGACGTAGGCGCTGACATCGGGACGGCCCCCGTCGCCCCGAACTATGCCGACGTCAACCTACCCGCACAGGCGTGCCCACAGACGCCCCTCGCGCTACGGCGCGGCGAGGACTCTATTGGTTGCGTCCGTTTCCGGGCTTCGCCCCCTCTGGTGAGCCTCACCATGAGGTCAATCGGTGCTCTGTTTGCGTTGATGGCGTTCGAATTCCTGTTCGTGTCCCTGACGGGCACCGCCGCCGACGTGGGAGCGTGATTCGTATGGGCTTCCTCGGCGACTTCTTCACAGCAATCAAGGAGGATTGGGATTCGAAAAAGGAGCGCCCAGCCGCGTCCCAAAACGCCGGTGGCAACGGCAGCAACGCTGGGCAGCTGCGGCGCAATCTCTGTGCCGTGCACGATTTCCGGCCCGGCAACTTCCTCGAGGGCTTCGTCATCTGCCGTACTTGTGGCCACGAAGAGTTCGACCCGCCCCTTTCCCCCGCACTCCCACGCGTCCCGCTCGTCTCCTGGCAGCGCAAGAGGAAGGATGACTGGATCGAGGAGATGGAGACCGAGGCAGCCGTTAGGGAAGCTGGCTGGTGTTCTTCTGAGGTGGACGACTCGTTCGACGAGGGATTGCCCGATCATGGTCGAGATGACCTTCCGAGCGCTGACGACCTCGGCCACGACATTGAGGATCATGATCCATATGGCTACCTCGATTAGGCGCAAGTTGATTGGGTACAGACCACCAGCCCCAGAGGCGCTGCCGCAGAGCGGCATCTCGGCGGTCCTCCACCGCACGGGCACGATGTGCGGCGTCTTCGTCGAGACGACGGGGAAGTTAACTTGGGTGACGTGGAACGGCGCGTTCCTGCTCCATGAGAAGAACGTGGAAGCGGATTGGGGCGCGAAGGCGGAGAAGAAGAACCCATGACCGGACAAGTCGAGCTTCCGGAGTTTCACGAGCGGTTCGCGGTTCGACCATGGACCACGATTGGGCAGCGCCTCGACAGCGGGCGTCCTTCGTGGCGCAACCTCATCGAGCATTTCGGTCAAGTGGCCGCCGCCGAGATGCGCGAGGACGGCAGGTCCTGGACGAACGACGAGGTCTTCGAGGCCCTTCTTCGTGCCGTTCTCAGCAACAACACCGATTGGGCTAAGGTCGAGAAGGTCTTGCCGGAGCTGCGTGAGGCCTTCCATGAATTCAGCCTCGAAACCTACGCCGAGACGAGTGACGAGGACATCGAACACAGACTCGACCCGTGGTTCAAGCAACACAAGGCGGGCTCCATGACCCTCAAGCAGAGCCTGAAGGGTCTCGCGAAAACAGCACGGATCCTCCGCGACTGGTCGGCCGCCAAGGGCTCCGCCGAGCACTACTTCGTCGATATCGTGAAGAAGGCGGGCGGCGACGCGAAGCAGGCAGTGATGGGGCTCGGGAACACTCCGAGCCCCAAGAAACTGCCGGCGTTTGGAATTCCCCTCGCGGCCGAGGCGATGCGAAACCTGGGCTTCGACGTCTGCAAGCCCGACCGGCACGTATGCAGGGCCCTGGGTAGCTTCGGACTGGTTCAGTTTCGGAAGTGGCCGGATCACACTGGCACGAAACCGCCAGAAGCGAGCCCTCGGGAGATGTTGGAGACGATGAGGGTGGTCGAGAACTTCGCGGGCCTCGTCAGTGAGCGCCCCACGCTTCTCGACAATGCGATCTGGCTTCTGTGCGCCCGCATGGGCCTCAACATGACGAACGCCGAGCTCGCAGCGATGGCCTCAGCGTGCCGCGAGGAGCGCCCATGACCCATCAACCCGAGAAGATCTGGGTCGAACAGGCCGACGCCGCGGGGAGCATCCGTGAAGATCACGGCCTCGACCAGGCTCTCAGCTACCTCGTCAGCGAGAAATTCGTCAGCGTCCGGGATGTGGTGGCGACGCCCGGAAGACCCTGATTACTCGCCCGCCTCGACCATCGTGGCCCGCACGATCGGCATGATGAAATCTCTCAGCGCCTCAGAAATCGCGTCGGTAGATTCGTGCCGCCCGAAGAGGTTCGTCAATGAGACGTCCACATCCACGACCTCGGCGCGCTCACGGACCCTCTTCGGCTTCGAGGTCAACACGCGCGCGGCGGGGTCGAGCGCCGCACTCTTCGCGCGTCGAAGGAGATCCGGTACGTCATCCAAGCATCGGGGCGTCAGCCTGACCCGGAAGACGTGGCCGCCCGCTGCGAGCGGACTCATTTGAACCCGATCGCAGGCCGCCCGATCATTCGAATGGAGATCGATGCCGCAGTAGTTCGCTTGGCTGGTCTTCCAGCCCATTGCAGCGAAGTCGGAGAACATCGGGTCCCAGAACTTGCCGAAGTTCTTCTTGTTCGCGATAACCTCGTTGCTGTCGCCCACGAGCTCGCCGATGAGGGGCACGGGAGGCGTAAAGCCCATCCGGTCGAAGACCTCCTTGAGCCAGTTGGTGATCAAGTGATCGCCGGCATCGAGAGCCTCGCGGAAGTGCATCCAACGAAAGTGCTGCGCCGACGAGGGCGGCCGCAGGTAGCGCCGATGGTTTAGCACCTCCGGCTCCATGTCCTTCATCTCCGCACGAATGTAGGCCACGCCGTCCGAGGGTAGATCCAGGTAGCGCCGCACTTGCTTCACTATCTCTCCGTCTTCGTTCTCATTCACGGTTTCGGTGGCCCACAACTTGTGTTCGCAGAGCAAGGTCCGGCCATCGGTGAGCGTGATCTTGAGGTCTGGGCGATTTCCGTCGAACTCCCCGACCTGTGTGTCGACGTCGGCGATCTCGGCTCCGTCGCCATCGAGAAGCACCGAAACGTAAGCTCGTGCGAAATCAGGGTCGGCCGTCAGTGCAACTGCCAAGAACTCCGTGAGGTGATCCTCCTTCACCGTGTTCCAGGTGGCAAGGATCGGATTCGAGTTCCTCATCGTGATTGGCTCCCTTCGCAGACCTCTAACGTCTAACACAATCAAGCCAGGAGCGAAAGCAGCGCGACTTCGTTCGTCCGAGGACTTCCTGGAATGGCTCGCCCGTGCCGAGGGAATTTGGCGCGATCGCGAAACCGAGCAGGCTCGCGATGATCTGATCCTTCTTGTCTGTCGCAAGGACCCGGCGCGGGGCGACCCTCGACGGGCTCGCCTCAGACGCGGCGTCTCTGAGGGGTTCAGCGACCTGGTGATCGGCACCATCGAGCGCCGGGAAGTTCGAATGCGCCAAGCTCCGGATTCGTCCGGGCTTGGCGCGGCCTGTCGTGGTCTGTCTCAAGAGCGGGTGATGGGGCTCGAACCCACGACATTCAGCTTGGGAAGGCCCGCGCCGTGTTGATGCTACGACTCCTGGAACAC
>CAZDQF010000011.1:0-83994 GCA_964507445.1 uncultured Isosphaeraceae bacterium
TGGCGGAGCCCGCTCCGGTGGCCGGATTCACGGGGACGCCCACGAGCGGCACGGCGCCGTTGACGGTGTCGTTCAGCGACCAGAGCACGGGCGCGGTGACCTCGTGGGCCTGGAACTTCGGCGACGGGAACACCTCGTCGACGCAGAACCCGAGCCACACCTACACCGCGGCGGGCAGCTACACGGTGTCGTTGACCGCTACCGGTCCTGGTGGTTCGGACACGGCTACCCAGGTCGGCTTCATCACCGTGGTGGAGCCCGCTCCAGTGGCTGACTTCACGGGGACGCCCACGAGCGGCACGGCTCCGCTGACGGTGTCGTTCAGCGACCAGAGCACGGGCGCGGTGACGTCGTGGTCCTGGGACTTCGGCGACGGGAACGTCTCGTCGACCCAGAACCCGAGCCACACGTACACCACCCCGGGCACCTACACCGTGTCGTTGACCGCCACCGGTCCTGGTGGATCGGACACCCACACCAAGGCTGGTTACATCACCGTCAACCCGCCGGCGGGGAACGCCAAGATCTACATGACGTTCACCTCCAACACCGCGGTGCCCGGAGTGGGGACGGTCCGTGACGAGGACATCGTCGGCTTCGATCCGGTGGCCAACTCCTGGAACCTGCTGTTCGACGGCTCGGATGTCGGGGTCGGCGGCACGGACATCAACGCCTTCGCGTTGCTCTCCAACGGTGACATCGTCATGTCGTTCAACAGCTCGACCTTCGATGTGCCGGGTCTGGTGGGCGGCCCCAACGGCGACACGGTGTCCGAGTGCGACCTGGTGTTGTTCAGCCCGACCAGCACCGGCAGCAACACCGCCGGCACCTTCAGCTTCTACTTCGACGGCTCCGACGTGGGCCTCACCACCTCGCGGGAGGACATCGACGGTGTCCACGTGGGTCCGAGCGGTGAGCTCTACATCACCACCATCGGCAGTCCGGTGCTTCCTGGCCTGTCCGGGTTGCGAGATGAGGACGTGCAGGTGTTCCTGCCGACGAGCCTCGGCGCCAACACCTCCGGTACCTGGAGCCGCCTGTTCGACATGTCGGACGTGGGCTTCGGCAGCGGCGGCGAGGACCTGGGGGCCATCACCTTCGACGCCAACGGGGACCTCATGTTCTCCACCGCCGGCAGCTACAACGTGCCGGGGGCCGCTGGACAGGATGAGGACATCTCCGTGTTCTCGCCCACCTCCACGGGCAACAACACCGCGGGCGCGACGGACCTGGTCTACGACCTGACGGGGCTCGGCATCTCGAGCACGGAGGACGTGGACGGCGTGTTCTTCGCCCCGGCGGGCAGCGGGCTCAGGAGAGCGAATTAGGTTTCGGTGGGTCTCCGCCGCGATTCCTGACCAAGGTGGGCGTGCAAGGAGTCGCGGCCCGTGGTATCAGGGCCGGTCAGTAGGCGGTCCCGGTCGTCGGGTCTGCCCAGGGGGAGAGTCCATGCCTCAACGATCTGTCATCCCTGTCTGTCTCATGGCGGCCTTGACCGCGTCCTGCGCCAGTGGGCCTGACCTGGTGGGGGACTCAGGTCCGCTGCTGTTGCACCAGCGTTATCAGACGCCCACATCGGACGGTGAATACGAGCTGGTCCACCAGGCACGTACCTGGGAACCCGCTCGCACGGCGCTGGTGATCTGCGACATGTGGGATCGCCACTGGTGCGTCGGCGCGGAGCGGCGCGTGGCGGAGATGGCACCCCGACTCAACGAGCTGGTGCGCCGGGCGCGCGACCGGGGTGTCTTCGTCATCCACGCGCCCAGCACCTGCGTCGCCTTCTATGAAGGCACGGAGCCGAGGGCGCGGGCGGTCACAGTACCCCACGCCGTTCCGCCGGTCCCGCTCTCCCAGGCCCAGCGTTGGGGTACCGCGTGGTGCTGGCCACAGGATGAGCGTGAGCCGGGGATGCCCATCGACGACTCCGACATGGGTTGCGATTGCGAACCCAGGTGTGGGTTGCACGAGCCCTGGACCCGACAGATCGCCTCCATCGTTGTGGACCCCAGGGACGCGGTCACGGATAACGGGCAGGAGACCTACAACCTGTTGGCTGCGCGGGACATCGACAACGTGATCCTCACCGGCGTTCACCTCAACATGTGCGTGCTGGGGCGCCCCTTCGGTATCCGGCAGCTGGTGAACCTGGGGAAGAAGGTGGTGCTCATGAGGGACATGACCGACACCATGTACAACTCCCGGATGGCGCCCCACGTGAGCCACTTCCGGGGTACGGACCTGGTGGTGGAGCACGTGGAGAGGTACTGGTGTCCGACCATCACCAGCGAGGACATGACCGGGGTGTCGCCCTTCAGGTTTGCGGAGGACACGGGGCAGTGAGCTCACATCTCCACGACGGGAGCCCATGTCGCGGGTTCTGATCATCGGCGGGGGCATCATCGGGTGCTCCATCGGCCTGGAGTTGGTGCGCCGTGGTGTCGAGGCCTCCGTGGTCGATGGGAACGGTGATGTCGGCCACGGGTCCACCTCCGCCTCCTGTGGCATCGTGCGTCGCTTCTACTCCACCCGGGTCATGACCGCCATGGCTCATGAAGGCGCCGAGATCTGGGCTCACTGGAGTGACCACCTCGGCGTTGATGACGCCGCCGGTCTCGCTCGGTTCGAGCGCCCGGGGATGCTGTTCGTCCTCCCCTTGATCGATGATGGGGTGCGGAGCGTGGTCGCCCACATGGGTGAGTTGGGGATCCCGGTCGAGCTGCTGGGTCCGGAGCAGGTGGCGCAGCGGTTCCCGTTCCTGGATACGTCGTCTCACACACCCATCCGTGACCCGGACGACCCGGCGTTCTTCGACGCCACCGGTCGCTCCATTGGCGGGGCCGTGTTCGAGCCCGATGCCGGCTACGTGGTCTCGCCCCAGATGGCCACCGCGGACCTGCGGCAGGCAGGGGAGCGAGAAGGAGTGAAGTTCCACCTGGGGCGGTCGGTTTCGGCGGTGGAGCCAAAGGACGGGGGCTTCTCCGTCACGCTCGAAGACGGTGCCGTCTTGCTTACGGATGTCGTGGTGAATGCAGCCGGACCTCACTCTGCCCTCATCAACGAGATGGCGGGGGTGTCCCTCGGTTTGGAGACCCGCGCGTTGCGCCGGGAGGTCCACGCCTTGGAGAACCCGGTGTCCTCACCCTCCTCCGGTTCGGTGCTGCCAGTCATTGGCGATGTGGACTCCGGTGTCTATCTGCGGCCCGAGGCAGGGGGGCAGCAGCTGGTGGTGGGGTCCCTTGATCCCCCCTGCGACGACAAGGAATGGGTCGCCGATCTCGATCAATGGGATGAGTCCTGCCGAGCGGAGGCCTTCGAGCGTCAGAGTCTGCGCGCCATGAAGCGCCTCCCGGAGCTTCGGTCAGGACCATGCCGAGGTGTCACCGGCCTCTACGATGTCACCCTCCTCGACTGGAACCCCATCATCGACCGCACGGACCTGGATGGGTTCTTCGTGGCCATGGGGACCAGCGGGTCCTCCTTCAAGACCGCGCCGGTCATCGGCCGTGCCGTGACGGAGTTGATCCAGGCTCAGTGGTCCGGGCACGACCACGACGCGGACCCGATCTCCTTGCGCCTCGAACGCATCGGGACTCACATCGACCTCGGGTTCTTCTCCCGCAACCGTCGGGCCCGTCCGTCCTCCGGCACGGTCCTGGCCTGAACCGGTCTCCGGCGGCGGGCTTGCCCCCCTGTCCCGAATATCACCCCTTCAATGGGTGGTTGACGTGCCCGACGTTTGGGCTCGTCACGGGGTGAATTGCGACCGGACGAAGGTCAGGGGGAGTGAGTGATCAGGTCGCGGACTCGTTGCAGGATGTGCTCGTGAGAGCGGCGCTCGCAGGAGTCGGCTGCGGACGTCGCACCGGGGGCGTCGATCAGCCATGTGGCCCACCCGTTCTGGATCATGGTCTGTGCGACCAGCTCCGTCTGGCGCGGCGGGATGACGAGGCCTCGCGCCACGAGCACGTCCCGTAAACCGCGAGGGCAGACGGCGCCGACCATGCTGGCGGCCCCGTTCAGGAGTCGCCATGTCGGCGGTGGCGAGAGAGACGGGGAGAACAGGTGGACCGGGTGCCCGGTCTGCATGGCGTCCGCGATCATGGAGACGCTGTCCGTGGTGACCACCAGCTCGTCGGCTTGGGCGAGGATGTCGTCGTAGGGATTCGGGCCAGGCTCGCCGACGGCGTGAAAGATGGCGGCTCGTTCCGCCGTGGCGGACCGCAGGCGCTCGCGAGCCTCCCTGGGGAGTCGGCGACCGGTGGTGATCATGAGTCGGGCGTCCCGGGCTTCGCAGAGGCGGATGAGCTGATCCGCCAGGGTGTCGACGGTGCGCCGGTCGAACCTGTATGGGCCGATCTCGCCGCCGACCAGGACCCCGACGATGGCGCCGCCCAGGTCCGGGGCTGCGTCAGGGTCGGTTGAGTCCAGGCCGGGCTTGCGTTGCTGGAATGGCAGGTCCAGATGGAGGACGTTGGCGCGTGACGGGAGCCCGTACTGTGGGGTCGTGACGACCAGGTCGAACCAGCCAAGGGGCGCGCGAGGGCGACCCAACTGCACGAGCCGGGTCTTGCCGCCGCTCGCCTGTTTGATCCAGCGGGCCACGGGGACGCTTCGTTGTCCGATGCCGATGATCAGGTCAGGCCACGGTGGCGTGATCATGGCGCGGGCCTCCGGCGTGGTGCTGGAGAGGCTGGCCCCGAGCAGCCAGTTGGGGAGCATCCGGCGGCGGTTGTAGCGCAGCCGCTTCTGGGTGAACGGCAGGTTCAGAGCTCGGGCCAGGGCCAGCACCTGGGCGTTGTCTCCGGTCTTGTCGCCGACCAGGGCCCAGACGGTGGGGGATGGGGAGTCCGTCACGGTGGCGTCCGCCGCCTCTTGCCGCGTTTGTGAAGGGCCTTCCGGGAGCGGAGAGGTCATTCAGGCCTGATGGAGCAACCGCCGGACGGGGTGGAGCCGGTTGATGACGACGATGAAGACCTTGCGGAGCGCGCCCTCCGGGCAGGTCAGCGGACGGACGCCGTGCCAGGAGTCGCCGCTCCGTCGGAAGAGCAGGCTGTAGTTGCCGATGGACCGGGACTCCGTCGCACGAGGGAAGTCGCTGAACGAGGGACTGGAGCGACGGCTGAAGCGCCCCTCGTCATCCAGGATCACGGTCTCGCCGCCCCACGCCGCTTCCCAGTCATGGGCCGTGTTGAAGTAGAAGATGTGGGACCCGAGCTTGCGGTTGGCGTCGCAGTGGGGCGAGACGGAACAGCCTGTCGGGGTGTAGTGCCAATGAAATGAGAGCCTGAAGTGACGGGTGCCCAGCATCTCCGTAAGCCACCGTTGGTATCGGTGGGCCCTCAGCTCGGCGACGAACTCCTTCCATGGCGCCGGCACATCCAGGTCATCCTCGTACTCCAGGGAGTAACGACCATGGGGTCGCTGACCGAACTTGCGTCGCTCTCCGAAGCGACGTTGGAAGCGCTCCGCTTCCGTTAGCGCCCCGCGCAACGTCTCGAAGGCGTCTTCGTGCAGCAGGCCGTGTTCGTTCAGCCAGGGATAGGGGGAGCGGTTCTGAAAGGCCTCCGGATCCAGGTCCGCGAGCCTGTCATAGTCCATGTATTGGCCGGCTGCCATGGGGCCGATAGATTAACATCACAACCCACGGATTCCCGTGCAATGGGCCGCCTGTCAGGGCTGGTCGGACCAAGCGTTGCTGCGGACCTCGCTCGTGCTCGCGAGCTGATCCAGGTGCCCGGCCACGATCCCCCAGGGCCGGTATCTTCACGAGGACGCTGGTGTGACCCTGGCGACGCAGCAAGGACAATCTGGGACCAACCGGGAGCGCGGTCAGCAGCCGCCTTCGCTGGATTGCGTGGTCCTGGAGCCTGACCCGCAGTTGACTCCGAGCACCAGGCCCCCGGTCAGGGTCTTCCTCGGCACGGAGCGTGCCCAGCACCGCGCGGAGCGTGTGTTCGTCTGGTCCATCCTCCAGGTTCGTGATCCTGCGAGAAGGTACGAGATCTACCTGCTCAAGGACCTGGACGGGTTCGATCGCGAAGGATGGACCACAGGCTTCACCAACTACCGTTTCGCCATCCCTCATCTGGCTGGTGGTGAAGGTCGGGCCATCTACAACGACACGGATCAGATCTACCTGGAGGACCCGGGCAAGCTGTTTGATCTGGACATGGGAGACCACGGGGTCCTGGCGGTCTCTCCTCGTGATCTCTCGGTGGCGTTGATGGACTGCGCGCGCGCCCTCGAGCTCTGGGACCTGGAGTCGGTGCAGCGGTTGCGCAAGAAGGCGCTCCTGGCGCGTTCTTCGGGACGGTCAGGGTTCGTGGGCCACCTGGAGGCGGGATGGAACACCCGCGATCACGGGGAATACAACCCCGACGACTCCAAGGTCTATCACTTCACCACTCTCCATACGCAGCCGTGGTGTCCGTTCCCGGAGCGGTTCGTCTATCCGCGGCATCCTGACGAAGAGCTCTGGCTCTCACTGGAGCGCAGCGCGGATGAGGCCGGGTTCCATCCGTTCTCCCGTGAGCGGCCGAGCTTCCGCTTCCGTGCGGGTCGGTACGGCCAGCTTCCCGAGGCGGCGGCGGTGGTCGATCATGGGTCCTTCAACGGCCGCATCGCGGAGCTGAGTCGTCAGGCCCGCGTGAGGCAGCTGTCTTCCGGGTCCTGCGTTGGAGGCGTGACTCGAACTCCGTGTCGTTTGTGGCGACCAACCGCGGCGTAGCTGTCGGGTTGGATGGTGCGCTTGAAGCGGTGACCGTTGACGTCGACGAGGTAGATGCGTTGTGACTTCTGCAGGCGGGCGCCCGCCAGGCGGGATAGCCGGTAGCGAACACGGCGCAGCCAGGATGTGGCGCAACGTTGCTTGATCCCGATTCTGTGTGGCACCACCGTCTCCGCCGCCGACGCGGCCCTGCACCCCACGATTCGCAGTCGCTCCGACCTCAGCGGAGCACTCGGGAGTATATCTGTGCCATGCGGCGAATTCCATAAGCGTATATGTAGACTTTTCTTACGTCGCATTGGGTGGCTGCTCGGGGTTGCGGCGGGAAAAAAGCCGGTTCTCTGTCACCGATCGGGGGATCACCACGCTGGAGAGGTGTGAGACGGGCAGGCCGATGGCTTGCTCGCGGCCCCCAGGGCCTGCAGGTGACTCCGCGCGGAGCACGCAGGCCAGGGAGCAAGAGAAGGAGATATGAATATGCTCAGCAAGACCGTTACTTTCGCCGCTCTGTTCGTCGCCGTTATCGCCCTCCCCCTCACCGCGCAGGACTCTGCTCGTGTCCCTGTGGCCCCATCCACCGCTCCCATGGACAACGTCTCCATGTCCTTGCAAGGCGCGGAGCTTGGTAGCGACGGCGCCTATCTGGTGCAGGTCGGTGGCCAGTATCGGATTCAGGTCTCCTCGCAGCTCCCGGATGCCTACACGGCTCTGGTCTATTCCCACAAGGGTGCGTGGCTCGGTTTCGCGCTCGGCACCACCGACCTGGACGGCAACTTCGGGTTCAGCTTCCGCGTCCCCGTGCCCCCGGCGGGCAAGCTGCAGGTCAAGGCCCTGGTGTTCGATCGTAACGGTGAGGCGCAGGAGTCCGAGGCGCTCGCCGTCCGCTTCCTGGGCATGCCGGACTGGACCGCTCAGGGCGGCGAGCAGCGTCAGCGTGGCTACTCCGACATCAACATGAGCCAGTCGGAGAAGAAGAAGGCGATCATCAAGGCGCAGCAGGCCTCCGACGTCCAGAACACCGGTAGCCCCCGTCGCACCGCCAACAACAGCGGCCAGACCATGAGCCTGGCGGAGGAGAAGAAGGCGATCATCAAGGCGCAGCAGGCCGCCGACGTCCAGAACGCTGGCAACCCCCGCCGCATCGCCGGGCCCCGTGGCGGCGCCGCCGGTCTCAGCGAGGAGGAGAAGCGCGAGCTGAAGAAGCGCGCCGCCGCGAGCAGCTCCGACACCGCCCGTTAAGAGACTCACGCACTATTCGATCATGTAGCGGTTGATCCGAGCCTCGGTCCCTGTTGGGGATCGGGGCTCGTGTCTTTTTGGGTTCCTGATGTGTTTGATCGGACGGTCACTGGGCCGTGGGGATCCCATCCAGGCGAGGGTCCTGCGCCGGGCCCCCAGCGGGGACCTTGACCGATGGGACCAGGGCGGGGGGACCGGCGTCGACCGTGACGCGCAGGTCATAGGAACCCTCGGGGACACCGTCGATCCGGAACCGCCCGCTCGGGTCCGTCTCGCAGGAGAGGACGACGGCTCCGGGGTCCGCGGCGTTGTGGTCGGTGATGGTGACCGTGACGGGCTTGTCGGCAGGCGGGTTCAGGACCCGGCCAGCGATGGCGCCCGTGGGTCGCATGCGGAGGACCACCTCCGATTCCCTGATGGGGTCGACGCGCCGTAGAGCTCCGAGGTTCCCCTGGAACGCGCTGAGCGCTACCGGGAGTGAGTAGGGAGGACACCGCAGCTCGAACGCACCCTCGTCGTCACAGCGCCCGCCTGATTCGATCCGACCTTGTCGGCCCCAGGGCCGGACGGTCACGACCGCTCCGGCGCAGGGCTCGCCGGCTTCGTTGATCACCCGGCCGGTCAGGAACGGGGGGAATGGCCGCACCCTGAGGTCGTCCGGATGCCAGCCGTCGCCGTTGTCCAGTTTGGGGCGTCGGAGCACGACGCCTTGTCCGCTTGAACTCTCCGTGATGATGACGGTCAGGTCCGCGCCGGCGGCCAGGTCGAAGCTGAGACGTCCCCCGGGTGTGGTCCTGCGGATGCGGGCCGGGCGGGGCCCTCCCGAGTCCGTGACCCGGATCTTGAGCTGACGTGATGGCAGTGCTTGGCCTCGTGCATCGAGGACCGTGGCGTCAAAGCGGGACATGGTGGGTCCCAAGGGGACCTCCACATGGAGTCGGCCAACAGGGACCTCCGCCCGGACCACCTCGTGTCCGTCGATGCGCGCCTCGATGGGAAGCGGGGTCTCTGAGGTGATCCGTGGGATCGTCGCCATGCCGTTCATCAAGGGCCACGGCGACACCGATGACGCGGTCAGTTCGGGGGCGTTCATGCGGACCTCGCCGCGCTTGATGATCGGTGTGCCGTCCGGTGCCTTCACGCGGACGATGAGGGGGCGACACCGAGGCAGCTCAACCTGGACCGCGGACTGGCCGCCGTCCGGCTTGGGCACCGGGCGGCGCTGAGGAGCGGAGCCAGGTACGAAGACCACCACCTCGGCGGATTCCGCGAACATGTCCCTGGCAAATCGCTCGGGCACAGGGAGATGGATGTGCCCGGCCGGTGCGGACGTGAAGCCACGAGACACCACACGTCTGCCGTTCACGACGAGGGCCACCTGAGCGTTGACGATGGGGGCGAACTCGGGGTCGTGGGTCCGGACGCGGACGAAGATCCTGACCGGGTCGTCGCGCCAGGGGGCGTCAGCCTCATACGCGCCTTGCTGGATCTCGGTGACGAGGGACCAACCGCCCCGGAGGTGCGGACGCTCCCCGACGTTCACGGCAAGAAAGGTGCCTACCGCCGAGACCACGACGGCGAAGGTCACCGCTCCCAGCCAGGGGCGGCGTTCCCAGAACGAACGGGGCGTGGAGGATGTTGATTCCATGGTCGCAGCGATTCGCGTGCGTCGTCAGCAGGATGGTAACAACCGCCGGTGCTGGTGACGTAGCCGCCAAGAGACCTACCGGGGGGGGGAGGGTTCTTGCGGCGAGGATCTGGCTAATCCTTTTGCTCGTAAGCGGTTCGGGACACCCCCCCATGACCCCGTAGGTGCGGGGTGTGGCGGGTTAAGGGGGTGGGACTTACGATGGCTAGCCATGCCCTCGTCCCCGGCGCTGTCACGTAGCTTTGTCCGGTGTCGGGCCCCCCTCTACCTCATAGGAGTTCATCCATGTCGAGAAGTCTACTGGCACTGATCGCGTTGGCAGCCCTTCCGGGCCTCGCGTTCGGACAAGCGTGGAGTGACGACTTCGAGTCTTATGCTGCCGGTTACCTCTGCTACCAGGACCCATCCCTCGTTCCTGGAGCTCCGTGCGCACCCGGCAGCATCGGCAACTCTGGCGGTTGGGATGGTTGGTTCAACAACCCGTTGGAAGCTGGCCAAGTTGTCAACGCGCCCGGCATGGGTTCGAACGGCTCCAACCAGTACTTCGACATCTCTCCGGGCATCGGTTCCCAGGATGCGGTGCAGCCCTTCAAGCCGAACGTGCTGACGGCTGCTGGTGCGGCCTCCGGCGCGCTTTACACCAGCTACCCGACCGCTGGTGGGTGGGTCATCTCGGCCGACTTCCAGGTCCCCGCTGGCGGTTCCGCCCTCGGCACCTCGTACTTCATCGTCAACAACGACTACGACAACGCCGGCACCGCGACTTCGTGGTCCGCCCAGTTCTCGATCGCCGCTGACGCTGCGGCACCTGGCCAGATCACCGTTACGGATGACCTCGGCGCTGGCGCCTCCGTCGCGGGTCTGAGTGAAGGTGTGTGGTATCGGATCACCATGACCATCTGCCTCGACGCCAACACTTGCGATAACGCCCTCGCCGACGCCGGTCCTGACGGCATCCTCGGCACCGGTGACGATGTGGTGACCCCGATCTCGTCGCGCACCTACGCGTCGGCCGGCCCCACTGAGATCGCCTGCCTCGACCTCTACTCCGCGGGCGGTTCGCTGTGGTACGACAACTGCTCCCTGACCCCGTACGGTGACTGGGAGACCAACAGCCCCGAGTCGGCTCTCGACATCGACGGTGCCATCGGTAGCTCCTGCCAGCAGGCGGTCAGCTCCGCGTGCGTCGGCGGCGCCATGACGCTGAACTCGACGGCCACGGCGGCGTCTCCGTTCGACATCGCGGTGACCTTCAGCGTTGCGGTTCCCAACGCCCTCGCCACCGGCGGCGGGCAGATCGTCAACGTGAACACCGGCGATCCCAGCCTGTTCAACTTCAACGGACCTCCGCCCAGCTTCGCCGGGCTCCTCAACCTGCAGCCGCACCCCGGCACGTTCACCTTCCCGGTGCCCACTGCGGCTCCGCTGGTGGCCTCGGGCCAGCAGCTCGCCGTCGACGTGGCCCATCCGGACGGCTTCCAGTTGTCCCAGGCGGTGGAAGCCAACGTCACCAGCGGTGGCGGCGGTACTCCCCAGACCCTGGCGCTGCCGGATGATGGCAACGTCAACGTCCTGCTGACCGCAACCCACCCGTGCCCGACGAGCATCTCGTTCTACGGCACGACCTACACCGATCTGTACGTCAACTCCAACGGTGACGTCAGCTTCACCGCCGGCCACGGCGACTTCAGCGCCACCAGCGGCGAATGGCAGACCCAGTTCCCGCGTATGGGTTTCCAGTCGGACCTGGAGCCGAACAACTTCGGCACCATCAGCATCACCAACAACGGCCCGACCGGCATCGGTGACTGGGTTGTCGTCTCCTACTCGAACATCACCGAATGGGGCACCGGCGGCACCGGCGTCACCTCCTACGACGTCGTGTTCCACGGCCCCAATGGCCACGAGATCGGCAACTTCACCACCGACGGCACCTGGGGCGCTTCGGCGACCGTCATGGGTATCTCCAACGGTTCCCTCGGCACCCACCCGGCCCTCGTCAGCTTCGACCTGCTGAACGGCGCTGGGCTTCAGGCCAACGCCCTCGCCAGTGACAGCGTCATCGACGAGAACATCGGCGGCATGATCATCAACACCACCGGTTTCACCTCGATCCAGTTCCCGCTGTTCGACGGCTCCGGTTACCTGGTGCAGTAAGCGCTGCCCACCGGCGTGTGCGCTCTTGAAGCGCGCACGTTCGAGACGGACGAGGTCGGCCTTCGTGGTCGGCCTCGTTTTCTTGTGGGCTCAGAGGTACAGCCTTCAGCGAGGTGATCGCGGGATCAGCGGTGCCGGGTCCTCCATGATCGCCGCCGGCCTCTGGCCGCGGCCTCTCCGGCCGCGATCTCCGAGCTCCTCGCGGGCACCGGCAGCCACGTTCTTCAGGCGCGCCACCACTTCCGGGTTGGCCGCTGCCACGTCCGTCTGCTCGCCTGGGTCCTCGCGGAGGTCGAACAGCCGGTCCGGCAACTCCCTGTCGCGATCCTTGCGCGCGAGGTGGAGCTTCCACCGATGGTCCCGAACTGCCTGAAGCTGGTCCTTGAAGTAGTAGAAGAAGGTGTCGCGGGCCTCGCCGGGATCGGGGGAGCCGGTCAGGAGAGAGGAGATGTCGACACCGTCGATGATGCGATCGGCTGGCGGCGCCCCCCCTGCGAACCGGGCAAAGGTGGGCAGCAGGTCAAGGGTGGACGAGAGGGCGTCGCAGGTCGCCCCGGCCGGGACGGATCCGGGCCAGCGGACGACGCAGGGCACGCGCATGCCCCCTTCCCACGTGGACCCTTTGTGTCCTCTCAGGGGGCCGTTACTCCCTCCCGGACGTGACGCGGCGCCGTTGTCCGAGGTGAACATCACGATGGTGTCCTTGGCGATACCCAGCTCCGTCAGGGCCTGGAGGATGCGCCCCGTGGACCAATCGATCTCTTCCACCGTGTCCCCGAACCGGCCGTTAGCGGACTTGCCCTTGAACCCATCGCTGGCGAACAACGGTAGGTGCGGGAAGGTGTGGGGCAGATAGAGGAAGAAGGGACGACTCTTGTTCTCGGTGATGAAGCGGATGGCCTCCTTGGTGTACAGGCCCGTGAGCTGCGGTTGGCTGACCGGGGCTTCGATGACCTGCTCTCCGCGCATGAGCGGGAGCGGTGGGTTCCTCTTGCGTTGCCGCGCGCCCATGTCGTTCGAGTAGGGGATCCCGAAGTAGCGCTGAAATCCCTGGCGTGTGGGGAGGAAGGGCGGTTGGTCTCCCAGGTGCCACTTCCCAATGCAGGCGGTGGCGTATCCGCGCTCTCCAAGGACCTCGGCGACGGTGACCTCGGATGGGTTCAGCCCCTTGCGGGCGACCGGGAACAGGACCCACTCGCCCGAGGCGCTCTGGTGCATGTTCACCCGTCGCGGGTAGCAGCCTGTCATCAGGGAAGAACGAGACGGTGTGCAGACACCGCTGGTGGAGTAGAAGCTGGTGAGCTTCATCCCGTCCCGGGCCAGGCTGTCGATGTGCGGTGTCCGGTGCTTGGTTGACCCGAAACACCCGATGTCTCCGTACCCCAGGTCGTCGCAGAAGAGCAGGATGATATTCGGCGGTCGCTCCGCTTCCTGTGAAGGGAGGGGGATGGCGATGGCGAAGAGGGAGACGAGGATCGCGTTCGTGCAGGGCATGGTGATCTCCAGGGCGCCGCGGGGTCGGCTTCTCCGGCCCCGCGGTGATCGTCAATCGGACAGCTCCGCGAGGTCGCGGAAGTTGTCCAGGGCTTCCGGGTTGGCGAGGGCCTCGCGGTTCTTGACCGGCCTGCCGCAGATCACGTCGCGCACCGCCAGCTCCGTGATCTTCCCGGACTTGGTCCTCGGGATGTCCGCCACGCTGATGATCTTGGCTGGCACGTGACGGGGCGTGGTGTTGTCGCGGATGCGGCGGCGGATCCGGTCCTGTAGTTCGTCTGACAGCGCGGTCTCTTCGCGGAGCTTAAGGAACAGGATGACCCGCACGTCGTTGTCGAACGGCTGCCCGACGACGATGGCCTCCAGGACCTCCTCCAGCTGCTCCACCTGACGGTAGATCTCGGAGGTCCCGATCCGGACCCCGCCGGGATTGAGGACGGCATCGGAGCGGCCGTAGATGATCATGCCGCCCTGGGGGGTCAGCTCCACCCAGTCGCCGTGACACCAGATGCCGGGGAATCGACCGAAGTAGGCGCCGTGGTAGCGGGCGCCGTCCGGGTCGTTCCAGAAACCCGTCGGCATGGAAGGGAACGGCGCGGTGCAGACCAACTCGCCGGGTTGGTCCACCACTCCTCGGCCTTCCTCGTCGAACACGTCCACGGCCATGCCGAGCCCGCGGCACTGGATCTCTCCCCGGCGGACGGGGCCTGTGGGATCTCCCAGGACGAAGCAGGAGATGATGTCCGTGCCGCCGGAGATCGAGGCCAGCTGCAGATCTCTCTTGATGGCGTCGTAGACGTAATCGAAGCTCTCGGGAGCGAGGGGAGAGCCGGTGGACGCGAGGCACCGCAGGCGACCCAGTTCATGGCTCTCGGAAGGCCGGAGGCGGGTCTTCTTCAGGGCGTCGATGTACTTGGCCCCGGTCCCGAAGAAGGTGACCGACTCCTGCTCCGTCATGTCCCAGAGGACCGACGGCCGCGGCCAGAACGGCGAGCCGTCATAGAGCACGATGGTGGCCTCGGACGCCAGCGCCGAGACCAGCCAGTTCCACATCATCCAGCCGCAGGTCGTGAAATAGAAGACCCGGTCATCTCGTCGGATGTCGCAGTGGAGCTGCTGCTCTTTGAGGTGCTGTAGCAACGTCCCCCCGGCGCCGTGCACGATGCACTTCGGAGCCCCCGTGGTCCCCGATGAGTACATGATGTACAGCGGGTGGTCGAAGGGCAGCGGAGCAAAGGGTGGGTCATCCTCTGGTTGGCCGGACGTGAGCTCAGCGAGCGGGACCTCTCGCTCCAGGCCCAGGGGGCCGTCACCGATGTAGGGCACGCTGACGAACAGCTCCACCGTCGGCAGGCTGTCCAGGATGTCGGAGAGGCGTTCCGACGACAGGTGCACCTTGCCGTTGTAGTAGTAGCCGTCGCATGAGACCAGGACCTTGGGCGCGATCTGCCCGAACCGATCCAGCACCCCCGCCACGCCGAAATCGGGGGAGCAGGAGGACCACGTGGCGCCGATGGCCGTGGTGGCCAGCATGGCTACGACCGCCTCCGGGATGTTGGGGAGCAGCCCGGCGACCCGGTCCCCGGGGCCGACGCCGCGAGCGAGGAGGCCGTGAGCGAACTGCGCCACCTGCCGCCGAAGTTCACTCCAGGTGACCTGACCTCGGACCTTCTTCTCTGCCCACGCGATGATGGCGACGCCGTCGTCTCGGCGACGCAGCAGGTTCTGGGCGAAGTTGAGCCGAGCCTCCGGAAACCACCGGGCACCGGGCATGCGCTCCGCGTCTTCGAGGACCGTGCCCGACCCCTGCTCTCCATCCACGCCGCAGAACTCCCAGAGGGCCGCCCAGAAGGCCGCCTTGTCGCTGACGCTCCAGCGCCACAAGCTCTCCATGTCTCGCGCGTCGGTGAGGCTTCGCGCGGACAGGTGCGCCATGAACTTCCTGAGATTGGACTGCTGAACGGTCCCGGGTGCTGGATTCCAGAGGATCTGGTTCATGGTCGGAGAAATCGTAAATGATCTGGCAAAGGCGTCTTTAACCCGCCCCTGGTGCGTGTTGTACACTAACGGAGTCTCTCTCCCGCCGAACGAACCCAGCCCCCACCCGAGCCGAAGAACGCAGACATGAAGAAGCTCTCACTCGTGGCCCTCGTCGTGGTTTGCTCTCCTGTGCTCAACGCCCAGAACCCGACTCCCACTGCGGTTATCAACCCGGGATTCCTCCAGCAGACCCAGCTCAACACTCTGGAGTCGTGCCTCATCGTCTTCAACGCGTCGGTGCAGGCTCCCGGAATGGACGTGGCGCCGTTCCCGGGCATCATGTCCTTGTTCAGCCCGTCCAAGACCTTCGCCTACACCTGCGATTCCACCGTCACCGGAGCCGCTCCGGGCGTCCTCAGTTATCCGGCGACCACCCTGGAAGGCGGAGCCAACCAACCCTTCGCTATCGGTCTGGGCATCGTGTCCGGATCCTTGCCTTGTGGTGGCACCACGGGCATCGCCTGCATGAGTAACGGCAGTCTGTTCGCCAACCAGGTGACCCCCTACGGCCGTTATCACCTGACTTCGAACCCGGTGATCCTGTTTGACGGGATCACTCCGGGGCACCCCAATCCGGGGGTCCTCAACGGATTCGGCCAGTTCTCGTTGAACGGGATGCTGAATGTCGACACCGCCGCCAACGGCGGCGTGGAGAGCCGCTTCGCCGTTCAGGCCATCGTGGTGGACCCGGGCGCTCCCGCGGGCCTCACGTTGAGCGCCTGTCTCAACGTGGACCAGTGGGTGCAATAGGGTCGGCCCGCCGGGCCCCCGTCGTCCTCATGCCCCGAAGGGGTTACCCTTCGGCACGTGAACCCTGAGCGGATCGAGCGACTGGCGGCCGTCTACCGCGACGGCCTCCTCAACGACGTGCTGCCGTTCTGGATTCGCCACGGCGTCGACCGGGAGCACGGTGGCTTCCTCTCCTGCCTCGACGCGGACGGCGCCGTGGTGGATACGGACAAGGCGATGTGGGTCCAGGGGAGATTCACCTGGCTGTTGGCGACCTTGTACTCAGAGGTGGAGCCGCGGGACGAGTGGCTTGAGTTAGCGACCCACGGCCTGGAGTTCATCCGCACCCACGGGTTCGACGACGACGGACGCATGTGGTTCCACGTCACTCGGGAGGGGCGCCCGCTGCGCAAACGTCGCTACGTGTTCACCGAGTGCTTCGCTGCCATGGCCAACGCCGCGTACGCCAGGGCCACCGGGGAGGAGCGGGCTGCCAGGGACGCGGTGGGGCTCCTGCAATCGGTGCGGCGTCACCTCTCCACCCCTGGCCTGATCCCACCCAAGACGGTCACCGACACCCGGCCCATGAAGGCCATCGGGCCCCCCATGATCCTCATGAACGTGGCCCAGGTGCTCCGCGCTGCCATCCAGTATCCGGGGGCGGATCAGCTGATCACGGAGTGTATGGCGGAGCTCGAGAGCGACTTCGTCAAGCCCGAAGAACGCGCGGTCATGGAGAACGTGGGCGTTGACGGCGCGCTGCTGGATCACTTTGACGGGCGGCTACTGAATCCCGGGCACGCCATCGAAGCGGCGTGGTTCATCCTCGAGGAAGCGCGGGTGCGCGATGGGGACCCACGCCTGACCTCTCTCGGCTGCGCCATGCTGGACTGGATGTGGGAGCGCGGGTGGGACCAGGAGCACGGCGGCGTCTTCTACTTCCGGGATCTCCATGGTCGCCCGGTGACGGAGTACTGGCACGACATGAAGTTCTGGTGGCCTCAGAACGAGACCATCATCGCCGCCTTGCTGGCGTACGAGTTGACCGGCGAGCGACGCTACGAGGAGATGCACCGGCAGGTCCACGACTGGGCCCACGACCGCTTCCCCGACCCGGTGCACGGGGAGTGGTACGGCTACCTCCATCGTGACGGTCGTGTGTCCGTGCCGTTGAAGGGCAACCTGTGGAAGGGTCCGTTCCATATCCCGCGCATGCAGTTGCTCTGCTGGCAGTCCCTGGAGCGCATGAGGGGCGCCGATTCCGGGAGGCCGTGACCGTGTTCGTGGCTGAGGAATCGGGGCGGCGTCGGTCCTCGCTGGATGTCCCCATGGGGCTGTTCACCGTGGCGGGGGTGATCCTCTTGCTGCCGGGTTTGCTGGGCGCCGATCACTGGGCGATGGAACTGGCAGTGCACTGGCAGCTCTGGGTGGCCGGGTCCATGTTCGTACCGCTCCTTTGGTTCGGTCTTCGAGGTCGACGCCTCCCTCTTCTGGCGGCCACGTTGTCAGTGGCCTGGGGGTTCTCTGTCGCGTGGCCTTACTGGGGAGCGGCAGCGGTAGGTCCTGCGCAGCCTGGAGAGAGAGGCGCGCGGGAGCTGGTGGTGGTGACCGTGAACCTGCTGCAGGACCTGGGCGATCACGAGGTGGCGCTGCGGTGGGCCCTCGATCAGGACCCAGATGTGATCGCCATCCAGGAGGTCATGCCCGGAAGCGAAGAGAAGATCCGGCGCCTGCTGGCCCCTCGACTGCCCCATCAGGTGTTCGAACCCCGGCGAGGATCGTTCGGTATGGGGGTGGCCTCACGATGGCCTCTTCGGGACGTGGAGAAGATCCGTGTTGAGGGGGCGTCGCCGGTGCAATTCGCCGCAACGGTCTCCGTAGACGGGGACGACCTGCGCTTGTTCTGCGTCCACGTGGCGCCGCCGTTCAATGGCCGGTTTGCACGGTCGCAGCGTTCCAGCCTGGACGCCCTCGCCAGCCACGTGAAGCGGGCCGGATCTCCCGTGGTGATGGCCGGTGACTTCAACCTGACCCCGTGGTGCGCCACCTTCGGGTCCTTCGTGTCGCGGACCGGGCTCGCGGACCCGCGTCTCGGTCGCGGCGTGCTCCCCACCTGGGCGCCCTACTGGTGCCCGCTCCCGCTCCTGCCCATCGATCACGTCCTCCTCTCACCGGAGTGGCGGGTGGAAGAGCTGCGGACCGGGCCCGCCTTCGGATCTGATCACCGACCCCTGCTGGTGCGCCTGCGGCGCTGAGATCAGATGCGGGCTACGGAGACCCGAGCGTCGTTGTAGCAGGCGCCACCGCCGAGGTCCGCGGACGTGTCAGGGCACAGGGCGTTGTTCGTCACCCCGCACTCCGTGTTGAAGCTCCACAGCCCCTTGGGGTGACAGGCCACGCCGGGGGGGAGCTCGTCGCGGGCCACCACCGTGCACAGCATCTCCGCCAGGTCGTTGGACACCCGCACCCGGTCGCCGTCGGTCAGTCCCCGGTCGGCCATGTCCGTCGGATTCAGTTGCAGCGGGACGAGCTCCCGGTGGAGCTGGCCGAAGGTCGACGTGATCCGTTCGGGGGTGGATGGGGTGATGAGGGCGAGCCGGTCCTCATCCGGGTCCGGCTTGAACTGATAGAGCCCACCGGCCTCCTGATCCAGAGCTCGCGGATGGAGGTCGAGCCTCCGGTCCGCGGTGCGCGGGAACGTGTCAACGAACTGTATCGGGCGCTGGTTGGTGGGCAGGAGGATCCCCCGCTCTCGCAGCGTCTCGTCGTTTGATTCGTCTCCCGCCAGGCCTCGTCGTAGCTCCTCCGGCGAGGTCAGGTCGCCTTGCTGCTGGAGCCCGCAGCGCTGAATCAGCTCCGCGAAGACCTCCGTGTTGCTGCGGGACTCTCCCACCGGGGGGATCACGGGTCGCACGTCGACGGCGGCCATGGCGCCGTAGGAGGGCCGCAGGTCATGGTGCTCGAGGAAGGTCGTCGCCGGCAGCACCACGTCCGCGAGGCGCGCCGTGTCGGTCATCACCGAGTCCATGACCACGGTGAAGAGGTCGTCTCGGGACATGCCCTCCCTCACGCGTTCCTGAGCGGGAGCGGTGGCGAGGATGTTGCAGTTGTAGACGAACAGGCCGCTCACCCGAGGAGCGGTCTGTTCCATCAGCGCTGCGCCCAGGCGCTTCAGGCTCAGGGTTCGGGCCTCGGTGGGGGGCGCCTGGATGACGTCCTCGCGGTGCAGCTCCACGGCGCTGGAGTTGCTCATGGTGAAGCCGCCGCCGCGCACCCCGAACTTACCGCCCACGGCAGGGAGGGCGAAGATCGCCGCGGCCGCGGAGCCGCCGTTGCGGTTGCGCTCCATTCCCCATCCCATGCGGATGACGGCTGGGGAGCTCTCCGCGAACCACCGGGCCAGGGTCAGGAGCTCCTCGGCCTCGACGCGGGCGACCGTGGCGGCGTCTTCCAGGGACCACCGGGCGGCCTTGTGTCGAAGGGCGTCTGCGTTGCGGGTGTGATCGCGGAGGAACGACTCGTCAGCGTGCCCGTTCTCGAACAGCCAGTTGGCCAGGGCGAGGGCGACAGGGAGGTCCGTGCCTGGTCGCACCGGGAGGTGGAGATCCGCCTGGGTCGCCAGTCCCACCCGGCGCGGGTCGATGACCACCAGCCTGGCGCCGCGTCGCCGGGCTTCCTTGACGATGGGGACGTAGTGGATCCCCGAGGAGGCGGGGTTGGTGCCCCACACGACGATGAGCCCGGCGTGGACGTGGTCCTGCAAGGCCACGCCCACCATGCGTCCGTGCATGCCTTCTCCGGCTCGCGTGGTCGGTTGGGCGCAGATGTCGCGAGAGAGCCGGGAGGCACCCAGTCGGCGCCAGAGGCGTTCGTCCACGGCCCCCTCGGTGATGGCGCCGTTGGAGCCGCCGTAGCTGCAAGGCAGGATGGCCTCGCCGCCGTCTCTCTGGCGAATCTCGTTGAGCCGCGAGGCCACCAATCCCAGCGCCTCGTCCCAGGAAGCGCGGCGAAACCCATCGGACCCCTTGGGTCCGGTTCGGATCAGGGGGTGGGGCACGCGGTGAGTCCCGTAGACGTGGCGCGCCACGTTGCGCACCTTGCCGCAGACCAACCCGTCCGTGAGCGGGTTGTGTTCTGTGCCTTCCACCCGGGAGATGGCGCCGTCCGTCACCTCCACCGCCATGGTGCAGGTGTCAGGGCAATCGAGGGGACAGCCGGTCAGGTGAATCCTGGTGCTGTGTTCGTCCATGGTGGTCATCCGGGCGGCGTCGGCCTCGCCACCGGAACTTAACACGATCGAGGCTCTCGAGGCCGGACCCTGGTGCCTCCCCACAGCGCCCCATCGTCCTTGGTCGGTCGTCCGTCTCGTGCATCTCCCTGTCGTGCCCACGCTGCCGGACGGCGCGTCGGATTGCAGGCGTGACGGAGCGAGCAAGGGAGGGTCGACGGCGTCCGGTATTTCCCTGAAGATGCTCCGCCGTCGGCGTCGTATGACGCTGGGATGGGCCCGCTCGCCATGGACAGCCTCACTCCCCAGACCCTCGATCGCTTGCTGACGGACGCCGACCCTGCGGTGGTGCTCATCAGTCCCAGGATCCTGCGTCGCGTCATCAAGCGCAGCCGCAAGGTGCGTGGGGCGTTGGGCCAGGTCCCTCATCGCAAGACGTTGGTGGTCTCCCGGGAACGGCTCCTGGACAGCGTCGCCAGGTGGGAGTTGGAGGTCGAGCCGGGCCGTCAGCTGCCGGACACGGTGATCCTGCTGGAGCGCCCCTCCCTGGACCGGCTCAGGGAGATGGAGCCGGAGGAGGCCCTGGTGCGCTGGTGGCGGTTGTTGTTCCACGCATCCGTGCATCGTGCCCTGGAGTCGCCGCCTACGGCGGTTCGTCTGGATCAAGCGGCAGTGCGGCGGCGTATCGACAGCATCGGGCAGACCGCGTTCGACGAGATCAGGGCGGTGTTGGCCGGGGAGAAGCTGCTGTTCGAGCGGCGCAGCGAGCGGGACGAGTACGTGGAGTTCGCCGCTCTCTTCCTGGAGCTGATCGCTTTTGCCCCTCAGCACCTCCGGCGCTACTTCCCCGACCTCGCGGACCGGTCCGAGGAGATCCTCAGGGCCCTGTCTGAGGACGTGGACTGGCAGGCCCTGTTCCAGTCCACCCGGCCTGCCGGAGCGCCCGACCCTCTCACCGTGACGGAGGGGGAGGTGCAGAGACCTCCGCGGGCTCCTCGTCGAAGGCGGCGCGAGGGCGGGGACGTGAGGCGATCGGACAAGCTCGTGGCCCGGGCGGAGCGCAAGGAGCTTGCTGGCAACCTGGTCCGCGGCGCCATCCTGCGTC
This sequence comes from uncultured Isosphaeraceae bacterium, assembly GCA_964507445.1. Lineage (GTDB taxonomy): Bacteria > Planctomycetota. Next base: position 21,371 of record CAZDQF010000011.1, read on the forward strand.
AGCGGGCGGCGGGCGCCGGGGATCGGATCGACCCGGATGCCTCGGCGGTGCTGGACCGACTGGTCAGGCGTTTGAAGGCCGCCCTGGCGTTCGATGCAAAGGTGGAGGGCCAGTGGCGCGATCTGTTGCCTTCACTGCTGCCTCGCGCCGCGGCGGGGTTCCGCAGCGCCGAAGGGAAGCTCCTCTACGACCTGCAGAAGGTGTGCAGCGATCACGAGCGTGGCCTGTTCACGGTGGATCTCCTGGAGTGGTGCCGCTCTCTTGGTCGGCGTCCGTTGAAGCGGCCCCTGCCGCTGCAGCGAGAGATCCTCATGTGCCGTCACCTGCGCGCCGCGCGTCGTCGCCTGGTGGCGGTCCGGCTCTCCGAGCACGACCGCGTGTCCTTGGACGGGCTCGTGAGCTCCGCGGAGAGGCTGGCGGAGACCCGGCTCCGGCGTCGCTGCCGACCCGCCATCGGCGAGCTCCTCGAGTCAGCCGGCTTCCGTCCGTCCACCGTGGTGGGACGGGTTGCGCGGGACAAGCTCACGGAAGAGCTCATCGACCGGGTGGCTTCCCGTGGGTTCATCGCCCTGGGAGATGTCCGCGACGCCTTCTCTCGCAATCAGCTCAAGCTCGAGGACTGCTCCGGTCTGCGCGACTTCGCCAACGCCAGCGGCCTGCTCAAGGTGGATCGGGAGTTGTCTGTGTCCCTGGACGGCGTCTACCGCCGCGGGGAGGTCTACCTGCGATGGCTGCAGCGTCTCTCGGCCCTGGTCTTCGGGACCCGGTTCGGCCGCTGGGTCTCCCTGTGGGGGGCGATCCCCTTCGGCGGGGCCTATGTCGTGCTCCGTGGATTGCAGGAGATGCTGGCGCCCCTCGGTTCAGCGATGGGTAGAGAGCTGCGGTTCGTAGATCCGGGGCACCTGTCTGTGGTCGTGCTCGGCGTCTACCTCATGGGCATCATCCACGTGAACCAGGTGAGGGAGGCCTCCGTGCGCGTCCTTCGCCAGGCCAGCGCGCGGCTCCGCTGGCTGCTCTGGGACGGCCCCCGTCACCTGATGGAGGTCCCGGCGGTCAAGCGGTTCCTCCGCGGCGTGGTGTGGCGTTCCATGCTCCGTTTCCTCATCAAGCCCGCGGCCCTCAGCCTGGTGTTGTTCGGGGCCCTGGTCTGGTTCGTGGATCCGGAGTCCTGGTGGCGGTGGTTGCTCGGCCTGTTCGTGGCGGCGGAGCTGGCTCTCAACTCCCCGATCGGAACGGCGGTGGAGGAGATCTCTACGGATTGGGCCTGGCGTACGTGGAACAGCGTCCGGGGCACCCTCGTCGTCGGCTTGTTGCGGTTAACTCTGCGGGTCTTTCACGCCGTGCTGGAGGCCGTCGAGCGGGCGCTCTATCTGGTGGACGAGTGGCTCCGGTTCCGGTCCGGCGAGGGGCGCCTTACGTTCGTGCTCAAGGCGGCGCTCGGGGTCCTGTGGCAGGCCCTGACCTGGCTCGTGCGCGTCCTCGTCAACCTCCTGCTCGAGCCTCAGGTCAACCCGGTCAAGCACTTCCCGGTGGTGACGGTCTCCCACAAGATGATGCTGCCGCTGATCCCCACCCTGATCGCGGCCATGAACGGCTTCCTCGAGCCGGCCCTGGGGCTCGTGGTGGCCAACGCCATCTCTTGGACTGTGGTGTCGCTCTCGCCCGGTTTCTTTGGATTCATGGTGTGGGAGTTGAAGGAGAACTGGAAGCTGTTCGCCGCCAACCGGGCGCCCACGCTCAAGCCCGCGTTGGTAGGGGGCCATGGCGAGACCGTGCTGCGGCTCATGCGTCCTGGTTTCCATTCGGGCACGCTGCCGAAGGCCTACGCCAGGCTCCGCCGGGCGGAGCGCAAGAGCCAGTGGACCGGAGAGATGATCCCCGCCCGTCGGCAGCGCGAAGTGATCCACCATGTAGAGGCGGACGTGCGGGTCTGGATCGAGCGGGAACTGGTCGCGCTCCTGAACGAGAGCGAGCAGTGGGGAGACGGGGAGATCCGTGTGGGGGCCGTCTCCGCCGGGTCCAACCGGGTTCGCGTGTCTCTCCAGTCTCCTCGGGACGGGGCCGACCCCATGGTGCTGGCCTTCGAGGAGCAGTCGGGCCTCCTGGTGGCGCACGTGGGCGCTCCGGGGTGGTTGCCGGCTCTGGGTGACCATCGCCGAGCGGTCTTCCGCTCGGCCCTGTGCGGCCTGTATCACACCGGAGGTGTTGACGTGGTTCGAGAAGACGTGGAGCACCACCTGGGCTCGCCGCCTCCGCCCTACGACATCGCTGACAGCGGTCTCCTGGTCTGGCCCGGAGACGGCTACGACACCGAAGAGGTGCGTGACCTGAACCCCTTGCTGTTCTCTCGCGCGCCCATCCCGTGGGTACGCTGGGTCGCTGTCTGGGAGGCGGAGATCGAGCGGTCGGGGGACGGCCGATTGCTGGATCAGGTGCGGGTGCTGCCCTGACCCCGGACCTGGGCGCTCCCCTGTTACGGTGGTCGACGTGACCTCCATGCCCATCCGATCTCCGGTTGATCTGCCGTTCACCTCGAGGGCGCTGCTGGCCCCCATGGAGGGGGTGACGGACCCCGCGTTCCGGGACGTGGTGCTGGCGCGCCACCGGGCTGAGGATCTGGGCGGAGCGTTCACGGAGTTCGTGCGCATCACCGACCGTCCTGCCTCCGCGGCGGTGCTCGCCAGGCACCTGGGGGCCCGTCGATTCCCCATGCCCGTCGGGGTGCAGATCATGGGCTCGGCGTTGCACCTGGTGGCGGCGTCCGCCGTGGCCGCGACGGAGGCCGGTGCGGCGGTGGTGGACCTGAACTTCGGTTGCCCGGCCAAGGGCGCGCTCCGAGGCTGCGCAGGGTCCGCCATGCTCGATGCCCCTCAGGCCATGGAGCGCATGGTGGCGGCCTGCGTCGAGGCTGTTCAGGACGAGGTCCCGGTGACCGCCAAGATCCGCGCCGGCGTCGAGGACGCGGGCCGGCTGGAGGAGCTGGCCCGTGCGGTGGAGGCGGGCGGCGCGTCGTTGCTCACGGTGCATTGCAGGACGCGTTCGGAAGCATACTGCGATGCCGTGGACTGGTCGCGTATCGCCCGCGCCGTGCAGGCCGTGTCGATCCCGGTCTGTGGAAACGGGGGCCTGGGTAGCAGAGAGGACATGGGGCGCATGAGCCAGGAGACCGGGTGCGCCTATGTCATGGTGGGGCGAGCGGCCCTCGGCGATCCCTGGATCTTCTCCGGCGAAGCGGTCACCCGGGCGGAGGCGGCGCGGTTCCTGTTGGAGTACGCGGCCAACCTCCGTGGAGCTCGACGGGGCGACGTCTCCGGTGTGGCCGCCAGGATCAAGCAGCTGCTCAACTACTGGACCGCGGGTGGTCTGGTCACCGACCAGGATCGCGGCTCATGGCTGCGGGAACGGGACCCGGTGCGTTTGCTGGCGCGGGTGGAGGAGGCCGCGTTGGAGGGGGTCCGCGGCCCATGAGCGTGTCGGCGGACAGCTACGAGGTGGCCGGTGACGGCCCGGAGGTGGAGATCAAGATCAAGGCCTCGCGGTTCGTCGGTCAGGCTCTGCGAGCCGCCTCCGAGGCGGACGCCCGTGCGCATGTGCTCGGGATCCGCAAGCGGCTGCACGACGCCCGGCACCACTGCTCCGCGTGGCGGGCCGGTGGCCCTGAGGCGGCGGTGGAGCGCAGCGACGATGACGGCGAACCGACGGCGACCGCTGGTCCGCCGATCCTGGAGGCGATCCGTCGGGCCGGGACCTGGGAGACCGTCGTGGTGGTCACCCGCTGGTTCGGCGGCACCAAGCTCGGCAAGGGCGGGCTCATCCGAGCCTATGACGAGGCGGCCCGGTTGGCCCTGGAGGCCGCCCCACGAGTCACGGTCTGGTGCGACGTGACCCTCACCGTGGAGCTCGACTATGGAGATGTGGGGGCCGTGGAGGCCGTCATCGCCCGCCTGGGCTCCGTCGTGGTCAACACGGAGCGGTGCTTCGACGCGTCCCCTCGGTTCGTGGTGGCGGTTCGTCGAAGCGCAGCGGATGACCTCAGGGCGGCGGTGACCGAGGCCACCGCCGGTCGAGCCGTGCTGCGGACCGAGCCCGCAGCCGGGGCTTGAGCCGCCCCTACTGAAAGACGACGCTGAACAGGTTGGTCAGGCGGGAGACTCCCGTAGGAGCGTTGGGGTCGAGCACCGCCGCCTGGAAGTGGACATACGTGTTGGCGAACGCGTTGGGGGGCAGGGGAGAGAGATCGATGGTCACCCCAGCGGATCCGCCGCCGTCCAGGGTGCCGTTCCACCCCATGGTGAACGGCGGGTACCCGATGCCGAAGGTCTGCTGGAACAGGGAGTCCCAGTTGAGGGGCGTGGCTCGCGGGTCCCCGGGACCGAAGCTGATTCCAGGATGAACGCTCGTGGCCATGAAGCACTGATACGGCGCGTTGGGGCTCTGGGGGATGCGCAGAGAGAGGCCCGAGATCCCCGTGGGACCGGTGGTCGGCCGGTAGGGGCCGATGAGTGAGGGGGACACCGCCACGTTCTCTGCGATCCCGGGGAATGCTGCGTTACTCAGCACCTGGGTGACCGTGCCGCCGTCGGGGGAGACATGCATGACCCGCGAGCCCGTGGAGCCCCCAGCTTCCGTGACGTAGAGGCCGCCCTGGGCGTCCGCCGTGACCCCCTTCACGCTGCCCAGGGGAGGGGCGGCCACCCAGACGCTGGCGGTGCCGCCGGCGGCGGGGACCCGCCAGATCTGGTCAGGCTGTCCGCAGGCGACGGCGTAGTCGCCGTTGGGGAACATGGCCACCCCGAGGGCCTGTCCCAGGCCGGAGCTCACGGTGGTGACCGTGCCTCCCGGGGTCACCCGGAGCAGCTCGCCCGCCAGGTACGTGGTGACGACGTAGTCGCCGGACGGATGCAGGCAGAGGCCGTAGGGGCCGCTGAGGTTGGCGATGATGGAGACCGTGCCCGTGGGGCTGATCCTCAACAGCTTGCCGCCGGTACCTTGCCACGCTCCCGCGGTGACGATGAAGTCGCCGTAGTGATCGACGATGACACGCAGGGGAGTGTTGGTCAGCGCCGTGGCGAGGTTCGTCACGTTGCCGGCCACGTCCACCCGGTGCAGGGCGAAGCCCAGGGTGTCACAGACGACCGCGTCACCCTGAGTGGTGACGACACAACCGGTGGGGACGTTGAGGGGGGAGGCGTTGGCCAGGGTGGTGGAGACCCCGGTGCTGGGGTCGTACATGGCCACGGTCGCCGGGTTGGTCGAGGTGTAGACGAGGTTCTCGCCGGGAATGGGCGGGGCGAGCTGCGCCGAACAGTGGACCGCCAGGACGACGACGAGGGTGAGAATCCGCATGACAAACCTCCGGTGTGATTGTGACCCATCCCGGGACGAACTGCTACAGGAGTTGCCGTGGTCTTGCCCGGTTCGCCGGGCTGGACACAAGCGGGATCACCGTCGCTTTTCCTGCTTCTGTGTCTCCGCCCTGATGGCCGCGTCCAGCTCTTCGGGTTTGAACCCTCGTGGACCGCGGCCACCCCCGTAGACGATGCGGCCGTTGCGGCCCACCAGGTAGAGGCGATCCGGCCAGGCTGCGTAGGCCTCGCCCACGCCGTCCTTGATGCCGTCGATCAAGGTGGGGATCTCCTTCAGGTCCAGGGCCTCGGTGCAGGTCTGCGCCAACTCCGCCCGTTCCTTCCAGGTCACGGGCTCCTGGACGATGGGTTGCCCGCGGGCCGTGGACGGGCGCTGGCTGTCGATGGCGTGGGCTTCCTTGATGTAGATGAGGAAGAACTGCACGTCGTCCTTGTGTTGCTCGTAGAGCTTCGCCAGCCGACCGGCTGACTTGCGGAACGGAGGTCACGTGTAGCTCCCGAAGATCAAGGCGACAGGCCGCTTGCCCTTGAAGGACGACAGGCGGTGTTTGTGTTTGCCGTCTGCGGTCTTGAGGGTGAAGTTGGGAGCGACCGCGCCCACCTTGGGCGCCATGGCTTCGCGTGCCCGGTTCAGTCGACGCTCATGTCGTCTGTTGCCTCGGCTGCGTCGCCCCGCCGGCTTGCCCGAGCTGCCGAAGTCCAGTGCTGTCAGGACCCCGTCCCCGTCCGTGTCCAGACGGGCGAACCGCTCCTTGCCACGGCTGTACTCCCGCTTGGTGACCCGGCCGTCCTGGTTCTTGTCGTGCTCGGCGCTGATGAGGTCCCATGGGGTGTCGTAGGACTTCTTCTCCTGTTCCTGGGCCTTGGCCCATGGAGAACAGCTCAGGCCCGTGATGATGAGAAGGGCCATCCAGACCGCGTTACGCATGCCGTTGCCTCCTTTGGCTGAACGACTTACTACCAGCGTGGGCGTTTCTTTTGGCTAGTCCTGCAGTCGTTTTGATCCCGCTGGCTCCAGGGGAGGTCCGTGCGAGAGCGGAATCCCCCGTTAGAATCCGCTCCCATGGCGCCGTCCAAGGGAGTCATCGAGGGGTTCGACTGGCCGGAGCAGGCGGCCGTTGACGCTGCCTGGGGTGAGTTCCGCCCCGAGGACCGCATGTACCTGGTGGCGGCCCTGCACACCTGGGGCTACGACACCTACCTGTACGATCCGAGAGCCCTCCGTGGCCGTAACGCTGACCCTGTGGCGCTCATGCGAGAGCCCGCGCACTGGCCTGACACCTTCGACGTCGCCCGTGATCACGGGGTGGAGTTCGTCTGGGCTCTCGACCCGAGCGCCCACTCCAAGGGCCTCATGGACGGGGTCGAACGCCTGGTGGACCTCGGAGTTGCGGGGGTGGTGTTGTTGTTCGAAGGCCGCGGTGGTGATCCGGAGAAGCGGGCCCGGGCCCACGGCCACATCGCGCGGAACATCGAGGCCCGGTTTCCCGGCGTGCTGAAGGCGTGCCGGACCGATAGCTGGCGGGCTTCCGGTGAGGCGGCGCAGCGGGACTTCGTGTTGCTGGACGAGGAGCTGCCGGAGAGCGTGGCCCTGGTCTGGTCCGGCGGCACGGACCCTGATGGGCTGAACACCGGTGAACTGCCGACCCTGGATCGCCGGGGCACCTGGATCTGGGACGAGGCCCTGGCGAACGACGGGTTCGAGGCCGGGGCCCCGCGGTTGCAGCCCTTGTCCGGTCGCGGGGTCGAGGAGTTGAAGTCCCACGACGGTTGGTTGCTGGAGTTGCCAAGAACCCTGGACCTGGCCCTCCCGGCCGTCGCTGGTTGTGGTGTCACGGCCAACGGTGACGGGGACGCCTCGGGTGAGGCCATGGCCCGAGCGTGGGTGCGCTGGTTTCATGACGTGGACGAGGATGCCGTGCGGACGTTGCTCCGGGTGGCATCGGGAGCTGTCGGACCGGAGGAATTGACGGAGCACCGCCAGGTGGCGCTGCGGGCCAAGCCCGCTCTGAACTCCGTGCTGACCCAGCTGGTGGGTCGTCCTCCTGAGTTGCGTTAGGGGCGATCGGCCATTCCGCCTTCCCGTCCATCCCGCGGTTCCGGGAAGACGTCCATGGACTCGATGACCTCCGCCGACCTCAGCATGCGGGTGGTGGCCATGAGGGCCTCCACCACGACCCAGACGGCGAGTCCCAGGAGGATCACGCCCACGGAGAACAGGATCAGGTCTGCTCCCTCGCCGAACGTCCAGTGGTCCGAGAACTTGCCCAGGTTGGACACCATGGCGGTCAGGGACGTCACCAGCATGAAGACCGTAGGGATGCCGGTGAACAGGGGGTTACGCCCCCGTTGCTTGAGATAGAGGGTGACCGTGAGCAGGGTGAGGCCTGCCAGGAGTTGATTGGTGGTGCCGAACAGCTGCCAGAGCACCTTGCCCATGGGCTTCCCGTCGATCTCGTAGAAGGCGAAGAACCCGATGGCGAGGACGGCGATGGAGGACGCCGTGAACCGACCCTTGAGCCACGGCATGCGCACCGCTTCGCCGATCTCAGCCACGTTGTAGCGGAGGAGCCTGGTGGCGGAGTCCAGGGTGGTGAGGGCGAAGGAGACCACGAGGACCGCGATGAAGGACATGGCGAGCTCGTGATCCACCCCTAACTGCTGGATGAAGCGAGCGGTCCCGGAGATGAAGTTCTCCAGGGCCACGTTGGTGTCGATGTGGTGATGGTACGCGTGGCTCCAGGCCGCACCGGGTTCGTCCGCCGCCAGGGTTAGTCCGGCGGCGGTGGCGAGGACCGCCAACAGGCCCAGCAGGCTCTCGCCGATCATGGCCCCGTAGCCCACGAAGCGCGCGTCCGTCTCCTTGTTGAGCTGCTTGGACGTGGTCCCGGAAGAGACGAGCCCGTGGAACCCGGAGGCGGCGCCGCAGGCGATGATGGTGAACACGAAGGGGAAGATGGGCGGGGCGTCCGCGGGCGCCTCGTTCACCATGGGTGCAGCGAAGTCCGGCGACGCCACGAAGAACCCGGCGTAGGCCAGGCCGAGTCCCAGGTACAGCACCAGGGAATTGAGGAAGTCCCTCGGCTGGAGGAGGGACCAGACCGGCAGGATGGAGGCGGCGAAGGCGTAGGCCAGCAGGGTCGTCTTCCAGCCGTCCGCGCTCTCCCACAGCACCGGTTGGTGGTGCCCCACCCAGACGAGTCCCAGCTGGATCACGAAGCCGGCGATGGCCAGGGGCAGCAGGGGTGCGCCTTTCTTGTAGACCAGCCAGCCGATCACCGCGGCCACCATCATCAGCCCGCCGGATGGAATCACGGCGGAGCCGTAACGGCTGGAGAACAAGCCGGCGATGGCCAGGGTGAATACGCCCATGGCGAGGGCGATGCCAAAGAAGATGATCAACAGGAAGAGGAGCTTGGCGCGGGGACCGATGATCCCCTCCGCCACCTTGCCCACGGATTGGCCGCGGGCGCGCACGGAGACCACCAGGGCGGAGAAATCGTGGACGCACCCGACGAGCACGGCCCCCAGCACCACCCACAGCATGGCCGGTCCCCAGCCCCAGATGACCGCCACGGCGGGTCCGAGCATGGGGGCGAGACCGGTGATGGATGCCCAGTGATGTCCGAACAGGACGAACCGGTTGGTCGGCACGTAGTCCATGCCGTCTCGATGATCGTGAGCGGGGGTGCTGCGCTGAGGATCGAGACGGAAGACCCTTGACCCCAGGTGCTTGGAGTAGAACCGAAAACCGATGGCGTAGGTCAGGAAAGCCAGCAGGGTGGCGACGGCGGCGCTCATGGGGCCGAGTATAGGCAATCACCGGGAGATCGGCGGCGCCCCGTGGAGTACCATGTGGCGGAGGACGTGCACATTGATGGTGCGTCCCCCAAGCCGTTTCGGAGCACCTCCATGACACGCCTGTTTGTCGTTCTTGCCATCGTCAGTTCCATCGCGTGGGCTCAGGGTCGTCACGTCTTCGTGATCGACTCGGCCTCCGGTTTCAATTACAGCGGGACGGCCACCTTCCCGCCGCTGCCGTCCGCCCCGGTGGTGGGCCAGCCGAGCAACTTCACCGTGACCGGGACCACGGACATGGACCTCACGGTCTCCGGCGGCAGTGTCACCGGTGGACAGATGGTGTCCGGCGGTGTCATCAATGTCCCCAACCTGAACGCGGTGGTGCCGAACATCTTCTCGTTCCTGCCGCCCATCGCCACCATCAGCGTCACGGGCCTGACCATGGAGGTGACCTCCGCCCCGTTCTCCGTCGTCGGTGGGTCGTTCAACACCATGGCCACGGCCACCGTGCTGACCGGATCCGCGGCGGTGACCGCCCTCGGCTCCACCACGACCACGCCCCTGGCCGGCAACCAGAGCCCGCCGCAGATGGTCTCCGGCCTCATGGCCGCTGCCCCCGGAGGCGGTATCGCCGCCACGGTGCCCCTCAACCTCTCCTTCAGCTTCACCGACCCCATGACCGGTGCCAGCGGCAACCTCATGCTCACCGGCACCCTCAACGCCAGTTACCAGCGCCTCAACTCAGACACCCAGACCATCTCCGTCAGCCAGGGTGGCGTTCAGACCCTCTATCTCTCAACCGGCGGTTCGTTCGGGGGAGGCAACTACGGCGTGCTGGCTTCCGCCAGCGGGACGGTTCCGGGCACTCCCATCGGGGGCGGGTTCGTCCTGCCGCTGAACTTCGACGCCCTGTTCCTCCAGACCTACCAGATGCCCAACTTGCCGCCTCTCGGCAACACGTTCAGCACCCTGGACGGGTTCGGGCGGGGCGTGGCCACGGTGACCGTTCCCGGCGGCTTGCCGCCGTCCCTCGCGGGCTTGTCCTACGACCTGGCCTACGCCACCGCCAACGGCGCTGGTGGCATCACCTCGGTGAGCAACTCCTTCCCTCTGACCCTGGTGCCTTAGCAGGCATCCGGTCCGGCTTTGTCTGGACCGACGCCGACAATCGGGCTAGACAAGCGACGTTGTTCGGGTAATGGGTACGCAGGGGTGGCGTTCTGGCCGCCCCTGGCGTTCTACCCCCCCCCCAAGTCATCAGTCGGAGTCTCCCCATGCGTCGTGGTCTCCTTTGTCTCGCCTCCCTGCTGTTGCCCTGCGCCCTGGGCTTCTCCCAGGGTCTGCAGCCTCATACCTTCGTGGTCGAATCCTCGTCGTCCTTGAGCTTTACCGGCACCGCGTCCGTGCCCACCCCCTTCGGCACGGTCCCCGTGGCGCTGACGGCGGGTCAGCCCAGCTACGCCCTGTCAGGGACCCAGCGGATCAACCTGAACACCTCCTTGAGCCTGGGCGAGCTGCCCGGCACGGATGCGCTGGTCATCCCACCCTGACCGCCAGCGGTTCGTTGCCCCTGCCCGGCGCCCCGGCGGTGAGCCTGAGCGTGACCGGTGCCACCCTGGTGCTCGCTTCACCGCCCTTCGGGATCAACCCGAGCGGTGGTTTCACCACCGGCCTCGCCGCGGCCACCGTGGCGAGCGGCGATGTGAGCTTCAACGACCCGTTGACCCAGACCACCTACACGACCTCCATCGCCGGGACGACCAACTCCCAGCCGTTCAACCTGTCCGGGACCGTGACCCAGGTCCCCGGCGGCTACGACGCTTCCCTCGTGTTCACCGGCCTGGATCTGGCCGTGACCCAGACCACGACCAACATCGTCGGCAGCTTCACCCTCACGGGCAGCCTCACCCTGTCCTACCGCGCGCTGAACCCGGACACGGGCACCATCTCCCTGTCCACGGGCGGCGCCCAGACCCTCCATGTCTCCACGGGTGGCCCCCACGGAGGCGACTGGTACTGGGTCCTCGCCTCCGGCAGCGGCACCAGCCCTGGCATCGGTGTGCCCGGAGGCTTCACCCTGCCCCTGAGCTACGACCCCTGGTTCGACTTCTCCGTGGTCGCGTTCAACACCACGTTCCTGCAGAACACCCAGGGCATCCTGGATGGGGCGGGGACGGCGACCGCCCAGGTGGTCCTGCCCGCAGGGCTGTCACCGTCGCTGGCGGGGGCACAGTTCCACTTCGCCTATGCCACCGCCGCCAACAGCCCCACGGCGGCCAGCGTCACGTCCGTGAGCGGGCCCGTGTCGCTGACCCTGGTCCCCTGATCACGACCCCACGGCCTTGCGCATGAGTGCATGGGGGTTCATATCCGGCCTCGGCCGCTGCAGGCGGTGATCCGGCGTCCATGGTCGCGCGTTTGCCGAGAGTTCGGGCCGCATGCCCGACCGCGTGCGGACCGCTTCTTCCAGGACCCCTGGTCACCGTCATCGACGCGCCAAGGGACGCACCGCAAAGACCGTCATGTCCCGGTTCTCGATGGGATCATGACGGTCTTTGAAGACAAGGGGCTCTCGCCGCTCAGGAACCCAGCCAGTCGTATCCTCCCTGGCCGGTCGGCTGGAAGTGGAGGCGGAACAGGGTCCCCGGCAACAGCGACGGCGGCAGTCCGCCGCCCAACAGCGACGACGGGCTCCAGCAGTCGTAGATCATGTCGTTGGGTCCCCCGGACCCCATGCCTCCCGGACTGAACGTCGTGGCGCCCGGATCGCTGGCGCCGGCGCCGGGGCTGATCCCGAGGAACTGGTCACCCCAGGTCGCCGGCGTGCCGTTGGGCATGATCAGGTCGAGGGCCTCCATGACCACGTCGCCCGTGAGCAGGTCCACGGCCACCACGAAGGTGGCATCGTCCATCGAACCGTGGTACGGGACTCCGACGTAGTCCACCGTCAGCAGTTGGGGGTCCATGGGATCGACGGCGATCTCGATGATGCCGCCTGAAGACGGGTCCAGATCGGTGAAGAACCCGACGGAGGGGGGACCGTTCTGGGCGTTCTGGACCGTGCCCTGCCATCCGTTGTCGGCGGCCCCGAACGTCAACCTGCCGTTCGAGCTCACGAAGATCTCGGTGTAGCCCGTGCCGTAGAAGGGCACGGCACACTGGGAGAGCGGCACCACGACGCTGGAGTCATCCCCCGCGGGCCCCTGCGTGGTGGCGGGTGCGCACACGACCGTGAGCTGACAAGGCTGGCTGAGGAAGAAGCCGTCCGCGGCTTGCACCGGCGAGAGTACCGCCTGCTGGCCCGAACCGATGAAGCCCGGTGTGGAGGGCGCTTGCAGCGACACGATGCGCGAGCCGGGGTGGTCCTGGGTGAAGTCCGGGATGGGCCCTCCTCCGTTCAACCAGAGCCCCGGCGCGTCCAGATCCACGTTGATGATCTGCCCTCCCGCGGTGCGAATGCCGCCCGCCGTCTGCCGTCCTGTGGCGCTGCACGTCGCGGCCGGCACGGCGGGCCCCCAGTACAACCAGATATCGTAGGGTCGGAGCGCGCCGGATGGCAGCGTGGTGTACAGGCCCAACCCGACGAATCCCGCAGGCGGTCCCAGGACGATGCCCGGGGAGTTGGCGGTGCCGAGAGTCCCGTCGAGGATCGCGCTCGATTCGGGCTGGTTCGTCTGGTACGCGCCGCCTTCGGTGCAGAGGCCGGGCGATGAGAGCAGGGACTCGCGCGCCCCTCCGGAAGCGAACAGCGCTCGCATGCGGGTCTTCTGATCCTCGGTGAACAGGGTCTGGCACGCGTCGTCGGTGTAGTCCATGTAGTTCTGGTACATGTCCGGGGAGTTACAGGACGACGGGTTGGTCGGGCAGCCGTAGTTCGGGGCTTCCGCGAGGGGGGTGTCACCGACTCCGTCATCGACGCTGCACCCGTTCTGGCCCAGCTGCGGGTCACCCCAGATGTGACCCAGGTTGAGCCAGTGCCCGACCTCGTGGGTGGCGGTCCGGCCGCCGTTGTACGGGGCCGTTGCGGTGCCTTCGCGTCCGAACGCAATGTTCGCGACCACGATGCCGTCGGTGGCCGCTGGGCCGCCGGGGAACTGACCGGTGCCCAACAGGCCGGGCACGAGCGTGCACACCCAGATGTTCAGGTAGTCGTCACGGGGCCATGCGCTGGTCCCCCCGTACTGGTCGAACTTGACGGTCTCGCCCAGGAAGAGCGGGTTGGGCGTCCATCTCCGGGTGATCCCGGTCGTCCGTTCCCCGTAGGGATCGACCTGGGCCAGACGGAACTCGATCTCCACGTCTGCGGCAACCGACGAGAAGGCCGGCAGCGTGTTGGAGCTGTTGGCGTTGTTCATCCGGAAGTCTTCGTTCAAGACGTCGATTTGCGACTGGATCTGGCTCTGGCTTATGTCCTCCGCCGCGGTGTTGTAGAGGACGTGCACGACGACCGGGATCTGGATCACGTTGCTGCCCGAACGTGCCCCCGATGCTCCCACTTGCTGGGTGTGAGCTTCGATTGCCTGCCTGCGCGCGGCCATGCCGGGGTTCTGCGCGAGCTGAGCGGCCAGATGATCCGCCGCGGCACACTTGTGATGTTGGGGGTGATGGTGCTGAGCGCGCCCCTGCAGGGCTGTCGATATCAGGCCGACCAGGATGAGGATCGCGGTTTTCATGGTCTCGTCTCCTTGTTGCTCAAGCGGGTGTCTGGAGGTGGAGGTACAAGGACTCGCCGGATGTGACACCGAAATCGGGAATTCTCCGGCACCCGCCGCCGGGGCTCCCTCGCGGCGTTTCTTCAGATGGGGCGTCCGGGCGGTTCATTCCGCAGCCATGGTCGCCACCCGAGGAGACGTGCCGGGAGGCGATCGGTGTTCGGGTCGTGGCCCGGCTTTGCGTCCCTGCCGAGCGAACCGCCTTGTCCGGGTTCTTTTCCCGTAAGAACTCTCCAAGAGGTGCCAATCCCCACTGATCGGTGAAAGCACAAGGAGATGAAGCCATGACCACGACCCTCGAACGCGGGAATCGCCGCAGCCGCTACGTCCTGTACCTGATGCTCCTGTTGCCGCTGCTCGGTGGCTGCGAGTTCTTCAGCAACGTGGTGGTGCCGGCCACCGACGACACGGACCCCCACGCCCTGATCTGGCTGTTGGACCTGGAGGAGGGGGTCTACAAGGACGCCAGAGGGCAGGTCTGGGTGACAAGCGATCCGAATGAGGGCTTCATCACCATGGCGACGGCCCTCGACGCCGGCGGTGCCCGTCGCGTCACCATGCGGCGCAAGGTCACGGGGGTCTACGGATACCCTTACCCCTATTGGCAGTATTTTCCCCTCGCCATTCAATCGTGGGGGACTCCGGCGCTGTACTATCCGATCACCCTGGGCCTCCGAGAGGAGACGCAGTCAGGTGGCGTCGGCGACGTGGTCAGCGATGGCTTGTGGACCGGCGATTACATCACGCCCGGTAGCTACGAGTCCTTGCTGCCGTCGTCGGTCGGAGGGAGGCCCCTCTACATGTTGGTGTTCACCTGGTGGGCCGAGACGGAGGACATGCACGGCAACGTGAGCATCAGTCCTCCCGGATACCTGGTCTACCATATTGGGTACTAGTGACAGGCTCGCGCGCATGGACGTTCGACTCCGTGCGCGCCCTCTACTCCTTGCGGGGCGGGCGCGCCGGCTTGAAGACCTCCTTGCGCTTGCCTGCCCACGGCGGCCAGCGTCACGTCCGTCAGCGGACCCGTGTCGCTGGCCCTGGTCCCCTGATCACGACCCCATGGCCTTGCGCATGAGCACCGTCATGCGCTTGGCGAAGGTGGCGGGGTCGGCGATGGGGCTGCCCTCCGCGAGCAGCGCCTGGTCGTGGAGGAGGCGGACCCAGTCCGTCACCTCCGCGCTGTCGTTGTCCTCGGAGTGCATCAGGTGGATCTTCTCCACCACCGGGTGATCCGGGTTGAGCTCGAGGATCCGCTTCTGCTGCGGCATCTCCTGGCCCTGAGCGCGGAGGATGCGCTCGATGTGTGCGTGCAGCCCGCCCTCCGGCACCACGAGGCAGCACGGTGAGTCGGTCAGGCGGTTGGAGACTCGGACCTCCTCGACGTTGTCCTCCAGGACGGCCTTGGCCCGCTCGCACAGCTCCTCAAAGCGCTCCTTGTTGGCCTCCTTCTCCGCCTTCTCCTCGTCGGACTTCTCATCGTCGATGTCCAGGTCGGCCTTCATGGCGGACTTGAGGGGCTTGCCCTCGAACTCGCGGATCCCCTCCACGGCCCACTCGTCGATGGGGTCGGTCATGTAGATGACCTCGATGTCCCGCTTCTTGAGGGCCTCGATGTGGGGGCTGTTCTCCACCGCCGAGCGGCTGGTGCCGAAGGCGTAGTAGATGGCGTCCTGGCTGTCCGGCATCCGTTCCACGTATTCGGACAGGGACGTGAACTCCTCCGCGGAGCTGGGCCAACGGACCAGCCCGGTGAGCCGCTCCCGGTTCTCGAAGTCGGAGTGCAGCCCCTCCTTGACCACCCGGCCGAACTCGTCCCAGAAGGACCGGTAATCGTCCTGGCGCTTCTCGGCCATCTTCTCCAGGGCGGACAGGATCTTGTTGACCACGGTCTTGCGGATGGAGCGGACCGTGCTGTCCTCCTGGAGCAGCTCCCGGGAGACGTTCAGGGGCAGGTCGTCGGAGTCGATGACGCCGCGGACGAAGCGGAGGTGGTCAGGGATGAAGGCCTTGCAGTCCTCCATGATCATGACCCGCTTGACGTAGAGGCGTACCCCCTGGCGACGCTCGCGTTCGAACAGGTCGAAGGGAGCCTTGGCGGGCATGTAGAGGAGGGCGGTGTAGGACGTGGTGCCCTCGATCTGGAAATGGAGGGTCTCCAGGGGTTCGTCGGCGGCATGCGCCACGTGCCGGTAGAACTCCAGGTACTCCTCGTCCTTGATCTCCGAGCGGGGACGACGCCACAGGGCCGAGGCCTTGTTGATGGTCTCGTCCTTGGTGACGGTCTGCTTGTCGTCCCCTTCACCCTCCTCACGGGTCACCTCCAGGAGGATGGGCCAGCTGACGAAGTCCGAGTACTTGCGGACCAGCTCCCGGACGCGCCATTCATCCAGGAACTCCTTGTGGTCATCCTTCAGGTGAAGGCGGATCTCGGTCCCGCGGGTGGTCCACTCGGGAGCCTCCTCCACGGTGAACGTGCCCTTGGCGTCGGACGACCACCGCCACCCGGTGGAGCCTTCGCCGGCGGCGAGGCTCCGCACCTCGACCCGGTCCGCCACCAGGAAGGCGCTGTAGAACCCGACACCGAACTGTCCGATGAGGTCGACCCCGCCGCCGCCGTTGTCGCTGTCCTTGGACTGCTCGGACATGGCGGCGAGGAAACCCCGGGACCCGGAGTGGGCGATGGTCCCGAGGTTCTGCACCAGCTCGTCGTGGGTCATGCCGATGCCGGTGTCGATGATCGTGAAGGTGCCCGCTTCACCGTCGGGGACCAGCTGGATCTCCAGGTCCTTCTCCCCCTCCAGGAGGGCCGGCTCGGTGATCGCCTTGAAGCGCAGCTTGTCCAGGGCATCCGCCGCATTGGAGATGAGCTCGCGGAGGAAGATCTCCCGGTGGCTGTAGAGGGAGTTGATGACGATGTCGAGGACCTGGTTGACCTCGGCGCGGAAGCTGTGTTCCTGCGTCTGCGGTGTCGGTTCACGTTCGGGCTGGGCTTCAGTCATGGGTGCTCCTTGGGAACCCCCATGTTGTCGCGATCCGGCCCGCGATCAATACCGACCGTCGCTCAGTCCAGGGTCAGGACCGGTCCCTCCGCCGCCAATCGGATGGAGCCGGTCACGGCGACGCCGTCGTCCTTCGGGTTAACCCCCAGGTTCGACAAGGGGATGCGGCCGTCCACGTCCGGGAGATGACCACCCTCCACCTGAAGATCTCCGCCGAGCGCGAGCCACAGGCGGTTCTGTGGGGCCACCCGGGAGAACGAGAGTTGATCCCTCACGTTCACCTGCTGGTCAGCGAAGGTGACGGAGCGGCGCAGGGACCAGGGGCTCTTGTGGTCGGAGATGCCGGCCGTGGATTGATTCAACGCGGTCCCCTTGCGGGCCCGCCACCGATCGATGGCCCACCGGGACCATCGGTGCCCCCAGGGGAGGGAGGTGGCCATGCGCAGGGCGAACCGGGCCCAGCAGGGCGGCATGACGAACCGAGTCCGTCCGAGGGGCGCGTCGCACGTGAGGGTGTCGTCGGTGACGGTGGCGCCCGGCTTCAGGCCGTAGTGGGCGCTGCGATAGGTGGCGCTGCCGGCGCGGAGGGTGTATCCGCGATGGACCACCGCCGGGGCGAAGCCGTCCTCGGTGCGGAACGCGACCCGCAGGAGGCCGCCGTGGCAAGGCGCCATCCACGCCACGTAGCCGGGCCGGGCGATCGCCAGGAGACCGGCCTCGGGGAACCACGCCTCCGCCGTGGTCTGCTCGAAGAACAGGGGCTCTGCGGGTGGGGGCGTCCCGTCGGCTCGCGCGTCTGTTGGGAGGAGGGCCCCGGAAGACAGCAGCGCCGCCAGCAGAGGCTGGTAGGCGTAGCGCGACAGCCTCAGGTCGTCCTCCAGGGTGGCGGAGAGGTCCGGGACCCGGGTGGTGGGTCGCTCCATCCAGGCCATGACGCCGGCGGCGACGCCGTCGTGGGGGGCCAGGGCGGCGGCGGCCACCCGCGAGAAGTAGGGGTTGCCGCAGATCCCGTACTCCGGGCCCGTGGTCAGGTCGGGGTGCAGGAAGTGTGCGGCGAACCGGAAGGCGCGGACCGCTCCGGGGATGAAGCGGGTCTCTCCGGTGAGGACCGCGTGCATGCCCAGGTACTCCGACAGCAGGAACGTGTAGCCGATGTCGAGACCGGAGATCTCCTTCGACCATCCGTCCGGGTGCATGCGCTCGATGATGCGGGACGCGTTCCGCGAGGCCGCGTCCAGGTACGTGGGCTCTCCGGTGACCCGTCCGATGGCGCCCAGGGCAGCCACCCCCACGGCCTGGTGGTTGGTCTTGAACCAGTCGTCGTGGGAGGCCAGCCAGTCGCCGCAGCGTCGCAGAGCCCGCTGCACCTGACCGCGGAGCGGGTCCTCCACGGCGTCATCGAGAGCCTCGAGGGCGAGGGCCATGGCGTAGCTCGAGAACGCGGTGGTGGCGTACCCGTGTTCGTTCTTGTACCACTCGTCGAAGGTCCCGTCCTTGTGCTGCCCTCGGGCCCAGAACCCCATGGCCCGCAGCGCGGCGTGGAGGATCTCGCGGTCTCCCTGCCACCGGTTCCCGGGGAACGGGTGACGCCAGATCCAGGCGAGGGCGAGGGCCGCTTCCTGGCGCCTCATGTCCGCCACCTCGGAGCTCTTGTCCCGCCAGTGGGCCGGGTGCATGCAGCCCCGGGTGGGGGAGTCCGGGTCCTTGTCCTGCAGGGTCAGCAGCCGCGGGACCCGGGAGAGAACCTCGGCCACCACGACCTCGAGGTCTGCGCAGAGCTTCACGTCAGAGCTCCTCCGCGACCGGTACGTCCGATCGGTGCGCCGCGAGACGGACTCTCCTGACGACGATCTCTCCGAGCAGGCCGAGCCCCACGAACTGCATTCCGGTGAGCAGGAACACCGCCCCGAGGATCAGGGTCGGGATGTCGTCGTCGATGTCGGTGCCGAAGAACGCCCAGCCGCACACCACTGTCAGGCAGATGAGGAACCCCACCATGAGGGCCGTCAGGCCCAGCCCGCCGAACAGGGCCATGGGGCGCTGCCCGAAGCGCAGGTAGAGGCCGACACCAAGGAGCGTGGTGGCGGACCTGAGGTACTTGCCTCCGCCGTACTTGGACTCTCCATGTTGGCGTGGTCGGTTGCTGACCTCCCGTTCGCTCACGGTGTACCCCTTGGCGTGCGCCAGCAGGGGGATGTAGCGGTGGTGGTCCGCCCGCAGGTCCAGGGAGAGCGCCACCTCGCGCCGCATCACCCGAACGGGGCAGTTCATGTCGTGGAGGCGGAGGGGGGTGACCACGCGGAGCAGCAGGTTGGCCAGCCGGGAGGCCAGGAAGGTGGTCCCGGAGCTCTTCCCCGATCGCTTCCATCCCACCGCCAGGTCGCTGCCGTCGCGGACGCACTCCGTGAGGGTCAGCAGGTCCCTGGGGTCGTCCTGGAGATCGCCGTCGAGGGTGGCGACCAGCTCCCCCTGGGCGGCGCGGAACCCGGCGGCGTAGGCGGCGGACTTGCCGGTGGCTTGATCCAGGCGGAGTCCCCGGACCCAGGGGTGGCGCTGCCGGGCCTGACGGATGGCATCCCAGGTGTGATCGGTGCTCCCGTCATCCACGAACAGCACCTCGAAAGTCGCGTCCAGGGTCGCCAATTCGTCGCACAGGGGGGCGATGTTCGGCCCCTCGTCCCGGACGGGAACGACGACGGAGAGCATCCCTGCAATCGAGGTCACGGCGTGATGTTACTCGGCAAGATCGGCTTCCGCCCTGAAGGTGGTCAGGGAGACCTGATTGACGTCCAGAGCCTGCCGCACCGAGGTTGCGACCAAAGCGTCACGCTCCGGGGCCCGGGTGCGGGCCAACCGGTCCGGGTGCAGGGGAGTCGGGTCGGCGTCTCCGGGGTGGACGATGAGCTCCGTGAGGCCGTCCGGGAGCGTGGAGATCAGGCTCACGAGAGCGGCGTCGTCGAGCCGGCCGGTGAGGGAGAGGCCGCGGAAGTGGTCCGTGGTCTTCGGCGGCGCCGTCGGCCTGCCGCGATTGCGGAACCTGCTGGCGATCCACCGCGCCCCCAACCCCCCAGCCGTGGTGTCGGCGGGGAACCTCAGCCAGGGGATTCCCGAGTCCGTGGCGAGCTGCAGGGTGGACTCCCAGACCGGGCCGAAGGCGTGAAAGTGCTGGTGGACGTCCAGGTGGCTGGGTGGTCCGAAGCGCTCCGTGAACCGCTCCAGTTGCGTCTTCATCTCCGCCGCGAGCTCCGACGTACGCACCCGGCCGAGGGCGAGGGCGCAGGCGAGGCCGCGCTTTCCTCGCAGCCGTCCGGATGGGGCGAGAGTGGGCAGCGCGGTCGGGTGCGTCGGGCGGCCCCAGGTCAGGTTCAGGTGCAGCCCTACGTCCAGGTCCGGGTGTTGGCTGATGCGACTGGCCGCGTCCTCTAACCCCTCCAGGTTCACCAGGCACGTGGTGGCGGTGACGATGCCCTCGGCGTGCGCGCGCAGGATCCCCTCGTTGGCGGCGACGGACAGCCCGAAGTCGTCGGCGTTGACGATCAACCGTCTCATGTGGAGCCCATGGTATCGTGCCGCGGCCATGTCGAACGCAGCGACGATCCTGCCCCGCCTCGCTGTCATCGGGTTGCTCGTCGCGCTGGTCGGACACCTCGGGCTGCTGTTGGTGGGCGGGATCGGGGGTGTGCGGGCGCCCACCGCCATCGAGTACGGCGAGCCGTTCATCGTCTCCGCCGCCCACCTGGCCGCCAACGGCGGGACGCTCTACGCCCCCGTGGACGACCTGCCGTTCCTCCACAACAACTACAACCCGGCGGTGCAGCTGGCCATGGGGCCCTGGCTCAAAGATCGCGTCTCCTACGGGCCCATGCGGCTCGTGACCCTGCTCTCCGTGCTCGGGATGCTGGGGGCGGCCGGGGTCATGGTGTGGCGCGAGACCCGGAGCGTCGCCGCCGCGACGGCGGCCGCCCTGTTGCCGCTGACCTGCGGCTTCATGTTCCCCTGGATGTGCGTCGGACGGGTCGATGGCTTCGCCACGCTGTGCTCGTGCCTCGCGTTCTGCTGGGCCGCGGCCCACCGCCACGGAACGCCTTCCCAGCGGGCGTGGTTGTTGCTGCCGGCGTGGCTGGCGTTCTTCGCCAAGCAGTCCGTGGTGGGGGGCGCCGGCGCCGCCATGCTCATGTTGTTCCTCGATGGGCGTCGTCGGGAGGCGCTGACCACGGGGTTGGTGTTCACCGCCGGTTGCGGGGCCATGGTCTGGGTCACCAACCTGTTGACGGACGGGCAGTACTGGTTGCACGCGGTGGCGTACAACGCCTCTCACGACCGCGGCGGCTTCTGGCCCCAGACCCTGCCCCCCCTGAAGCTGCTGGAGGCGTTGGGTTGGCCTCTGCTCATCCTGTTGTGCGTGAGCCTCCCGCGGGCGCGGCGAGAGGACCGGCCCCTGCTCTGCTGGCTCCTCACCACGTGGGTCCTCGGCTTCGTCCTGGTGCGCAAGTCCGGCGCGCACGTGCACTACCTGCTGGAGGCGGTGGTGGCGTCGTCCGTCTGTGTGGCGGTCCTGGGGCGGCGCCAGCTCCTCCGTGTCTGCGTCACGGCCCGCGGTCGGACGGCGGCGGCGCTGACCCTGGTGCTCGTCACGGTGGCGACGATCCCCGGCCGACCGTGGGCGGCGCCGGGGGAGTGGAGATCCGGGGCCTACTTCAAGTCTGCGCAGGCGCGTTCCCTGCTGCGGCTGGGCGCGGCGGAAGACCCGATCCCCGAAGAGGTCCGCCTGCGCATCGAGGGTGCCGCCACCGCGCCGTTGTTGCTGGCTCAGACCGCGACCATCGCCATCGAGTGCGGACGCCCCGCCATCTTCGACATCGCGGACTTTGCGCGCCTCGAGGACCTGGGTGAGTGGGATCCGGATCGGTTGCTGGAGTACGTGCGCGCCCGGCGCTTTCCGGTGGTCGCGGTTCAGCCGGTTGCGGACCCGGACGCCCGCCGGTTGTTCGGGGTGGACGCCGTCGAAGGGCTCAAGGACGCGGTGCAGCGGCACTACCGCGCGTTGCCCGTGACCTACCGTGACCGCACCGGTCGCGTGACCGCCACCTTCTGGGTGCCGAGGACCTGACGTGGATCACTCCGCCAGCAGAGGCACCTTCCTGCTCACCGCAGCCCAGCTCTGGCACGCGGTGTCCGGCTACCTCGTCTTCATCGTCGGTGCGCGGATCCTGGGTCGAGAGGACTACGACGGTCTCGTGCTGGTGATCTGGACCATGACGACCCTCGAGGTGTTCGTCGTGGACGGCGTGCCCAAGGCCGTGTCCTGGTGGACCGCCAGGCTGCCTGAGGGGGCCGCCGGCATCGCCCGGCGCGGCCTCGTCCTCACCTTGGGGCTGGCCTGCGCGGTCGGCGGAGCGCTGGCCCTGGCGGCGCCTCTGGTGGTCGCTACCTGGGGGGAGCCGGATCTGGCGACCTCGGTGCGCCTGTCCGCCCTGGACCTGGTGGCGTTCGTGGCCTTCGCCGTCCTCACCCAGTCGGTCAACGGTCTCAGGCGTTACGGCGCCCAGGCCTCCATCTGGTTCCTCTACAGCACCGCCAAGGTCCTCGGCATCCTGGGGCTGCTGCGCATGGGCTGGGGGGTGGAGGGTGCGGTCCTCGGTTATGTCATCGCCTCGGTCCTGGGCTCTCTCGCCGCCGCCGTGATCAGCGCCCCTCACCTGGTGGGCAGGCGCGGTCGAGACCTGCCCGACCGGTCGCGGCTGCTGCGGTTCGGGTTGCCCAACGGGACCCTGGGGCTGTGCCTCATGGCGTTGGTCAACGTGGACCTGTGGGCCGCCAAGCGGGCCTCCGGAGACGACGGCACGGCGGGTGATTACGCAGGCGCTTCCATGTTGGCCCGGGCCCTGTTCTTCGTGTTCAAGGCCTTCGGTGATGCGCTGTTTCCCGCGGTGGCGGGGGCCCTGGCGCGGGGTCAGGCTTCGCAGGCCAGGAGCATCTCCCGCCGCGGCCTGGCCCAGCTCTGTTGCCTCATGCTGCCGGTCTGCGGCTGCGCCACGGGCGCCGCCCAGGCGGTCCTTGAGACCCTGTTCGGTTCCGCGGAGTGGGGCGCGGGGGCCGTGTACATCCGTTGGCTCGCGCCGTCCTCCGTGCTCTGGGTCTTCACCGCGGTGTTCGCTGCTCTCGTGGCCGCCGCGGCGCGGCCGGGCCGAGCCGCGGGATTGCTAACGGTGGTGCTGGTGATGGAGACCGTGCTCGTGTTCCAGTGGGCTGCCGCCTCCGGCCCCCAGGGTGCAGCCATGGGGTCCCTGACCGCGGCCGCTGCCGGGTGCCTGCTGATGGGGACCGTGTCGTGGCGTCTGCTCGGTGCGGTGGTGCCCTGGAGCGCGATGGCGTGCGCGGCCTGCGCCGGGCTGATCCTGGACCGGGCCCTGACCCTCTGGACGCCGCCGGGGTGGTGGGTGTTCCTGTACGGCGCCGGCCTGTTCGGGCTGTCCGTCCTGGCGCTCGTCAGGGCGGGCCTCATGCCCCTCAAGGCCTCAGCTTGATGCCGACGGCGGCGGCGGCCGTGATCAGCCGCTCCGCCAACTCGGCGTATCCCCGTTGGTTGAGGTGCCATCGATCACGGGAGATGCGTTCGGAGAGGGCCCCCGAGGGCGCGCGGAACGGTTCGTCGTCCGTGAGCACGAAGGCCATGGGAGGGTCGGCTCGGCGGCATCGCGCCTGGTTCAACTGGTTGAGCCGGGCGAGCTCACGGACGCGGTCGGGGGAGGTGTCGCGAGCGGGGTTCACGCCCAGCAGGACCACCGGGAGCCCGGGTCGCAGCGCGCGGATCCTGTCGAGCAGCTGCGCCGTCTCCCGGGCCACCTGATCCGTGGAGCGCCCGTGGGTGTTGAAGTCGACGCTGCCGGCGTAGAGCACGACCCCGGAGGCCCCCGGGGCGAGAGAAGACTCCAGCCGTTCCATGAGCTCGGCGATGGGCTCTGCCCCGATCCCCCGGTTGACCGTGGTGGCGTCGGGGAAGCTCTGCTTCAGCGGCCAGAACTCCATGGTGGAGGACCCGAGGAAGACCACGGCGTCCCCGGGCACGTCCTCCGAGGCGAACGTGGCGAGCCGCTCCTGGCGTCGGGTCTGACGGGCCGCTTCCCCGTCCGTGTGCCGGCCCTCCATCACCGTCGCGACCCACCAGGCGGCGGCGACGGCGACGGCCAGCAGGCTCAGCAGGAACAACCTCGGTCGCATCATGACGGGCTGAGGAGGGTACGATCTGGGTGAATCACCTCGGGGGAGGGAGTTCGCTTGCTCAAGAACATCGGTTCCAACTGGGTGCGCAATCTGGTGACCGCCGCCTTCGGCTTCGTCACCACACCGTACATCCTCCACGAGGTGGGCGACCCCGCCAGTGCCTGGGAGGTGATCAGCTCCTGGACCGGGGTGCTGATGCTCCTGGCTCTGGGCATCCCCATGGCGTCCTCCAAGATCTTCGCCACCGCCATCGCCGAGGGAGACGAGGAGGAGCTGAACGCGGCGGTGTCCGCGTCCGCGGCCCTGTACCTGATCGTGGCCGGGGCGGCCCTGCTGGTGGGGGCGGCGCTGTACCTGGCCTTCGATCACACCTACGTGGACTCCGTGGTCAAGGAGAACTGGCCGGAGCGGGTGAACGAGGTGCGGCTGGCCTTCGCCTTGATCGTCGGCTTCATCGCCCTCAACTTCATCGGACAGCTGCCCATCGGCGTCCTGGTCGGGCATCAGGACTTCGTCACCGCCAACGCCATCTCCACCTCCGGCGTCCTGGCCAAGCTGGGCCTGATCCTGGGGGTCCTGGCCTGGCGACCCTCCATCGTCGCCCTGGCGCTCATCACCGTGGGGGTCCTGCTGGCGGAGGTGGTGGTGGGTCTGGTGGTGGTCCGCCGCAAGTACCCGGGGTTGCGGGTGGACCTGCGCAAGGTCGACCGGGTGCACGTGAAGCGGATCATCGGCTTCAGCGTCTGGGTGCTGCTCCTCAACCTCGGCATCAAGCTGAGCTTCTTCGTCGACGGGGTGGTCCTGGGTTCCCTGGGCAACGCTACGGATCCCTACCAGTACAAGACCGCCAACTACCTCATGGTGATGCTGATCGAGTTCCTCGTGGCCATCGGCGCCGTGGCGCTGCCGAAGGTGGCGACCCTGAAGGTGCAGGGGGACCTGGACGGGGTGCGCGCGATCTACGCCCAGTGGACCAAGGTGGCCTTCAGCCTGACGTTGATGTCCGGGCTCTACCTGGTGGTGCTGGGCCCGGCCTTCCTGCACGCCTGGATGGGGTCCAAGTACCAGCCCGTGGCCGGTGATTGCCTCATGATCCTCATGGGCTCAGCGCTGGTGTTCATGCCCGTCCGGGGCGTCTCCGTGGGGGTGCTCATGGGGCTCGGCAAGGCCGCGGTTCCCGGGGCCGTCTTCATGGCCGTGGGGGTGCTGAACCTGGCCCTCTCCCTGGCGTTGGTGGGCCCCCTGGGGATGGTCGGCGTGGCCCTGGGGACGGCGATCCCGAGCGCGTTGTTCGCGGTGGTCATCTCGGTGGTGGTCTGTCGGGCCATCGAGATGCCCTACGGTCGGTTCGTCGGCTATGTCTGCGGCCGGGCGGTCCTGGGTTCCGTCCCGGTGGTGGCGGTGCTGCTCCTGCTGAAGCAACTGGACCCACAGGGGCTGCCCATGATGGTGGCCCTCGGCGTGGTTCACTGCGCCGTGTTCGCCCTCATCTGGGTGGTGTTCGTCTACCGCGACGACCCCCACATCGACCTGACCGGTCGCGTCCGCGGTCTACTGAACCGAAAACGTTAGAGCGTTCGTCAGCTTGATGTTCCCCGCCGTGTCGATCACGGCCCCCTGGACGGCGCCCGGGCTGCCCGTGGCGATGACCCCCGCAGGGATGGTGATGGAGATCCCGCTGCTCACTCCGGACCCGTTCAAGGCTCCGGAGAACCCGTTGAACACTCCAGGCACCGGCGCCGGATAGGACAGGGCGAAGATGGGGTCGTTCATGTCCAGGGACACGTGCTGCCCGCCGGGGAGGCTCCACCCGATGTTGGTGGTCCGCGACGCGGCGCAGATGTAGAACGCGCCGGGGTCGGTGAGGCTGGTGATGGTCAGGTTGGTGGTCTGGCCTCCCACCAGGTTGCCGCTCGCAGACAGCACCGGGTCCGGCGGGGTGTTGGGAGAGTCCACCCGGAAGGGGAAGACCCCGGACGGCTGCGAGACCCCGCCGCCGGACCAGTTGATGATCGCGTAGTAGGTCCCGGGGGCCAGGGGGCCGGCCATGCCGGAGGCCTGGAAGTTGACGCCGTAGAACCCGCCCGGGCCCACGGGGATGAGGATGAGCGGGCAGAGGAACGGTTGCCAGACGATGGGCCCGGTGGGGGTCCCCTGCCGGATCTCGTTGATGCCGCAGCCGGACGCGAGGTAGCCGGGGACCGTGGCTTGTACGGCGAAGGTCATCGCGCCGCCCGGGGTGACCGGGTTGGGAGACACCTGGCAGCTGAGGGAGGCGGATTGTGCCGCGGCGGTGGCCATCATCAGGCAGACGGCGGCGGACGTGGAGACACACTTCATGACGACTTCTCCGAATGAGAGGTTATGGAACCGTGGGATCCTACACCGCGGAGCGGGCCGCCGTCACCGCGAGGATGCGATTCGCGAGGCTGTCCGCGAGAACGGATGATCCGCGGGCGGTGAGGTGGATGAAGTCGTAGAACGACTCCAGGTCCGGCTCCAGGGCTGGCATCAGGTCCAGGGTCTCCGCCCCTTCTTCTGCGGCGACCCGCGCGCCCTCTTCCGCCAGCCGGGCCATGAGCCGCCCGGCTGCGTCCAGGGAGTAGTAGGTGGTGACGGTCTCGGAGTAAGGAGACCCTTCAGCGAAGTTCCAGAGCTGAGCCCGCTGCTCTTCCGTCCAGTCCGTGTCCAGCCACGGCTGCTGGATGATGATCACCCGGTCCGCCATCTTGAGCCCCTGACGGATGGCCTGGCGAAGCCACTGGGCGTACCGCTCGATCATGGGGGCGGGGTCCGGGGTGTCTTCCTTGAGCACCTCGGCGTTGGCTCGCATGGCGCGGACTTCGATGAGCTTCTTGCCCACCCGGTCCCGGGCGATCTCCTCACGTCGTCCCTTCAGCCTCCTGAGGCACTCGAACAACGCGGTTCGTTTCAGGCTCCAGCGGAACCGTCGTTCGGGATGCTGGAGGAAGATCTCGTTGGTGGTCAACTCGGGCTGCATGGGGTTGGGGCAGCCGTGCCGCATCCAGTTGACGATGTCCGCGGCTCCGATCATGACCCCGATGACGTCCAGTCGGGGGTAGCGGGGTTCGATCTTGTGCAGCAACTTGGCGACGGCCTCGCTGGGGCCGGTCCCGGAGCGACCGATGTTGCCCACGTAAGCCGCAGGCTTGCCCAGCCGAGCGAGGGCCTCCGGGTCTCTCAGCCGTCGTTGCAGCTGGCCCGCCCAGGACGCTTCGTCGTCCAGGAAGTAGCACTCCACGGCGCTGCCGCCACAGACCAGGACCCGGTACGTGTCCTGGTTGTCCCCAGGCGCCTCTTCGAGGCTGCGCTCCCCGGCGTCGTTGATCCAGAAGCGCACCTTCTCCGGCAGCTGAGGCAGGGCCTCCTGGTCGATACGGAGGTTCAGGCGCGTGCCCGGCTTCCACACGAAGTAGCCGCCCCGCCGGAGCACCACCCGGCACGCCAGCTCCGCCATGATCGTCGCCGCGATGACCATCGCGGGGATCCAGATCCACCCGTACGCACCCATGCTCAACGGCACCGTATGGATCCTCTCGGCCCGGGGCCAGGGGTGGCTTCAGCCCTGATGGCCGCACGCCGCCGGATCTTCGGGTAAAAGGGCCCCGAAGCCATGGCCACCTACGCTGTTGGAGACATCCAGGGGTGCTACGACTCGTTCCGGCGCCTGCTCGACCGAATCGGGTTCGACGACGCCGCGGACACCCTCTGGATCGCGGGAGACGCGGTCAACCGCGGCCCCAAGAGCCTGAAGGTGCTGCGGTGGCTGGTGGATCACGACCGTTGCGTGACCATGGTGCTGGGGAACCACGACCTTCATCTGCTGGCGTTCAGCGAGGGCCTGCGAGAGAAGCGCAAGCGGGACACCTTCAAGTCCGTCCGCAAGGCCAAAGACGCCGAGGAGCTCCTCTCGTGGCTGCGGCACCGGCCGTTCGCCCATCGCGCGGAGGGGTGGTTGATGATCCACGCCGGCCTGTGGCCCGCGTGGACCGTGGACGACGCCATGGCCTGCGCCGGGGAGGCGGAGGCCACGCTCCGGGGCGACGGCTGGCGGGAGGCGTTGGCGTCCCTCTACGAGGGAGAGGCGGCGCGGTGGGACCCGGACGCACGGGGGCACGCCCGGTTCGCCGCCATCGTTCATGGGCTGACGCGGCTGCGTTACGTGGACGCCGATGGCGGGCACGCCAAGGGTGACCTCGGTCCCGGCTGGAGCGAGACCGGCGGAGCCCTCCCCTGGTTCGCTGCCCCGGGGCTGCCTCTTCGTGAGGAGACCCAGATCTTCGGCCACTGGTCCACCCTCGGCTTCTATCGGGGTGACGGGGTGGTAGCCCTGGACTCGGGCTGTGTCTACGGTCGTCACCTGACGGCGTTCAGACTCGAGGACGGGGCGGTGTTCCAGGTCCCGTCTTGCGAGGGTCCCTGATCACCCCTGCGGATGTTCGGGGTTGCCGCCAGGGAGCGCGGCGCCGCGTCGGCGAGCGTAGGCGGTGAGGACGACGAACACGGCCACGTTGACCACGAGACCGACGAACCCGACGTCCAGGTTGCGGCTGATCTCGCCCTTGCCCTGCCAGTCCACGAACGGGGTGAAGCAGAACACGGTCAGCAGGCCCGCCACCATCCCCCACGCCGCCCCCGCCGCTGAACCGCGACGCAGCCAGAGGACGTCCACCGTGGCCGGGAGCAGCTGGGCGGAGAAGGCCATGGCCAGGAACATGAGGTCCGCGATCATCTTGAGGGCCTGGAACTCCTCGTTGGCGTTGCCCTCAAGCACCAGGGCCAGGGCCAGGGCCGCCACCACCACGATGATCCCGCGGGCCACCCATGCCCGCTCCTTGTCCGAGGATCCTGGACGTAGCAGCCGGCCGTAGACGTCCCGGGTGAAGACGGCGGAGAGGGCGTGCAGGTTGCTGTCCGCGGTGCTCATGGTCGCTGCCACCACCGCTACGGTGATGAAGGAGATGACGACGATCCCGAAGTCTCCGAGGAGAGTCGGGATGTGGTCTTCCATGACCTGCAGGACCACCCGGTCGTTCTCGATGACCGATGGATGGGGGACGACCACTCCGTGTTCGTCGAGGGTCGGTGGATAGAGGGCGCGACCGCCGAGTCCCACCAGCATGGACGCCAGCAGGGTGAGGGGGAGGACCACGGCGAAGACCAGGGCGGAGCGCCGCAGGGTGGCGCGGGAGCGCGCGGCGTAGAAGCGGATCCACTGACCGGGCTGAACCAGGGAGGCGGAGCCGGCGAAGAAGGCCAGGGTCATGAGCTTGAACGGAGGGAAGCCGCCGGAGACGCCCGGCACGGCGAGCGCCTCCGCGGGCAGGCTCGACACCTTCTCCAGGTAGCCGGAGATGCCTCCCATGGCCGCGACCGTCGCGACGCAGGTCACGGTGATGCCCGTGATCATGAGGACGCCCTGGATGATGTCGGTCCAGGCGACGGACCGCATGCCGCCGAGCAACACGTAGGCGAGGGTGACCACGGTCATGGCGACGGCGCCGAGGTCGAAGATCTCTCGCGGGTCCCCGTGGTCTCCGAACACCGTCCTGGCCAGGTAACCACCGCCCTTGATCTGCATGACGATGTACGGGACCACGAACAGGAACCCGCAGAGGACGACCATGATCCGGACGAAGTTGGAGCCGCCGTAGTGACCCGCCACCAGGTCCGCCGGGGTGACGTGACCGTGTCGCGCACCCAGTTCCCGGATCTTGCTCCCCATCAGGTAGACCACGCACCCGGTGAAGGGCAGGTTGAGGGCGAAGAAGAGGAAGGGGGCGCCGTCTCTGTAGGCGGACCCGGGCATGCCCAGGATGGCCGCGGCGGAGAACATGGTGGCCATGATGGTCAGGGAGGTGGTCGCCAGCCCCTGTTCGCGGCCCGCCAGGTAGTAGTCCTCCTCCGTCATGCGGCCGCGCCGGAACCCCACCAGGCCGATCCCCACCAGCACGAACAGGTAGCCCACCACGGCGATCAGCTGGGCGGTCATTCCTCGCCCTCTTCGTCGGTCCACACGGTGCGGTACGCGATGACCACCACCGTCAGCTGCACCGCCAGCCAGCCCAGGGCCCAGGCCAGGAGCACGGGTACGCCGCCGACGGCCACGGTGGGGTCAGGGTCGTTCAGGTCCGGGTTGACCAGGTAGAGCCCGACCCCTGGACCCATGACCACGGTGAGGATCATGGCGGCGGTGAGGATGTGCTGTCGGCGGAACACGGGGCGCATTCTGCAAGATGATCCGTTGTGCTGTCGTGCTTTCGTTCTCAGGAGACGAGCCGGGGCGTATCCGGCCGCCGCTGCTCCTAGATGTCGTTGGCATGAGGAGCCGCCGTCCGTAAGGTACCCACGTCATGCAGGTAGACGTTTCCCGGATCAAGGAGCGGGTCGCCGAGCAGGCGGCGTTGCTCGACCGTGTTCGCGGAGAGGTGGGCAAGGTGGTGGTGGGCCAGGACGCCCTGGTGTCCCGGCTCCTCATCGCGTTGCTCAGCGGCGGTCACGTCCTCCTGGAGGGCGTGCCGGGGCTGGCCAAGACCACCCTCATCAAGACCCTGGCGGAGGTCATGCGCGTCAGCTTCCGGCGTATCCAGTTCACGCCGGACCTGCTGCCCTCGGACCTCGTGGGGACCCTGATCTACAACCCCCAGGACGGGGAGTTCTCGGTCAAGAAGGGGCCGGTGTTCGCCAACGTGATCCTGGCGGACGAGATCAACCGCGCGCCGTCCAAGGTCCAGAGCGCCCTGCTGGAGGCCATGCAGGAGCATCAGGTCACCATCGGCGACGAGACCTACAAGCTGGACGAGCCCTTCCTGGTCATGGCGACCCAGAACCCCATCGAGCAGGAGGGGACGTACCCGTTGCCGGAGGCCCAGGTCGACCGGTTCATGCTCAAGGTGCACGTGGACTACCTGGAGCCGGAGGAGGAGATGGAGGTCGTGAACCGGGCCCTCGGAGACGTCCGCACCGCCATCGAACCGGTGATCGGGAAGCCCGAGCTGGACGCTGCCCGCGAGGTCCTCCAGATGATCTACGTGGACGAGAAGATCAAGCGCTACGTCATCGATCTCATCACCGCCACCAGGAAGCCCGGGGAGTGTGGTCTCGGCGAGCTGTCGCCGCTGGTGGAGTACGGCGCCTCGCCCCGAGCCAGTATCTGGTTGACCATGGCCGCCCGCGCGCAGGCGTTCCTCAAGGGCCGGGGCTTCGTGACGCCCCAGGACGTGAAGGACATCGCCCTCGATGTGCTGAGGCACCGTGTCCTGTTGACCTACGAGGCGGAGGCCGAGGAGATGACCGCGGACGACGTGGTGAGCAAGATCCTCGCCAGCGTCCCCGTGCCCTAGAGGCTCGTTTCCGGGAGGCAGGACGTGCCGCTGGACGTCGCTGAGATCGTCAAGAAGGTCCGACGCATCCAGATCGTCGCCAATCGTCAGGTGGACGATCTCCTTGCGGGTGAGTACCGGAGCGTCTTTCGCGGACGGGGGATGGAGTTCGACGAGGTGCGGGAGTACACCCCCGGGGACGACGTCCGCACCATCGACTGGAACGTCACCGCCCGCACCGGCAAGCCCTACGTGAAGCGCTACTGCGAAGAGCGGGAGCTGACCATCATGTTCGCGGTGGATGTGTCCGCATCCGGCGCGTTCGGTTCCCAGAGCGGCTCCAAGTTCGACCTCATGATCGAGGTCTGCGCCCTGCTCATGCTGAGCGCGCAGAAGAACAACGACAAGATCGGCCTGGTGCTGTTCTCCGACGAGGTGAAGGAGTACTTCCCGCCTCGCAAGGGGCGGGCGGCGACCCGTCGGCTGATCCGGGAGCTGGTGGCGGCGGCGCCGGACCCGGCGTCGTCTCGGGAGGGGCCGGCGGAGGGTCGGACGGACCTGGAGGCCGCCCTGGCGTTCGTGTCCCGCGTCCAGCGTCGACGCTGCGTGGTGTTCGTCATCTCCGATTACCAGGACGAGGCCGACTGGGATCAGAGCCTCCGGGTGACCAACGCCCGGCACGACGTGGTCGCCATCACGGCCTCCGATCCCCGGGAGCGGAGCCTGCCGCCCGTAGGGTTCGTCACCCTGGAAGACCCGGAGACCGGCGAGGTCATGGAACTGGACACGAGCCACGGACGGGTCCGGGCCCTGTTCGAGGAGGAGCAGCGGCGGCGGCGGGAGTCCCTCGGAGACCGCATGCGCAAGAGCGGCGTCGACGAGCTGGCGGTGCAGACGGACCAGCCCTACACGGCCAGCCTCCGTCGCTTCTTCCGTATGCGGGAAGGGCGGGCGCGGTGAGGCGGTGGTGCCTGTGGACCCTCCTGCTCTCCTGCGTCAGCTGCGACGGGGGGCCTCCCGAGGAGGCGGGTGGGGCCGTCGTCTCCGCTGCGACCCGGGTGCTGGCTTCGGAGGCGCTCGGACCGGTTCGGGCGGAGGTGCGGACGGACGCCGTGGACCCGCGCTTTGGTGACCGCATCCAGCTGGTCGTGGAGATCACCTCCGGGCCTGGCGTGGCGTTGGAGCCCATGGAGTTCCCGTCGCGCATGGGGCACCTTCGAAAGGTGGGGCGCCGGGACCCTCCCGCCAAGGACGATGGTCCCGTGATCCACGGGTTGACCGTGGAGCCGGAACGCACGGGCTTGAACATCGGCACCCTGCCGCCGATCGTGTTCCGCGTCCTTGAGGGCGAGGGCCAGGGTACGGTGCGTGCGCTGCGCATCCCGGCGTTCGAGCTGGACGTGAAGGGGCTCGAGGGAGAGGAGCGGCCTGCCCTGGCGGATGTGGGTCCTGCCCTGCCGCCGGTGCCCTTGCCGCCGGAGCCCCGGGGGCGCCTGACCCTGACGGTCATCCTGGTCGGCGTAGGCGTGTTGCTGGCGCTGACGTTCGCCTTGTGGTGGCAGCGTCGTCACATCCGTGAACCCGCCCCGCCGCCGCTCGATCCGGTGGCGGAGGCGCAGCGCGCCCTGGCGGAGCTCATGGCCAGAGGGCTCATCGAGGCGGGGGAGTTCGGTCTGTTCTATGTCGAGTTGACCGGGATCGTGCGGGTGTTCGTGGAGCGGACCACCGGGGTCAAGGCGCCGGACCAGACGACGGAGGAGTTCCTCCACGAGGCGGAGCACCACGGCGCCTTCACCGAGGTCCGCAGGCAGGCGTTGCAGCGCTTCCTGGAGGCGGCTGACCTGGTCAAGTACGCAGCCCAGGTGCCCGGCTCCCATGAGGTCACGGAGGCCGTGGACTCGGCCCACGCGTTCTGCCAGCAGGAGGCGGAGCAGGGTGCGCCCTGCGCCGCGCGGTCATGATCCGCTTCGAGCACCCGTGGTTCCTGGCGCTGCTGCCGCTGATCCTCGGCCTGTTCATCTGGAGAGGGCGGCGCGCTCGACCGGCGGTGGTGTTCTCGAGCCTGGACGGCGTGCGGGATCTGCCGCGCACCATGGCCCAGCGGTTGAAACGGGTGCTGCCCGTGATGGAGATGCTGGGCCTGCTGATGCTGGCGGTGGCCATGGCCCGCCCCCAGAGCGGTCGCGAGGACATCAGCATGAGCTCCCACGGCATCGCCGTGCAGCTGCTCATCGATCGATCCGACTCCATGCGGGCGGAGGACCTGGACGAGGATCGGTGGGACCGAGACCGGATCACCAGGTTGGACGTGGTGAAGGACGTGGTGAGCGACTTCATCGACGAGGAGGGGGAGTTGCCGGGCCGGCCACGGGATCTGGTCGGGCTGGTGTCCTTCGCGGGCTACGTCAAGACCCACTGCCCGCTGACCCTGGACCACGGCCTGCTCCTCGAGCTGCTGCAGGCGATGAACACGCCCTCAGCCCCGCGAGGTGATGAGCTGCTGATGACGGCCATGGGGGACGCCCTGGTCATCGGCGTCGCTCACCTGGATGAGGTGACGGCGGAGAGCAAGGTGTTGATCCTGCTCTCGGACGGGCGCAGCAACATCGGCGTGACGACGCCATCCGTGGGCGCGGACGCGGCGGCGGAGAAGGGGGTCAAGGTCTACACCGTCGGTATCGGCACGCTGCGCGGAGGTCTCGACGAGCCCACCCTCAAGCTGGTGGCTGAGAAGACCGGCGGCCGCTATTTCAACGCTCGCACCGCGTCGGACCTGGAGGAGGTCTATCGCACCATCGACAGACTGGAGCGGAGTGACATCGAGTCCTTCTCGGCCACCCGCTGGAAGGACCTCTTCCCGGCCTGGTTGTGGATCGGCGTGGGGCTGCTCGTGGTCCATCGGGCCCTGGCGGATACGCGATTCAGGGGGCTGCCATGAGTCAGGTGATCTGGCAGAACGACGGTGCCCTGTGGCTGTTGTGGGCCATCCCCGTCATCGTCCTCGCGGCGGTGTACGCCCACAAGCGAACGCGGAGGGCGGCCCGGTTGCTGGTGGGAGACGTCATGACCAGGCGGCTCATGCCAGACCTGGCCGCCTCCGGTCCTCTGGTGCGGGCCGGGTTGTTCGTCGCCGGCTACGTCCTGGTCATCGTGGCCCTGGCGCGGCCTTGCTGGGACTACGACTACGTGAGCGTGGAGGCGCGAGGAGTGGACGTCGTGGTGGCCCTCGACGTCAGCAGGTCCATGCTGGCCATGGATGGCGGAGAGACGCGCCTCGACCGCGCCCGTTCCGCCCTGGCGGAGCTGGTGGCGGATCTGCCGGGCGACCGGGTGGGGCTGCTGCTGTTCGCCGGTGACAGGGTGCTGACCTGCCCCCTGACCTATGACCGGGGTTTCTTCCTCCAGGCGCTCCGCGGGGCGTCTCCGGACGCGGTGGGTCGGGGCGGCACCCTGATCGGTCCCGCCCTCACGGACGCGCTGGAGGTGCTGGACGCGGAGCACGGTCGCGACAAGGTCTGTGTCCTGATCACGGACGCCGGTGACCAGGACTCCTTCCCGCGCACCGTCGCGGAGGACCTGGCGCAGCGCAAGGTGCGGGTCATCGCCCTCGGCATCGGCCGCTCCGAAGACCCGAACGCTCCGCTGATCCTGGACGGACAGGTGGTGCGCAGGGGTGACGGCGCGCCCGTCCTCGCCCGCGTGGACGAGGAGCTGCTGCAGGGGATCGTGGAGCGCACCCGCGGTCTCTACGTGCCGCCAGAACAGACCCACCGCCTGCGCGACCTCTACCGTCGCTACGTAGACCCCCTGGCCAAGGGAGAAGCCCAGGAACTGCAGGAGAAGCAGTACCGTGAGCGCTATCAGTGGTTCCTCTTTCCAGGGATCCTGCTGTTGCTGATGCAAGCCCTCATGCGCAACTACCCTCGGCGTCGTGCGACCGGCGTGGCGCCGCTCGCTGCCCTGCTCTGCTGCGGTGTCCTGATGGGCGGTTGCTCCGGGGGCGACGGGGAGGACGCCATCCGCGCGGCGACGGCGGCGCTGGCGGACGGCGACGCGCAGGCGGCGGCGACGGCGCTCGAGCCGTTGATGGAAGATCAGGGGGAAGAGCCGGTGCTGCTCTACGACCTGGGCTGCGTCAAGCAGGCCCTCGGGGAGGGGGTCGAAGCGCGGCGACTGTTCGGCCGTGTGCTGGCGCTCGGAGAGCGTTCGTTGCGTGCGCGCGCGCAGGTCAATCTGGCCCTGCTGGACGTGGATGAGCTGGAGGACCTCTGCGGCGATGGAGCCGTCGAGGCAGGGGAGACGGTGCGGGGAGAGATCCGCGATCTGGCGGAGGTCGCCCTCTCGAGGCTGCAACGGGCTCGGGAACTGGACCCCTCCCTCCCGGAGGCTCGTGATCGTCAGGACGTCCTCGCCCGTTGGCTCCGCGTGCTTGAAGACGACTGGTCAGCCCGGGATCGCGGCGTCCGTCGCGACAAGCGCCGGGAGAAGACCGGCGTCACCTTCCTGCTGGCGTTGATGCAGGAGCAGGACCGCATCCGGAACGGGATCGTCAGCGGCGATCCCCTCCATGACCTGGCCCTGGACCAGCGGGACCTGTCGGCTGACCTGGACCTGGTGGACGAGAAGCTCACCGAGGCACAGGTGGACGAGGAGCTGCGGGGAGCGGTGACGGCGCTGGTGGACGCCGCCCGTCCGGTCCTGGACGCCGCTGCTGCGTCCCTGGCGGCGGCGGATGTCCCCGAGTCCCTGGCCCACGGGGGACGCGCCCGTCGCCGTCTGCTGGAGATCTACGGGAGCTGCGCCGACACCGGCCCGGCGCTGCAGGCGCTGGCCGGGGCTCAGCGCGAGCAGGTGCAGCAGCTGGCCATGGGGGCTCGGCTCGGTGCGGTGTTGCCTGCCGACGCGACCTCTTCCCTGGTGGAGTCACAGACCGACCTGGCGCGGTGCCTTGGCGTCATCGCCGGGCGGGTCGCGGCGCTGTCGCCGGAGGCCGTGGCGTCGGCGTTCAAGGAGATGGCGACGGCAGAGTTGGAGAAGGCCCTGGCGGAGATGGGAGGCGCTTCAGCCGCGACCGAGGAGGATCTCTCCGAGGCAGCCAACGAGGCGGGCAAGGCCCTCGACCGCATCCTCCACGTCGCCAGTGAATTCGAGCTGCAGAAGCAGGGGGCCGGCCGACTCGCCCGCCGCCTGGCCCAGCTGGAGCGCGACCTCGCTCGGGTCGTCGTCGTGGCCGACCCGTTGGCGGCTACCACGTCCGGAGCCTATGACGTGGGTCACCGCTTCGCCCATCAGCGCCGTCGCCTGGACTATCTCCAGAGCGCCTTGCGCGCGGCGGTCATGGAGGGAGCGTCGGAAGAGCCGACCGAGGAAGAGACCAGGCGTCTGGAGGACACCCTGAACTCCCTGGAGGCGCGGCGCCAGGACGCCCTCAGCGCCCACGAAGAGGCGACGGCGGCCCGTGAGAGCGGAGGCTGGCCGCCCGCCGCGGCCGTGGCGGAGGGCCTGGATCGTGCGCGGACGGCCCTTCGTGACCTGTGGCTCTCTCTCGGGACCTTCGAGGAGACCCTCGAAGCCGCCGGTAAGGAGCAGACCGCGGCTGTCGGGATCAACCGGGGCGCCGCGGCGGCGGCGGGAGACGATGACGACCTGTTCCCCGAGGGACTGCGGCGCCCGCCGCTGCAGCTGGCGGATCAGGCCAAGGAGCAGGGCATCGTCTCGGAGTTGATCAATCGTCTGCTGCTGCGACTGCCGGCGGAGTTGTCCGCGGCCCGGGGGCGAGCCCCGGAGGAGGGCAGCGCGGACGTCACGGTGGAGCAGGAAGAGGCCCGGCAGCTCGCGGAGGTCCTGGAGTCGATGCAGGGCCTCTTGGAGGCGGCGCGGGATCAGGCGGCTGAGGGGGCGCGGGCCCTGGACCCCGAGCAGGCCCCCGCGGTGGTCAGCGCCCTCAAGGCGGCGCTCGCCCAGGCCCGGCCGGCGCAGGAAGATGCCGCGGCCCTGCTCACCCAGGCGCTTGAGGAGCTGCGCCGCGCGCGGCTTGGACTGGATCAACTCTCAGCGGCGATCATGAGAGCGGAGGGCCCCCTGCTGCCCCTGGCCCGCGACCTCGCCGCCGGAGTAGGGGTGGAGCGGGGGGGAGAGCCCCTCACCGCCGATCAGCTCGCCGCTTCGCAGGATGAGCAGGTGGGGACCCTGGCGGGGCGCGTACCTGCGGCGCTGCGCCGAACCCTGGCCCAGATGACCCCTCGCGGTCAGGACGGCGAGGAACCGGCGGAAGAGGATCGCGCCCGCTTCGAGCAGGCGCGCCAGACCCTGACGGCCATGACGGATCAGCTTCAAGCTGCTCAAGGACGGGCGGCCGATTCCCTCCGCGACGGGGCGTTGGACCAAGGGCGCGACGCCATGACCCTCACCTGGACCCTGGCCCGACAGATCTGGGTCGGCTTCGCGGACCTCCAGGGGTTGCTCGAGGAGGGCATTCGCGAGCAGACGGAGCTGATCTCGCGGACGGAGTCGTTCCAGGGAAGCGCGGAGGTCGTGCCGGAGGTTCGGCGGGACGGAGCGGTGACGGATCAGGGGCGCGTCCGGGAGCTGGTTGAGCCCATGATGGCGCAGGTGGAGCAGCAATCAGAGCAGGCTGCTGCGGACGGTGGCGCGCCGTCCGGGGGATTGTCCGAGGAGGTCGTGCAGCTGGCGCAGCGGAACCTCCCGCTGGCCCGGGAGGCCATGGAGTCTGCCGAGGGGCGTCTGGCCGGAGGGCGTTGGTCGCCTGCAAGAGCTGATCAGGAGAGGGCTCGACGCTTGCTGGAGGAGATCCTGGAGAAGCTCCAGGAAGATCAGCAGGACGGGGACGAGCAGCAGCAGCAGGATCAACAACAAGAGCAGCAACAGCAGGACCAGGACCGGAGTCAACGGGAGCAGGATCGGCAGCGGCGGGCGGTGGAGGAACGCAACAAGAAGATGGAGGAGCGGGACAAGGATCAACGAAAGCGGACCCCTGTGAAGGAGGACTGGTGATGGATGGTCCGGGGAACCGCGCAGCGTGGCGGGTCGCGCTCATGGCGTGCCTGCTCTGCGGGACGGTCGCAGGCCAGCAACGGGCCCGTTGCTCTCTCTCCGACCCCGCCCCCTTCGAGGGGCAGCCCGTGCTCTACGAGGTGCTGATCCGGCGCGTCTCCGGAGAGGTGGAGTTGAAGGAGGACCCGGAGGTCGAGGGGCTGACCTTCGAGCGGCTGCGGGCGGGGGTCCGTAGCCAGGGCACCATCATCGTCAACGGTCGGGTGAGTCGGCATGCGGACTGGGCGGCCACCTGGCGCGTGGTCGGCGAGCGGCGAGGGTCCTACACCATCCCCATGCCTCGTCTGACGGCGGACGACGACGTGGTGCCGGGCCACCCTGTGACGTTGAAGATCCGGCCTGCGGCTCAGCAGGAAGACGTGAGGGTGGAGTTTCAGGCGAGCGCCACCGACGTCGTCCTGGGGCAGGCGGTGGAGCTCACGGCGGACGTGTTCCTCAAACACCTGCCCCCCCCGTCCCAGTCTCGAGACCCGCTGACCTTCCACGACCAGTTCCCTCGCCAGATGTCGCCCCCGGAGTTGTCTCTGCCGTGGCTCCCCGCGCCGCCGTTCGGCACCTCCGGTTTCGACGCCAACGCCTGGATGAAGTCCGTCATGAGCGAAGGTCGCGGCCTGCGCCTGCCGCGGGTCAATCGGCTGCGGTTCACCGGCCAGGTGTCGGACGTCCAGTTGCCGGCTGCGGACGGTGAGCAGGCCGCCTATCGGCGCTACCGGTTCAGCGTCAATCTGCGCGCTGACCAGCTCGGCACGTTCGAGCTGGGGAGCGCCGCGGTTGAGGGCAGCATCGCGTTCAAGACGCCCCGCGGTTTCGTCAAGGAGTCCCGGTTCGTGCGCTCGAAGCCGGTGACCGTGACCATCTCCGAGCCTCCGGCGACCGGGCGTCCGGCCGGGTTCACGGGCGCGGTCGGCCGCTTCGCGCTGACCGCCCAACCCCCGACGCCGACTTCTGTCGTCGTGGGAGCTCCGGTCTACTTCACCGTGGTGGTCAGCGGCAACGGCTTCCTGGACGGCGTGGAGATGGACCTCGCGACCCAGCTGAAGGACGGCTGGCAGGTGGACCCACCCACCATCACCGACTCGCTGCCCCCCGGTGCGGAGCGACCGCGGGGCTTCCCGGATCGGCCCGGGAAGTGGCGGCAGTTCGAGTACAAGCTGCGGCCTTCTCGGGAGGACATCTCCGCCGTCCCTCCGGTCTCGTTTGCGTACTTCGATGTGGAAGCGGGAGACTATCGGACCCTGGAGACACCCCCGTTCCCCCTGGAGGTGCGCCCCGTCGGTGCACGAACCGGCAGCGGCGTCCTCGACGCCACGGGGGGTGCTCCGACCACCGGAGAGCTGGTGCGAGCGGGGCTCTCGGCCAACGAGGACGACCTGAACAAGCTGGGGAACCAACAGACTTCCCCGTGGGGCTTCCTGATCATCGGCGGCTGCCTCCTCCCGCTCTGGTTCCTGACCGGGGCGTGGATCCGCCGCCGACAGGAGCTGGCGGCGGACCCGGCGCTGGGCCGGAGGCGTGCAGCTCCCGGTCGGGCGGCGCGACGGCTGAAGGAGGCCATGGCGCTCCAGGGGCCGGACTCCCTGACCGCAGCGGTGGCGGCCCT
Organism: uncultured Isosphaeraceae bacterium; assembly: GCA_964507445.1. GTDB lineage: Bacteria > Planctomycetota. The sequence goes on from CAZDQF010000011.1 coordinate 61,493, forward strand.
GTGCGGGTTCGTCGGCGACCTGGAGGACCGGCCGGAGGAGGCCGTGACGTCCGGTGACCTGCGCCGTCTGGCCGCGGCCTCAGGTCTCCCGGAGGACGACCTGCAGGGGTTGGAGGAGCTGCTCGAGGCCGGAGAGGCGGCGTCCTTCGGCGCCGGGGCGCTGGATGAGGTGTCCCGAGCCCGCTTGTTCGCGGCGGCGGAGGCGTTCCTCGGAGCGGCGTCCTCCACGTCGGCGTCGAAGGTGGTCGGGCTCTCGGTGCTGCTCCTGGCGTGTTGCGCCGTGTCGGCGCCCGGTCAGGACACCGGCTTGTTTCAGCAGGCGCAGGCCGCCTTCAGCGAGGGGCGCTTCGAGGACGCGGCGCGAGCCTACGAGGCCATGTTGTCCGACGACTACGCCAACGGCCACGTCCTCTACAACATGGGCAATGCCTGGGTCAGGGCCGGCTCCCTGGGGCGCGCCGTAGGCGCGTACCGGCGGGCCTTGTGGTACTTGCCCGGGGACGCCAACGTCGCCCGGAACCTGGGCGAAGCGTTGAAGCAGAAGCGCCAGGATCTCAGCGCCGACGAAGAGCCCGTGGTGGAGAAGATCTTCTTCTGGAGGACCCGGACGACGTTCTTCGCACAGGCTCTTACCGCGGTCGTGCTCGGGGCCCTGGCCTGTGTGTGCTCTCTGGTCCGGAGGCTGCGCCGGAGCGTTGGCGCCGTCCCGCGGGTGGCCTCGTGGGTCGGTCTCGGCGTGGCCTTGCTGTTCGCCACGTCCGCCTGGATGACCTGGGAGGAGCAGTCCAGCGGAGACCACGGTGCGGTGATCCAGGATGACACCCGCCTGTTGCAGTGGCCGGCGACGGACGCGGAGACGTCTTACGAACAGCCGCTCCACGACGGCGATGAATTCGTCGTGGTGCAGCGGCGGGACGGATGGCTCAAGGTGCGCGCCGCGGATCGGTACGAAGGGTGGATCCCCGGCGACCGCGCCGTGACGTGGTGATCCGGGAGGGAGGCCGTCTCAGACCTGCTTCCAGACCTTGGCGAGCGACTCTCCGTAGACTCTGAGGTCCCACTCGCAGAACCACCCGAAGGGGGTGGTCTTCACCTCGTACCCGGTGTTGCGTAACCGCTCCGCCATCTCCTCGAGGAACGTCCGCGCCCAGGTGGGGCTCGCGTTTTCCGCGCCGAGGTGAGTGAAGGAGTGCAGCACGATGGTCTGAAAGCCGCGCTTGTTGGCCAGCCACTTCAGGTGCTTGAGGGTGTGCTTGAAGACGCGGCGTCTCGTCTCGTCGTCGGCTTCGTCGGTGACCTCCGCGTGGAGGAAGCCGACCACCGCTTCCTTGACCTCATCCTGGACCGGGTCCTGGTCCGCGTCGGCGAGGGTCTGTGACCAGGACTTCCACCAGAACCGCTTTGCATGAAAGGCGAGGATCTTCATCTGTGCACTGATTGTCTGTTACGCTCCCCAGATGAGAAAGACCGTTCCGCTCGTGGTAGGAGTCGTGTTTGTCCTGGCGGCCTGCGGCGGTGATGACGAAGCGTCTTCGGCCCCGCCCAAGGAGAGCCTGAAGCAGGCGGTCGACGTGTCCACCTCCGAGGAGGAAAACACGCCCGCTCCCATCGCCGTGACGCCGGAACAGCGTCGTGTCCGGGCGGCCGTGGCGTTGCTCAAGAACAAGCTGAGTCGGGCCACGGACCCGGAAGACAAGGCGGATCTGTTGGCGGAGGTCGCCCAGCTGGGGGCTGGAGCGACGGCCCTGTGGCCCGTGATCCAGACGTGCGCTCGCGACGAGGAGCCCTACCTCCGCTCCGTCGCCCTGGAGACCGCGGCCCAGGTGATGCCGGGTAGTTGCCAGGCCCTGCTCCAACAGGCACTGGAAGACGATGAGATGGAGGTCCGCGAGAAGGCCGCCTCTGCCTGGTCTCGGGCCGGGATCAAGGAGCTGTCGCCCCTCCTGGAGCATCTGGAGGAGGAGTTCGAAGGCCGGGTCCAGTTCGCCATCATGGTGGCGGTGGAGGCGCTGGCGGAGAAGCACCACATGCCGCTGATCCGCAATGTCGTCGAGGATCTGGACACCAGCGCCTTGAGGCCCGTGGTGCGGCTCATCACGAAGCACGGGGAGCCGGCGGACGCCCTGCTCATGACCGGGTTCCTGGACCGGGACGACGTGGACCTGAGGATTCAGACCTCGCGCAGCCTCAAGGCGCTGAAGAACCAGTCCAAGCCGGTCCTGCGGGCCCTCGCGAACACCCTCCTGGATGACGAGCAGACCGTCCGGGAGGCCGCTGTTGACGCCCTTAAGTCACTTGCAGACAATGAGTTCGGGTTTGAGCCGGACGCTGACGAGGAGGTCCGCTCGAACGTTCGCAAGGCCTGGATCGAGTGGATCGAACGCAAGAAGTGATCGAGTCGAGGGCCTGACTGCCGATGATAAGATCGGGGTGAGACGCGCTTTTCCGAGCGATCGTCAGGTCACTCTCCGAAACGCTGGCTAAGGACTGGGAACGGACTTGGAAGACGAGCCTGGACCTATTGGCGCCTACCTCCTGGCAGGCGGCGACGCGGTCGACAACATCGTTCTCCTGACCTCGGCGATCCTCGTGATCGTGACGGTGGCGGCTGGAACGGCGGTGCGCAGTTTCCGCTGGCCTCGCCTGCAGCGACTGGTCGGGACCGGTCGTCGGATCGAGCGCATCGAGGCGATCCTGAAGGACGAACAGTGGCTCCTCGACGGGCTCCTGATCCTGCGGCTCGTGGGCTCCATCACCCTGTTGCTGGCGCTCACCGGCCGGTTCAACTCCGGAGAAGGCGCGATCCCGGATGACCCGAGCCGCTTCCTCGGCGATCTCGGTGTCGCCCTGTTGGTGTTCCTGGGCGGCGTCTACGGCGTCGTCCGTGGCCTGGCCCGACGCGCTCCGGAGCGGACGCTGCTGTGCCTGCTGCAACCGGCGCGGATGCTCGCGACGGCGGTCTCTCCCGTGGTCTGGGTCATGGACGGCATCGGAAAGGTGGTGGCGCGGGCGTTCGGCATCCAGGGCAAGGGAGAAGAAGAAGAAGCGGTGGAGGACATCCTGGACGCGGTCTCCGAGGGCGAACGGGACGGCGTCATCGACGATGAGGAACGAGAGATGATCGAGAACATCATCGAGGTCCGTGACCAGGAAGTGACCCATGTCATGACCCCGCGGACGTCGGTGTTCGGGCTCGATCACGACACCCCCCTGCGTGAGGCCGTGGCCTCCGTGGTGGAGCACGGTCACTCCCGTATCCCGGTGTACGAAGGCACCATCGACAACATCTGCGGCATCCTCTACGCCAAGGACCTGCTCCGTCACTGGACCGGGGAGAACGGGTCCGGCGGCCCGCTCGCGAGCGACCTCATGCGTCCTGCGCTCTTCATCCCTGAGACCAAGAACACCTCGGACCTCCTGGAGGAGTTGAGGCGGGACAAGGTCCACATGGCCATCGTCGTGGACGAGTACGGCGGCACGGCCGGGATCATCACCATCGAGGACATCATCGAGGAGATCATCGGCGAGATTCAGGACGAGTACGACAACGACGAGGATGAGGTCTTCCCGTTGAAGTTCATCGCCGAGGAGAACGCCGCGGAGGTCGGAGCCCGTGTCCATATCGATGAGCTGAACGACGCGTTGAACCTGGAGCTGCCAGAGGACGACGGCTACGAGACCGTCGGCGGCTTCCTGTTCCAGCGGATGGGACGAGTCCCGGAGGCGGGGGAGAGCTGCGATTTCGAGAACGTCCACTTCCAGATCCTGGATGCTGACGAGCGGCGCATCCACACGGTCAAGGTGACGGTTGAGCAGTGAGTTCGACCGACCTCGCCCTGGTCCTCCGCCGGTTCGACTACGGTGAATCGAGCCAGACCGCGCGGTTGTTCTCGAGGGCGCTTGGGCGTCTCAACGTGCTGGCCAAGGGGATCAAGCGTCCCAGGTCCTCCCTGAGGGGTCCCATGGACCTGTTCGCCCTGGCGGAGGTGGAGATCAGCGTCCGACCTCGGAGCGGCCTCCATCTGCTCACCAGTCATCGGGTGGTCACGGGCCTTCCCGGGCTGAGAAGGAACCTGGAGCGTCTCTGTGGGGCGTACTACGTGACCGAGATCCTCCGCGAGGGGACCCGGGATCTCGACCCCTCGAGGCCGCTGTTCGACGCGGCGCTGGCGACCCTCAGGACCCTCGAGTCTGCTCGCGCCGCCGAGGTGCCCCTGGCCGTGGCGTGGTTCGAGCTCGCCTTCCTGGAGCTCTCCGGCTTCGCACCTCAATGGGAAGCCTGCGCGACCTGCGGGCGTCGGGCTCCCGAGGGTGCCCCGGTCCGCTTCGCGTCCTGGCGCGGGGGCGTGGTGTGCCGACAGTGTCTGGCCGAACGGCCCGCCGAGGTCGTCGTGCTCGGGACCGGACTCCGAGCGGTGCTGCAGCAGATCCTCGGTGCCGCCGGTCCATCGGAGTCGGCCGGGCTGAAGGTGTCGGCGGCTGACCGGCGGGCGTTGCGAGAGTTGCTCGTCGGGTTCCTGCAAGGCGTCATGGAGCGTGAGCTCCGTGCCGCGGCGTTCCTGGCTCCCTGAGTCCGCAGGCACTTCCACCGAGAACCCAGGGGTGAGGCTGATACCTCCGCGCGGATGCCCTAACATGCACCCGTGGAGGTGAGCCATATGAAACGCCTCGTGCTGTTGGCGCTGGTGCCCGTCCTGACGGGTTGCAGCGGCCTGAGCCGCGAGATCAACCAGGCGCTCCCGGAGTTCCTCCGCTCGGAACCGGGAGAAGAGGAGATGAAGATCTTCCGGGACGTCAGCCGCGCCCGCGGCTGGACCGAGGACGATCTCGTGGAACAGGACCGCGCCGTGGAGGACGTGCGGCAGTTCCGGAAGAACCGGAACTGGGATGATGCGGTGGATCGCATCGAGGAGTACCTGGAGGCCTTTCCAGTCTCCCGTCACGACGAGAACATGCGGTTCTGGCTGGGCGACAGCCGCTACCAGGATGATCAGTGGCAACAGGCCTACGCCGCCTGGCGTGAGTTCTCCCTGCTCTACCCGCTGTCCGACTACTCGTTGGGGCTGACGGAGACCCTCTACAGCATGGGCCAGGCGTTCCTGTCGGGCGAGAGGTCCGGATTCCTCGGCATCTTCTCCCGCAAGGGGGTCGGGGTGAAGATCCTCAATCACATCGTGGAGGCTTACCCGGCGATGCCGAGGGCGCCCGATGCCCAGTGGTCCCTGGCCCAGTACCACGTGAAGGAGGAGGAGTGGGCTGAGGGCGAGGCGGCCTTCCATTTCATCGTCGACCAGTATGAGCCCTCTGAGTGGTATCAGCCCGCGCTCTACTACGTGGCCTACTGCAGGTACCGCCAGGTGAAAGGTCCGGCTCAGGACCCGCAGATGATGCTGCGGGCGCAGGAGTCCTTCGAGCGCTACCTGACCCTGGTCCCGGATGGAGAGTGGCGGGAGGACGCGGGCCGGATCGCGGCTCAACTGGAGGAGCTGCGGGCGGAGCACCTGCTGGGTATCGGCGAGTGGTACCTGGGGCAGGGGAAACCCTATACCGCCAGGTTCTACCTGACGTCCGTCGTCACCCGCTTCCCCCAGAGCGAGTCCGCGAAGCGTGCGCGGGAGCTGTTGCCGCCGGAGGAGGTACCGGACAAGGACGCGGACGAGGGAGCCAACAAGACGGTGGGTAACGGGGGCGGCGAGTGAAGGTCCGGCACACCCTGTGGTCCTTGACCCTCCTGCTCGCCGGTTGCGGGTACCAGTCCGGGTCCATGATGCCCCCCGGCGTGGAGAGCATCGCCGTGGGGATCGTCGCCAACGAGACCAACTACCGTCAGGTGGAGGTGACCTACACCCGCGAGTTGACCAGGGAGCTCGTCCGGCGTGCCCATGTGGACGTGCGCCGGCGAGGTGAAGCGGACGCCGTGCTCAGGGGGCGCATCCTGACGATCCCCCGGGTCACCCTGGTGGAGGACGAATCGGACCGGATCCTCGAAGGAGGGGTGGTCGTCCGGGTGGAGGTGACCCTGGAGGATGGGCGAACCGGAGAGCCGATCCTGGAGCCTTTTGTCGTCAGCAGGCGGGCCGAGTACGTGGTGCCGCGCCCGGAGACGCTGCAGAACGCCATCGACGAGGCGGTCAGGGATGTCGCTCGGGATGTCGTCAACCAGATCCAGGCCCATTCGTTCCGATGATCTCCCGCTTATAATCCACCCATGACGCGGTACCCCATGCCTCTAGGACGCGGCCAGACTCTGGCGACCGGAGGCAAGTGCGCCGTCATGGGGGTCCTCAACGTGACCCCGGATTCGTTCAGCGATGGGGGGCGGCTCACCGACGTGGAGACCGTGGTCGCTGTCGGCCGCGCCATGCGCGATGCAGGGGCTGTCATCCTGGACGTCGGCGGGGAGAGCACCCGGCCCGGCGCCGCGGATGTGTCGGTGGACGAGGAGCTGCGCAGGGTGGTGCCCGCGGTCAGGGCCCTGGTGGAGCGGGTGGGGTTGCCGGTCTCCGTGGACACCCGCAAGCGGCCGGTGTTCGCCGCGGCCTGGGACGCGGGAGCGTCCATGCTCAACGACGTCTCCGCCTTGAGCCATGATCCGGAGTTGGCGCCCTTCGTGGCGGATACGGACGCCGCAGTCGTGTTGATGCACATGCGCGGCGATCCGCGGACCATGGACGACGACGCGGCCTATGGCGACTGCGTCCTCGAGGTGCGACAAGAGCTCTCCAGGCGGGTGGCCGCTGCGGAGGCCGCCGGGATCTCCCGGTCGCGATTGGCTGTGGACCCGGGCCTGGGATTCGCCAAGACCCACGTCCAGTCCCTGGAGCTCGTCCGTCGGGTCCGTGAGCTGCATGACCTCGGCCTGCCGATGGTCGTAGGGCCCTCGCGAAAGCGGTTCGTCGGTGATATCACGGGACGAGACCAGCCACGGGACCGGGACGCCGGCACCGGAGCGTTGGTGGGTCACCTGGCTCGTTGTGGTGTTGAAGTGGTGCGGGTCCACGCTGTACCTGCGGCCGTTGATGTGGTGAACGTGGAGGCGGCATTGGCGTCGGGACCGGCATGATACTGCTGCTCGAGTTCTCAGCTCTGGACGTCCTCAAGTGGGGCGTGGAGATCCTCGTCTTCGCCATCGGGATCTACGCGTTCATCCGCTTCGCCCAGAACACCCAGGGGAGCGCCGTCCTCAAGGGGTTCGTCGTCCTGGCGTTTCTCCTCATCGTCGGGTTGTTCACCATGGCCCGCTTCTTTGGCCTGGACCACCTCTCCTTCGTCGCGGATCAGGGGCTGTCCATTCTGCTTATCGGGCTGGTCGTGGTGTTCCAGCCGGAGCTGCGCCAGGCTTTCGTCCGGTTGGGAGACACCCGTCTCCTGCAGATGTTGGAGCGGCAGAACAAGGGGCCCGGGGAGGTCGCGGACGACATCGTGCAGGCCTGCGAGCGCTGCGCCCGACGAGGCCTCGGGGTCCTCATCGTCGTGGAGCGTCGCATCGGTATCGCCGGATTCACCGAGGGCGGCGTCCACATCGACGGCCTGCTCTCAGCGCCTCTGTTGGTGTCCTTGTTCTTCAAGGACACACCATTGCATGACGGGGCCGTGGTGGTGCGAGGGCGCCGGGTCATCGCCGCAGGGTGTGTGTTGCCGCTCTCCGAGAACCCGAACCTGTCCAAGGCCCTGGGGACCCGTCACCGGGCCGCCATCGGCGCCACGGAAGAGAATGACGCCCTCGCCGTGGTGGTGTCGGAGGAGACCCATCGGATCTCCGTGGCCCACCGGGGTCAGCTGGAGCAGGCCGTGAGTTCTGAGCGTCTACGGGAGCTGCTCATGGCCGGGGATCAGGAGTCGGACGACCCCAGGCCTGACGGAGTCACCTCATGAGCGGGGGCAAGCGACGCACCACCAGCTTGAGAGAGAGCGCCAGCGCCTGGCTGATCCGTCTGGCCACCCACCACCCGGTGGCCAAGCTCTTCTCCCTGGCCTTTGCCGGGCTCCTGGTGTTTCTCATCGATCGGGAGTTGATCACGGAGATCTTCCAACAGGACGTCGCCGTGGTCGCGAAGGTGAGTGAGGGCGAGCGGAACCGCCTCGAGGTCGCCGCCGACCTCCCGTTCGTCGTGCTCATCGATCAACCGCTGTCCACGACGCTGACGGTGCGGGGTCGCTCGAAGCAGCGCGAGTCCCTGCTCCGTCAGCAACCGTTCAGGGCGAAGCTGCCGAACGCGCGCCTGGAACCGGCTTTTCAGCGGCGTCCCCGCGAGATCGTCCAGGTGGAGGTGCTGCCCGGCGACCTCAACCTGAAGGGGTTCGATGCTTCACGAGTCACGTTGGGTACGTTGCGGGTCCCGGTGGCGCGTCAGGAGGAGCGTAAGCTGCGGTTGACCAGCGTCCCTCGAGCGTCCCAGACGGTGACCTTCACTCCGCCGGAGGTCACGATCAAGGGGCCCGCGCCCTACGTCTGGGACGAGGGCCTGGCCGAGATCCGGTTGGATATCAGCGGCGCCCTGTCGAGTGAGGAGCTGCGCGCTGCCATCGGTCGGTGGTTGGGCGCGCGGCCGACGGGAGGCGGGTTCATCAGCCTGGCTGAGGACGGCGACCTCCTGGTCGAGGTGGAGCAGAGCGAGGTCCGGCAACAGCGGGTTGAGCTCGAGGTGGCCGTGCAGTGGATCACGAACGAGGGCGGCGGTCGCTACGAGTACACCCTCGACCCGAAGAACCCGGACCGCAAGACCATCCGCCGCACCTTCGAGATCCCCGCCAACCTCGAGCCGAACCTCAACAAGGCGGAGGTCCAGGACCAGCTCGTCGTCTACCTGGATGTCACGGGTCGGCCGCGCCCGGAGTTGCTCGAGCAGCGCAAAGCGGCGGCGCCGGAGAGACCAGACGATTGGTGGGTCAACGACAACGCGCAGTTGGAGTTCGGATCCTCGGCCCTTCGGCTGTTCCGTCAGTACCAGTTGACCTTGGTAGAAGACCAGCCGGAGCAGGAGTTCTGGGCGCGTCTTCGGCCAAAGCGGGATAAGTGAGGACTTGATGTGAGCGGCCAGTTCTTCGGGACGGATGGTATTCGTGACGTCGCCGGCCAGGGGCGTCTCTCTCGTGACCTCGTCACGGCGTACGGCCACGCCATCGCGACGTGGCTGTCCGAGGACAGCCCGCGGTCTCGTATCCTCATCGGTCGCGACACCAGGATCTCAGGCCCGGAGCTGTTGAACCAATTGGCGCCAGGGTTCCTGGCGGCCGGCCATACGGTGATAGACGGTGGTGTGTTGCCGACGCCTGCGGTCCAGGCCTTGTGCCGAGAGGAGGAGTTCGGGCTGGCCGTGGTGGTCTCTGCTTCTCACAACCCCGCCGTGGACAATGGCCTGAAGTTCTTCGACACCACCGGCCGCAAGCTCGCGGATGAGGTGGAGGAGGCTATCGAGCGCCTGGTCCAGTCGGTGCTCGGGGGAAGCCTCCGGCCGTCCGGGAGCGACCCCGGGGAGCGCCTGGAGGACGGGGGCGCGGGTGACCGCTACCTCTCCTTCATTCACGACCTGTTCGCCAACATGGACCTGTCGGGGATCACCGTCGTCCTGGATTGTTCCCACGGCGCCGGCTCCGAGCTCGCCCCCGCTGTCCTGGCGAGGCTGGGTGCGGGGGTCCAGCTCCGTGGAGCTTCCCCGGACGGGCTCAACATCAACGACGGAGTCGGGGTGTTCCATGTGGAGGAGCTGGGCCCCCTGGTGCATGAGCACGGCGCCGTGTTGGGGTTGGCGCTCGATGGGGACGCGGATCGGGTGCTGCTGGTGGATGAGGAGGGAGAGGTCCGGGACGGAGACCACATGCTGGGGCTGCTGGCCAGGGACCTGAAGGAGCGCGGGGAGCTCCCGGGAGACCGGCTGGTGACCACGGTGATGGCCAACCTGGGTCTGAAGGTGTTCCTCTCCGACCATGGGATCGCTTGCGACATGGTCCCCGTGGGGGATCGCTTCGTCGCGGCGCGGATGGCGGAGTGCTCCGGTGTCCTCGGCGGTGAACAATCCGGGCACATCATCTTCAACGAGGGCCGTCGCTGGTTCGGAGACGGACTCTATACAGCCCTGCGGGTGCTGGAGGTGATGCAGCGAACCGGTCGTCCTCTCTCCAAGCTGTGCGAGGGCATCGAGAAGTACCCTCAGGTCCTCGTGAACGTGCCGGTGGCGAGCAAGCCCCCGGTCGAGGAGGTCAGCGAGCTCATCGCTGCCCGGGACGCCGCCGCGGAGGACCTCGGGGCAGAGGGGCGTGTCGTCCTCAGGTACTCGGGGACCGAGTCATTGCTGAGGGTCATGATCGAGGGCAAGGACCTGGACCGGGTTCGGGGCCATGTAGACGCCATCGTAGAGGTGGCCAAGCGCGCTCTCGCATGAACGTCCTCGCGCTGGATACGTCCGGAGACGTGGGCTCGGTCGCCCTGGTGCGGGAGGGGTCGGTTCATGACGAAGAGCTGATGGAGCCTCGTCGACACGGTGTCTCGTTGGGGCCTGCTTGCGACCGCGTTCTCCTGGCGGCGGGCGTTGAGGCAGCGGCAATCGACGCGGTCGCCGTGGGTATCGGCCCCGGGTCCTACACCGGCACGCGAATCGGGGTCAGCTTCGCCAAGACCCTGGCGTTCGTCCTGGACGTGCCCTTGGTCGGGCTGCCAGGTCTGATGGCGGTCGCCCACGAGGCGACCGGTGAGCGCGTGGTCGTGGTGGCTCCAGGTCACCGGGACCGGGTCTATGGGGCGGTGTTCGGTCTCGGTGGGGAGATCCCGGAGCCCGAGCGCCCCGTGGCTCTCTGGTCTCTCGAGGAGCTGCTCGCAGGGATGGATGGGGTCCCGGTCATGGGCGGCCCCGAGCGCCCCCCGGCGGTGCGGGGCGGGAGCCTCGGCGCGCTCGCGATCCGGTGGCTGGCGGCAGGCCGCGAGGTGTCCGACCCCCGCGGCCTGGAGCCGCTCTACCTCCAGCTTGCGGCGGCAGAGCGCTGACCCGGCTCACTTGTCAGCCGGGTCCTCGGGGCTCTCGCCCGTAGCGTTCTGTATCCGCAGGAACTCCATGTAGTGGAGGTTCGCCTCCAGGTCACCCGTGCCGCTGGTGCCGCATGCAGAGTGGAGCTCCGGCAGTGAACCGTGACGCTGGAGCAGCTGCTCGAGGATGGCCAGCAGGTCCCGTCGACGATCGGCGTAGTCCAGCTCGATCTGGCGCCACCACGCGGCGCCGTCGTCGTCCAGTTCCCCCAGGCCCAGTTGCTGTCTGGTGTCTTCCAGTACAAAGCTCAACTCCTGATCTGACCAGGAGGAGGTGTCTGTGCGCCTGCGCGCAGACGCTCCCCGTCCGACATGTTCCGGATGGGACTGCTGTGCGGCGACGGGTTGGAATGCCTGACGACGGAGCGTTTGGGCGGTCGCCGCCATGGCGGAGCTCCGCTCCCCGTAGAGGAGTTGAGGCGGCTTGTTGGCGCGGATCGCCGGGGCGTTGATGACGACGCGGCTGACTCCGTCTCGTTGCAATTCGGGGAGTCGAAACCTGAGATCCGAGAGGTGGCGCAGGAGGGTGCGCGCCAGACCTCTCGCCCCGGTCCCCAGGGCTCGCGCCTCCTCCACGATCAGGCGCAGCGCCCTGTCCGTGAGCTGGAGGGAGATGCCGTGCAGCTCGAAGAAGGCCGCCTGCTGCCTGAGGGGAGAGACCTCTGAGTCCGCCAGGATGCGCTTGAGGTCATCGTCGCCCAGCTCCGCGACCTGGGTCACGGTGGAGAATCGGCCGATGAACTCCGGGATCAGTCCGAAGCGCACCAGGTCTTCCGTCTCCACGAGCTTGTAGAGCTCCATGTCGTCCAGCGTGATCGGGTCTCGGCCCGAGGTCGCGAATCCAAGCTGAGAGCCGGCCCGTGTGGCCAGCCGCTGACGCACGATGTCCGGCAACCCGCTGAAGGCTCCGGTCACGATGAAGAGCAGCTCCGATGTGTCGATCTCGATGTCCTCGCCGTTGGAGTTCGCCTGCACGATGCTGCCTTCGATCAAGGACAGGAGCCCGTGCTGGACACCCTCTCCGGAGATGTCCCTGCCCCGTGTCTCCTTACGCGCGATCTTGTCGATCTCGTCGATGTAGATGATGCCTCTGCGTGCTCGTTCGACGTCGCCGCCGGCGCGCATGAGCAGGGTGCTGATGAGGCTCTCGACTCCGTCCCCCACGTATCCCGTCTCCGAGAACCGGGTCGCCACGCCGAAGGCTACGGGGACGCCGAGGGAGTCCGCGAGGCTCTTGATCAGCAACGTCTTGCCGCACCCGCTGGGTCCCATCATGAGGACGTTCTGGCGCGCGAGGGCCGGCGTCGAATCCGGTGAGATGGCGCGGGCTGCGCAGCCCATGTAGTGGTCATAGATGGCCGTGGCCAGGTCTCGCTTGGCGTCCTGCTGCCCGATGACGAACCGGCTCAGGTCACGGACGAGCTCCGAGGGTGTCGGGAGTATGGCGGTGCTGTGTTGCTTCATCGGGCTCGCCTCTCTCTGTCGTGGGGACGTCATTCGTGTCCCGGGTTGATTCCAACTCCGGATTAGAAACGGTATCTGGTGGGGCGTGTTGGACCGTTCACGGGAGCGCGCCGGAGTCGGACTGTTGGGGTGTGGGTGTTCCCGAGTGGTAGACTCATGCCATGGGAGGGCTTAGGGGAGACACCTCGCCAGCGGATTGTCCAAGGAGTTGGGCGGAGATCGACGCCGGAGCGTTCTCCGAAAACGTCCGCACCCTTCGCTCCAGGGCTCCCCAGGGGCGGCTCATGGTCGTTCTCAAGGCCGATGCTTACGGACACGGAGCACGGGAGTTGGCCCATGCGGCCTTCGGCGCGGGCGCGGCCTCCGTCGGTGTCGGGGACTCAACGGAGGCCCTGGCGCTTCGCGGTACGGGCCTGGCGGGACCGATCCTCGTCCTCGGTGCCCTCGTGTCGTCCGAAATCCCACGGGTGGTGTCGTCGAGGATCACCCCGGTGGTGCACTCGATGACCCGGTTGGCGGAGCTGGAGCAGGAGGCGGCTCACCAGGGCGTCCGCTTGCCGGTTCACCTCAAGGTGGACACGGGGATGGCGAGGCTCGGCATGGACGGGGCTCGGTTACGCGAGGCTGCGCGAAGCACCGCTCGATCGCCCTGGTTGATCTTCGAGGGCCTCATGTCCCACCTTGGCGGGGTGGGAAGCGAGGGGCGACTGCAGAACCGTTGTCAGGCGCGTCGTTTCGTCAGCCTCCTGGAGGATCTGTCTTCGGAGCGTCTCCGCCCGCCCCAGGTCCACCTGCGTAACTCCGCCGGTCTTCTGGATGACGACCTCAAGGTGCCAGGAGAGACCCTCGCGCGGGCCGGCGCCGCCGCCTATGGGTTCGGTCTCCCCGGGGCTGCCGCCGAGGTGCTCAAGCCCGTGCTGTCGTTGCGGACGCAGGTCGTGTTCCTCAAGGACGTGGAGTCCGGGGCCCGGGTTGGGTATGGAGGCACCTTCGAGTCGCGCAGAAGGACACGACTCGCCATCGTCCCATTGGGCTACCATGACGGGGTCCCGCCAGCCCTCGCCCGCTCCGGTGAGGTCCTGGTGCGCGGCCGGCGCGTCCGTGTGGCGGGGGCGGTTTCCATGGACTACACCACCATCGATGTCACGGATGTGCCTGGGGTCGGCGTGGGTGAGCGCGTGACGTTCATCGGCGCTGACGGTGCCGAGCGCGTGACCGTGGGCGAGGTGGCCGCGCGGACCGACCTGCCGGAGTACGCGGTGCTCTGCGGGCTGGGTAGCAGGGTGCTGAGGTGCCCGACGGCGGAGCGGGCGTCGGCGCGATGACCAGGCGCAGGGTGTTGCTGCTGGGGACGGCGTGGCTGCTCTCCCTGCTCGTGCTGGACGTCTACATGGTCCTCCGCCCGGAGAACCTCAGTTATCACGCCGAGCGCGCTCTAGCGGAGATGTTCACCGCGGAGCTCAGGGTGGGGAGCGTCGAAGCGTCCCTGCCTTCGTCCACCGTCACCTTCTCCGACGTGGAGATGATGTACCCGGACGACCCGCAGCAGTCCCTGCTCAAGGCAGCGGCGATCCGGGTCCGGGTCTCGTTGTTGGACGCCCTGTTGGGTGGTCCGCCCGTGAGGGAGGTCCACGTCACGGACGCGGAGGCGCGGTTGGCTTGGAATGAGGGTGTCTTGCAGCTGCCGTCCGTGGTCAGCCGCTCCGCGGCCGCGGAGGACGATGCCTTACCGAAGGTGAGGCTCAACGGGCTCACCGTCCACCTCCTCAACACGCCGTTCCTGCTCAAGGACGACGTCCGGCTGAGCCTCCCGGATCTCGAGATCATGCTTGTCCCCGAGTACGCGGGGGCGGGTCGGGGCGCGCAGGTCTACCAGTTCCGTGGGGACGTGGACGACCCGACCGTGGGCGACCTGACCGCCTCGGGCCGGGTCGGCGCCTCCATCCTGGATCTGGAGTTCACCCGCGACGCCGACACCATCGTCTCGGACGGCGTCAAGCCGCTGCTGCGGCAGGATGTTTCAGGATTGTTGGATCAGCTGCAGATCTCCGGTGACATCCGGATGGTCGGTGTGCTCAGGTCGGACCAGGGTCCTGGCGAGCTCCGCGACGACCTCGGCGTTCGATTCACCGGCCACATGCAGTTCCATGGCGTTGACGCCAGGGTCCACCCGGATGGTCCTGGAGAGCCCCCCTGGCCGCAGTCCCTGACCGGACTCGAGGGCGAGATCCGCTACGAGGACGGGCGCTTCGAGACCGTGGGCGAGATCACCGGGTCCGTTGAGGGGGCCCGGCTGACGTTGCAGGGGGACGCGGACTTCTCTCAGGCGACGCGGCGCATCGAGCTCAACGGTTCGCTGATCGGTCTTCGGCTCACGGACGACCTGGTCGGGAGGATCGGTGAGCTCCCGGACCCTGGGTCGGTGATCTGCGAGCACCTCAGGCAGTTCCGGATCCGGGGCCCCACGAACATCGACTTCAAGTTGGCGCAGTCAGGGGACGGGCCCCTGCGTCCCGAGGCGAACGTTCACCTCCGAGGCTGTGACTTCGAATTGCACGGCCCCCTCGAGAGCCCGGGAGGCCGTCGTGAGGGAGGATTCCCTTATCCGATCCGGAACCTCACGGGCACCGTCCACCTGACGGACCAGGACTTGCAGATCAAGTCCCTCAACGGAGTGGATGGACGTCTGGTGGTCGGAGTGCTGGGCACCGTCAACTACGCTCGCAAGAACGAGGAGACCTACGACGTCATCGTCAGGGCCTCGGGGTTGGACGTGGATGAGACTTTGCTCCGTGCCTTCGATCCATCCACCGCCCGGGTGCTCCGGGATCTCAGCATCCAGGCGACCGTCGGGTTGCAGGTCATCCTCCGGCGAGGTCCCGACGACCCGCTGGATGTGGATCCGCAGGTGTTCATCGACCTGAAGGGCATGCGCCTGTTCCCCAGTCAGTTCCCCTACGCGCTGGAGGACGCCTGGGGTCAGGTGGAGGTGACCCAGGATGACACCATCAAGTTCGACTTCCTCGAGGTGCGTCACGGGGACGCTCGGATAGGTCTCTCGGGGTATGTGGGGGTGGGAGCGCGGGACGGTGAGTATCGTGTCGATGTCAGCTTCCGTGACCTGGTCGTTGACCAGGAGCTCCGCGACGGACTCTCGGAGCTGGCCCCCGACGTCGCCGACGTCCTCGAGGAGCTGTCCATAGGGGGCAAGATCACCCGTGGTGACCTGACCGTCGAGAAGCGACCGTCAGAGTCTCAGGCGCGGGTCCGTGGGTTGTGTTACCTGGACGGCATGGAGGTCAGCCCCACGGACCCGCCTGTTGGGATCCGCGATCTCCGGGGCGCGCTGGAGGTGTGGTTCAGGCCGGAGTACCGCGTGCTCAGGATCGAGGAGGCCGATTTCTCCGTCGGCGCGGCGCCCCTCTCCGGGTCCATGGAGCTCCGACTGGACGGTGGCTGGCTCGTCGATGTCAAGAAGACGGATGTGGTCGTGGATGACACGTTCATTGAGGCCATGACCGGTGTCTTCCCTGAGTGGGGAGCGTTGTCGCCGGAGCTGAAGGCCAGCGGTCACATGGATGTGGACGTGACCGTGAAGCGAGCCTCTGACTCCGACGACGTGACCGTGAGGGGAGGGATGAAGCTGAGAGGTCTCTCGGTCACTCCGCCGGGATGGACGGCCACCCGGATCGAGGGGCTGGTGGGGCAGGTCGATCTCAACGTCTCGCCGCCGCGATTGACCGGGTTGGTGGCTCGTATCCCGCGTCCTGCCCACCTGCCCCCTCTCGCCGCCCGCTCGATCAGGGAAGACCAGGCACCCTTCCAGGCGACGCCGTCCATCCTCCTGGAGCTGGACTCGCTGACGGTCTCGCAGCGTCAGGACGGGTCCTTCAAGGGGTTGGTCCTCAACGACGTGCGTTTGGGGAATGTGCCTCTGGAGGTTTGGGTGTTCGACCTCATGGGCCTGTCCGGGGATGGGCGGGAGGGGCTCGAGCTACCTCCCGTGACCGGGATCATGGACCTCTCCTTCACCTCTGCCCATGTGACCTCGGATACAACGTTCCTTACTGGCGGGGGCGCGGAGATCACCGGAGCGCATCTTGGCGCTGACAGCGAGTTCTACCTGGAGCAAGGCGCCCTCAAGGACGTCGAATTCACGTTGGACCGCAAGGGGGTCATCCGGTTCGGGGGCCCCAACACGGAGTTGGTGGCCACCAATCTCCGGATGTTCGGGATCCCCGTCCCGCATCTGGAGGCGTACGTCCAGGGTGACAACCAAGGTGTCACCCTGGGCGGGGTCGTGGGCACCTTGTTCGGCTATGAGCAGGACTCGTTTCATCTTGATGGGGAGGACAGGGAGAGCCTGATCAGACGAGTCATCGCCAGGGGGTACGAGAACGATAACCGCGCCCGCGGTATGACCGACGCTCAACTGGAGGAGTTGATTCAAAGAGAAGAGGAGTTCGACACCTCCGCCGCAGATCTGGCCGGACTTCGTCAGTATGCTGTGAGGCGCGGGATCGTGCGCAAGTATCGTGCTCAGAGGATGCCGGCTCTTGAACTCAGGAGTCGCATCGAGCAGCACCGCAAGGCGGAACGTCTCGGCATCATCTGGGGCGAGACGACCGAGCTCACCCTCACCTGGGACGGCGACTTCTCGGTCAACGCTGATCTTCTGGATGTTCGGCCGCGGCAGGCCCTGGAGCGTCTGGGGGCGAGCGTCAACGGGCTGGAGGGACTGCTCAACGCCCGTGTCAAGCTCGAGGGTGCCCTGGACGATCTCTCCTCGTGGACAGGTTCCGGTCGGGTGAGCGGGAGCGCTCAGGGGCTCATGCGGCTCCCGGTCTTCCTCAGCGTCATCAAGTTCTTGCAATTGAGCATCCGTCCGGTCACTACAGAGCGCCTGGAGTGTGCCTTCGAGGTGAAGGATGGGGTGGTGACTCTGGTGAGCGGCGAGCTGCGCACCGGCGAAGTCGATCTTGAATTGGTCCCACCCGGGACCATCACCTTCGGCGGCATCGTCAGCGCGAGGCTCGACGTCGAGCACCCCAGCCTGATCCCCCTGCCGTTGATCTCGGATATCCTGGGGGCGATTCCCTCGCTGCTGCTGGATGCCATCGTGGTGGAAGGGCCGCTGGAAGATCCCGATGTGAGCACGCGGTCACTCGGCGTCGGCGGGAAGGCTCGAGGGACGGCGGCGGGGCGGCGTCCGCTGATGAAACCCCTGCGGGTGTCCGGCGGTTAGCCATTGCCCTCGATCGCCCGCTCGAATCTCGTCGTGATCTCCCCTTTGCCCGTCGGTCGGGTCGGTTATAGAAGAGGGCGCCCCCAGGTGGGAGGCAGGAGGCATCATGGACTCTGACCGGATCGTCGCGGTGATCATGGCCGGCGGAGGGGGCACTCGGTTCTGGCCCCGGAGTCGCCGGGCGTTGCCCAAGCAGTTCCTGTCGTTCGATGGCCACGGGTCCTTGCTCCAGCAGACCGTGGCCCGACTGGACGGCCTGGTCCCTCGGGACCGCGTGGTCGTCATCACAGGCGTCGAGCACGTCGACCTGGCTCGTGAGCACGCCGGGGTGCCGGCGGAGAACGTCATCGGCGAGCCATGCCCACGGGATACGGCGGCTTGCGTGGGACTGGGAGCGCGAATCGCGCAGACCATGCGTGACGACGCGGTCGTCGTGGTGCTCGCTGCGGATCACATGATCGAGCCGGTGGAGCGGTTCCAGGAGGCGGTGTCCCGGGCCGCTGAGGTGGCGGAGTCTTCCGGAGCGCTCGTCACCATGGGGTTGCGGCCGGATCGGCCCGCTACCGGTTACGGTTACATAGAGATCGGGGACCGGTTGGATGAGCAGGCGCCGAGCGCGCACAGCGTCGTGCGTTTCCGGGAGAAGCCCGACGTGGAGACCGCCCGTCGGTTCGTTCAGGCGGGCCGTTACCTGTGGAACAGCGGGAACCTCGCGTTCAGCGGCGCCGTCATGCTGGACGCCATCGGCGTCCACTTGCCTGGCCTTCATCAGCAGTTGATGTCCCTGGCGGATCCCCGGGACGCCTTGGAACTGGAGCGCTGTTACCCGCAGATGGAAGCGATCTCCATCGACTACGGAGTGCTCGAGAAGGCCGACAACGTCCATGTCATCGAGGCTCTCTTCCACTGGGATGACCTGGGGACTTTCGAGGCCGTGGCGCGTCACGCCACGGCTCATGATGCCGGCAATCTGGCCCGTGGCGAGGCCCTCTTTCTCGACTCCAGGGGCTCCCTGGTGGAAAACGAGCCGGACGGCCTCGTGGTGGTGTCCGGACTGGACGACGTGCTGGTGGTCAGGACTCCGGATGCGGTGCTGGTGATGCGTCGATCAGACGCGGAGCGGGTCAAGGACGTCGTCAGGCGTGTGGAGGACGCGGGGTTCGACCAGCGGCTCTGAGCCGGTCATCATGGGCGCCGTACTGGCAATCGACTACGGGACGAAACGGGTCGGCCTGGCGGTGACCGATGATGAGCGCCGATACGTGTTCCCACGGGAGACGCTGCTGCGTTCGACGCAGGACGCGGACATCACTCACCTTCGACAGCTGTGCCATGATGACGGCGTCGACCTCCTCGCCGTCGGGCTCCCCATCAACGCGGACGGTACGGAGGGGCCCATGGCGGTCGCGGCTCGTCGGTTCGCCGCTCGGTTGAGCGCGGACCTGGGTATCCCCCATGTGTTGGTGGACGAGCGCTACACCAGCGAGGAGGCGGACGAGTACCTGCGAGAGACCCACCCCCGCGACACCCGGAAGCGGCGCCAGCTGCGTGATCGTGTGGCGGCGGCCATCATCCTGAGGACCTTCCTGGAGCACGGACCCATCCGGGAGTGATTGGCCTAAGCACCGTCCATATAGGGGGTTGGCGTCAGGGTCCGGATTGGTAGAGTACAGACGATCTGATCCCCATCCAATCGGGCGATCCCATCTTGTTGCGCCGCAACGCTTTGCGTTTGGCCGGGATCGTCTTCGGGGCGTGCTTACCCTCCTCTGGTCCGGTCGCCATTTTCTGACCGGGACTGGAATCGGGTGGACCGCCCCGGGATGGCTGACCCCGTAAGCGGGACGTTCGACGGGCGACGGGTCCGTCGAGACTGCGCGTGGGGGGCCCGTTGGTGAGAGGGAATGAGCGGACCATGAGACTGCCCAAGGAAACCAAAGAGGAAATCGTCAAGGAGTATGGGAGCGGCGGTGGAGACACCGGCTCCCCTGAGGTCCAGGTGGCGTTGCTCACGCACAAGATCCGTGAGTTGACGGAGCACCTGAAGACCCACAAGAAGGACCACTCGTCCCGTCGTGGTCTTCTGATGATGGTCGGGAAGCGCACCACGACGTTGCGCTACTTGAGGAAGAAGAGCCCCGAGCGATACACCACGCTTATCGCGCGACTCGGGCTCCGCCGCTGACCGGCAGGTAGATCGAATTTCATTACTGATTGAGAACATGCAATACGCAAAGATCGAACGCGAAATCGCGGGTCGGACCCTGTCTTTCGAGACGGGCCGCATCGCGAAGCAGGCGGCCGGCTCCGTGCTCGCCGCCTTCGGCGATTCGATGGTCCTCTCGGCCGTCTGTACAGGCGATCCGAGGCCGGGAATCGATTTCTTCCCGTTGACCGTCGACTATCGCGAAAAGACCTACGCCGCGGGGAAGTTCCCGGGCGGATTCATCAAGAGAGAGGGTCGTCCCAAGGACAAGGAGATCCTCACCATGCGCCTCATCGACCGTCCCGTGCGCCCTCTGTGGCCGGACGGTTACAAGCAGGAGGTGCAGATCATGAACACCGTGGTCTCGGTGGACAAGGAGAACGACCCCGACGTGGTGGCCATGAACGCTTCGTTCGCCGCACTGAACGCGTCGTCGATGCCGTTCCAGGGCCCCATCGCGGCGTGCCGGGTGGGACGCCTGGAGGGTGAGTTGATCGCCTTCCCCACGGTTCAGCAGCTCGAGCAGTGCGACGTGGAGATCATGCTGGTGGCGTCTCGCGACGCGCTCGTCATGGTCGAGGGCAAGGCCTTCGAGCTGACCGAGGAGGACTTCCTCGGAGCCATCGACTTCGGCACCGGTATCATTCATCAGATCATCGACATGATGGACCAGCTCAAGGCCGAGGCCGGGGTCGAGAAGGAGCCCTGGGAGGCCCCTCGGGCGGACGTCCACGAGGTGTTCCACAGGGTCAAGGAGGAGGGCTCCGGGCGCATGCGCGATGCCCTCATGATCCAGGGCAAGCACGAGCGATACGCGGCCATGGACACCCTCCGTGCGGAGATGATCGCCGAGTACGTGCCGGGAGACGCCGACGACGAGCTGCGCGCGGACATGGAAGGCGCCATCAAGGCGGCTCACAAGGAGCTCTCCGCGGAACAGATCCGGCGCCTCATCGTCAAGGACAAGCAGCGCATCGACAACCGTGGCCCGGCGGAGATCCGAGACATCACCATCGAGGCGGGGCTCCTGCCTCGCACCCACGGCTCCGTGCTGTTCACTCGCGGCGAGACCCAGTCCCTGGTCGTGGCCACGCTGGGCACGCCCCGTGACCAGCAGATCGTTGACGGTCTCATGGAGGAGTACAGCAAGCGGTTTGACCTGCAGTACAACTTCCCTCCGTATTGCGTCGGCGAGTGTCGGCCCGTCCGTGGCGTGAGCCGTCGCGAGATCGGGCACGGCAACCTGGCAGAGCGTGCAGTCGCCGCGGTCGTCCCCAGCGAGGAGGACTTCCCGTACACCATCCGGGTGGTCTCTGACATCACAGAGAGCAACGGCAGCTCATCCATGGCCAGCGTTTGTGGCGCCACCCTCGCCATGATGGACGCCGGCGTCCCCATCAAGCAGCCGGTGGCGGGTATTGCCATGGGGCTGGTCGAGGAGGACGGCGAGGTCGTGATCCTCTCTGACATCCTCGGCACCGAGGACCACGTGGGCGACATGGACTTCAAGGTCGCGGGTACCGGCAAGGGCATCACCGCTGTCCAGATGGACATCAAGATGCAGGGTCTCTCTCGCGAGGTCCTGGCCGACGCTCTTGAGCAGGCCCGCCAGGGGCGGATTCACATCCTCAAGGAGATGATCAAGGCCCTGGGCAAGCCTCGTGAGGACATCAGTCCCTACGCTCCGCGCCTGCTGCAGGTGAAGATCCCCGTGGAGAAGATCGGCATGGTCATCGGCCCGGGCGGCAAGATGATCAAGAAGATCCAGGAGGACACGGGAGCCAAGGTGGAGATCGACGACGACGGCACCGCCACCATCTCCAGTGAAGACGGCGAGGCGGCGAGGGCAGCGAAGGAGATGGTCGAGCAGCTCACCGCTGAGGTCGAGGTCGGCCGGATCTACGAAGGTCGCGTCGTCAGCATCAAGGACTTCGGAGCGTTCGTCGAGGTGCTGCCCGGCCAGGAGGGGCTTTGCCATGTCTCCGAGCTGGACACCGAGCACGTGCGCGAAGTCAGCGATGTGGTTGCCCTGGGAGACTTCATCCCCGTCAAGGTCATCCTGAGGGATGAGCAGGGTCGGTTGAAGTTGTCTCGCAGCGAGGCCTTGCGCGAGCAGGGTGGAGGCGGTGCTCCTCGCGATGACGCGGGGCAGGCGCTTACTGCGGAGATGGAGGGGGGCCGCGGTCCCTCTCACGTGGGCGAGCGTCGGGGTGATGCTGACCGCGGCCGTGACCGGGGCCATGGCGGCGACCGGGGCCGTGGTGGCGACCGGGGCCGTGGTGGCGACCGGGGCCGTGGCGACGACCGAGGCCGTGGCGGCGACCGGGGCCGTGGTGGCGACCGGGGCCGTGGCGACGACCGGGGCCGTGGCGACGACCGGGGCCGTGGCGACGACCGGGGCCGTGACCGCGGCGGTTACGGCGATCGTGACCGCGGCGGTTACGGCGATCGTGACCGGGACCGTGGCGGCGACCGCGACCGTGGCGGCGACCGCGACCGTGGCGGCGATCGTGACCGTGGCGGCGATCGTGACCGTGGCGGCGATCGTGACCGTGGCGGCGATCGTG
>CAZDQF010000011.1:84094-108000 GCA_964507445.1 uncultured Isosphaeraceae bacterium
CGTGGCGGTGACCGTGGTCGTGGCGGTGACCGTGGTCGTGGCGGTGACCGTGGTCGTGGCCGAGGCCGTGGTCGTGGCCGTGGCGGCGATGGTGAACGTGAAGGTGGTCGGGACGCGGGCGCTCGTCGAGGCGATCGCGGTGACGGCTCCCGCGACGACTGACGCTGTTGGTCCGAGCCCCCGCTGGTGTCGGGGGCTCGGACGTCAGAGCGCCCAAGTCGCGTGAGCGTGCACTTTTACTTCGATTCCTGGTCGCTCGACTGGGGAATCTCCCCTATACTCCGTCTCGGACGGTGGTTGCGCGAGGCAGGGGGAGAGCCTCGGTCGCCGGCTTCGGTTGACGGAGCCGCGCCCTCTCCCGCATGAGCCATGAGGGCGGCTCTTGCTTTTCTTTGCGGTGGCGCAGCCGGCAAATGGGGGAGTGGAAAATGCCCACTGGTCGCGTCAAGTGGTTCGACAACCGCAAGGGCTTCGGCTTTGTGGAACAGGAGACTGGCGAGGACGTGTTCGTCCACTACTCGACCATCACCGGCGAGGGTTTCAGGACCCTGAACGACGGAGAGCTCGTCCGTTTCGACGTGGTCCAGGGGCCCAAGGGGCTGCTGGCACGTAAGGTCGAACGGGTCGAGGGAGTGGACGAAGACGCGCGGTCCGCGGAGACATCCTGACTTGGTTGAGGAAATTGTCATTCAACCGGGCCAAGCCCGGGCGCTACGGCTGCCGAAAGGCACCACCCTCGGTATCCGGGATGTGGAGGGGCGACAGGCCTGTGAGTTGGTCGCCGTCTGTACGGACGAACCCGGAGAGTATCTTGACCCTGCGGTGACCATGGAGATCGTCGGGCGGTTGTTCCCGACCGAGAAATCCAAGTTCTACAGCAACAGATACGAGCCGGTGTTCACCTTGGTGCAGGACGATGTGGCGACTCACGATCTGATGCAGCCGTCCTCCTCAGCCATCTCACGCGCCTTGTTCCTCGGCGAAAGCGGGGAGCGTGAGGGCACCCGGGAGTGGATAGAGGGCGCCCTCGCTGACGAAGGTCTGGGGGATCTTCCTGCCCTGAGGCCTGTACATCTGTTCCGGCGGACAGACGTGGACCCGGACGGGAACTTCGTTCTCATGGAGACTCCGTCGGGACCGGGTCAGGGCGTGATCCTGCAGTGTGAGCGACCCCTGGTGGTGGTGGTGGCGGTGTCCGACGACGAGATCTCTCCCATCACGGGCTGTAATCCGACACCCGTCAAGCTGGAGATCAGCGGGGCCGTGTAGGACCCGACGCTGTGGGCGACCACAGGGTGGCTTCGCCGTCAGGACCCAATTCCAGTGGATAGAGTCCCTCTTCGTACACCGTGAGGAGAGGGGAGAACGGATTGGGCTCCGTGGGGTCACCAGCGGACTCGTGGAGGATCATGGCGCCCAACTCCCAGATGATCCGGTCGACGAGAGCCCGGCGTAACCGGTCCGGCAGGGAGAGGTCTCCGGACTTGCCGAGGGCGCTCCAGATCTCGGATTGAGAGATCGGAAGGGCCTCTGGATAGACCAGGATGGCCTCCCCGGAGATCGTCAGCAGGGGATTCCCTTGAAGGCGATGGGTGGCCACTACGCGGGCACGGAGCTGCTCGAATCGTGTGGCCAGCAACCGGTGCCAGGACGGCCGCGCGACATCGACCTCACCGTTGAGCAACGCCCTGGCGCCGTCCTCGGCGCTCAGGACCCTGATCTCCTTGGTTGCCGGACACCCGAGCCGTTCCTGGTGGGCGCCGATGGCATCGGCGAGCTTCGAGGCGACCCCGTGTTCGGCGGAGGGACCGGAGAACCACCGAATCAGGGCGGCGCGCTTCAGGAGTTGAACGGTGCGCCCTGAGTGGGGCCACCCGGTTCCCATGATCGAGGATGACGTCACGACGAAAGCGTACCGCGTCTGCGCCAAAGGCTGATGACTAAAAGTCATCGGGCTGGGTGGCCGATGGTGTCCAACATGAGAACCCCCACCAACCTGCCCCGACCCGCCGTGCCGCCTGAGGCATCTGGTGCGGAGTCCGGTGATTCGAAACCCGGGGCTGCCTACAACAGCTTGAAACAGGCCCTCCGCCATAGCTTCGACGGAGACGAGCTTTTCCGTCTCAGCACCCTCACGCTGGGTGACCTCTGGCGAGCCCGGAAGGACATCCGGTTGAACGCCGCACTCGCCAGGATGGACCTGGTGGTTCCGGAGCGCGCCGTCAGCCGCTGGGCCTCACGCAGCCTGGGAGACCGTGTCTCCGAGCTCTGCCGGCGGTCCGTGGTGCTCGACGCGGTCCTCGAGGAGGCCCGGGACAACGGCCGACTGGTGTTCTTCATGGGCGGTCGCGAGTCGGAGCCGTTCGATTGGGCACGTCGTGCTCGTACCCGTTTCCCTGGGCTGATCCTGGCGGGAGCCCACGCCCCGGGCCCGGATTTCCGTGATGAGCAGGGCGCCCGGCGACTGTGTGGCCGGATCAACGGCGCCAGGAGTGATGTGGTGATCGCCTTGTCCACCACCACGCGGGGGATCGAGTTCCCGTTCCGCTACGGAGACCGTCTGGCGTCACAGCTCTACTTCGATCTCCGCGGCGGCCCCTGTTCCACCATCGCGAAACGGAGCGCCCGGGCGGTTCGGCGATCGCTCGTTGCGCCTCGACCGGCCAGGGTCGTGCTCGTGAGCGACTGAGCCGCGAGGGTCGGCGCCTATTCCTTGAGGCGGTAGATCAGCACCCGGTTCGCCCCGGGTGCGCCGACCACGACCTCGCCGCGTCCATCTCCGTCGAGGTCTCCCGCGGCCACGGAGGCTCCGTATTCCCGTAGCCCGGACCCTCGGGGCATGCGGTAGCCGGAGGGCCGTGGATTGGGCTCCAGCCCGGGCGGGTCCGTGAGCCAGATGACCCGGCCGATGGCAGCGCTGCCGATGATCAGGTCGTTGGCGGCGCCGTCATTGATGGCGCCGGCGGCGAGGCCGCCTCCGATCTTCTCGTGCGCCACGGCTCCGCGAAAGGTGGCGAGTCCGGTCACGCTCTTGCTGCGGCCCAGGTCCAGGGGGCCGGGATTCTCAGGCCAGCTCAAGGCGTGGATCGCCCCCGCTTCCCTGGTGCGCCCATTGTCTCGGTTGGGCTCGGCCATGAGCAGCTCGAGACCGCCTGCGTCATCCAGGTTGATGGCGATCACGTGTTCCCCCAGGCGTCCGTTCTCGCGGCCTCGAATGGAGAGGTCCGCGCCATCAGCCCCAAGGTCGACGACCTCGTGTTCCTTGAACAGGCCCTTCCTGCCCTTGATGACCGAGACCGCGCCGGCGCCGTTGTGATGAAGCGGGGCGCCCATGATCAACTCGCTGATCTTGTCCCCGTCGAGATCCGCTGCAAGGAGGCGGTAGCCGAGGCGCTCGCCGCTCCGGCCGAGCACGACCAGATCGGGTCTCAGCTGTTCCTTCCCAAGATCGAAGCTCCGCCGTTTCCACCTCTTCCTGCCACGGAAGACCAGCACCCTCCCCGCGGCCTCGGCTCCCGGGAGCGTGGCCGACACCTCCGAGATGATGAGGTCGTCCAGGCCGTCCCCGTTCAGGTCGCCCAGGGCCACGGCGTGGCCGAGCTTCCCGTTGGGTTGCGAGCCCGTGACGGAGACCTCCGCGTTCCCTCCGTTGCCGCCGGAGAGGAGGTCGCCGCCCCCGCGTCCTCCGTTGATCAGGTGCCAGGCGCCACGGAACTTGTTCCGACCCGGCGCGCCGATGAGGAGGTCGGGGTGCCCGTCGCCGTTCGCGTCTCCGGTGGCCATGCTGGTGCCGAAGTAATCCCCCGCTTGGGCCCCGCGCCAGATCACGGCGTCATCCGGGTCGGCCCCTCCCGGGAGGATCAGGAGGCGACCGGTGAAGTGGGCCTGACGAGCGCCGAAGGTGTGGGTGTAGTTGGGCGCCCCGGCGATCACCTCCGCCTTGCCGTCGCCGTCCAGGTCATGGACGAGGAGGGCGTGCCCCAGCCGGTCCATGCCCGTCCCGGCGATGGCGACCTCATCCTGGGCCGCCACCATTGAGGCGACGAGAGAGATGGCGACCAGGACGCTGACTACAGGATGGTGACCCGGTTGGCGGGCGACGCTTGCGTGAAGCCGACTCCGGTGGGGCCGGTGCTGCCCCATTGAATTGCCACCGCGTCGATCGTCAGCCCGGAGAGGGTGGGGTTGGTCGTGGACCAGAGATAGAGCCCATCGATGGTGGTCTCGCTGTGCCAAGGGTCGGTGCCGCTCGCTTGTCCCAGCGCGTACCACGTGAGGGGGTCCGGATTGAGGCCGAACAGGGGGCCGGTCCCCAGGCTCGCAGCCAGATTGAGGGTCGGGAGGATGTAGATCTCTGAGAGCGGGTCGAAGCAGGTGGCGATGACATCGATGTTGCCGGCGGCGTTGCTCCCGAGCCCGAGGTTCGGCGGCGATAGCCCCGTGCACGCGTTGGGGTTCGCAGGCCAGTTCCGGGCCTTGCCTCGGTAGGTGAACCCGTTGCCCGTGTAAACGATGATGTCGCACCAGATTTCCCCCTCCGGCGGCAGTGTATCCAGCATGGCCGGCGAGAGATCACCAGAGCCTGACGCCGGGCCATCCGACTGATTATCCGTGAGAACCCGCCCCAC
Source organism: uncultured Isosphaeraceae bacterium (assembly GCA_964507445.1). GTDB lineage: Bacteria > Planctomycetota. Next base: position 88,723 of record CAZDQF010000011.1, read on the forward strand.
GCGAAGCCGTCGTTCGTTCGCTGATTGTGGGGGCGCGCTCTGGTACGTGAGGAAGCCCACGCTGGCCTGGTCCATGGGGCCCATGTCGATGTTCAGGTTTCCCGGAGGGCCGGTGACACCGGGGATCGTGAGGTTCCAGGTCTGGTTGCTGGATACGGGGCCGACGCCGGGGCCCGGGGGCGCGTGACCGAGGAGATGGCCGTCGCCGATGACCGTCATGTCGATGTTGAGGCTGCCGTTGGGGATGACCGGATCGAAGGCGGGGTCCCGCTGTTCGCGAAACGCGGCATAGGGGTGGCCCGCGAAGTGGACCCAGGCCAGCTGACCCGGGGGGGTCGCCTGGATCGTGATCTGGCCGCTGAACCCGCTGGGTATGGAGGTGAAGTTGCTGACGGCGCCCGTGCTGCCGCCCGGGGGAATGAAGGGGGGCAGCTGGGTGGTGAAGGGGAGCCCGGCGTCCTGTGGTCGATTGAGAGGATCTCCGAAGAAGAACCCGGTCACCGGGCTCATCTCCGGGTTGCTCAGGGTCGGGCTGGGCCCGACCGGTGGTCCCTGATACGGCGGCTGAGCAGGGGGGACCATCCCCGGGAGCTGTACCGGTATGAAGTCCCAACGGGTGTTGGAGTCCACCCGGTAGCCCCTCACCACCAACCCGTCATACGGCAGCAGACCGTTGAAGGGGGCGCTGATGCTGAGGCATGGCCCGGCGCCTCCGTTCAACTGCACCGTGTCCGAGTACAGCGGTAGCCCGCCGTTGGGATTGGGGACGCTCAGGCACACGGTCCATGGCTGCTGACCTGCGGGGTTGAGGGCGTTGGAGTTCTGGGGGAACAGGGATGACGCTGCGATGACCTGCTCGTTGGCGGTGAAGGTCGGGCCGTTGGGGTCGACCAGGGTCAGGGTTCCCGCCCCGGGATTGGCGAACCCGCCCATGTTCATGGTGCGTTGATAGGGAGGGAGCGTGGTTCCAGCCGGCAGGCTGAAGGTCGTGGAGGCGCCCCCCGCGCCCTGGACGGAGATCACGGCGTTGGAGAGGTTCACCGCGACGCTGTTGGGGTCGATGTTCTGGAGCTCGATATAGGTCGGCAGCCCGTCGCCACGGCTCTCGTGGTGTATCTCGCTGATGAGCACACCCTTGCGGCCGGGGTTCGGGCTCTGCCCCTTTAGCGGCCCGAGGGGGACCAGCAGGCAGACCACGGCCGTTACCCAGAGACAGGGCGCGAGTTTCTGCTTCAACATGGTTGTCAACAGGATGGCGGAGAGCGGGAACACCGAAGGGAACACCTGGAGGATACCCTTCGGCGGCTCCGCTGCCCAACATCACTGGCGCCTGGCGGGTTCCTTGCCGCGCCCCCACGGCCCCCATAGGATACTCGCCTGGGTCCTGCAACATCCTCTTGCATAGGCACTTGAGCGTCCGATGAGCGATGCCGACGTACCGCATGACGCGTCTGAAGACCGCACCTTGCAGGGCGTCCGGTCATTGGTGGCCCGTGCACAGGACGGTGATTCCCGAGCGATGGAGCGCCTTTTCGACCTTCATGAGCCCATGCTGGTTCGCTGGGCCAGGCGTCGGTTGGGGCAGCCGCTCCGCACCCTGGATGAGACCCGTGACGTGTTGCACGACGCCTATCAGGTGGCGTTGACCCGTATCGGGGCCTTCCGCTTCGAAGACAGCAAGTCGTTCGCCCGTTGGATGCGCGGGATCATCACCCGGGTGGTCCTGCGGAAGGCGGGGAGCCCCCACGTGGTGCGCAGGAAGTCGCTCCTGCAGGAACACCAGAAGGAAGACCCGGACCTGACCCCCATGAGCCGGCTGTCCCTTCAGGAGTTGAAGGACGCCCGGTATCGGTTCCTCCGCGAATCTGGTCGAACAGATCGGCTGATCTTCCGCTTACGAGCCCGCGGTTGCTCCTCCTCACAGATCGCGCTGCGAATCGGGATGAGCGATCGGGCGGTGCGGATGAAGTTCGCGAAGACGGAGGCCAGGTTGAGGCTCAAGCTGCTCCAGTTCATCGAGGCGCATCGGGATGAGGCGTGACGACGAGACCGAACGGGACCCCCCGCTCGAGGACATCGTCGCGGAGTTCATCCTGCGGCAGGAGCAGGGCGAAGAACCGGACGTCGCCGAGTACGTGGAGCGCTATCCTCGTCACGCTGAGGCCCTCCCGTCCTTGCTCGTGACCTCTCGGGAGGTCTCCCTCTTTGGCATCGACGGCGACGACACCCTCACCTGGGACGACCGCCAGGCGGCGGTGGGCGGCCTCCAGCAGCTGGGCCCCTATCGCATCCTGGAGCGGGTGGGCGCCGGTGGCGGCGGGACCGTTTACCGGGCTGAGCACGAGGCCGAAGGCTACGTGGTCGCGCTGAAGGTCGTGGACCCCGTCGTGGCGAGCCACCCGCAGGACCTGGAGCGCTTCCGGCGCGAGGCTCAGATGCTCCGCGGCATGGACCTGGTGAGCGTCGTCCCGGTGTTCGACATCGGCCATGACGATGGCCGTTACTGGTTGGCCATGAAGTGGATCGAGGGTTCGACCCTCGAGGGCCTCATCGAGGAGTTGTCATCGGATGCGGGGGACGACCGGACCCATCGGTTCCGCGACCTGACGGATCGCGCGCGCCTGATCGCGCGGGTCGCCAGGGCCTTCGAGGCGGTGCATGGCTACGGCATCCTCCATCGAGACATCAAGCCCTCCAACATCCTGATCGACCGCCTCGGTGAGCCCATGATCATCGACTTCGGCATCGCTCGGGACGACCGACTCGATGAGTTGACCCACACCCTGGACGGTCCCCTGGGTACGCCTCGCTACATCGCCCCCGAGCTGCTCGCGGGAGGCAACTCCCAGGTCTCCGAAGCCGCGGACATCTACGGCCTCGGCCTTTGTCTGTATGAGCTCGCCACCGGCAAGCGGGCCTTCGTTCAACAGACCCGGGCCGACCTGTTCTCACAGATCCGAAACACGGGGCCGTTGGACCCGCGGCGCACCGGCAGCCATGTCCCCCATGACCTGTCGGCCGTCATCCTGCGGTCCATCGCCATTCAGCCGACGCGGCGCTACGGCTCCATGGCGGCGTTCGCATCGGACCTGGAGCGGTTCGCCCGCGGCGAGCCGTTGGATCCCGCCACGGTCCGGGCCGCCGCGCCCTGGCGCCGGTTCCTGGCTCGTCGATGGCGCTCCGTAGCGGCGGCGGCGGTCATCCTGGTGTCGGCGTTGTTCGTCGGCGCCGATTGGCTGGAGGGGCTGCGTGAACAGCGAGACCTGGAGTCGCTGCGGGCGGACGTTGAGCCCTGGTTCCTCGCGCCGCCGGAGGTCGCGCCCGTGGAGTCCGCCCGGCTGATCCGTGGTGCCCGCCAGCTGAGCGCCCTCGCGGGGGAGCAGCCGTCCCGGTTGAAGGCCGCCTGGCTCCCCTTCGTCTCCGGTCGCTGGGATGAGGCCACGTCGATGTTGGGGCCCGTCACCGAACAGGAAGATGAGGCCACCCGCTTGCTCCGATCCTGGTTGACGCTCCGTGGAGGGAAGGGGGTGCGAGGCGGAGCGATGACCGTCTCCCAGAACCCGGAGCTGGAGCGACCCGGCGACCCCATGGCCACGGAGTTCGTCGCGCCCCATCAGCAGGACTGGTCCTCGGCGGCGGAGGAGATCAGAGAGCGTCGAACAGCGGTGCCTTCCCTCGGTGAGTTGGAGCCTCTGCTGGCCGGTTTCTCTGATGCGGCAGAGTCCATGGACCCTGTGCTGCTCCAGTTGCGTTGTGTCCTGCGTTTCATGTCGGTCCCCAGTGGATACGCAGACAAGACGGCGTTCCGGGAGGCGACGGAGCCGTTGGTGGCGGACCTGCGGGCGGCGTGCGCGCGAGACGACACGGGGCCCTGGCCGCGCTTCATGCTGGCGGCCATGCTCGTCCAGTACGGACGGCCGGAGCAGGCGCGGCCCTTGTTGCAGTCATTGCTGGAAGCTGATCGGCGGCTGCCGGAAGCGGCGTTCCTCCTGGCCCTCAGCCACACCGCCCTCAGGAAGCCCGCGGATGCGGACCCGGAGCTGGCTTCTCGCTGGTTCGGCGTCGCAGCGGACGAGATCGGGCGACGTACGGAGCGTCGGGGAAGGGTGCCCGGAGACACGGCCTTCGAGGACCAGCTGGAGCGCAAGTGTTACGCCATCTGGGCCCTCCATGAGCTGGGCCGAGGCGACGCATCCAAGGCGAGGGAGGTGATTCAGCGATGGCGGCGGGTCCTCACCGGGGACGAGGAGCGCTGGTTCCGCGGTGCTCCTCACTGGCATGACGTGGTGATGCCGGACCTCATCGAGGCTCGTATCTGCGTCGCAGACAAGCAGCATGAGCGGGCCATGGCGCTCTACGAGGGGGTCAGGGACCAGGTGCCCGGCCTTGTGTTGCCGCGCTACGAGGAGGCCAGCGTGGTCCAGTACATCCTCGGACGCCCGGAGGAGGTTAGGGCGCTGCTGGCGCCCACGAAGGACCCGGAGGCCTACCCCCGTCAGATGCCCCAGCGGGTTGAGCATTGGTATACCGCCTCCTGGTACGGTCTGAGGCCCTACGCCCCGCAGCTGTTCCAGACCATGGTCTGGCGCAAGGGGACCAGGCCTCGTTGACATTCACCCAACGTCTGGCCCAAACCGGCGTATGGCCTCGAGCCGCGTCGTAAGATGACACCGTTGACCAGGACGAACATGATTCCACGTTCGCCCGGTCGCCGATCGGGAGACCTCATGCGTACCCTCGCCTTCTTCGTCGCCCTCTGTGCTTCTGGACTGGCCCAATCCGGTCGCCCCGCCGGCGAGCCCGTGGTCTTCCGGGACTTCACGCTCCAGTCTCCGACCAACCTGGACCCGGCCCTGGCCAACAACGTCGAGTTCCTCAAGCTCCAGGCCCAGGTGTTCGAGTCTCCCCTGGAGATGGGGCTCGACGCGAAGGGGCGCACCAAGATCTGGCCCGGCATCTGCGGACTGCCGCGGATCTCTGAGGACGGGCTCACCCTGACCCTCAGCGTGCGGCCTGGCATCCGGTTCCATGACGACGGTTGCTTCGAGGGCGGCACCGGCCGTGAGGTCGGCCCGCAGGACGTCCGCTACATGCTGATGCGCCACGCCGACCCGGGCGTCCAGAGCATCTACTACGGCGCCTTCGTGGCGGGACGTATCAAGGGCCTCGACCAGTGGCGCGCGCAGGCGGAATCCGACGGGTTCGCCGACTACGAAGCGGAGGTGGAGGGGCTGACGGTCGAGGGGCGGTCTCTCACCATCAAGCTCTCCAGCCCCTATCCGCAGCTTTACTCCCTGCTGACCCAGCCGTGGGCGTCCATCGTGCCGAGGGAGGCGGTCCAGCGCTACGGCAGCGGCTTCGGAGAGCGCCCGGTGGGTTCCGGTCCGTTCCTGTTCAAGGAACGGGACGCCCTCGGCACCATCGTCATGGTCCGTAACCCGCGCTACCGCATCCCGGGCAAGCCCCTCATCGACGAGCTGCGGTTCGAGCACGTCCCGGACATCAAGGTGCGGACCAAGCGCTTCATGAGCGGCGACCTGCAGGTGGTCGATCTGTGGAGTCACAACAGCCCGGAGTTCCTCGATCGCTTCGGCCGCATCCGTCCTGCCCTTCGGAGAAAGGGGATGCGGGTGGCGCCGGGCACCGAGTTCGAGATCAGCTACTTCATCTTCAATTGCAAGAACGCGCTGCTCGGCAAGAAGCAGGTTCGGCAAGCCATGTGCCTGGCCCTGGATCGTGAGGCCTTCGTCAAGGCCGCTGCCGGACCAGGCCAGAGACTGGCCAATTTGCCGTTCCCCAACGCCTTCCCCGAGTCAGCCATGTTCGATCAGGCCGCGGCCTATCGGTTCGCCAAGCCGAACCTGGAGGAGGCGCGAAAGCTCCTGGCCGCGGCCGGACATCCCGGCGGCAAGGGACTGCCGGAGTTCATCTTCGATTTTCCCGGGTCTCTGGGGCCCAAGGAGTTGGCGGCCTACGACATCTTCGAGAAGAACATGGCCGCTATCGGGCTGAAGTTTCAGCGGCGGGACGGCGCCTTCGACCGGTTCATGGAGCGCGCCCGGTCCGGAGACCTGCAGCTGGCCTGGGTGCGGTGGTACGCGGACTACCCGGACGTGGAGAACTTCCTGTTGTTGCTCCGGAGCAACGAGAACCCCGTCGGCAACTTCAACTACGGCTCTTACAAGAGCGGCGAATACGATCGCCTCTATGATCGCATGGCCCGTCTCTACCCGGGGGCCGAGCGCAACGAGCTGGTCAAGCGGATGGTGCGCATCGTCCAGGAGGATTGCCCCTGGCTCATGCTGTATTACTCGCGGGCGGACCGGGTGGTCGGCCGTGGGGTCAGCGGCTATCGCCATAACGTGACCAACTTGAGCATGAGAGACGTGGGACTCAGGAGCCCTCGGTAGTAGGCTGGGGGGATTCCCCGGAGATCCCTCATGCTGTTCCGAATCTCTCTGTGCCTCTGCGCGGCGGCGCTGACCGCGTCCGCTCACGTCAACCTGGTCGCTCCCAACGGCGGCGTGATCCTGACGCCTGGGACCACCTACGTGATTCGCTGGCAGGTGGCCATCCAGCACAACACCACGGGGTGGAATCTGCACTACTCCCTGGTGGACGGCAGCGGCCCCTGGACCACCATCGCCCTCTCGCTCCCGGCCGGAGACCCCACGGCGGGGGCCATGCACTCTTATTACTGGACCGTTCCGAACCTGCCCTCAGGCGAGGTGCTGGTCCGGGTGACGCAGGTGAATCAGGGCAGCAACTACGACGACGAGAGCGCTTCGGTCAACGAGATCATCCCGATCCCCATGACCGCGACCCCTTCGTCCATCTCCGGCGCCGCCGGTGGCACCCACGTCGTGTCCCTGTCGTTCCCCTCTTCCCTCGCGGGCCTGCCCTACGTGGTCGGTGGTTCCGTCAGCGGCCCGATGACCTCCACCAATCCGGCGGTGGGCTCCGCCACCATCGGAGAGTTGGTGTTGCCCCTGATCCCGGACTGGTACACGGACTGGACCCTGCCGGCCTCGGCGCCGTTCTTCAGCGGCTACGCCGGCAACCTGGATAGCACGGGTTCCGCGACAGCGGCGCTATCCGTGCCGGCCAACGTGCCGCCGTCCCTCATCGGCCTGAACGTCGGGCATGCCTGCGCGGTGTTGAGCGGCGGCGCCGTGGTCGCCATGGGCAACGCCGTGTTCTTCACCCTCACCCCCTGACCAGGGCTCCGGGGTCACCCGGTGGCCTTGCCCCGGTACCATGACCTCATGAGTTCCATGGACCCGGTCCCCGAGCTGCTTCGCTTCAACCCGGAGGTACCGGTGGAGGAGGCCTCCACGCCCCCCGCGTCCTGGTACCTGGGGGAGGAGTTCGCCGCGATGGAGCGGCGGTTGTTTCGTGAGTCCTGGGTCCCGGTGGCGCGCGCGGATGCGGTCCGAGAGCACGGCGTGGTCGTCAGCGGGTCCGTGGCCGGGGAGCCGTGGTTGTTGGTGCGGGGTCATGACGACGTGGTGCGCGGCTTCCTGAACGTCTGCCGGCACCACGGGGCGGAGCTGGTGTCGGAAGCGTGCGGCGACCCTTGCGCGCCTCGCCGGGAGCTGTCGTGTCCTTACCACGGCTGGGTCTACGACCTGGAGGGCGGCCTGTTGCGGGCTCCCCAGGTCGCCGGGATCAGGGACTTCGACCCGGGGGAGATGGGGCTGCGCGGCGTCGCGGTTCAGACCGTCGGGCACCTGGTGTTCATGCGCGTGGCGGGCGCGGCTCCCATGCCCCGCGGGCTGGACGATGTCGCGGCGCGCCTCGAGCGGCTCGACAGCGACACCATGACCTGGGTCGCGCGGCGCACGTTTCAGGTGGACTGCAACTGGAAGGTCTTCGTCGACAACTACCTGGACGGTGGATACCACGTCCCGGTCCTGCACAAGAGACTGGCGGGGGGGCTCCCGCTGGAGGCATACCAGACCACCGTGGACGGGGACGTGGTCCTGCAGACGTGCGGTGATGACGTGCTCTACGCCTGGGTCTGGCCCAACCTGATGTACAACCGCTACGGGCGCGTCCTGGACACGAACATCGTCCTTCCGCTCTCGGTCGATCGGTGCGCCGTGGTGTTCGATTGGTGGGTCGCGGAGGACGCTGACGAGGCGGAGATCGAGACGGTGTTGGCATCGAGCGCGGGGGTCCAGGAGGAGGACCGTCTGATCTGCGAGTCGGTCCAGCGAGGGCTCGCGTCCTCCGCCTACGACACCGGCCGCTATGCGCCGCGGCTGGAGCACGGCATGCACGCCTTCCACCAGCGCCTCCACCGGGCGTTGCGGCCCTGAGGGGCCCGTGGGGTCACTCCCAGAGGGTCGGGAGCTGGGCGGTGGCTGCGAGGATGGCGACGGGGCCCGCGTCTTCCAGGATCTCCCGGTCGTGGGCGCCGCAGGTGACGGCCACCCCGCGGACGCCCGCGGCCTGCGCCATCCGCAGGTCGAAGGTGGTGTCTCCCACCATGATGGCGTCCTCCGCCTCGTGCCAACTGCGCTCCAGCAGATCCAGCAGCATCTTGGGGTGAGGCTTGGAGGGACCGTCGTCCGCCGACGCGCGCAGGATCGGAGGAAACCACTCCTCCAGGTGATCCGCCGCCAGGGTCCGGTCGAGGCCGGCGCGGCTCTTGGAGGTGGCGATGCCGGTGGGGATGCCCTGGGCCTTCAGGGTGTCGAGCAGCCCCCTGATCCCGGGAAACAGGGGCGGCGGCGTGGCGGTGACCGCGGCGATGTACACCTCCCGGTAGACCTCCATGAAGCGCTCCAGGTCCTCTTCGCCGGATTCCGGCAGCAGTGAGGGCAGCGCCGTGACGATGGCCTGGCCGACGCGGCTGCGGAGCTCGTGGTCCGTGGGGACGCGGAGGCCGCACCGGTCCAGGGCCTGCTTCCAGCAGTCGACGATGGTGGCGGTGGTGTCCAGCAGGGTCCCGTCCATGTCGAAGACCACCAACCTGGGCTTCTTCAGGGGGCTCATGATTGGAGTTGTCCGGCGAGGAACGTGGCCGGGTGGAGCACCTCCACGTTCAGCTTCCGCCTGGCCACGCCTTGCCGCCATTGCATCAGGCAGCCCGGGTTGCCGGTGAGCAGCACCCTGGCGCCGGAGCGCTCGAGGGCATCGAGCTTCTCCGCCAGGATGCGTTGTGCGAGGTCGGGGTGATCCAGGTTGTAGATCCCGGCGGCGCCGCAGCAGTGATCCCAGAGCTCCATGGGCACGGTGTTGATGTCCGGGATGCGTGACAGCATCTCCTGCACGGAGGAGGTCTCCTTCTGGGCGTGATGAAGGTGGCAGGGGGCGTCGTAGGCCACGGGCTCCGTGAAGGGGCTGAAGCGCAGGTCGTGGCCGTGATCGAGGAGGAACCGGGTTATGTCCACCACCGGAGCGGGCATGTCTCCGGCGGCCAGGGCGGCGCCGCAGCCTGAGCTGTTCATGACGATGGCCATGGGGTCCGCCGCGGCGAACGCTTGCCGGTTCTTCGTCAGTTGGGCGTGGGCGGTGTCCAGGTCCCCGTCGTGTTCGTGGAGGGCTCCGCAGCACCCCTGTCCTTCCGGCACCACCACCTCGAACCCGGCCGCTTGCAGGAGGCGCATGGTGTCCCGGTTTACGTCCTGGAACAGCAGTGGCATGACGCAGCCCTCGAGCACCGCCACCCGGCCCTTGGCCGGGCCTTGAGCCGGCACATGGGTGGGGAGGGGGCGTCGTTGCTCCTTCGCTGGCAGGGTCGGCATGTAGGCCTCCATGCGCCGCAGCCGCGGCGGCATGAGGAACCGGAGCACGCGCAGCCCTGAGCGTTGCCAGAAGCGCATGAGGGTGGCCATTCGATCCAGGCGTCCGCGGTCCAGCAGCATTCCCATGAGCCGCTTGCGCAACCAGCCTCGTTTGCGCAGGCGGTCGCGGGTCTGGGCCATGACGTCCCCGAACTGGACTCCGGAAGGACAGGCGGACTCGCAGGCGCGGCAGACCAGGCACAGGTCCAGGTCCTGGAGCACGTCCGCAGTGGGCTCGATCCGCTCCTCCATGACCGCACGCATGAGGTACACGCGGCCGCGGGGGTTGGCGCTCTCCCTCCCCAGGTGACGGTAGGTGGGGCAGTGCTCGACGCAGAGCCCGCAGTGGACGCAATCCAGGCTCTCAAGGTAGCCCGCGACCTCGGCTGCGCTCTTGCCTGGGCTCGTCATGGTCTCACCTCGTGCCGGCCCTGGTTGAGGGTCCTGCCTGGGTTCAGGCTGTCCATCAGCGCGCTCATGATCTCCAGGCCGTCCGGGCGCGTCGAGGGGAACAGCTCGAACCGGCGCAGGTGGAACTCCGGATCCAGGGGGCGATCCACCTGGGCGCCGAGGGGCTCCAGGTCGACGCCCAGCGCGGTCTCCTCTACGGGGTCGAGGAACTCCGGCGACCCGTGGGTGATGTCGCAGACACCTCCGGTGACGTCCATGACCATGTCCGCTTTGGCATCCGCGTGGCGACCGAGGAGCTCCAGCAGCCGTCCACCGTCGGCGGGCAGCGCCGAGACGCGCAGCCAGGCGCCGCGACCCAGGGTCGGTTCGTTGATGGCGGGGACGGCGTCCGGTGGCAGCACCGCTCTGCCGGAGGCCGGCAGGTCAACCTCCCAGCACGCCTCTCCGAGGGCCTCCACCAGCACGTCAGGCCCCCTCACCGTGGCCACCAGCAGGGCCTCCGCCTCCACCTGCCCGTCCTTCACCACGGCGTCGCCCGTGAGGGCGTGGATGCCGTAGAGCCCCGGCACCGCGTCCCGCAGCCGCATCCCGGACTGCCAGGCCTGTCCGATGTCCCTGAAGCCCCATGCGAGGCGGCACGCGGAGGCCTCCAGGGGATGAAGACGCAGCGTGACCTCGGTGATGACGCCGAGGACGCCCCGTGATCCCGTGTAGAGGCGGCAAAGGTCGTAGCCGGTGACGTTCTTGACCACCCGCCCTCCCGCACGGGTGATCCGGCCGTCGCCATGGACCACCTGCAGCCCGAGCACCTGATCCCGCACGGCGCCGTAGGCGTTGCGGGTGGCGCCTTCCGCCGCGCAGGCGACGATCCCCCCGAGGGTGGCCCGGGACGCGAGGGGCGGGGCCAGGGGGACGCGGTGACCCTGTTCGGCCACCAGGTCTTGCGCCGCCTTGAGCCCCATCCCCGCCTGGGCGGTGAAGACCAGGTCTTCCGTGGCGTGCTCCACGAGGGACGTCATGTGCTCGAGGGAGAGGGCGAGGCAGGGCCGGTCTGGTTCCGATGACCGCCGGGGCGACGTGTCGCCCCCCACCGGGACCACGCCCACGCGGAGGTCCTTGGCGATCTTGATGACCTCCGAGACCTGCTCCGCGGAATCCGGTCGCACCACGACGGCGGGCGCCCGCAAGCCGCCGGGGGCGCCGTCCTCGTCGGTGACGTAGACGGCGTTGTCTCCGAGGTCCGCGGCCATCCGCTCCGCGGCGATCCGAAGGGAGTCGCTCATGAGGGCGCCACTCCGGGTAGCCGGTGGGTGGGCTTCACCTCGACGCAGGCGCGCGGGGTCGGGATGATCTTGCCTGGATTCAGCAGCTCTTCCGGGTTGAACGCGGCGCGAACCAGGGTCATGGTGGCGAGGTCGTCCTCGGTGAACATGAGGTTCATGAACCCCTGCTTCTCCAGGCCGATGCCGTGCTCCCCCGAGAGCACACCGCCGACGGAGAGGCACAGCTCGATGATGCGGCGCCCCGCCTCCACGACCTTCTCCACCTCCTGCTCATCACGACCGTCGTAGCTGATGTTGGGGTGGAGGTTGCCCTCCCCGGCGTGGAACACGTTGGCCAGCTTCAGGCCCAGGTCGTCGCAGATCCTGCCGATCTCCGGCAGCACCTCCGGCAGGCGGGAACGGGGGACCACCGCGTCCTGCACATACAGGTCCGGAGCCAGCCGACCCATGGCGCCGAAGGCGCCCTTGCGGCCGCGCCAGAGGCGCTGCGCCTGCTCCTCGTCGTGGGCGTGTTGGATGTCGATGGCGCCCACGTCGTGGAAGATGCCTTCGATGGCGCCGCGTTCGGACGCCACCCGGGCGGGGTGGCCGTCCAGCTCCACCAGGATCACCGCGGCGGCGTCTTCCGGGTATCCCGCCTTGTAGACGCTGGCCTCCACGGCGGCGATGGTGCGGTCGTCGAGGGCTTCCAGGGCGGCGGGGATGATGCCCGCCGCGACGATGCGGGAGACCGCCGCGCAGGCGGTGCTCATGGAGGTGAAGGAGGCCAGCAGGGTCTCCACCGCGGCAGGGATGGGGACCAGTCGGCAGGTGATCTCCGTGACGATCCCGAGGGTCCCTTCGCTGCCGAGGACGACGCCTCGCAGATCGAGGCCCGCGGCGCCGATCACCGGCGTGCCCAGCTCCATGACCTCGCCCTCGACGGTGACCATCTTCACCGCCAGGATGTGGTTCGTGGTGGCGCCGTGCTTCAGGCAGTGGGGGCCGCCGGAGTTCTCCGCCACGTTGCCGCCGAGGGTGCACACGGTCTGGCTCGAAGGGTCGGGGGCGTAGGCGAGGCCGTGCTCCGCCACGTGACGGGACAGGTCCGCGTTGACCACGCCGGGTTCCACCCGGGCGAGCCGGTTCTCCACGTCCACGTCCAGCACCCGGCGCATGCGGGAGAACTCGATGATGACGCCGCCATCGGCGGGGACGGCGCCGCCGCTCAAGCCGGTGCCAGCACCCCGCGGAGTGAACGGGACCTGGTGCCGGACGCAGGCGCGCACCACCGCCTGGACCTCCTCCGTGGACTCCGGCAGCGCCACCGCCGCCGGCGTGCTCTTGAAGTGGGTCAGGGCGTCGCACTCGTAGCTCATCAGGCGGCCCGGCTCCGTCAGGCAGCGTTCGCTCCCCAGTAATCGTCGCAGCTCCCTCGTGCACCCGGTCCGGTCCATGGCGCGTCATGATAAGCGGCCGTCGTGGGGCCGTGGGCCACACCCGGGAGAGCGGGCTGCAGCGCCCCGGCGGCCGCCCTCGATACCGCGCTTTCTAGTAGACTGCCGCGCCTTCACCGACTGCCGAGGAGCCCTCCATGAGCGCAGGCCTGAACTTCCGTCTCTCGACCATGATGTTCCTCCAGTACGCCATCTGGGGGGCCTGGTTGCCGTTGCTCTACCCGTTCCTGCTGGGGCACCGGGGTTTCACGATGGACGAGACCGGTTACTGCCTGATGGCGGGCGCTGTCGGCGCCATCTTCGGTCCCTTCATCGCCGGCCAGATCGCCGACCGTCACTTCGCCACGGAGCGTTTCCTGGCGTTCAGCCACATCGGCGGGGCCGTCCTGGTCTGGTTCCTCGCGGATGTGTCCACGTTCGGGGGGTTCTTCGTCATGAGCCTCCTCTACGGACTCGTCTACGCCCCCACCCTCTCCCTCACCAACTCCCTCGCGCTGCACCATCTCCCGGACCGAGACCGGGACTTCGGGCGGGTACGGGTGTGGGGGACGATCGGCTGGATCGCTGTCGGCATCGCCGTGGGTCATTGGTTGGCGCAGCATCACACCCCGGAGGGGGCCCCTGAGGTCATCAAGGCGGCGCAGGACGCTGGCCGCGCTGACGCTTTCCGATTGAGCGCGATCCTCGGTCTGGTTACGGGGGTGTTCTGCTTCACGTTGCCCCATACGCCGCCGACTCGGGACGCTCCCGAGAAGAACGCGGCCCTCGAGGCGCTCGGAGAGGTCCAGCGTCAGCCGCTCGTCACCCTGTTCCTGCTGGCGGTTCCGGTGTCCTGCATCCACCAGTTCTACTTTGTCCACACGTCGTCGTTCCTGTCGGATCTTCAAACCAACGTGGACGCCGCGGACAAGTTCGCGAACAGCATCAACAGCATCCTCGGCGTGGGCGGCGGTGGATTGATGACCATCGGCCAGATGACCGAGATCCTGGTCCTCGCCTGCATCCCGTTCCTGGCCAAGGCGTGGTCACGGAAGGCGCTCCTGGCGACGGGACTTGTGGCGTACGCTGCGCGCATGGCGCTGTTCGCTTACGCCGGTGATTCCATGCCGCTGGTGTTGGTGGGGGTCGCCTTGCATGGCATCTGCTTCGGGTGCTTCATCTTTGTCGCTTACATGGTGGTGGATGAGGAGACCACCTCGGACGTCCGCGCGTCGGCCCAGAGCCTGTTCAACATCGTGATCATCGGGGTCGGCATCATCGTCGGCAGCTTGATCGCCACCAGCGTGGTGGGCGAGATGGCGAAGGACAGCGCCGGTGACACCAACTACACGACGCTGTTCTCGATCCCCATGTGGGCGAGCGTGGCGTGCTTCGGTCTGCTCATGGTCTTCTATCCCAACAAGTCCCCCAAGGGAGCGTGATATGAGACGTATCCGCATCGGAATGGTGGGCGGCGGCCAGGGAGCCTTCATCGGCGCCGTTCATCGCATCGCCCTGCGCATGGATGATCAGTTCGAGCTGGTGGCCGGTTGCTTCAGCCGTGATGTGGAGAACACCAGGAAGACCGCGGCCGAGCTCAACGTGGCCCCGGATCGTGCCTACGGCACCTGGGAGGAGATGGCGGAGGCGGAGGCGGCGTTGCCGGAGGACGTGCGCATCCAGGCGGTGAGCATCGTCACCCCGAACCATGTCCACGCCGGGCCCGCCATCGGGTTCATGGAGAAGGGCTTCGACGTCATCTGCGACAAGCCCCTGTGCACCACGGGGGAGGAGGCGGACGCCATCGCCGCGGCGGTGGAGCGGACCGGGCGGGTGTTCGCCCTGACCCACAACTACACCGGTTACCCCATGATCAGAGAGGCGCGGGAGATCGTCCGCGGCGGCCGCATCGGCGTGGTGCGCAAGGTCTACGCCGAGTACCTGCAGGGGTGGTTGTCCAGCGACCTGGAGAGCTCGGGGCAGAAGCAGGCGGCGTGGCGCACGGACCCGGCCCAGTCCGGGCCCGTGGGGGCCCTCGGGGACATCGGCACCCACGCCTTCAACCTGCTGGAGCACGTCACCGGGCTGCAGGTGAACTCCCTGTTCGCGGTGCTGCACACCTTCATCGAAGGGCGACGGCTGGATGACGACGACATGGTGCTGATCAAGCTGGACGGGGGAGCCTCCGGCACCCTGTGCTCGTCCCAGGTGTGCTTTGGCCGGGAGAACGGGTTGCAGCTGCGGGTCTTCGGCACCAAGGGCGCCATCAGCTGGCGCCAGGAGCACCCCAACGACCTGGAGCTCACCAACGAGGACGGCAGCGTCACCACCATCCGCACCGCTACGGGGGTCCATGGTGAGGCGTCCGGTTCCCTGACCCGGACACCGGCGGGCCACCCGGAGGGTTACCTGGAGGGCTTCGCCAACGTGTACGCGGCGTTCGCGCGGCGCTTGCGTGGTGAGGACGATATCGAGGACCCGTTCCCCACGGTCGGGGACGGCGTGCGCGGGGTCCGGTTCATCGGCGCCTGTCTCGAGAGCAGCGGCTCGGGTCAGTGGGTGCAGATGTAACGGCCCGGCCGGTGCCCGCGGGGCTGGCGGTCAGGAGCGCTCCTGTTCCTTGCGCGCCAGCCGGGCGTTGACCATGTCTCGCCAGATGGCCCCTTGCTGGCGGGCGTCCTCCAGCGGGTCGTGGCTGTGCTGGAACTCGTTTGGGTAGTGCTTCAGGTACCGGGCCTTGCCGGTGCCGAGGAAGCCCACCCCGTGCATGCCCATGAAGTAGGAGCGCAGGTCCAGCCCCGAGTACCCGAACTCGGGCATCCGGCCCAGCAGCCGCCAGGCGTACCAGTACAGCCACATGAAGTCGAAGGTCACGGGCGAGCCGATGATCACCCCGCGGTCCTTGCCGGACTGCTCCTTGATGAAGTCCTCCAGGTCCACCATGGCCTGCAGCGGGTCGCAGCCGTTCTCCTCGTAGTGGGCGCGGACCGCCGCCATGTTCTCGGCGTCCGTGCGGGCGCTGTCCCAGGTGACCGCTTCGAGACCTGCGGCCACCACCTTCATGGCGGCGGGGCTGTCCGGTTCCGACAACCCCGGGATCTGAAGAGGCTTCAGCTCTCGCTTGAGCCCCACCTGCACGTCATCGGTGCGGCAGATGCCGAAGGAGCACATCCACCACGGACCGGGGATCGGACCGGAGGCTTCGATGTCGACGCTGAAGGTGATGGTGGTCTTGCCCATGACGGACCTCCTCGGGGCGACGGCGGGCCCCATGGCGGCGAGGTTGTCTGCCGGTGTGGGGCGAGGCCGACGGCCGGGCGCGGGCCTCAGGATACAGGAGGTGGTTCCGCATCGCCGGTAGACTGACCGCCATGGACGCGGCGGCGCAGGCATTGGTGGAGTTGGGACGACGGGTGCGGACCCGTATCCGGGCCGGCATGGCCGGCCAGCAACCCCGGCTGGCGCAGCCCGCGGCGGCTGGGGTGGGAGACCTGCAGTACGGCCTGGACATGCTGGCGGAGGAGGAGCTGCTGTCCGCCGTGCGGGAGTTGTTCGCGGGGGAGGGACCCCTGCGCCTGCTGTCGGAGGGGCTGTCTGCGTCCGGCGAGACGGTGTTCCCCGGCGCCGCCGGTCGGGTCCTGGTGGTGGACCCCATCGACGGCACCCGTGGGCTCATGCACGACAAGCGCAGCGCGTTCTTCCTCGCCGCCCTGGCCCCCGACGGTCCGGCGCCGCGCCTTCGAGACGTCACCCACGCGTGCCTCCTGGAGTTGCCCTGTACCCGCTCCGAGCTGTCGGACGTCCTGGTGGTCTCCCCGGAGGGCGGGCTGGAGGCGTGGACCGAGGACGTGAGCGGCGGCCCGACGCGACCCCTTGCCGCTCAGCCGTCCCAGGCCACGGACCTGGATCATGGGTTCGCCACGGTGGTCCGCTTCTTCGGCGGCGCCGGTCGTGAGCTGGGGGAGTTGCAGGATCGCCTGTTCGAGGCCCTGATGCCCGGGCGTCCGGAGGACTGGATGGGGGTCTTTGAAGACCAGTACATCTGCAACGGTGGTCAGATGCACGCCCTCATCACCGGGCGAGACCGGTTCATCGCCGACCTGCGACCGTTGTTTCGCCACGGCATGGGCGGTCGGCTGTTGTGCTCCCATCCCTACGACGTGCTCGCCACTCCCATCGCGGAGGCCGCCGGGGTGGTGGTCACGGACGCCACGGGGCAGCCCCTGGACGTGCCCCTGGACCTGCACACGGACGTGGCCTGGGTGGGCTACGCCTCGGAGGCGCTGCGGTCCCGGATCGAGCCCGCGTTGCTGGACAGCCTGAAGGAGCGGCCGGGAGGCTCATCGGATCATGGACACCCGACCGTTTGACGAGGTCCTGAAGCGAACCCTGGACGATGGTCGGCTGTCCCGTTCCGAGGAGCGGGCCCTGCGGGCCGTGGTGGCGGAGCTGGGGACCGACGGGCGCAGGCGGGCGCTGCTCCGCAGCCGGGTGTTCGAGATCGCCCACGAACACGCCCCGGACCGGCGTGTGGTCGGCGCCCTGCTGGATTGGCTGAAGGGAGTCCTCAACGCCATGGAGCCCGATGAGGCGCCGGACGGGCCGGCCCCCCTGGAGGTGGTGTTCAGCCCGGGAGACGATTGCCTCAACCGCATCCGATCCCTCATCGATGGGTCCCGGTCCTCCGTGGACGTGTGCGTGTTCACCCTCACGGACGACAGGATCGCAGGCCCGTTGCTCCGGGCCCACGGCCGCGGGGTGAAGGTCCGTATCCTCACGGACGACGACAAGAGCGGGGACCTGGGCTCGGACGTCGCGCGGCTGGCAGAGCAGGGAGTGCCGGTACGGATGGACCGATCCCCTTGCCACATGCACCACAAGTTCGCCGTCTTCGACCGGCAGACGGTGCTGGCCGGGTCTTACAACTGGACCCGGGCCGCGGCCCGTGAGAACGAGGAGAACATCGTCGTCCTCGGAGACCCCCGGGCGGTGAAGGCGTTCTCGGTGGAGTTCGAGGACCTCTGGCGACGCTTCGGTTGAGCGCTCAGGCGCCGCCCATGGGGTTGCGTAGCTCGCCGATGCCGTCGATGGCGATGCGCACCTCGTCCGCGTCCTTCAGGCAGAACTCGTCGGGGGGGACGATGCCCGTGCCGGTCATGAGGAGGCAGCCGTCCGGGAACCGGTTGTGTCGATAGAGCCATGACACCAGATCTTCCGGGGAGCGCTTGAGCCGCGAGAGCGGCGCCTCTCCCTGAAACACCGCCGCGCCGTCCCGGTGGATCTCCATGTGGATGACCGACTCACGGGGCAACGGTTCGTCCCGGATGACCAGGCCGGGTCCCACCGCTGCGCAGGCGGCGAACACCTTCGCCTGAGGGAGGTAGAGGGGATTGGCCCCTTCGATGTCGCGGCAGGAGAGGTCGTTGCCGATGGTGTAGCCGAAGATCCGGCCTTCGGCGGTGACCGCCACGGTGAGCTCTGGCTCGGGCACGATCCAGCGCGAGTCGGATCGAAGCGTCATGGGCTGCCCATGGCCCACCACCCGGTGAGGCGTGGCCTTCAGGAACAGCTCCGGGCGGTCCGCCTCGTACACGAGGTCGTAGAAGTTGGAGCCCCCCGCCTGCGCCGACTCCTCCATGCGCGCGGTGCGCGAGCGTTCCCAGGTCACCCCGGCGGCCCAGACTTCCTGGGACTCCAGGGGCGGAAGGGTGATGGGGTCCCCGGGATCCTCCAGGGGTTCTCCGCTGCGCAGCCCGTCGCGGATCAGCGCCGC
Organism: uncultured Isosphaeraceae bacterium; assembly: GCA_964507445.1. Classification (GTDB taxonomy): domain Bacteria; phylum Planctomycetota. The sequence goes on from CAZDQF010000011.1 coordinate 107,396, forward strand.
GGGGTCGGCGGCGCGGAACACGGCGTCCCAGCTCAAGGCCCTCAACAGGTGGTTGGGGCCCTCTCCGTCTCGTGCCACCAGGCCGTCGGCGGCGCCGTGGACCCGCAGGTCAGGCATCGTGCCGCGCCTTGATCACCGAACGGATGCCCCCTCTTCCAGTCCAGCGGGTCTCGACCTCCATCCAGCGGGGAGCGCATTCCGCCACCAGATGGTTGAGGATCTCGTTGGTCACGTCCTCATAGAAGATGCCTCTGTTGCGGAACGACTGGTAGTAGAGCTTGAGGCTCTTCAGCTCGATGCACCGGTCGGCTGCGGTGTAGCGCAGGACCACGGTGGCGTAGTCCGGGTGCCCGGTCATGGGACACACGGAGGTGAACTCCTCGCAGATGTGCTCGATGACGTAGGGCCGATCCGGGTGGGGATTGTCGAAGACCTCGATGGCGGGGGAGTCACTCATGGGGTCACTATAAGAATTCGCGGTGGTTCACGGGAGAGCGCCCGCAACGAGAAGCCGCCCCGGGGCGGGGGGGCCCGGCGGCCGGGGGGCGCGGGTGGGGGGCGGCGGAGTGGGACACCCCCAACACCCCGGTCATGGGGCGGGGGCC
>CAZDQF010000011.1:108010-168100 GCA_964507445.1 uncultured Isosphaeraceae bacterium
AATATTGGGGGGTGTTTCCCGGGAGAGCGCCCCAAACGACACGCCGCCGGGGGCTTGGGGCTCGGGGCGGCCGTGGAGAGCTGGTGAGCTGCGGATCAGTGGACGAACAGCATCTCCCGGTACTTGGGCAGGGGCCACAGCTCGTCATCCACCATGGTCTCCAGGGCGTCGCAGGCGGTTCGCGTCCGGTCCATGGCGGGGATCACCACGTCCCGCATGTGGGTCGCGTGGGCCGCCGGGTCCTCCCCGTGTCCGTTGTCTTCCGCTGCTTTGGTCAAGGCCTTGGTGGACGTCAGCAGCTCGTTGACCGTCTCTGTGAGCTGGCCCAGGGACTCGTACTGGGCCGTGATGTCGAGCCCCTCGTTGGCGGCTCGTACAGCGGACAGGGACCTGGCCGCGATCTCCTGCTGACGCAAGGCCGCGGGCAACACCATGGTGTTGGCCATGGAGAGCATGGACTGGGCTTCGATGGCGAGCGCCGTGGCGTAGCTCTCGTAGGCGATGTTGGCCCGCGCCTCGATCTCCCGCTGGTTGTACACCTCCGCCTTCTCGAACAGGGCCACGTTCTTCTCGCAGGCGTACTGGCCCAGGGCCGTCACCGTATCGCGGTAGTTGGGGAGCCCGCGGGACTCCGCTTCGTCGTGCCACTCCTTGGCGTAGTTGTTGCCGTTGAAGACCACGCGGTAGTGCTTCTGCAGGGTGTCGGCCACGATCTTGTGGATCGCGTCCTCGCCGCCGCCGGCCTTCTCGATCTCTTCCGCGAGGTGGTTCAGGGACTCCGCCACGATGGTGTTGAGGACCGTGTTCGGCTCCGCCACCGACTGGCTGGACCCCACGGCCCGGAACTCGAACTTGTTGCCGGTGAACGCGAACGGCGACGTGCGGTTGCGGTCCGTGGTGTCCCGCGGCAGCGGCGGCAGGGCGGTGACCCCGAGCTGCATCCGCTCCCGGGGCTGTTTCTCCGGGGCCGCGCCGCCCATGAGGGCCCGGCACACGCCGTCCAGCTCCTCCCCGATGTAGGCGGAGATGATGGCCGGCGGGGCCTCGTTAGCGCCCAGTCGGTGGTCGTTGCCGGCGCTGGCGATGGAGATCCGCAGCAGGTCTGCGTGGAGGTCCACGGCGCGGATGACGGCGGTCAGGAACGCCAGGAAGCGTCCGTTCTCCGCGGGGGTGTCACCCGGCTCGAGCAGGTTCTCGCCCGTGTCCGTGGCCATGGACCAGTTGTTGTGCTTGCCGGACCCGTTGACCCCGGCGAACGGCTTCTCATGGAGGAGGCAGACGAATCCGTGGCGGGTCGCCACCTTGCGCATCACGTCCATGGTGAGCATGTTGTGGTCCGTCGCCACGGTGGCGCGTTCGAAGATGTGGGCCACCTCGAACTGGCTGGGGGCGACCTCGTTGTGCCGGGTCTTGATGGGGACCCCGAGCTTCCAGAGCTCGTACTCGCTGTCGCCCATGAAGTCGAGGACCCGCGGGCTGATGGTGCCGAAGTAGTGGTCGTCCAGTTCCTGGCCCTTCGGGGGCCGCGCGCCCATGAGCGTGCGCCCGGCGGCGATGAGGTCGGGTCGGTTGACGAAGAAGTGCCGGTCGATGAGGAAGTACTCTTGCTCCGACCCGAGGGTGGGCCACACGTGGTGCGGCCGCTCGTCCCCGAGCAGACGGATGACGCGGAGGGCCGCCGCCTCCAGGGCCTGGTTGCTCCGCAGCAGCGGGGTCTTCTTGTCGAGGGCCTCGCCGGTCCATGAACAGAACGCCGTCGGGATGCAGAGGGTCGCGCCGTACTGTCCCTCTCGGATGAACGCGGGGGAGGTGGGGTCCCAGTTGGTGTAGCCCCGGGCCTCGAAGGTCTGACGGATGCCGCCGCTGGGGAACGAAGACGCGTCCGGTTCGCCCTGGATGAGGGCCTTGCCGGAGAACTCCAGCAGCAGCTGATCGCCCGTGGAGTTGAGGAACGAGTCGTGCTTCTCCGCGGTCAGCCCGGTCATGGGCTGGAACCAGTGGGAGTAGTGAGTGGCGCCTCGTTCGACGGCCCACTCCTTCATGGCGTTGGCGACGAGATCTGCGATCTTGGGATCCAGGTCCGCCCCCTTCTCCACGGATTCACGCAGCGCTGCGTAGCAGGACGCAGGCAGGCGCTCGCGCATGGCGCGGTCACCGAACACGTTCTCTCCGTACGTCTCGGACAGGGTCTCTCCGCCGTTGCCAATTCGTGCCGGACCCCGATCGACGATCGACGCCAAGGACTGCCGACGATTGCTGGACATCTTCTCGACTCCCAAAGGACGAACCCAACCCGCATGAAGATCATGCGTCCGCGCAACCCGGGGCATCCCCCAGCCCCGAGGCGGCGGTCAGTATAGGGGAATCTCGTCGTGGAGGATCGTGATGGTGGGGCTCGTGATCCGGGATGTGTGGAGGGATTGTGGAAGACACGAGCGGTGGCTCCGCCATAGGCTCGGGACCATGCGAGCGGTGGTGACAGGAGCCGGGGGCTTCCTCGGGGAACACTTGCTGAGGGCCCTCCTGGAAGGGGGGCATCAGGTGACCGCCCTGTTGCGACCGGGCGGCTCCCGCCCCATCTGCGACGTCCCCTGCGAGGAGGCGGACCTGGCGGGCGGGGCCGTGCCCTCGGGGGTCTTCGGCGGCGCCGATGTGGTGTTCCATCTGGCCGCCCTGTACTCCGAGGGCGAGGCGGACACGGCGTCCATGCGCGCGGTCAACGTGGGCGGGACGGAGGCCGTGCTGGACGCGGCGGCTCGCGCGGACGTGTCCAGGGTCGTTCACTGCAGCACCATGGGGACGTGCGCCCCCGTCCATGGGGAGGAGGCCATCACGGAGCGCGGGCGTCCGGACCCGTCTGCCTCCAGCCCCTACCACCGCACCAAGCTGGAGGCGGAGGACCTGGCGTTGCGGGAGCGGCGCCTGGAGGTGGTGGTGGTCAACCCGGCGGCCCCGGTGGGGGCGTTCGACCGCAGGCCCACGGTCACCGGCGCGCGCATCCTCGACATCCTGGAGGGCCGCTGGCCTCGCCTGCTCCAGGGGCCGGTGAACCACGTCTGCGCCGCGGCCTGCGTCCGCGGCATGGTCCTGGCGGCGGAGAAGGGGACGCCAGGGGAGCGCTATCTCCTTGGCGGTGAAGATCTTGGGCCGGATGAGCTGCTCCGGCGGGTGGCCCGCGCCGCGGGGAGCGAGGTGCCCCGCCGACCTTGGCTGTGGAGGTTGAGGGGCAAGGGCCGCCCCGCCCCCGGGGGCTTCCCGGTGGACGACCGGAAGGCCCGCCGTGAGCTAGGCCACGACGCTGCGGACCTGGACGCCGCGTTCGTCAGCGCCGTGGACTGGTTCCGCTCGTCCTCCCGGTCCTGACGCGGGTCACCGCAACTTCTCGAACTCATCCCCCGCAGTCCAGGTAGGGGCCTGGTCGTCGGAGACGGTGCGGAGCAGGCACTCCAGCAGCAGGCGGGTGTCCTCCACGGCGCCGTTCAGGTTCCACCGCGGGTCGAACTCGTCCGATGGCTGGTGGTAGCGGGTCCCGGTGTAGGACAGCTTGATCCGCCTGCGGACGTCGCCCCGTTCACGGAAGTCGTTGCCCGCCTTGAAGTAGGCCGACGGGACCCCGATACGGGCGAACGAGAAGTGGTCAGAGCGGTAGAAGTACCCCTTGTCCGTGTCCGGGTTCGCCACCAGCACCCGCCCCCGTCTCGTAGCCACGGTGTCGGCGAGGGAGGTGAGGGAGTTCTTGCCGTAGCCGATCATGGCCACGTCCTTGGTGGGTCCCCAGATGTTGATCCCGTCGATGTTGTAGTTGGCGATGATCTGCTTCTTCGGGATCGTGGGGTTGCGCGCGTAGTAGAGGGAGCCCAGGAGCCCTGACTCCTCCGCGGTCACCGCGGCGAAGAGGATCGTCCGGCGCGGCGGGTTGAGCAGGTTGGAGCAGGCCTTGGCCAGGGCGAGCATGGCGGCGGTGCCGGAGGCGTTGTCCAGGGCGCCGTTGTAGATCTCGTCGTCCCGCACGGGTCGACCCCGACCCAGGTGATCGAAGTGGGCGGTGACCACCACGGTCTCGTTGGCGAGCTTGGGGTCCGTCCCCGGGATCTTGCCCAGGATGTTGGCGGACTGGATGTTGCGCACCGTGTTGTCCGTGGCCAGGTCCACCGTGACCCCCAGGGGGACCGGGCGGAAGGAGCGCCCCTCGGCCTTTGTTCGCAGCTCGTCCAGGTCATGGCCGCCCAGGGCCACCAGGCTCCTGGCGGCGTCCTCCGAGCACCATGACCGGATCTCGAGGGTCTTGTCTTCGTCACGGAACGGGAGCCAGAACCGCTCCAGCCCCTGCCCTGACTGGATCACCTGGAACGGGTAGCCGGCTGAGGGGGTGGTGTGGATGACGATGGCCCCGATGGCCCCGCGGCGAGCCGCTTCCTCGTACTTGTAGCTCCACCGTCCGTAGTACAGGCGGGTCTTGCCCGCGAAGAGACCGGGGTCCGTGGAGGGGTCGTTGTTCATGACCAGGACGACCTTGCCGGTCAGGTCCTGGTCCTTGTAATCGTCCCATTGCTGCTCGGGAGCGTTGATGCCGTAGCCGATGAACACCAGCTCGGCGTTCTTCCACTGGGTGATGTCCGTGGGCTTGGCGGCGAACGCGGTGTAGTCCCGAGGCGCGGTGAAGGACAGGGAGCGTCCATCAGCGGCCCGGGCTGTGAGGGGGCGGGACACCTTGGCGGTGATCCCCATGATGGGCACGGGCTGTTCCCAGTTTCCGTCCGGGCCGGCGGGCTGAACGCCGAGGCCTTGCAGCACGGTCTTGATGTACAGCTGCGAGAGCTCATCGCCCCGGGTCCCCACCCCACGCCCCTCCAGGAGGTCGTCGGAGAGGAAGCCCATGTGGGCGCCGATCAAGGGGGCCGTGATCTGCTGTTCTGCCTCACGGATGACCTGCTGCAGGGGGGGCCTGGCCTGGGCGGTCAGGACGGCGCTCAAGATGAGGGAGGCGGCGAGGGAGCGGTTCATGGGGTTTCCTTGCTTGCGTGTTTCCACACGACCTCGGAGATGCGGCGCACCATGGTACCGGCGGCGTCCTCATGATCGAACCCGCGGGTCAGGACCACGAGGATGTAGGGTGAGCGATCCGCCGGGTAGACGATGGCGGAATCATGCCGGATCCTGGTGATGAGCCCGGTCTTGTGAGCCACCGCGGTGCCCTCTGGCACACCGGCGGGGATCATGTCGTTGAACTCCTGGGCCAGGAGGACGCGGATCATCTCCTCCCGTGACTCGGGGGAGACGCCCTGGCCCTCGTGGATGGCCGAGAGCAGCAACATGAGGTCGTAGGCCGTGGTGACGTTGTTCATCCCGGCCTCGAAGGCCGGGATGTCCTCCACGCCCCGCAGCACCTTCATGTCGTCACAGCCCAGGTCCCGGAGGGTCCCCTGGACCCGCTCCGCGTTCACCCGCTGGATCACGATGTTGGTGGCCAGGTTGCTGCTCCGGACCATCATGCGGCGGATGAGTTCGCGCATGGGCAGGCCGGTGCCGATGCGTTGATAGAGGTCGGATTCGCTGTCCCGGTCCGGGCTGAGGGAGAAGCCGGACCCGTCCGCGATGCTGCTGAACCTGTTGGTCACGGGGATCGCGGCGTCCATGGCCCCGGCCCCGGCGTCGTGCTGCCTGTAGGCCTCGAACATGACCGCGGTCTTCATGGTGCTGGCGGCGTGCATGACCAGGTGCCCGTTCAGGAGCACGGTGCCGCCGCTCTCGAGATCGCGAAAGGCGACGGCCACCTCCTCTCCCTGGAGGTCGGCGCAAAGCGCCTGGATCTCGGACGCCAGGGAATCGAACCGGGGTGAATGACTGTGGGATGCGCAGGCCGTCATGAAGAGCAGAGCCGCCGCGGTCAGCAGGGTGACGGGGGCGCCCGTCATGGTGTAGGGAACCGGTCCCGACGCCGCCGAGGCTCGCCCTGCTTCGACGGCAGCCGCCAGGTGCGTTCGTAGCGACGCTCGAGGCGCTCGCTGACCCCCGCAGGGGTGCGAGGGATCCGGAACGTGGAGCGGTTCTGCTTCCACCACTTCTTCCACGGCCCGGGCTCGGACTCCAGGGTCTTGATGGTGAGGAAGTGCAGGGTCAGGTAAGGGCCGGTGGGTCCCCGGTTCTGCCGGTCCCTGCCGCCGCCGCCCTTCCTGCGGCCTCCACCTCGTTGTCCCGTGGACGTGATGAGCTTGATGGCGGCGTCCACCGATTCCCTGTGGCGGATGTGAGCCATGGCCATGGCCGCGGCGTTGCGGACCTTGTTGTCCCGGGTCGCCCGGACGGCCTCCACGATGGGGGAGATGGCCTTCTTGTGGCCTCCCTGGCCCAGGGCGAGGATCACCTCCGCCCAGACCTCGGGGGTCTTGCGGATGCTCTTGAGGTCCGCCGCCTTGACCAGGACCTTGTAGGACTCCTTGTTGTCGTGGTACCGGAGCGCTCGCACCGCGGCCTTGGCGATGTTCTCGTCCTCGTGGCCGAGCAGAGGGCGCACGGCCTTCGCCACCGCCGGGTCGTCGATCCAGATGGCGTCACTCAGCGCTCGCGCCAGGACGGGCATGTCCTTCCCCTTGCGCGCGTCCGAGATGGCGGCGACGGCCTTGTCGACCTCCGCCTTCGGCGGTTTGGGGTCCTGAGCGACGACGAGAATGGCGAGGGCGCAGGCGGTGACGACGATGCGGATCATGACGGATCTCCCGTCGATGATCCTACCGGATCATGGTGCTGATCTGTCGGGCTCGGTCAGAAACGGAAGGTCCAGGCCACCTTGACGGAGACCTCGGTGTTGACGTGGCGCAGGCGCCAGTTTCGGTCCTGCGCCAGGGTCGTGTCCTCGGCGGTGGTCATGCTGTGGTTGATGACGAAGAACACCTCGTTGCCCGGCTGGATGATCCAACGGACGCGGCTGTTGATGCCCAGGCTGTCCGAGACATCGTCCCATTGGGTGAGCAGGGACCAGGACAGATCGGGAGAGAAGTCCACGTTGAGCTTGAGGGAGACCAGGGTGGTGTCGAAGCTCCCCTCCGGCAGGTCCACGTGGTTGTATTCGCTGTCGAGGGAGAGGCGGAACCAGCCGCTCGGTCTCCAGTTGAGCTCGCCGCCGATCTCCTGGCGCGAGCCCGAGTAGAAGCCGCCGGCGCTGGTCCTGATCCGGCCGGACAGCGCCCGCTTGTCGGCGAACTCGACGAACGCGCTGAACCGGGTGAAGTCGTAGTCCCCGGCGGGGATGGTGATCCCGTCGTAGATCTCGAACCCCTCGATCAGGCGCTCGTACATGGGCACCACCTCCAAGCCGAAGGCGTCGCCGGAGTCGAGCTCGAGGCCGAACGGAGTCACCTCCACCTCGGCGGTCTCCAGCTTGCCGTCGTCGATGCGCCAGATCAGGTCCGTGTCGACGCCGAACCGGAAGTTGCGCACGGACCCTCCGACCCGAGGTTCGTACTCGAAGCTCCCCTTGAGGTCGCGGACGCCCCGTCGCCGGACGAAGCCCAGGTCCGGGCGATACTCATCCGACACCTCGCGGTAGCGGAGGAGGGCGTCGATGGGGTCGTTGGGGTACTGGATACGGGCGCGGTAGGCGTACCCGTACTCGTCGCTCAGGGTAGGGTCCGCCTGGACCGCCTCGGGGTCGGGGTCGTCGTAGGTGCCGACGACGAACGCCCCAGCCCGCAGGACCTTGTCGCCCCAGAGCTTGCGGGTGCGGTACTCGAAGTCGACGCCGCCGAGGGTGTTGTCGCCGTTGGTCTGCGGGTCGCCGTGGGTGAACAGGACGCCCAGGGTCGACTCGTCCAGGATGTTCATGTAGGCCCGCACCACGGCTATGTTCTTCATGTCCACCCCGTCCACCTTGTCCTGGAGCACGTCCAGGACACCGATGTTCAGGTCGCCGACCCGGCCGGTGATCTTGCCGCCGATGATGATGGGCGCGGGGGTGCCGTCACGGGTGAGGCCGATCCGTCTGCTGAAGAAGGGCAGGAACGTCCCCCGACGGCTGCGGCCGAAGTTGAAGATGCTCGCGTCCTCCAGGAAGAAGTCGCGCTTCTCCGGGAAGAAGGTGGAGAATCTCGTCAGGTTGACCACGCGGTCGTCCACCTCCGTCTCGGCGAAGTCCGTGTTGACCGTGAGGGTGGCGGCCAGGCTCGGGGTGATCTTGTAGACGATGTCCACCCCGGGCTCCACGTCGCCGCCCCACTCGCGGTCCTGCCAGTGGCGGCGGCCGTTGGTGGTGAGGTACGGCTTGATGTCCAGCCCCAGCCCCTGATCCAGCACGCCGACGCCGGTGATGGTGCCCGCCGCGGCGATGGTGAAGATGCGGGTGTTGCGCTTGGGGGACGCCCACTGGACCCGCTCGTTGGTGCGCTTGATCTCGCGGTGGATGTTGAGGCCGAAGGACTCTTGGGTGTTCCCCATGGCGATGGTCTTGGCCGGGATGGCGAGCTCCGAGCTCCAGCCCTTGTCGTCGATGGTGGTGCGGGTCTTCCAGATGCCATCCCAGTCCTTGGTGAAGAAGTTGGGACCGATGAGGCCGTCACCCTTGGCGCCGCCGGCGCCTATCTGGAGGAAGTAGGCGTTCCGTTTGTCGTGGAAGGTGTCGAGGATCAGCTCGACGTGATCGTCCGGGTCGAGGCGGACGTCACGGGTGCTCAGCTTGGCGCGGATCTGGTCCGGTTGACTGTCGAAGCACCGGAACGCCAGGTAGAGGTTGTCCGCGTCGCACATCAGGTAGCAGACGGTCCGCTCCGATGGCTTCGCTCCTTCCACGGGCTCCACCTGGGTGAAGTCGTCGATGATGGCCGCCCCGGCCCACTCCTCCGGCGAGATGACGCCGTCGATGGTCGGCGCCGACTTGGCCTGGGGGACGGACCGCTCGTAGCGCTCCTGGGCGGCGGCGCCCGAGAGCATGGCGAGGAAACCGATCGCGACTGCTGCGCGTGCACCGGTCGTTATCCAGGGATGAAGGACGACTTTCATGGGCCCGGACGAGAGCCTAACGGTTCTCGAACACCTGGGCGACGTTGATGATGCGGACCTGGTTGGCGGTGATGCCTAGGGGATAGACCGCGATCTCCATGTCCTCTCTCAGGATCTCCTCCGGCTTCTCGCTGGAGTACTCCATGGGGGACGGCGCCCCGCTGACCAGCCTGGCCTTGAGATCCTCCGCGTCCTTGGCGATGAAGACGATGTGGAGGCTGTCATAGGAGAGATGCCGCCTGATGGCCTGGTTGACGTCTTCCAGGGAGAGCGCCGCCAGGCGGGCCCGCATGGTCTCGACGAAGTCGTCCATCCCGTACCAGCGGCTGTCCATGGCGTAGCCCAGCTGCCGGTCCTGGGACTTCACCAGCACGGCCAGGTACTTGGTGAGGAAGCTCCGGGTGGACTCGAACTGCTCACTGGACAGGCCATTGGCGATCATCTTGTCCAGTTCGAAGCGGGCGATGCGGAGGGCGAAGACCCCCTGCTCCGGCGGCACCGGTCGGACCCAGACCTGGAAGATCTGCTGCTTGCGGCAGAGGCCGGCGTCCGGGTGGAACTGGAACATGCCCCGCGGGAAATACTCCACGTAGGCGTAGTCTCCGTAGTTCATGCCGCGGATCTCGCGCATCCTCTGGAACAGGTGGCTGTTGGAGGAGCGGTGTTCGCCGAGCCACGAGCGGGCCAGCCACAGGGCAGCGAAGTCCTGGTGCGACCGATTGACCGGGATCTCGAAGCCGAAGGAGAGGGCGGTGGCCCGGGTGTCCTTCTCCACGATCAGCACCCGGTGACCGTCCAGCGGAAAGACCGACTCTCCGGGGACGGCGGCTCGCTGCGGCGAGGGAGGGAGGCCGGTGGCCAGGTCGTCCAGGACCTTGTTGGCGAACGCCTCGCTGAAGCCGCCGGCGATCCCGACCCAGACGTTGCCCGCGTCATAGTGCGAGGACCAGTGGCGCCTGGCGTCGTCGATCCCCGCCTTCTTCAGGTAGGAGACGTGTCCCAGGTTGAGGTGGCCGTAGGAACGATCGTCGTAGACCTGTTCGTACAGGATCTCCTTGCCCAGCTCCTCGTCGTTGTTGGCGCGCAGGTCGGTCCTGATCTGGTTGATGACGTTGGTCCGGACCCGGGTGAAGTCATCCTCACGCCAGCCAGGGTTGAGCAACTGGCCGCTGACGATCTCCCAGTACTTGTCTGCGTGGTCCCGGTGGACCCGACCGATGAACGTGGTCATCTCCTTGTCCACCTGCGCGGAGAAGGAGGCCGCCATGGGGAACAGGGCCTCCTGGATGGCGGAGTACTCCAGGTCCTCGCTGCCGCTGCGAGCGATGAGGGAGGCGGTCAGGTTGGCGAGCCCGGGCCTGCTGCCGTCCGCGGCGGCACCGCTGCGGAAGACGATCCTGATGTCGATGAGAGGGGAGCGGGTCGGGTTGGTGTAGTTGACGATGGGCTTCTCGGCCCAGGAGCCCCCGCCGGCGGCCGAGGCCTGCTCCGTTGATCCGGCGGCGTCCGTGGTCGTCGGCGGCTCCCCGTTGCACAGGGTCGTGACCACCATGCGGTCGTCTTTGAACCAGCGCCCGGCGACCTCCTGCACCTGCTCGGGACCCAGTTGATCGTAGAGACCGTAGACGCGGTTGATGGCCGACCAGTCGTTGTACAGGGCGACGTAGGGCACCACCGCCTCCGCGATGGCCTCCGAGTCATCGAGGCCGCCGGCGAAGGAGTACTTCAGGTTCGACTTGATGGCGTTCAGCCGGGTTGTCTCCAGCGGCTCGTTGCGCAGCTTGTTGAGCGCCCCCTGGATCTGGTCGCGGACGTACCACATGTCGTCCTTGGACTTCACCCGGGCCATCACGGTCAGCAGGTGCGGGTCGACCCGGCTGGGGAAGTAGGCGAACAGTTGGTCCACCTTCTGTTCCTTCACCACGAGCCGCTCGTAGAGATCGGAGCTCGACCCGAAGGCGAGACCGCCCATGACCTCGATGGCGGCCATGTCCGGGCGACTGTCGGAGGCCTCCGGGCCGTGGAAGGCGACCGCGACCCAAGGCTGGGTGGGCCTGGGCCATGGGATGTGGTGGTGCCGCTTCCCCTCGGGTTGGGGCTCCTCAGGGATCTCGTCCTGGTGCGTCCCCCGTTCCCACGGCCCCCAGTGCTGCTCCACCATGGCGAAGACCGCGTCCGGTTTGACGTCACCGGAGACGATGATGGTGGTGCGCTCGGGCCGGTAGAACCGGTCGAAGAACGTGCGGCTGTAGTCGAACATCTGCGGCATCCGTTCGATGTCGCGGATGAACCCCATGGTGGTGTGCTTGTAGGTGTGCCGGGAGTAGGCGAAGTCCCGCTGCTTCTCCAGCAGCTGGTTGATGGGGTCGGAGAAGTTCTTGTTGTACTCCCCGAGGACCGCTCGGGCTTCTGTCTCGAACGCCGGGACCGGGTACTTGAGGTTCCTGAACCGGTCCGCCTCCAGCTCGATGACGGTCTCCAGGTCGGCCTTGGAGAACGTGGTGTGATAGTTGGTGTAGTCGTCCGTGGTGTAGGCGTTCGAATCGGCTCCGGCCCGCTTGAGGAGCTCGTTGTAGTCGTCCGCGGAGAACCGGTCCGTGCCCCGGAACATCATGTGTTCGAAGAAGTGGGCGAACCCCGAGCGCCCTTCCTCGACCTCGTTTCGTGATCCGACGCGGACGGGGATCTGCAAGGCGACGATGTCCGGGTAGTCCGTCGGGATCACCAGGACCTTCAACCCGTTCGGGAGCTCCTTCTCATGGACCTTGAACGGGAACACGTCACCGGATGATTGACCCGCCGCACACGCCATGATCGTCACCGCCATCGACAAGACACGCATGGAAGACATGGGGACACCCTAACGCTGGTGCAAATCCAGATCTACCTGGGGGTCCTGGACAGCCGCGTGAGGACCGCGGTGGCGGCGACCTCGTGTCCCGCGGGGTTCCAGTGGCCGTCGTCCGCGAAGTAGACGGCGGTCCCGGAGGCGGCCGCCGCCCGGAGCGCGGGGGTCGTGTCCAGGAACTCGATCCCGTTGTCGCGACACCAGCTCTTGAGGGTCGCGGGCAGGGGAGACGGGCCGCTGCCTGATACGGCGGCGCCCACGTCCTTCAGCAGTCCGTGGAGCACGGACAACTTGGTCGGGATGTGGACCACCAGGAACCGGGCTCCCTGGGCGTCGCACGCCTCCCGCGCTTCCTCGAGAATCCGGGTCAGGACCTGCCACTGATGCTCCGTCCACGTCTCGTTGTCATGGCCGAACCAGGTGCGGGTCCCGGCGTGGGTGGCGCTCCACTCCCACTGAGTCCGTTCAGGGGTCCGCTCCGGGTTCATGGCTCGGGACAGCGCGAGGACGACGTTGCGCAAGATCGAGCGTTCCGCGAAGGAGCCACGCCGGGTCATCGGGTCCGCGGATCGTGCTTCCTCGTACAGGGTCACGTCCCGCAGGTCGTTCCCCTCGAACAGGCACCAGATCACGGTCTTCGGTCTCAGTGGCAACGCGAAGCGCCGGAGCACGATCAACTCCTGCTGTGGTCCGTAGCCGGCTTGCCCCAGGTTGGCCACGGCTTTCCCCGTGCGGGTCTCCAGGAGGCCGGTCAGGGTCTGCCTGGCGGGCACCAGGGCGGCCTCCACGAAGGAATCTCCGATCACCGCCAGGTCGGCCGCATGCAGTTCGGTCGCGTTACGGAACCCGTTGCGGTCATAGCGCACGTCGACGGCGTGGGTCTGTGGGTCCTGGATGCCCAGGTGGGACAGGTTCCCCCTGACGGTCCCGGTCCACGCGGACCGGGGTCGGTGCAGGTGGATCAACTCCGCATCCGGTCGGTTGAGGGCGATGGACCGTTGGAACCAGCTCTCATCGCTCCAGGTGCCGAGGGGCTCCCTGTAGTCGTAGCCGAACCAGAGCGCGGGCACCTCGCCGGCAGAGGCGCAGGCCGCGACCACGGTGGTGAGGAGCGCGGTGCGTGCGGCGCGCGTCGGGCGCCCGGAGCTGGATGCGAACACGTAGGCGGCGCAGATGGCGAACCAGGTGACGCACAGGTTCATCATCACGTGTCGGAACCGGTAGCGATCCCAGAACAACGCCCGGGGGTCCGACGTGTCGTTGAGCCACCAGACGGCCACGATGACGGCGGCTGCGATCAACCAGGGTCTGCGCATGTCCGAGTCAGCGGCCGCAGCCTACTCCATGAAGCGGATGAGAGGCCCTCATGGGCGCACGGGCACCACGTCATCAGCGGCGTCCGGAAGGCCTTGCATGAAGGCGATGCCCTCGGCGGCGTCGTCGTCCTCGAACGCCTCCAGATCGGGGTCTAGCAGCGGCCGCGGGAGGAAGACGACGCACTTGCTCGTGGCCCTCGTGATCGCCACGTTGAGGCGGTTGACGCTGTAGATGAAGGTGCGCTCACGGAGCGCCAGCTCCACGTCCGAGACACCATAGGAGACGATCACGGACTCCGCCTCCTGGCCTTGCATCTTGTCTACGGTGTCGACGAACGGCTCCGCGTGCCACGTCCTGGTCGCCTTGATGGCGCGCACCACGGCGCGTCGCTGGACATGGTGGGGCGTGATCACGAACAGCCGGTCCTCCCAGAATCGTCGATCCCCGTCCGCGTCCTCCGCCAGGGTCGTCGCCGCTCGGAGGGCGCGGACGCACCGGGCCGCCAGGTCCGCCTCGAAGGGACTCTCAGCCGTGGTCTGCACGCCTTCGACGATCACCACCACCAGGGGATTCCGGGGGTCCAGGATCCGGGCGACCAGCGGGTCAGGGATGGTGTCCGGGTCCAGGGTGAGTCGTCTGTCGCCGACCTCCGCGCTGGCGGGGGCGTACTCGGGGACGTAGAGCTGCTGGGCGGGGTAGCGGCACAGGGCGTCGCACATACGGAAGTTCTCGAGGAGCGTGGACGTGCAGGTGTCGCCGCCGGGGGCGGCCCGCACACCCTCGAAGATGGACCGGTGAAGCAGGGGTTCACCCGGTTCGGGTTCGGGGTAGTCGCCGCTGATGATGGGGGGCAGCTGCCGGTGATCTCCTGCGAGCACCAGGCGCCCGCTGGCAGGCAGGCGACGGAGGGCCAGGGCCGCTTCCGCCACCTTCACCTGGGATGCTTCGTCCACCACGAGGAGGTCCATCCCGGTCTCGCAGTCCGCCTCCAGGGCGTCCTGGATGCTCCAGACCGTCGCCCCCAGGACCGCGCGTTCATGGCTCATCAACCAATCGCCGCCCTCCTTCCTCGCCACCGGCTCGATCCCCGGGCCCGGGTCCTCGGAGCGCACGGTCTTGCCCAGGGTCGGTGCTTCACCACACAGACCGTGCTCTTGCTGAGCCGTCCTGATGCGCCGGAGCAGGTTGTCGATGGCGGCGTGGGTGAAGGCGGTGACGACCACACGGAAGGGTCGGTCGGCGAGTCGGTGAGCCTCCAGCAGCGCCAGGATGGTCTGCGCCAGGAACCAGGTCTTGCCGGTGCCGGGGGGCCCCCAGACGAGCCGCACTCGATGGCTCGCCACGTCCCTCATGGCCTGCTGCTGGGACCTGGTGCATCCGGCTGCGTCGGCGAACCGGTCCAGGTCTCCCGGGTCGACGGGCCATGGGGTGGGTGACGCGGCCGCCGCGGCGGGGTCGGCGAGGAGACGGACGAGGAGGTTCGGCTCGCGGGACCCGTCCAGGTCGTGCAGCTCTCCGAGCACCCGCTCGGTGTTCCAGTCCGTGAACCGTTCGTGCAGCAGGTAGCGATCCCCGGGCCGGACCCGGGGGAATCCGCGGCCGGTGCGGAGGGCGAGGCGATACCGCGCGCCGTCTTCCGAGCGGTGCTCGACCCCGGCGATGGCCACGGCGCCGCGGGCTCCATGGACCGTGGAGCGCTTGCCGAAGTCATCGAACGTCATCTGCGCTTCTTCCCCCGCGTCGTTGGCGGGGCTCAGCAGGTAGCGGGGGAACTCCTCGTCGAACGGAGCGTCCACCGGCGGGTCCGCGATGAACCAACGGTCCGTATCCGCGACCAGCGGCACCACGTGGCAGGCGGCCATGCGCTCGCCCAGGGGAGTGGCGCGCCTCGCCCGCATCTCGAGGTACCCGCTGAGACACTCGTAGCGGGTGATGAAGGCGAGCCTGGACAGCAGCGGGTCTTCGATCCCGATCCTGGCGGGCATCCGGAACTTGGGCGCCCAGGCCACGAGCCTGGCGTGGGGGTGGCGTTCGATCCGTTCGCGGAAGCCACGCAGGATGGAGTCGGTGCCGCGGAGCCGCTTTCCGATCTCGTCCTGCACGGCCTCCAGGAGGTCCGGCCGTTCCTTGGTCCATGCGTGGAAGACGGCGTCGGACTTCAGCTGGTTGGAGAGCTCGAAGGCGAAGAACTCGCTGGCGGCGTAGTCGCTGGCGTACTCATCCGGGCGCAGGGTCCGGTTGACGTCGGTGAACCGATAGGAGACCGGGATGGGCAGGGCCACCAGCTCCCTGATGACCCGATTGATGACCACCACGGGGAAGAACGCGGTGTCCTGCGGGTGCTGCTGGGCGGTCAGCAGCTCCGGGCTCTGGAAGTGGAAGAACAGATCCAGGGCCTGAGGGCCGACCTCCGGGTCGGTGATCGACTCCCGCAGGCAGTCCGTCAGGAGGGTCTCTTCATAAGAGTCGAAGACGTAGCACTGCAACGAGAGCTGCTCTTCGAAGTCCTTGTCCTGATTGTGTTCGTGGACCCGTACGAGGCGTTGGTGGAGCGTGCGCACCAGCTCGCGCTTCACCTCCGCGAGATCCGCGGGGGTGTCGCTGGCGGCGACCCGTATGTGCTCGCGATCGTCGTCGTCGAACACCGCTCCGCCGCCGATACGCCGCCAGCCGAAGACGTACACCTGACCACCCACGGGTTCGGTCTGGAGGGTGATCAGGAAGCGGACGTTCTCCATGCGAGGCAGCGCTATGGAGGCGCTGCCCAGGGCGAAGGCCCGCCCCTGATTGAGGGCGTTCACCTGCTTGCGCAGCCGCGCTCCGGCGCCGGAGAGGGACGCCACCCCAGCCAGGACCCGCGCCGAGTCCTCCCGCCCGAGGAGTCCCTCCAGGTCGTCCAGATCGTGGACCGGAGGGGTCAGCGAGCCCAGGTAGCGGCGGGCGTGGTTGGACAACTGTGGGAGCAGGGAGACGCTCCGGGTCTCCGTGGCCTCCTGCCGACAGTGAGCGAACCAGTCGCACCACTCGCATCGGACGTTCAGGTGCCAGGCGGCTTCATCCGCGGGAGCTTCGAAGAGCGGGCGCAGGCGTTCCCGGAGGAAGCGCTCCAGCCCGGGCTGGACCCGCGCCGTGTCGAACAGGTCCGAGGCCGGGCGGTTGGCGAGCCACACGCCGCCGACGTCGTCCACCGTGACCCCTTCCACGCCCGCGTCTTCCAGCGCCGCGGACAGGATCAGGCCGTAGAGGGTCACCTGGATGCGGTGGGACAGCTTCTGGTGGCTGGAGGCCTTGGCGTCGTGAATCCGCAGCACCGTCTGTCCATCGCGTTGCAGCACCTCCACCAGGTCCGGGCGGCAGTCGGGGAAGTGCAGCAGCTCCGTGGTGAGGCCGTAGCGCTGGCGGAAGGTGTCTCCGATCCTCAACGTCGGCTGGTAGATCCACGTCCCCGCGGGGGCTCCGGCCATGCGCTCCAGGGACTCGTCCACACCCCAGGCGCGGTCCCTCCGTGGCCCGTCGCCGGGGGCCACGTCACAGGCCGCCGCGAGGTGCTCGTCCAGCAGACGGTCCTCCCAGTCATAGCCACCCTCCAGGACGGCTCGCGCCACCGGGTTGCCCTCCTTGTCCACTCTGGGGACACCCTCCGTCGTGCGGTCCCGACCGGAGGTGGCGGCGTAGCGCAGGAACCGATCACAGTTGAAGTGGAAGTGCCTGGCGACGCGGGAGGGTGAGATGTTGAACGCGGGCATGGATCGACCCGACAGTATCCACGAACCGACCGTCGTTGGAAAGCGGACTCACCGACCCTGTTGAGCGGCCTGGGCGAAACCCCAGTGCCGCAACAGGAGGTAGTTCCAACAGCCGCTGAGGAACAGGTTGGTGAGGAACGCGGCCACCCGGCCCAGACCCAGGGTCCAGATGAGCTGGTCGTGCAGCAGGGTCGTCACCGAGAGGCTGACCCCGTAGATGAGATAGGTGCGCAGCAGCGATCGCCAGTAGGGGGTCGGCCAGCGAAACGTGATGCGTCGGTGCAGGGTGTGGGTCAGGGCGCTCGTGATCAGGTAGGGGACCGCCCACCGGATGGCGTCGTCGAGCCGCGAGTCATCGAACCCGAGCTGCAGGAAGAGCCACACCAGGAAGACGAAGGCGAGCGTACCGAGACCTCCGCTCACCCCGAACCGGAAGATCTCCTCCACGCCGCCGAACAGACCGGGGGTGCGTGCTCGAGAAGCGGGCTTGGCGGGTTGCTGGTGGCGGTCGCTTGTCACGAGTCTGTCACGGCTTCGTCAACGGACGGAAACAAGCCGGCTCTCCCGGGGAAATCCGCGACGCAGAACATCGTACAAGGGGGCGGGAGATAACTCATGAAACAGAACGCTACCTTTCTCGCGCTGTGTCTGACGGTCGTCGTGGCCATGAACCCAGGTGTCGCCTCCGGCCAGGAGGAGACACAGAAGAAGGACCTGAAGGCCCTGGCGGGCATCACGGGGCAATGGGGCGGGTCCCTGGACGGCCTCCGTTGGCGGCGGAGCGTCGACTCCGCCGTCAACGACGCGCGGCCCTTGATGGTGCTGCAGCTGTTCGGGCGTCTCGACGAGGAGTTCTGCTGAGCGAACGCGGCGATCGCGAGGACCGTGACGTTCTCGGACAAGGCCATCGTCGACTACGTGAAGAAGCACTTCGTGCCCGTCTGGGAGAGCGTGGCCCCGGTTCGGGTCACCACCTTCGAGCTGGGTGACGGAAAGACCGTGACCGGCATCAACAACGGCGAGATCGCGCTCTACGTGTGCCGACCCGACGGCAAGGTCATCCACGCGCTGCCGGGCCTGCGGAGCCCCCAGGAGACCCTGGACTTCCTGGTGGCTGCCAGGTCCCTGCTCGAATCCAGCGGGGGTGACGAGGAGAAGATCCTGGCGTTCCATGCCGATCGCGCCGCCGCCGGTGCCCCGGGCTCGTCGCAGCCCGCGCCCCTGGTCGTGTCGGCGAACGCGGCCACGCGGGAGCTGCGCAACATGGCCAGGAAGAGCCTGGTCGTGGCGCCGACGGAGTCCGCGACCATCGTCCGCCCGAAGGGGCCCGCCGCCTTCCAGGCGGAGGTGGCCGGGTCACTGGCCGGATCTCCGCTGCGGAGGCCGGAGGCCTGGACGCGCCACGTCTTCGAGGACCTGCTGAAGGAGCCCCTGGAGGGCGGCCGACGTCAGTTCGGCTCCGCCTCCCTGCGGGTCCGGTGAGCTGGTCAGGTCCCGGGGGTCTTGCGCACCTTGACCGTGGTCCGGGTGCGTACGGCCTCCTGGATGGCGAACATCACCTCGTGCACGTGGGCGGCGGCGTGGAGGTCGTTGTGCGGGCTCTTGCCACGTCGGATGTGATGGAAGAACTCGGCGAACTGGCCGCGGTAGGGGTGGTCCTTCACGTCCCCTGACTCCGGCATGTCAGCCGGCATGGCGGCCCAGTCCGTCTGGCCCGGGAATTCGGTGCTGAAGAAGCGCTCGTCCCGGATGGTGCCCTTGTCACCCATGAGCAGCACCGGGAAGTGGTAGGGCTGTCGACACTCCACGGAAGCCCCCACCTTGCCCATGGCGCCGTTCTCGAACTTCAGGATGCTGACGGTGTTCGGGTCGTAACCGAAGTTCCAGTTGTTCTTGGGGGAGGTGTTGCTCATGGCCGCCACCTCCTTCACGCGGCTGCCCATGAGCCAGATCAGGATGTCCAGGGCGTGGCAGCCCGCGGTGAGCATGGCGTCTCCGCCCATGCGCTTCTTGATGTTCCAGGCGTACTGGCCGATGTGGGGCCCGATGCCGTGGAAGTAGCTGGCTTCGCCGTAATACACGTCGCCCAGCAGGCCCTTCTTGCGGATGGTCTGGATGTTCTTGAACATGCCCATCCAGTGCAGCTCGAAGCAGACGCTGGTGTGGACTCCGGCCTTGTTCACCGCGGCGACCATCTTCTTGAGGTCGTCCCGGTTCAGGGCCACCGGCTTCTCGATGATGATGTGCTTGCCGGCGCGGGCGCAGGCGATGGTCTCCGCCGGGTGGTTGGGGTGGGGGGTGCAGATCGAGACCACGTCGAGGCCGTCGTGGGCCAGGAACCGGTCGAGGTTGCCGTAGGGCGTCCCTTCGAGCCCCTTCTGGGCCATCAACTGGCCGGCCCGGTCCTTCTTCCTCGAACACATGGCCACGACCTGGACGTCGTCGACGTCCTTGAGGTTGTCGATGTGGGAGCCGGCCGCGGCGCCGGTGCCGATGATTCCGATGCGCAGTGTCTTCCTGGCCATGTGCCGTCTCCCGTGGTGTTCAGAGGGGCGCCGAGGGTAGGCGAGTCATCGTGGCGTGTCGAGGGTTAGAATCACGGCGTCATGAGTGTGCTGCGTTGGGACAGGGTTCTGTTGACGCTCTGCGTCCTCCTGGCCGGGACCCTGATCTGGGTCCTCTGGCGAGGGGCCAGCCACGGTGTCACGGTGCGGGTGAACGCGGCGGCCGGAGTTGAGCCGCGGCTGGAGTGGGTCGCCGCGCTGGAGGTGCCGCAGGGGGAGGAAGAACCGGTCGCTCGCTCCAAGGGCCAGGGCACATGGCAGGTGGAGCCGGGGCACTGGCGGCTGGTCTGCGGCCCCTACACGGCTCCGTTCTTCGCGTCACCGACAGACGACGAGCTCACCCTCGACCTGGATGTCCCCGTGCCCGAGGGCCATGTCCCGGTGCCCCCCGGGCGCTTCATCCGCTGGCCGGACCAGCAGCTCCTGGAGACGACCGACTTCTTCGCCCCCTCCCGGTTCGAGGTGACGAGGGAGGAGTTCGTTCAGTTCCTCGACGCGGTGGAGGCCAGGGGCCCGGATCGATGGGCGTCCGACGAGGAACGGGCGGCGTACCCCGGAGGCCTCGAAGGGTACGGCACCAAGGCGGAACAGAGAGTCGATCAGCAGCGGCCTGAGGAGCGGCTGCCGGCGGTCATGGTCAGCTGGTACGGGGCCAGGGCTTACTGCAACTGGCTCACGGAGACCCGCGGCGACGGTCGCTGGGTGTTTCGGTTGCCCACGTCCCTGGAGTGGGAGAAGCTCGCTCGAGGAACCGACGGGCGGCGCCACCCCTGGGGCAACGTCCGCTCACCCGTGCCGGTGCTCAACCTGGGCCTGGGACCGGTGGACGTGCGGTCCCATCCGGATCTGGCGTCCCCCTACGGCGCGCTCCACATGGAGACCAACGTGGCCGAGTGGGTGGAGGACGCGTTCGACACGGGTGCCTTGCGGCGCGTGGTGAGAGGCGGGTCCTGGAGCCAGTACGCGGACGCCCTGCGTCGTGACGCGCGCGTGGGCGCTCCCGCTACCCGGCGTTCGCCGTCCATCGGCTTTCGGGTGGTGGCGGAGCCGGTTCGTTGAGTCCGGCGGGGACAGCGGCAGGGTGGAGCGGGTTGGCCCGGTCTGCGCTGGCGGGCCTGGGTGCCGGTGCTCTGGTGGGTTGCGCCACCTTG
The DNA here is from genome assembly GCA_964507445.1 of uncultured Isosphaeraceae bacterium. Classification (GTDB taxonomy): domain Bacteria; phylum Planctomycetota. Next base: position 128,628 of record CAZDQF010000011.1, read on the forward strand.
CCGGGTGACCCCGTGGCGGGCGCCGTGTCCGTGGTCTCCGTGTGGATGTTGACGGGGGCTGTCGTCGGACTGGCGGTGGATCGCGTCGTGGCGGCGGCGCAGGCCGCGGCCCGTTGGTACGGCGTGGCGGACGCGGTGGTGCTGTCTCTCGCAGGGGTCGCCTTGCTGGTCTGGCCCGTACTGGAGCTGGGTGGCAGGCCGTGGGCCGCGCGGGTGCCGGGAGGGAGGCTGGTGTCCTGGTGCGTGGTGGCTGCCATGGCGGCGTCCGGTGCCCAGGTGATGGCGTGGTTGTTGGCGCGTCCGCGAGGACGCTGGGTCTCCATCTCCTTGCTGGGCATCGTCGCCATCCTGGTGGCGGTCCTGCCACAGGGTTGGTTGCTGCCGTTGCCCGCTGTTCGCTGGGCCTTGATCCTGATGGCGCTGGTTGCGGCCGTGGCCGGGTTCCGCGGTGTCCTGGGCGTCCCCAGACCGGCGGCGCTGCTTTGCTTCGTGCTGCCGGGGATGGGGTTGTTCCTGGCGGGGGCCACGGTCCCGGTCCAGGATGAGCACCTGTTGACCTCGACCCTGAGGACGCCGCTCATCGCTGAGGAGACGGGCCCCCCGGTGGCTGAGTTGAACCGGGCCCGTGCGGGGTTCGGTCGCCGCCGCTCCGGTCGACAGGACGAGCTCGCCGCCCGCCTGCCGACCCGTCGGTTGAACGTGCTGTGGCTCACCATCTGCACCTTCCGCCACGACCGCCTGGGTCGCGGCGACCTGACCCCTTCCCTGGACGCGCTCAGCGAGCGATCCCGGGTGTTCGATCGGGCGTGGACCACCTTCCCAGCGAGCGCCCCCGCGTCCGAGTCCATGTTCAGCGGGCGTTACGCGCTGGCCTGCGACAGCTGGCGCAGGCGCCTGGGGCTGCCTCCGGTGCCGGGGCAGTCCTGGCTGCCCTTTCAGTTGAAGGAGGCGGGGTACGCCACCTGGGCGTTCACCAGCCTGGGCCTGGTGGCGAGCTCCGCGGACTTCAGGCCGCTGTTCGAGGGGTTCGACCTGGCGGACCCGGCGGGGGTCATGGATCACCGTCTGGGCGTGGACACGGTGGCGGCGTTGACCCGGCAACTGGAGTTGCGGGAGGCCGGAGCGCCGCCCTTCCTCGCCTGGCTCTTCCTGATGGACGCACACGCACCCTATGAGGGCGACCCGGAGCGACCGGACCCCGATGGGGACGACCTGAGCCGATACGACGGTGAGATCCGCGCGGCGGACCGGGCCGTGGGCCACGCTCTGGAGGCGTTGCGTCGGCTGGGGCTCGCGGACTCCACCATGATCATCGTTCATGCGGACCATGGTGAGGCGTTTGGCGAACACGGAGCGTCCTGGCATGGGTCCTCCGTCTACGAGGAGCAGGCCCGGGTACCTCTGGTGATCCACGTGCCGGGGTTGGAGCCCGGTCGATGTGAAGCGCCGGTGGACTTGAGTGATCTGGCGCCGACGGTCCTGGAGGTGCTGGACGTACCGGGCGCCTCGGGCCTGGGGGACAGCCTGGTCCCGGCCCTGTTGGGGCGGCCGTTCGAATCCCATGCCTGCTCGGAGTTGCTGGTGCGCAACACGCCGGCGGCGGGGCAACGGATGATCGTCGGGTCCGACATGATGAAGCTCATCCAGCATGGAAACGGCACCCGAGAGCTCTACGACCTGTCCGCAGACCCCGGGGAGCTGGCGCGGCTCCCCATGAACGCTCGCGGGGAGGAGCTGGCGGCGTTGCTGGCGGCGCGGGTGCATCTCTCCGTGTCCGGTGCGCGGCAACAGGATGAGGTGGCGATGCCGGCGCCGTTGCCGGGCAGCCTCCCGGACCACGTCCGCAAGGCCATGGACCTGATCGCGGGTGACAAGCCCGGATTGGCGGCCCTGCAGCTGGTCCACCAGTGGGTTCCTCGCCGCGCCTTGGAGGCGGCCAGGAAGTTGGTGGTTCATCCCTGGCAAGGGGCCAGGGTCATCGGCCTCAATCACCTCGCCACCTACGGTGAGCCCTCGGACGTGCCGCTGGTCGAGGCCGCGTTGCGGGACCGCAGCCTCCCGGTGCGGATCGCGGCGGCTGACACCTACTGCTCACTGGTCGATCCGGCCACGGCGGAGGCCATGGCGAAACAGCCCGTGCCGTCGGTGCGGGACGCGGTGGAGCGGGCTCTCGCGGCGAGCCGGGTGGTCGGTGCGGCGCCGTTGCGGGCGCTGGCCCCCCGCGCCCCGACGATGCCGCTCCCGGCGCTGGAGCGGTTGCTCTCCGGGTTGGCGGACTGCGGGGATGCGGACACCGTGGCGCTGGCGGAAGCCGTGGCCCGGGCGCCCGAGGCTCCGGTCATCGAGCGCTGGCGCGCCCTCGGCATGCTGGTGACCAGTGGTTCCGAGGTCGCGGGCCCCGTGGGTCGGCAACTGCTGCGCGGTGGTCTCCCTCCGGAGGAGCTCCTGGAGGTGGCCATCAACGTCGCACCGGATGATCCTCGTCCCATGGCGGCCCTGCTGCTGGAGATCATCGAGCGAGGATCTTCGAAGCTGGGGTGGAAGGCGTACAAGAAGCTCCTCGACGGCTGGTCCGCCACGGAGGCGACGGCCTTGGTGCATGCCTGGCAGGACCATCTCGCGGGCATGGCAGACGGCACGGCCCACCTGCGTGAGGCCGGCGTGGACTTCGGCGAAGACGCGAGCGGGGAACCGGTGTTCGACGACGTCCCCCCTCTGATCACGGACGTCCCCTGGGTTTCCCTGCGTGCCCGGTGGCCTGCCGTGCCGCTGCGCGTCCGGTTCGCGGAGCCGACCGGAGCGCCGGTCCGTTTGAGGTTGCGGGCCGGCTGGACCCTCCCGGGTGGGCAGGAGTTGAAGGGGCCCACGGTGGACGCCACCCTGCGCCCTTCCGGGGCTGTGGTCGTTCCGCTCCCGAGGGTCCTCCCGGGGACCGCCTCCGGTCAGGCGCCCGGGCACTGGCTGGAGCTGGTGTCCGTCGACGGGCGGACGCGACGGCTCCCCTGAACCCTCCCTAAGGGAAGATGCCGAGGGCGTCGTAGGATGTGGAGATCTTGCGGATGGCGACCCGCATGGCTGCGGTCCGCAGGTCCTTGCTCCGTCCGAGCTCCGAGAGGATCTCGTCCAGGGCGTCGGACATGGTCCCCTCCAACCCGGAGCGGACGAGGTCGATCTCGTCCGGCCCCTTGGTGAGGCTGTACTTCTCGTCTTCCGTGAAGGTGGGCTTGCCGGTGCTGCCTTCGATCACGTCCAGGACGCGCCGCTCCCGCATGGACTCGAACCGCTTCGCCATGCGCCCGAAGCGCATGTGGCTGATGTTCTTGGTCCACTCGAAGTAGGAGACGGTGACACCGCCGGAGTTCAGGTAGACGTCCGGGATGATGGCCACGCCCCGCCGTAGCAGGGCCCGTTCCGCCGCCGGCGTGGTGGGCCCGTTGGCACCCTCGCCGACCACACGGGCTTTGACCCTGTGCGCGTTCTTCCGGGTGATCTGGTTCTCCAGGGCGGCGGGGACCAGGACGTCGCAGGGGATGTCGATGAAGGCGTTGGAGTTGGTGGTGGAGGTGGCGCCGCGGAACCCGAGGATGCTCCCCCGTCGTTGCTGGTGCGCCTTGACCTTGCGCGGGTCGAGCCCCTTCGGATTGGCCAGGCAGCCGTCCCATTCGCCGATCCCCACCAGCTTGGCGCCGCCCTCTTCCACCATGATCCTGGCGGCGTTGTAGCCCACGTTGCCGAACCCCTGGATCACGAAGCTCTTGCCTTCGAGCCCGGGTTCGAGTCCGAACCGCTTGGCCGCCACCGGGTTCTCGAGGAAGTCGCGGATGCCGTAGAACACGCCGCGGCCGGTGGCCTCTGTCCGCCCCGCCAGGCCTCCCTGGGTGACCGGCTTGCCCGTCACGCAGGCCATGGCGTTGATGTCCTCCGGGTTCATGGTGGAGAACGTGTCGGCCATCCATGCCATCTCACGTTCCCCGGTGCCCATGTCCGGTGCGGGGACGTTCACGCCGGGCCCGATGAAGTTCTTGTGGCAGAGCTCGAAGGTGTAGCGTCGCGTCACCCGCTCCAGCACGTCCGTGGGCGTGTTGCGAGGGTCGATGGCGACCCCGCCCTTGCTGCCTCCGAAGGGGACGTTCACCAGGGCGCACTTGTAGGTCATGAGGGCCGCCAGGGCGGCCACCTCGTCCACGTCCACCTCCGGTGCGAACCGGATGCCTCCCTTCAACGGGCGGCGGTGGTGGCTGTGCTCCGCGCGGTAGCCCTTGAAGATCTGGACCTCATCACCAACCCGAACCGGGAACTGGAAAGAGTAGGTGTTGTTGCAGACTCGGATGGACTGCAAGACCCCGGCGGGGATGTCGAGCCCCTGGGCGGCCCGGTCGAATTGGCTCCGGACGATGTTGCGGAGGTTCAGGTCTTCCGGCGCCTGAGTGCGCTTGGAGGTGCGTGTCTTCTTGGCCATGGCCCAGAATCCTATGCCTTTCTCTTGGGACGGAACACGTGGATTGTCTCTGGATCGTTCTCCAGATATGCCGCTCCGATGAGGTCGAGACAATAGGGAATGGCCGGAAAGACGGCGTCCAGGCACTGGCGGATGGCGGTGGGCTTGCCCGGGAGGTTCACCATGAGGCAGCGTCCGCGGAGGCCGGCGGTCTGCCGCGAGAGGATGGCCGTCGGGACGTACTTCAGGGACTCCTGCCGCATGAGCTCGCCGAAGCCGGGCATGAGGCGCTCGCACACGGCCTCCGTGGCCTCCGGCGTCACGTCTCGCTCGGCGGGACCGGTGCCCCCGGTGGTGACGATGAGGTCACAGCGCTCCTGGTCCGCCAGCTCCTTCAGGGTGTCTTCGACAGTCTCCCGGTCGTCCGGTATGCAACGGTAGATCGGCTCCCACGGGGACGTGAGGTAGTCGTTGAAGGTCGCCTCGATAGCCGGCCCGCCCTTGTCCTCGTATTCCCCGCTGCTGGCTCGGTCAGAGACCACCAGGACGCCGATTCGTGCCCGTGACTTGTCACCGTTCATGACTCATCTTTCTTGACGAGGAGGGATGCACCCGTGGTCTGAGGCTCTGACCCCGACGTAGGGCATGAACCGGATGGTATCGCCCTGGCTCATGGGGGTATCGCCGGGTCCCAGGTCCACCAGGCCATCCGCCGCTGCCGCGGCCAGCAGATCACCGCTGCCGTTCCACGGCACAGGTGTGACGCCTCCCGCGCCGAGGGTGGCGGGGAGGAAGAGATGCCGTCGCCCTCGCCGCGCGACCTCACCGGCGAGAGGGAGGTCGATCCACCCCGGCTCCCAGCCGCCCAGGAGGCGTCCCAGCACCGGTCCGAGGATCAGGTGGGCGGTGGCGATGACGCTGACAGGATTCCCGGGCAGGCCGACGAGGAACCGGGCGTCCGGGTGGCGGCAGACCAGGACTGGCTTCCCGGGTTGCATGGCCACCTTGTGGAACACCGTCTCGTATCCCAGGGCCGTCGCCGCGCTGGGGACCAGGTCCCGATCGCCCATGCTCACGCCGCCGACGGTGACCACCACGTCTCGCTCCTGACCAGCATCAGCGAGGGCGGCCCTCAGGGCGCCCTCATCATCCCGCGCGTGGGCGCGGTGGACGTCGCAGCCGAAGGCGGCCAGGAGGGACAGCAGCAGGGGGCCGTTGCTGTCCCGGATCCCCGCCTTGCTCTCGCTGCCGACCTCGTCCCCGGTGGTGACGATCCCCACCCGAGGACGTCGCCAGACCTCGACCTTCGTGGCGCCGGCCATGGCGATGGACGAGAGCATGATGGGGCTGAGCCGCTGGCCAGAGGCGGCCACGGTGTCTCCCTCGTGTCCGTCCTCGCCCCTCCAGGCGATGTTGCGCCCGGGTACGAGGGCGTCCTGGTCCGTAACGGTCACGAGCTCCTGGCCGCCGTCCGTGCGCTCTATGGGGATGACGGTGACGTCAGGAGGGCACGGAGCGCCGGTCATGATGCGGACGGCCTGGCCAGCCTTCGGTCGGGTGTCCTTGTCCTCCCCTGCGAGGATGGTGTCGATGACCTGAAAGCGGTCCCGGGGGCCGTCGAGGGCGACCGCGTACCCGTCCATGGTGGCCCGGTCGAAGCCGGGGACGTCGCGATCCAGGAGGACCGGTCGCGCCACGACGCGACCCGCGGCGTCGGCGAGGGGCACGGTCTCCTGGTCCTCCCGGCCTTCAAGACCACGGATGATGTGCAGGGCCTCTTCGTAGCTCAGCATGGGGACAGGTTAGCGCCTGTTCCGGAATGCAACACGGGCGACGCTACCGTGAAGGTCGCGTCGCCCGTGGTCGCGGCTCAGCTCGTTGAAGAACCGAGCCGCGAAGGTCTGCAGTACCGGGTTACTGGACCAGGTACGCGGAGCCGTCGAACAGCGGGAACTGGATGCTGCTCCAGCCCACGGTGTTGATCAGCATGCCGGCGGTGTTCTCGTCGATGACGTTGTCGGTCGACGCGCCGGCCTGGAGGCCGGTGCCGAACAGAGCTTCGAAGCTCACGTTCGGAGTGACGGTGCTGCCGGCGCCGAGGGCCATGCCGCCGACCACCGCGGAAGTGCCCCAGGTGCCGTCCGTGGTGAAGCCGCTGATCTCGTGACCGAAGGCGCCGTGGAACACGACGTCGAAGGAGGTGACACCGAGACCGCCGGTGCCCCACTCAGTGATGTTGGCGTAGGAGACGACGATGTTGTCACCGGTGCCGCTGAGGCCGGGGCCGTTGTTGGTGATGGTGATGGTGCCGAAGTTGTTCGGCTCGAGGTCCGACGCGACGCCGATACGAGGCATCTGGGTCTGCCACTCACCGGAGGTCGCCGAGAAGTCGGTGCTACCGGCGGTGAAGCTGACGTCACCGTTGGAGTTCTGATAGAAGTCCGTGTAGGTGGTGCCGTAGAAGTCGATGCCGGTGCCGCAGAGCGGAGCACCCTGGATGAAGATCTGGTTGGTGCCGTCGTCGCTCTGCGTCGGGGTGATGGAACCACCGGTGGTGATGGTGAGCTGCGAGCCCTGCGACAGGACGAACCCGTCAACGGAGGCGCCGTCCACGGTCAGCTGCTGGGCGCTGCCGGTGAAGGGGGTGCCCGTGGGGATGTTGAACGTGAACGCACCCGGGTGCGGCTGCAGGTTCAGGAGCCCGGCGAAGGTGGCCTGAGGACCGTTGAAGTTGAACAGGGTCGGGTCGGTGGTGTTGATGTTCACCTGCTGCCCACCGCCGGTGGTGACCAGCGCCGCGCCGAGAGGCGAGAAGGCGATGGCGATGTCGCTGGGGGCGCCGACGGTGGCGGCCGAGTTCAGGTTCGAGGTCCCGAGCACGCACACTTCGCTGGCGGCGGCCTGGTAGCCGTTGCTGGTCACGCCGTCCACGTCGATGGACGAGGTGGCGCTGTTGGCCTGGAAGGGCGCGGGCGGGCACGCGCCGGCCGTGGTGTAGTTGATGTTGCCGTTCCAGACGCGGGGAGCGAAGGGCGCGCCGAAGGGGTACGGGTTGCCCGCGCCCTCGAGGAACGCGATGTTGGCGTCAGACGCGAACACCGCACCGAGCGTGGTGCCGTTGGTGTACGCGATGGCCGTGCCGTTGGTCACGGTCACGTAGAAGCCCTGGGTCGCACCCGCCGCGATGGGAGTGTTGATCGACATGGGCAGCGGAGTCGCGGCGCCCACGCCGTTGGAGACGACGCCGGTGGCGGTGCCGAGGAGCGTCCAAGCGGCCGCGTTCTGCTCGTTGCCGACGTAGGTCCCGCCGCCGGTGACCACGTAGACTTCCATGTCCCACGTGCCCGGGTTGAGGTGCACGTCGAAGGTGCAGATGCTGACCGCGTTGGTGGCCTGGATGTCGAACATGTTGCCGGACTGGCCGTTGCCAGCGGCAAACGTCGTGGTCAGAGTCGTGAGCTGGGCAGAGGCACTCACGGTGAGGGCCGCTACGATGACTACTGAGAAGATCGTTCTCTTCACAATGAACTCCTGGGGATTAAGGGAACTGAAGGGAGCATTAGGATCTACTCTCGTGCTATTGGACTGTCTTTGCCGGGGGTGCTTAGAGTGACACCGAGGGCGACGTCCAAAGCAAACCAACCAAGCAAGGAAACAACCGACCTGGGCAAGTTACACGGAGGGTACCCCCCGTTGGAAGGGCTCGATGGTCCTTTTGTGGTTGGCGACGGGGATCTCTTCAGGGTCTCGGTGTCCGAGTTGAGGCCGTTGACCACCGCTGTCCTGGTAGGAGGCGCTGATGGTGCGAGCCGCCGCTCCCCATGACACCCGCGTCTGTGTCGTGGTCAGGCCCATGGTGTGGCCTCGGGGGGGGCTGGGTGACCTCCGCTCAAGGTGCTGTTGCGCAGTTGCTTGCGCTGGCCACGCTGGGCAGGCGGGAGGACTCTTACTGCCGCGGATGAACAGACAGTCGTACCGGCGACCCATGGCCGAGCGATTGCTGAGGGCGGGAGAAGTGGGGCGCGATCCCAAAAAAAGAGTGGGACGAGCGTGTGCAGCGCTCGTCCCACGTGCGGTGGTGGTCTCCTGGGTTTCGGTCTGAAACCCCTGGATTCGGATTGGGTATGTCCATCAATTCGACGTCAGCAGGCGTTCGGCTTTAACGGATAATTCGGGTATTTTGTTTTGTGGGCGACATGTGGGGATGCCCTCTCAAATGGTGGAAAACCGGTGATTTCACGGGTGTCTGAGTCGGTATCGTGTGTGGTTGCGGATCACCGTGCGTGCGATCGTGTCACGACCGATCCCCATGAGCAGGGTGAACAGGCGTTGCTCACCGTCATCCTCCGACACCTGAGCCAGACGGCGACCCAGGGGTGGGTGCAGCTCGGCGTCGATGACGACGAGGTCCGCGTCCTTGCCGGGGTCGAGGTTTCCCGCGCGGTCGTTGATCCCGAGGGCCTGGGCGCCTCCCAAAGTGGCGAGGTGGAGCAGCTCCGCCGGGTGGAGGGTGCGGGGCGACGCCGACCCCGAGTGTACCTTGTAGGTGGAGTTCAGGACCTCCGGGATGCTGAAGGTGTCGCCGGCGGCGACGTCTGACCCGAGGCATAGCGGTACGTTGGCGGCCTCCATCCGGGACAGAGGCATGGTGGCGTTGCCGAGGTAGAGCTGGCTGGTCGGGCAGTGGGCGATGGATGTGCCGGTGGCGGCCAATCGAGCGGCCGAGACCTCGTCGCAGTGGACGCCGTGGGCCAGGACCGAGTGCGGGCCCAGGAATCCACAGCGGTCGTAGGCGTCCAGGTAGCGCTCGACGGCGTAGCGGCGGCAGACTTCGGTGACCTCGGACGGGTCTTCTGCCAGGTGGCTGCTGAAGCGCACGCCCCCGTCGCGAACCCGCTCCCAGAGTTTGCCCAACTCGGCCAGCTCCCGAGGCTGAAGGCTGAGGGCGAAACGTGGCATCAAGGCGACCTGGATGAGCTCATGGGAGCTGCCATGCCAGCGCTGAATCTCGTCCTCGCAGAGCCGGAGGGCGTCGTTGATGGAGGTGATGAGCGGCGCCGGGCCGACGGTCATGGTGGTGCGGCCAACGATGGCGCGGATGCCCCTCGTGCTCAGCTCCTGGAAGAGGGCCTCCTGGGCTTCAGGGAACTGAGAGCCATAGATCATGGCGGAGGTGGTGCCCGCGGACAGCAGGCCGTCGGACAGGTCTCGGGCCGCCTGTGCTGCCTCCTCGGGGTCCGCCAGCCTGGCCTCGGCGGGGAAGACGTGGTCGTCGAGCCACTCCAGCAGGGTGCCGCCGTTCCAGGCATGGACCGCGTGGACCTGAGGGTAGTGGACGTGGGCGTCCACGAACCCCGGCAGGATGAAGCGGCCTCGCTCGTCCACCACCGTGGCGTCGTCCGGGACCAGGTCTGCGTCGAACGCTCCGCCGTGCTCTATGCGCCCGTCCGTCCCGACGATCAACATGCCGTCCCGTTCTTCCACGAGCGCGGCGCGGGCGTCCCGCAGGGTGGGGTCCCCGGTCAGATGGAAGAGGTGCCCTCGGTAGACGGTGGTCACGGGTGGATTGTATTCGGTCGACACGACGGGGAGCGACGTCCTCAGCGGGCCAGTCGGCGGATGGTGAGTACGATCACTCCCACCAGGATCACCAGGGCGAGGCCCAGATAGATGATGTCGATCTGCTCCTTCATCACCACCAGGAAGACGATGCCCACCAGGAGCAGGGTCGGGACCTCGTTCCAGAGCCGGAACCGGCGCGAGCTCCATGCGCATCGGCCGGCCTCCAGGTCCCGTCGCAGGGCTCCGCACTTGAGGTGATAGGCGACCAGACCGGCCACCCATCCGAGCTTCACGGCCAACCACCAGGGCAGGCCGAACCAGTTGATGAGGGCGAGGCCGAAAGCGACCGTCACCACCATGCCGGGCCAGGTGATGCCGAAGTAGAGGCGGCGCTCCATGATCCGGAACTGCTCGGTGAGGATGGCGCGCTCCGGCTCTCCCCGGTCACGCGCCTCACGGTCATAGACGAAGAGGCGGCCCAGGTAGAAGAGACCTGCGAACCACACCACCACTCCGATGATGTGGATCGCCTTGAACAGCAGCAGAACGTCGGCGCTGTCCATCAGCGAATGAACCGGTCCGCCCAGCTGCGCACCTCGTGTCCGTTGAGGACGTGGGCTCGCCGCAGGCGCTCGAGGGTTGAGGAGGAGAACGAACTCATGGGTACATACACGATGTGTTTGCCCAGGGTCTCAGCCTGTTGCTTGACCTCCGCTGGCGGAGGCGTGGGGGCAGCGTAGGCGACGTAACGGTCCCTTGAGTACCACAACGCCGCCAGCAAGAGGCGCTCGGAAGGTCGGCGGGCCTGCTCGAATCTCAGGTCATCCCAGATGTTCGGGATGATCATGGGCGGATAGATGAACATGCATCCCCCATAGAAGATCCGGCCGATCCCCGGGCCGACGATGTCGTCTTCCGGGTCCGTGGAGTAGAAGGCCAGGGTGGACTCCTCCTCATGTTCCGCCATCCAGGTGGTGCGCCACGGGAACCGCAGCCCCTCGTCGTCCTCTTCGAACACCAGTACCAGGGCGCCCACGTCCCCCGCGACGCGCGGCTCTTCCTTGACGTGGACTCGCTTGCGGTGCCAGTCCCGGAGGGTTTCGCGCAGGGCGATGCCGTCCTTGAAGGAGGTGGTGAACGGCTCCGTGCGCACCAGGGAGAGACCGGCCAGGCCAAGGGCCCGTTGCGTGACGAAGTCGCGGAAGTTCTCGATCATCACGTCTTCCGGTGGCCACGAGCAGTGGCGCGAGAGATCCCAGCCGCGCTTCCATAGCTCGCGGTTCGCCCGCTCCGGCCGCCTGCGCAAGGACAGGGGGCGCCACTCCGCCGCCTCTCCCGGGGTGCGACAGGTGGCCTCGGCGGCGCCGTGTTCCGTCAGGATCAACTCCCGGGTCATGTTCAGCGGTGTGGGTGGGGCTGGTTCCGGGTCCGTGGTCGGGAGGCCGTCATGCTCCCGGGTCTGGAACTCGGGCGTGTCACCGTTGGGGGGGTAGCGACTGGCGCACTTCAGGACGCTGATGGCGAAGTCGTTGCCTATGCAGCCCTTGGCGGCGGTGGCCAGGGTCCAGGTGTCCGGGATCAGCCGACGTTCGCGGACCGCGAGCTTCCGGGTGAAGGAGAGCATGGTGCTCAGGGCTCTCAGCGTCGGCTTCTCCAGGGCGTCGGGGAACTCCACGGCGTAGTGCTCACGGGCGGACGTCAGCAGGTCCTTCAGGCCGAACACCGAGTCGAAGTCGTCCAGGGCGATGCTGTTCCGGTGCTGTTCCCATTGCCATGTGATGTGCGGCATCTCGCCGATGATGTGGGGGAGGGACTCGGGGTTGACCACCGACACCTCCACCTGCTCCGGCTCGGTCCGTTCTTCGTCGTGGAGGACGCCCGTCTCGTCCTCCATGTGCCGTTTGATCCCGGCCCAGTGGGCCAGCCCGCACAAGACCAGGATCTGCGCGTCCGGCCCCAGCTCCTGGGACAGGGCGCTCAGCCGCGCCGCCATGTGACGTTCCCGTATGTCGTCCTGTTCCGTGCGCTCCACCAGGGTGAGCCAGGGCTGGACCGCCTCGTACCAGGTGTCGAGGCCGAGGCCGTGGAGGGCGTGGGGGTCGGGGATGGTGACCGGCCTCGCCCGGAACTCATCCACCTCAGCGTCGATGAAGAAGGTCGGGGTCCGCTCGCCGCGGGTGATCCGCAGGGCTTCCACGATGCCGTCACAGGGGTCGATGGGCACGTACCAGAGGTGTTGATCCTCCGGGTCCAGGAAGCCCGGGATGTCGCGGTACACCACGACGCTGATCTGCGGCAGCTTGTCGAGGGCCTCGTACACGGAGCGCGCCAGGGATGGCGGGAGCTCCACCGCCACCGCGTCCCACGGCTGGGCCAACAGCCGCCGGCGCGCCTCGATGGCGAAGGCCAGGCGTCCGTGGACCAGCGGTAGAGGGGTGATCATCCGGCCTGAGACTCCGTGGCTCGCGGCGAGGCCCAGGGGAGCAGACGTCTTACGGGGCGAGGGCCCTGTGCCGGGCCGGCGATCACTGGTCGTCTCCGCCCAGGTCCTCCGGCGTGGTGAAGAAGCTGCCGAAGTCCTGCATCCCGCCGAGCATGAACTGGCCTCGGGCCCGGGCTTCGAAGTCCTCCGCGCCTTCTCCAAGCACCTGTTCGACCGCGCGGTGGAACGCCGCATCGAGGTCCGTCGCGAGCCCTGCGCTGTGCAACTTCAGGGCGTAGCGCATGATGTTGACCCCGTCCCTGGTGCTGTAGTTGAGGCGGTGCCGGTGGGCCTCCTGCAGGAATCCGCAGGTCAGGTCCAGGAGGTTCTCGGGGGCGAAGTCCACGTTGTACTTGAGGATCGCCAGCTCATCGTCCCGATCGGGGAAGCTCACTTCGATCAGGGGCTGCAGGCGGCTGATGATGTAGTCGGGGACCTCGTAGGTGGAGGCGTCGTCGTTCATGGTGACGCAGCACCGGAAGTCCGGGTGGGCCTCGATCCGGGCCCCGGCCACGATGCTCTCCACGTAGCGACGGTTGTCCAGCAGCGGAGCGAGGCTCGCCCAGGATTTCTCCGACATGCGGTTGGCCTCGTCCAGGATGGCCACGCCGCCGTCGATCATGGCGGTGACCAGGGGAGACGCGTGGTAGCTGATGTTCCCGGACTCGGACAACACCGGGGTCACCAGGAGGTCCTCCGGTCGGGTGTCCATGGTCCCCTGGTAGATGAACACCGGGCTGTCCAGGCTCTGGGCGGCGGCCTGAGCCAGGGTGGTCTTGCCCATGCCGGGTTGCCCTATGATCCTGGGGCAAAGGGGCAGGTCGTGGTCGTCGATGACGGTCCATGACGCCAGGAGCTGGTCCATGAGATCCTGCTGGCCGATCCACGTGGCCTGTCTGGTCACCGGCTCCGCCAGCACGAGCTCCGTCTCCCCGATCCGTGTACGCCTCATGGCGGCAGTATACCGACGCGCCTTGCGTCGCTCCGCCGGTTTGGTTCAATGCTGCGCAGTACGAGGTTCTCCATTGACCAAGACCGCGAACAAGTACAGCGCCAAGACGGCGGATCGCCACGAGCTCTACGAGAAGTCCGTCCAGTGCCCGGAGGCGGACGTCCGCTTCCTCAGCCGCGTGTTCAGGACCCTGCGGGGCAGGCGGGCCTTGACCCTCCGGGAGGACTTCGCCGGGACCTCGCTGCTGTGCGCGGAGTGGGTCAAGAGCCGACGGGACCGTGAGGCCTGGGGGGTGGACCTGGACGAGGAGGTCCTGGAGTGGGGGCGCGAGCGGAACATCGCCCCCCTGGGAGACAAGGCCGAGCGTGTCCACCTCATGAAGGGTGACGTGCTCACCCCCAAGCGACCCCAGGTGGACGTGCAGGTCGGGTTCAACTTCTCCTACTGCATCTTCCACGACCGCGAGACCCTGGCGCGCTACTTCAAAGCCGCCTACCAGTCTCTCGGTCGCGACGGCGTCTACTTCTGTGACATCCATGGCGGCAGCGAGTCCCAGGACGCGCTCACGGAAAACAAGAAGATGGCCGGGTTCAAGTACGTGTGGGAGCAGGGGGACTTCAGCCCCGTCACCCACAAGCGGGTCAGCTGGATCCACTTCCACTTCCCGGACGGGACCCGCATGCGCAAGGCGTTCACCTACGACTGGCGGATCTGGACCTGTCCCGAGCTCCGCGACGTTCTGCGGGAGGTGGGGTTCAAGGAGACCCGCGTCTACTGGGAAGGCACCGACAGCGAGACCAACGAGGGCAACGGGATCTACCGGGAGACCCGGGAAGGTGAGAACGACCCCTCCTGGATCGCCTACGTGGTCGCCCTCAAGTAACCGGACCCGGACAGCGGCTCCGGGTCTCGGGTAGGCTGCTCCGCCATGCAGCGCGCGTCCTTGCAGCGCCACCTGGGTCTGGGCTCCGCCGTGCTCCTCGTGGTGGGCTCCGTCATCGGGTCGGGCATCTTCATGAAGCCCCTGGACATCTCCAGGAGCTTGCCTGACGAGACCTGGATCCTGGGCGCCTGGGCCGTCCTCGGCGTGATCTGCCTCTTCGGGGCCCTGGCCTATGGGGAGCTGGGGGCCATGTTCCCCCAGGCCGGGGGGCAGTACGCGTTCCTGCGGGAAGCCTACGGCCCCTTCGTGGCGTTCCTCTACGGCTGGTGCCTGTTGCTGGTCATCAACACCGGCACCCTCGCCGCGCTCTGCGTGGCCTTCTCCGAGAACCTGGACCGCATCGTGCCCATGGGGTCCGCTGGCGAGTTCGTCGCGGCCGCGGGGATGTTGCTGGTGCTCTCGGTGGTGAATCACTGCGGCGTGCGCTGGGGCGCGTTGCTCCAAAACCTCTCGACGGTGGCCAAGCTCCTCGCCCTGGCGGCCATCGTCATCGGCGGCCTCCTGGTGTCCGGCGGCGATGCGCCGGTCAACGCCGGACCGTCCCCTGCTGTGGAGGCGGACCTGGTGGCGGGCCTGGTGGCCGCCGCCGTGGCCCTGTTCTGGGCCTACGAGGGTTGGCACCAGCTGGCGTTCTCCGCCGCGGAGATGAAGCGGCCTGAGCGGGATCTGTGGCGAGCCCTGGTCATCGGGATCGTGGTGCTGATCGTCGTGTACGTGCTGGTCAACCGGACCTACATGGCGGTCATCCCGCTGGAGGAGATGCGGGGCCTCGCACAGGATCGGGAGGTCCCGACCCTGGCGGTGGATCGGATCTTCGGCGGCAACGCCGGGGCGTGGCTGGCGGGCCTGATCTGCCTGTCCGTGTTCGGCGCTGCCAACCCCAACCTCCTCTCCACTCCACGGGCGTTCTACGCCATGGCCCAGGACGGGCAGCTGCCGTCCGTGCTCATGCGGGTCCACCCGCGGTGGAAGACCCCCGTGGTCGCCATCTGGGTGCAGGCGGCGTGGAGCCTGTTCCTCGTCTGGGTGCTGGGGTCTTTCGCGGACATCACCGAGTTCGTGGTCTTCGCCGCCCTGATCTTCTACGGGCTCGTGGTGTTCGGCGTGTATGTGCTCCGCTTCAAGATGAAGGACCGGGCGAGGCCGTACCGCTGCTGGGGATACCCCGTGACCCCCGCCATCTTCATCGCCGTGGTCGTCTTCGTGGATGCCCACCTCCTGCTCGATCCCGACGAGCGTCAGAACGCCCTCTACGGTCTGGGGATCCTGGCGGCGGGAGCGGTGGCCTACGTCCTGAGACGGCTATCGCTGCCGCGAGCCCGCGGCTGAGGCGCTCCTCCTGGCTCGTGAAGCGGTCTGCTCAGGGCCGCTAAAGAAAGCCGACGGGTCACGCCGAAAAATCACGTGCCACTCGTCGGATGCAGCGTGGGTCCCCGGGTCGGAGGAGGGGCGACATGACTGCATCCATGACCAGCAACCGGTCCTACGATTACCGTTCCATTCGCAAGGCGCTCGTGGCGGCCCTCAACGGGCATCAGGCCAATCTGGGTGCGTGGCTGGACCAGAACGACGAGCGACGGCGACTGGCGGCCACCGGATTGAAGGCCATCGGCGACCTCAGCGGCTACCTGGAGTTGCGGCTCTTCGAATCCGCGGCCCAGCTCAGCGCGGGACGCGCGGAGCGCGCGCTCAGCGAGGCTCGGGAGGTGTGGAAGGTCATTGAGGGGCACGCCCCCTACCCGGCCCAGGCGCTCGTGCTGACGCAGCTCGCGGCGTGTGCGAAGGCCCGAGGAGACACCGGCGCGGCGGCTCGTGCGGCGCGCAGAGCGGAGGCCATGCTGACCGCAGAGAGCGGTGACGCCACCCCGGCGGTGCTGGCGGTACGGTCGTGGTTGTGGCGATGCCTGCAGGGGCGGGCGGCCGCGGCCGCGGTCAAGAAACGGCTGGATCGAAGCGTCAAGATCATGGGCGCGCGGGTCACGGACGGAATGAGGACGGCTTTCCTCGAGAGCGCCTCACCACCCCACTGGGCCCTGGTCCACATGCGGCGTTGGAGCGGCATGCACGCATCCGACGAACCCGTCCCGGGCGTCGCCGGTTAGGGCCGCAAGACCTCGCCGCGGCCCTAAGCTCCGTCAGAGACGGCGTCTCTCGTGCGCACCTTCGGCACCCAGCGTGCTGAGGTGGCGGCCAGCGCCGCCGCCAGGACACAGGTGGCCATGAATCCGGCGCCGTCGCGCACGAGGATAGCGCCCGCGACCCCAACGGAGACGCTCACCTGCACAGCGACGTTGCGCAGCGCCAGATACCGTGGGCGGTCCTGTTCCGGCGCCAGCCCTCCCATGTGGGCCTGAAGCGCGGTGCGTCGAACGGTCTCCACCGCCAGGGCAAGCATGAGCAGGCACCCCGCGATCACCGTGCCGTGTGCTCCCAGGGGCATGGCCAGCAGCGCCGGGACGAGGGTGAGGGCGCCGAGGGTGCAGGTCCGCGCCATGCCCAGGGCCTGGATCAGCCGCGGGACGAAGGGGAGGGCGAGGATCGGCCCGCCGCCTCCCAGGTAGTAGACCCACGCCACATCGTTGAGCCCCATTCCGCCCGCTGACGCGAGCATCCGCGGAAAGACCGCCACCGGGCCGGCGAGGGCTGCGCCGATGAGCATGGACGTGATGAGGCCCGAACGGTAGCGACGGGATGCGAGAAAGTGTCGGAAGGGCCGTGGGGTACCCGTGTGCTGGGTCGTTGCGGAGGTCGGTAGCAGGACCTGGGCTGAGGCGGCGAGGAGCGCCGCCGCCACTCCCAGGGCCGTGAACAGGGTCGGCAGGCCCACGGTGGCGGCTACCGCCGCGCCGCTCGGTATTCCCACCACGTAGGCGAGGAGAAACCCGGCGGTCATGAAGGTCACCGTCCGGTCACCTGCCCGGACCGCTTCGATGAGGAGGGCGTAGGACAGGATCCCGGAGGCCGCTCCCGCGATGCCTCGGCAGCCGAGGGCCACGGCGAAGGTGGGCGCCAGCGCCATGGTGAGCTGGAGCGCTGCGAGGGTCACGAGGGAGACCGTGACCACGACCCGAGCCTTCACCGAGGGTGCCAGCTGGGTGAGCAGGCAGGGGCCAAGCGCCGCGCCGAGAGGATAGGCCACCAGGAGCCACGATGCGTTGCCTCCGTCGGGCCAGTACTCCTGGTCCAGGGTGGCGGCCAGGAGAGCGAAGACCTGATTGTCAGTGAGCTGGAAGGCGGCGGCCAGGAAGACAAATGCGCGCATGGCGGATGGCGTCGCCGCCGGCCGCGGCTTACTTCACTTCCCAGGTATCGCCCGAGTAGACGAGCTGCTCAAGGCTTCCTTCGCCGCGGGCGCTCTTGGCCTGATCGATCTGGTGGTGGATCAACTCATCCAGGGTCGGTCGTTGCACGTTGCGGAGGACGCCGATGGGGGTGGGCAGGTCGCTGTCCGTGGCCTGGGCCATGGTGAACGCCATGCCGGGGTTCTCCACTCCGGAGTTCCACTGGATGCAATCGTCGGCGCCGACCTCATCTCCCAGCCCGACGGACTCCACCTCGAATCCGTTGAGCCTGAGCCCCTTGTCCATGTCCTTGCCGTAGATCAGGGGCTTGCCGTCACGGAGCTCGATGATGTTGTCGTGGCGCAGCTCCTTGTCCGTCAGGTCCTGGAACGCACCGTCGTTGAAGATGTTGCAGTTCTGGAAGATCTCCACGAACGCGGAGCCCTTGTGTTGCGCAGCCTGGTGGATGGTCTCCTTCAGGTGCTTGGCGAACACGTCCACGGACCGGGCCACGAAGGTGGCGCCGGAGCCGATGACCAGGCTGAGCGGATTGAACGGGCTGTCGGTGGAGCCCATGGGCGTGGACTTGGTGACCTTGCCGATCTCCGACGTGGGGCTGTACTGGCCCTTGGTCAAGCCGTAGATCTTGTTGTTGAACAGGAGCACCTTCAGGTTCACGTTGCGGCGCAGGGTGTGGATGAGGTGGTTGCCGCCGATGGAGAGGGCGTCTCCGTCGCCGGTCACCAGCCAGACGTCCAGCTCCGGGTTGGCCAGCTTGACCCCCGTGGCGATGGCCGGCGCGCGACCGTGGATGGAGTGGAACCCGTAGGTGGACATGTAGTACGGGAACCGGCTGGAGCAGCCGATGCCTGAGACGATGACCGTCTTCTCCCGTGACATGCCCAGCTCGGCGAAGGCGGCCTGTACGGAGTTGAGGATCGCGTAGTCGCCGCAGCCCGGGCACCACCGCACTTCCTGGTCGCTCTTGTAAGCCTTCTTGGTGAGGGTCTCGGCCATGGTCTTGTCTCTGTTGGAGGCTCGGGTAAGGGCGCTAGGCCAGGTTCTCGTCGATCATCGACTCGACTTCGGAGGTGGTGAAGGGACGTCCCTGGACCTTGTTCAGCGGGATGGCGGGCACCTCATAGGTGGCGCGGATCACGTTGACCAGCTGGCCCAGGTTGAGTTCCGGCACCACCACCTTCTCGAAGCGAGAGATGATGTCTCCGAGGTTCCGCGGCAGGGGGTTCAGGTAACGAAGGTGGGCCCAGCCCACGGACTTGCCGGCGGCGGCGGCGCGGATCACCGGGCCCGCCACGGCGCCGTGGGTGCCGCCCCAGGTGAGGATCAGGAGCTTGCCCTCCTGGGCTCCCTCCACGTCCTGCTCCGGGATGTGCTGCGCCACGCGCTGGACCTTCTCGAGCCGGGTCCGGCACATGAACTCGTGATTGGCGGCGTCGTAGCTGACGTTACCCGTCCCGTCCTCTTTCTCGAGCCCGCCGATCCGGTGCTCAAGGCCCGGTGTCCCGGGGATGGCCCACGGGCGGGCCAGGGTCTCGGGATCGCGGGAGTAGGGGAGGAACCCGTCCGCCTCCTTGGCGAAGGACGCCTTGATCTTGGGTAGATGCTCCAGGTCCGGAAGGCGCCATGGCTCTGCGCCGTTGGCGAGGTAGCCGTCTGTCAGGAGGACCACCGGGACCATGTGCTCGAGGGCGATGCGGCACGCTTCGAACGCCATGTGGAAGCAGTCTGCCGGGCTCTGCGCCGCCACGACAACGCAGGGGCTCTCGGAATTACGACCGTAGAGCGCCTGCATGAGGTCCGCCTGCTCGGTCTTGGTGGGCAGGCCGGTGGACGGGCCGCCGCGCTGGACGTCGATGACCACCAGGGGCAGCTCGGTCATGATCGCCAGACCCAGGGCCTCACCCTTGAGGGCCAGCCCGGGCCCGGAGGTGGAGGTCACCGCCAGATTGCCGCTGAACGCCGCGCCGATGGAGGCGCAGACGGCGGCGATCTCGTCCTCGGCCTGGAAGGTGACCACGCCGTAGTTCTTGTACGCGGAGAGCTGGTGCAGGATGTCGGTGGCGGGGGTGATGGGGTAGCTGCCGAGGAACAACTGGAGGCCGGCTCGCTGGGCCGCCGCCACCAGCCCCAGGCTCGTCGCCTGGTTGCCCATCACGTTGCGATAGGTCCCGGCGGGGAGATCCGCCGGCGGCACCTCGTAGCGCTCCTGGAAGACACCGATGATGTCGCAGTAGTTGTAGCCGGCCTTGAGGGCCTTGACGTTGGCCTCGGCGATGGCGGGCTTCTTGGCGAACTTCTTGCCCAGCCAGGTGATGGTGGGTTCCAGGTCCCGGCTGTAGATCCAGTAGGCCATGCCGAGGGCGAAGAAGTTCTTGCACCGCAGCTGGGCCTTGCTGTTCAGGCCGGTGTCCGCGAGGGCGTCCCGGGTCAGCTTGTTGAGGTCCGCCTCCACCACCCGATACCCGTCCAGATCGTTGGACTCCAGCGGGTTGTAGTCGTAGGCGGCCTTCTTCAGGTCCATGGACCCGAAGTTGCCGGTGTTGACGATGACGATGGCGTTGGGGACCAGCTCTCCGATGTTCACCTTCAGCGCGGCCGGGTTCATGGCCACGAGCACGTCCGGCTTGTCACCGGGCGAGTGGATATCGAAGGACGAGAACCTCACCTGGAACCCGGAGACCCCGGGCAGGGTCCCCGCAGGTGCGCGGATCTCCGCCGGGAAGTCCGGGAAGGTGGCCAGGTCGTTGCCGGCCAGGGCGGTGGTGTTGGTGAACTGGTTGCCGGTGATCTGCATGCCATCACCGGAGTCTCCGGCGAAACGAATGACCACCTGCTCTACGGTCTTGACGGCGACGTTTGGGTCCTGCTCTGTTGGCGCGCTCATGTGAGCCTCTCAGGAGGATTTGGGGCGTTCCTAGCTGATACTATCTTGCGGGCCTTGCCACAAGGAACCCACAACCCCGCGGACCCCCGATGTGCCGTCTTTTTGTCAGTCTGATGCTGCTCCCGACCCTGCTCACCGCTCAGGTGACGGGCTCTCGGTGGGTCGGCGATCCGCTCGACGGCGGCGCCTTCCGCCCTCGGATCGGCGCGGAGCCGGGCAATCTGGCGTTGTCCGCTGCTCCCGGGGAGTCCCGGGGCGGCGAATTCGAGGCCGGTCTGGTGACCGGGTTCGTGCTCGAGGGGCGGCTCCGAGAGCGAGGGGGCAGTCTCCAGGTGGTCTTCGGCTCCGACCCGTGGCAGACCCGCGGTCACGTCCTGGATCTGGGTGCGCCAGGGGGCGAGGTGGTCCTCTTCCGATTGTCGGTCACCGGCTCCAGGCGTCTTGCCGCCGCTCCTCGGCCCAAGGAGTCCGGAGGAGCGGGTTCGCGGCTTCGCCTCCGGCTCTCGGGCAACAGCCTCGTCCTCTCCCTGGGCGGGCGAGGGATCAAGCCCCGGGGCGGCTGGTCCATGGGCTCCGTTCGGCCCGGACGGCTTCATCTGTCCGCCCGGAACGGCCGGGTCTCCCTGACCGAGGCTCGTCTGGAGGCGTGGCTGGGGTCGGCCTCCGCCCAGCGACTTCGCTGGCTGGACCAGCGGGCGGAGCTGGAGGAGTTGCCGGGCCCCCGAGACATCCCCCTCCAGGGGCCCCTGGACACCATCCCGGTCGCCCGCCTCACGGAGGGGCTGGGTGAGGAGGATGCCCAGCTCGCCCTGGCCATTCGACGCCAGGCGATCTCGGGAGACACGAGGGAGGCCCTGCGCGAGGCGGTGCGTTTGCGAGAGCGGTCTCCGGAGGTCCGCGGTCCGGCGTTTCTCGTCGGTGCCATCCGCATGGTCGAGGCCACGGCGCCGTCCGCTGCCGTGGGGCCGCTGCGCCAGGCGGGTTCCGTTCCTGGTGCCCGCAGCCTCCTGGGAGACGCGCTCTGGGCGGTGGGTGAGCTGGACGAGGCGCAGCGCGTGTTCACCGCCGCCGCGGACGTGGGTGGTCAAGCGCTCGTGGAATGGGGGCGCGGTCGGCGGGACGTGGCGCGTCGCCTGTTGGCTCAGGCCTCCTCCCGCGGCTGCCGGAGCGCGGGTCGCCGGTTACGTCTCCTGGACGACCTGATCCTGGTCTCCGGGGCGCCGGAGTTTGCCGGGAAGGACGCTGAGGGAGACGGCGTGCTGGTGCGGTCCGATCTGCACGTGTCCCGCTCCCGGCGCCTGGCGGCCGCGGCCCGTCGATTCCTGGCGTCCTGCAGGGCCTGGCTCCCCGGAGAGGGGCAGCCTCGGCCGTTGACCGTGCTGGTTTGCGGCACCGGCGCCGTCTACGAGCGCTGGAATCAGAGGCTCGGGGGGGTTCGTTTTCAGGACTCGGACGGCGTCTACCGTCCCGGTACGGGGCTGCTCATGATCCTGGACGATGATGATCCGGACGTGGTCGTCCGACGGCTTCAGCACGAGCTGGTGCACCATGTCGTGTGGGAGAGAGGCTGGGCGTTGCCGCGCCCGTTCGAAGAAGGGCTGGCGGAGTTGCTGGCCCAGTCTCCCTCCGGCGACGTCTCCCGGAGCGTCACGGCTCTGGTGCCAGGGCGATTCCGATTGGCGAGGGACCTGGCGGGCGGTGGTTCCTTCGCCGACCCGGCGGAGCTTCTGCTGCGAGACGACCTGGGAGACGGCCGTCGCGGCCGGGAGGATTATGCGCAGGCCTGGGCGGCTTTATGGGCCCTGGGCTCACGGGGCGAGGAGGCCCTGCGGAGCGTCGTCTTGAAGGCGGCGGACCTGGACCGCCGCCGCGAGTTCGCGACGGCGTTGCGGGAGCAGGTGCGCGCCGAGGAAGTGCGACGCCTGCTGCTCGAGCCCCGTCGCTGAGCATCCACTCCCTCCCCCTCCTGGGCCGTGTGAATAAGTCACCGGACCCCCACAAGGTTTGACCACTGCCCGCCGATAGCAGGGGTGAGACGGGACTCTGCTGGAGATCAACCTAGATGCGAAGTTTTCTATGTCTGGCAATCATCGGGCTCTTTGTGCCCGTGGCGGCTCAGGTGCGGGAGCTCACCCCGCAGCGGCTGTGTCGCAATGCCGATCGCGTACTCACCGGTGGAGTGAACAAGCTCCAGCCGCGCTGGGACGGCCAGAAGATCGTCACCGACGTGACCATCGTTCCGGTCCGCAACCTCAAGGGTGACGGTGCTACGCCGTTCGTGATCACCGTCCCCGGGGGCACCATGGGGGGGATCACCTTGCGAGCCAGCGAGGCCCCTCGATTCGCCGTCGGTGAGCAGGTGGTGTTGTTCCTGAAGCCCGGCGTCGGTCCTTGCGACGTCTACGGCTGGTACCGCGGCAAGTACACCGTGGTCGATGGGAAGGTGCGTGAGCTGGTGGACACCACCGTCGAGAACTTCACGGCTCAACTCGAGCAGATCATCCGCAACCTCTAAGGGCACAATCATGAAGCAGTACTGTCAGAACGTGGCCATCGTTGTGTCTGCTCTCACGGTCTTCGGTCTGCTGGCCGTGCCGGAGTCCGAGGTGCTGGCCTACAGCCTCACCGGGAAGTCATGGGCGACGACGTCCGCCACCTATCAGGTGAACCCCAACTTCTCCGACCCGGAGGCGGGCTCCGCCGCAGAGCAGATCGCCGCCATCCGGAGCGGGGCCGATGAGTGGAAGCTCTCCGGAGAGGGCAACTTCGCCTTCGCCTATGGCGGCACCACCAACCTCTCCACCGTGGCCCTCGACGGCACCAACGCCGTCTACTACGCCGGGACGGACGGCGGCGGTGCGTTGGCGGTGTGCTGGTACTGGTCCTCCGGCTCCACGCTCATGGCCTTCGACATCGAGTTCTACGATCGCGACGGCGGCTTCGACTTCGTCTGGGCGAGGAACCCGACCTTCAGCCAGTTCGACATCGAGGGGGTGGCCTGCCACGAGTTCGGGCACGCCCTGGGCCTGGATCACTCCGCCGTCGCCGGCGCCACCATGTACCCCTCCGTGGCGCCCGGAAACACCGCGAACCGGAGCATCGATCCCGACGACATCGCCGGCTACCAGTCTCTCTACGGGTCCGGTTCTCCGGCCACCCCTGCGCCGGCCACGGTGACTCCGGCCTCCGGCTGGATCGACGGTGGCTATCAGGTGACCATCGACGGGTCCATGTTCCCCTCCACCGGACTCACCGTCCGTTTCGGTAGCGTCGAGGCCACGTCGATCACACGGGTGGACTCCACCCGGATCAAGTGTGACGTGCCTGCGGGCGTGGACACGGAAGCGGTGGACGTGACCGTCGCGGCGACCAACTCCGGCGTCCTCCCCGGAGCCTTCAACTACCTGACCATGCGCAACAACAGCGCGCCCGCGCCGGGTACCTGGCAGTTGCTGGAGGTGAAGGTGCCGGCTGCTCCCAACGTGTTCTTCCAGGGGGCGCTGTCCCTTGGCAACTCCGGGATCCCGTGCAGCAGCTTCGGAGATCCATCCGACGGGCGGGTGATCCCGCTGTCCGTGGACTGGCTGCTGGAGTACTCCGTTGGATTCCCCGGCAACGCCATCAGCGGCAACATTCAGGGCTTCACGGACGGGTCCGGGTCACGGATGTGGTCCGTGTTCCTGTCGGACCTGCCGCAGCTCTCGGGGATGACGTTCTACGCCTGCTACGTCACCGGCGACATGGGCGGGTCCCCGTCCGGGATCTCCTACATCGGTAACGTGGTCCCGATCACGATCCCCTGACGTCGTCCGCCATCTCCAGGATTCCGCGGGCGATGCGCTCGGCGGAATCCGGGATGGCGTAGGCGCGCGACGCCTCCGCCGCTGCGAGGCGCGTCTCTGGCTCTTCGATCCAGGTGCGCAGGCGGGCCACGAGGTTGGTCGGGCGCCTCTCGTAATGGCCGATTCCTCGTTGCTCCACGAGCTGCACGTTGCCCAGCTCCTGTCCCGGCAGGTAGTCGTAGAGCAGGATGGGCAGCCCCGCCACGCAGCCTTCCATGATGGACCCGGGTCCGGACTTGGAGACCAGCACGTCCGCCGCGGCCATCATCTCGTGCAGGTTGGAGACGAACCCGTGGACCTCGGTCTCGCCGCTCCAGTCGCGGGCCTCCAGGGTCTCCTTGAGCCGGGCGTTTCGACCGCAGACGATCACCAGCCGCACGCCGAGCCGCGCGTCGTCGATGGCCGCCGCGTGCTCCGCGATGGCGCCCATGCCTTCGCCGCCCCCCACCAGCAGGACCACCACCTCATCCCACCCCAGCTGGCTCCGGAGTGGCTCCCGCTGGGCCGCGGCGTTGGCGCACTTGGGGTGAACCGGCTGGCCGGTCATGGTCAGGCGGGCCGGGTCCACGCCGCCTGCGGTGACGCGGTCGAACGCCTCCGGTGTCGGGACGAAGATGCGGTCCGCCGCGGCGTCGTACCAGGACCAGTGTCCGGTGACGAGGTCCGTGACGACGATCCCGAACGGGGGCTTGCTCCCGGTGTCACGCTCGATGCGCCTGAGGCAGTGAGCCACGGTCCTGGTCAGGAGGGGATGGGTGCTGATGACCACGTCCGCGTCCTCCTTCAGCAGCAGTCGTCGCAGCTTGCCCGCGATGGGTGGGTAGCCCAGGTCGGCCATCCACCGGGCGCGTCGGGGGCTGTTCCAGAGGTGGAAGGCGAACGCCCACGTCCAGCGACACCACTTCATGGCGAAGGAGTAGATGGCAGGGGACTTGTTCAGGGGCCAGGGGCCGCCGTCCACCAGCCCGTCTCGCATGACCGTCTCGACGCCGGGGTTCTGCTGTCGCAGGGCCTCCATGATGGCCACGGACGCAGCCCGGTGGCCGCCGCCGGTGTCGCTGAAGAGGACGAGGATCTTCTTGCTCGTTCGGCCCACGGTCACCAGGTCTCGGTCTTGGACGATCGGGTCATCAACTGAGCCAGCGCGTCCTGGGGGTCCTTGTCGGCGAACAGCATGTCGTGAACCTGGAGCGCGATGGGCATCTCCACCCGGTGCTTGCGCGCCAGGGTGATGGCGCCCCGCGTGGTCCCGACGCCTTCGGCGACCTTGGCGCTGCCGCGGGCGATCCGCTCCAGCGTCTGGCCCTGCCCCAGCTTCTCGCCCACGGCCCGGTTGCGACCGTGGGGGCTGAACGCGGTGGTGATCAGGTCCCCCATCCCCGCCAACCCGGCGAAGGTCTGCTTCTTGGCGCCGAGCTTGGTGCTGAGCCGGCTCATCTCCACCAGGCCCCTGGTGACCAGCGCCGACTTGGTGTTGTCGCCGAACCCGAGCCCGTCGCAGACTCCCGCGGCGATGGCGATGACGTTCTTCAGGGCTCCGGCGAGCTCGACCCCCACCGGGTCCGTGTTGGCGTACACGCGGAACCGCTCCGTCGAGAACAGCCTCTGCATGCGCCGGGCCAGATCACGGGAGCTGGCGGCGATCACCACGGAGCTCGGGATGCGTCGGGCCACCTCTTCTGCGTGGCTGGGGCCGGAGAGGATGGCCGACGGGTGCCCCGGGATGGTGGCCCGGATCACCTGGGAGGGCCGAAGCAGGGTCTCCTCTTCGATCCCCTTGGTGAGGGAGACGAACGGAGCGCGCTTGGGGATCAGCCCTTTGAAGGGCAGGAGGGTCTCCCGTAGCCATCGGGTAGGCACTCCGGAGACCACCACCTTCGCCCTTTGCACGGCCTCTTCCGGGTCTGCGGTGAGGGCGAGGTTCGACGGCAGGGGTACGTCGTTGAGGTACTTCTTGTTCTCTCCGGTCCGCTGCATGCGCTCGATGTTGGCGCTGTCGTGACCCCACATGGTCACTTCGTGCCCGTTCTCCACCAGGAGCATGGCTACGGCCGTGCCCCATCCCCCTGCGCCGATGACCGCGACCTTCACGACTTCCTCCCCAGCTTGGTCTCAGTTCCCTCGACGATTCGTTGGATGTTGCTGCGGTGCCTGGCGATCACCAGGATGGTGACTCCCAGAAAGAACGTCAGCCAGGACAGCTTCGGCAACTCCAGGGCGTCTCGTCGTTCGGAGGCGAGATAGGCCACCGGCAGCACGATGGCAGCGACGATGCTCCCGAGGGAGATCATCCGGAACAGGGCCACGGCGATGACGAACCCCGTGATGGCGGCGATGAAGGCGGCGGGAGACACGGCGAGGATGACACCGGAGGCGGTCGCCACTCCCTTGCCTCCGCGGAAGCGGAGATAGAAGGGGAAGCAGTGTCCGAGGAACGCGGCGGCGCCCATGAGCATGGGCAGGGGGAGGTACGCGGCCGCGGGAGAGTCCCACTGGCCCAGCAGTTCGAGCCCGATCCAGGTGGGGGCGAAGCCCTTCAGGAAGTCGAGGACATAGATGGCGACCCCCCACTTGCGGCCCAAGGTCCGACCGGCGTTGGTGGCGCCCAGGTTGCCGCTCCCGACGGTGCGAAGATCCACGCCCTTCACCATCCGGGTGGCGAGGAGCGCGAACGAGACGGAGCCCAGCCCATAGGCAGCGATGACTGCGATGGTGGCGACGGGAGTGGTCATGGCGCCGGATGGTAGCAAGTCCACCATGGGGCGCTGACCCCAGGGCATTGAGGAATCCGGTGCGGTGGTGCTCCGAGGTTCCCTCGGGGGAGGATCTGGCCTGATTCCGTGGGGTCGGCGCCCGTGGACGCTCTGCCCCGGTGTGGTCAGGGCCGCGGCCTGTATCATCCCCACCCATGGCACCGGCCCTGGGTATCGACACGGGAGGGACGTTCACGGACGCGGTCCGGGATGACGGCGCGGTCCTGAAGATCCCGTCGACACCTGATGATCCGGCCAGGGGTATCGCCGCCGCCGCCTCGCGGCTGATCCCTGATGGGTCGGCGATGCTCCGACACGGCACCACCGTGGCCACCAACGCCACCCTCGAGGGGAAGCTCCCCAAGGTTGGCCTGATCGTCAATCGTGGCTTCCGGGACCTGCTGGGGATCGGTCGTCAGGCCCGGCCGGACCTCTACGATCCGGAGCCGGTTCGGCCTCCCCTTCCCACCTCACGGGAGCTCATCGCGGAGGTCCCGGGCCGCATCGGTCCCGGCGGTGAGGAGCTGGAACCCCTCGACGTGGAGGCTTGCGTTCGCGCAGGCCGTCGTCTGGTGCGTAACGGTGCCCGGTCCATCGCGGTGGTGCTGCTCCACTCCTACGCGTGTGAGGAGCACGAGTCGGCCGTCGCCCGCGGTCTCTCCGAACTGGGCGTCCCCGTCACCTCCAGCGCCCGGTTGAATCCGGAGTTCCGTGAGGTGGAGCGTGGCCTCTGCGCGCTGGTCAACGCGGGGCTGAGGCCGGTGGTGGGGAGATACCTGAGGCAGTTGCAGGGCGCCCTCACGGAGCGCTTCCAGGTTCAGGTCATGACCTCGGAAGGCGGCCTGCTCGGTCCTGGGGAGGTGGCGGAGGAGCCGGCGCGGTTGCTCCTGTCCGGGCCAGCTGGTGGTCTGGTGGCCGCCCGTGAATGGGGCAGGGCGGTGGGGGCTCGGCGTCTCATCACCCTGGACATGGGAGGCACTTCAACGGACGTTGCGTGGGTCGACGATGACCTGCCGCGGGTGCCGGAGCTGGCGGTGGCCGGCCTCAATATCCGGCTACCCAGCCTCGAGATCCACACCGTCGGCGCCGGCGGCGGGAGCCTCGCGCGCCTGGATCGGGGCGGCGCCCTCACCGTGGGCCCCGAGAGCGCCGGGGCGCGACCCGGGCCGGCGGCCTACGGCGTCGGCGAAGAACCCACGGTCACGGACGCCAACCTCCTGCTCGGTCGCCTGGACCCGCGGTACTTCGCCCTCGGGGCTGCGGGTCTTCAGGTGGAGCGGGCGGAACGAGCGTTGGCCGGTTTGGCGGACCGGGCGGGGGTCTCTCTGCGTCGCCTCTGCGAAGGGATCGTGGAGTTGGCGGACGTGACCATGGCGCGAGCGTTGAGGGTGATCTCCCTGGAGCGCGGACGGGACCCCCGCTCCGCGGCTCTGCTCACCTTCGGAGGCGCCGGCGGACTCCACGGTGTGTCCCTGGCGCGCCGGCTCGGTTTGTCTCGCGTGGTGGTTCCCCCGGACCAGGGGGTGCTCTCAGCCCAAGGGTTGTTGTGGGCCGCGCCTGCGCGGACCCTCTCCCGTTCGGTGCTGACCGGGACGGTGCCTTCGGCGACCGCCCGGCGTCGGCTCGCGAAGCCGCTGGTCGAAGAGCTCAGGCAGCGCTTTCGCGAGGCGGGCGCTCGACTGAAGGACCTGACCGTTCTTGCCTCACTGGACCTGCGGTATCAGGGCCAGTCCTTCGAGCTGGAGGTCCCGGAAGGGGCCGATCCGGTGGCCGCGTTTCATGACGAACACCGGCGCCGCTTCGGGTTCCGTGACGAGGAGCGGGTCGTCGAGCTCGTCGCCGTGCGGGTTCGAATGGAGGTCCGTCAACCGTCCCCACAGCTCCCCTCCGTCCCGCGGAAGCGCGGCCCGGCGCAGGCGGTGGGGCGGGTGCGCGACGTCGTGCGACGGAGATGGAACCCCGTTTACGAGCGTGGGGCTTTACGCGCAGGGCACCGGATCGAGGGACCGGCCGTCGTGGCGGACGGCACGGGCACGGTGTGGCTGGACTCGGGCTCGGAAGCCAGCGTTCACAGGAGCGGCGCGATGTTGGTGGAGGTCCGGTCATGAAGTTCGACGCCGTGGACCTGAACGTCTTCCGTCACCTGCTCGCCTCGATCCCCGAAGAGATGGGGGCCGTGCTGCGCAGGGCCGCGTTCTCTCCGAACATCAAGGAACGGCTGGACTTCTCCTGCGCGCTGACCGGCCCGGAGGGGGACATGGCGGCGCAGGCGAGCCACATCCCGGTCCATCTGGGGTCGGTCCATGTGACCGGGCGGCACCTGCTCGCCAATGTGGAGCTGCATCCGGGCGATCTCGTACTCCTCAACGATCCCTATCGGGGCGGCACCCACCTTCCGGACGTGACCTTGTTCGCGCCCGTGTACGCGCCTGGCAGGAAGCTGCCTTGCATGGGCGTGATGTGCCGCGCACACCACGCCGACGTCGGCGGGGCCTGGCCTGGCAGCATGGGGCCGGTCCACGATCTGCACGGTGAGGGGCTCGTGATCCCCCCCGTTCGCCTTGTCCGAGAGGGATGCATGGACGAGGACCTGCTCGCCATGGTGCTCGCCAACACGCGGACACCGGACGAGCGTCGTGGCGACCTCCTGGCCCAGGCCGCGGCCGTGGAGCTGGGACGGGATCGCCTGGGCGGGCTGTTCGAGGAGCACGGGGCCCGGCGTCTCCTGGCGGCCACCCGGGCGTTGCGTCACCACGCGGCGAAGGTCACGCGGGACACCATCCGGACGCTCCCGGACGGTCGGTTCAAGGCGGAGGCTTCCATGGATGGTCCCGGGACCCCGGTGATCCGGGTGGAGGTTCGCAAGCGCGATGACCGGCTGATCGTCGACTTCACGGGCACGGACCCCGCTGTCGATGCGCCGTTCAACGCCAACGAGGCGATCACCCTGTCCGCGGTGTTCTACGTGGTCCGGCTCCTGGTGCGAGAGGATCTGCCGACCAACAGCGGCTGCCTCGATCCCGTGGAGGTGGTGATCCCGGAGGGGTCGCTGCTCAACGCTCGACGTCCTTCGCCGGTCGCCGGTGGCAACGTGGAGACATCCCAGCGCATCGTGGACGTGTTGCTGCTGGCGTTGGCGGACGCGGCCCCCGATCGGGTCCCCGCTTGCTCTCAGGGCACGATGAACAACCTCACCGCAGGGGGGTGTCGCGCCGACGGCTCGCCCTTCACCTTCTACGAGACGCTCGGTGGAGGCGCTGGTGGGGGGCCCACCCGATGCGGCGCATCAGGCGTCCAGTCGCACATGACCAACACCCTCAACACGCCGGTGGAGTCCCTGGAGAACTCCTACCCCGTGCTCGTCCGCGCCTATCGATATCGGGAAGGATCCGGAGGTGCGGGGACCCACCCCGGCGGTGACGGGCTGGTCCGTGAGATCGAGGCTCGGGAGGCCATGCGCGTGACGCTCCTGGCGGGTCGACGGCGGGAGGGAGCGCCCGGAGTTGCGGGCGGGGACGCGGGCGCCACGGGGAATGACCGGGTGCGCCGGGCGGGCGGGCGATGGACCCCGGTCCCGGACTCCGGCGGCGTGACGTTGAATCCTGGTGACGCGGTGCGAGTGGAGACTCCTGGAGGGGGTGGTTGGGGTGACCCTTGCGTCGAGCCCGGCGAGGGGTGAAGGTACGTGCTGGACCAGAGCTTCAGCGGTTCCCGGTGTTGTGTCGAATAGAGATCCTGGAGGGCTCCTTTTCATGACGCGTCCTGTGCACCCACTGATCCTGATCGGGCTCGGACTCGCGCTGTTGTCCGCTTGCACTCCCCAGTCGACCGGCGGTGGGGGACAGGGTTCGGATGCCGTGGCGGAGGCTCAGCGTGCGATGGTGCCTTCCCATCACGTGTTCGTCGAACCGGACAAGAAGCTGCTCTGGGAGGCCGTCGACGGCTACATGAACGAGACGTTTCCCATCGACGCCAAGGCTCCTGGCTACGTGGAGACATCCACCATGGAGTGGGTGGCCTATCGGCTGCCGCACCGGACCCGTGTCATCGTGGAACTGGAGCACCCCGAGACCAACCCGAAGAACACGGTCATGCATGTGTGCGCGCTCAAGATCGAGCCGTCCCTGGATGCCGCTCGTTTCGCCGCTGACGGCGCCAGCACCTCCTGGAACTGGGTCCTCAGCGGACAACGGGAGGAGGTGGAGGAGGTGGTGCTCGGCCAGATCGTGAGGCGATACCTGCTGCTCCGCGCCGGAAAGGACCCGTCCAAGGTGCCCTTTGAAGAGCCCATCCCCGGGCTCAGCCCGAGGCAGGACGGGTACTTCAAGCCGGGCAAGGTTCGCGAGGGCAGGTGATCGCATGCGACCTGCTTGCGACGGTGAGTCTCATTTCTGAGTCACCCGACGAGGTCGTATAACCTGCCTCAAGCCTGCAGAATCTGTTAGATGATGTTCGATGAAGAGAGAAGAGACACGTGTACCAGGGGCCGCGCACGCCGGCGCGGCTTCGCTGGCAGCCCCGTAACACACTCTCTCCCAGTTTCGCTATGACCGATCGACCACATGACCAGCCTTCGCATGCGGTGCTCCCCGCCGCGGCCCCGTCCGCACGTTCCGGGCGTCCGGATGCCCCCGCCGGGGATCCTGGCCAGCGCCCCTCCGCGGACTTCGTGGCCTTTCGCATGCGCATGAGCCATGGGCACCTTCTGTTGGACGAGGGTAACTGCAGCGGTGCGCTGGAGCAGTTTGACGATGCCATGGAGGTCGCGGAGAACGACGAAGAGACCCTCTTCGCAATCTCCGGGCGTTGCTCGGCGTTGATGCGGCTGGAGCGTCCCGATGACGCCCGGGAACAGCTGACCGCGGCAAGCGACCTCACGTTCTCGGCGCTCCCGCCCGTGCACAACCTGGTCCGCGTCGCCCTGTCGCTGGGGATGCACCAGCCGGCGCTGACCATGATCGACGGTCTCATCGCCGCAGAGCAGGACATCAGCGAGACTCACGTGCTCGCGTTTCAGTGCCATACCACTTCCGGCCAGCTATCCGCGGCCCGTGCCGCCCTGGATCGCGCGTTGGAGCTGGACCCCGAGAACGGAGCCGCGCTCAAGGAGCGCACGCGGCTCAACTGGGCTCAGGGGCGAGAGGCGGCGGCGCTCGAAGATTGCGAAGCGGCCTTGGCCACGGGGGCGGCGGACGCGGACCTGTTCTGGGCCCTCGGGCACCTGTTGAAGCAGGCCGGGCGCCACGAGGAAGCGGCCACGGCGTACTCCCGATTCCGTGATGCGCTCGCGGCCGAGAGGCCTGCATGACCGCGCCGGAGGCTGAGCCGCTCCGTCTGACGCTTCACGGTGTCGCCTATGACCTGGTCGCGGACGGGGATGTCCGGGCCACGGATCTGGCGACCCACGCGCTCACCGTCCGGAGGCGTTCCGACGGCGAGGTCCTGACCGTATTCGCCAGCGAGATGCAGGCGAGCAGCACCAGGCCGAAACGTCTGTCGGAGCCCCGTCGTCGCTGGAGACTCAGGGAGTTGGCGGAGCGGATGGCGCGACTACCCGACGACCCGGATTGGACCGATCAGACCATGCGGTTCGTGACTCTCAACGGATTGCTGGAGGTCCCGGAGAGTGTTCCGGTCGGTCGCCCCTGAGCGCATGGCGCGAGCCCTGCGCGGGGCGGGATTGGAGATCGGGGCATTCCAGGGGCCACAGCTGCTGCCCGAAGCGCAGGTCACCTACGTGGACCTCCTGTCCAGGGACGAGGCGCTGAGCTTCTACCCAGAGGTCCCGGCCCACGTCCCCGCGGTCGATCCTGATGTCCTGGCCCCGGCGGACGACCTCAGCGTCTTCTCGGACGGCTCGCAGGACTTCGTCGTCGCGAGCCACCTGCTGGAGCACACCCAGGACCCCATCGCGGCGCTGCGCGAGTGGCATCGGGTCCTGCGACCCGGCGGCTTGATCTACCTGGGGCTACCGGACATGCGTGGCACCTTCGACAAGGACCGGACCCGGACCACGTTGGAGCACCTGATCGCCGATCACGGCGCCACCCACGAGGAGCTGGAGGAGCGCAACCGATTCCACTTCCTGGAGTGGGCGGAGCACGTCAACGGGGTGGCGGAGCCCGAGCGGCGGGGGCTGTGGGCCGAGCTGCTGCAGGCGGCGGACTACCCGATCCACTTCCACTGTTGGGTGCCCGAGGACCTGCCACCGCTGTTCCACTGGATGAACGAACAGGAGCTCGGCGCCTGGGATGTCCTCGACTTCGAGGCCATGGGAGACCAGTACGAGTTCTGCTACCTCATCCGGCGCGAGGGTCCGGCGCGCGGTCCTGTGTCGCCCTCCATTCGCGTTCCCAAGTAGAAACCGCGCGTCCCGGTGGTGAGCCTCGCTCAGCGGTTGGTGCCGTCCTGCCGGTCGTCTCAGCCCGCCGGGGCGAGCCGGCGACCCTCGGCGACCACCACCTCTCCGTTCTTGACCACGGTGCGGACGAAGCTCTCACCGAACCGGTAAGGAAGAGACTTGAGGTTCGGGAGGTCCAGGACCACGAGGTCTGCCTGGAAGCCGGGAGCCAGGGCGCCGATGCGCCCCTCTCTGCCGATGGCGCAGGCGGCGTTCCACGTCGCTGCGCCGAGGGCCTGGGCCGCCGTCATGCCGTACTTGACGCAGGCCAGGGTCATGACCAGCGGCAGGCTCCTGGTCGGGCTGGAGCCCGGATTGAAGTCGGTGGCGATGGCGCAGGGCAGCCCCTCGGCGAGCATCCTCTTCCCGGGCGCGTCGTGCCCGAGGTTCAGGTAGAGGGAGGTGGCCGGGAGCAGGATGGGGACGACCCGGGCGTCCCGCATGCGACGGATCCCCTCGTCGGATATGGCTACCAGATGGTCAGCGGACAGGGCGCCTAATTCCGCCGCCAACTCCGCACCCCCGATGGGGCGGATCTCGTCAGCGTGGAGCTTCACCGCCATACCCAGCTCCTTGGCTCGCAGGAGGATCCTCCTCGACTCGTCAACGCTGAAGACGTGCTCCTCGCAGAACACGTCGCACGCTTCGGCGAGCCCCTCTTGCGCCACCGCCGGCAGCATCTCGTCCATCAGGATGCTGATGTAAGCCTCTCGATCCTGCCGGTACTCGTCCGGGACCTCGTGGGCCCCGAGGAAGGTGGGGACCAGATCGAGGGGATGGGACTCGTCCGCGCGTCGGATCGCCCTCAGGGAGGCGAGCTCGGACTCCGTCGACAACCCGTAGCCAGACTTCGCTTCGATGGTGGTGGTCCCCAGCTCCAGGAACCCGTCCAGTCGTTCAAGCACCCCTTCGGTCAACTCGTCTTCGGTGGCGGTTCGTAGTCGTCGGGCGGAGTTGCGGATCCCGCCCCCGGCCTTCGCGATCTCCTCGTAGCTGCGGCCCTGGTTGCGCAGCTCGAACTCGTCCTCCCGGGTCGCGGCGAAGACCGGGTGGGTGTGGGGGTCCACCAACCCGGGGAGCACCAGGGAGTCGCCCAGATCCACCACCTCCGCCTCGGGGTGCCGCTGGGCCAGGGCGTCGGGGTGGGCGGCCTCCACGATCACCCCGTCCTTCACCAGAAGACCCCAGCCCCCCTCGACCACCCCTGCGTCCATGAGCTGCGTCGCGTCCCGGGGGCCGGTGTCCCCGGTGTTCATGGTGGCCCACATGCCCGTGCCGCTGAAGATCCGCGTCATGGCCGCATGATACGCGCCCCCGGCGTCGGCGACTCCCACGCAGTGAACTCGTGGCCGGATCGGGGATGCCGCCCAGGGGTGTCTTCTCCCGCCCCACAAAAAAAACCCCGGTGGTGCCCGGTCGCGGGCATCAAGCAGAGGCCCCGTGGGCGCCGATAGGAAAAGAGGCAGATCGATCCACCTTAAGAAGGGAGGCCCGTTGGATAACAAGCGCGAGGCAACGAACGGCCAGAGCCGAGGGCTCATGGTCTGTCGCCCGATCGCGCGGCGCGTCCTCGGCCTGCTGGAGGCCCGAGGGGCCCGGGACCCGGAGATCATCGACCTGGTGTCCTCCGACCCAGGCCTCGCGCTGCCCGTGCTGGAGGCGGCCAACCGGGCCCTCTCCGCGGCCGGGATCGGCGTCTCGTCCGTGGAGGTCGCCCTGCAGGTGCTGGGGCGTGGCGTCTGCCGAGCCCTCATCATGGAGGGGCTGAACCGGACCCCCACGGCGGTGGACCCTGCACACCTCAACGCGGTTCGGCACGCGGTGGTGACGAGCCTCGCCGCGGGCACCCTCGCGGAGGTCCTGGAGTTCTCCGACCCCGGCGAGGCCCGGGTGGCGGGGCTCCTGCACGGCGTGGATTCCATGGTCGGAGAGCCGGGGCACCTCGCTCGCCGGGCCGTGCCTCCGGGCGTTCGTGCGGCGCTCAAGCAGGGTGGTTCAGAGATCAGCCAACGGGAGGCGGACGAGGTCCTGAACTCCATCGTCAAGCTGGCTCATCGGATGGCTGAAGGGCTGGGTGCGGTGGACGGGTGCGACCGGCAGTGCGAGGCCGACTCCGAGGACGACGAGCGCTTGCGTGGCCTGGGTGAGATGATCCACGAGAGGGTCTCACGCGAAGTCGCCGACAGCCTCCTGGTCCTGGGGGTGCTGACCGGGATCTCGCGGCTGGACGTGCGGTCGTTCGAGCAGTCGTTCACCCGGTTGATGGAGGCGGAGACCGAGGCCGCTCCACCCCCGGAGGGCCTGACCGCGGTCATCCACACCGCCCTCGATGGGGTCCGTGAGGCGGTCTCCGAATCCGCTGCCATCGGGGTGATGATGGGGACCGTGCGCGCCAGCCCCGACGTGGAGCGGGCGTTGTTGGTCCTGGAGGAAGCAGGTGAGGCCATGGTGTCCGCGTCGGAGGACCGGGCGCCCTTCTTCGTGCGGACCCGCGACCTGGCGTCCATCTCCGAGGGCATGAGCGAGCTCATGTTGCTGATGCAGCGTGAGGGGCGGGCTGCCGTGGTCCGTCGTGGCATGGGGTTCGACGACGTGTTCGCGGCGTTCGGCGCCGTGGAGATCCTCGTCGTGCCGCTGCACGCGGGGCGTCGTTACGTGGGCGCTGTCCTGGTGCCGTCCGCGAACCTCCTGCCTGCGGTGCTGGCTCCGACCCTCGAGGTGGTGAGCCAGTCCGTGGGTGAAGCCCTTGAGCGCATCCAGTTGTCCCGGCGCAGCTTCCTGTTGACCGAGCGGATCACCAAGGATGACCTCACGGAGGTGCTCCAGCGGGCCCACCTCATGGAGCTGCTGGAGGCAGAGATCCGGGTGGCCAACCGCTACGGCCGACCGCTCGCGATGGTCATGCTGGACGTGGACAACTTCAAGGACTGGAACGACACCTACGGGCACCAGGTCGGGGACACGCTCCTCAGAGACGTGGCCAGGGTCCTCAAGGAGTGCAGCCGGGAGGGAGACCTGGTGGGTCGGTACGGCGGGGATGAGTTCATCACCGTCCTGCCTGGACAGTCCATGGAACAAGCCCAGGTGTACGCGGAGCGGGTGCGGGAGCGCGTCGAGAGCCTCGGGGCGACCATGAGCGAGGTGTGCTACGACCTCAAGCTCTCCGTCTCCCTCGGCGTCGCCGCGGCCACCTCTCACCCGGTGGAGGCGGGGACCCTGCTCTTCAGGGCGGACCACGCCTTGTATCGCGCCAAGGACCGCGGGCGGAACCGGGTCCACGCAGAGCTCCCCTGACCGCTGCCGGGGACGTTGTCCCATGGGGAGGCATTGCCTAACCTCCTTCCATGAGCAACGAGTATGTCTTCGTCTGTCATGACCTGAGCAAGCGCTACGACGACCGCTTCGTCCTCCGCGAGATCACCCTCGCGTTTCTCCCAGGCGCCAAGATCGGCGTCATCGGGCACAACGGGGCGGGCAAGTCCACCTTGCTGCGGGTGATGGCGGGAGAAGACCAGGACTTCGAGGGCATGGCGCAGGCGACGGACGGCGTTCGTGTGGGCTATGTGCCCCAGGAACCTCAGCTCGATCTCGACCTGGACGTGCGAGGCAACATCGAGAAGGCCGTCGCCCCGATCCGGGAGCTGCTGGTGCGTTACGAGAAGCTCTGCGAACGCATGTGTGAGCCTCTGGACGACGCCGAGCTGCAGAAGGCCATGGACGAGCAGGCGCGGGTCCAGGACGAGATCGACGCCCGCGACGCATGGGAGCTGGACCGGCACATCGATCAGGCCATGCACGCCCTGAACTGCCCTCCCGGCGACGCGGACGTGAACGTCCTGTCGGGTGGTGAACGTCGCCGCGTCGCCCTGTGCCGGGTCCTCATGGAGCAGCCGGACCTGCTCCTTCTGGACGAGCCCACCAACCACCTGGACGCGGGCTCCGTGGCCTGGCTCGAGCAGCACCTGAAGGACTATCCGGGGACGGTCATCCTCATCACCCACGATCGTTACTTCCTCGACAACGTGGTGGGGTGGATGCTGGAGCTGGAGCGTGGCCGGGCAACCCCGTACGAAGGGAACTACTCCACCTACCTGGAGAAGAAGGCGGACCGCCTGCGGATCGACGAGCGGCAGGAAGCTTCACGGAAGAAGATGCTGGCGCGGGAGTTGGAGTGGATCCGTCAGTCGCCGACTGCGCGGACGGCCAAGAGCAAGGCCCGAATCCGAAACTACGAATCACTGGCCCAGCAGGATCGGGAGATGGCGGAGGGGAGCATCCGTTTGCAGATCCCATGCGGCAAGCGCCTTGGCGATCGGGTGATCGCGTTCAACGGCGTCTCCAAGGGCTACGGAGACGTCCCGTTGATGGAAGGAATGGACTTCGCGCTGCCTGCGGGCGGCATCGTGGGCATCATCGGCAAGAACGGCACGGGCAAGACCACCATGCTCCGGATGATCATCGGCGAGGAGTCTCCCGACACAGGCAAGGTGGAGATCGGTGAGACCGTAGAGCTCTGCTACGTGGACCAGTCTCGCGATTCCCTGGCCGCGGAGAAGACCGTGTTCGAGGAGATCTCCGGGGGCCACGAGACCCTGAGGATCGGAGGGCAGGAGGTGAACGCCCGGGCCTACGTCTCGCGCTTCAACTTCCGTGGGCCGGATCAGCAGAAGAAGGTCGGAGAGTGTTCCGGAGGGATGCGTAACCGTGTGCAGCTGGCGAAGATGCTCCGAGAAGGCGGCAACGTCATCCTGCTGGACGAACCCACCAACGACCTGGACATCGAGACCCTGCGGGTGCTCGAGGAAGCGCTGCAGTCGTTCCCGGGGTGTGCGGTCGTGGTCAGCCACGACCGGTGGTTCCTGAACCGCATCGCCACGCACATCATCGCATTCGAGGGCGACGGGCGGGTGCGGAGCTTCGAAGGGGACTACGGGACCTACGAAGCCAAGGTGGCGGAGGAGCGAGCCGCGGCAGGCCTGGGACCGGAGTCCCAGGCCGCGCGTCACCGCAAGATGCGGTGAGTCAGTTCTGCGGAGCCTGCTTCTTGCTCTTCTTCTTCGATCCCGGGTCTTTCCCCACGGACTTCTGAAGTCGCTGAAGGTCTCGCCGGAGCCGCTTCATCTCCGAGCGAAGGCGGCGAATCTCTGCGTGGACATCGTCGCCCGCGACGGGCTTGGGTGTGTTCGTCTTGAGCCGCTTGCCGTTGACGACCACCTCGATCCGCATGTCCTTGTGGGCGCCACTTCCGTGGACGACCTGGGGCAACAAGGTCGCGACGTCGGGCATCTCCTTGGACAGCCACTTCAGGGCGCCCGCGTCTCCGCCTTCGGTCTCGATGACGAAGACCGCGCCGTCCTTCTGGATGACTCGCTTGGAGGAGGTCTTGCTGGAAGCGCCTTCCTCGTTGCAGGAGCCGCAGCACTGCCCATCGTTCTCATCGCCGTTCACGCTTGAGGAGCGCCGGCGCACGTTGCCGTTCTCGTCGATCTCGATCACCTCTTCGATGACGACGATGTCTTCCACCTTGCTGAGTGGCTTGGCGACCCGTGTGAGGTCAATCCGCGTCTCGTTCGGGGCGTCCTGGCAGGCGGAGTCGCACTCCTCGGCGGAGGTGGCGCCCTTCTCGAGGCAGCAGTCGGCCTGCTTGGAGACGGTGACGGCCTTCTCGTCGTCGCAGCAGCCGGCGTCCTTGGCGACCTTGGCTGTCTTCGCTTCATGGCAGGAGCCCGCGTCCCCGGCCTCAACCGTCGCGGTGGCGGGGCACTGGGCGGCGTCCGTGGTGCCATCCATGGCGGGGCAGGTGGCGGTCTTCTCGGCGACCTTCTCTTCCTGGCAGGCGGAGTCGCACTCCTCGGCGGAGGTGGCGCCCTTCTCGAGGCAGCAGTCGGCCTGCTTGGAGACGGTGACGGCCTTCT
>CAZDQF010000012.1:0-156746 GCA_964507445.1 uncultured Isosphaeraceae bacterium
GTGTCACCGTCAACAACATCAACTGGCCCAACGCCGACGGTTCCCTGATCAACGGGAACTGATCTTCGTGGGTGCCCGAGCGACGATGTCGCGGGGGCACCATCGTCTTACCTCGTCAGGGGGGTGGCCGAGACACAGGCCTGGGAAGAGGCCTTGTCTCATATCTGAGAATCTCATTGGCGGGTGATATTCTGAATAGGACTTTCCCGCCTTCAGTCGCCCGGAGCCCTCGCCTCCTTCCCCCCCCCAAAGGAATGGCTTTGGTCGGCCCGTTTCTTCCCACCAAAGGACCCTTTCCCATGAAACCTGCTTCCTCGTTGCTCGTCGCGCTGACAGTCTTGGCGCTCACGGGTTCCGCATTTGCCCAGGAATCGTTCGACACCACTCCCCTCGGCGTTGGTAGCGTCCCGGCCGGGTGGACGACTCCGCCCACTGGCGGGGCCAACCAGCCCTGGACCTGCCGTTTCGGGCAGACCCCTTCGGTCGGCACCGGACCTTCCGGTGATCTCTGCGACGGCGGCAACTACCTGTACTGCGAGACGAGCGGTGCTGGTTCGTTGGGCACCTTCGTGCTGACCGCACCGGTGGGTACTCCCGCGGGCAACCTGCAGTTTCACTACCACATGAGCGGCGAGACCATGGGTACCCTCATCGTGGAAGAGGACTCGGGCACCGGATTCCAGCAGCTGTGGAGCGCTGCGGGCGATCAGACCAACCGCTGGCATGCCTCTCCTCAGATCGCGTGCGCGGGTGGCGACATCCGTTTCATCTACACCGCCGCTGGCGGCTTCACCGGTGACTGCGCCATCGACCAGATCTCGCTGCCCGGTGACCCGGACAATCTGCCCTACTTCACCGAGAACAACGCCCTGTCCACCTTGCTCATCAATGGCGGGACCAACGTCACGCTCTGCGAGGGTGACACCGTGACCGTCACCGCGGCGGCCAGCGCTGCCAACCCGGGCGCCCTGTTCGACGTCGGCGTCAACACCGGCACCATCGTCTCCAGTTGCGGCGGCGGCGTGCAGTTGGCGAACGACGCCATCAACCTGCCCCTGTCCAGCTCGGTCTCCTTCCGTGGTGGCGCGTCCCCGAACCTGGCGCCCATGCAGGACGCGACCGGCGCGGTCTCGACGTTGAACCTGAGCTTCCTGGCCATCCAGACCGCTCCGATTCACATCCAGATGGGCCTGATCGACTTCGCCGATCCTGATGGCATCGCCATGAGCGGCGTGGCGTCCTTCTCCGCGAACCAGCTCTTCGGTGCGCTCACCCTCGGCGACGACGACAACATCCAGATCACTGGTACGCCCCTGTGCGGCACCCCGTTCGTCCCGGTCAGCTTCTACGGAACGAGCTACGACCACTGCTTCATCAACTCCAACGGCGATGTGAGCTTCATCATTGGTCACACCAACTTCCAGCCCACCGCCACCGACTGGCAGACCAACATGCCGCGGATCGGTGTCGGCACCGACCACCAGCCCAACTTCTACGGTTCCATCGCCTACACCCAGTTGGCGGACGGTTTCCGCGTCTCCTACGCCGACGTGGGTGAGTGGGGCACGGGCGGCGGCGTCACGGCGTCGTACGACATCGAGGTCTCCGCTTCTCAGGGCGCCTTGATCAGCGGCCTGACCGTCAACGGCACCTGGCTCACGTCGACCGTCGTCGGCATCTCCGCCGGCTCCATCGGCACCAACCCGCCCCTGGTGAGCTTCGACGCGGTCTCGGGTCTGGGCGCCATCGCCTCGAGCGTGATGGACAGTCGGATCGACGCGAACATCCTGGGGATGATCACGGGCGCCGGCACCACGGTGAACAACATCCAGTTCCCGAACGCAGACGGCTCCTCGATGATCGTCAACTGATCGGGACGACCACTCTCGAAGGCGTTGACAGTCGAACAGGCCGGGTCGCTTCGTGCGGCCCGGCCTGTTCGCGTAGGTGAAGAGTGGGGGCTGATGGCTCAGTCAGCTTCGGCCTGCTCCCGATGCTGCTCCCAGGTAGCGAGCAGCTTGTCGAGGGTGGCCTGGGTGACCCCGTCTCTCCGGTTCACCGGGATCAATCGATCGGAGCAGCGCTCGTCAGACAACCGGAGCAGGTCCGCCGGGCTCGGGTTGTCATCCACCCAGTAGAACGGACGATCAAAGTCGATGGCGGAGCACTTGCCGAGGGCGTGTCGGTGAGGGACGAACTCCGCGTCCATGCCCAACCTGGCAGCGACCCGCATGGCGTTGTGCTCCTCCAGGGACGTGAGGAGCTTGAGCTCGAAGAGATCCTTCGCGCCGTCGACGAAGGCCTGCGCCCCGGCGGCGATGGTCATCTCGCCACCCTTTTCGAGGACCAGGGTGCCGACCACGTCGAGATACAAGAGGGGTTTGGTCATGGGATATGGGCAGGGTAGGTCCGGAGCCGGGTTCTCTCAAGCCCCTCCGCTTCGGGCTCGTTGCCGGAGCCCCAGCAGGGGGATGGCCAGCGCCAGCAGGAGTCCTGCCTGCGGCAAATACAGCCAGACGGGTTGGACGGGAGGGTTGTCGATGACCAGGGGTACGCAGGCCATCAGCGGG
The DNA here is from genome assembly GCA_964507445.1 of uncultured Isosphaeraceae bacterium. Classification (GTDB taxonomy): domain Bacteria; phylum Planctomycetota. The sequence continues at coordinate 2,571 of CAZDQF010000012.1, forward strand.
GCGGCCACCATGACCGCCCGGAGGGCTACGGGAGTCTCCGCCCAGACCCCACGGAGGGTGCCGACGCTGCGCCTCTCCATGGCGGCCTTGCCGGTCCTGGCACGCATGAGGGCGTGGTACAGCCCGTGGAAGTTGATGCCCTGGCGGACGACGTAGATGCTGAACAAGGCGGACCACTTGGTGAAGGTCCAGCCCACGTAGTCCTCAGCCGGGACGTTCTCGTCGTAGAGGAGGGTGGTGATGGAGCGGATCCCCAGCACCAGGAGGCCCAGGTCGAACACGGCGAACAGGAAGATGCCGCGGTGATGCTCGGCCGTGGTCGAAACGGTGCCACGGTGTCGCCGCTCCGCTGCCTCAAGGTAGATCGCCTTCTGGTAGACGCCCACCAGCCGGCCGGTGAACCACCAGCCCCCCAGCCATAGTAGAACGCCTCCAGCTGCCCAGGTCATGCCTCGTATCCTCGATCACAACGGGTGATCCAGAGCCGAGTATACCGTACAAGGCTGCCGGTCATTGATCTCCGAAGGTCGGTTGCGCAGGCTTCTGAGGGTTCATCGTTGAGAGGAGCGTCCCATGTCCGGGTTCACTTTGGTGACGGAGCCGACTCGTATTCCCGTTCCGGGAGGCAAGCTGATCGAAGAGCTGTTCGGCGAGGTGAGCACGGGGACCAGGGCGTTCTCCCTGGCCCACATGGTCGCTCCGCCGGGTTGGTCGGAGCCGCCTCAAAGGCCTGACTTCGGCGAGTTGACCATCATGCTGCGGGGGGTGATGCGGGTAGAAGTGGAGGAGTCCTCGGTGGATGTCTCCGCCGGCCAGGCGATCTGGACCGAACCGGGCCGACGTGTCCGATACAGCAACCCCTTCGACCAGGAGAGCGAGTACTACGCCGTGTGCATGCCGGCGTTCACTCCGGGCGGTGCGAACAGGGAGCAAGGCTGAGCCCGTGACCGGCTCTTTTCTCCACCCCCCAGGGCGTCGTAGCATGGCGGGGTCGGTCGAGCGGTCGTCGTGGCTTTGCGTGGCGCCACGTGGCCCTGTCGCGGATCGGGAGTGAGGTTGTCATGAAGTGGACGCGTCGTCTTGGGTTCTTGGTCTTGTTGCTGGTCATCCTGGTCGTGGTGGGCTTGTTCTACATCGACGACATCGCCAAGAAGGCCATCGAGGCGGGTGGCGAGAAGGCGCTCGGGGTCACCACCACCGTAGAAGGGTGTGATGTCCGCGTGTTCTCCGGGACCTTCGGGCTCGATGAGCTGCGGATAGCGAACCCCCAGGGGTTCAAAGAGGAGGACTTCCTGTCCCTGGGAGCTGCCGAGGTGGACGTGCCCGTTGGCGCGCTGCTCTCGGGTGACAAGATCCACATCCCGAAGCTCGAGCTTGAGGGGATCAGGCTGAATCTGGTGCACGGCGTCGCCGGGTCCAATTACGGGACCATCATGGACAACCTGAAGGGGTACTACGAGGCCAGCAAGTCGAAGAGTGGCGAAGGGAAGCGGTTCGCCATCGACAGCCTCGTCATCCAGGATGTAGAGATCAAGGTGGTCCCCATGGAGGAGCTCTTCACGGCGGTGACCATCCCGCTGCCGCGCCGTGAGTTTCGCGGGCTGGGGAGCGACAGCAGCAAGGGGCTGCTGCTGGCAGAGATCCTCGGGGTGGTCGTGGAGGCGATCCTGCGGGACGCCAGCGTGAGCACCGACATGCCGAAGCTCGTGGGCGTCGGGCTCAAGTCCCGTCTCGGCAAGATCAACATGCTCACGGCCTTCGGCGCCAGCGTCTTCGAACAACTGCCGGAGGACATCATCAAGGGCGTCAAGAACCTGGGGTCCCGTATCCCCGGTCTCGGGGGCAAGTGACGGTGGACTGAACAGACGCGTCGGCCCTGGCGCCTCGCTGGACCCTACTGAATGGTCAGCCTGGGGCCGGGGACGATGGTCTTGACCCCGTCCGGGGAGCCGGCGTCCAGGGAGACGGCGGCGCAGAAGACGCTGAGGCCGTTCAGGGCAGGGAGGTTGGGGACGACCAGGGGGGAGCTGGCGGCGCCCGCGCCGGAGAGGGTGCCTGCGGGCTGCAGCAGCACGTTGTTCCCCGGCGTGCTGGTCCACTGCAGGACCGAGTCGTAGCTGATGGGGATGGTGCGGCCGCTCGGCAACCCGATCCCGGGTTGGTCCGCGAGCGCCAGCCCCATGATGTAGCCGAGCCCTCCGTCTCCTGCGATGGCGAGATCCAGGGACAGGGTCGTGCCGACGGCGGGTTGAGCGCTCGGCTGGAGGCTCGGCTCCTTGATGAGGATGGCCTGGTTGGCGTTGACGGCGTGGAGGGTCTGGACGATGCCGGACGGCCACGTGATCTCGATCCGGTCCACGATCGTGGATGGCCCCAGCCCGAAGTGGAGGTTGTGCGGGGACCCGGTGACGTAGCCGATCCCCGAGCGCACCTGTTGTTCCTGGGTGAGGCCGCCGGCCGTCACCCGGACCCGGGCTCCGAGCCCGTCGCGGTTGCTGAGCACGCCCTCCGTGTCGATGTTGAGCCAGTTTCCGGCGCCGGCGCCGTTCTTCAGCATCTGGAAGCCGAAGGCAGGGGTGGTGGCGGTGGTGCCCTGGAGGGCGTTGAGGATGTCCAGCCTTCCGTCCTGGTCGAAGTCGGCGACGACGGCCGAGTACTGCTGATGGAAGGTGCCGACACCGGTCGTCCCGGTGACGTCGATCCACGGCGTCACGGACCCTACGGATGCTCCCGGGTTGCGGAACATGAGGTTCGCGCCGAGCCCGTGCACCACGTGAAGATCCGGCCAGCAGTCGTTGTCATAGTCGAGGAAGTGACAGGCCCAGCCAATGGACGTGACCACTCCGACGCCGAGCTGGTTCTGCATCTGGACGTAGGTCTGGGTCGTTGGGTCCCACACGAGGAACAGGTGGTCCGTGCCGGAGTCCGTGCAGTAGACGTCCTGGCCGCCGTCGTTGAACGCGTCGAGGAAGTCCAGGCCCATGCCGCAGATGCCTTGCATGGCGTTGATGCTGGCGCTGACCTCGGTGAAGGTGCCGTCGGTGTTGTTGCGATACACGGCGTTGGGGGGCTGGCTCGTGCCCTTGTCGTTGGCGCAGAAGATGTCCGGCCAGCCGTCCTCGTTGTAGTCGAACCACACGACCACCAGCGTCAGCCCCATCTCCCCCGCCCCGGTGCTGATCGTCACGTCGTTGAAGTACCCGTCGCCGGTGTTGCGGTAGAGCAGGTTGGGTGTGTAGAGCAGTGCCGGGTCGTTGCGGATACCCAGGTAGAGATCCAGTTGGCCGTCCCGGTCGTAGTCGCCGAACGCCGCGGCCCAGGTGTTGCCCAGGTAGTCGACGCCGCGGGCGGCGGCCTCCTCCGTGAACGTGCCGGTGCCGTCGTTGATGAACAGCTGGTTCGGAACGGCGTTGTTGCAGACGTACACGTCCTGATCGCCGTCATTGTCCACGTCGGCGCAGGTGAGTTGGCGTACCAGAGGTGCCACGCCGAGCCCGGCGCTCGCCGACTGGTCCGACCAGGTCATGGCGCCGTCATTGCGGAAGTAGCTGTAGGCCGCTCCGGGGCTGGCGACGCTGATGATGTCGAGGTCGCCGTCGCCGTCGAAGTCGCCTGTGCACCACCCCAGACCCAGGAACAGCGACGGGCGCGGCGGCTGGGTGAGGCCGGTGGTGGTGGTGACATCAGCGAACGACTGGGACCAGAGGGGGACCGCAGCCAGCAGGATGGCCAAACAGATTCGAATCATGGTGCGTCGAGCGAGGACAGGGCAGACAAGAGACCACACAAGATTACCACCATGGGTTCGTCATGCGAAACCTGTTTGCGTCGGCAACTATCGGCTGCGGCCGAGTGCCCGGGCCCGGTTTCAGCCCCCCTTTGCAGGCTCAGGCTTACCGAGGGCGCGCTTGATGACGAATTCCGTCAACCGACGGGACTCGAACCACCCTCGCCACATGTCATGGCCCTTGTCCTTGACCACAATGACGTCGACGGGCCCTCCCAGGGCCGTGTACCGCTTGCGGAGCAACTCGGAGTTCTTGCCTGACGGGACCACGGTGTCCTGATCACCGTGGATGTGGAGGATGGGCACTCTGGCTCTCGCGAGTCCTGTGAGGCGGTCGATGGGGTTGTGTCTCCGTAGCTGTTCTCGCAGGTTCGCGGGGCTCATCCCGTACGCTCCGGCAGCGCGGTCGATCCCTGGGTAGCTGGCGATGTTGCAGACGGGGTAGATGCCAGCGATTCCGCCGACGCTCTTGGGATGCGCGGCGGCCCACGCATAGAGCATCAGGCCTCCGCGGCTGCGGGCGAGCAGGACCGGCTTGTCCGCGTAACCGCGCTTGTTCGTCAGGTGGCGGTAGAGCGCTTCGTAGCCGGCCCGTCCGTTCGGGCTCCCGTAGGACTCTCCCACGTCGACGCCGGCGATGGAAATCCCGGCAGCGAGGAACTGCTTGAACATCCAGACCTCAGCCTTCGCGGGCAACCGCTTGAGGGTCGGCGCGTACCAGACCCAGGGTCTCTGCGTGCTGACCCGTTCTGTGGCAGCAGGCTCGATGACGAATGCGGTGCGTCCGGCCACCGTAAACACCGTCCCCGGGAGCGGTAGCGATTTGGATTGCGCGGAGAGCCCGCAGGCGAAGGACAGCATCGCGAAGACAGGGAGGGGCGTTCTCATGGCAGACACTCCGGAAGAAGCGAGGAGAGGCGAGGATCATCAGCACGCGGCAGCGGTCGCTCCCAGACCCTACACGGGAGTGAGTCGGCCGGGTCGTCGCGAGTGTCGTGGCAGACGGTCGTGACGCACGTCGTCGCACCGGAGCGTGCAAGTCGTCCGGATTCATGTGTCGGAGTAGGATGCTCGCCTCACCGTTGATCAGGAGTCATTTCATGGTTCGTTGTTTCCTCCTCTTCCTGTGTTGCGGCTCGTTGTTGGCACAAGCGCCGCTCACTCCGATCCAGACGGTCAAGCTGAGCCGGGTCTCGTCGCCCGTGGTGAGCCCTGACGGACAGCACGTCGCCTTCTTCCGCTCCGTCCCCCGGTTGGCGGGAGATGCTCCAGGAGGCGCATACCGCCACCTGTGGGTCATCCCAGCGGACGGGCGCCCGGGCGACGAACGCCGACTCATCGGCGGTAAACGGGCGGCCCGCGGGGTGGCCTTCCGACCGGATGGGTCCTCCATCTCCATGCTGGATGTGCGCGACGCGGGTCAGTCGGAGGTGTTCGAGCTGCCCCTCGCCGGTGGAGAGCCGGTTCGGGTCACGAAGACACCTGCGGGCGTGCGGTCCTACAAGTGGAGCCCGGACGGCGGCCTCATCGCATTCACGGCTTCGGACCCGGCGCCCAAGAGCCGCGGTGCGGCGCGGCGCATGGGCTTCAAGCAGGAGGTGTTCGAGGAAGACTGGACCCACGTGAGCCTGTGGGTCTGGGACGTGGAGGCCGGCGAGGCCAGGAAGCTGACCGAGGGCAAGTCGGTGCTGGGCTACGCATGGGCTGCTGACGGGTCGAAGCTGGCGATCAACGCCTCTCCACGCAACCTGGTGGACGACTCCTACATGTTCGGCCGGCTGTGGACCGTGGACCTGAAGTCCGGCGAGGTCACCAAGCTGGTGGAGAACCACGGCAAGCTCGGGGCCTTCGCCTGGTCTCCTGACGGGACCCGGCTCGCGTACATCGGCGCCCAGAACCCGCGGGACCCCCACGCCGGGATGCTCTATGTGGTCGACGCCGCCACGGGGAAGGTGACGCCGTTCGACGACGGATTCCGTGGCACCTTCCACACCGTTGGGTGGTCATCCAACGACGTCATGGAGGGCGTCCTCAGCCGCGGCGTTCACACCCACCGCTACCGCATCCGACCGGGCATGTTCCTGGACACGGAGCCTACGGGCGTGGCCTGTCGTGACGTGGTGGTGGGCTCCGGTGGTGCGGCCTTCGGAGCGGGCTCGACCCCGAGTCACCCTGAAGAGCTGTTCCGGTTCACCACCGCTGGTCCGCCGATCCGCATGACCAACTCCAACCCATGGCTCTCGCAGGCCGCCCTCGGTCAGCAGACGGTGGAGCGCTTCAAGGCTCGGGACGGCCTGGAGATCGAGGGGCTCCTGATCCACCCGGTGAAGCGGGCAGAGGGCGCTCTCGCGCCGCTGGTCATCGTCGCCCACGGCGGGCCCGAATCCCACTTCTCCAACGGCTGGCTCACCTCCTATGGCAACTGGGGGCAGATCCTCGCCGGTCGCGGGTACTACGTGTGGTATCCCAACTACCGTGCGAGCACCGGGTACGGGGTCCAGTTCGTCATGGCGGATCACGGCGACCCCATGGGGGGCGAATTCAACGACCACATCGACGCCGTCTCCCACTTCGCGAAGCGGGGGTTGATCGACCCCAAGCGCGTGGGCATCGGCGGCGGTTCCTACGGCGGCTACACGGCGGCCTGGGCGGCGACCCGGCACACGGACCTGTTCGCCGCGGCCGTGAGCTTCGTCCCGTTCGTGGACATCCAGACCAAGTGGATGACGTCCGACATCCCATGGGAGTTCTACTACGTCCACTACGAGGAGAAGTGGCCGTGGCAGCAGGAGGCCTTCCTGAGCGAGCGCAGCCCGCTGACCTTCGCCGCCCAGTGCCGTACGCCGCTGCTGCTGCTCGGCGGGGATCGGGACACCCGCGTTCATCCGAGCCAACCCCACATGCTGTATCGGGCGGTCAAGATGGGCACCGCGACGCCGGTGCGTTACATCCGTTACCCCGGTGAAGGGCACGGCAACCGGGTCAACACCAACCGCTACGACTACCTCATCCGGACCCTGCGTTGGTTCGATCACTACCTGGGCGGCGAGGGGCGACGGATGAACCCGCCGCCGCCGGTGGATCTGGATTACTCGGACTGGGCCGCCACCGCCAGATGACGGCGGCTCAGCCGATACGGATGACGATGGCGTTGCTGGTGACGACCCCGGTTCCGCCCACGGACGTGGCTTGTGCGTGGATACGGCTGCCCACGAGGAAAGGGAGATTGGGCAGCGACACCGGCAGGGAGACGCCGCCGGCAGCGTCCAGGGGCAAGGGTCCGATGGGCGAGGCCCCCGCTGCGATCTGGGCGATGGCGGACGTCAGGTCGATCCAGGCCAGGCAGGACAGCTCCGGCACCACCACCGGGGCGTTGGCCACGGCGTCCGCCAGGAAGAACTCGGCGAGGCCGGCCGGGTGGCCGTTGGCCACGATGGCGTTGAACGTCCCGCCGATGACCGGGGGGGCGGAGATGGACAGGGCGTAGCCCGGTCCGCCGCTGGCCACAGGGCAACCGAATCCGCTGGAGGTGACGGAGGCCCCCGACGGCGGGAGGAACGTCACGTTGAGCAGCGGACGGGTGGCGGCCTCCGGGTGCTCCCTCGAGCGGAAACGCTTGGACTCCGGCGTGGCGAGTCCCGGGCTGTCCAGCAGCCATCCGAAGTTGGAGCCCGGGTTGTCGAGCCATCCCTGGACATCGCCGACCATGGTCGTCCCCGACCAGGTGTAGAGGCCGTTCTGGTCGACGGTGGTCGTGGCGCTGGGTGCGGCGATGAAGTCACCGCCCGGTGTGTTCCAGAAGGACGAGGGGGAGAAGGCGTGGAGCCAGGTGGCGTCTCCCGTGGTGGCCGCGGCGCCGTTTCCTCCGCCGGTCCCGGGCCCCATGCCGCCGCCCGCCAGGGAGGTGCCCTCGCCCCAGTCCTGGGTCAGCGGGTGCAGGGTCACCGTCGTGGCGCCGGCGATGGTCAGGTCCATCTCCATGGTCAGCGTCACGGATTGAATGGTGGACCCCCCTGGGATGCTGGCGGCGATGTCGAACGCCAGCACGGCGTGCCGGTCGCTCCCCTGATTGGTCTGGCCGACGAAGACGTGGGGTCCGGCGCCGTTGCTGAGGGAGCCGAAGGCGCTCTGGAACAGGGTGTTGTCCTTCGACGGCGGGATCAGGGAGGTCTGGGGCTGCGCCCACAGGAGGATCGCCAGGAGTGAGAACGCGGTTGATTGACGGATCATCAGGTGTCTCCGGTGCCGGTTAGGGGACCGGTGTGGTGCGCGGCAGGCCTCGGTCAGCCGTCACAGATGGTAGTGACATCTGGCATGATGATCCCATGGCTCTCGAAGGGTCCACGTGGGTGAAGATCGGGTTGGCCTGCGAACAACCGCAGATCAGCACGTTCAAGCATGGCCAGCACCAGCTGTGCGTGATGAACACCGACGACGGGTTCCACGCCGTGGACAACCGCTGCCCACACGAAGGCTACCCTCTGGCCAGCGGTGACCTCAAGGGCTGCGTGTTGACCTGTGCCTGGCACAACTGGAAGTTCGACGCCCGTTCAGGGGAGTGCACCCTGGGGGGTGAGGACGTGCGGGTCTACCCCACACGGATCGGAGACGACGGGACCCTGGAGGTGGACCTGGCAGACCCCGACCCGGCGACCCTCATCCCGCCGCTCCTCCGCAGCGTCCGGGAGGGGTTGCTCGAGCACGACAACGGCCGCGTCATCCGCGACGCTGTGCGGTTGATCCAGGCGGGGTACTCCGCAGCCGACCTGCTGGCGTTCGTCGCCGGCTTCGACGCCGATCGGGCGCAATACGGTTCGACCCACGTCCTCGCTCTGGCGGCGGACTGCGGACGGCTGCTCAGCCGCTACCGGGGACCGGAGGCCCTGTACGCCGTGGCGCCGGTGCTGGATCTCGCCGGCGAGTCACAGAAGAACCGTCCAGCCCGGACGCTGGCGCCGCCGGAATCCGGTGGAACCCTCGAGTCGTTCCGAGCAGCGGTGGAAGGGGAGGACGGACCTCGTGCTGAATCGCTGCTGCTCGGTGCCCTGGACGGCGACGGTGGCGTGGACGTGGCGGAGGAGTGGCTGGCGGACGCGGTGTTTCGTCACTTCCTCGACTTCGGGCACTCGGCGATCTACCTGCTGAAGACGCGGGAGGTGCTGACCCGGTCGTCGGATGCCCTCGCCTTCGCACGGTCCATCATGCCCGGGCTGTTGTTCAAGATCGTGCTGGGCACCCGGGAGGACACGTTGCCGTACATGCGGGCGTGGTTCGAGGGTGTGGACGACGCCGCCATGGACCGGCTCGCTTCCCTGGAGCGCCCTGACGTCGATCTGGATCATGGAGCCCTCCGGGACGTCATGTTGGACGGGGGATTCGCGGATGCCCGGGCCGCGATCTGGCGTGAGCTGGAGCGAGGCGTCTCCCGGGACCAACTGGCGAACGAGCTGGTGGTCGCTGCTGCGCAGCGGATGTGGCGTTTCGACCTGCGCCTGGAGTTTGACGCCGGCGTGGCCGAGAACTGGCTCTGGGCGACTCACCGACTCACCTTCGCCAGCGCGGCGAGGCAGCTCCTCGTTGCGTGGCGTTCACCTCAGGCGCTGCGCCTGTTGTTCCAGGCTGCGGCCTTCATCCACACGGGCAGAGCCATGGACGCACCGGAGTGCTCGCTGCCACCGACGCTCACGGCGGGCGGCCCTGACGCCGTGGTCGCGGCGGTCAAGGATCGGGACGCGGACCGGGCCGTGGGGCTCCTGCGTGGTCTCGCGGACCGGCGGGAGTCGCTGGCGCAACTGGAGATCGTGCTCCAGGACCTGGCGCTGTCGGACCCGGTCGTGAGGCCCATCGTGGTGACCCACGTGATCAAGACCTTGCTGGCGGGCTTCGACGAGTGGCGGGCGCTAGAAGGAAACCCCGACCGGCTGTGGCCGCTCTACGCCGCGCTCCGGTTCATCGCGTCTCCCGTGAAGGAGCGGCGGGTGCGGGATCAGGTGGAGACCTCCATCGCCTGGGTGGCGGAGGGCAGGATGCCCCGCAAGCTGACCCAGTAGTCAGCGTCGCAGGTCTTCAAGTCGGTAGGCCCTGAGGCCGCCGTGGACGGCGTTCTGCAGCTGGTTCATCGCCTGCCCCGATCGCACCACTTCTGACCATGACGGCGGCGGGCTCGTGAGGGTCAGGGACCGGATCAACTCCGGCTCCACGAAGGCGGCGTGAAGCGCGGGGACCGTGAGCGCGCCGGTCCCGTGCAGGGCGACGGCATCGGCGTCGGTCTCGGCCGTCAGCCAGCGCGCGGTCGCCAGCATGTCCTCGGCGCGCATGCCGACGTAGGAGCGGCCGAGGAGGTACGCCATGTACACATCGATGCCGTCCTGACCCTGACCACGGTGGTAGCGCTGCCCGGTCTGGCGGGTCTCCCCAACGCCCCGGACATCCACGACGCAGACCGTGCGGCCCTCCTTCATCCACCGCCGGGCGGGCCCGCCGTCGGCGAAGGCGGCCTCAAGGCCGCCTTCGTGTGCGAGGAGCACCGGGGGGCCCTTGGCGGAGACGGGTGACTTGCCGATGACCAACGGCAGGTGGAGCCCGGCTCCGTCGCTCAGGTGCACGAGCTCCAGGTCCTCGACCCCCTCTGCTTCCCTGCGATGGACGACACGCAGCGGAGGGATGGCCTCGAGGGGGCGGATGCCCGCCACCTCCCGACAGAGCGCCCTGGTCAGCGGCGGGCGCGCCTTCTCCAGCCGTCCGAGGTGGGCCCGCTGGAGATCGTAGATGCTGCGGGCTCCGGACTCCTTCATGACCTGACCCGTGGCGGTGCACAGGATCTCCTGCTGGTCGAGGACCTTCAGGTCCGGAGGTTCGGTCACGTGTTCATCCCGGCCAGCCAGCCAACGCAGCATCCAGCGCACGGCGGCTTCTCGTAGAGGGCGCGCGTAGCCGTGCTTGCCGTCGTGCTCGACCAGATCCACCCGCTCCGGATGGCCCAGCGTCGAGAACAGGCGCTTGGCGGTCCGGAACGAGTCCCACGTCCCCTGGATATGGAAGAAATCCCGGGTCGCGGCGCAGATGAGGACCGGAGTCGGAGCCCGCATGGCCAGGTAATCCGCGTGGTCCATGCGCCAGGCGAGCTGTCCGAAGATGTTCTGCTCCGCGTCCTGCGGCCCCAGGTCCAGGATGCGCTCGTACAGGTTGGTGATGTAGCAGCTCGGAGACGCCGCCTTGATGCGATCGTCGAGGGCCATCAGATACGCGGTCTGGGTGCCCCCGCCGCTGTTCCCCATGCAGCCGAGCCGATTCCGGTCGATGTCCGGACGGGACTCCATGTAGTCGAGGCACCGCATGGCGTCCCACACTTCATAGGTGGCGGTGTTGGTGCCGAGCAGAATGGACCCGACGCCCGAGTGGGTGTGGGCCTTGGTCCCCCACATCCGAGCGTGCCCTTGTTCGTCCAGGAGCTGGACCCGTTCGCCCTGATCCACGGGGTCGAAGATGAACGCGGCCATGCCGTTGATGGCGAGCAGGGCGCACGCTCGCTGGTAGAAGTCCGACCCCTTCCCCTCTCTGGAGTGGCCGCAGGGCACCAGGACCCCGGGCCATGGCCCGGGGTGGCGGTCCGAGCGCGGAAGAAACAGCGCGCCGGTGACCATGAACCCGGGCTGGCTCTCGAAGGTCACCTTCTCCACCCGATACCGCGGTCGCTCGACCACACCCACGATCCGTGGTCGCAGCGGCGTGCGTTTGGGGAAGCCGCCGAGGGCCTCCACGAACCGGGCTCTCAGGCGCTGCTGCCATGCGGTGATGGCCCCCACTGTCTTGAGCGCGTCCCGCTCCTCGCGCCACTCATCGAACTTGCGCCGGGCTTCGGCGCGGAGCAGCCGGTGGGTCATGTCCTTGGGGTCGCCCTCAGGGAGGGCCGCAGGGAGCACGCGCAGTCCCTGAGCGGAAGCGGCCGCGCAGAGCAGCAGGGCGAGTGCCAGGCATGTGGCCAGGAGGGGACTGAAGGAACGAGGAGAACTCATGGTCATCGACCGGGCGGCGGCGAAGCTCACGTTACTGTGCGCCCCCTCCCTCGGGCGGGGGGTGGGTTCGAGGCCAGAGTCTACGTGGGATGAAGGGGGGAGGCCCCCTGACCCGTACCGGTGCCCTGATACCATGACCGACCATGAGCCTGATCGCCCTCGCTACGGCCCTCCCCGGTCCCGGAGCTTCTCATGATCCAGCGTGACGTCCTGGTGCAACGGCTGGATGAGCTCCTGGAGACGGAGGACGTCTCGGACTGGGGCCCCAACGGTCTTCAGGTGGAGGGCGCCGCTTCCGTCTCTCGGGTGGTCACGGGCGTCACCGCGTCCCTGGCCCTGATCGAAGCGGCCCGTGAGCGCGGGGCGCAGGCGGTGGTGGTCCATCACGGGATCTTCTGGAATCACCAGAGCCCCGTCCTCGTGGGGTCCCATCTGCGCCGGGTGCGGGCGTTGCTGGATGGCGGGATCACCCTGTGCGGTTATCACCTGCCGCTGGATCGCCACCCGACGGTGGGGAACAACGCGCCCGTGCTGCGAGAGCTCGGCTGTGAGGACCTGGAGCCGTTCGCCTGGGCCAAGGGGGTGTCCGTCGGCTGGAAGGGTCGGTTCCCGTCGCCCGTGGAGGCGCCCGCGTTCTTGCAGCGTCTCCGTGACGTCTACGGGGTCGATTCACCGGTGGCGTTCATGGACGGTCCGGCGCAGGTGTCTACCGTGGGCCTGGTCTCCGGCGCTGCTCAGGGTGAGCTGGGGACGGCCGTAGGCGAGGGGTTGGATGCCTTCGTGACCGGCGAGGTGTCGGAGTACAACTTCCATCTGGCGAGGGAGGAGGGCATTCACCACGTCTCCGTCGGGCATCATGCGTCCGAGCGGATCGGGCCTCGGTGTCTGGCCCGGTGGATGAACGACAACCTGGACGTGAACGCGGAGTTCGTCGACATCCCGAACCCGGTCTGACCGGCGCCGGTTGGGGAGGTACCATGCTCGCCATGGTGCCCGCAGCAAGCACAGCCATCGTGACCGGTGGAGGGACCGGGATCGGCCGAGCGATCTCCCTCGCCCTGGCCAGGACCGGAGCCTCCGTAGGGCTCCTCGGTCGTCGTCCGGAGCCGCTACAGCGGGTGGCCACGGAGATCGCGTCTCTCGGCGGAGAGGCCCTCGCCGTTCCCTGCGACGTGACCGATGACCGTCAGGCGGCGGCGGCGGTGGGGATGGTGCGCGGGGCCATGGGACCCGTAGGGATCCTGGTCAACAACGCGGGAAGGGCCCACTCTGCGCCGATCTCCAAGCTGGATGATCAGACCGTAGACGAGGTGATCGCGCTCAACGTCCGCGCCGTCTGGGCCATGGTGCGCGAGGTCGTGGGTGACATGCGGGACGCTGGCTGGGGCCGCATCGTCAACGTCGCCAGCATCGCCGCCCACCGAGGCTGGGCGTACACCTCCCTCTACACCGCCAGCAAGCACGCGGTCGGCGCTCTCAGCCGTTCTCTGGCGGCGGAGCTCGTGGGGGAGGGCATCACGGTCAATGCGGTCTGCCCCGGGTACGTGGACACGTCCATCGTGGAGGGCGCGGCGCGGGTCATCGCCGATCGGACGGGGAGGTCGGAGGAGGACGCCCGCGCTTCCCTGGCGGAGATGAACCCGTTGGGCCGGCTGGTCACCCCGGAGGAGGTGGCGGAGGCGGTGATCTACCTGACCCAACCCGCCGCCGCCGCGGTGGCCGGACACTCCCTGATCATCGACGGAGGCAGCCAGCCGGTGTGACCGGCGGAGACCAGACATGTCCGTGACCGTGGCCGTCAGCCAGCTTGATCCCAGGATCGGAGACACGGAGGGGAACCTCGTGCGCGTGACCGAGGCCATCCAGACCGCTGAGGCGGATCTGGTGGTCTTGCCGGAGTGTGCGTTGCAGGGCTACGGCTATGACCTGCCTCTGGAGGCCGCCGCCATCGCCCAGCCGGTGCCGGGACCGGCCACGGAGCGCGTCGCAGAGGTGTGCCGCGCCGAAGGGCGTCACGCGGTGTTCGGGTTGATCGAACGCGTCGGGGATCGCTACTACAACTCCGCGGTGCTCGTGGGGCCCGAAGGAGTCGTCGGCACCTACCGCAAGATGCACCTGCCGTTCATGGGAGTGGACCGGTTCGCCTGGCCCGGAGACCTGGGCTTCCCCGTGTTCGACACCCCCTTGGGGAAGATCGGGATCCTCATCTGCTTCGATCTGAGCTTCCCGGAAGCGGCCCGGGCCCTGAAGCTGGCGGGGGCCCAGATCATCTGCGTCCCCACCAACTGGCCGGAGGCGGCGGAGGTGTCCTGTGTGCACGCGCCCATGGTGCGCGCCCAGGAGAACCACGTCTGGCTCGTGACCGCCAACCGGGTAGGGGAAGAAGCGGGGTTCACCTTCCGGGGAGAGAGCCGCGTTTGCGACCCGGACGGGAGAACCCTGGTGCAGGCGGGGAGGGCCCCGGGCATCATCCGTGCAGAATTCCACCCGGTGGAGGCAGACCGGAGCCGCGTGGTGATCCGTCCGGGGGAGTACGAGATCGATCGCATCATGACCCGGCGACCGGATCACTACGGATCGTTGTGCGAAGGGTCATCCCGCGGGACCCTGGAGGACGACCCCGCTCCTACCCCGTGACCCGGCCAGCTCGCCGGAACGTACTGGCCGAACCGCCCCGGTCGCGGGTTACAATCTGGCCGTCGCTGCCGCCCACCCTCTCGGCACCCTCAACTCCCCATGATCCGTCTCGCCTTCATCCTCCCTCTCGTCGTGTCGTTGCTCACCGCCCAGGAAGACCCCGGGTCGAAGGTGTCAGAGCGCGTGCGAGCCTTGTTCCAACACAAGTGTTCCGAGTGCCACGGCGATGACCTGACGAAGCCCAAGGGGCGGTTCGGGTTTGCGACCGATCTGGGGCGTGTGGCGACGCGCTACGTCAAGCCTGGTGACGCGGATGAGTCCGAGCTCTGGTGGTTCCTGATCGGCGACCAGGAGCTCATGCCTCCGCTCAAGGCGGAGAATGGTCCCCTGTCGGTGGAAGAGCTCGCCCTGGTGCGTTGGTGGATCGAGTCGGGGGCTGCGGCTCCCGCGGGCGTCGCCGCGTCCGGTGTCTCCCCGGGGGTCGCCGAGGACCCACCCGGGATCGTGGCGCGGCTCCACGTGCTGGTGGTCCACTTCCCCATCGCCCTGATCCTGGTGGCGGTGCTCGCGCAAGTCCTGGCCATGCGTCCCGGGCGCGAGGAGTTCGCCGTAGCGGCCCGGTACTGCCTCTGGATGGGCGCCCTCGGGGCCATGGCTTCCATCGTGTCCGGTTGGGGCGCCGGCGAGGCGTGGTCGGCGGAGCGGATGTTCGCCCACCGCTGGCTCGGGATGGCGGCCGCGGTGACGGCGCTCGTGGCCGCCGTGGTATCGGCAGCGGAGGCCCGCGGGCGGGCCCGCCGGAGCTTGCTGGTGGTGCTCATGATGCTGGCCGCCACCCTGGTGGTCCTGGCCGGCCATCAGGGCGGTTTGCTGGTCCACGGAGCCGACTATTTCGGTCTTTGATCATCCCGGAGTGCCTCTCGGGCTTCGGTTCGCGGCCATGGGCGCGTAGGATTTCTCCCCCTCTCAGGAGAAAGCCATGCCATCGACACATCGCTTGTCCCTCGCCCTCATCGGGCCCGTGCTCTGCAGCCTGCTCCTCGTCTCCGCCCCTTGTCAGGAACACAAGGAGCTGGGGCGCATGTGGACGTTCGAGAACGTCCCATGGACTTCCTGAAGGAAGCCTATGGATTCGAGCCGTCTCAGCAGTGGCTCGATCACGCCCGCATGTCCTCCCTCCGGTACGGCAACGGGTGCTCGGCTTCGTTCGTGTCCCCCCGTGGCCTGATCATGACCAACAACCACTGCTCGCGGGACAACGTGGTTGCGGTCTCACCGAAGGGCCAGGACTGGCTCAACAACGGCTTCTTCGCCAACTCCCTCGCGGAGGAGGTCCAGGTCCCTCGTCTCGAGGTCCGGCAGCTGGTCAAGATGACCAACGTGACGGAGCGGATGCAGGCGGGGGCGACCACCGAGGAGATCGAGGAAGAGGCCAAGACCAAGGACCCGGGCCTGACGCCCCAGGTGGTCTCCCTGTACCAGGGAGGCATGTACCAGCTCTACCAGTACAAGGTCTACACCGATGTCCGCCTCGTGGCCTTCCCGCACCTGCAGGCGGCCAAGTTCGGCGGCGACCCGGACAACTTCACCTACCCGCGCTTCAGCCTCGACTACGCCTTCCTGCGGGCCTACGAGGACGGCAAGCCGGCGGACACGTCCAAGTTCCACTTCGGCTGGCGTACGGAAGGCCCGGAGGAGGGTGAGGCGGTGTTCGTCACCGGCAACCCCGGCTCCACGGGACGGCTCAACACCGTCGCCCAGATGGAGTACCTGCGTGATGCGGAGTATCCCCTGATCCTCGAGCGCAGCATCAAGCGGCCCCTCAACAACCTGTACCGCCAGGAGAAGCGCTACAAGGACAAGGGGGAGTCGGTGCCGCCCAAGCTCACGGAGGAGATCCTCGGTCTGGAGAACGCGCGCAAGGCCTACACGGGTTACCTGGACGGCCTGAAGAACGAGGCCGTCATGGACGTGAAGCGGAAGGCCGAGGCTGCGATCCGCGAGAAGATCGACGCGGATGAGGAGCTCAAGGCCAAGTACGGCGACGCCTGGACCCGTCTGGAAGAGATCTGCAACCAGAAGACCATGATGCTGAAGGAGCGTCCGGAGGGGTGGCGCCAGAAGTACCAGAACCTCAACAAGGAGGAGCCCGCAGCCGCCAAGCGGATTGGTGAGGCCTTCTTCGCCGTGTACGGCACGGCCATTCCGCCCGACGCCACGTTCACCTTGCGGCTCTCGGACGGCGTGGTCGCCGGCTTCCCCATGAACGGCACCATCGCCCCGTGGTTCACGTCCCTCTACGGTTGGGCCGCCCGGTGGACCGAGTTCCAGGGCAAGGACCCGTTCAACCTGCCCGACATCTGGGTCGAGCGCATGGGCAAGATGGACATGAAGACCAGGGTGAACCTGGTGAGCACCAACGACATCATCGGCGGCAACTCCGGCAGTCCCATGGTTGACACCCAGGGCCGGGTCGTCGGCCTCGTGTTCGACGGCAACATCGAGAGCCTGGGGAACAAGTTCGTGTTCACCGACGACGTCCCCCGCACGGTCTGCGTGCACCCGCAGATCATCATCGAGACCTTGCGCAAGGTGTATGACCGTCCGGCACTTGCGGACGAGATCGAGGGCAAGGGCGCGGGCTACAAGTAGCCTCGCGGGAGTGAAGGGGGCTCCTCGGGCGCCGTCCGGGGAGCCTCCTTTCCGCAAAAACCGTGGCGTCGGCGCCGCTCCCGGGGCAGGATACGGGTCGAGAGATCGGCGGAGGGAGCCCATTCCTGGAGGGTGCCATGGCGACAACAAGCAGCGGCGCACCCGGTCGAGGAGTTGTTGATCTCGACCGAGACCTGATCGAGGCCCGCGTCCGGGACCGGCACGCGGAGGCCCTCGCTTCCTGGGGGGTCCGCAAGTGGATGGCCCAGCGGCGAGTGGACAGGGAGATCGAGGCGGAGGTCGGTGCGGCGGAGCGGCGAGAGGCCCGCCGCCAGACCCAGGCCAAGCGTCTCTACTGAGGCCGGCAGCAGACGCCGAGCCCGGTCCTTGCTATCTGTAGGGATCGTGCAGCCGGTCTACAAGAGCGATCTCAACGCCGCCGTTCCGGTGGCGGGTCCGTCCGAGTTCGAGCCCATCTCCATCGGGCCTCTCTCGGTCTGGCCCCCCGTGGTGCTGGCCCCCATGGCCGGCGTCACCAACTTTCCGTTCCGGGCGATCTGCCAGCGGTTCGGCGCCGGGCTCTACGTCAGCGAGATGATCACCGCTCGTCCGCTGGTGGAGGGGCAGCGCAAGACGCTCCGGCTCGCGGACTTCGGCCCCGAGGAGTCGCCCCGGAGCCTGCAGCTGTACGGCGTCGATCCCCATTACGTCGGCGAAGCGGTCCGGCGCCTGGTGGGGGAGGGGCGCGTGGATCACATCGACATGAACTTCGGGTGCCCCGTGCGCAAGGTCACCCGCAAGGGCGGGGGCGCCGCCATCCCGCTCAAGAGGAACCTGCTGCGGGACATCGTCCGCGCCGCCACCGCGGCGTCCGGCGAGGTCCCGGTGACCATCAAGTTCCGCATGGGGGTCGCCGATGACCTCCTCACCTACCTGGACGCCGGGCGCATCGGGGAGGACGAGGGCTGCGCCGCCGTGGCGCTCCACGCCAGGACCGCGGCCCAGCTCTACGACGGCGAGGCCCGCTGGCGTCACATCACCATGCTCAAGGAGGCGGTGACGTCGATCCCGGTCCTGGGCAACGGCGACATCTGGGAGGCCTGGGACGCCCTGCGGATGATGCGGGAGACCGGCTGCGACGGGGTGGTGGTCGGCCGAGGCTGCCTCGGACGCCCCTGGCTGTTCCGTGACCTGGCGGACGTGTTCGACGGTCGGGAGCCCTCGGACCCGCCGTCCTTCGGCGAGATCGCCGATGTCATGTTGGATCACGCGCGCCGACTCGCAGATTGGTTCGACGAGCGACCGGCCATCAAGATGTTCCGGCGCCACGCCACCTGGTACACCAAGGGCTTCCCCCGCAGCGCCGCCCTGCGGGATCGCCTGGTGAAGATCGAATCCCTGGAAGACCTGCGACGGGCGCTCGAGGTGGTGGACCCGGCCACCCCGTTTCCACCCTCCGCCATGCGGGTGCCGCGGGGCAAGCACGCCGGGACCCAGGAGGTCTGCCTCCCCGACGGTTGGCTCGAAGACCGGGATGACCCGACCCCTCCCGGCGCTGATGCGGAGACCAGCGACTCGGGGGGGTGACCGGTCGGCGACGGATGAGCCCGTCAGGACTCCGGGAATCGCTCGCGATCTGACTTTGCACGACGACTCGTTGGCCGGCACCGGGGGCCATGTGTTCAGCTACGGCGCAGGCACCTGCCTGTGCCGACCGATGTCCGCACCCTTCTCCTACTGATGGTCGATCCTGAACCAGTGGTGGCCGTCGAAGGTCGCCATGAGGGTCTCGCCCGGGTTGAGGGTGGTGTTGGCGTAGAGGTTGACGGCGCCGTTGCCCGGGGCGACCGCGGCGTCCAGCACCATGGGGCCATTGGGAGTCTGCTTCAAGATCTCCACGCGGGTGCCCGGAGGCACCATGGCCGCAAAAATGACCTCGCCGGTGTCACGCCGGGCGGTCGAGAAGCCGACGCCCAACCCCCCGAGGTTCTGGCCGAACTCGCTCGTGTCGCCGCCCCGACCGGCGATGGCCGTCACACCTGCGATCACCGGAGGCGCTCCCTGCGGCAGGAGCACGCCACCAGCGAACTGACGGGGCAGGGCGAAGTCCCCGTTGACGGGGAGGGACCACGTCAGCCAGCCCGTAGCGTCGATGACCCCGGCGAAGACGGGGATGATCACGGGGACGACGCCGGCGCCCATTGCTGCCGGGTGGATGTTGCTGGTGCAGACGCCGACCGGGACGCCGACCGGCCCCTCCAACTCCACCGTCAGGGTCAAGCCACTGGCGGTAGCCACGGGATAGACGGCGAACTGGGGCGGGGCCTGGGCGGCGAGAGGGAGCGCGAGCAGGACCAGGGTCACGGGGAGCATCGTTCTGTACATCATGGTTGTTTCTCCTGGGGTTCGAGCAATCGCAGCACGGCGAATCGCGGCACAATCCACCGCGCGGATCCCGTGATCGGGTGTGGCGCAGAAAACCGAGGGTCTTGCCAAAGTCGATGCGGACAAGGCCACCACCCGCGGGATTCACGGCACTCGGTGGCGGCGGACGGGGTCGTGAGCCCCTTCTGTGATTGTCCCCGGACCGGGGGGGGGGAGCCCATGATGGCGATGTTGCTCTGCATCGGGAGCGGACTGATTAGACTGAGCGGATGCGACTGACTCTCTGCCTGTCCGCCGTCCTCTCCCTGCTGCTGTCCCTCCCGGCGCAGACCCCGCCTGCGGACCTGTGCGGGCGTTATGTGAAGGAGGACGGGCTTCGCACCCTGTACCTCTGGGGTTCACCGGAGGAGCGCGGCTTCGCCCAGGGGTGGCTGCTGGCTGAGGTCATCCTCCGCAACTTCGACGCTGACCTGCGCAAGCTGCTGTTCTCGGTGAAGGGCAATCAGTACGAGCAGCGGTTGGCGAAGATCGTCGTCCCCCGCTTCAAGTTCTCCGAGGACGAGGAGGCGGAGCTGGCGGGCATGCTGCGTGGCATCCAGGCCCGCTTGCCGGCGGAGCAGCGCAGGATCCCGTTCCTGGACCGGGAGGTCCAGCTGGTGGACCTGAAGGCGGCCAACACCGTGGGGGACTGGATGGCCCTCGGGTGTTCCACCTTCGCCATCGACCCCGCCTACACCGCCGACGCCGGGCCGGCGGCGGCCCGCAACTTCGACTTCCCGGGGTTTCGCATGGTGCTCAACGACCAGCACGTGGTGGTGCACGCTCCTGACGGCGACGCCAGGGGCTGGGTGGGGGTGAGCTATCCGGGGGCCGTCGGCACCATCACCGCGCTCAACTCCGACGGTGTGTTCATCTCCATCCATGACGTGCGCATCATGCCGGGCCTGCTGACGCCGCTGCGACCGAACGTGCCGCGGCTCTGCGCCCTGCGCCGGGTCATGCGGGAGGTGTCCGCGAAGGGCACCCTGGCGTCCGTGCATCAGCGTCTGAAGTCGTGGCTCACCATGTACGGCAACAACTTCATGGTGGTCACGCCGGGCGCCGAGGATGGGCAGCCCTTCGCCGGCGTCTTCGAGTACGACAACCGCAACAAGCACGAGAAGGGTGTCCACATGCGGGTGTCGGACCGTCCCGGTGAAGACCACCGCCCGTTCCTGCTGTGCACCAATCACCACCGGGTGCGCAAGCCGCGCAAGAAGGACCCGGAGCGCCTGTGCCGTCGGTACAACGGACTTCGGGACGCCGTCCTGAAGCTGGACCCGGGACGAGAGCAGGGGGTCTCCGTGGAGGAGCTGTTCTCGACCCTCTCCGTGGCGGCGTTCCCGAAGGGACGCCCCCAGGAGCTCTACCGGCACGGCACCACCCACCAGACGGTGGCGTTCACCGGCAGCCGGGAGTTGTGGGTGCGCATGGGTGAGGTGGGCAAACACATCACCGACATCAAGCCGCAGCGGGTGCGGGTGGACGTGGCCATCGCCGCCGCGCGTCCGGCGTTCACCGGCTCGGACCAGCGATAGCCGCGGGGCGGTCCGTCGGGTCTCATGGTAGGTTGCCCGTCGCGGAGCACCCCATGGGATTTGACGCATTCAAGCTGGATCGAGCGGACAGCGGGCTGGTCACCGTCACCCTGAACCGGCCCGAGCGCCGTAACGCCCTGACCTTCGACACCTACCGCCAGCTGTGTGATTTCTTCGCCACCGAACAACGGCGGGATGACACGCGCGTGGTGATGTTGACCGGTGAGGGCGCCGGGTTCTGCTCCGGCGGCGACGTGCACGAGATCATCGGGGCGTTGCGCGACGCGCCCATGAGGAAGGTGCTCGAGTTCGCCTGGATGACCGGCGAGCTGGTCAAGAACATCCGCGAGTTCGATCGCCCCGTGATCGCCGCCGTCAACGGCACCTGTGTCGGGGCCGGGGCGGTCATCGCCCTCGCCTGCGACTTCCGCGTGCTGGCGGAGCAGGCCTCCATGGGGTTCATCTTCACCAAGGTGGGGCTGGCGGGCTCGGACATGGGGGCCGCCTACCTGCTGCCGCGGGTGGTGGGCATGGCCCGGGCCACGGAGATCCTCATGCTCGGCGAGCCGGTGGGCTCGGACGTCGCCTTGCAGATGGGTCTGGTCAACGAGGTGGCGACCGCTGAGGAGGTCGTGCCCGCGGCCACGGCCCTGGCGGAGAAGCTGCTGAAGGGGCCGCCGCTGGCCTTGCGGGTCACCAAGCGCATGCTCAACAACGAGTGGAACATGGACCTGGCCTCGGCCATCGAGTCGGAGGCCCAGGCCCAGGCGTTGCTCATGATGGGGGACGACCACACGGAGTACTTCCGCGCGTTCTCCGCGAAGCGGCCTCCAGAGTTCAAGGGCGAGTGACGTGGACTTCGGCCTGAGCGAAGCAGACCTGGGTATTCAATCCGCCGTGCGGTCGTTCGCCGCGGAGCACATCGCGCCCGGGGCCCGCACCGGAGACGAAGAGGGGGTCTTCGACCCCTCCAGGGTGCCGCTCCTCGGTTCCGCGGGGTTGTTGGGAGGCCCCATTGATCCCCGGTGGGGCGGCGCCGGCTGGACCCATCGGCAGTGGGTCCTGGCCATGATGGAGCTGGGGGCGGCGGACTCCTCCTGGCGCGGCTTCTGCACCGTGCAGACCTGCTTGTGCGGCATGTTGCTGGAGCGGCACGGGAACGACGAGCAGCGTCAGGCGTTGTTGCCGGGGCTGACGGCGGGGGAGGCCGTCATCGCTTACGCGCTGACGGAACCGGAGGCCGGAACGGACGTGGGGTCCCTGACCACGACGGCGTCGAAGGACGGCGACGACTGGCTCATCAGCGGCACCAAGCACTGGATCACCAACGGCGGCGTCGCGGATCACATCCTGGTGTTCGCCAACGCGAATCCTGAGGCCGGCAAGGACGGCATCACCTGCTTCGTGGTGCCCGGAGACGCCGAAGGTCTCACCAGGTCGCCCATGGGGGGGAAGGAGCTGGGGCACCGGGCCTCGGATCACGCGACCCTCGTCTTCGACGGAGTCCGGGTCGAGGCCGACGCGGTCATCGGCCCCGTGGGCGGCGGCTTCCGGCTCGCCATGGCGGGGTTGGGAGACGGTCGCCTGGGGGTGGCTGCGGGCGCCGTCGGGATCCAGCAGGCGGCCCTGGACGCGTGCCTGCAGTGGGCTCGGAGCCGACGTCAGTTCGGCCGGCGCATCGGTGACTTCCAGCTGGTGCAATCGGACCTCACGGACATGCACACGGCCCTGGAGTCCACCCGCCTGCTGACCCTGCAAGCCGCCTGGCAGCGAGACAACGACGAGGACAACCACCGCGCCGTCTCCGTGGCCAAGTTCGCCGCCTGCGAGGCTGCGGTGGCCGCAGCGGACCGGGCGGTGCTGTTGCACGGCGCGCGCGGGTACTCCACGGAGTACCCGGTGGAGCGGTTGCTGCGGGACGCCAAGGGCCTGCAGATCTACGAGGGCACGGCCCATATCCAACGCATCCTCATCGCCCGTGACTTGCTCGGAAAGGAGTTGCGATGACCTCCGTGTACTGGAACCCGAAGAACGAGACCTTGCCCCGCGCGGACCTGAAGCGTCTGCAGGCGGCCAAGCTGCGGAGGCTGGTGGCCTTCGCGTCTGAGCGCAGCGCCTTCCATCGTCGGAAGTTCGAGAGCGCCGGGGTGACCCCGGACAGCATCTCCACCATCGACGACCTGCGGCGCATCCCCTTCACCACTCGGGACGAGTGGATGGAGGCCCAGGCGGAGCAGCCCCTGTTCGGGGATCTGCTGGCCCGCCCTCGTGAGGACGCCATCCGCTATCACCTGACCTCCGGCACCTCAGGCCGCAACCCGCTGCGCGTCCTGGACTCCCGCCGGGACTGGCAGTGGATCTCCGAGTGTTGGGCGTACGGCTTCTGGGCGGCGGAGGTCCGCCCTTCGGACACCGTGTTCTTCGCCTTCTCCTATGGGTCGTTCATCGGGTTCTGGGGCGCCCACTACTGCTGCGAACGGCTCGGCGCCCTGGTCATCCCGTCCGGCAACATGACCACGGACATGCGGGTCCGTCAGATCGTGGACATGGACGTGACCACGGTCTGCGCGACCCCGACCTACGCCCTCCGCCTCGCCCAGGCGGCGGCGGAGCAAGGGCTGGACCTTGCGGGGTCCAAGGTGGACAAGGTCATCGTCTCCGGCGAGCCCGCCGGCAGCATCCCGGAGACCAAGGCCTTGATCGAGCGCCAGTGGGGCGCCAGGTGCTACGACACGGCGGGCATGACCGAATTGGGGACCATCTGCATGTTCGAGTGCGCCGGGCAGCCGGGGGGTATGCACATCATCGACGACCACTACGTGGAGGAGGTGATCGACCCCGAGTCCGGTGAACCCGTGGACTACGGCACCCGTGGGGAGCGGGTGGTCACCTCCTTCGGCCGGGGGATGATCCCGGTGCTGCGTTACCGCACCCGGGACCTGGTGGTGAAGGTGCCCCACGACACCTGCTCATGCGGGCGCACGTTCGATGTCTACGAGGGCGGCATCCAGGGCCGGGTGGACGACATGCTGTTGATCCGCGGCACCAACGTCTACCCCCGCGCCATCGAGTCCATCGTCCGCTCGTTCGAGGCCATTGACGAGTTCCAGGTCCTCGTCGAGACCATGAACAACGTGGACGAGATCACCGTTCGGGTGGAGATGAAGCCCGACTCGGGGGTGACCTTCGACAGCATCCGTGACGCGTTCGAAGGCGACCTCAAGGAGCACCATGAGATGCTCCGGATCAACGTGGCGGAGGCGGAGCAAGGCTCCCTGCCTCGCTTTGAACTGAAGGCCAAGCGCGTGGTGGACAACCGGAGGACCAAGGCATGAGCGTTCCCGAGACCGACCTGCTGGGCAACCCCCTCAGCGACGTGGAGCGCCGGGTGGCGGAGATCCACGGAGCCCTGGAAGAGCTGGCCCGAGAGAGTGACCTGCCGCCCTGCGTGGAGGCCGGTGCGCGACACGCCCTGGCCGCGACCTGGCAGGTGATGAACGACCTCAACCTGCCCTGCGACCCGCCAGAGGACGTCTGAGTTCTTTGACCGGATCGCCGCAGACGGCCTCGGCGACCCTGCGCCCGTTCATCAAGTGGGCCGGTGGCAAGCAGGCCCTCGTCCCGGAGGTGCTGCGTCGTGTGCCTCCCATCACCGGGCGCTACTTCGAACCGTTCCTGGGGGGCGGCTCGGTCTTCCTCGCGTTGCGGCCGCGGCGGGCGGTCCTCGGCGACGCCAACCGGTGGTTGCTGGACACCTACCGCGCCGTCCGCTGGAGCGCGAGGCGGGTGTCCGAGGCGCTGGAGACCCTGCCCAACACCAAGGCCGACTACCTCCGCATCCGGGCCCGGGACCCCTGGTCCCTCGACCTGGCGTCGAGAGCGGCCCAGTTCATCTACCTCAACAAGACCGGCTTCCGCGGCCTGTTCCGCGTCAACCGTGATGGGGGTTTCAACGTCCCCTACGGGGCCTACCGGCGACGGACCCACGACCCTGATCACCTCCGGCAGGTGGGGGCGGCGCTGCGCGGAGTGGACATCCGCCACGGAGACTTCGAGGACGTGCTCCGTGATGTGGGCACCCGGGACTTCGTCTATCTGGATCCGCCGTACGTGAAGCTGGGAGGGCACGCGGACTTCAATCGCTACACGGAGGCCCGCTTCGAGGAGGAAGACCACCGTCGGCTGGCGCGGCTCTGCGGCGCCCTGGCGCGACGGGGCGTGCGTTGGATGGTGAGTCAGTCGGACACCCCGTTGGTGCGGGAGTTGTTCGACGGCTTCTCCATGGAGCGGGTCACCGCTCGTCGCGAGATCAACCTGAACAGCCGCCGCCGCGACGTGCACGAGCTGATCATCACCAGCGTCTGAGCTTGCGCGCGGTCAGCGCAAGGGGGCGGTGTGGGTGCCCACCACGCCGTGCCCCGGGACGTTGATCCTCACCCGAAGGGATCGGGCCTCCGGGTTGGAAGGGCGTCGGATCAAGAGGCCGGTCCCCGTGGCGCCGGAGACGCCGCGGGCGGTGAGGCGGCGCCCCTCCCGGTGGACGACGTCGCCGGCGGCATCCAGCAGCTCGACGGTCACGGAAGGCCCCCAGCGGGACAGGGCGCCGGGGAGCGCAGGGCCCTCCTGGGCGGGGCTCATGCGGATGACGATGGACGATCCCGTCGAGGTGGCGTCCATACGAACCGGTCGTGGCTCCAGGGCCTGGTCCTGACCCTGCAGCCGTTGGGTCAACGGCTTGATGGCGTCCGGCAGGGAGGCTTGGTCCGGCGGCGGGAGCGTCAGGCCCATGAGCCTGTTGGCGATGCGCTCCTCCAGCCAGAGCCCCCAGTCGGCTGCGGGGGCGGTGGCGGCGGCGGTCCTGGCGGCGGACAGGGTTGAACGGACCAGCTCCGGGTCGCCGGCGGCGGCGGCGGTGCGGAACCGACGAAGCTCGGTCTCCGTCGCAGCGGCCGCGTCGGGCCAGGAGTCCCCGGCTGCTCTCAGGCCGCTGCGGACCATGGCGTCCAGGGCCCGGTCCTGCTCTGAACCGCCATCGGTGAGCAGGGCGCGGAGGATGGGGACGGCGGCGGCGGAGGGCCTGCGATTCAGCAACGCGGCCAGGGAGTGGGTCATGAGGGGTTCGTTGCGTTCCCCTGCGAGGCGGAGGTACAGGTCCGCGGCGACGGCGCTCTCCGAGCGGTGTCCGGCGGCGATCCAGGTGGCGAGCATCACCTCCGTGTCCACCCCGGGGATGGCCATGACGGAGCCCACGGACGTGAGCGCGTCCTCGTCGTCCGCGGCCGCGAGGGCGGCGACGCGCCACAGGTCCGTGGTGAACGACCGGGCTTCAGCGGAACGCAACGCCGCGGGTTCACCTCCCTCGCCCAGGAGCGTGAGGGAAGCCCGGGCGGTGAGGGCCACGTCCCCGTCCGTGTCGTCGGTGAGGTCGCGGAGGACCGGGTCACGTCGGGGGTGGTCCACGAAGACCAGCAGCCGCGCCGCTCGCAGCCGCACCTCCGTTGACTGATGGCGCGCCGCGTCCAGGACCGTGGCCGCCGCCGCCTCCGGTCGAAGCAACGCCAGGGTGGTGAGGGCGGCCATGGAGGTGGGCGTGGTCATGCGCGACCGGGCGATCTCCAGCAGCCCGGTCACGGGTTCGTCCTTCCCGGCCAGCACGCCCTCCACATCCCGGACGAACCGTCCGAGGCGGCTCTGCCCGGTGCCGCCGCCGCCGCTGGTGGCAGCGGAGTCGCGGCTGCGAGCCAGGCGGCTGAAGGACCCGGCGTGGGTGCTCATGCGGAACGCCACCTCGCCGTCGTCCAGGGCCCGGTCCCGCCCCTCGCCCTCCGTTGACTCCAGGTCGTAGAGGTGCACCGTGCCCGCTCCCCGGTCCCGCACCAGCTTCCAGCGGCGGCCGATGATGGCGTCGTACGGGTCCCCTTCATGGATGAACTGGGAGTAGGCGAACCCGGGAGGAGCCGGGGCCTCGTCGCTCGGGGGCAGAAAGTAGGGGACGAGGCTGTGGCCGTGTCGCGGCATGTCCGCCGGACGATCCAGGAGCGCCTCGAGGGTGGGCAGGATGTCCACCAACTCCACGGGCTCGGCCACCCTTCGCGCCGCGGCGCCGGGGACGCGGATGATGAGGGGGACGTGAATCTGCGGCTCCACCAGGCTGTTGCCGTGGTAGCGCAGGCCGCCCTCCCCGAGGGACTCTCCGTGATCGGCGCAGATGACCACCACGGTGCGATCCCAGTCCGGGCGCGACCGCAGGGTGTCCAGGAACCGGCCCAGGTGATGGTCCGCCCACGCCACCTCTCCGTCGTAGCGCAACCAGTCCGGGTCCTGCCTGCGGGTGGCGGGGATCGCCCCGGTCGCGGGGTGGGGTCGGTAGGGGAGGTGAGGGTCGAACAGGTGTATCCAGGCCAGCCAGGGTTGGTCCGTGACCCCCGCCAGGGCCTCGTCGGCCCTGGCCATGGCCTGGGCCGCGTCCGCGACGGTGGTGCGGCCGAGGAACTGGAGGCCTTCCAGTCCGGGGATGAGGTAGGGGAGCAACCGTTGTACGTAGCTACGTTGCAGGGCCGTGGCGGCGAAGGTGTGACGCCCGCGTCGGATGGAGTCGAGGAGCGGGCCGGCGACCTGCGGCGGTCGCTCACCGTCAACCGCCAGGGCGGAGGCGTAGCGACCGGTGAGCATGGAGAGGAAGGACAGCGGGCTGGACGGGAACTGGGCGTAGGCCCGTTCGAACACCACCGCCTCCTGCCCGAGGGCGTCCAGGGCCGGGCTCGTGGGGCGCTCGTAACCGAGCATGGAGAGCCGATCCGCTCGCAGGGTGTCCACGGTGATCCAGGCGACGTTGAACTGGCGCCGGTCCGGGAACGCCCGGTCCAGGGTCGTCCCCGGGACGGCGGGCACGGGACCGGCGACCCCTGGCTCGTCCGACTCCTCCAGCTGATCCACGGGCACCAGCTGCCGCAGCACCGGACTGGCGGTTCGTGACCACACCAGGAGCACCCGACGGGCCACCGCGTCGTCACCGGGGATGATCCCCGTGGCTGCCAGGAGGGGGACCAGGACCGCCGCCCCGAGGGCGATCCTCCCGACGTTGCGCCACAGCCGATCGGTCCTGACGACGCTCAGGCCCACGGCGGCGGCGGCGGCCAGGCAGCTGACCCTCAGCCCGTAGTGATAGGCGGGGTAGAGGTTCTTGAAGGTGACGTGGTCGAGGACGGCGCAGCCCACGGCCCCGGCCGCCAGGACGAACATGAGGAGCGCTCTCGTCCGGGGGGACGCGACCCAGAGCCGGGCCACGGCGGCGACGACGCACCAGGTCCCGACCGGCAGGGCGAACCGCAGCGCCCAGACACCGCCGAACTCCGAGATGGCTGGGCCCGACAGCAGCTGGACGCCGAACACGCCGAGCACGGCGCTCAGCGGCAAGGCGGTGAGTAACGCGGTCCCGTTGGGGCCACCGGCGGCGCGCCCGAACAGGATGCCCAGGCCCAGGAGCAGGGTCACCGCTCCGCCCGCGAACAGGGCGCCCAGCATGAGCAACCCGAACCCCTCCGCGGCGCATAATCTGGTCAGCTCGAGGATGGGCGGGGCGGCGGACACCAGGTCCAGTATCAACGCGGCCATGGCGGCGAAGGCGGCGCCGGTGGCGAGGGTCGCGGGGCGTGACGGCTCGTGGTCGGCCATGAACCGGTGCCTAGCGAAACGTCTCGCGCCAATGGGAGACGCCGTAAGCCTCTACGGGGCGGACGGCGGTCTCGGGGTTCAGGGCCACCGGCTGGATCCTCACGGCGCCGTTCTCGCCCACGTCCACCTGCAGGATGAGGTCTCGTGGCAGGTCGCCGATGCCGGTGGCGATGAAGGTGACGCCGCTGACCGGATCACGGTGGTGAAAGAGGGTCTCGGAGTGGGCGATGCCGATGTCTCCCGAGAACCAGTATACGGCCCGGTCCTTCGCCATCCGGGTGAGCAGGGGCTCCACGTCCTTGATGAAGTTGATGCTCCCGGTGAACCCGTCCTGGGCGTTCATGTGCGGGGCGAGGACCGGGAAGAGGGTCCCCTTGGCGACGAACAGCAGCTTGTGGGCGAACAGGAACACGTGATCGATGCGGTCGCTCTTGCAGACCCACTCCGTGATCTCTCGCAGCGCCTCCAGCTGGGACCCCGAGATGTTCCAGGGGTCGTGCTCCGTGTCCAGGATCACGAACAGGGAGCGGCCATGGATGAAGAACCCGTGGGCCGCTCCGAAACGTCGCAGGTAGAGCGGGCGGTTCTTGACGTCGTGGTTCCCGGGAGCGTTGAACACCGGGATCGCCAGCTCGTTGAACAGGCCCACGGTGTCATCGACGCTGGGGTCCTCCGTGGACCAGAAGATGTCACCGCAGGTCATCAGGAACGCCGGGTTCTGTTGGCGCAACCGCGGGGCGGCCCGTCGCAGGGTGGCGGCGGGGTGGTCGCCGCTGGGATCTCCGTACAGGTGTCCGGCCACCAGGAAGCGGAACCCATCCGGGGAGGCCGGAGGGCGGCCGTAGGCGGTCAGGGATCGCGGCCCGGCGGCGGCGTCCAGGGCTTGTCGGATCGCCGCCAGGAACGGCCAGCCGGACTCCGCCGCTCTCGGGTTCGGGGTCACGGACATGGTGGCGGAGCCCAGGGTGCGTCCCTCGCGGTCCCGCAGGGTGGCGCGGAGGGATGCGGTCCCTCGCACGTCCTCCGTCACCGTCACGGGGATGGTGGCTGCGCCTCCCGGTTTCACGGAGACGCTGGGGACGCCCACGGTGGTGCGGGAGAGGGCGACCCCTGCGGCGTCGTACCCTTCGAGGATGAAGGTCAGGCCGAAGGCGCGGAGCCCGCCTGCGAGCGGGGGCGCCGAGGCGGGGACCTTCAGGGAGACGGTGAGCAGGCTCAGCTTGCTCAGGTGCACCGGCCCGGTGAGGCGAAGCCCCTCCACCACGAGCTGCGCTTCCGGGACACGATCCGCCGCCACCATGGCCCTGACCTCGGGCCACGGAGCGGCGTCGTCGCGGGGGGTGTCCGGGTCCGCTGGGGTCAGGGCCGGGGCCACGGCCCGCAGCACCCGGGCCTCCAGGGGCAGGCCCCAGTCCGAGAGCCCGTTCTCCGCCGCCGTGTTCCATGCGGCTTTCAGGGCCGTCACGGCGTCCGGGACGCGGCGTTCCCTCGCCGCTCCGTGGGCTGTGTCCAGGGAGTCCTGCACCTGCAGCAGGTGGGTTGCCTGGTCCGGGGAACGGGTCGCCAGGAGCTCCCGCATCTCGGCGTGCGGGGAGCTCGGCGAGGACCGGGCGAGGCAGCGGAGGAGGGGGCCGACCTCGGCGCCCGGCGCTCCCTCGAGGGCGCGCAGCAGGGCGTAGCGGTCCAGGGCGGCGAGGGGTTGGAAGGACAGCCGTAGGTAGAGGCAGGGGAGCAGGGCGTCCAGGGCGCCGCGGCCGTGCAGGCGCCACGCCAGGACCATGGTCTCCGCGTCCCCGACAGCGGTCTCCAGCATGGGCCCCACGGCGCTGCGTGCGGCTTCGTCGCCGCCGGCGGCTCGGGCCAGCAGCTGCCACGCCGCGGTGTCGGCGGATGGAGAGGTGGGGGCCGCGGACACCTCCGCAAGGGACGCCTCGTCGCCGCGCAGGGCCAGGGAGGCGCGGGCGGCTGCGCTCACCGCAGGGTCTCTGTCCTGGACCAGTTCACTCAGGGTCCGGAGGCTGGCGTCGTCGGTCAGCAGACCGCCCAGCCGGGCGCAGGTCCGTCGCGTCCGGCGGTCGCCGAGCGCCGCCAGTCGGGACATCAGGACCGGAGCCTGCTCCGGCCGCAGCAGCACCAGGGCCCTGAGCAACGCCGTCCGGTCCGCCGCCGGGGTGGTCCGCTCGCTGCCGTATCGGAGGACCTCCTTCACCGCCTCCTCGCTCCCGTAGAGCATGGCGGGCCCGCGCTCTCGCAAGTCGTCCAGGGTGACGGGCCCGGGCTGGGCCCGGGCGTGGGTCCCCATGGCCAGGAGGAGGGCCGCGCCCAGGGCCTTCAGGAGGCCCTCAGATGCGCTCGGTGGCCGGGTCCGGGTCCGAGCGGGGTGCGGCGTCGATAGGCCTCTCGGCGGCCCCAGGACGCCGCTGAAGCGGTGGCTCCCGGCCCCCTGGAGCGCGGAGGTCGTGGGACGGGCTGTGTTGGGAGCGTCCATTCCGCTTGCAGTGAACCGAGAACCGGCGCCGCGGACAAGCTGAACCCGGATTCCGTCCTGGATCAGCAGCCTCAGGCCTCTGCGGGGACCGCGGCCACGCCCTCGATCTCCACGACGGCGCCGTGGTCGAACAGCTCCGACACCGGGATCAGGGTGGTGGCCGGGTACACCTTGCCGATGGCGTCACGCCAGACCACGCCCACGGCCTTGGATTGATCCCGCCAGCCCTGGACGTCCGTGACCAGGATGGTCAGCTTGACCAGGTCCTCCGGGGCGCCACCGGCGGCTTCCAGGGTCGCCTTCAGGTTGCGCAGGGCGGCCCCCACCTGGGGCACCAGCTCACCCGGGTCCTGGATCGTGCGGTTGGCGTCGAAGGCCACGTGGCCGGCGAGGAACACCAGGCGTCGGTCGGCAGCCACCCGCACGGCGTCGGAGTACCCCCGCGGCTGATCGAACCCGGGCGCGTTGAACACGTCGTTGTTCACGTGGTCTCTCCCTCCAGGGGCCGCAGGATGGCCCGCACCGGTGACGAGTCGGCGCCGCGGATTTTAAGGGGTAGGGCGATGAGCTCGTAGCGACCCTCCTCCACGGCGCTCAGGTCGATGCTCTCGAGGATGGCCACGCCTCCGGAGAACAACGCCTTGTGGGCGTCGAGGGTCTTGCTGGTCATGGGGTCCATGGACGGGGTGTCGATGCCGATGAGCTGGACCCCGGCCTCCGCGGCGGCCCGGGCCACCTCCACGGAGACGCAGGTGAAGCCGTCGTCCCAGGCGTCGTCCGTGGGCGGGTTGGGCGTGCGGAACAACAGTCGCTGCTCACGGGCCAGGTCCACCCCTTCGATGTCGTCGAGGCGCACCGCGTCCTGGTGCCTGGTGTGGACGACGCGGCAAGGCCCCATGTACTTGCGCAGGTCCACCTGCTCCAGGGTGGGAGCCCCTTCTACGAAATGGGAGGGGGCGTCCGTGTGGGCGCCGGTGTGGGCGGACAGGGTGATGGTGGAGGTGTTGCATGAGCAACCGTCCGCCATGGACATGACCCACGTGCGGGAGAAGGTGGTGTCACCGGGCCAGACGGCGGTCTCCTCCGAGACGACCCGCGAGATGTCGATGATCTCCCCCATGGGGAGGAGTCTATCGCAGGCCGCGTTGCTTGAGGATCTGGACGATCTCCGCGACCACGGCGCGGCACTCGTCCTCGGTGTTGAAGAAGTGGGGTCCCAGGCGGATGCCGGCCTCGGGTCGGTAGTCGCAGACGAAGTCCCGGCGGTTCAGCTCGTCGCAGACCATCTTGCCCTCGGGGGCGTTGACCGCCACGGTGCCCCCCCGTTGCTCCGGGTTGGCGGGGCAGACCACCTCCAGGTCGGCCTCCTGAGCGGCGGTTATGACCGCGCCCGTGAGGTGCTGGGAGCGTTCCCGGATGCGCTCTGCGCCGATCTCCCGGATCATCTCGTACCCGGCCCGGGCGGCGTAGAGGGCCGGCACGTGGGGGGTGCCGTTGAGGAATCGGAACGCGGCGTCACCCCAGTCCATGGCGCCGCGGGCGAACTCGAACGGACGGACGTGGGCCTGCCAGCCCGTGTACGCAGGGCGCAGCTTCTCCGCCAGGTCCCGCCGCACATACAGGTAGCCGGCGCCGGGGCCGCCGCAGAGCCACTTCACCGATCCGCCCACGGCCATGTCCACGTTGAGGGCGGTGAGGTCCACGGGGATGCACCCGGCGGACTGGTAGGTGTCCAGGATCACCATGGCGCCCACCTCGTGGGCCCGCTGGACGATGCGCTGGGCGTCCTGGATGAAGGCGGATCGGAACAGGACGTGGGAGACCGGGACGATGAGGGTCTCCTCGTCGATGGCGTTCAGCAGCAGGTCAAGGTCGACGGAGACGCCGTCGTCCGCGGACGGCACGGTCACCACGCGGGCCCCCCGCCGTCGCTGCTCCTCCATGATGTACATCACGGAGGGGAAGTTCATGTCCGTGTAGACGATCTTGTTGCGGGGACCGTCGAAGTCCAGGCACGAGAGCACGATGGCCTCGGCGATGGACACGTTCTGGTGCATGGAGATGGTGCCGTGGGGCGCGTTGAGGATGTCGCAGAGGATGTTGCCCACCTCAACGGGCATCCACCACCAGCCGTCCTCGTCCAGCCACGCCCGGACGCCGCGCTCGTCCCACCGGTCCATGAACTGGTTGAGCTGATCCCGCACCCCCCTGGGCATGGGGCCCAGGCTGTTGGAGTTCATGTAGACCGTGCGGTCGAGGATGGAGAACTCGCCGCGCCAACGCAGCAGGTCCTCGTTCATGGGTTCTGGTCCTGCAGCGCGCTGGCGAAGCCGTTGAACAGCTCCAGCCGCGGCTGGTCACCGTCCCGCTGGTAGATGTGCATCAGGTTGGCCAGTATGCGCCTGAGCATGCTGCGATCGGAGACCGGGCTCAGGTACTCCTGCCGCCAGGAGTGCTTGAACCCCGTGAGCAGGGCACGGCAGTCCTCCGGAGAGAGCACGCGGCCGCCGCCGAAGGGGTCCAGGAGTGCCGACCCGTCTTCGTGATCCAGGCGCACCAGGAAGTGGCAGGGCATGCCGACGCCGCTGAGGGTCAGGCCGGCGCGGCGTCCCACCATCATGTAGACGGCGCTGAGGGAGATGGGGATGCCGAGGCGCCTGCTGACCACCGCGTCGATGTAGGAGTTGCGGGGGTCGTAGTAGTCGTCCACGTTGCCGCGGAACCCCTCCTCTTCGTGCAGCACCCGGGCCATGGCCTCCGCCACCTGCTCCACGGTGGAGGTGGGTCGCAGCTGGGCGGCGAGTCGATCGGCGAGGCGGTTGAGCTCGTCGTCGAGCTTCTCCCGCTCCAGGGAGGGGTTCTCCACGCATGCCAGGAGGGTGGCGGCCCGCTCCAGGTCGCAGCTGTCCTGACCCAGGAGTCCTCGCAGGGTCCCGGCCGCGTCCTCGGCGCGCAGCTTCTGGTGCATCAGCCGGGCGCGGCCTCGCAGCATGGGCTCGTCGCTGCTGGCGGCGATCTCGAGGGCCGCCAGCCCTTCCGGGCCGAGCTCGCGCAGCCGGTCCTCCACCGCCAGGCGGACCGTGGAGTCCTCGTCGCGGAGAAGGGCGAGCAGTGAAGGTAGTTCTGGAGCGGTCACGGAGAAGGTCCTCGTCCGGGCGACAGGGGCCGCCGGGAGCCCCTGAGTATGAGAACCCTCCGGGGGGTGGTTCAACCCTTCATGAAGTCTTCCAGGTCGACTCCGAGCCCATCCGCTATTCGGTTGATGTAGTTGAAATAGCTGGTGACTTGTGCGAGGTCGTGGATGGCGGCGTCGTCCAGCCCCACATCCTTCAGGGGCTGCAGGTCCTCAGGGGTCATGTCTCCCGGGCTGAGGGTCAGCTTCTCCGCCCAGGCGCAGATGATCTGCTCCCGGGGAGACAGGTCCGCCTTGCGCCAGTCCTGCTTCACCGCCGCCGCCTGTTCCGGGTCGTTGGTCTCCACCTGGAGATCGTGGCCGTGGGCCTGCGTTCAGTAGAAGCAGTCGTTAGCCCGGGACACCACCGTGGCCACCAGCTCCCGCTCGGCCCGCGTGAGCCCCGATTCACCGAACATGGAGGCCTGGTACAGGGCCATGCTGGCCTGTAGCTGCTGCGGTCCGATGCTCATGAGCCGCAGGATGTTCCAGACCTTGCCGGCGCGCCCGGCGGCGGCGGCATAGATACGCCCGAGGAGACCTTTGGGCTCTTCCTCGGGCGCGATCGTGCGGATCCAGGCCATCGTGGGCTAGAAGCCGGGCACCTTCGCAGCCTTCTTGTAGCAGAGGTTGCAGAGGTAGAACGAAGCCAGGAAGCACAGGGGCGCGACGTAAGTGCCCTGGGCCCATGTGGCGGAGTACTCGTTGAGCATGGCGAACACCAGCACGAACGACATGTAGGTGTTGTGCTTGGAGCGCAGCCCGGCCATCCCCACCAGGGCGCCGTCCGGAGCCTCGCCGTTCTTGACCGCGGTGATGATCTTCTGCTGCGCGGGCCAGATGCGCATCCACACGTTGAACGCCATGAAGGTGCCGTACATGGCGCCGATGTGGATGAGGGCGCCGCGGTAGTTCACCTCGGGGATCGCCTGGCGGTAGAAGACGAACAGGCCGGCGGTGAGCAGCCAGCCGCCCCAGAACGCGGCGGAGGGAGACTTCAGGGCGGTCTTGGCCAGCTGGTCGTAGACGACGACGCCGGCGAAGGTGATCACCATCATGACGATCGGGAGCGCCCCCCAGGTGGACTCACCGCCCTCCCACATGAGCTTGCCGTGATAGAACTTGATGGCGATCAGCAGGAAGCCCGAGATCCACGTCCACAGGGCCGCGTAGCGGAACCAGTACAGGGCCCGGGGTAGCAGCTCCGGCACCACCTTCTTCTTGCTCTCCGCGTCCAGGGTCGGGGCGAAGGCCGAGTTGACCCAGTTGAAGAAGTACAGCAGGCCGATCCAGGTGATGCCGGCCACCACGTGGACCCAGCGGAAGATGCCGTCCAGATACGGGTTCAACTGATCCATGGAATGTCTCTCCTCTGTTGCGCGCGTCGGCAGACGGTGACGCCCGCGGCGGGGCTTGTCAAGGTGATGGTGAGGAGGAGGTTACCTGCTCACCTTCTGGACCAGGGGGGTGAAGGGCTTTCCTTCCTCCACCGTCACCTCGAAGCTCTTCTTGCCCAGCCCTGCGTGGACCGCCTCCAGGGTGTAGGTGCCGGGGGGCAGCGGCCTGGGAAACGCCCACTTGCCCTCCTCATCGGAGACGGCGAAGTAGGGTTGATCCACGACGTGGATCCAGGCCTTCATCCACCCGTGGATGTCGCACTTGGTCATGACCTCCAGTTGGGGTCGCTTGAACTGACGGGTGAAGCTGGAGCCCTTGCTGGCGGTGACCTTGTTGAAGCCCTGGCTGCCGGCCACGTGGACGTTGTGGGAGGTGGCGTCGCTGTTGCGGAATTGCACCGGCTGGTGGACCCGGACCCCGATGACGTGGGGCTTGTAGACGCAGTTGATCTGATCCACGACGGCCGGGGTGGTCTCGTTGGCGAAGGTGTAGTCCTCGAGCCCCTTCTTGACGTGGACGAACACGTCTCGCAGGCCTCCGTTCTCTCCCACGACCCACAGCTCGGAGCGGGGGTTCTCGTTGACGCTCATGCAGTAGGCGTCCGCCATGGACAGCTTCGCCCGTCGGGGCGGGTCCCCTTCCCACAGGACGCTCCCGGACACCACGGCTCCTTTCGCCAGGTCCGCCTCCGAGGGTTCGTTGACCTGCACCTCCGGGTAGGTGGGCTCCTCCTCGCCGCATGCGACCAGGACCATTGCCAGGACGGCTCCGAGAACGGAGATGGCGAACAGGGCGGGCAGCCGCCCCGCAGACAGCTTGGGCTTGATCATGGGGGGATCATAACGATCCCGGCGCGCCGGTAGGATGGGGCCATCATGCGTCTACCAATGATCTTGCTGATTCTCGTTTGCTGGGGCTGCGGCGGAGACGAGGCCGCGGCACCGGACGCCGCCCCGACCCCGCCTCCGGACACCCGGGAAGCAGCCCTGGCGCTGCTGGACCGGGCAGACGCGGCGGTCTATTCGCCGCTCCAGGCGGGCCTCTCCGACGCCACCTACATCTTCAGGACGTCCGAGCGCCCCGGGGTCTCCGTGGAGGTGAAGTGGGTCAAGCCCGACCACGCCGGCGGACGGCTGATCCTGGACCCGGGCGCGGACGCCGCCACGGCGGAGTGGGCCGCCACCTACGGCCCCTCCTTCGTGCAGCAGAGCGCCGACCTGGCGGATCTGCTGGTGGGGGTCACGAATCGCTCGCAGTATGAGGAGGACGAGCTATCCCTGCTGGACCCGGAGACCGTGAGGGTGGTGGCGCGCTCGGAGCGGTCTCGGGAGCGAGGCCTGCGCAGCGCGATCATCTCCGTCGGCGCTGATGGTCTGCCGCTGAGCCTCGATTCCGAGACGAACACCGGGAGGGTGCTGCTGTCGCTCAGCTATCGCCCGCGGGAGGATGGTCGCTGGCTGGTGCAGGAGGCTGAGTCGCAGGTGATCTCCGGCGGCACAACGGACCAACGGACGTTGCGTTTCGAGTACCAGACCGTTGGGAAGTACACCATGCCGCGTCGGGTCATCATCGGCGGCGGGGACGAGGAGGTGACGCGGGAGTTCAGTGAGGTGCGGGTGGACCAGGGGTTGACCCCGGCCATGGTTCGGTAGGCGTTTCTCCCGCGGTTCTGAGGCTTCGCTGGAGCCCCGGGGCGTCGGATGCCACAATGCGCCCATGACCGTGAGGGATCATGACCTGAGGGTGTACAACACCCTGGAGCGGGCCAAGGAGCCGTTCGAGCCGCTGGTGGAAGGTCACGTGGGGATCTACGTCTGCGGCCCCACCGTCTACTCCGACGCCCACCTGGGACACGCCAAGAGCTACGTGTCCTTCGACGTGATCGTCCGCTACCTGCGCCACCTCGGGTACCGGGTGCGCTACGTCCAGAACATCACCGACGTGGGGCACCTGACGGACGACGGTGACGAGGGCGAGGACAAGATGCTCAAGCGGGCGCGCCTGGATCAGGTGCATCCCATGGAGCTGGCGGAGACCTACACCGGGCGCTACCTCCGCGACATGGACGGCCTCAAGGTCAGGCGCGCGGACATCTACCCCCGGGCCTCCGGTCACATCAACGAGCAGATCGACATCATCCAGGACCTGGTGGAGCGGGGGCACGCCTACGAGGCGGGCGGCAACGTCTACTTCTCCGTGCCGTCCTGGGAGTCCTACGGCAAGCTCTCCGGGCGCCAGTCCGAGGACCAGGAGTCCGGACACCGGGTGCAGGTGAGAGGCGACAAGCGGGACCCGCGGGACTTCGCCCTCTGGAAGGCGGCGGAGGGCGGCCACATCCTGCGTTGGAAGAGCCCGTGGGGTTGGGGCTACCCGGGGTGGCACATCGAGTGCTCCGCCATGGCCGTGAAGTACCTCGGAGACACCTTCGACATCCACGGCGGCGGCCTGGAGAACCAGTTCCCCCACCACGAGTGCGAGATCGCCCAGAGCAACGCCGTGGGACACGACTTCGCCCGCTACTGGCTCCACAACAACATGATCAACGTGGACGGGGTCAAGATGGGGAAGTCCCTCGGCAACTTCGTCACCATCGAGGACGCCATGGCGTCTCACGACGCGGAGACCGTGCGGGCGTTCCTCCTCATGACCCACTACCGTTCGCCCGCCAACTACACGGACGACGGGTTGTCGGCGGCCCGCAACGGCCTGGACCGGCTCCAGGGGGCGGTCCGCTCGTTGGCGGCGGCGATTCCGGGTGCGGCGACGGCGCCTCAGCCCGGAGACGCCGCTCTCGAAGCGGCCATGGAGAAGGCGGCCCGGGAGTTCCACGCCGCCATGGACGACGACTTCAACACCCCCATCGCCATCTCGGCCCTGTACGAGTTGGTCAAGCCCGTGAACGTGGCGTTGTCCGACGGCGACGCCTCCGCCGAGGCCATGGGGCGCGCCCTGGAGCTGTTCACGAGCCTCGGGGAAGAGGTCCTGGGCATCGTCGGCGACGCCTCGTCGTCCGATGACGACATGGCCGCGGACCCGTTCATCGATCTGCTCCTGGACGTTCGGGGTGAGCTCAAGAGCCAGAAGATCTTCGAGCTGGCAGACCGCATCCGGCAGGGCCTGGACGACGCCGGGGTCGAGGTGAAGGACACCAAGGACGGCGCCTCCTGGGAACGCCGCTGACCGGGAGCCCGACGGCTACCAGTCGTGCAGGTCCTGGATCACCGCGGAGCGTCCGCCGTCCGCCACCAGGGTCGTCCCGTTGACGAAGGCGGCGTCGTCCGAGAGCAGGAAGCACGCGGCGCCGGCGATCTGCTCCGGGGTGCCGATACGCCCGAGGGGGTGCATGGAGAGGACGCGCCGGAAGCTGGCCTCCGGGTCCTCCGATTCCTGCAGCCGCCGCTCCGTGTGATCGCTCTGGACGTAACCCGTGACGAGCACGTTGGAGCGGATTCCCTGGGGGCCGAAGTCGATGGCCATGGATCGGCTCATGGCCAGCAGCGCTCCCTTGGTGACGGCGTAGGGGAAGGTGCGGGGCATGGTCCGAAGCACATGGGTGGGGGCCACGTGGACGATGGAGCCGTCGCCCGCGGCCTTGAGGAACGGTGCGCAGGTGCGGGCGCAGATCCACGCGGCCTCCAGGTTGTGGGCCAGGCTCTTCTGCCACTCCTCCTTGGTGGTGGTGTGGGGATCTCCGCTGGCCCGGTAGGACATGGCGTTCACGAGCCCATGGAGGCTGCCGTAGGCGAGGATGGCGTCCCCCACCATGGTCTGGACCTGGGCTTCGTCGGTGATGTCCACGAGGGCGAAGGTGGCCTCGCCCCCCGCCTCCAGGATGGCCTCCACCACCG
This sequence comes from uncultured Isosphaeraceae bacterium, assembly GCA_964507445.1. Classification (GTDB taxonomy): domain Bacteria; phylum Planctomycetota. The sequence goes on from CAZDQF010000012.1 coordinate 42,204, forward strand.
CGTGTCCCGCGGCCTCGGCCTTGTCCGCCACCACCACCCGGCCCCCCTCCTGGGCCGCCTTGATGGAGACCGCCCGACCGATGGAGGAGCCGCCGCCGGTGATGACCACGACCCTGTCAGCGAGTCTTCCCACCTGGATTCTCCCTCATGGCGCCGTGGGCGCGCGGTCAGTCGTCCTTCACCGGGAGCTGCACCTGAACGATGCTCTCCTTCCACGTCACGCGCCGAACCGGTCCCGCCACCACCAGACCGGTGGTGGCCGCCCGATCTCGCAGCCGTTGCTCGGCGAGCTTGAGGGTGTCCGGCTCGGGTTCGATGACCACCGTGGAGAGGACCCGGTGGGGCGCCTCCCTGGTGAGCCGCGGCGCTTCCCGGGCCGCCGCCGGTGCGACCTCTGAGCCGGTGAGCTCCACCGGGACCCCCAGGGCCACGACCCGCTCTCCCTCCAGGTCACGGAACGCGGGTCCGTTCTTCTTCAGCGCCGCCTGATCGATGAACGCGTCGAGCACGGTCTGGGCGTTCTCCGGGTCGTCACCCAAGGTGTCCATGATGACCATCCCTTCGCCGGACAGGGTGCGGTCCACGATGGGGCTGACGGTCATCGCTTCCGGTTGACGGAAGATCTCCATGTCGTCCACGGGCTCGAAGGAGACCTCTTGCAGCTCCTGGCGGGCCAGCACCTCACCGTCCACCGCGATGGCGGACTGGAAGCCCACCACGACCCCGTCCACCTGGCGGAAATCCGAGAGCGCCATGGACATGAGCACCTTGCGGGCGCGGCCCTCCACGGACGCGTTCCATTCGGCCCTGGTGAGCAGGGAGGTGTCGGGGTCGAAGCCCAGTCGGAAGGGCCCCACGTCACCGGATTCAAACTCCACCTTCAGCCACTCCAGCCCGTCGCGGAACCCGAGCTCCTCGGTAGAGACCTCCGGGTCGCTCTCCAGGTCGACCAGCAGACCGCAGCGGACCAGGGCCATCTGCTCCTGGAGACGGAGCACGTCGGTCTCGGTCCAGAGCACCGGGACGCCGTCCAGGGTGGACCAGGTGTCCTCACCGACTGCGCCGTGGACCAGGCGTGCTGCGGCGATGTCGATGTCATGGCGATAGCGGTCCGGCAGCACCATCCTGAGCCGGGCCTTGGTCTCCCGTCCGGCTTCCGAACCGATGAGCTGAGACTCGACGGCGCGGACCAGGGAGAGTCGTTCCTGCCCGCCATGGGCCTTGATGGCGCGGGTCAGCAGGGGCGTCGTGGGGCCGGCGGTCTGCGGCGCCTGTTCGTACTGCGCGTCCGGACCGTAGATGGCGTATAGCCCTGCGGCGGGGACCGTGAGGGCCACCAGGGCGACGAGCAGGAGCTTCCTACGAGGGCGAGACATGACGGGTGTCGGTGAAGGGGCTGAGGATAGCCCCGCCTGCAGGGCCCGGCAAGCAGTCGGGTTACGTCAGGAGCGGGCGCAGGCGATCGAGGATGTGGTTCGTGGCCTGCTCTGCGGAGACCCAGGGGACGCTCCCCGGATCAGTCCGTGCGGATTCTTCGCCCACCATGAGGTCAACCCGGTCCACCACATGGCGGGCGCTGTCCTTCATCTCGTGGGCGTCGGTCATGGCCATGATGGCCAGGGAATCGCCGGTGACGTGATCGCGGAAGCTGTTGCCCTCCGCCACGAGGAGCGCGCCCTTCGGGATCGCCTCCAGGGCGGCCCGGACTCCGGCGCCCGTGTGCTTGGGGTCCACGATCAGCCAGACCACCTCCGCCGCGCCGGCGGCCAGGTATCGTCCGGTGTCCTTCCCCGCGACGTCCAGCTCCTTCATGTCACGGATGATGCGGAAGGGCTGGTTGAGGTCGTCGCACACCCCGCAGCCGTCGTTGTTGCGCGGGCACGTGTCGATGTGGGTGCGGGTCACCTTGAGCGCGACCGCGGCAGCGTCGCGCTCGGCGAGGGCTTCGAGCAGGCTCTCGCACAACGTGGTCTTGCCGGCGTTGCTACTGGATCCCGTGATGCATATGGTTGCGGCGAGATCCGGGCGCAGCTCGTTGATGTCGATGCGATCGGCCGGCGGGCATGGTTGAATCCGTTCCATGGTGCTTGGGGTCAATCTTCATCCCTCAACCCATAGGATGTCCAGGCCAGCTCTCCCACATGCACCATCTTGACGGACTGAATCCCGAACAACGCGACGCGGTTGAGACCATCGCCGGCCCGGTCCTCGTCCTCGCCGGGGCCGGGACGGGGAAGACCCGGGTCGTGACCTGCCGGATCGCCGAGATCATGTCCAAGGGGGTCGCCCCCGGGTCGATCTGCGCCGTCACCTTCACCAACAAGGCGGCCCGGGAGATGAAGGACCGGGTGCAGGGGGTCCTGGCGGGCCGCGACATCTCCGACATGGTGGTGAGCACCTTCCACAGCCTGGGGCTCCGCATCCTGAGGGAGTTCAGCGCGCGCCTCGGCATGCGCGGCCGCTTCAACATCGCCGACGAGGGCGATCAGGTGAGCCTGGTCACGGACGCCCTACGGGAATGCGGCCTGTCCCGATCCGTCATCCGCCCCCAGGACGCCCGCTGGAAGATCTCCCTGTGGAAGAACCGGGGCCTGCGACCCGGGGAGGCCCTGGAGCTGGCGGACCCGGGGTTGGACAGCAACCTGGCGGTGGCCTACGGCCGCTATCAGGAGGAGCTGGCTCGCCAGGGGCTGGTGGACTTCGACGACCTCATCCTGGAGCCCCTGAGGCTGTTCCGTGAGGCCCCCGACGTGCTCGAGCAGCTCCAGGAGCGCTGGCGTTACCTGATGGTGGACGAATACCAGGACACCAACGGCTGCCAGTACGAGATGATCCGGTCCCTGGCCGGCGCCCGCCGCAACCTCTGCGTCGTGGGGGACGACGACCAGTCCATCTATGCGTGGCGCGGCGCCGACCCGGAGCGCATCCTCAGCTTCGCGAGAGACTTCAAGGGCGCCAGGACGGTGACCCTGGACCAGAACTACCGCTCCACGGAGCGCATCCTCGACGCGGCCAACAGGCTCATCGCCAACAACACCAAGCGCAAGGAGAAGAACCTGTGGTCGGCCCTCGGTTCGGGTGAACTCATCGACCTCTACATCGCCGAAGACGAGAAAGACGAGACCGATTTCGTGGCCGGGCGCATCACCCTGTTGCGTGCGCGGGATGGGGTGAAGTGGGAAGACTGCGCGATCCTCTTCCGCGCCAACAGCCAGTGCCGTCCCCTCGAGCAGGCCCTGCGCCAGCGGCAGATGCCCTACAAGGTCGTGGGCACGCGCTCGTTCTTCGACCGCCGGGAGGTGCGTGACCTGCTCAGCTTCCTGCGCATCGCGCGCAACCCGGGGGATGACGCGGCCCTGTTGCGCATCATCAACACGCCGCTGCGGGGCATCGGCAAGGGCAGCGTGGACAAGGCCCTGGACTGGGCCGCGGAGGCGCGGGAGAGCGTGCTGGCCACGCTCCGTCAACGCGCCGACGAGCTGCCGCCCCGGGCACGGGAGGGGGTGGCGGAGCTGGTGGGGCTGATCGATGGGGTGATCTCGAGGGCCGATGACCGGGGCATCGCCCACGCCATGGAGTGGCTGGTGGAGGAGTCCGGCTACAAGGCTCACCTGCGGACCATCGTCGATGACCCGCTGGAGCTGGACACCCGTCTGGCGGTGGTGGATGAGCTGGTGGAGTCGGCGAGTCAGCAGCAGGCGTTGGGCGGCGGCAGCCTGGATGAGTTCCTGGACGCCCTCGCCCTCCGCGACAAGGAGCAGGAGACGGAGGACGACGGCCCGGGGATCACCTTGCTGACCATGCACGCGGCCAAGGGCCTGGAGTTCCCCGTGGTGTTCATCGTCGGCATGGAGGAGGGCATCCTGCCTCACCGGAACTCCATCATGAGCGAGGATGACGAGGCCCCCGATCCCGTGGCGGTGGAGGAGGAGCGGCGCCTGGCCTACGTGGCCCTCACCCGTGCACGCCAGCGGTTGCTCCTGAGCTACGCCCGGACCCGGACCCGCTTCGGTCGAACGGAGGACCGTGAGCGCAGCCGGTTCCTGGACGACGTGGACATCGAGACCTTCCACGTCACCGACAGCACGGATGACACCCCCGCCGATCCGGAGGTGGGCAAGGAGATGATGAGCCGGATCCGGTCCCGGTTCGCCGGTGGCGGGGAGAAGGCCGCCTGGTGGAGCGAGGAGGGCTCCTGACCCCGTCCTCGCTTCCCTCGGGTGCCCCGGGTGCTAAAACACACCCATGACCCGCAAGATCGTCGAATGCGTGCCCAACTTCAGTGAGGGCAGGGACCGCGCCGTCATCGATCAGATCGTGGCGGCCATGGAGGGCGTCGACGGCGCCAGCGTGCTGGATGTGGACCCGGGGGCGGCCACTCACCGGACGGTGGTGACCGTGGTGGGTGATCCGGACGCGGTCTGCGAGGCCGCGTTCCAGGGCATCCGGACGGCGTCGCAGCTCATCGACATGTCGGGCCACAGCGGGGAGCACCCCCGCCAGGGGGCGACGGATGTGTGCCCCTTCGTCCCCGTGAGCGGCATGACCATGGACGAGTGCGCGGAGCTGGCGCAGCGGCTCGGCGCCCGGGTGGGCGATGAGCTGGGCATCCCCGTCTACCTCTACGAGCACGCCGCCTCGCGGCCCGAGCGCCGCAACCTCGCCGCGGTGCGCGCCGGCGAGTACGAGGGTCTGGAGTCCAAGCTGGCCGACCCCGACTGGGCGCCGGACTTCGGGCCCGCCCGGTTCAACGCCGGGGCGGGAGCCACCGCCATCGGCGCCCGCAAGTTCCTGATCGCCTACAACGTGAACCTGAACACCCGTGACAAGCGGATCGCCACGGAGGTTGCTCTGGAGGTGCGCGAACAGGGTCGGAACAAGCGCGGTCCGGACGGCAAGTTCATCCGCGACGAGAACGGCGTCCCCATCAAGCGGCCCGGCAGGCTGCAGACGGTGAAGGCCGTGGGCTGGGTCATCGAGGAATACCAGCGGGCGCAGATCTCCTGCAACCTCACGGACTGTGACGTGGCCAGCCTCCATCAGGTGTTCGACGCCTGCGACGAGGAGGCGCGGAAGATCGGCGCCCGTGTCACCGGTTCGGAGCTGGTGGGCCTGGTCCCCCTGGACGCCATGCTCGAGGCGGGGCGTCACTACCTGCGGCGCATGGGATGCAGCACCGGCCTCCCGGAGTCGAGGATCATCGAGGCCGCGGTGCAGAGCCTCGGGTTGGCGGAGATCTCACCCTTCGTTCCGGAGGAGCGGGTCATCGACTACCGACTCGGTGGCGGCGGTGAGCTGGTGTCCCTGACCGTGAAGGACTTCGTGGACGAGACCTCCAGCGAGTCGCCGGCTCCCGGCGGCGGCAGCGTGGCCGCTATCTGCGGCAGCCTCGGAGCCGCCCTCGTGGCCATGGTGGGGAACCTCACGGTTGGCAAGCGAAAGATGGAGTCCGCCTGGGCTGACGCGGACCGCGTGTCGGCCCGCGCCCAGCAATTGAAGGACGCGTTCCTCACGGACATCGACCGCGATACGGAGGCGTTCAACGGCTTCATGGCGGCCATGCGTATGCGTGCAGGGTCGCCGGAGGAGGAGGCGGCCAAGGCGGCGGCCATGGTCGCCGCGACCCAGGACGCCATCATGGTCCCCTTCGGGGTGCTGGAGCGGACGCCGGAGGTGGTGGCCCTGGCCTCCGAGATCCTCGGGATCGGCAATCCGAACGCGGCGTCCGACGCGGCGACGGGTGCTGCTTGCGCCGTCGCTTGCGCCGAGGGCGCGCTCTACAACGTGCTCACCAACATGAAGGACTTCGAAGGAGACCAGGCCTGGGCTACGGAGCTGCGGGGGCGGGCGCTCACGCTGGTGGAGGAGGTCCGGAGCGGTGCGAGCAGCGTCTCCAAGGCCTTCGTTGACCGCACTTGAGGAGTTGGTCGACGTGCGGACGTCTTGCCTGGAGAGACCCGATGGGCAGGTTCGGTGGCCGCGGGAGCGCGGGTCCTGAGCCCTCCGAATCAGGGATCTTGACGAAAAGTCACGGCTTTTGGCGCTTGTCGTGAACCCTGGAACTTCAGGATCGGTTAGAAGACAAGCTGGATCATGGCTCGAACTCCTTCACATCTGCTCAGACCACGCGGTGACGATCAGGACGATTGGCGCCTGATGCGCGAGATCGCCGCTGGTTCCGACGATGCGTTCCGCGCCCTCGTGGGTCGCTACGAAGGCGTGCTGGCGCACTTGTTCGCGCGGCTCGGGGCGCGCCCCGACGAGGCGGACGACGCGTCTCAGGAGACGTTCCTGAGGGTCCACGCCTACCGGAAGCGCTACCGCCCCACGGGGAGCTTCCGCACGTTCCTGTTCACCGTGGCCCGTCGGGCCTGGTTGGACCTGTGCCGCCGCCGCGAACGTCGCCGTCGTCGCGAGGGGCCTGAGAGCGAGCTCAACCGCCTGGAGAGCGGCGCCGGTCTCGGCACCGACGAGCGCCTCGATCTGGAGGCGGCCCTGGACGCGTTGCCGGAGGGGCACCGGATGGTGCTGGTGCTCTCGCTCTGGGGCGGCTGCCGCTATGAGGAGATCTCCCAGGTCATGGGGATCCCCGAAGGGACGGTGAAGTCCCGCGTCTTCCACGCCCTCGCCAAGCTGCGCACCATCCTCGGCGCCGAAATCACCCGCTGATTCGAACCGACGGCGGTTGGCGGACGCTCCGCGGATGGTGACATCATGACTTCCGCTTTCGAGGATCATCGCGGCGAGGGCCCCTGCCCCCGGGCCCAGGACCTCCCGGCCTACATGCAGGGGGAGATGGAGCCAGGTGACGCCATGGACCTGGCGGCTCACCTGGATTCCTGTGGCCCGTGCGCGGAGGAGCTGGCGGAGTTGCGGCGCTTGTTCCAGGGACTGGAGTGCATGGAGCCGCCGTCATCCCAGCGCCAGGATCTCGCCGAGCGGGTTCTCACGGTGGTGCGCGGCGCGCTGCACCCCCTGCGTCATCTGGGACCCGCGGGCCGCGCCTGGGTCGGAATGGTGGCGGCGTCCATCATCCTGCTGCTCTTCATCCGCGTGCCGTCGGAGGACCCACCTGCCGCGGTTTCTCCCCCAGTCCACGCGGACCTGGACCAGGCCGTCTGGTGGTTGCTGCGAGTCCAGGACGAGGACGGAGGCTGGAGCCCGGCCCGTTGGGACGGCGAGGACCGCTGGCGGATCGGGGTCACGGGCCTCGTCGTCTCGGCCCTGCTGGCGAGCGATTCTCCTTCTGCGGACACGACGGAGTCCCTGGATCGGGCGGTGGCGTTCCTGCTTCGTCAGCAGGGGCCCACGGGTCGCATCGGACCACCTGGTGCGGAGCACCTGTACAACCACGCACCGGCCCTCATCGCCCTCATGGACGTCTCTGCAAGGCACCCCATGGCGGACCTGGATCGAGCGTGTTCGGCGGCGGTGGATCACCTCCTCTCGCAGCAGACCAGCGCCGGAGGCTGGGGGTATGAGGGCGCACCGGAATCCCCCAACGCGGTGATCTCCGGGTGGCCCCTGGAGGCGTTGATGCGGGCCCGTAGTCGCGGTCGCGATAGCCTGGACGAGCCCATCGCGGCCGCGCTTGCGTGGTATCGCAGCCTGGAGGATCGGGTCGGTCGAGTCGGATATAACCGAATAGGTGTCTTCCCTCATGGCTGCGTAACTCCGACGTCGGTCAGCTTCTGTCTGGGAGCTGCGTCACGGTGGCCCTCAGGCCTGTCCAGTGAATCTCTCGACCTCATGAGCGCCTATTTCCTCTCCGCCTCCAAACTGGATGACGGGCTCAAGCGAGATATTCGGTCCCGAATAGCCGAAGCGCAGGCGCAGTCGGGGCTCTTCCAGGGGAGCTTTCGGCCTCGAAAATGGGGGAATCAGGGTGGCCGCGTGTGTTCCACCGCCCTGTCTCTGATCGCCCTCTCCCGGATGTGATCAGAGGAAGTAAGGAGGCCAAACGCCTCACGACGGTTCCCAAGCGCGTCGGATTCGTTATTATCTCCGCCAGACGGCCCCTGTCTTAATCGTCGATGGTGACCCGCATTGCCAATGGGCATGGCGGTGTCGGAGGACAGTCTATGAGCACCGGAATTCGCGCCAAGGCGGTTGCGTTCGCAAAGCAACACATCAAGAAGAACCCGGACATCTCCATGTCCGAGCTGAAGAAGCTCGCGGGAAAGAAGCACAACATCTATCCCCTGATCATCGGTCTGGCGAAGAACGAGCTGGGGATGGGGAAACCGAAGCGGAAGAAGGCCGCCGTCTCCAAGCGCGGGTCTCGTGGTCGGGGGGCGGACCCTGCGTCGGCCATTTCGAATGTCCTGGATCACATGCGCGAGCTGGAGCGCGAGGTGGCCGGCCTGCGGGCTGCCCTCGCCAAGATCTCCAACATCGCCTCCCAGGGACGCTGACCCGGGTCGGCGGCGGGTGTCAGTCTTCGAGCGCGCGCCGGACCACGTCGAGCATGTCCTCGAGAGAGTCGCGGAGGGAGTCCCGCCTCGCCTGCGAGCTGGAGAACGCGCTGGCGAAGGCCCTGAATCCTTCGACCGGGTCGATGTCGTTGATGTTCGCCGCCACCGGAGCCTCCTCCGGTGCGGGTGGAGTGGGGTGTGACACCGAGGCGGGGACGGCCTCTCCTTCGGCGACGCTGTCCAGGATCCCGGCGAGGGCCTGGGCGCGCCCGAAGGTCGCGGGATAGACGGTGTAGCCGGCGTACTCCGCGGCCACCCTGACCTCTTCGAAGGACGCGTCCGGGTTCTTGTCCTGGAGGTACCGGATCATGAACTCGATGGGGTGTTGGGCCTCGGATGTCGCCGGTGGCGTGTCCGGGGGCGAAGCCTGGGCTGCACGTGGTGTCGCCCACGCTGGTCGCCGACCCTGGGGCCAGCGATCAGGTGCATCCGCTGCGCCTCCGGAGGCATGCAGTGGAGGCGAATCCTCCTGCGCCTCAGGTGCGGTGTCTGCGCCGGTGGAGGGCGTGGCCATGGACGCATCGACCACCTCCTCGACCCTGCCGATGCCGAGCTCTCGCTTGGCTGAGGTCCACACCTGGCGACGGACGCTCAACCCCTTGGTCAACCGGGCCTCCCGCCGAGCTTCCTTGTAGCTGATGTCTGGCTCGGAACGGAGCATCTCTACGCAGAACGCGAGCGCATCCAGGTCTGATTGAGAGAACTCGTTTGTCATCGTGGCACCAAGGTCGGGATGGTGATGACGGGTATGGCGGACGGGTGCGAGTCAGGGACCAGTGTGCCCATGGAGCGCTGGCCGTCAAGGGTGACGATCCGCCAGACGAATCACCGTTCGCCACTGGGCAGCGGTGACAGGCTGCACCGAGAGTCGGGACCCTCTCTGGATCAGCATCATCTCGGACAACGCCGGCGTTTCCTTGAGGAGGTCCAGGGGCAGTGGGGTGGGGAAGATGGTGTCGAGCTTCACATCCACCATGAACCAGGTGGGGTTGTCCTTGTCGGACTTGGGGTCGAAGTACTTGTGACCCTTCTTCCAGGCATAACGATCCGGGTATCCGGCCTTCGAGACCACTGCGGTGCCCGCCACATGGGGGGGCTTGGCGTTGGAGTGGTGGATCAGGACACCGTCTCCAACGGAGAGCTCATCACGGAGCAGGTTGCGCGCCTGGTAGTTGCGGACGCCTTCCCAGCACGTGGTCTGGTCTTCTTGGCGGGCCAGGTCCTGGATGGAGAAGACGGTCGGTTCTGTCTTGAGGAGCCAGTAGCGGCGGGGCATTGCGTTCTCCGTTGACTGGGCAGGAGCATACCCATGACGGGTGGGATCGTCTCGCGCAGGGCACGTCAGCGCCGTGGTAGCCTGCCCCTCTCTCGCGGAGGACATCATGAGAACAACCGCCGTCGCCCTCTTGTTGCACCTGACGCCGCTCGCGGCGCAGCTGCCTACCATCGAAGACAAGACCGCGGAGATGGAGCGCCGGGAGGGCTACGTCACCTTCTGGTGGGAGGCTGGCGCAGGCAAGATCTGGCTCAGACTCAAGCCCGGCGAGCAGATGATCTACGTGCACAGCCTGGCGACGGGTCTCGGATCGAACCCGGTGGGGCTCGACAGGAAGCAGCTCGGGGGCACCCGGTTGGTTGAGGTCCGGCGGGTCGGGCCCAGGGTCCTGCTGGTGCAGCCCAACCTCAGGTTCCGGGCTCGCTCGAGCGATCCGGACGAACGACGGGCGGTGGCGGAGTCGTTCGCCGAGTCCGTCCTGCACGGCTTCGGGGTGGCCGCTGAGTCCGGTGGTCACGTCCTCGTCGACGCCACGAGCTTCGTCGTGCAGGACGCCCAGGGGATCGCGAGGAAGCTCAAACGCGACGGCGGCACATGGAAGTTGGACCGGGATCGGTCCGTCCCGTGGATCGACGGTTGCAAGGCCTTCCCGGACAACACGGAGCTGGAAGCCATGCTGACCTTCGGAGGTTCCGGCGCCGGTTCCAACGTTCGTTCCGTGGCGCCCACATCGAGCTCCGTGAGTGTCCGCCAGCGTCATTCGCTGGTGAGGCTCCCCCCTGACGGGTACCGTCCGCGGCGGTTCGACCCCCGGGCCCCCTCCTTCGGCCCGGAGTTCCTGGACTTCGCCGCTCCCCTGGACGGCCCCATGGACGTGCGGTGGATCGCCCGTCATCGGCTCGAGAAGAAGGACCCGCAGGCGGCCGTCAGCGAGGCCAGGGAGCCCATCGTCTACTACGTGGACCGCGGCGTCCCGGAGCCCGTGCGCGGCGCCCTGGTGGAGGGGGCGCGCTGGTGGAACCAGGCGTTCGAAGCTGCCGGGTTCAAGGACGCGTTCCGTGTGGAGGTCATGCCCGAGGGCGCTGACCCGCTCGATGTGCGGTTCAACGTCATCAACTGGGTGCACAGGAGCACCCGAGGCTGGTCTTATGGAAGCTCGGTGACGGACCCCCGCACGGGGGAGATCATCAAGGGGCATGTGCTCCTCGGTTCGTTGCGGGTGCGTCAGGATCGGCTGATCTTCGAGGGACTCGACGCCCATGACGGGGGATGCTGCGGGGCCGCGGGCCCGCCGGGCTCAGGCGGGCTGGCGTTCGCCGATCCGCAAACGGACCCGGTCTCCACAGCCCTGGCCCGGGTCCGTCAACTGTCCGCCCACGAGGTGGGGCACACCCTCGGCTTCGCTCACAACTTCGCGGCGAGTGTGAATCAGCGAGCCTCGGTGATGGACTACCCGGCGCCCAAGGTGGGGATCAAGGAGGATGGCTCCCTCGACCTCTCGGATGCCTACGACGTCGGTATCGGGGAGTGGGACAAGTTCGCCGTGCGGTTCGCCTACACGGTCTTCCCCGAGGGGATCGACGAAGGGGCTGGGTTGGAGGGGATCGTGCAGGAGTGGCTCGCCGCAGGCCTTCACTTCGCCTCTGACAAGGACGCTCGATCCCTCGGTTCCGCCCACGCCCTGGCCCACCTCTGGGACAACGGCGCCGATCCTGTGGCCGGGTTGGAGCACGCCCTGAAGGTCCGCCGGGTGGCCCTGGACCGTCTCTCCATGGACTCCATCGCGAAGGGAGAGCCCATCGCGGCCCTGGAGGAGCTGCTGGTCCCTGTCTACTTGCACCACCGCTATCAGCTGGACGCGGCGGCCAAGCTCGTGGGCGGATACCACTACGCATACGCAGCACGAGGGGACGGTCAGGCGTCCCAGCGACCGGTCTCCGCGGCGCGCCAGCGAGCTGCCCTGCGGCAGTGCCTGGAGACCTTGAGCGCCGAACGCCTGAGGCTGCCTGGGTGGATCGTCCGCGACATCCCGCCGGTTCCGTTCGGCGGGCGGGGCACTCGGGAGCGCTTCCCCCGCCGAACAGGTGAGGTCCTGGACCCTATGGCGGTGGCGGAGACCGCTGCGGACATGACCCTCGCCGGCTTGTTGCATCCGGAACGGGCGGCGCGGCTGGCGCTGGCGGAGTCCATGGACGCTGGTTCCCTGGGCTTGAGCGAGGTCGTCCAGGCCATCGTGTCGGCGACATGGGGTGCGCCTCCATCCGGGGATTCATACACAGCTGCCGTTCAGCGTGTTGTCCAGCGGCGGGTGCTGGAGCATCTGACGCGTTTGGCCCAGAAGTCCGCTTCCTACGAGGTCCGTGCCCGCGTCGCCAGTGGGTTGCGGTCTCTCGCCGCGCTCCTCGGCGAATCAACCGACGCTCACCGACGACACGCGGCAGACGACATCCGGGCCTTCCTCACCCGAGGGTGGACTGATCGGTCGGCGCCTCAGCGCCTGGAGGCACCGCCGGGGAGCCCTATCGGGCAGTGAGGGATCACCCCATGAGGTCGGACCACTCTTCCTCAAGGGACTGAGTGTCCGGCGTCATGTGAGCCAGGCGCACGCGCATCTGCTGACGCACGGCCTCTCGCACCGCATAGAGGGCGTTGCGCACGTCGGAGACCTTCAGATTGAAGCGCTCCGCCAGTTCGGAGTAGGTGGGCCGTTTCGACGGTTCTCCCAGGTCGTAGGCCTCGAAGACCTCGACCATGTGGCCACGCCCACGGTGCGCGTATCGAGTGCGGACTTGCTCCAGGGCGTCGCCCACCAGCTGGCGGACGAGGTCCTCGTCGAAGGCGGAGTCGGGGTCCGCTACTTCCCCAGGGGACGCCAGGCTGGTGTCCTCCTCCAGGGAGATCAGGGACAGTCCGCCGCCTCTCTTCTTGCGCCCGCGGGCCCGAGCTTCTTTGCGGAGCCAGCGACGGAGCAGGACCTTGATGAAGTTCCGGAAGCTCCCCTTCGCGGGGTCGTAGGAGACGAGGGCCTGAGAGTCGATGATGGACAGCAGGAACGACTGGGTCAGGTCCTTGGCGTCTTCGTTGCTTCGCGTCCACCAGGGACGGATGAAGCGATAGACCGGGGACCAGTAGCGGCTGCACAGTCGCTCTACCGCATCATGGTGATTGGGGTGGTCCGGGTTCTGGACACCCTCCACCATTCCCATGTTGGTGGAGGGGAATCCGCTCGGCCCGGCACCCATGTTGGTGAAGGGGTTCTTCGTCATGGCGTGCGACAGTCAGTCTATCACTGGAGTTTCGACTCCAGGTACGCTGTCGCAGCTTCGAGACGCTGGGCGACCCGGTCATCGGACTCCGACATGGTGCGCATGGTCGCCAACGCGATGGAAAGCACATCACGCCCGTAGAAATGCAACCGGGTGCCCGTCGACGTCGCGAATTCCAGGGCCAGGGGGAGCTGGGTGGCGCGTCGCATGTCTGAGACGGCCTCAGCGAGGCGACCGCAGCGAGCGTGCAGGTGCCCTCTCATGAAGAGGAACTCGCCGACGGAGCCGCGGGCTGCCAGACCCTCATCGATGGCCTCGATGGCCTCTTCCGGTTTGCCCTCCGCCTCCAGAACCAGCGCCGCCAGCATCGCTGCGTCGGCGACGCGGCCGTACGCCTTCACGATGGCGTCCAATTCCCGTCGGGCCTCCTCATGGCGGCCGGACCTGACGTGGATCGCGCACAGGTTACGGCGCGCGTTGACCGACTTGACCGAGACCCTCCCTTCGGACAATCGGACGATCTCCTCGAACGCGTGCCGCGCCTCGTCCCAACGGTCTTCGAATCCTCGGACCAGGATCAGCCCCTTGTTGTACCAGGCGTCGATGAGGGTCGGCTCCAGGGCCAGGGCCTCGTCGATGGACTCGAGCGCCAGTGCAGGCCTCTCCAGGAAGCTGAGGACCTCTGCGCGCCACATGCGCGCGGTGGCGTGCCGCGCGTCAAGCTGGATGGCCGTATCCAGCGCGCGAAGCGCCGCCTTGTGGTCGCGCATCCGTAGTTCCACCACCCCCAGGCCGGTCCAGGAAGACACGTCCTTCGGGTCTATGGCGGTCGCCTCGCTCAGGTCGGATCGAGCCTCGTCCAGATCCCCTCCGCTGAAGTGAAGAGAAGATCTGAGCACGTACGCCTGGACACAGGTGGGCCAGATGCCGATGAGCCGGTTCACGGTCTGGAGGGCGGCCGCCCGTTCGTTGACGGAGGCCCGCCTCGTGCCTCGTCTGAGGGTCCCCAGCAACAAGAGCGCTTCGGGATACCAGGGTCGGCGTTGCAGGGCGCGCTCCAAGGGGGCCTGATCTCGCGATGCGTACCCAAGGAGGTAGTCCAGCTCCTCCGAACCGGGGCGGCCCGATAGTCCCTCCGCCGCTGACCTCAGGGTGGCGATGGTCTGGTCCCGGTCTTCTGGTTTGAAGGTGGTGATCAGCCTGTAGGACTCGGCGATGGCGCGGTCGACTTCATCCGTCAACAGGCTCGAGCCGTGGAGCGGCGCGAGGATCTCGTTCGCCTGGCGCATCCTGCGTTCTCGCTGGGCGCGGGCCTCGTCCCTCCGGTGGGGCTGATCCGCGAGGACGCTCCCCATGAACGCTCGGAGGACGAGCACGCGGGCCAGGTGCAGCCGAGCAGCGTCGAGCTCCGGGTCGGCGTCCAGGGCTTCGGAGAGCAGGACCTCTGCTGACCCGAGGTCACCGAGGAGAGCGTGCGTACGCCCGCGGAGGTATGTACTCCTGGGTAGCAGCGCGACGCGGTCCGCTTCATCGCATGCCGCGAGCCCCTCTTCCAGCAGTGTTCGATAGTCCTGTGTGATGTCGGCGGGGTCGTGCTGTGACGCCACCGCCTCCGCGAGGAGCGATCGCACCTTGTTCAGGGTGTCCTCGGCCTGTGCCTGCCGGAGTCCTCGCTGCTCTTCCTGTTTGGCGTCGCCGATGATGGCGAGGGCGGTCCAGCAGATCATCGCGACGGCCACAGATGCGGCGGCCAGGACCCGTCTGCGGTCGCGCACGGCCCGCCACGCGCGGGTCATCCTGTGTGGCCTGACCGCGGCGACAGGCTCCCCGGCGAGCCAGCGTTCCAGGTCGTCGGCCATGGCTCCTGCGGAGGCGTACCGGTCTCGAGGATCACGAGCGAGAGCTACGGAGACGATGGCGTCGAGATCGGGAGAGACGTCCTCGCGAAGTTGGGTCAACGGGAGGGGGTCGGTGCTGTTGATACTGGCGAAGAGCTCCGGGACGGTCTCGCCGACGTGCGGGGTGACCCCGCCGAGCCCGCGATAGAGCACCGCCCCCAGGGAGTACACATCGGCCCTCTCGGTCAGGTCCTCGCTGCGAGCGGAGGTCTGCTCTGGTGACATGTAGTTCGGTGTGCCCAGGTGGGCGCCGGTTTGCGTGAGGAGCGTGGCGGCGCCCAGCTCTCGCGCGAGTCCGAAGTCGGCGAGCTTGGGTGCTCCGCTCTCGTCGATGAGGATGTTGCCTGGCTTGATGTCGCGGTGGATGATCCCCTCCCCGTGGATGTACTCCAGCGCACGGGCCACGGGGGCTATCAGCCGAACGATCTCCTTCGGGTCACGATCCACGGCGATCCACTGCTCCATGGACCCGGCGGGCACCACCTCCATGGCGATCCAGAGGATCTCATCCTGGAATCCCGCGTCGTGCACCGTCACCAGATTGGGGTGAGAGAGTCCGGCGGCGACCCGTGCTTCCTGTCGGAAGCGCTCTTGGATGATGTGGTGATCCCGATAGTTGACGAGCACCTTGAGGGCCACTTCACGCGCCAGCTTGGTGTCCCAGGCGAGCCATACGAGCCCGGCGCCTCCTTCGCCCAACAGCCGCCGACGCTCAAAACGACCGAGCAAGGGGGTGCCCGACAACGAGCTCGCTTCAAGGTCCTCCCAGGAGCCAGCGCCCTGCCCTCCGTCAGTCACGTCCTCGACTCCGTCGGGGATTCCAGCGTCCGGGCGCTCCTCTCCGTCGTGACCCTCCGTGATCTTCCCGTCCTCCGTCATGGGACCACGAGGCGAACGGCGCTGGTAATGACGGCGGGAACCGTGCCTTCGAGCACCAGCCCCGCCACGAACACCTGAAAGCCTGCGAGAGCCGGCTCCGCAGGGACGTTGATGACGCTGGTCCCTGCTCCCTGACCGTTCAGGGTGCCGGAGAAGCCGGAGAAGACGGACGGAGCGTTGGGGAAGCTGAGGAAGAGGAGGTCAAGGTCCAGCGGAGCGATCCCCGCAGGCGGGATGGGGATCCCCTGGGATGCTGATTCGGAGACCCCCAGGTGGAACGGTCTACCCGGGAAGGTGGGGGCTTGCAGGTCCAGCTGAACGCTGGTCCCGATGGCCGCTGTTCCCGTGGCGCTGAGGACCCCTCCGGCCATGGAGCCCTGGATGACCAGATCGTCGATGGCCGCTTCGCACAGGGAGTCGTTGGGGTCGTCGGAGGCGCGGAAGTAGAGGCGCATGGAGTCGGTGCGCGGGAGGTGGGCCTCCACGTCGTGGTTCACCTCGATCCAGTTGTTCTGATTGGACTGGACGGTCTCGAGGATGACCCAGGTCTGGCCGGCGTCGTTGGAGAGGCCCACCTCCAGCCAGTCGTTGCTGCCGCTGGTGGCGAACCACCGCCAGTAACGAAGCTGGGGGTCCGAGACCTGGGAGAGGTCGAAGATCGGGGAGAGGAGGCTGGCGGTCCCGTCCACGTCCTCGGTCCCCGCACCCTGTCCGGGGTTGGCCTGGCCCGTGAACCAGCAGGCCACGCCAGCGCCGGGGGTGTGGTCATCTTCGGGGTTGAATGTACTGCCTTGATACGTCGACCCGTTGGGGTTCTGGCGGGTCCAGATCCCGGTCACCGCGGTGTCTCCCGGCATGCCCGGGGTCCAACCGGCGGGGGACTCGAAGTCCATGTCCGTGATCGTCAGCGAGGGCGCGGAGAGCGTCATCGTCTGCGTCTGCCGGATCGTGACCGATCCCGGCGCGCTCACCACGATGTCGTAGCTGATCGAGGTGAACGGTGTTGCCGACGGGCTCACCGAGACGACGACGGGGTTCATGGCGGTGACGCCGAGCGCGGGGACGGCGGCGCCTCCTACGGACGGAGTGTTGACGATCAGGTGAGGGCTGACGGTCTCGATGGACACCGTCGCGTTCGCGGGGACGGTCCCGCGGTTCCGTAAGACGGCGGTGAGGGAGATGATCTCGCCGGGCTCCCAGGTGCCCGGCAGCTGGCCGCCGCTGTCAAGCACGGTCACGGAGTCCAGCTGCATGTCGGGGCCGGCGATCTTCATCAGGTAGATGCAGTACCGGAACGTGTCCTCCGCCAGGGGAATGATGCGGTTCGTGGGCGGCCAGAAGCCGTCCTGGGCTGAGCCGATCTCACAGCCGAAGGCCCAGGTCTGCATGCCGCCGTAGAGGTCCCCGTACCACCAGTCCTGGGTGGTCCCGTTGGCGGGGTAGAGGATCTGCCAGGGGGTCCCCGTGGTCCATCCGGGGCCGAGGGTCGAGGTGCCCTGGGCGATGAGGTCGTACTGTGCGTCCAGGGGCGGGGGAGCGAACGCTCCCGTGGCGTACCCCGGTGGGATGAAGAAGTAGTTGCTGTAGCTGTGCATGGAGAACGCGACGGCCAGGTCACGGCTCTCGGCGAAGGACCTCATGGCGGCGGTCTCCGGCTCGCTGAACGGAGCGGTCCCGCGATAGGTCTGCGATGTCGGACTCCCGCTGGAGCCCTGGTTGTCCAGCCCCCACATGTGGCCGTAGTTGCGGTTGAGGTCCACGCCGAAGCTCCCCCCGGCGTTGAGGCGCCGGTTCTTGCGCCAGAGACCACCGCCGGAGGGGTCCGTGGTCTGATTGTGGACCAGCCCGTCCGGATTCACGATGGGCACGATGAACAGCTCGCGCTCATCCACCAGCGCCGTCGTCTCCGGGTCGCTCCCGTATTCCTCCGCCAGGCGCTTGGCCAACCAGCAGGCGGCCATGTAGGTCATGGGTTCCCGTGCGTGATGGAGGCCGTCGATCAGGATCTCCGGTTCGTTCTCGTCGGCCAGGGGGTTGTCCGAGATCTTCCACATCCAGATGGGCCTTCCCTCGACGGAGTTCCCGAGAGAGACCTTGGGCGCCATCACGGCCGGGTGTTGGGACTGCAGAGTGTCGAGGAAGGCGACGACCTCCGACTCCGTGAAGAACCCGCCCATGCTGCCCTGCGCGAATCCAGGCGGTCCGTGCCGTGCGCCGGAAGTCTGGGTCAATCGCGAGCGGTAGAATGCCTCGAGGTCCCGTTGGATCACCTCCGGCATGAAGCCGGCTGCTCGGAGGACCGATTCCTCTGCCGGCGAGTGGATGAGGACCCGGGCGTGGCCGCCGGGGTGGGCGGCTCCACCGCAGCAACCCGCGGCGTCCAGCCCGAGGGAACGGAGGGTGTCGACGGCGGCGGCATCACGGAGGTGGACCTGCACCTCTTTCACCTGGGCCGGGACGGACGCGCAGAGCAGGGCCGTGAGGCAGACGAGGCATCGGAACATCCTTCCAGTCTACCCGTTGCCGTTCGCTTCCCGCTAACATGCGGCCACCATCGATGAAGCGCCTTCACCGCTATTTCCTCGCCGAGTTGTTGCAAAATGCGTCCCTGATGATCGTGGCCATCCTGGCCATCTTCTTCATGGTGGCGCTGGCGCTGGTGCTGGGCACGAGCCGCACCGAAGGGGTGCCGTTCGAGCTGGTCATGCGGCACACGGGGTTCAAGGCGGTCTCCACCCTCTATCTGACCCTTCCGTTGATGGTGCTGGCTGCCTGCATCTTCACCTATGGCCGCGCCCGCGCAGATGGTGAATTCACCGCGCTGCGGACGGCGGGGATTCACCCATGGCAGGTCCTGGTGCCGGCCCTGGTCCTGGGGGCGCTGTGCACGCTGATGCTTTGCTACCTCCAGGGTGGCGCCATGCCCAAGGCCCACTTCAGGGGCAAGATCGAGCTCAAGCAGGATCTCCTGGACAACCTTGAGGGGCTGCTCAAGCGCAAGGACAAGCGTATCGAGGAGGACTCCTGGAGCGCCTCCTGGGATTCGCTTCGACGGGACGACGACGGCCACCTCGTCCTCGGCGGGCTTCAGCTCATCCTCTTCGACAAGGAGGGGAACCTGGCAAGCTCGCTGCGAGCTCGATGGGCCAAGCCGACGTTGGACGCGGTGGAGCGACGACTCCACCTCACCCTGGACGACCTGGTGCGGAGGAACGCGGCCGGCGAGGCGGTTCAGGCCTCCACCTTCCAGTTGTCACTCAACCTGGATTCCTTCGGCGGTGGGCGGTCGAACAAGCGGGAGTCAGACTGCACCTACGAGGAGCTGCTCTCCCGCTCCGACCAGTACGCCCGCCGCGCTGCGTTCATGGAGGAAGGCAAGGCCAGGTCGAAGCTGATGAAGAAGTCGCGAGAGTATCTGGCTGAATATCATCTTCGCGTGGCGTTCTCGTTCTCGGCGATCCTGTTCTCGTTCCTCGGCGCGGCCATCGGGTTGTGGAGGGGGAGCGACAACCGGGCCGTCGTCTTCATGATCGGCTTCCTCATCGTCGTCGGCCTGTACTACCCGCTCCAGATGGCTGGGATGTGGCTGGCTGTTGATGCGGAACTCCAGCCGGGTGTCGCGCTCTGGATCGGCAACGGTGTGATCTTCTTCTTGTCGAGCTTCGTCTTGAGGCGGGTCTTGGTGCCATGAAGCGCCTCGATCGATATGTGATCATCTCATTCCTGACGGCGTGGGTCGCCAGCTTCGTGTTCTTCGCGGGCATGTACCTGGTGATCCACTTCTTCAACAAGATCGGGAGCATGAGTGAGTCGATCGCGGCCTTCGAGGCCGCCGGCGTGGGCGCCGTGCAGGGCCTCTGCCTGTACTACGGGCTGAACCTGCCGTTCGTCATGGTCCAGACCGCGCCCTACACGGTGCTCATGGGCGCCATGTGGAGCGCCCAACAGTTGGCGCGACGGAACGAGCTCGTGCCGGTGCTCATGGCGGGGGTTTCCCTGCGTCGGCTGTCGCTGCCCATCCTCCTCTCCGGGTTCCTGCTCGCGCTGATCTTCGCGGGTGTTCGTGAGGAAGTCCTGCCCGCCATCGCGACGGCGCGGCACAACATCGAACGGCTGCACAAGGGTAAAAAGACGGATGTCATCAGTCGCATCCGGCAGATCCCCGGAGCCAACGGTGAGGTGGTCCACATCCGCGAGTACGACGTGTCGACGCGGGTCGCCTACGGTGTCAACGTGCTGCCTCCGCCAGGCTCTTCCCGAGGACGCGTGTACTACGAGTCGGTGCCGTGGAGCGACGCCGACGGCTGGACGGCGGCGGACGACGCGCCGACCTCGACGGCGTTGCTGACGGAGACCGGATTGCATCCGCGAGACATCGAGATCGAGTCTCGTCGGTTGCTCTTCCTGGATGTGTCGGAGCTCCGGCGGCTCATCTCCCGCTACCCGGACCGCTCGGATCTCAGATTGCGTCTCCATGCGCACTTCGCGTATCCTGCCGGGGTCATGGTCCTGCTGCTCATGGGGCTGCCGTTGGTGCTCAAGACCACCCAGCGGACGCCGTTCATGGCCGCGGGAGTGAGCCTGCTCC
Organism: uncultured Isosphaeraceae bacterium; assembly: GCA_964507445.1. GTDB lineage: Bacteria > Planctomycetota. The sequence continues at coordinate 62,585 of CAZDQF010000012.1, forward strand.
TCTCCATGGCGTTCTTCGCGACCCAGACGGTGCTGCAGGACCTGGGCGGGCGTGACGAGATCCTCAACCCCGTGCTCGGGGCCTGGCTGCCGATCGTCGTGTTCGGTTCTCTGGGCCTGCTCTTCTTCGAGACCATGTCCACGTGAGGACGGGGTCGGTCACCTGAGCGAGTCGAGCAGGCGTTTGGCCTGTCCGGAGTAGGGCTCCTCGCCGATGTCGTAGATCCGTTGATAGATCTGGCGCGCGCGGTCCGTCTCGCCGGCTTCGTGCAGGCTCAGGGCCGTGGCCTTCATGCGGGCGAAGTACTCCTTGAGACCGCGTTCGAACGCTGCCCTGTTGGTGCGTAGGGCGCTGCTGTGGGTTCGCGCGACGGTCGGGTCCTGCTCGAGCTTCCGCAGGGTCTTGAAGGCGCCGGCGTAGTCCTCGGACTTCAGCGCCTCGCGGAGGAACGCCATGGTGGTCTCCCACCGTGCGTCGCCTTGAGAGCTGTTCGCCCGCGACGCTTGCAGCCGCTCCTCCAGGAGGTCGACGTAGCCGCTGCCGGGATAGTTGCTCCTGAACCGCCGGAGCTCCCGATCAAGGTAACCGAGCTCGCTCGGGTGCTGGTTGAAGTACCCGATGATCCGCTCGTACTCAGGCTTGGCCGTGCGGTCCTCGAGCTCCTTCTCCAGGTAGAACAGGTCGGACTCCAGGTCTCGGACCATCTCGTCGACCTTGCGCTGGTCCAGGACTCCGCCCGGCAGGTCCTTCAGCAAGGTGATGGCCTTCTTGAGCGACTGCGGATCGGTCTTCTGCTTACCGAGACGCAAGGCCTCTTCGTACTGATCGAATCCTGCCTCGTTCACCGTGCTCGTGGAGAGCATCGCGAACAACAGGCCGATGACGCTCAGGCCTGCGAGCACGAGGACGAGCTTCACGCCGGCGCCGAGCTCGTTGCGTTGCTCGTGACGGTAGAAACGACGCGGTTGGCCGTCCGGTTTCCGAGGATGGGTGGTGAGCGGCTTCGCCGGCGCAGCCCGCGCCGGGCGAGGTTCGGTGGCGGAATCCCCCAGGTAGGTGATCCGGGCGTCACCGAGCTGGATGGTGTCGCCGTTCTGGAGCAGGTGCTGGTTGACGAAGTTGCCGTTGACCTGGGTCCCTTCCACGCTCTCCAGGTCGATGACCTTGAAGCCCCGGGGGGTGGCCTGGATCTCGCAGTGAGCCTCAGAGATTGAGCCCGATTTCAGGTGCAGGTCCGCGTTCGGGCCACGTCCGATGGTGGTGTGCTCATCAAACAGCTCGTGGATCCGATCGCGGCCGCTCTCCGTGACGATGAGCTTGCCGTTCATTGGTTGTAGGCGTCGACCTGATTGTTGTCTCGCACGGAGAAGTTCTGGCACCAGTGGCGCCCGACGTTGCCCGGTCCCATGAGGCGCCAGGCCCGGCCCAGGATGTTGCGATGATGTCCCGGAGAGTGGACCCAGGCGTTGTGGGCGCCCTGAGGTCCGCTGTTGATGGCGATGTTCTCGCTGACTCCCGAGGGCGCCATGCCTTCCAGGACCACCCTGTCCATGGGGGAGGCCTTGCCCGGTACCGGGGACATGTGAGCGAAGAACCCGACCTTGCCCATGTCAGCGCAGTGTCCGTGGGACGCCTTCGTCAGCGGATCATAGAGGCGGACCGCCCATCGCCCCATCATCACCCGGTACTCGTTGGTTATCCGACACTGAGCGATCTCGCCTCGTGTGGCGACCCCTGGCCTGTCCTTGTTCGCTGAGATGACCCTCACGGCTTGATCGATGCGGTCACGGTCCGACTGCGAGACGGCGATGGTGCGTACGGTCAGCGGCGTGCCCTCCGCCGGGAGGTGCATGAGCCAGCCGGGTGGACCCTCTGGCGCTTCCGCGTGTCCAGTGGTGAGGATGGCCGCGTCGATGGCGAGGATCTCGGCGGCGGTCTCTCGCATCGTGCCAGGGACATTGACCGACCTGGGGTCTTCCCACAGGGCCTTCACCGCCGCCACCCGCTGGTTCACCATCGGTTGGTGGGTGCGGTATTGCTCGAAGGCCTCCTGGCTGGCCCGAGGCGGTCGGTATGGGTACGGGTAACGCTCCGTGTCGAAGATCAGCTCGAGGGCGCTCGCCCGGGCCTCCTCAAGTCGTGATCGGAGCGCCCCGATCTCACCCAGCGCCTCCGCGGCCTTCCCCTCCGTGAGCCGCTTGGTCAGCGTCACCTTTCGTTCTACGAGCGCCCAGTGCAGCTTGCTGCGGGCCACCTCTCCAAGGCCCATGAGCACGTCGATGGCGTCGTCGCGCTCGGCGATGTCGTCGCCCTTGATGGCCTCTTCCGCCGCCGCGATGATCTGGTTCAGCTTCTCGCGAGCGAGCTCACGGGGCGAGTACCACCGGCCGTCCAGAAGGGAGAACCCTCCGTCCGGCACCCGCATGTGGCGGGCGTCCGCCAGCGCCTGATCGATCTGCGGCTTCAGCCCGGGGAGCGCCTTGTAGGCCTTGGCGTGGAGTTTCTCCGCTTCGTCATCGGAGCCGTAGTCATGCAGCCATGCGGCGGCGTCAAGGAGGTTCTCCGGAGCGAGCCGGAGCTTGGCGACGATGGCTTCGAACGACCGCTTCGGGAGCACCCGCCAGGCGAAAGGGATGGGCTGGTCCGCGGAAGCGAAGGTCACGCCCTCGTGGCTGATCCGGATGATCCTGCTGGACTCTCCCGGGAGGTGTGGGATGCGACCGAGCTGGCCCGGGGAGCCGCCCGCCTGCTTGATCAGGCAGTCCACGAAGCTCCGCTGTGCGCGGGCTCCCCTGATACCGCGGAGGGCACGGTTACGGAGTCGGCTGGGGCCGCTGACGCCCTTGAGCAGGTCCGTGGCGGACTGGAACCGACGTTCTGCGGTGTTGAAGTCACGTCCCCGGAGGGCGACGTCTCCTTCATCTACCTTGGCAGTGGCGGCTGCGAACACGTCCTCCGTGACCTTGGTCGCGGGAGCGGCGGTGGGTTTGGACTCCGCGGGCTCCTCTCGGTCTGGGTTCGTGGCGGTAGCGACCGCGGGCTTACGCTTGCGAGGGGTCAACTCCAACAGCGTGGCGGTGAGGTCTGTATGAACATCGCTGAGCGGAGGGAATTCCGCCAGCCGCTCCTTCAAGTAACTGGTGGCGGCTGCGGCGCCTTTGGATGTACGGAGCTGCGTCGCCTGCTCCGTTGCGGTCTTCGCGGCGCGCTCCATCTCCTCGTCCAGCCGACCCCTGAGGGGTTCGCGACGAGCAGCGGAGATGCGGTCGAGGCACTCCCAGGCGGCTGCGAAGCGTCCATCCACAAGCGACAACTCGAAGTCACGGAGGAGGTCTTCCTCCGTGACCTTGGGCATGGCCACGGTAGGCGTCGTCGTCTCCGGACCTCTCGCGACCACGGCGTCCTGTCCGGGTGCGGAGGGCTCGTGATCGGCGGTAGCCTCCTCACTCGGGTTGGTGGGTTCCCCGGCGGTGGCGCCGACGGCCGCTTCGCGGGCGGGAGTTCGGGGCGCGCCGTTGTCGTCGTCGCCGGGCCACACAGCGAGGCCGATGATCAGCGCCGCCACGGCTCCTACCCCCAGGGCGACGGGGGCCAGGTTGCGTTTGTGCTGGCGGGCGCGACCGCCGGCGCCGACGACGGTCTTCGGATGGGACTCCCCTCCGCTGGCGTGGGAGCTGGCAGGCGCTGCTCTTGCGGGGGAGGCGGCTCCCGTCTCGAGCCACGCGGTGACCTCGCCACCGAAGGTGATGGTGTCTTCGGGGGACAGCTTCGTCGGACGGAAGATCGGGACGCCGTTGACGAGGGTGCCGTTGCTGCTGTCCAGGTCGGTGATCTGGATCGCGTCTCCGACGCGCTCGATCTCCGCGTGGAGCCGCGACACCCGGTGGTCGCTGATGCGGACGTCAGCCTCATCGCCCCGGCCGATCCGTAGGCGGCCACCGTGAAGATCATGCATGGCACGCTCGCCTGCATGCTCGACGACCAGTCGTGTTTTGGGGGCATCCTGGGTCACGTTGGTCTCCGGGTTGGGATCGGAGGACGACAGCGGCTCGTACGACCGATGTTAGCGCAAACCCCATGCCCGGTAGCGGTTGATGTTCGCGTCATAAGTGCATTCGAACGCGATTCTTGGGTCGCCGTCAGAATCCTCGGTGGTGGCCCGGTGTAAACCGTGATTGACAACCCCGGAGATGGGCCCGGCGCTAACGCTCCTTGCCCTTGTTGATGTAGGGCGTCAGGCCGTGAGTCCGCACCTTCTGATCGAGGGTCGGGCGCGAGATTTGCAACTGCTTGGCGGCAGCAGATTTGCGCCAGTCGCATTGCTCCAGTACCCGGAGGATGATCTCGCGCTCCTTCTGCTGAGTTGCGAGCTTCACCAGCGCCTTCAGCCCCTCGGTTCCGCCGGGGGCATCCACGGTCAGGTTGCGGTTCTCCGTGATCTCGCGGGCCAGGTCGTCGACCGTGATGACGGCGCCCGAGAGGGCTACCGCGCGCTGGATCTCGTTCTGCAACTCCCGGATGTTGCCCGGCCAGTGGTAGGCGAGCAGATAGCGCTTGGCCAGCGGGTCGATCTCCTTGACGGGGTTGCCGGTGTCCTTCGCCGCCTTCTTCAGGAAGTGGTCGCAAAGCAGCGGGATGTCCTCCATGCGATCCCTGAGCGGGGGCGAATTCACGCAGATGACGTTGAGTCGATAGAAGAGGTCCTCCCGAAAGCTGCCTTCATCCACCATGCGTCGGAGATTTCGGTTGGTGGCCGTGATGAGGCGAACGTCTACCTGGACGGTCTCGCGCCCGCCCACAGGGCGGATCTCGCCGTTCTGGAGAACCCGGAGCATCTTCGACTGCAGCTCATGGGACATCTCTCCGATCTCATCGAGGAACAGGGTGCCGCCATGAGCTTGTTCGAACAGGCCCTTGCGATCGGAGTTTGCGCCGGTGAACGCGCCCTTCTTGTATCCGAAGAACTCGCTCTCCATGAGCGACTCCGGTATGGCGGCGCAGTTCTCCCGGACGAGGGTGCGGTCGCTGCGGGGTGAGTTTCTGTGAATGGCCTCGGCCACGAGCTCCTTGCCGGTGCCGCTCTCGCCCGTGACGAGCACCGGGATGTCGGAGGCAGAGACCCTGTCGAGCAGGCGGAACATCTCGATGACCACGGGGCTCTCGCCGATGATCATGGAGTAGTCGTGGTTGAGGCCCTCTCTTGTCAGCGGCCTCATGTCCTTGGCGTCGGACTCGCTGGCCTGCTGCCTGCGGACGTCGAGCACGCGCGCGAGCTCCTCCACCTCCTCGGTCCGATGACGGAGATCTTCCTGCTGTTCCAGGTTGTGCTCGTAGAGTCGTGCGTTCTCCAGGGCGATGGCTGCGTGATCGGCGAACGCCTCCATGAGCCCCAGTTCCCGTTCACCGAAGACGCCGTCCTTGAAGCGATTGTCCAGGTAGAGGGTCCCCACGACCTGCTCCCGTGTGGCGAGCGGAACGCAGAGAATGGAGCGGAGCTTGAGCTCGGTGACAGACTCGAAGGAACGAAGCCGCTGGTCGTCCTGAGCGTTGACGGTGCAGATGGGCTTGCCAGACCGCGCGACCTGCTGAGCGATGCTGCGTGAGATCTTGTTCTCCGCCCCACGCACCGCCTCTTGATCGAAGTTGCGGGCGATCCTGACCCGCCACTGCCCGGCGCCTTCTCGCAGAACCAGGAAACCTCGCTCTGAGTCCGTGATCTCGATGGCCGAGTCCATGATGGTGCCGAGCACCTTGGACAGGTCCGTGTTGGCTGTGATGGCCTTGGCCACGGCCATCAGGCGGACCAGGTCGAGGGATTGCTGGAACGCGGGGCGTGGGAAGGCGCGCTTGGTGGTGTCGATGACCGCTGATTCGATCTCGGTAAGGCCCCGTTCGTCTCCGAACTCCCGTCGATAGTCCAGCACCAGCTCTGCGAGCTTCTCTCTCAACCGCCCCGCAGAACCGGAGCCGACCCGCACGGAGATCTGGACATCCTCGTCGCCCGGGTCCGTCACCTCGTCGGCCTCGCCGCTGAGAGACGCCGTGGATTCGGTGGGGGCTTTGTCGAACCAGATGGAGACGGAGCCGATCTCGATCCGGTCACCCGGACGGAGCCGGGTCTGGCTGGCGTCCGCGTCGTTGACCCGCGTCCCGTTCTGAGAGTCCAGGTCGACCAGCTTGACGCCGTTGTCGCCGATGGTCTCGATGCGGCAGTGGTGCTGCGAGACGAACCGGGAGACGATGCGCAGGTCGTTGTCCTCGGCGCGTCCGATGGTGACGGAATCCGCGGGGAAGCTCAGGGTCTCCCGTCGGCCGCCGTTCTCCACGATCAACGTCAGCATTCGTAGCACTCTACCAAGTGTTGAAAGGGTAAGGACTTCCGGGGGCTTACCACACCTGGTCTTCGCGGATTTCAAGATGCGAGTGGCGCAGCACCAGCGTCCGTCGCCCCTCGTCTTCGAAGTCCACCACCACCTTGCGATCCAGGCCTCGCCCACGTCCTCGAAGGCCGACCACGGTCCCCTTGCCGTAATCCGGGTGCCAGACCGGCGCTCCATTGGCGAGCCGCGCCAGGGGAGAGTCTTCGTCTTCCATCTCGAAGCCGCCCCCGTGGCTGCGGTGGTCGGTCGCGCCGGTGTCTCCGAAGTGCTCGACGCCGTCCTGGCCGATCTCGTCGAGGAAAGGGGAGGGCGTCGCCAGCGTCGCGCGACCGAACCGGGTGCGGCTCCCCGCCCACGTGATGACCAGGCGCTTGCGGGCCCGGGTCATCCCCACGTGCATGAGCCGCCGCTCCTCCTCGTACCCGTGGGTCGAGTCCATGGACATGGCGTGAGGCAACATCCCGTGCTCAGCCCCGACCATGAAGGCCACGTCGAACTCAAGTCCCTTGCTCGTGTGGAGCGTCATCAAGGACACGGCGTCGTCCTTGCGCTCCGTTCTGTCCAGGTCCGTGAGCAGCGCCACCTGAGCGAGGAACTCCGAGAGCCCTCCCTGGTGGGTCCGGTCGAACTCCTCCGCCAGGGACACGAGTTGCCCGATGTTCTGATGGGGGTCCAGGGAGCCGGACCTGGTGGCCTTCTGGCTCCAGTAGGCTTCGTACGTGGTGACGTCCAGGACGATGCGGATGAACCGGGCCACCGGCAGGTCGCGGTGCGCGTCCAACTCGGTGAGCCGTTTGGAGAACTCCTGGAGCGCCGTGCGCGCGCGCTTGGGGAACTCCGAGAAGGCGTCCGGGTCACGCAGCAGGGCGCCGATGGGGGTCCCGGTCTCCGCCGACAGCTCGAGCACCCGTTGCCTGGTCTGCTTGCCGATGCCCCTGGGGGGTACGTTGAGCACCCGGGAGAGGGAGACCGTGTCGGATGGGTTGGCCAGGAACCGCAAGTAGCCCAGGAGGTCCTTGACCTCCGCTCGTGCGAAGAACTCGAGGCCCCCCACCACGACGTAGGGGATGCCTCGGCTGACCAGGGCCCGTTCGATGGGCAGGGACAGGGCGTTGGTGCGGTAGAACACCGCCATGGACCCGCGCTCGAACCCCTCCGACTCGAACTCGGTCACCGCCTGGGCGATGGCATCCGCCTCCTCGTAATCGTCGCGGAAGGACACCACCCGCACGGGCTCACCCTCGCCCGCGTCGGTCCACAGGTCCTTGGGGATGCGGTGGCGATTGCAGGAGATCAGGGTGGAAGCGGCGGTCAGGATGCGGTTGGTCGAGCGGTAGTTCTGTTCCAGTCGCACCAGGGCGGCGTCCGGATGATCCTCGAGGAAGCGGTCGAACTGCTCCGGCTCAGCGCCCCGCCAGGAGTAGATGGACTGATCCTGGTCGCCGGTGACGCAGAGGTTGTGGCCCTCGCGGGTGAGGACCCTGACCAGCTCGTATTGCACCTTGTTGGTGTCCTGGAACTCGTCCACGAGCACGTGTGTGAGGCGCCGAGTCCACCGCTCCCTGATGTCGTCATGGTCCCGCAGCAGCAGCAGCGCCCGTAGCAGCAGATCGTCGAAGTCGCAGGCGTTGGACTCGGCGAGGGCGGCGTCGTAGCGGGCGTAGGCTCCCGCCAGCTCCTGTTCGATGGCACCCGTCTCTTCCGCGATGGCCTCCTCCGGAGTCACCAGGCGGTTCTTCCATCGTCCCACCTGGTTGAGGATTCGCTGCGGCTGGTGGACCTCCGGGTCCAGCTCCAGTTGCTCAACCACACGCTTCATCAACGCCAGGCCGTCGGCGTCGTCGTAGATGGAGAAGTCGCTGGATCGACCGACGGACGGAAACTCCTCGCGCAGGAACGCGGCGCAGAAGGAGTGGAAGGTGCTCAGCCACACCCCGGCTCTGCCCACCAGGGAGTCCACCCGGTCCCGCATGACCCTCGCGGCCTTGTTGGTGAAGGTGACCCCGAGGATCGAGGAGCCCGGGATTCCCTCACGAACCATGTGCGCGATGCGATGGGTGATGACCCGTGTCTTGCCGCTCCCTGCCCCGGCCAGCACGCAGAGAGGGCCGTCCAGCGCGGCGACGGCCGCGGCCTGGGACGGGTTCAGGGGGTCGAGGATGGGGTCTTGCGGGAATGTAGGTTCAGCCATGACGGGGTCGTCGGGCGCCTCCTCGCGATCTGTGGCCCGTGTGGTAGCGTCTCGACACAACGGTCACGCACGGAGCGGGTTGAGAGACTTGCTGAAGTTCACTCTCAATCCCGCGACACGTCGCGAATCCGACACCGAGGTGTAAGATATTCGTATTCGACCAGTTTATCCCGCGACGCCTCGGGCCCGTTGGGTAATCGGGTTGTTGATGAACATGAACGAGCCAACACCACCATCAAGTGATCAGGCAGCGGACGGCGCGAGGTTCGCTCGCTACGAGTTGAAGATCGTGCTCGCGCGGGCGGAGGCGGAGCTGGTCCAGGCCTGGGCGACTTCCCGCCTGGCACCGGATTCCTTCGGTGACGCGGAGGGGCGCTACGAGGTCCGCACCGTTTATCTCGACTCCCCTGAACTCGAGATCTACCAGCGCCTGGGTGACGAGCCGGGTACCAAGTTCCGCGTCCGACGCTACGGCGAGGAGGGCGAGGTCTGGCTGGAGCGCAAGCGGCGCCGAGGAGACCGGGTCCGGAAGCTGCGGGCCAAGTGGCCCCTGGCAGACCTCACGACGCTCCTGGACGGGCGCGGCTCGCCCCGGCAGTGGCCCCGCCGTTTCCAGGATGCGGTGAGAGGCCGTGACCTCGCGCCCGTGCTCCTCGTCGTGTACCCCCGCTCGGCGTTCTCCGGCGAGGGCGACATCCGCCTCACCCTCGACTGGGGGGTGAAGGTCTGGCGCATGCGGGTGGATGAGGACGTGTTCAGCCCCAAGGGGGATCCGACAGAGGTCACCACGGACGTGATCCTGGAGTTGAAGTTCGACGGCGACATGCCCGAGCTCTTCGCCGAGCTGATGACCATGCTCGGCCGAGACGTGGGGAGCTTCTCCAAGTACGGGCGCGGTGTGGAAGCGGCTGGGTTGGCGGTGACCAGCGATTCGTCAGACTCTCCTGATGATGAGTAGTGACGCGATCGCCTTGGCGGACCTCTTCGCCTGGTCCCGCGACGACATCCTTGACGCCGTCTCCCGACTGCTCCTGTCGTTGATCCTGGGTATCGCCGTCTCTGGTTTCTACGCCTACTCCGCGCGGCGACGGCCCGAGGCCATGGCACTCGGCGGCACCCTGGTGCTCCTCTCCGTGCTCATCACCATGGTGACCATGGCCGTGGGGGAAAACACCGCGGTGGCGTTCACCCTGGTCGGCACCCTGGCCATCGTCCGTTTCCGGACCACCGTCCGCGATATCAGGGATACGGCGTTCGTCATCTTCGCCGTGGCGGTGGGTCTCGCCATCGGCGCGGGGAATCCCCTGGTGGCGGTGGTGGGCGCGGTCATCGTCGGTTTCTCCTCTATGGTCATCGCCAGATTCGGCGGCGACGCGCCCATGGACGACGCCCCCGTCCCGGGCCGACTTTCCATGCGCCTCGAGGGCCCCGGCCCTCACCAGGGGCCGGTGGAGGCGTTGCTGAAGGATCGGGTCCGGCAGTTCCGGCTCCTCGAAGTCCGCCTCGATGGACGCGGCAACACCCGCATGGCCTATGAGGTGGACGGGGCGGCCGAGGACGGGGCCGGGCTGGTGGCGGCCCTCGACTCCGTCGACGGTGTGTTGCGGGTCAGCCTGTCCTTCGGCGCGCCAGAGGACATCTGATCGACCCTGTCCTCGCGCTCAGGCTCCGAAGTCGATGACCACGTTGGTGACCTGCGGCAGCGTCGGTACCGGCGCCCCCACGGGCACCACCGGGTAACTCAGGGTGATGCGCATGCGGATGAACCGGTTGCCGCTGAGGGTGTAGATCTGGGATCCCGGAACGGCGGCGGTCACGGTGGTCAGGTTCGGTTGCGTAGGATTGGTGACGCTTCCTTGCGCGGCCTCGTAGAGGATGGTCACCGTCCCCGTGGTGCCGCTGACGAAGGTCTCCGTGGCGCCGGTGAACGTGGGGTTGGTGAAGCCGGTATCGAGGAACTCGGACGTGGCCGTGTCCTCGATGGTGTTCGGGTTGCCCGGCACCATCATCACGGAGACGTTGGCTCCTCCGAGGACGTTGCCCAGCGGTTGGAAGAACGACGCGTTGACCATCCCGTCAGCGTCCTCGAACTGGTAGAGACCCACGCCTCCGGACCCGCCCAGGTGACTAGAACAGGAGCTGCCCATACTCCCGCCGGCCACGCTCAAGGTCGCCGACGAGGAGATCTGGATCTGGGCCAGAGACTGCATCCAGAGCATCCCGCCGGAGCCGGCGCCGCCGTTTCCTCCGAAGAAGAGGTTCCCCTGACCGCCGTCTGCGCCTTCGAGGGTGATGACGGCGGTAGGGTTGAGTTGGATGACCCCCGCCGCGCCCACATAGAGACCGCCTCCGCCGCCGCCTCCGCCGCCGCCCTGATCGTCGTTGGGTGCCCCCGTCAACTCGAAACGGTCACCGCCGCCGCCCCCTCCTGAACCGGCCGAGAGATTGCCGACGGGGAGGACCATGGCTGACGGGACCGGCGCCGCCAGGGCCACGGTCTGCACCGTCGGCACTAACGGCACGCATAGGCCTGATATCTGCGAAAGCTGGTACGGCCCACCGTTGCCACCCTGGGCCCAGGCGGAGCCCCCGGCCCCGCCGAGGCCTCCGAGCTCACCGACCATCCCGCCAGCCGGGAACCGGAAGCCGCCGCCGCCACCGCCGCCGCCACCGAAGGTGGGGTTGGCTCCGGAGGGACCCGTGTTGGGAACCCCGGCCTCCGGCGGACCGAACCCGGATTCACCCTGCGCCGTGCGGGTGAGGTACCCCGACTGGGAGGCGCGCCCTCCGTTGCCTCCGCTGACCCCGGCGACGCCGCCGCGAACCACGGAGTTGGCTGCGCTCGCACCGTTATTGAACCCGCCGCTGCCAGGGCCTTGTTCAGGACTTCCGGTAGGGGCCGTCGAAGACATGCCGGCGTTGCCGCTGAGCGTGCCGTCGATGAACACCTGGCCGCTGCATCGGATGTGTGCCCGTTCCGTTCCGATGATGCGGACGTTGGCGCCCGGGGCGACGAATACGGTGTGCGGCTGCCAGAGCCCTGCGGCGAACCCCGTTGATGGCGGCGCGCCGGTGTCCAGGGTCCCGGATCCGGGAGGGAGCGTCATGAGCCCGAAGCTGCCGTCGCCTCCGATCACGGTGCCGTTGAGGCCGGCGATGCTCAATGCGCCTCCGCCCCAGGTCATGAGACTGCCGACCTGGGCTGCGGATGCGCTGGAGTTGAAGTTCTCCGTCAGGGGTGGCTGCGGCGTCGGGGCGGCCCCCTGGGTGACGAACAGCAGCGGCGCGCCCGGGCTCCCGGGGACCAGCTCTACCGGATTCCCCGCCGGGTCCGTGACCACCGGGTCCACCTCGAATCGGAACGTGGACCCGGCCGACAGGGGGCTGGCGGCGACGTACTCGATGCGGGACCCGGGGCCCAGGGCGCCCCCTGGTCCGGTGTAGGTGACGCTGCCGGGGATCTGGATGCCTCCCAGCGTGACGTTCACCAGCCGCACCGTGGTGATGTCCACCGTCCCGCCGAGCAATCCCTCGTTGAGGGTGACGCTGACGGTGTTGGCGGCGATGGAGCCCACCGGGATTGCTGCCGGAGCGGGATTCGCCATGGCGGGCACGGTCCCGATCACCTGAGGTGAACCGGGAGAGACGTCCGTGAAGGAGGCCCCCGGATTGGCGGCGGAGCACGGCCTCGTCATGAAGCAGGCGTTGATGCTCCGGGTGATGGGGCTGCCGGCCACGGTCACCACCGGGCCGCCGGCGGTGACGTCCGGGACCTGCACCGTGTACTGGGAACCCGGAGCGAGGCCGGCGCCGTTGCAGGTGAGCGCGCTCCCCGCCACGGCGGGGAGGAACACCACCAAGCGCTGGTTCCCCGCAGGCAGCAGAGGATCGTCCTGCACGAAGAACTGCCCGGCGGCGTACTCCGGACCCGACGGAGTGGTGCGGAAGATGTTGATGGACCCCGATGCCGATCCGGCGGTGGGGAGCGATGAGGGGTCGACGGGTCCGCCGAACATGAACGTGAGGTCGTTGTTGAGGAAGACCCCGCCGATGCAGGTGCCGGTCCCGTTGATCACGCCTCCGTTGTTGGACCAGAACGGAGCGGAGACACCGCCCACGTAGACCGCTACGGGTTCCACCACCATCGGGGCGAAATCCAGCGCCGCCGTGAGTCGCAAGCCTGTGGCGGCGGCGGGGTCCGTGACCACCGCCTGTAGCCCTACTGGCGCGACCGCGCCGGCGCCGCCGCCGTTGAAGAAGCTCACCTGGAAACTGCCGCTCCCGTTGAGTTGAGCGATGGGTGCGGTGGGGGAACCGGGAGTGAGACCGTCCAGGACCACGGAGAAACCCGATGCCGTGTAGTCCAGGTCCACGAGGCCTTCTGGGAGGGTGGAGAACCCGGCCGAGACAGTTCCGGCTCCAGCCAAGAATGGGGTGTTGGATGCCGCGGCGCTTCCTTGCAGGGTCAACTGCACGACGGTGCCTCGCAGACCACCCAACTGGACGGGGTAGGGCGGGCCCCCGAGGGCGCCATTGGCTGTCAGGCTTGCGGTCGAGGCATTGGGTTGCTGCGCGCAGAGGCAGATCGCCAGAGCGAGGCTGATGACTGTTATCCGGAACATGTGGAGGCCCTTTCCTCGTCCAAACGCGCCCCGGTAGCATGACAGATGGTGGGCCGCGAGCGCAAGACAGCTATCGGATCAACCCTTGACGCAGACGACCTGCTTCAAGGTGGCGACGACCTCCACGAGGTCCGACTGAGCCTCCATGACGGCGCGTATGTCCTTGTAGGCCATGGGGGTTTCGTCGATGACCGCGCTGTCCTTGCGACACTCTATGTCACGGGTGGCGTTGATGTGGTCGTCCACGGAGAACTTCCGCCGGGCCTCTGTGCGGGACATGGCGCGGCCGGCGCCGTGGCTGCACGAATGGAAGCTGTTGGGGTTGCCTTTGCCGCGAACGATGAAGGACTGGGCGCCCATGGAACCCGGGATGATGCCCAGCTGCCCCTTGGCGGCGGAGACCGCTCCCTTACGGGTCACGAAGACCTGCTCGCCGAAGTGGGTCTCCTGCTCGACGTAGTTGTGATGGCAGTTCACCGCCATGAGATCCGCCTTGAAGCGCGGCAGGTCCCGGTTCCGGCGGAGCGTGTCCAGCACCAGGCTCATCATCAACTCGCGGTTCTTCAGGGCGAAGCGCTGGGCCCATGTCACCGCTTCGGTGTAGTCGTCAAAGTGACGCGCCCCTTCGGTGAAGTAGGCCAGGTTCTTGTCAGGGAGATTAGCGATGTGCTGGCGCATGTCTCGTTGCGCCAGGTTGATGAAGTGGGTCCCGATGCGGTTGCCCACCCCGCGGGAACCGGAGTGGAGCATCACCCAGACGGCGCTGTCCGTATCGAGGCAGACCTCGATGAAGTGGTTGCCCGTCCCGAGGGTCCCCAGGTGTTCGCAGTGGCGGCCACGATCCAGCTTGGGGTGCTTGCCCACGATCCGCTCGTAGCCCGGCCGCAGCTTCCTCCAGGTGTCCGCCACGGCCGCGGGAGGCTCGCGCCAGGAGCCGCGGTCGCCTTTGCCGCCGCCCGAGGTCCGACCGTGGGGGACGGCCTTCTCGATGGCGGACCGGACCCCGCCGAGATGGTCCGGCAGGTCGGCTCCTTGCAGCGAAGTCTTGACGGCCATCATGCCGCAGCCGATGTCCACCCCCACCGCCGCCGGGATGATGGCCTTGCGGGTAGGGATGACGCTCCCGACGGTGGCGCCCATGCCCCAGTGAACGTCGGGCATGGCCGCGACCCAGCGATGGATGAACGGCAGGCTGGCCACGTTCTTCAGCTGCGTCAGCGCGCTCTCCTCTACCGGGACTCCACGGGTCCATGCCCTGATGGGGACGCCGGCGGTGTCGATGACCTGCTCGTTCACTCTGGTCTTCTCAACTGAACACCACGGTCTTGTTGCCCCAGACGATGACCCTGTCGTCGAGGTGCCACCGGACGGCGCGGGCGAGGACGTTCCGTTCGATGTCGCGGCCGAGTGACACCAGGTCTCCGGGCGCGTGGCGATGGGATACGCGGGCCACGTCCTGTTCGATGATGGGTCCTTCGTCCAGGGCGCTCGTCACGTAGTGAGCGGTGGCTCCGATGACCTTCACGCCTCGATCCCAGGCCTGATGGTACGGGCGGGCGCCGGCGAATGCGGGGAGGAAGGAGTGGTGGATGTTGATGATCCTGGACGGGAACCGTTCCACGAATCCGGGGGAGAGGATCTGCATGTAGCGGGCCAGCACCACCAGGTCCACGCCGTCCAGCAATCCGAGCTGCTGTGTCTCCGCCGCTTCCTTGGTAGTGGGGGTCATCGGGACGTAATGGAACGGGACCCCGAAGGTCGAGACCGCTCCCTCGGCGTCCTCGTGATTGGAGATGACGCACGTGATGTCCGCGTTCAACTCGCCATTCCGCCAGCGCCACAGCAGCTCCAGCAGGGCGTGATCCATCTTCGAGACCATCAGCGCCATGCGCTTGCGTCTCGATGGATAGGAGATCCGCCAGTCCATCTCCAGGGGATGAGCGACCTGGGCTGAGAAGGCGGACTCGAACGCGGCGGCGGATGCTCCACGGTCCGGGAGGGTGAACTCCAGTCGCATGAAGAACGTGCCGTGGTCTGGTTCCGTGGTGTGCTGGTCCAGTCCGGTGATGTTGGCCCGTTGCTCCAGGAGGAAGCTGGTGCAGCGGGCGATGATGCCCGGCTGATCCGGGCACGTGATGAGCATGCGGGCGGTGTTCACGCCTCCTCTTGTATCGGACCGACGGTCAAGAAGGGAGGGTGGAACCCGTGACGGGTCAGTCTTCGCGTCGCCGCTTGCCGCCCAGGAGGAGGGCGCCCATCACCATCAGACCGGAGGAGATGAACGGGTTCCAGGCCACGGCTTCCGTGGTGACGGAGAGGGTCTCGGCGTATTCCAACTGGGCTGAGGGAGCGCTGTAGGCGGGGAAGAGGGCGACCACGCCAGCCAACAGGACCATGAGCGCGAGGCCGCGGAATCGGGTCCCCGGAAGCAGGACGGCGAGGAGCAGGGCGGCGAGCCCGATGGCGCCGGCGCTGGGCGGGAGCACCCACGGTGCCTGGTCGTCCCGGACGCCGTCGTTGACCATCTCCCAAGCGCGGGGCAGGAACGAGTGGTCACCTTCCGGGGGCGGAGCCTTCTGCAGCAGCTCGAGGCGGCGCCTCCCGGCCTCCACGGCCGCCAGGCCGTAGGGGTGGTCCCGCATGACCTTGCGCAGGGCCGGGACGTCGGTGGCGGCGGCGAGAGCCCCCTCTGCCGCGGTGTTGGTGAACAGACCGTGACACAGCAAGGTGGTGGCGCAGGCAACCAGGGCCAGACTGATGATCAACCGCATGGGGATGGTATACGGGGTCGCGTCCGCATCTTCTACGAGCACCTCTCCGGATCGCCGATCACCGGGTGCCCCGCTTCGATCCACGCGTCCAGGCCGCCCTTCAGATCCGCGAACCCCGTGCGGCCGTGGCGGGCCAGGAGGCTGGCGGCGACGGCGGATCGGTAACCGGACTGGCAATGCAGGTGCAGGGGCCCTTCCGCGGGCAGCCTGTGGAGGTCCTCGACGAACCGGGTGAGCGGGATGTTGACGCTGCCGGCTATGCGGCTGGCTTCCCACTCGTTGGGTTGGCGCACGTCCACCAGCACTCCGGGAGGGGCCTCACGAAGCGCCTGGTGCATGGCATCCGGCGTGATGCGGTCCAGGGCGATGGACTGGGACTCGGCGACGGCCGCATCGAAGCCATCGATGCAGCCCACCACGCGGTCAAACCCGATCCGCCCCAGCCGACGGGCTGCCTCTTCGCCTCTGCCCTCGGGTGCCCCGATGACCAGCTCGGTATCGTGGGACAGGATCGTCCCCACCCACGTGACGAAGCGTCCGTCCAGACCGACGTTGATGCTGCCCGGGATGTGTCCGGCGCAGTAGGCCTCCGAATCCCGGGTGTCCAGGATGACGGCGCCCTGTCGTTGGCGATCGAGGGCCTGCTCCACGGAGATGGACGGGATGGCCGAGATGACCGTGCCCATGATCGCGTGGTCGCGTTTGTTGAACTCGGCGTCGTAGGAGAAGTAAGGCGGAACGGTCTGTTGCCCCTCGCAGACCAGTGCCACGAACGCCTCGCACGACATGGGCTGCAGCGCCGGGTTGCTTCGTCGTTGTTCGCCGATGGTGGACACCGTCTCCGCGCCCAGGCTCTTGCCACACATGGAGCCGGCGCCGTGACCCGGGTAGATGAGGGTGTCGTCCGGCAGGGTCAGCAGGCGATCTCTGGTGGAGCGGTACAGCTGCGTCGCCATCTCTTCCTGGGTCAACCCGGCGGATGCCATGAGGTCGGGTCTCCCGACGTCGCCGATGAACAGGCAGTCACCCGTGAGCACCGCGTGAGGAGCGTCACCGGTCTTCGTCAGGTCGAAGACGAGCAGGCTGATGGACTCCGGTGTGTGCCCCGGTGTGGCCATGACCTCGACGCGGACGTCGCCGAAGGTCCAGGAGTCCCCGTCGGCGGACGGGGTGAAGGCATACTCCGTCTCCGCTCCCCGGCCGATGTGAATCTCGGCGCCGCAGCGGTCCCTCAACTCCAGGTGCCCGGACGCGAAGTCGGCGTGGAAGTGGGTGAGGAACACGTGCTGGATTTGGAGCCCTTCAGCGCTCGCGGCGTCGATGTAGACGTCCACGTCCCGGCGGGGGTCGACCACGGCGGCGACGCCGCTGGCCCGGTCGCCGACGAGGTAGGACGCCTGGGCGAGGCACTCCAGGTAGTACTGGTGCAGCAGCATGGGAGGACCTTAACCGGTGGGTCAGCGGAGGCGTAGCACCAGGCCGCCGTCCGATGTCCCGTGGAGCAGGGTCATGTCAGCGGGGAGGGAATCGGCGTCGAACCAGCCGCCGGGCCGGCGGTTGGCGGACCTTGGCATGATGACCAGCAGGGTGGCTCCCTTGCTCCTGGCGAAGGCCAGCAGGCCCTCGGAGGTCGCGCTGACAGGAGTGGGGACCCACCGGGCCCCGGCATGGAACGGCACCCGCGAGTCCGACGCCATCACCAGGTCGCCGTCCGCCACGTGCTCTCCGACGACCTGCGCAAGCTCCTCGACCACCAGGTGTCCGCTCTCCGCGAACTCCCCGTGTCCGTGGAGAACGCCGCGGAGGCTGGAGAGGATCAGGATGGCGCAGCCGACGGCCGCCCACGGCCGCCCCGCGAGCCCGCGCCCGGCCCACAAGGCGGCGGGCAGGGCGAGGGGTGCGAGGTAGCGGATGAGCGTCTTGTAGACCGATGCGGTCGCGAAGATGTAGAGCCCCATGACGAGCAGCAGGGCGTCGAGGGACCGCGTGGAGCGGGAGCGGCCCCGGTCGCGCAGGGCCAGCCAGACCGGCAACAGCCAGAGCAGGGAGACCACCCCCTTTCCCGAGACCAGGGTCCAGGCGTTGCGGATTCCGTTGTGGAACACGTGGCTGGCGATCGCCGACGGATTCTCTGCGAAGAGGGTGAACGCCCCCGGACCTCGCCACGGGGTGTTGGGCTCCAGCCACGTCCCTTCCTGCCGGCCCTCCGCGTCTACGGCGTAGTTGGCCTGCTCCAGGGTCATGCCGCGGCTGAAGCGGTCGATGGTGGCGAACACCCGCGCCGACTTGCCGGCGAAGGTGGCTTCATCGGTCACCCCATGGACCCAGATGGGGTAGGGGAGGGCCACCAGCCCGAAGGCCATGAGGCACGCGCTCGGGGCGAACCAGCGAGATCGGTGGGGCGCCCGGTCTCCCGTCCGAAGAGCGAGGAGGATGGCCGCCGCGGGTCCCAGGAGCACCATCTCCACACGAGCCAGGTAGGCCAGCCCGAAGGCAACTCCGGTGCTCGCAGCCCAGGCGAGCCGTCGGGTCGCCGCTGCCCTCTCGAAGCAGAGCGCCCCCAGCGCCATGGCCATGATGGTGAGGGACTCGCTGAACACGGCGGCCCCGGTGAGGACGAAGGCGGGGCCCAGGGCGACCAGAACGCCGGTCCACCAGGCGGCTCTCCGACCTGCCACGCGCGCGGCCAGCACCCAGCAAGCCAGGACGGTCACGAGGCTGGCCAGGCAGGACACGGCCCGCCCCGCCGTCTCCGCACCCACCCCCGTCACCTTCATGGTGGCGGCCATGCCGAGGGAGTAGAGGGGCGGCAGCATCAGCTCCGGTCCGTCCATGAGGCCGACGTAAGCGCCGTCGCGGACGAGGCTCTCGGCGATTCTCCCGTACTCCGAGCCCTCGATCTCCACCACGTGGGTGAACAGGAGGATGCGCACGATCCTGACCGCCAGAGCCAGCATGAGGAGGGTGTAGAGGTCCCGACGCGGCGGCGGGAATGGAGGGGCGTCAGGGGCGGTGGTCACGGTCAGAACGGTACACTGCGGCCATGCTCACGTCCCGAACTCCATGGTGTGTCGCATCGGTGCTGCTCCTGATCCTGTCATCGGAGCGTGGGCTGGGGCAGGGGCGGCGTCTCCTGGTCCCCCGTGATCACGAGACCGTGGCCGCGGCGCTCGAACAGGCGCGCGCCGGGGACGTGGTGGAGGTGGGGGCGGGGGTCTTCGAGGAGAACGTCACGGTCGGACCCGGCGTCACCCTGCGTGGGAAGGGACCGGACAAGACCATCATCCGCGGAGACCCGGGGGCATCGGTGCTGACCGCCGTCGCCGGGGACAAGGTCCGGATCGAGAAGATCGCGCTCGAGCACCCCAAGCCCGAACGCCCCGCCAAGCGTGCTCCGGCGGTGGTGTTCCTTCGCGGCCGTGACATGCACCTGCAGGACGCCCGGATCGGCACGGGCCATGGTCCCGGGGTCCTCATCACCGACGGCAGCCTGGAGGCCGTGGGGCTGGAGGTCCGGGACTGCGTCGGGAGCGGGCTGCACGTCATCAACGCCGACGCGACTCTGTCCCGATGCGTCTTCATCTTCAATGGCGGCGCCGGCGTTGAGGTGAACGGACCCTCCGAGCTGTCCATGCGGAAGAGCTCGGCGGAAGCCAACAAGGGCTGCGGCGTCGACGTGAACGGTGAAGGTGCGCGGGCGACCTTGGTGGAGGTCATCAGCAAGCTGAACGTCCGGAAGGGGGTCCGGGTGATAGGCGCCTCGGGGAGCGCCAAGGACTGCCAGTCCCTCAGCAACGAGGAGGACGGATTGATCTGTCGCGGCTCCCCCGCCTTCGAGCTCGACGGGGGCGTCATGAAGGGCAATCGCACTCTCGGTGTGTGGATCGGAGGTGAAGCCAAGGTCGTGATCAAGGGCACCAGGATCCTCGGCAACGAGTCCGGCGGCCTGACGGCGGTCCACGCCAAGACCGATGTCCGCATGACCGACGTCACGGTGTCCGACAACAAGGCCCATGGCATCCGCATCACCCAGGGGGCCCGGGGGGAGGTCCGTGATTCCACCTGCTCCGGCAACGCCCACTCCGGCTTGAGCGCGGCGGACGAAGGCACCCACGTCGTGTTTGAGAAGAACACGTGCACCGGCAACTTCATGCACGGGCTCGCGGTGGTGGAGAAGGCCAAGGGGCGCCTCAAGAACAACACCGCCTCCAACAACAAGATCCAGGGCTTCGGCGTGTTCGGCAAGGCGGAGGCCCACCTGGAGCGGAACAAGGCGGAAGGCAACGGCCACAATGGCCTCCAGGTCTGGAAGGCTGGCAAGGCCGTGCTCGAGCGCAACACCTTCGACAAGAACGGTCAGAACGGCATCGAGGTCAACGGCAAGGGCAGCACCATCCAGCTCAAACGCAACCGGTGTCGGGGCAACGCGTCTTATGGCGTCCTCTTCGTCTCCGGCGCGGAGGGGTTCAAGGTGGGCCGCGACAACGAGCTCAAGAAGAACCGCAAGGGGCGCGTGCGCGTGAAGTGACGCGGGCAACCCAGGCGGCGTCCTTCGCCCGGGCCTGATGGGGTGCCCCCCTCGATGGGGAGGGGGGCACGGGTGCTATAGCCGGTCCGGGAACTTGCCCCAGGTCACGGAGTACCCGAGGGGCGCCAAGGGGTTGATGAACGCACCCTGCACGGTGATCTGGATTCCGAGTGGGGGGTTGGGAAGGGTGAAGGGTCCCAGGTCGAAGTGTCCGTTCGGGTCCATGGTGGCGCCGGAGGGCGGGGCGAAGGTGCCGATGCCGTCCACCAGCGGGATGATGCTCGGCGCCGGGTAGGGCAGCACGGAGAGGACGAAGTCCCCGGTGGGGTTCGGCCACGGGTAGATGGGCGTCGGGTTGCTCACGTCCACGACGCAGAGGAAGGGCATGTTGGGCATGCCGTTCTCGAAGTGGGCGATGTAGGTCTCGCCGGGTAGCGGGCCGAGCGGATGCCGGATCCCGATGCCGAGGTTGCTCGCGGGGCCGCCCACAGAGTGAGCCTTCGGATTGGACGGCACCGTGTGGGCGTTCTCCACCGCGATGGCGACCCCGCCTCGCTGCTGCACTCCGGGGTGCGTGCCCGGGATCTGGCACTGCAATTCCGTCGAGCTGATGAACGTGGTGGAGAGCGGGAACTCATCGGCATAGGCCACGGTGCCCGGGTGGAAATTGGCGCCGAAGATGGTCACCGGATGGGGCGGGCTGGCGGGGTTCATGATCGGACCGCCTGCAGGCTGCAGAGACGAGATCACGGGGGCGAGGACCGGGAACGGCAAGGCGCCGGAGATGCCGCCGAAGCCCATGCCGGTCACGTCGATGTTCTCCACGTCGATGTTCGCGGTCCCGGGTTGTCCGATAAGCGCTGCGGACACCAACCCCTGGACCTGCGTGTTCGAGACGTAGGTGGTGGGGATCGCCGTTCCGTTCCAGCGCACCATGGTGGCGCCGTCGAAGAACCCGGTTCCGTTGACGTTCATGGTGAACGTGACGTCGCCGGCGATGGCGGAGGTGGGCGCTGTGGACGTCAGCGTCGGCGCCGGAATGACGGTGTTGAAGGCGATGCTCGACACCCCGCTGCCGACGGTGGGCGCCGGATTCGTCACGATGACGGAGAACGTTGACAGGGCGGTGATGGACGACGCGGGGACCGTGGCCGTCAGCGTGTTGGCGTTGACGAACGTGGTCGCCAGGTTCAGGCCGTCGAAGCTGATGACCGCACCCTGGACGAAGTTCGTGCCGTCGACGGTGAGCAGGAACGCGGGTCCCCCGGCGAAGGTCGTGGCCGGCGTGGTGGAGGTCACGACCGGGTTGGGATTGTTGATGGTGAAGGTGGCCGCGGCACTGGTGCCTCCTCCGGGAGCCGGGTTCTCCACGGTCACCGCTGCGTATCCCGCGGATGTGACGAGGCTGGCCGGGATACCGCAGGCAAGTTGGCTCGATGACACGTAGGTCGTCGGCTGCGGAGCGCCGTTCCACCGGACTACAGAATTCGTGGTGAATCCGGTTCCCTGCACGGTGAGAGTGAAGGACGGGTCATTCACGACCGCCGACGGGGGATTGAGGGAGCCGATGGCTGGAACGGGGTTGGTGATGGTGAACGTCTGTCCGTTGGACGTGCCGCCGCCGGGCGCCGGACTCTGCACCGTCACCGTAGCGACGCCGGGGCTCGCGATCAGCGCCGCGGGTACGGTCGCCGCAAGCGTCGACGAGTTCATGAAGCTCGTGCTCAGAGGCGTGCCGTTCCAGTGGACGATGGAGCCGAGGGCGAAGCCTGATCCGTGGACGGTGAGGCCGAAGGACGGCCCGCCGGCCGGGGTGGAGCTCGGAGTCATCGCCGTCGTGGAAGGAGCCGGGTTCGGTACTTGTTCCACCAGCATGGTGAACCCGAAGTAGGTCGCTGCGGAGACCGGTCCGGTATCGGTGGTGCAGACGATGGCGTGGAGACCGGGCGACAAGCTGACGGTGGACGTGACCCCGTCAACGCCGCTGGCGATGGCCGAGCCCCGTGGCCTGAAGTCGGCGTTCGTCCCAGGGTCGAACAGGCGCCACTTCAAGGGCGCGGCGTTGGACATGGTGATGTTGTAGTTTCCTGCGACGGGCGCGTCGAACTGGAACAACCGGATGACCTCGTAGGCGTTCCAGTTCTGAGGGAGGGATGGCGTACCCACGGTGAGCGGATGACCCGATCTCGACTTGATGCGCGCGCTGCCGGTGCCGCCGACGCGGCTGGCCACGCCGTGAAGCGGGCTGACCGTGCCGTTGTCCCCGTTAGCGACAACGAACTCCGACACGGCACCCGGGGATTGAGAGAAGGCGGAGCCCACCCCCAGGTCCCAGTCAGAAGTGGATTGCAGTCCCACCGCGACCCATCCCCCGGCCTGGGCCGTGAAGGTGAACGGACTGCAAGGCTCCGAGATGGTCCAGGCGCTGGACCCCTGGAGATGCGCCAACGCGGTCGTCCTGTAGTGCACGGCGCCGCTCCAGACTCGGGGTGAGAACGTCGCGCCGAAAGGATAGGTTTTCCCGGCCCCCTCGAGGATCTGGAGGTTCGCGTCCGCCGCGAAGACCGCGCCGGGAGAGGTGCCGACGAGGTCGTTCATGGCCGCGCCATTGGTCACCGTGACGTAGAACCCCTGGGTAGAGCCCGCCGCCAACGAGACCATCAGGCCGATGGGCAAAGGCGTCGGGACGTTGCCGCCGTTGGACACGACGCCCGTCGCTGCGCCGGCCAGGGTCCATGCGCTTGGATCGTTTTCCTTACCGATGAACGTGCCCCCACCGGTCACCGTGTAAACCTCCAAGTCCCAGGTCCCCGGGTCCAGGTTGACGTCGAAGCCGCAGATGCTGACGTCGTTGATCGCCACCAGATCGAACATGTTGCCGGCCTGTCCGCTGTTGGCGGCGAAGGTGGTGCCCAGGCTCGTCGTCGGAGTCGGACCAACGACCGTAAAGGGTAAGGATGAAGAGACGCCGCCGCCGGGCCCGGTCGTCTCCACGTCCACGCTGACGACTCCAGCGCTTGCAAGGAGGGACGACGTCGCGTAGCCGCGGAGTTCATTCGCAGAGATGAATTGCGTCGTCAACGCCGTTCCGTTCCACCGGACCGTGGAGTCACCGCTGATGAACTGGGACCCCATGACGGTCAACCAGAATCCCGGAGTCCCGACGGATACGCTGGTGGTGCCCAGCGACGTTAGCGTGGGAGTCGGGTTCTCGACCGTGAAGGTGGTGAAGGCGCTGCCACCTCCGGGGGCCGGGTTCTCGACACCGATGGATGTGATGTTGGCGAAGTTGAACCAACCCTGGGAGTTGGTGAGCGTCACGGTGACCGTGTTGGCGTCGATGAACGTGGTCGGAAGCGCGTTGCCGCCGCCGTTGCCGAACCTGACCACCGAAGTGGAGTTGAAGTTCGATCCGTTGACCGTGACCAGGAGCGGACCGCTGCCGAGGAGCGCCGTATCCGGAGTCACCGAGGAAATCGTGGGCGCGGGATTGGTGATGTCGAAGGTCAAGGGGGCGGAGATGCCGCCTCCAGGTCCCGAGGTCTCCACGTCCACCGCTGCGGTTCCGGGCAAGGCGATGAGCGGCGAGGGGACCGTGGCGCGAAGCTGAGTGGCGGAGACGAACGCAGTGAGGAGAGGCGTCCCGTTCCAGCGCACGGTGGAGGACCCGTTCACGAAAGCCGAGCCGTTGACGTTGAGCAGGAACGTCGGACCTTCGGTGAGGACGGAGGGCGGGTCCAGAGAGGTGGGCGCGGGCGCCGGGTTCTCCACAGTGAAGGTGGTCGATCCGAAGCCGCCGCCGGGTGACGGGTTGGTGACGCCGACGATCACCGTGCCCGCGGCCGTGAGCGCCCCGCAGGGCACGGTCGCGGCGACCGTGTTGGCATCGACGAAGGTCGTCGCGAGGCTGATGCCGTCGAAGCTGATCACCGAACTTGGGACGAACTCGGAACCGTTGACGGTGATGGGGAACGCTCCGCCCCCGTTCTCGTACCAGGCGACCTTGTGGTCAGGGTCGGTAGAGAAACCTCCGAATGCCAGCGACGCGGAGAGGACGTCCATGTCACAGTCGCCGTCAAGGTCCGCGGCGAAGACGCATTCGGGGGACTCAACGTCCATGGAGATCGCGGAGGGCGGTCCGAAGCTGCCGCCGCCCAGATTCTCATACCACGTAATTTGCTCCGGAGAACTCCCGCCGGACGCGCCGGACGCGGAGAGCACGTCGGTGTCGCCGTCGCCGTCGAGGTCTGCGGCAAACACGCTCGTGGCGGAATCAGCGCTGGCGCTGACCACCTGCTGCGGTCCGAAGCTGCCGCCGCCCATGTTCTCGTACCACGCGATCTTGTCGTCCGTAATTGAAGCCGAGAGCACGTCACGGTCGCCATCACCATCGAGGTCCGTGGCGAACACGCTCGTCCCTCCCCACACGCCAGTGGGGGTGCCTGCTGGCCCGCTCAGCCATTGCTCGGCGCCGAAGCTGCCGCCGCCGGTGTTCTCGTACCACGCGATCCTGTCCTGAGACGCGTGGAGCACGTCGGTGTCCCCGTCGCCGTCAACGTCGATGGCGAAGACACTGCGGGCGCTGCCCGCACTCGTGGTGATGACTTGCTGGGCACCGAAGGTGCCGCCGCCGGTGTTCTCGTACCAGGCGATCTTGTTGTCGAGGGGGGAAGCGGAGAGCACGTCGTGGTCGCCGTCCCCGTCCACGTCGGCGGCGTGCACGCACCAGGCGCCTGCCGCGAGGGTCGTGATGACCTGCTGGGGTCCGAACGTGCCGCCGCCGAGGTTCTCGTACCAGGCGATCTTGTCGTCGTCAAAGGAGGCGGAGAGGACGTCCGCGTCATTGTCGCCGTCGAGATCGATGGCGAAGACGCTGGTGCCTCGCTGGAGGGTGGAGGGTATGGAGTACGTCGTGACCGCTTGCATGGTGCCGAAGTTGCCGTCCCCCAGGTTCTCGTACCAACCGATCGTGTGGAGAAACGCTGCGAGGACGTCGAGGTCGCCGTCGCCGTCCAGGTCTTCGGCGTAGACGCTTCGCGGTTCACGTTGATCCAGACCATTGGTGTACGGGCTGAGCACCTGCTGCGGTCCGAAGCTGCCAAGGCCGCCGATGACCGCCGAGGACGGCGACGTGGACGTCACCGTCGGTACCGGGTTGACGGTGTTGAACGCGACGGAGGAGTATCCGCTGCCGATGGTGGGTGCGGGGTTCACGACGCCGACGGTATAAGTCCCAATCCCGGCGATGGACGAGGCCGGGACGGTCGCCGTGAGGGTGCCCGCGTTCACGAACGTGGTCGCCAGGTTCAGGCCGTCGAAGCTGATCACGGACGTCGGGACGAAGTTCACGCCGTTCACCGTCAGGAGGAACGCCGGACCGCCGGCGGCGGCGGTGCTCGGAGTGGTGGAGACGACCAGCGGGTCCAGGTTGTTCACGGTGAAGGTGTTCGCCGTGCTGACGCCGCCGCCGGGAGCGGGGTTCTCCACGGTCACCGCTGCGTACCCTGCCGACGCGACGAAGCTCGCGGGGATGGCGCACGTCAGCTCGCTCGATGTCACGTAGGTCGTCGGCTGCGGAGCGCCGTCCCATTGGATGACGGAGCTCGACGAGAATCCGGTGCCGATCACGGCGAGGGTGAACGCCCCGCCTCCCACCAGGGTCGATTGGGGAGTCAAGCCCGTGATGGTCGGCACGGGGTGCCCGATGGTGAAAGTCTGGGTCGTCGAGATGCCACCTCCGGGGGTCGGGTTCTGGACGCTGACGCTGGCGGTGCCGAACGTCGCCACCAGAGACGCGGGGACGGCTGCCGTGAGCTGGGAGGCGCTGACGAACGTGGTGCTCAGCGGCGCTCCGTTCCACTGGATGGTGGCGTTGGATGCGAAGCCGGACCCGTTGGCCGTCAGGGTGAAGCCGCCTGCGCCGGCGGTCGTTGCCGCGGGCGAGATCGACGTCAGCGCGGGCACCGGGTTCTGGGGCTG
Organism: uncultured Isosphaeraceae bacterium; assembly: GCA_964507445.1. Lineage (GTDB taxonomy): Bacteria > Planctomycetota. The sequence goes on from CAZDQF010000012.1 coordinate 89,056, forward strand.
CGGCTCAACCAGCATGGAGAAGGTGAACGGCGTTCCCACCAGGCCGCTGTCGGTGGTGCAGACGATGGCATGCCAGCCTGGTGACAGGTTGACGGAGGAGGTCACCCCGTCGACGCCGTTGGCGATGGCGGCGTCCCGTGGCCTGAAGTCCGAGGTGGTCCCCGGGTCGAACAGACGCCACTTCAGGGGCGCCGCGTCGGACATGGTGATGTCGTACGTGCCCGCTGTCGTCACACTGAATTCGAACGTCCTGATGACGCGGTTGGTGGGCCACGAGGCGATGGTGTAGGGCGTCCCCATGGCGAGCGTCACGTTGTAGGAACGCATGATGCTGGCGCCGTCCGTGCCGCTGACCCGGCTGGCGATGCCGTTGGCCTGATTGACGGGGCCGTTGCGGCCGTTGGCGATGACGAAGTCGGTGATGGCTCCCGAGGATCGGGAATGGACGCCGCCGATGCCGATGTCCCAGTCGGAGGTGGAGGCGCAGCCGACGGCGTTCCAGCGATTGAAGTCCAGAGTGAAGCTGAACGGGCTGCAAGGGTTGACGACGGATACCGGTACGGCGGTTGGAAGGGTGGTGTTCTGGAGCGCCGTCGGGCTGTAATGGACGGTGCCGTTCCAGACCCGGGGCGAGTACGTGCTTCCGAAGGGGTAGGTCTTTCCGGCTCCCTCCAGGATCTGGAGATTGGAATCCGCGGCATAGACCGCGCCGGCGGTCGTGCCGTTGGTGTACTTGATGCCCGAGCCGTTGGTGACGGTGACGTAGAAGCCCTGGGTCGTGCCCGCCGTCATCGGCGTCATCAGGCTGATGGGGAGCGGCGTCGGGGCATTCAGGCCGTTGGAGACCACGCCGGCGGCCGACCCGATCAGAGTCCAGGCCGAGGAGTTGGTCTCGTTGCCGACGAAGGTGCCGCCTCCGGTGACCCCGTAGACCTCGAGGTCCCACGTCCCCACGTCGAGGTTGACGTCGAAGCCGCAGATGCTGACGTCGTTGATGGCCACCAGATCGAACATGTTGCCGGCCTGGCCGTTGTTGCTCGCGAAGGTCGTGGTCAGTCCCGTTGCCTGGGAGAAGTTGTTGATGATGAAGGGCAAGGACGCCGAGGTCCCGCCCCCGGGGAGCGGGCTCTCCACCAACACCGCCGCCGTGCCCGTCGTGGTCAGGAAGTTGTCCCCCACCAGAGCCTTGAGGGTGTTGCCGTCCTCGAAGGTGGTGGTCAGGGTGGTGCCGTCGAACTTGACCGTGGAGTCGGCGACGAAGCCGGACCCGCTGACCGTGATCTGCAACGGATCGAAGGTGTTCTCGTACCAGGTGATCGCGGAAGTGCTGAGGGACAGGGAGAGGATGTCGAGGTCGCCGTCGCCGTTGAGGTCGCTGGCGAACACGTTGTTGGCGTAGTCCGCCGTGGTGGAGACGACGTTCTCGGGCCCGAAAGAGCCGCCGAGGTTCTCGTACCAGGCGATCTTGTCGTCGAACCGGGACGCCGACAGCACGTCGCGGTCGCCGTCGCCGTCCAGATCGGCGGCGAACACGCTCACGGCGCCGTCGGCGCTGCTGCTGATCACCTGCTGGGTCCCGAAAGACCCGCCGAGGTTTTCGTACCAGGCGATCTTGTCGTCGCCTTGAGACGCGGAGAGGACATCCACGTCGCCGTCGCCGTCGAGATCGGCGGCGAAGACGCTACGGGCGCCCTGCGCGTTGGTGGTGATCGTCTGCGGGGTACCGAATCCCCAGGGGAAGTTCTCGTACCAGGTGATGCGGTTGTCGCCCTGGGACGCCGACAGCACGTCGGCGTCACCGTCGCCGTCAAGGTCCGCGGTGAAGACGTCCATGGCGCCCATCGCGTTGCTGGTGATCAAGTGCTGGGGCCCGAAGGAGCCGCCGATGTTCTCGTACCAGGCGATCTTGTTGTCATCGCGGGACGCGGAGAGGACGTCGAGGTCGCCATCCCCATCGAGGTCCGCGGCGTGAACGGCGTAGGCGTAGGCGAGGTTGCTGGTGATCACCTGCGGTGCGCCGAAGGACCCGCCGCCGAGGTTCTCGTACCAGGCGATCTGGTTGCTGGGCAGGGAGACCGAGAGGACGTCGAGGTCGCCGTCGTTGTCGAGGTCGCCCGTGTGCACGTCAACGAAATGACTGTAGGTACCAGCGTGGACCACGACGTTTTGCGGGGCTCCGAAGGATCCGCCGAGGTTCTCGCACCACCGGACGGCGTTGACCGTGGTGCCGAGGATGTCGTTGTCGCCGTCACCGTCGAGGTCGGCGGCGTGGACGTCCCATGCGAAGCCAAAGCCCGTCGCGATCACCTGCTCCGGGCCGATTCCACCGGCCGGAGTGACGACGGGGCTGCTGTCCGGGGTGACCGAGGTCAGCGTCGGGACCGGGTTCACGAAGGTGACCGTGAACGGCGTCGAGGCCGACGTCCCGCCGCCTGGCGACGGGTTGAAGACCTCCACGTCGTGGGTCCCTGCCGTGGCGACGTAGCTCGCCGGGATGGTGCATCGCAAGAGGCCGGGCAGCACCAGGGTGGTGGGCTGGCTCAGGCCATTCCATCGGATCACCGAGCTGGTGTTGAAGCCGGAGCCGAGGAGGTCGAGGCTGAAGGACCCGCTGCCGGCGGTGGTGGAGGACGGGAACATGCCGGTGACCGAGGGCGTCGGGTGACCGATGAGTAGGGTCTGGCTCGGGGAGAATCCGCCCCCCGGGGCCGGGTTCTCGATGCTGATGGCAGCGGTTCCGACGGTGGCCGTGAGGGATGAGGGTACGGATGCCGTGAGCTGGGACGTGCTGACGAAGGTGGTGGCCAGAGGGGTGTTGAGAGTCGTGCCGCTCCAGTGGACCATCGCGCCCGAGACGAAGTTGGAGCCGTTGGCGGTCAGGGTCAGGGTGCCGCCGCCGACGGTCGCTGACGTGGGGGCGATCGACGTCAAGGTGGGTAACGGGTTCGATCCAGGGATGCTGTCCACGCGGACCTGGAACGACAGGCTGCTGGCGGGCGCACCGAAGGGGTGGGTGACGGCGATGGCGTGCCATCCGGCGTCGAGGGTGACGGTGTGGGTCGTGCCGTTCGCAACTCCGTTGATCACGAAGTCGCTGCTGGGTCGCCACTGGGAGTCGTTCCCCGGTGCATGGAGCTTCCAGTACAGGGCGCTGCTTCCCGTGAGCGTGATGTCATAGCTGCCAGCGGTGGTGGCGTTGAAGTCGAACATCCGGATCACGAAAGAAGCCGGCCAGCTGGAGGAGAGGGTCGTGCCGACGGGGAGACCATCGATGTCCGCCCGCTGCAAGCGCGCCGCCGCGGCGCCCGCGTTCAGGACGGCGACTCCGTTCTGCGGGTTGATGGCTCCGAGGTGACCGTTGGTGATGACGTAGTCCGTCAGGCCGAAGGCGTAGCCGGACTGGGCCGAGCCGACGCCGATGTTCCAGTCCGAGGTCGAGGCCACGCCCACGGCGTTCCAACGATTCGCGGCGGTGACCGTCGTGAAGGGGTGGCAGGGACCGCCGATGTTGCTGACGGAGATGCCGCTCAGGGGGACATTGCTGGCCACCGGGCAGACGTTGCTCATGACGTAGGTCGTGTCGGGTGACGGTCCGTTGTTCCGGTAGAGAAGGAGCGCGTGGTATCCCGTGCTCGACACCGTCACGGTCCAGGTCGTGCCGCTCGCCGTCCCGCCGCCGATGTAGTCGTTCTTGCGGATCCAGTTGGCGTCGGACTGGGGTGCGTAGAGGCGCCAGGAGATGGAGGAGTCTCCCGTCACGGTGACGGCGTAGGTGCCGGTGGCGGCGAGGTTGATCTCTCGAAGCTCCAGGATCTCGCCGGGGCTGAACGTGTCGACCCCGTTGAATCCGGTCGCGCCGAGCGCCGTGGCGCCCTCAGCCTCCACCGTCGCGTCGGCGGACCCGGCGGTGCCGATGACCAGCCCGGTGGTGGGGCTGATGGCCCCGTGGTGTCCGTTGGCCAGAACGAAGTCCGCGCCCGTGGTCGTCGACGTGGCGCTTCCCATCACCAGGTTCCAGTTGGAGGACGACGAGACGCCCACCACGTTCCACCGACCGGCCACCGGGTTGACACCGATCTCCCGGCAAGGCGTGGCGTTGGTGATCACGGCCGGGCTCTCGTTGGCGATCAGGTTGATGGAAGACCCGTTGCACACGGTGACCCCGAAAGTGGACGGGGTCACGGCCGCCGTGCCGTTGTCCTTGTAGACGACGATGACGTGCCAGCCCGCGTCGAAGAGCAGGTGGTTGCTGGCGCCGTCGCCCACGGTTCCGCTGGCGATCAGCGTGGTCGAGTTCCGTGCCCGCCAGCTCTCATCCGAACCGGGCTTGTACAGGCGCCAGCTCAGGTCCGGGCTGCCGGAGACGGCGATCTCGTAGTAGCCGCCCAGGGACTCGAACTCGAACATCTGCATGACGTCCGTGGACCCCCAGGTGTTGGTGTCCATGGTCCCCACGGTGAGGGTCTGGGCCTCGAGGAGATCGGCGCGAGCGGTGTCGGTGCCGACGTACTGATCGAACTCCCCGGACGTCGGGGCGACGGTGCCCAGGTGCCCGTTGGCGATGATGAAGTCGCAGCTCCCGCCGCTCAGGGTCGAGCTGGCGTCTTCATGGATGAGGTCCCAGTCGCTGGCGGACGTGATGCCGAAACCGACCCAGCTGTTGGCTGCCGGTGTGCCGTTGAACACCTGGAAGTCGCAGGTCACCGGGTCTGAGTTTCCCGTGGTGGAGCTGGCGAGGTACTGGTTCGAGCAGCCGACGGTGTTGGAGATGGCGATCTGCAATCCGGGTGTCAGGATGCTCTGGGCGTGGTTGTTCAAATAGCCTGCCAATGCACACCCACCGTGCGTGTGTATCCCGATCACCTCCCCGGTCGCCTCATTGATCATGGGAGCCCCAGAGGCGCCGCCAGCGGAATCAACAAGGTGCTCAATGTAATCGTTGACGTAAGCGGTAAGGGGTCCCGTCGCCGTCTGCTGAGCGCACCAGTACGCAGGGTCATTCGCATCAACTCCAAAGCCGGTGAGGCGGAGTACTGGGTTGTTTGGCGGAGGCAGGATTAGAGGCAAGGTCGTCGCGAGGGTGAAGTGCGCGCCCTGGTTCCCGACCGCCGTCTGCCCGGTGGAATTCGGGTGGAGGCGCCCCACGAGCCAATCGGCACCAATGCCGTTGTTGAGGGACCAGATGGAAGACTGGTCCACCGGGTACTGATCGGCCACGGGAGGATGCTGAAACTGAGCCGGTGGACTATTACCGGGGTTGGACACTGGAAGGGACAACGGAACGTTGAACTCCGCGATGACCACCGCCCCGGGCGGTACCTGGTTGGGATTCAAAGGGCCGGGTGCATAGCAATGCCCGGCGCTGACGATGGTGTTGGTGTCGCTGATGAGGAATCCGGTGCAAGCTGCAGGTCCGGTACCCAAGCTGGATACGAGGCGGCAGACGCGCGGGTCACTGCTGGGGACTCGATCGTCGATACCCGCGCAAATCGAAGCTAATGGGTCATTGCCGTGATGCTGCCCGACCAACCCGAGTGCACCCACATAGAGATCACGGATGACCACCTGCCCGACGGATCCCGCAGCCAGCTCCACGGAGAGCTCCAGACGGTCGCCGTTGAACCACGCGGTGTGGTTGCGCCAGAGCTTGAGGTTGGAGAGGGTGAGGCGCTGCTGCTCGCCGTCGCGGGGATTGGTGACGACGATGGCGTCGTCCGGGTGTTGCAGGTCCGCCGTGTCGAAGAGGAGCTGTAGGGAGGGCGCCCCGGGTACGGTCACCGTAGTCTTCCACACCGTCTTGGACCCGGCCCCGCTGTTGGAAAGGATGCCGGAGGCGAGGGGATAGGGGATCATGGTCCCCATAGGCGCCGGTGATTGAGAGGCGGCCGAGGTCACAAGGCAGACAAGGACGGCAGCAAGGCGTGACTGGCGCATCATTCACTCCACGATATGCGATTGGGATGGTGGCTCTGAACGCGTTGATTTGAATGAAAAAGGCGGATTGCGTCAATAGCCCATCACAGTCCAGTCCTGGATTGCCCCATTGCATTGGGATCAGTCCTTCCGGCTGTCCCTGGACTCGCACACCATGCGTGATTGCGCGACCCATTGGCGTCACGGACTGGTCCCGCCCAGGAGTCTGTAGCTCGAGAGTCGCAGTGCTCCGGGAGTTGCGACTCACCCCGGGGAGCGCGGAGGGGTTCAAGGTGGGCCGAGACAACGAGCTCAAGAAGAGCGGCGGGGGGGCGTGTGCGCATGAAGAGACCGCGTCACTCCACAGGGAGTGACGCGGTCTGTTTCACGCTGCCTGGTGGCTCAGAGAGTCTTAGAGCTGGTCAGGGTAGCGGGGCCATTGGAGGGTGAAGCCCACCGGTGAGCTGGGGTTGATGTAGGCACCCTGCACCGTGATGCTCCAGCCGAGGGCCGGGTTGGGGAGGGTGAGACCCGGGAGGGTGAACTCACCGGCGGCGTCGTAGACGATGCCGGGGATCGGAGGTCCGAAGACACCGATGCCGTCGATCACCACGAACCAGTCCCCCGGGACCGCCGGCTGGGAGCCGCGGACCGACAGCACGAAGTCTGCCGCGGGGCTCGGCCACGGATAGATGGGGGTCGGGTTGGTGAGGTCCGCCAGCAGCAGCAGCGGGAAGCCCGGCAGGCCGCTCTCGCAGCGGGCCCCGTAGGACTCGCCCGGCAGCGGCGCCAGCGGGTTGCGGGTGACGGTGCCGGCGTTGCTGCCGAGACCGCCGACCACGCACGCCACCGCGTTGGACGGCACCGTGTGGGCGTTCTCCACCGCGATGGCGAGGCCGCCGCGGCGCAGGGCGCCGAGCACCGTCGGGCCCACCTGGCAGCTCAGGGTGGAGCTGTTCAGGTAGGTGGTGGGCAGGGCGTAGCCGTCGGCGTAGGCGACGGTGCCCGGATGGAAGTTGGTCCCCGTGATGGTGATGGTCTGAGCCGGTGATGCCGCGGTCAGGATGGGGATCGAGGACGGCGTGATGTTGATGATCGAAGGCGCAAGCACCGGGAACGACAGGGCGCCGGAGGCGCCGCCGCCAGGACCGGCGGTCTCCACGTCCACGTTGGCGGTGCCCGGCGTCCCGATGAGGGCCGCGGACACCGTGGCCTGCAGCTGGTTCGAGGAGACGAAGCTCGTGGGCAACGGGCCGCCGTTCCAACGCACCTGGGAGTCACCGTTGATGAAGTCGGAGCCGTTCACGTTCATGGTGAACGTGGCGTCGCCGGCGACGGCGAACGTGGGCGCCACCGAAACGATGGACGGTGTCGGGTTCTCAACGGTGAAGTTGGTGGAGCCCAGACCGCCGCCGGGCGCCGGGTTCTCCACGCTGACCAGCACCGATCCGGCGGTGGACAGGGATGCGCCGGGCACCGTGGCGGTGACCGCGTTGGCGCTCACCAGGGTGGTGGCCAGACCCAGCCCGTTGAATCGGATCACCGAGCTGCTGTTGAAGTTGGCGCCGTTCACCGTGATGGCCAGGGGGCCGCTGCCCACCACCGCTGAGGCGGGGCTGACGGAGGCCACCGTGGGCACCGGGTTGTTGACCGTGAAGGTGCTGATGGGAGTGATGCCGCCACCGGGTGACGGGTTGAACACCTGCACGTTCCGGGTCCCGGCGTTGGTGATGAAGCCGGCCGGGATGGTGCAGCGCACCAGCGTCGACGACACCAGGGTGGTGGACTGGCTCAGACCGTTCCACCGGATCACTGAACTGCCGTTGAAGTTGGAGCCGCTGACGTTGAGGGTGAAGGCTCCGCTCCCTGCGGTGGCCGACGACGGGCTCAGGGAGCTCAGGGTCGGCGCCGGGTTGTTGATGGTGAAGGTCTGGCTGCCGGAGATGCCGCCGCCGGGGGCGGGGGTCTCCACGTCCACGGACGCGGTGCCGGCGCTGGCGATGAGCGCGGAGGACACCGAGGCCGTGAGCTGGCCGGAGTTCACGTAGGTGGTCGTCAGGTTGCTGCCGTTCCAGCGGATGCTGGAGCCGGAGATGAAGTTCGATCCGTTCACGGTCAGGGTGAAGGAGGAACCACCAGCGAAGGCCGAGCTCGGCGACAGGGACGAGGTGGACGGCGCCGGGTTGGGCGTCGGCTCCACGGTCACGGAGAAGGTCGGTTGTGACGACGGGTCCGCGGTGGCGTGGTAGACGCTGATGGCGTGCCACCCGGTGGTGGAGAAGGTCCGGGTCAGCGTGGTGCCGCCCGCCGCGCCCAAGGCCACGTAGTCGTTGTCCGATCGCCAACTGGCGTCCGTGCCCGGTTCATGGAGTCGCCACGACAGGTTCGGGGCGTTGTCCAGGGTGATGTCGTAGCTGCCCGGGCTCGGGATGTCGAACTCGAACATGCGGATCACCCGGTTGGCCGGCCATCCGGCGATGGTGTACGGCGTCCCCACGTTCAGGGTCACCGTGTAGGAGCGCATGAGGCGAGCGCTGTCCGCTCCGGAGAAGCGAGAGGAGACGCCGTTGCTGGGGGTGACGGTGCCGTTATGTCCGTTGGCGATGACGAAGTCGGTGACGCCGCCACCGGACCTCGAGTAGCCCGTGCCCACACCGATGTCCCAGTCGGAGGCCGAGGCGACACCGACCGCGTTCCACCTGCCGGACTCCGGCGAGAACGTGAAGGGGGCGCAGGGACCCGCAGCCGTGGCCACACCGAACCCGGACAGGGTGGTGCTGGTGGAGACGGAACAGATGTTGGACATCACCGTGGTGGTGTCGGTGGAGGGCCCGTTGTTGCGATACAGCAGCAGGGCGTGGTACCCGGTGCTGGAAACCGTCACGTTGACGGTGCCCCCGCCGCCGTTGCCGGAGGCGATGGAACTCGCTTCCGGGACCCAGTTGGCGTCCGATTGAGGCGCGTAGAAGCGCCACGAGATCGAGGAATCCCCGACCACCGTGATGGCGTAGGTGCCCGTGGAGGTGAGGTTCACCTCGCGCAGCTCCAGGATCTCCCCTGCGGCGAACGCGTCCACCGAGTTGGACCCGGTTGCGCTGAGGGACAGGGCGTCCTGGTGCTCCATGGTCCCGTCTGAGGAGCCGGAGAACCGGTTCACCTGACCCCATATGGGAGAGATGGTGCCGAGGTGCCCGTTGGCGAGGGCGAAGTCGGCGCCGCCCGTGTAGGAGGTCGCGCTGCCCAGCACCAGGTCCCAGTCGGAGGGAGAGGAGATGCCGACCACGTTCCATCGTCCCGCCACCGCCGTTATCCGGAAGTCCTGGCACGGGTCGGTGATGGTCGTCGGAACGTTGTCCGTGAGCAGGATTGACCCCGTCGCCGAGCACACCGTGACCGCGAGGCTGGTGGGGCTGACCGCCGCGACGCCGTCGTCCTTGTAGACCACGATGACGTGCCATCCGGTGTTCAGGGTCGCGCCCTGGTATGTGGAAAGGCCGACGGTCCCGCTGGCCTCCAGGGTCGTGGAGGTGCGGCTGCGCCATCCGGCGTTCGACCCCGGTGCGTACAGCCGCCAGTTGAGGTCGCTGCTGCCGCTGACGGTGATGTCGAAGCTGCCCGCGGCCGTGACCTCAAACTCGAACATCTGCATCACGTCGGTGGACCCCCAGGAGCTGGTCTCCGTCTCGCCGACCGCGAAGGTCTGGGCTTCGAGGAGGTCTGCGTAGGCGTTGGAGCCGCCGGAGAAGCGGTTCAGCTCGCCGGAGGTGGGCGCGACGGTTCCGAGGCGCCCGTTGGCGATGATGAAGTCGCAACTGCCGCCACCGAGGACCGACGACGCATCTTCGTGGATCAGGTCCCAATCGCTGGCCGACGTGATACCGAAGCCGACCCAGCTGTTGGCCGCAGGTGTGCCGTTGAACACCTGGAAATCGCAGGTCACCGGGTCGGCGGCCCCGCTCTGCGAGCTGGCCAGGAACTGGGTCGAGCACCCGACGGTCTGTGCGATGGCCGTTTGCAGCGCTGGCCGGAGAATGCTGGTCCCGCTGTTGGAGCTGGTGGAGCTGGTGCCGCAGCCGCCGTTGGTGTGGATGCCGATGGCCAGGCCCGTCGCGGTGTCGATGATGGGGCTCCCGGAGTTGCCGCCCTCGGTATCCACCCGGTGGCGGATCTGGTCGCCTACGTACCCGAAGTGCGTGCCGGTGTCCGTCTGTTGATCGTAGGCGCGGGTAGCGTTGTTGCTGTCATCCCCGTGTCCGGTGACGCGGAGGTTGGGCACCACGAACGGCGGGATGTACGCCGGCAAGGTCGTGGCCAGGCTAAAGAATGAACCCTGGTTGCCGAAAGCCGTGGTGCCTGTGGAGTTGGGGTGCAGGCGCGCGACGGCCCAGTCGTCGCCGCCTCCCGGCAGGCCCAGATTTTCGAACTGGATGGTGGATTGATCCACCGGGTACTGATCTGCGACGGGTGGGTGCTGGGCGCAGCCTGCGGCGTTGGATGCCGGGGTGTTGAATTCGGCGATGACAAACCAGTCCGGCAGCGGGTCGGCGCAGTGGCCGGCGCCGAGGATGGTGTTGGTCGAGCTGATCAACCAACCGGTGCAGGAGCCGCACGACGCGGCCGTCATGACGAGTCGGCAGACGCGTGCGTCATTGCTCAGGGTCCGCTCGTCGCCGCTGCCGCAGATGGTGTTGGACGTGCCCAGGATGGGCTGGATCCCCGCGTAGACGGTGCGGATGACGATCTGGCCGGTGGAGCCTGGCGCCAGCTCGATGGCCACGTCCACACGGTCTCCGTTGAACCACGCGGTGTGGTTCCGCCACTGCTTCAGGCGCAGGTGATCGAGCCGCTGGGTCTCCCCGTCTCGCGGGTTGGTCAGGATGACGGCGTCGTCAGGACCGATCTCGACGGTGTCGAAGAGCAACTGGAGCGAATGGGCCCCGGTGACCTGGATGGGTGCGCTCCACGCTCGCCAGGGGATGTCCCTGCCGTTGCTCACCAAGCCCGAAGAGGCGGGGTAGTTGACCGCGGTGGCGATAGGTGCAGAGGGTTGGGCCACGACCGAAGGCATGGTCGCGGCGACGAGGAGGAGCGTCAGCGCTCCGAGTGCGGTGACTCGGCCGACAGGCCGGACACTGATGGAGAGGGACATTACTTCCTGGTTCCTTTGGAATGATGAGGGTCCACTGGGGTGAAACGTCGAGCGGGGGGCGGGAGACCCCCCAAGTTGTAGTGGATTCACCCGCCGCTGGGGTTTCGTGCGACAAAAAAAAGGGGATTCTGCGATTTGCAGTCGACGAAGGGGCGTCCGGAGCTCCGAACTGAGTCCCTCGGCCGGCCACGCGGCCTTCGCAAGCGCCTCTCCCGCAGTTACTTGTGCCTGCGCTCCGAGCACTCTGCGGTCGGCGCGAGGCTCTATCGCAGGCTGAGGCTCAGGGCGCCGCCCTGGCCGCCGCCGATGCAGAGGGTCGCGAGGGCTCTCGAGCCGTGGCGGCGTCTTAGTTCCAGGAGGCTGGTCAGCACCAGGCGGGCGCCGGTCATCCCCACGGGGTGTCCCATGGCGATGGCGCCCCCGTTGACGTTGAGGCGTTCGGTGGGGATGGTCCCCAGCGGATCGTCTCGCGAGAGGACGTCCCTGGCGTAATCCCCGTCCTCCGCGGCTCGGAGGCAGGCCAGGACCTGAGCGGCGAAGGCCTCGTTGATCTCGATCAGGTCATAGTCGGGGAGGGGGGCGTCCGGGTGAAGGCGGCTCATGGCGTGCACCGGTCCCAAGCCCATGCGCCGGGGATCGCACCCCGCGTACGCCCATTCGTCGAGGAAGCCGAGGGGGGTGAGCCCCATGGTCTCCGCCCACCGTTCGTCCCCTACCAGCAAGGCCACCGCCCCGTCGGTGATCTGGCTGGAGTTGCCGGCGGTCACGGAGCCGTGGCGACGATCGAACACGGTGCGTAGCCTGGCCAGACGTTCAGGAGTGGAGTCGTCCCGGACTCCTTCGTCATCTCGGAGGACGCCTCCTTGATGGACGACATCGAAGGTCTCCTCCCGGAGCTTGTCCCGACCAGCGAGGGCCTTGCGGTGGCTCTCGGCGGCGAATCCGTCTTGCGCGCTGCGTGAGATCGCCCATTCACGGGCGAGGAGCTCCGCCGTGTCTCCCATGCCCATGCCCACTACCGGGTCGGTCAGCCCGCGGATGAGCGCGGCCTCCGGGCTGATCATGGAAGGGCGGAAGCCCACCAGGGTTCGCATCCGGGCCCACACGGAGCGGGCTCGTTGCAGTCGTTTGAACCAGGCCACCGCTCGGGGACGGAACAGGAGCGGGTAGTTGCTCATGCTCTCCGTCGCGACAGCGGCGAACAGGTCTCCGCGGCCGGCGCGTAGTCGGAGTGCGCACTGGGTGATGGCCTCGAAGCCGGAGGCGCAATTGCGGTGCACCGTCATGGCCTCGACGGATTCGGGGACGCCGGCACGAAGAGCGATCACCCTGCCGATGTTAGGGGCGTCAGGGCCCTGTCCGACGTTGCCGCAGACCACCGTGTCCAGCCGTGACGGGTCGACGTCTGTGCGCAGCAGCAGCTCGCGGAGGGCCAGGGTGCCGAGGTCGTCGGCTCCCAGGCGGCGCAGGGCCCCGTCCATCTTCCCGAGTGGGGTGCGGATTCCGGCCAGGATGCAGAGTCGTTGGCTCACGAGGACTCCTCCGCCCAGTGAAGCAGGCCGCCCTTCTCCGGTGGGAACCCGATCCCGAAGACGGTGCCGATGTCCACGTCTTCGGGGCACAGGACGAGGCCCTCCGCCAGGATGGCCTGCGCTTCCGTCACCATCCGACCGACCAGCCGCGCGGACAGGTCCGGGTCCGCCGCCGCGTTCCGCCGCGAGGGTCGCCGCTTGCCGTAGGTGTAGAAGCCGCGACCGGACTTCTTGCCCAGGTGCCCCTTCTCGACCCGCTGTTCGATGCTCGGGTGAAGCTCGAACGGATTCCCGTCCCGTGTCGCCGCGTGTCGTCCGGCGTCGACGATGACGTCGAGGCCGACCTCGTCCATGAGCCGGAAGGGCCCCATGGGTAGCCCGAAAGCCCTGATGGATGCGTCTACGGACTCCCGGTCCACGCCTCCGTCGCAGATGCGGCAGGCCTCCAAGAAGTACGGCGCCAGGAGCCGGTTCACCAGGAACCCCGGACCGTCGCCGACGACGATGGGGGTCTTGCCAAGCGCCTTCGCGGCGGCCAGTCCACGGGCCAGGGTGTGGTCGGAGGTCTTCGCCCCACGGACGATCTCCAGCAGCGGCATCAACCCCGGGGGGTTGAAGAAATGCAGGCCGAGGAACCGGCCCGGGACCCCCGTGGCGTCCGCCAGCTCATCAACGGAGAGGCTCGAGGTGTTGGTGGCGATCATCGTCCGGTCGGAGGTCTCGGCCACCACCTGGGTGAGGATGTCGTGTTTGAGCTCCATGCGCTCCGGCGCCGCCTCGATGACGCAGTCCATGGAGCGGAGGCCGTCGATCTTCGTGGACACCGTGAAGCGGGTGCGGTGGAGGTGTGCCTCCGCTTTGCTCATGTCGCCACGCCGGACGCGCCGCTTCAGTTCGTTCTCGACGCGTCTCAATCCGGCGGCGAGGGCGTCCGGTTGGGGGTCGATGAGGCGCACGCCGAGCCCCTTGCCGACGGCCAGGGCCGCGATCCCGGCTCCCATGGTGCCGCCGCCGATGACCGCCAGCTCGCGGGGGCCCTCCGTGTCCCGACCGGCGCCGTAGACCGGTGGCCGGTTCCCGTCCCGGGTGAGGCGGAACAGCCGCAGCAGGTTCTCATGGGCGGAGGTCTGGAGGAGCTTCAGCACCTCCTGCCGTTCCGACTCCAGGGAGTCGGACGTGGGAGCGGTGACGGAACTCGCCATGACCTCGAGAGCGGCCATGGGCGCCGGAAACCGTCCCTTGGTCTGCTTCAGGATCGCCTTGCGAGCGAAGCGCTGGGTCAAGGCCCGTCCGGGAGGGGTGTGGTCCAGGAACCGCTGGATCATGCCCTTGCGAGGGCGCCGGCCGTGTCCTCCCCGACCCCGCTCTTCGATCAAGTCGAGGGCGACAGGGACCAGTTGCTGGCTCGCCACGACGTCGTCCACCAGGCCGAGTCTGCGGGCCTTGCGAGCGTTGACGGTCTTGCCCGCGGTGACCAGGGGGATGGCCGCCCCCAGGCCGATCAGGCGAGGCAGCCGCGTGCTGCCGCCCCAGGCGGGGAGGATGCCCAGCTTGGTCTCGGGCAGGCCGAGTTGAGTCTTGGGGTCCTCCGTCGCCAGGCGGGCGTCGCACGCGAGGGCCAGCTCCAGGCCGCCGCCGACGCAGACCCCGTCAACGAGCGCGACGGTCACTTGTGGTAGGTGTGCGATGCGTTCGAACAGGTCCTGACCACGGCGGATCATGACCTCGGCCTCTGCTGGGGACTCCAGGGCGGCCATGGCGTCCACGTCGGCGCCGGCGCAGAACACGCCCGGGACCTCGCTGCGGAACAGGACGCCTCGGAGGTCCTTGTTGGCGACCAGCTCCTGGAGCAGCTCCTCCAGCTGCTCCACCACACCTTCGCCGATGACGAACGGAGCGTCGTCCTCGGTCCGGAAGGTGACGGCGACGACGCCGTCCTCTATCTGGTCAGCCCTGATCATCCCCATGTCGCCCGCGGATATCCTAATCAACCCCGGGCCGCAGGGGGATCAGCGAATCGAAGCCCAGCCCGGGTTGAGGTGGGGCAGCAGCTCGTCGCGGACGTTGGCGGCCGCCGCGCGACCACGCTCCGCCATCTCCGCCGCCTGGTTGAAGTCTGACCAGGGGAGGCTGTCCACGTCAGGGTGGATGATGACATCCGCGAGGGAGAGGACGTGGTCACGGAACACCGTCCCGGCGATCTCCTCCATCCTCATCATGACCCCGAGGGCGGTCTCGCAAGTCTCGAGGGGGGTCACCGCCCGGCTCACGTCTGCCGCGATGACCAGGGACGGGTTGTAGTAGCGACACTCCTGGGTTGGCAACGGAGAGAAGATGCCGATGTCCGAGAGCAGCATGCCGTCCAACTCCACCGGCGGGAAGATGCCAGGGAGCGAGGCGGATCCACGGACCGCCTTTCGGAGATTGCCCTTCTCGAGGACCACCCGCCTGCCGCTACGAAGATCGATGGCCACGATGGTCAGGGGAATGCTGGCGTCGGCGATGTCGGCGTCGGGCAGCACGTTGTCGGCGACGTCCTTGAGCAGCTGGGATGCCAGCAGGCCCTTCTTGGTCACCACGCGGTTGAACATCCGGTTGGCGCGGAGGTACTCGCGGATCTGGTTGAACCAGCCGACCCCGCCGTCCTTGCCGTCTCCGTTCTGGTTCTGACCTCGGCTGGCGCCCATCATGGACTTCTGGTGCGTCTGGAATCGGTCGCTGGTCACGTAGTCGATGACCCGCTTGGAGATCACGTCGGCGTCGGGCTCGAAGGCATAGGCGGCGCCAACGATGCTGCCGATGCTGACGCCGACGATGCGGTCCGGTCGGATGGGGCTCTGCTCCAGCACCTCGAGGACGCCAAGGTGAGCGAGCCCGCGGGCGCCGCCGCCACCGAGAGCGACCACCACCGGACCACGGCTCATGGGGTCGTGCCCTGCTGCTCGGGGATCAACTGCGTGCGGCGGTCCACGATGCGGACCTCCTTCATCTCTTCCTCCATGCCGACGCGTCGCAGCAAGGAGTTGACGTCTTCGATGACCACCTCGTTCAGGTGAAGCTCGCAGCGTTCACTGACCACGTCCTGGATTCGATGTCGGAAGCGGTCCCGGTCCGCCCCGTCCTTGAGCGCGGCGTAGAGGACCAGCTCGTCCGTCTCGAAGGGGTCGTCGTTGAGCTTGCGGATCTCAAGTTGCCATTCCTCGACCTCCAGGTCGCCGCTGAAGGCCTCCGAGAGGGTGTTGAGGTTGACGAGGCAGCCCTTCACCTTGCCGATGTCCAGGCTCTTGACGTTGGACGTGCGTTGGATGTCGGACATGATCCGCGGGACGGTGCGCCCACATCCCGGGCAGGGCTCGGAGACGATGCCGCCTTGGACGATATCCCCGGTCCTGTAGCGCAGGACCACGCTGCCCCGCCCGTCGAGGGATGTGTAGACGAGCTCCCCCGTCTCGCCTTCCGGCAGCGGCTCGCCGCTGTCGGGATCGACGATCTCGAACAGAGCCAGGTCCGGGTACGTGTGGAACCCGGTCCGACGAGCGCCGGTGCACTCCGCCCAGCATTGCCGGGCCTCCGTGAATCCGAGCACGGAGGCGACGCGGACGTCCTCGGCGCCGCACTCGGCCATGAGCTCGACGACCTTGCGTTTGAAGCCTGCCGGCACGTTCTCGCCACCCAGCGCGACGATGCGCACCGAAGACATGTCGAGCCCGTGTTCCATCATGCGTCGGAGCACGTGATAGTAGTAGCCGGGCATGGCGACGATCACGGTTGGCTTGAGCCGCTCGAACGCGGCGATCAGCCGATCCGTGGGCATGGAGCGACCGCCGCCGGTGTTCAGGGACAGGGTCCCCGTGGCGATGCCGGCGAAGGTGGTCTGCCAGAAGGCGAGGTGCGGCGCGTAGGGGAACAGGTTCAGGACCCGGTCGTCCCCCGGCCGGATACCCACGACCTCTGACAGGCGCCGTCCGGACTCCATGAGCAGTCGGTGGTCATAAGGAGTCAGGAAGAACGGGATGGACCCGGAGCTCCGACCTGTCGTGAAGAACATGCTGCATGGGTTGAACTCCCGGAAGAGTCGTTCCCGTAGTCGCTTCTTGCCCAGCAGGAGCTTCGTGCCCAGGAGCTTGAGCTTCTCGCTGGTCGGCAACGCCGTCTTGATCAGGTGCTCGTTGGGCTGGAGGATCAGGTCCTTGGGGCCGTTCGGATGGGCTTCGCTGACCAGGATGTCGGCCTTCGTCGTGAACGGGATGCGGCGCAGGTCGTCCAATGTGCGGACGTCTCCCGCCTCCAGGCCAGCGGACTCGAACAGCCTCCTGTACAAGGGGCTGAACGGGAGTACCCGCGTCCTCAGGTGTTTCCTGAGCTTGGCTTCCTGGAGGGCTCGGATCTCTCCGGCGGAGAGATGACCCCAGGATCCTCTGTTGCCCACCATTGCGATTGCCTGTACGGATCATCCCTCGCTTCGGAGGGAGGTTTCCGGTGTGCCACCGGCGGATCCGCTCCCATGTGCACCATCGGCACGGGAGGGGCCTGATGGAGAGGCCTCTTAGAGATACTTCAGGGGGTTCTCCCCGAGGACCCGTCTCCAGTGCTCAAGGCCTCGCTTCAATTGCTGGGAGACCGTGTTCTTCTTCACGTTGAGGATCTCCGCAATCTCCGTGCGGCTCTTGCTTTGCAAGCAGGCCAGGTCGAGCACCTCGCGGTACGTCTCCGGCACGGTCTCCAGGGACTCGACCAACCGCTGCCGCAGGTCCTTGCGGCCGATCTGCGTCGCCGGACCGGCACCCGTCGCGGCGGGATCTCCTCGCGGTGCGTCGCTGTCGTCGTTGGGATCGAGAGCTGCCAGATCCTCCCTGCCTTCGTCGTGACGACAGCGGTCGAGGATCACCCAGTGCACCTGTTTGCGGAGCCAGTCGAGGAAGCTCCCCTTCTTGCGGTACTCGAACTGATCGATCTTGCGGATGGCTCGCCACCACGCTTCGTTGATGATCTCGTCCGGATCGTGCCGCGTCCGCATGGCCGGGCCCAGCTTGTGGGCGACGAACAACCGCAGGCGCAGAGCATAGCGACGTTCGAGGAACTGGAGCGCTCCTCCAGCGTTGGCGTCCCGCCGGAGGGCCTGCACCCAGACCTCCGAGTTCTCGTGCTCCGCCGGGTCCGGGAGGGACCCCGAGTTCTGTGGACTGTCTTGTGACTCAGCCATCGCGTGTACCGAACTCCGCCATTTTAGCAGGGGGAGCGCCGCTCCAGGGCGGCGGGAGCTCATGACGGCCAGTTGGTTTTCTTCGGCATGCCCGGATTTCGACGCTCGAGGCGGCGGGTGGGGGTAGAGTTCCCCGGATTGACATGGGTCGTGCAGCCCGCGACGACCGCCGTCAACTCCGCGACAGACAACCCGGTCGCATCGGGCCCTCAGCCGTGTGCCTCGTTGTTTCGTTTGGCTGTTCACTGCTGCATCATGGGGCAGGGGTGGGCCTACGGACGGCAGGTGGTGTGACCTTCGGGTGGTTCTTCGGCGAATGGGCCCGGGTGCCGTCAGGTGCCCGGGCCGTTTTTTTTGGCCTCGCGCGATCGTCGTTCCGCTCCATGGCACTTCTTGCGACCGGCGACCTTCGGTTACCCTGCCCGGCGCATGGATGGGCAGAAGATCGTCACCCTGGTCGTGCTGGCCGCCGCCATCTTCGCGCTCGTGCGCGAGCTGCTGCCGATCGGCCTGATCGCCTTGCTCGCGCCGCTGAGCCTGGTCTTGATGGGGATCATGGCGTCGAAGGACATGTGGGCGGGGCTGGCTCACGAGGCTGTGGTCGCTGTCGCGGGGATGTACGTGGTGTCCGTCGGGGTGTCGCGCACCGGTGCCGTCGCGTTCCTGGGCGAGGCGTTCTCGCGCTTCGCGGACCGGGGTCGTCGCCGGATCGTGGGCGGGATGATGGTGGTCGTGGCGGTGATGTCCGCGTTCATCAACAACACCGCCGTCGTGCTGTTCTGCCTTCCCATCGTCCTGGCCATGTGTGAGCGCAAGGACCACCCACCGAGCCGCTATCTCATCCCGCTCTCCTTCGCCTCCATTTTCGGTGGGATGATGACGCTCGTGGGGACCTCCACCAATCTGGTGGTGGCCACCGTCGGGAAGAGCGCCACGAACGGACAGTTCAGCCCGGGCATGTGGGATTTCTTCCCTGTCGGCGTTCTCTTCGTCATCGTCGGGGTCGCCTACATGACCATGTTCGGCGTCAAGCTGCTACCGGATCGGGCGGCGCTCTCCATGACGCTGTCCCGCGGTGTCCCTACGGACTACGTCACCGAAGCCGAGGTCTTGCCCGAGTCCGCTCTGGCGGGCCGGACCCTCGGTGCCATCTCGGAGAAGTACGACCTCCGCGTCTTGCAGTTGGTCCGTAGCGACATCATCGAGGTCCCTGCCAAGGGGACGGTCCTCAAGGTCGGGGACGTCCTCCTGGTGAAGGGGGGGGCCAGCCAGATCTTCGACCTGACCAGCGGCGCCGGCACAGCGTTGCTGCCCGGAGTGGATGAGGAGGACGTCAGGGCGCGGCGAGTGGACATGACCCTCGCGGAGGTCATCGTGCCGCCGTCGTCTCGCTGGATCGATCGGCGGGTGGATGAGATCGGTTTTCGCGCGCGGTACGGTGTCTCGGTGATCGCGCTGCAGCGTCATGGTCATCACGTCCGTCAGAAGGTCGGCGAGCTGCGAGTGGAGCCTGCGGACACGCTCCTGGTCCAGGGTGAGGTGGAGAGCCTCAGGAACCTGCGGGCGTCCGAGAACCTGATCCTGATCGAGGGAGTGCAGGAGCACGTGCGTGAGCACGCCAAGGCTCCGGTGGCGCTCGCCATCCTCGCTGGCCTCGTGGGCATCGTCTCCACCGGTCTTCTTGACATCGCCACCGCTGCGGTCGTGGCCGCATCGGTCATGGTGTTGACCAGGTGCATCACGGTCCAGCAAGCGTACGCGGCTCCGGATTGGAACGTCCTGTTCTTGCTCGCCGGGTTCCTCGCCCTGGGGACGGCCCTCGACGACGTGGGGCTGGCCCGTGATGCCGCAGGGGGGCTCGTCGGAATCCTGGAGGGAGCTCCCGCGTGGGTCGTGGTGGGCGTCATCTACCTGTTCGTGGCCTTCTTGAGCGACCTCCTGTCCAATCAGGCGACGGCGACTCTCATGATCCCCGTCGTCGTGGCGGCGGCGAAGCAGCTTCAATGGAGCCCGGAGCCATTGCTGATGACCATTGCTTTCGCCGCGTCCGCCGCGTTCCTCACGCCCGTGGGGTACCAGACCAACCTGCTGGTGTACGCCCCTGGCGGTTATCGGTTCCGGGATTTCCTTACTGTGGGTTTGCCCCTCCGTTTCATCTTCGCCGTCGTGGCCGCGATCACGATCCCCCTCGTCTATGCCCCTTGAACAGTCGGAGCGGTGCGCACCGAGAATCCGTCGGTTGGCCTGGCATGTGGGCGCGTTCATCTGGATGTGCTTCGCCCGGTTGCGGCTGCGTGTCCGACTCACCTATCACGGTGTCCCGGGACCGGATCAGGCGGTGCTGCTGGCCGGGAAGCACGCCTCCGCCCATGACATCGTGCTGCTGGGCGTCCTCTCGTTCCGACGCACAGGCCGCAGGCCGTTCTTTCAGATGGGGTCGTTCATCGGTTACCGGGTACTTGGTCGCGTGAAACCCATCATGCGTTGGGTGGGTGGCTTTGAGGTCATGCGGCCCAAGGAGGTGCGACGGCTGGCCAAGACCCCGGGCTGGGATCGGAGCGCCGCCCTCGAGCACATGCGGGAGGTGAACGACCGCGCGGAGTCCGTTCGTCGCGCGGTGCTCACCGAGGGCGGTGTGTTGGCGGTCTTCCCCGAGGGTACCCGCGACAGCGAGCGGGTCCGGGAGCTCAGCTCCGAACTGGAGGTCCGGTCGGCCCTGGCCATCGCCGCCGAGGGCCGGGATGTGGTCGTCTGGCCCGTGTCGGTAGCCATGGGGCGCCCTCGGCTGCTGCGTCGACCCATGACCGTGGATTTCCTGGAGCCGTTCCCGTTGCGGTCAGGGACCTCCCCCGGCGAGGTGCTGAGCCGCATCGACGACAGCTGGCGAGAGCGCTGGAAGCCCCCGGAGATGGTGGACGATTCTCGCTGAGGCTCTCCGGGGCACTCTGCTACCCTTCTCCCATGGCGCTCGAACTACAGGCCGGACGTTTGCTGGTGGCCAGGACCTCGCTGTTCGATGACAACTTTCATCGGACGGTGATCCTGATCTGTCGCTACGAAGCCGAGTCCGGCGCTCTGGGTGTGGTGCTCAATCGTCCGACCAAGGTGGAGGTGTCCACGGTGCTGCCCGGGGTTGCGACGGACCGTAGTGAGATCCTGTGGGTCGGTGGTCCGGTCGACGGCCGGACGCTCTGGATGCTCCATCGGAGGGCCGACGCGCCTACCCGAGGTGATGAGGTGGCGGACGGTGTCTGGTTCGGCGGCGACTCGGACCTCATCGAGCACATCCTCGCCACCAACGGCCCTGATCGCTCGGGCAACGTGTTCCGGTTGTTCGTTGGCTACGCGGGATGGGGTCCGGGGCAGTTGGAGAGCGAGCTGGAGTCGGGGGCGTGGTGTGTCGTGCCTGCGGGTCCGCCGGCGTTGTTTGAAGGGGAGGCGCAGACGCTGTGGGGTGAGATGTTGCTCCGGTCGGAGCTTCCAGGCGGAGACGAACCACGGTTGATCTCCGACTGCTGGAAGAACTGAGAGCGATCCCAAGACGGGGGACCGCGTGCACGACCGCGATCCCCCCACACCTCACACGAAACAAGGGGGAACACCGTCCCGGCGAGCCTGCTCACATGGGGTCTCGAACAGGCTCACCAGGGCGGGGAACGAGCAACCTACAGATGTGGTGGACGCAGAATCAAACCCACTCCTCGGGCTCATGGATCTTCACCTGATTCCCGGTCATTTCTCTGAAGCGGCGACGCGTCTCGCCGAGCGGATCGGCGTGCCCGTCGCTCACGTCACGCCCGGTCTGAGTCAACGGACAGACGTGGACGTGCCCTTGCTCGGCGGCCGTTCTCGGCCGGCGACCGTGGAGGCGTTCGGCGGCGAGCCGGCCGGGCGGGTGTTCATGTCCATCTCCTTCACCGACGACGTGATCAGCGATGCCCTGACCATCAAGGACCTGGAGATCGGCCTCATGGGTCTCGCCTGCGCCGCCATGGGAGGGGAGGAGCAGGGCGCGGTGCTGATCGGCGAGGCGCTGGGGCCCGTCGGAGCAGGGGTGCCGCGGGGGACTCTGGGAGAGCAGACCCGAGCGTTGCTGACGCTGCACGGAGAAGCCGCTCAGGTGCTGGTGGTGTGTCCCGGCACCTCTCAGAGCCTGGGGGAGCTGGACGGCTACCTCAGGGAGCCTCTCGGAGATCTGGTGACGTACCGGCTGATGTGATCAGCGCAGCGCCTCCTCGATACGCGCCGCCACCTCTTCCGGCGTCCTGGCCGGCTCCAGGCAGGTCTTGCCGACACAGACCAGGACGAACGGCGGCCCTTCAGCGCCCTGCTTCCGGGTGACGGCGGCGAATGGCTGGTAGATCCGGCGTACGGACTGCAACAGACCTTCACCTCCCGCGCCGTGAAGCTCGACCCTGACGGCCGGCCGTCGGACCAGGTCCAGTGCGATCAGCGTCTGCGTGGCCGCCCTGGGGGAACGGGTCAACTCTGAGTTCACCGCCTTCAGCACCTCATGTGCGCGGGACATGACGCCGTCGTCTGCTGTGAGGAGCGCCAGCCTCACGAGCCCCGTGATCGCCAGCGATGACCCACAGGGGCGCGCCCCGTCGAAGAGGTCGCGGGTCTGCACGATGAGGTCCGCGGCGGTGGAGTCGACGAAGCCGCCGTCCTCGTGTTTGAAGTGGGCGTCCAGGACCTGGGCCATCTGCTTCGCCCGCTGCAGCCACCGGTCATCGAGGGTGGTCTCGTGCAGGTCCAGGTAGGCGGTCATCATGGCGCCGTGATCCGAGAGTTCGCCGTCGTGCCGGGTCCGGTCCCCCACCATGGAGCGGCGAAATCGCCCATCCTTCTGACGGAGGTGGCGCTCCAGGTGTTCCATGATCTTGACCGCTTCGGCGACGTAGCGGGGGTCGCCGAGGGCGGTGCCTGATCTGGCGAGGGCCGAGATCATGAGCCCGTTCCAGCCCGTGAGCACCTTGGTGTCCGCCATGGGTTGGGGGTGCCCCGCTCGCGCCTTGAGCAGCTTGGGCCGCGCCGATGCCAGCAACGCCTCCGCCCGCTTCGGCGTGATGCCGAGGCCGGCGGCTACCTTGGTGATGGGCTCGGCGGCATACAGGACGTTGGTCCCGGTCTTGTGTGTCGGGGCGGACTCTTCGCGCCAGTTGCCATCCTCGGTAGCGCCGCACCATGCCACCACCAACGCGGCCTCTTCCTTGGTGAGCAGGTCGTGGAGCTCCTTCAGCTTCCAGACGTAAGTGGCGCCTTCCACGTGGTCCGCGTCGGCGTCGTAGGCGCTGATGAAGCCGCCCCCGGCGTCGCGCATCTCGGACAAGCACCAGTCGAGGGTCTGGCGCAGCGCGCGTTCGTAGCGTTCGTCTCCCCACACCAGATAGACCTCGGCCAACAGCTGGGACAACAAGGCCTGGTCGTAGAGCATCTTCTCGAAGTGAGGGAGCTTCCAGAACCGGTCCGTGCTGTATCGATGGAAGCCGCCGGCGAGGTGATCCCGGATACCTCCCGCCAGGATGGCATCCACGAGGCGTTTCACGGAGGCACCATGGGTGCGCGCGTCACCCATCCGGGCGGCCTGCCGGAGGAGGAACAGCGGTACGCTCGGGCTGGGGAACTTGGGGGCCCTGCTGAATCCTCCGAACTCCCGGTCCTCCGTGGCGATGATCGCCTGATAGGTCTCCTCCAGCAGCTCCAGATCCGGCAGGTCCTCGGTGGCTCCTCGTCGCTGTGTCGCGGCGAGGTAGTCCGCGAACTCGGTCGTGTATTCCGCGATGCCCTTGCGCCGCTTCTCGTCTCCCCAGGCGGCGACAATGTTCTCGAGCAGCGGCTTGAATTGCGACGGGGGCAGGTAGGTGTCGACGAAGAACGGTTTCTTGTCAGCGGTCAGGAACGCCGACAGGGGCCAGCCCCCAGCGGCCTGCTTCATGATCTGACACGCGCGCATGTAGACGCGGTCCACGTCGGGGCGTTCCTCCCGGTCCAGCTTCACCGAGACGAAGTGCTGGTTCATGTACTTGGCGATGGACGCGTCCTGGAAGCACTCTCGCTGCATGACGTGGCACCAGTGGCAGGCGGAGTAGCCGACGCTCAAGAACACGGACTTGTCCTCCCGGCGGGCCTTCTCGAAGGCCTCTTTCCCCCATGGGTACCAATCCACCGGGTCGTGTTCGTGCTGCCGCAGGTAGGGGCTCTGCTCCTTGGCCATCCGATTGGTCGGCTTGGGCTCCTGGGCGATCAGGGGGGCCGTGACCAGGATCAGGGCCGCAGATGCGAAGTGGTTCATCCCCGCATTGTAGCGGGCGGAGCCCTATGGAATCACGTAGCGGACGCCTCCCGCGATGCTGGTCGCGGCGGGCGTGGCGTCCACGGTTACCCCGGAGATGATGAACGACCAGCCCGAGACCACCGGGGTGTTGGGGATCACCAGCTGCGCCGAGGCGGAGCCCTGGTGATCCAACACTCCGTAGAAGTCCTGGAACACGGAGGGGAACAGGGGGACCATGCCGAACAGGTCGTCCTCATCCAGGGGGACGACTCCGATGCCGGTGGAGACTCCTTGCAACGCGCTGCGCGCCACGCCGAGCAGGTAGGTGGCGTGGGGGTGATGCGGCGCGGTGACCTGGACGGTGGACGTGCTGCCCGCCATGGGGCTCCCCGTCACGGTCAGGTCCATGGGCGGTTCGAACCCGTGCAAGGAGAGGTCATCGATGGCGACCTCGAGGATGTCCAGTGAAGGCCAGTCGACCGCGCGGAACCGGATGCGCATGGCGCTGGTTCTGGGGAGGTGGTCTTCGAGCACGTGGGTCACTTCGACCCACTGGGGCTGGTTGAGGGTGACCACCTCCATGGGCTTCCAGGTGTCTCCTCCGTCGTTGGAGAGCGAGACCTCCAGGAACCCTGACCCGAGGTTGGAGACCGCGAACCACCGCCAGTAGGTGAGCCGTGGTCGGAAGAGGTGCGAGGCGTCCAGCAACGGGGAGATCAGGGTGGTGATCCCGTCCACATCGTGGGTGGCGTGGTTCCCGGGGCTGCCGCCCAGGTCTCCCGTGACCCAGCAGTGGGTGCCCGGCGCCGGGGTGTGGTCATGATCCGGGTTCCACAGCTGGTTGGCGAACGTGGTGCCCGTGGGGGCCGCCAGGACCCAATCGCCAGCGGATGAGATCTCGTTGTGCACGGTCCAGCCACCCTGGCCGCTCTCGAAGTCCTCGAACAACGTGGGCGCCGCTTCCAGGCCCGCAGGTTGGGAGACCGTGACCCGGCTGGGGGCGCCCAGAGGGCCCTCCACGACGATGTCGAAGGTCACCTCCGCCCCCACCGGCGTCGCCGCGTTGATCTGAACTTGCATGGGGCTGCCGTTTGAAGCGGTGCCGCCGTGGGCCGCGACCACGCCGACGCTGACCGGGCCGCCCAGGACCTGGACCCACGGGTTCGTGCTCTCGATCCGCAGCTCGAAGGTGTCCGGGCTGACGCCTCCGTTGCTCACGGTGGCGCTGACGTCCAGGACCTCCCCCGGGTCCCAGCTCCCGTTGGATTGCCCGGAGTCGATGACGTCGAAATCCAGGATCCGTGGATCCGGTCCCGTGATCCGAGTCACGTGCTTGAGGAAGGCGAAGGCGTCCTCGCAGATGGGGATGATGCGAGACGTGGATGGCCAGAAGCCGTCCGTCAGGCTGCCCAGCTCTGCTGCGAAGGACCAGACGCTCTCACCGCCGTTGACGGCGCCGTAGTGCCAATCAAGAGACGTCCCGTTGGCAGGCTGGCCCAGGAGCGAGTAGGAGTGGCCCGTTGCGTACTGGGGGGAGAGGTGCGCGAGCTCGGAGGCGAAGGTGTCATAGATGGGCTGCACAGCGGAGGACGCGGTGGCGCCAAAGGCATACCCCGGGGGTATGAACACGTAGGAGCCGAACGCGTGCAGGGTGAAGTACCCGGCGAGCCGTGCTCCGAGGCTGGTGGACAGACCCTTGATGGCTGCCGCACACGGTTCGCTGAAGGGCGCCGTGCCCCGATAGTAAGGAGAGCTGGGGGTAGCGCTGGAGCCCACCTCATCGAGGCCCCACTGGAAGGCGTAGTTGCGGTTGGGGTCCACGCCCACGGAGCCGTCGCTGTTGATGCGCCGGTTCTTCCTCCAGACGCCGCCGCCACCGGGGTGGGTCGCTTCGTTGTGGACGAACCCGTCTACGTTCACCAGGGGCACGATGTACAGCTCCCGATGGTCCACGAGGCTGGTCAGCTCCGGGTCCACGCCGTGCCCTTCGCACAGCCGTTTGGCGAACCAGACGCAGGCCTGCACGGTGATGGGTTCGCGACCGTGATGCCCCCCGTCGATGACCACCGCCGGTTCGTTCTCGCTGACCTGAGGGTTATCGGAGATCTTCCACATCCAGATGTCACGCCCCTCGAGGGTGAGGCCCAGGGAGACCTTCGGGGCGACCAGATTGGGATGGAGGGCCCGGAGCTCGTCCATGGCGGCGACCACCTCCTGGTGCGTGTAGTACCCCCCCATGGACCCCTGCCCGAAGGGGGGCGTCCCCACCCATCGCGACGCCGTCTGGAGCCGTGAGGCGTAGTCCTGCTCCACGTTCCAGCTGACGACCCGCGCCGCGAATCCCATGGCGCGGAGCCTCGAGAGGGACTCGGCGTCACCGAAGACGCGCGGCTCCGGGGTCATGCGGATCACGTCGAACGACCCGCACTGCAGGCGCTCCATGTCCACCTTCCCCTTCAACGGGACCGCGATTTCGAGGGTCTGCGTCGAGGCGCCCGGCGAGGCGCACCACATCGCGCAGAGTAGGAGCAGGGTGTTCTTCATGTACCGGCAGGGTCGTTGGCCGACGGGTTCGAGCGGGCGCGCACTTGATCGAGGGCAGTGTACCGCCGAGGGAACGGCCAGCGCCACGCTAATCCTGCGAACAACCTCTGCCTTGTCGCGGCGCTCAGTCGTCTTGCGGAGCGTCTTCGTTCGTCGCTTCCGGCGGCGGCGCAGGGGTCGGGACTCCAGGCCCCTGCAGCGAGTCGGGGGCCACGTCAGCATAGTCCAGCCCATCCACGTCCTTGCGGAGGATGAGGAACAGGGATGAGAACGCCCCGAAGACGAACGAGATGATCGTGCCCCAGAGGAGCAGGCGATAGATCAGGTGGACCAGCCCGTAGCCGCAGGCGCAGAGCCACTGGAACCCGCTCAGGCCGGACGTGTCCCCGGTGACCATCTGCGCAAACTCACCGTCGGCCCAGAGCGGAGCCATGGACCTGGCGATGACCGTCTCTACCAGCCTGCCGTCGATGAACAGACCGTGGATCAGGTCCACGAACAGCCACACGACGGTGAGGTGGAGCACCAGGGGCAGGGCGCGAGCGAACACATAGTTGATGGACTTGCCGAGGGAGTCGTAGGTGCCTTTGCGCTCGGTGGCGATGGCCGCCGGGACGAAGCCCAACGACACGACGCCGGCCACCCCGAGGAGCACGGCGATGACGCTTGAGATCAGGACCAGGGGGACCACCAGGATGCCGAGCACCCAGCCGATCCACGGGATCCAGGTGACGATGCCCGCGATGTGGTTACACAGCAGCAGGAAGGCGATGGGCAGCAGCACCGCCAACGGATACAGCATCCCCGTCAGCTTGACCTGCCAGGCGTAGGAGAACGCGTCTCCGATCGGGCAGTACTCATCCTTGGCGACGCGGAGGACCAGGGTCCGGCAGATGGCGACGCCGAACGTGGACCACAGGAAGAAGAACAGGATGACCTGTCCCGCGAACACCACGCCCAGATGATCGACCGGGTCGGACGCGCTCGCGGTCGGCCACGAGAGGGAGGCCACGGCGTTCCATGCCTCGGCGGGGAATTGACCCGCCAGGAGATCCGCTCGCTCGCTGAACGAAGGGGCGTTGTCGGCGTCCACGCCCTCGGGCAACCCAGCGAACATGGCGAGTCCGAAGGAGCCCGCCCAGAAGACCACCACCGCGACGGCGGCCAGGGCCATGGCGTTGAGTGAGAGCGGAAACCAGAGGACCCGGAAGACCTTGAAGAGGCTCGTGTTTTCGCTCATCAGAAGATGACTCCTGCGCCGCGCGCGCGGTCATGGTAGAGCAGAGCATAGGGGTGGGCAAGCGCGGGTGGGCCCGGTGTCCCACCCCATGGCGCTTCGCTTCCGGGCAGCGCATCCGGATCGCAGAGGACAGGACCGAATCATGACCGTATCACCGGAAGATCCGCGTTACTCCCGTCAGGTGCTGTTCAAGCCCATCGGCGCGGAGGGGCAGCGTCGGCTGTCAGAGAGCACGGTGGCCATCGTCGGCTGTGGAGCCCTGGGGGCGTCCCTGGCGGAGCAGGCGTCACGGGTGGGCTTCGGCGGCTTGTTGCTCATTGATCGGGACGTGGTGGAGGAGTCGAACCTCGGTCGGCAATCCCTGTACACGGCGCAGGACGCGGAAGAGGGGTTGCCCAAGGCGGCGGCCTTGTCGCGTCACTTGAAGGCCTTCAATCCGGACCTCGTGGTGACGGCTTCCGTCTCCGATCTCAACGGGGCTACGGTGGATGGCCTGCTGAATGGAGCCGACCTGATCCTGGACGGGACCGATAATTTCGAGACGCGCTACTTGCTCAACGACTGGTGCGTGTCGCGCGGGGTTCCATGGATCTATGGGGCCTGCGTCGCCAGCCGTGGCCTCACGGCGGTGATCGTCCCTGGAGAGACCCCCTGTCTACGGTGCCTCTTTCCGGCGCCGCCGCCCGCCGGTGCTGCGGAGACCTGCGACACCAGCGGTATCATCGCGCCGGCAGCCACGGTGATCGCCGCGCTGCAGATGGCGGAGGCCCTCAAGATCCTCGCCGGAGCGCGAGACGACGTTCGTGGGACCCTCTTCTCCATCGAGCTCTGGCCGTTCAGGGTTATTGAGCTGGGGGGTACAAACCCGCAGCCGCGGGCCGACTGTCCTTGCTGTGCGGAGCGTCGGTTTGATTGGCTCGACGAAACCGCGAGGACCCGGACGTTGACCTATTGCGGTCGAGATGCGGTACAGGTTGTTCCCCCCCAGAAGGGGCGAGCCTTCGACCTGGACGCGGTGGAGCGCCGACTTGCGGAGTCGTTCCTCTGCCGCCGCAATGACTACGTGCTGAAGGTCGAGCTGACGAAGCACGAGTTGACGGTGTTTGACGACGGCCGGGCTCTGGTCTCTGGCACCGCTGACGCCGAGGAGGCGCGCTCGATCTACGATCGATACGTGGGAAGTTGACGAGCGATCTCCGTGGGCTGGCCCAGAACGCGAAGCGCCCCCCGAAGACCTCGGTCTTCGGGGGGCGCTTCGCCATGCGAGGGACCTGTCCCTACGGTGCGGTTGTGCAGTTGAGCGGCGCGGAGTAACCGAAGGTCACCGAGCTCACCGTGGGCAGCGAGTTGGTGGGCAACGTGCCGGTGCCGGAGGTGTTCGGGGTCGGGATGGTCATGCTGACCCGGAAGCGGATGTAGCGGTACCCGTCGATCTGGTCGATGTTGGGGCCGGTGACCCACGAAGAGACGCTGCTCAGATCGGGACTGCCACCAGACAGCGCTTCGAAGGCGCCCTGGTATTCGACCACGACCGTGGCGCTCGCGGGCGGATTGGTGCCCAGGCTGGTGGACTCCATGACCGTGGCCGGATCGAAGTCCGGGTCGCCATAGCCGGTGTCGAAGAAGATGGAGAGCGCTGTCCCGCTGGTGGTGACGGAGTCGAAGGGGAACTGCAGCACGCTGATGTTGGCGCCGCCGGTTCCACCCATGGCGGGGATGAAGTTGGTCTCCACCACTCCGTCCGGGTCCTCGAACTGGTAGAGGCCGGTGCCGCCGCCGCCGCTGGCGTGATCGCTGCACGTGTTGTTGGCTGCGCCGGGTGTGACGGTCAGCTGGGCCGTGGTCGAGATGTTGATCCCCAAGAAGCTCTGGAGCCAGATCTCACCACCGGAGCCGCCAGCGCCGCCGCCGCCGAAGAACAGGTTCCCCATGCCGCCGCTGGCTCCGTTGAAGAACAGAGCCGAGCCGGGGTTGAGGTCGATGTTCTGGACCGCGGAGATGCGGAAGCCGCCGCCGCCGCCGCCGCCGCCGCCGCCCTGGTCATCTGCCGTTGAGCCCATGATTTCGTGACGATCGCCGCCGCCGCCGCCGCCGGAGCCGGCGGAGAGAATGGAGATGGGAGCGATCATGGCTGGTGGTACGGGAGTGGCGTTGGAGACGGGCTGATTGGCCGACGTCTGGGCGATGCAGCCCTGGGCCGCGTTGGACCGAGCCTGACCGTTGCCCCCGGATTCCCATGCGGTGCCGCCTCCGCCACCGACGCCGCCCATGTCACCCATGACGCCGCCGGCGGGGAAGCGGAAAGCTCCCGCGCCGCCCGCGCCGCCCGCGAACAACGCGTTCGCGCCGAACGGGCCCACGTTGTCCATGCCGCTGATCGGTGGGCCGAAGCCAGACTCGGCCACGTTGGTGCGAGTGGAGAATCCGTCCTGGGACGCCCGCCCGCCGTTTCCTCCGCCGACGCCGCCGACGCCGGCTTTGACGATGGAGTTGGCGGCGCTGCCGCCGTTGTTGAACGCGCCACTACCGGCGCCCTGGTTGGGGATGCCCGTCGCGGCGCTGTTGGTGCCGGCGTTGCCGTTGATGGTGCCGCTGATCTGGGCCTGGCCGAGGCAGCGGAGGTGGACTCTGTAGACGCCCTGGGCGCGGACGTTGGCGCCCGCGGCGACGGTGAAGTTGAGGCAGTCCCAGTTACCGTCCGCGAACCCAGGCTGAGCGGCCATGCCGGTGTCCAGGGTCTGGGAGCCTGCGTTGAAGGTCAGGTCTCCGAAGCTGCCGTCACCGGTGAGGGTGAAGGGGAAGGTGGAGCCGATTGCCCCCGAGCCGTCCCAGATCGCGATCCCGGTGACGGTGTCGCGGTTGGTGGTCGTGGAGAAGTCGTCCATGATGGGCGGCTGTGCGCAGAACGTGATGGGGATGGTCTGGAAGAACCGCTTGCCGCTGGTCGGGGAAGCGGGGTCGTTGGGGTCGTAGAGGACCACCGAGTTCTGACCGAAGTCCTGGATCGCCGAGGACAGCTCGAGCTCGTACTGGACGTTGGCCAGTAGCTGGGAAGAGGCGAGGTAGTCGATGCGGGCATAGCCTTCCTCCCCGGCCTCAGGAGTTCCGGTCTGGAAGAACTGCACGGAGCCTGGGACCTGCGCCCCGGAGTTGCTGTTGATCAGCCTCACGTTGGCCAGGTTGATCCCTGCGGGGAAGAGGGGCTCGCTGATGAAGATGGTGACCGTGTCGTTGGCGACGTTGCTCGGGTCGATGGACGGGGGAGAGGGGTCGTTGCTGACGGGGGTCGTGACCACCACGAACGGAGGGCCCGGGATGGGGTCCGTGAAGCAGGCGGCGGCGCCGCCGGTGCCGTTGGGATCACAGGTCGTGAAGGTCGCCACCGCGGAGTTCTGGATGGGGCCGCCCCCGACGTTCAGCACCTGTCCGCCGCCGCCCGCGCTGGGGATGAACAGGGTGTAGGGGATGGCTCCGCCGAGTCCGGCCGTGGTCGCCGGGTTGAGCGGATCGGTCGGTGGAGTCGGCAGGAAGGTGACGATGCGTTCGTTGCCCGCCGGGAAGTTGGGTGAATCGGACACCGCGAACGATCCGGCGGCTCCGACCGTGGTCACCCCATCTGTGGTCGTGATGTTGATGGTGCCCAGGGCGACCCCGGCTTGCGGCAGCGAGGTCGGGTCCACGTTGCCCTCGAACTCGATCTCGACGGCCACGTTGAGTGGGATGTTGGCGGGCGGGTTGGGTGTCGTCGGCCCGGTTGCGCTGCTCCACAGTTCGATAGTGGCGAAGCCGTTGCTGGTCGGCACGTTCAGCAGTCGGACGGAGGACACCAGCGACTCACCGCTGCCACCACCACCACCGCCACCACCGCCGCCGCCGCCCCCACCGCCGCCGCCGCCGCCCCCACCGCCGCCGAGTCCCATGACGGTCACCGCGACTAACGCGACGATGAGGCCAGGGTGCTTGCGCATGAATGTCATTCCCGCGAACTCCTTGTTGAGAGAGGGCAGCCCGACCATCACCCGACGCACCCGGCGAGCGCAGCTCGGAGCTGCTGTCACCGATACGCGAGCGCAAACGGGATACCGTTCTCCTCGCTCTCAGGGCCTATCCAGAAGCCCTTGCTTGTAAGGTCCTTACATCCGGCGCCCTTGCTGCGCTATGACGCTCGCCGTCAAGCGGAGCGGAAGCGCACGGGAGGGTTTGCCGGAGCGTCTCTCGATCCTCCCGCTTCCATCAGGCGGGAGGCGACGAGGATTGTAGGAGCGGTGCCAGGACCGGTCAACGGCTCAGGACTTGGGCCTTGGAGGCGGGGCCGGTAACGTCCGCGCTCTCTCTCATGACCGCCGAATTCAGAAATTCCCGCAGATCATCCGGTCCCGTGCGAGGTCCTGGTTTCGTCTCCCTGGGAACCGTGCCTCCCAGGGCGGAGGAGGCGCTCGCGGCCTGCACAGAGCGAGCTGGGTGTCGACTCTTCCGTGCATCTGGCCCGGCGGCGGAAGGGGATTGGGCGGTTCAAGGCGAGCCGGATCAACTGGCCGCCCTGAGGGTCCTGGTGGCTCCCCTGGGTGACTTGGCAGGGGTCGCTGGAGCCCTGGGCTCGGCCGTGGATGCTGGACCAGGCCCGGACCCCCTCCCGCCGGCGGACCAGGACCTGTACCGGCGCCGTCAGGTGGACGAGGAAGACGGCCATGAGGCCGGGAGCCCGCCCACGTTGTTGATCACTCGGGAGTTCAGCTTCGACGCCGCTCACAACCTGCCCCGCTATGACGGCAAGTGCGAGCGCCTGCACGGGCACAACTACCGGGTGCGGGTGACGGTGAAGGCTCCCCTCGACGCCTGGAGCGGGCTCTGCTTCGACTTCCATGACATCAAGACCGTGGTCAGGGAACGGGTCGTGGATGTGCTGGACCACCGATACCTGAACGAGTTCCTCCCCAACCCCAGCGCGGAGCATCTCGCGGTCTGGTGCTGGCAGCGGCTGGAGAGCCTGCCCTTGCACGAGATCCAGATCTGGGAGACCCCCACCAGCTACGTCACCTACCGGGGCCCGTCGTCCTTCGAAGGTTGACGCGGTCGGGGCGCCCTCTAGGGTGAGGGGGTGTCCACGCCCATGATGAAGCAGTTCCACGCCGCGAAGGCGGAGCACCCTGACGGCCTGCTCTTCTTCCGCATGGGGGACTTCTTCGAGCTGTTCGGGGAGGACGCGGTGGTCGCCTCCCAGGAGTTGAACCTCACCCTGACGTCGCGAGAGAAGGGGGACGGGGCGTTGCCAATGGCCGGGGTGCCGGTGCGCAGCGTGGAGGGGTACATCAACCGCCTCATCCGTCTCGGTCGGAAGGTCGTGGTCTGCGATCAGGTCCAGGACCCATCCGAGGCCAAGGGCATCGTGGAGCGGGCGGTGACCCGGGTCGTGACCCCGGGCACGGTCCTGGAAGAGGAGGGGCTCGTGGACGGCGAGCACAACTTCCTCTGTGGGGTGATGGTCAGCGGCGACGTGGCCGGCCTCGCTTACGCCGACATCAGCACGGGGACCTTCCTGCTGGAAGAGGTGCAGGCCGAGCGGATGGTGGACGGCGTCCTGCAGGTGGACCCAGCGGAGTGCCTGCTGCCGGAGTCCGCCCTGGACGCAGACAGCCCCTATGCGGTGTTGCGAGAGGCGCTGGAGAGTCCGTGTTCCACGTTCCCGGACTGGCGATTCGACCGCGACGAAGCGGAACGCCTGCTGAAAGAGCAGTTCCGTGTCGCCCGGCTTGAGGGTTTCGGAGTGGGTGAGCTCGGTCCCGCCATCGGGGCCGCCGGCGCTGTCCTCCAGTACCTCCTGGACACCCAGAAGGGCGCCCTCGCCCACCTGACCCGGATGCGGCGGGTGCGGCGCGACCAGACCATGGTGCTTGATCGCACCACCCGCGCGTCCCTGGAGCTGGCCTCCACACTCAAGGACAAGAGCCGGAAGGGGAGCCTCATCTGGGTGCTGGACCGGACCCAGTCATCCATGGGTTCGCGCATGCTCAGGGACTGGATCCTGGAGCCACTTCGGGATGTGGACGCCATCCGCGCGCGCCAGGACGGCGTGGAAGAGCTGCTGGAGGATGAGGTCCTGAGGGAGGACCTCCGCTCCGTCCTCAAGCCCGTTCAGGACATGGAGCGTCTGCTGGCTCGACTCTCTACCGGCCGTGGAACCGCCCGTGAGCTGGTGGGGCTCCGCTCCAGCTTGCGGGCCTTGCCGCTGGTCAAGGGCAAGTTGAAGGCGTGCTGGAGCGCTCCGCTCAAGGGGATCGTGGAGGACACGCCGGACCTCGATGAGCTGACAGACCTGCTCGAGCGAGCGCTCAAGGACGAGGTCCCACCCACCATCCGCGAGGGCGGGATGATCCGCGAGGGCTTCGATCCGGAGCTGGATGAGCTGCGAGAAGTGGGGAGCAAGAACAAGTCCTGGATCGCCGCGTTCCAGGTCAGCGAGTCTGAGCGCACCGGGATCTCGAACCTGAAGATCGGCTTCAACAAGGTGTTCGGGTACTACATCGAGGTTACGCACGCCAACACCACCCGGGTGCCCCCGGAGTACGTGCGTAAGCAGACCCTCAAGAACGCCGAGCGCTACATCACTCCCGAGTTGAAGGAGTACGAGGAGAAGGTCCTGGGGGCAGAGGACCGTATCCGTGAGCGCGAGACCGAGCACTTCTTGCGTCTTCGGGAGCAGGTGAGGGAAGAGCTGCTGGAGATCCAGGCGGCGGCGGACGCGCTGGCGCGGCTGGACGCCCTCCAATCCCTGGCCCAGGTGGCTCGAGAGAACCGGTACGTCCGACCGGAAGTGGACGACTCCCGGGACATGGAGGTGGTGGAGGGGCGTCATCCGGTGCTGGACCACATGGCCTCCGATGAGCCCTTCGTCCCCAACGACCTCCGGTTGTTCGGAGGTGACCGGGAGCTGGCGCTGATCACCGGTCCGAACATGGCCGGTAAGTCGACGTTCATTCGGCAGGCGGCGCTGCTGGTGATCATGGGGCAGGCGGGCTCTTTCGTCCCCGCGGACTCGGCGCGCATGGGCGTGGTGGACCGGGTCTTCACGCGGGTCGGCGCGTCCGACGAGCTGCAGCGGGGCAACTCCACCTTCATGGTGGAGATGATCGAGACCGCGGAGATCATCAACAACGCCACGGACCGCAGCCTGGTGATCCTGGACGAGGTGGGGCGGGGCACCTCCACCTTCGACGGTCTCGCCATCGCCTGGGCGATCACCGAGTTCCTGGCCAACGAGGTCAAGAGCCGCGCGCTGTTCGCCACCCACTACCACCAGCTCCTCGAGCTGGCCGACTCCCTCCCCAACACGTTCAACCTGCACGTGGCGGTGCGCGAGTGGGGCGACGAGATCGTCTTCCTTCACAAGATCATCGAAGGCGGAACGGACCGCTCCTACGGCATCCACGTGGCGCGTCTGGCGGGGCTGCCGCGTGCGTTGCTAGCGCGGGCGGAGGCGGTGCTCGACCGCGTCGAAGCGGAGCAGGAGTCGGGAGCCGCCATGGGGGTCGGGGAGCAGCAGCTCAACCTGTTCGTCGAACCTGATGACCGGCTGCGTGCGGCGCTCAAGGATGTGGACGTCAACGACCTGTCGCCCAAGGCGGCCCTGGAGCTGCTGTATCGCCTCAAGGAGCTGGCGTGACCGTCGCCCAGGGACACGATCGCCGACCGGTCGGGACCCGGTATGGGCTCTGATCGCCCCTCGGATCGGTTCCTGGAAGCGTTGATCGCGGCGTTCGTGTCCTGCCATGAGGCGGACCTGCCGCCCGTGTCCGACACCCGGGCATCAGCGCGCCTGAGGCAGATGATCCAGCGGTTGCCGCGCTCGGAGCGCGCCCTGCTGAACGGGGGCTTCATGGTGCTCCAGTCTCTGGCGATCTTGCGCTTCGGGCGTCCCGTTCAAGGGCTCGGCGTGGACCGCGCGCGCCGCCTGGTGCGGTCCCTGGAGGGTGCTCCGCTGAAGCCCCTGCGCAGGCTCCACTACGGATTGAAGATGCTCTGCCAGTTCTCCTACTTCGCTGACGAAGGTGCGTGGGCGGCCTGTGACTACGGAGGGCCCTGGCTGGGTCGCGTGGAGGTGGAGGTGTCGGAGCCGCCGGACCTGGGAGGGCAGGTGTGACCCGTGAGCTACGCTGCGAGGTCTGCGTGGTGGGCTCCGGGGCGGGAGGGTCGGCCGCGGCCGCCACCTACGCCGCCGGGGGGCGCGACACCCTGTTGCTGGAGGCGGGCGCGCACCATCCGCCGTCCACCTTCGATCAACGTGAGGATCAGATGATCCCTCGTCTCTACGCCGACGCGGGCCTCCGCATGACGTCGGATCAGTCCATGATGGTCATGTCCGGCGAGGGGCTCGGTGGTTCCACGGTCCACAACACGGGGCTGGCGGTCCCCGCTCCGCGGGCCGTGCTGGATCGTTGGGGCGCTGACGGTGGCCTGCCCGTAGATCCGGCGGCGTTCGACGCAGCTCAGCAGGAGGTCCTCCGACGCATGGAGGCGCGGCCTGTTGATGACGACGAGATCAACACCAACAACCGTCTCCTCATGGAGGGTGCGCGGTCGGTCGGGCTCTCCTACATGGTGGCCCGCCACAATCGCCGACGTTGCTCCGGGTGCGGCTTCTGCATGATTGGTTGCGCCTACAACCGAAAACGCAACGCCCTGTTCTCGTGGCTGGAGGAGGGGGTGAGGTCGGGGCTTCGGATGGTCGTCGAGTCACCGGTGGAGCGCATCGTTGAACGAGCGGACCATGCCCTGGTCCGAGGGGCCGGGTTCACCGTGCGCGCCCAGGAGGTGGTGGTGGCGGGGTCGGCCATCGGCACTCCAGTGCTCCTGCGTCGCTCCGGGCTGGGGCCACGGCGGGTCGGGCGCAACCTGCGGTTGCACCCCTTCGCGCCGGTCGCGGCGGTGTTCGATGAGCCTGTTTCCGCATGGCGCGGGGTTCCCCAGTCGGTGCTGGTCACCGGAGGCGCCCGGTTCCTGGAGGGCGGCCGTGGCGGCTGGATCCTCATGGCCGCGGGCCGCGGGCCCCGCGGGGCGGCGGCCCGGGGGCCCGGGGAGTGGGCCGGGCGGGGGGGGGGCGGGTGGAGCGGCTGGCCCGGGGCGGCCGGCCCGGGGGCTACGGCGGCCTTCGTCCCTGGCTATGGGACGGAGGTGGCGGATGTGATGCGTCGTTATGGTCACCTCGCCTCCGCCGGGGTCCTGCTCCATGACGAGGAGCCCGGGCGGGTGAGGGGACGGCGGGGCGGGCGCCCGTTCATTCGATCCTGGCCCAGGAGCGAGGACCGCCGGGGTCTGGTGGATGGGGTCGAGGCCCTGGCCCGGCTCTATCTTGCGGCAGGGGCGAGAGAGGTCATGTTGCCGTTTCGATCGAGGCCACGGGCGCAGACCCCAGCCGCCCTCGAGGGACTCCACGAGCTGCCGTTTCGCCCCTACGACGTGTCGCTCAACTCCGTGCACCCGCAGGCCAGCGTCCCCATGGGCAACCACCGATCGGCCTGCGTCACGCCGGATGGACGGTTGCGCGGCACGAGGCGGGTACGGGTGGCGGACGGGTCGTTGTTCCCCGGCTCCGTCGGCGTCCCGCCTCAGGTGGCGATCATGACCTTCGGCATGCTGGTGGCCACCGCGGCTCTCTCTGACAAGCCGCGGTGACCCGGGAGCCAGCGGCGGGTTACTTGCTCTTGGCGGCGTCGAAGGACCTGACCCACGCCATGAACGCGGCGTCCTGCGGGTCCAGGACCGAGGCCGCTCCGATGGACTTGATGTAGAGCGGGCCGCCGGGGGTCTCGATGACAGCCGCGACGAGCCGGCTGTCAGGCTTGTTGTTGCGCTCCGTGGCCCCTGGCCTGACCGGAGCCACGTAGGTGCCACGGGCGTCCAGCATATGGACCTTGAAGCCCTTGCGGATGTCGAACGTCTTGGTCTCCGGGTCCTTGGTGGTCTTGATCTGTTTGCGCCAACGGTCCAGGTTGGCCTTGACCCCACCGGCGCCGCGCTTGCCGAACCAGTACACCACCACGTCCACGCTCTCGGACTTGTGGCTGATCTTCCACGTGGCCGCGCGCATGGTGGAGGTGGTCTTCACCTCCTTCCAAGTCGCGGGGACCTGACAGGTCACCCCCGGAGGGGTGAGGGTCTTGGAGACGGTCTTCGCCTTCTTCTCGTCCTGCGCGGCGACGGTCACCGCCAGCAGGCTGAGGACAACGCATGTGATTCGCATGCGTCCATGTTAACCGGCCTCAACGGAGTCGGAAGTGATCGCCGTCCCTCTGGAACTCCAGGGTGATGCTCTCCGTGGTGGTCGGGCCGATCACCTTGCACTCCACAGTGGCGGAATCCGCCCCTCGCTCCACGGTCCCCAGGGTCAGCCGGAACCGAGGGTCGCTGAGCCGGTCGGACAAGGAGACGAAGGAGGCGCGGTTGGCGGTGGTGTCGTATCCCGGTGCGCAGAGGGTCCGGTAGAGCGCGAAGTCGCGCTTGGTGACAGCCTCGCGCCAGGTGTTGAACAGGCCTGCGAGGACGTCCTCTCCCGAGTCTGTCGCGTCCTGACGGGGACTCTCGAAGGTGAAGCTGCTGATGCACTGCTCCATGAGCGCGCCGGTGGTGTCCAGCAGGTCCGCACGCGTGGCGTAGGACAGGACGTAGACCTGGTCCTGCTGCCACGTCACCAGCATGCGGCCCTGGTTGCTGGCGCCGCTCTGCGCGCTGCTCCCCACGCGGTACGAGCGGGCCGGGCGACCCGAGACGTGGGTGTCCGTCCCGTCGGAGTAGGTGAGAGACAGGCCACGCTTGACGTAGGACGACTTGAGGGTGGTGAGGAAGCGCTGGGCGATGGCGTCCAGGTTCTTCTCCACCAGCCACTCCGGGCGGCGGGACCGATAGCGCAGGATCTGGATCTCGGTCTCCGTGGTCTGGTCGCCCGCGGATTGCGCCTGCCGCGTGAAGGAGACCAGGGAGTTGGCGTTGCGGTCTTCGCGGTAGATGGAGAAGCCGCTGGGGACGTTGATGCTGAACGCGCCGGCCGGTTCCCTGTGCGTGATGAGCTCGGGTGCCTTCGTGGTCCGGGCTGGGGTGTTGTCTGACGGGGCCTCGGGTCCCGGTTCAGCGTGTTCGACTGTCGGGCGCAGGACGGTCGGCCCGTCGCCCTTCCGCGCCCATATCTCCTTGAGCACGTCCTGGTGAACTCCCTGGCGGGTCATGTCCAGGAGGTCGTCCACGGCGACGTCGAAGCGGGCGTCGGCCTTGCGGATACGCCGGATGATCTCGTTGGCGGGGATGTTCGCTCGGGTCATGTCCACCACGCCCCCGGTGCTCACCGTGGTCGCCGCCTGCGCCACCTCGGTGGTGGTCTTGCCGCGAGCACGCATCTCCTTGATCACCTCTGCCGGGACGCCCCGTCGTGCGAGCCCCACCAGATCATCGATCGTGAGGTCGAAGCGGCTGTCGGTCTTGCGGATCCTGGCGATGACGTCCTCGCCGTTCACGCCCATCTCCACGAGGGCCATGACGTCGGCGATGTTCATGGGGTCCGGTTGGCGCAGCTTCAGCTCGTTCTCGAGCCGGGTCACGAGGCCTTGATCGAGACCCCCCTTGCGCAGCCTTTGGACCGAGCTAGCGTCCAGATCGACGGGGATGCCATGCTGATCCACCAGCCTGATCAGCTCCGTGGCCGAGACTCCGGCCTCGTGCAGAGTGACCAGAACTTCCGTGTTCATCTGCGGTTCCTGCGCTACCGCGACGCCGGCGAACGCCGACAACGACAACAGCAGGACGACGGTCTTCCCGGACATAAGTCGTCTCCTTGGGGGGCCGGCGGAGGCCGGCCGATTCACCTGTCTTGACCTCTATCGGCAAGAACCGACCCGTGACATCCTGAAAACCAGCAGGAGATGCACATTTCATGACCTCTGTCGCGAAATACGACGGTCTTGAGCAGCGGGAGTGGCTCTGTGCCACGGGCGGTGGTGGCTACGCCCTCGGGACCAGCTCCGGTGTGGCGACGCGGCGCTACCACGGGAACCTGATCGTGGCCTACCCCCCGCCGTTGGGCAGGATCATGGTCTGGCCCCGGACGGAGGAGGTCCTGGTCACGGCTGGCGGGAGATCCGTCCCCATCGCCCGCGCCTGGTACGGACCCGGCGTCCTCACCCCGGTGGACGCCGTGGAGGCAGTCGCGTTCTCCCTCGCTCCCGATGGTTCCCCGTGCTGGGTCTTCGACGTGGAGGGACACCGGATCAGGCGTCGCCTGACGGTCGGTGAACGTCACGCGGAGCTGCGGTTCGACCTGCTCTCCGGCGACCCGTGTGACGTGCTCGTCCGACCGCTCCTGACCTGGCGCAGCCACCATCACCTGATCCGGGAGCCGGACGTGTCTTCCATCCAGGTGACGTTCGGTGGCGAGGTGGAGGACGACCAGCCGCACGTCTACGAGAACGCGCTCTGTCCGAGGGAGCGGGATCGAGGCTACGACTACGAAGAGAATCTGGTGGCCCCTCTTCAGGTGCGCCTGCCCGTAGGCGGAGATCGAAGCTGGCTGCGTGTGTCCGTCGGTTCGGAGTCGGGGTCGTGTCCTTCCTCGGACGCGGCGGCGAGGGCGGCGGCGTCCTTCATCGTGCGGCGTCCGGACGGCCACCGGGGGATCATCGCCGGTTACCCGTGGTTTGGTGAGTGGGGTCGAGACACCATGATCGCGATCCCCGGGTTGCTGTTGCCGCACGATCCCGGAGGCGCTCGCGAGATCATGGAGGCCTGGTGTCAGCGTCTGCGACGTGGCCTGCTCCCCTGCCAGCTGTCCGACGGATCTCCGGATGAGCTCCACACCAACACCGCGGACGCGGCGCTGCGCATGTTGGATGCGGCGGCGGCGCTCTACCTCGTGGAGCCCGGCTCCGTGGATCAGCCCCTGCGAGAGGCGGTGTTCGCGGTCTTGGATGCGTACCACGAGGGTACGGACCACGGCATCTTCGTGGACGATGACGGTCTGTTGGTGGCGGGAGCGCCCGGGGCGGCGCTGACCTGGATGGACGCCATCGGATCGGATGGACCGGTGACCCCGAGGCGCGGCAAGGCGGTGGACCTGAACGCGCTCTACCTGCGTGGCCTGCGCCTGGGTGCGCGGCTGGCCGGGGATGCAGACGGGGCCCTGCAGGCCACGCTGACGATGCGGGCAGAGCGCTGCGCCGCCGCTCTGGGTTCACGATTCTTCAACCCCGACGTCGGTTGGATACGAGATGTGGTCGACCCTGAGGACCCGACCGCGGGGGAGGAGCTCAGGCCCAACCTCCTGGTGGCGCTGGGAACACCGGGTATCCCGTGGCCTGACGGCGCGGCGGAGCGGACGCTCCAGGCGGTGGAGCAGCGGCTCCTCACGCCCCGCGGGCTGCGCACCCTGGACCCCGAACACCCTGACTACCAACCCCACTACAACGGGGATCAGCAGACGCGGGACCGCGCCTATCACCAGGGCACGGTGTGGCCGTGGTTGATGGGACCCTACGCGGACGCCGTGATCAACGTGCGGGGCGATGGGTTGCCCGTGCGAGAGGCGTTGGGGCAGGCCCTGGCGCCGCTGATGTCCGAGCTGCGGAGCGTGGGGTCGCTTCATGAGGTCCACGATGGCGCGGCGCCCCACCTCCCCGGCGGCTGTCCGGCGCAGGCATGGAGCGTGTCCGAGGTGGTCCGCGCATGGCGTCTCGCTTCCCGCGGTGCTCCTGGCTTAGAATGAGCCCCTCCGGGGAGGAACGGCATGGTGACCACACTGCGTCGCCTGGCCGCCGCGCTCGGTTGTCGCGTGATCGGACCCGACGTGGAGGTGTCGGGCGTCGCCCTCGATAGCCGCTGCGTCGTCCAGGGCGATCTGTTCGCGGCGCTCAAGGGGCGCGATCACGAGGGGGCGAGGTTCATCGCCGAGGCGGAGCGCCGCGGCGCTGTCGCCGTCCTGGTCGACGCCGCCTGTCCCGTAGACACCGCCCTGCCCCTCTTGCTGAGCGATCGCCCTCGGGCGGACGCCTCCCGCGCTGCCCATCTGCTGGCAGGCGACCCGGGGGCGGGGCTGGAGCTCTTCGGGGTGACGGGGACCAACGGCAAGACCACCACCTGCTGGCTCCTCAAGCACCTGCTGGAACCGGAGCCCGACGCGTACGGTTGTCTCGGGACGGTCTCCTTCCGAACCGCGGGCGTGGACCGACGGAGCACCCACACCACCCCGGACCCGGTCTCCATGTCCAAGTTGCTGCGCGGTGCGCGGGGCTCCGGGCAGGCCGGTTGCATCCTGGAGGTCTCCAGCCATGCGTTGCATCAGGAGCGTCTGGCGGGGCTGTGGTTCTCCGGTGTGGTGTTCACGAACCTCACCCGGGATCACCTGGACTACCACGGTTCCATGGAGCGCTATCGGGACGCCAAGCTCCGGCTCGTGACGCAGCTCGGTCCGGCGGCGCCCGTGGTGTTCCCGGCCGACGACGAGTGGCTCGCCCCGGCGCTGCGCGATCGAGGAGACGGGATCTCCTTTGGTCGGAGCGCCGATGCCTGGCTGCGGATCACGGCTGAGCGGCACCACGGGGCGGGAGCCCGCATCCGGCTCGCCTGGGACGGCCAGGAGGTGGAGGTCCACAGCCCGCTCCTCGGACCGTTCAACGTCTCCAACGTGGCGGCCGCCTTCACCCTCGGGGTCAGCCTGGGCCGGGACCCCGAGGAGTTGGTGCAACGGGTGGCGTGCTTCGCTGGCGTACCGGGTCGCATGGAGCGGATCACCGGGCAGGGAGCACCGCTGGTGGTGGTGGACTACGCCCACGCCCCGGATGCCGTCGAGAAGGCCGTGGACGCCTGCCGTCATGCGTGTGCCGGTCGCCTGATCGTCGTGGTGGGCGCGGGAGGTGATCGGGACCGCGGCAAGCGCCCGTTGATGGGCGCTGCGGCGCAACGCAGGGCGGACCTGGTCATCGTCACCAGCGACAACCCGAGAGGGGAGGACCCGTCCCAGATCATGGAGGACGTCTCCCGGGGGTTCGAGCCCGGGGGCTGTCCCTGGATGCAGGAGCCGGATCGGGCGACCGCCATTCGTCTGGCCATCCAGGAGGCCCGGTCCACGGACTGCGTCGCCATCCTCGGCAAGGGACACGAGGACTATCAGGAGGTGGCGGGTGTGCGTCGTCGTTTCGTGGACGCGGAGGTCGCTCGCCAGTTCCTGTCCGAGGACGTCCATGGCTGAGCGCTTCCTGGTGGTGGGCGTGGGCGCCAGCGGACAAGGGATCGCGCGCCTTCTCCAGGCTCGAGGCAGGGCCGTGTCGCTCACGGACCGCGTGGCCGATCCGGAGGCTCTCCCGGATGACCTGCGGCGCCTCCGGTGGCTGGGACCTGATCCGGATCATGAGGTGCTCCGAGACGTGGACACCCTGGTGCTCTCACCGGGGGTGCCTCGAGATGCGCCCCTCGTGGTCAGGGCGGAGAGGGCGGGTGTCCGCATCAGCGGTGAGCTGGAAGAGGCGTTCCGCCTCTCTGCGGTGCCCGTCATTGCCGTCACGGGGACCAACGGGAAGAGC
Organism: uncultured Isosphaeraceae bacterium; assembly: GCA_964507445.1. Lineage (GTDB taxonomy): Bacteria > Planctomycetota. The sequence goes on from CAZDQF010000012.1 coordinate 132,468, forward strand.
ACCACCACCAGGATGGTCTCCTGGATGCTGGGGCGGGCGGGGAGTGTGAATGCTCCGGCGGGCGGCAATCTCGGGAGGCCCTATTCCGAGCTCGTGTTGAACGAAGCCGACGCCGCGGTCCACGTGGTGGAGGTGTCCAGCTTCCAGGGCGAGACCCTCGACACCTTCCGGCCCCGCGTCGCCGCGTTGCTCAACCTGACCCCGGATCACCTGGAGCGGCACGGGACCCTGGGTGCATACGCGGACGCCAAGGCCGCTGTGTTCGCAGCCATGGGTGCGGGGGACACCGTTGTTTGCGGACCAGGACTGGAGCGGTTCTGGTTTCCTCCCGGTGTTCGCCGGTCGTGGTTCGCTTCGGGGCCGGTTCACGACGGTAGCTGGGAAGAAGCCCGTTGCATGCACGTGGCCACGGGAGGTGTGGTGAGCGATCGGGTCTACAGGTTCGAAGGGGGCGACGCTGCCGATCCGGACCGACTGAACGCCATGGCTTCGGTCGCCGTGGTCACGGCCATGGGGGTGGACGCCGTCGCTGCCGCGCGGACCTTGCGGTCCTTCCACGGGTTGCCTCATCGCATGGAGCACGTCTGCACACGAGACGGGGTCCGCTGGGTTGACGATTCCAAGGCCACCAATGTGGCCGCAGCGGTGGCCGGAGTTGGCTCCCTGAAGCGACGGGTGGTGTTGTTGTGCGGTGGACAGGAGGATCACCAGGGTGTGGCGGAGTTGGCGGCCCTCTCCAACGTGCGGCTGGCGTTCTGTCTGGGGGAATCCGGTCCCCGTCTGGCGGCGGCGTTCGGGTCCAGGGGGGTCCTGGCCGAGACGGTCCCGATCGCGGTGGCGGAGGCCGCGGGCGTCGCCAGGCCCGGAGAGGCCGTCGTGCTGGCCCCTGGGTTCAAGAGCTTTGACCAGTACAGCGGCTTTGAGGCTCGGGGGCAGGACTTTCAGCGGATTGTGGGCGGTTTAGGCTCCGGAGCCTCCTCCCTGGACTCCTGAACTGGCGCAGATTCTGGTGCGGGGCCTGTGGTAGCCTCGAAATTGCCCCTATTCCCTGGCGATCCCGTTGATTCCGCTGCCGTCGGGACCGGACTGCGTCGCCCTGCCCCGGAGCCCATTCATGAGTAGAAGCACGTTCATCCTCGGAGCCCTGTTGGTCGGGCTCTTCGTTTGCCCGTTGTTCGGTCAATCCCTGACGACCACCTTCGCCAACAACAACGGGCAGTCCGGCAACATGTTCGACATCGTTGCCCTCAACGACGTCGCGATCCAGAACTTCGACTGCAACCTGGACACCGGGTCCTGGACCGTGGAGGTGTACGCGGTCACCGCGGGCGGCACCTTCACCGGTAACGAGACCAACGCCGCCGCATGGTCGTTGATCGGTACGGCCACGGTGACCGGCGCGGGTGCCGGCCTGCCCACGGACCTCGGGCTCTCTCTCGGGTACTCGGTGAGCGCCGGCGCGACTCAGGGCTTCTACGTCACCTGTTCCACCGGCACCGGCATGAACTACACCAACGGGACGACCCAGGGCGCGGTGTTCGCTTCCGATTCGAACATCCAGTTCCTGGAGGGTGTGGGCAAGGCCTATCCGTTTGGCTCCACGTTCACCCCGCGAGTCTGGAACGGCAACATTCACTACACCACGGGCCCTGCGAGCGAGCCGCTGCTGGGCGTCACCACCGGCGTTGGTGATCTGGTCCTCTCCGGTCCGGACGATCCGCCGGGGACTGTGGAGGGCTACCTGCTGCTGTCCAACGACGTCTCCGGTCCGGTGGGAGGTGGCCCGTTCGTCGGTCTCTACCCCGACCAGTTGACGTTCACCGGCCTGACCATCGGCGCCGCCGTGGGCAACCTGTTCCACTATCTCCCGTCTCCCGCCACGTTCCCCAACGTGGACCTGGTGTTGCCCGCGGGGTCCCTGCCTACGGGGATCTCGTACGACGCGGTGCTGGTCCAGGTGGTGGGAGCAGCCCTGGAGATCAGCAACGTCGCCCGCGTGAATTTCTGATCGGTCGGAGAACACCTGCGCGGTTCGGTGCGGCGCCGCGTAGGATGTGATCCATGCCCTTGCGCCGCAGAGTCAAGATCATCGCGACCCTGGGGCCGGCGTCCCGGTCTCAGGAGGTGGTCGGAGAGATGATCGGGGCGGGTATGGACCTGGCCCGCCTGAACTGCTCCCACGCCTCCCACCAGGACCTGACGGAGATGGCGACGCTGGTGCGTCGTACGGCGCGAGCCCTGCACCGTCCCGTGGGGCTGCTCCTGGATCTCTGCGGGCCCAAGCTCCGCACCGGACGCCTCGTCGGTGGCGGTCCTGTTGAGCTCGTCCCCGGTGCGAAGCTGACGCTGTCTTCGGGTCTGGAGGAAGGAGACAGCTCCCGGGTGGGGGTCTCCTACGGCGCCCTGGCCCGAGACCTCTCCCCCGGGGACCGGGTCCTGCTCAACGACGGGTTACTGGAGCTGGTCGTGGTGGAGGTCCGCGGTGACGACGTGGTCACGGAGGTGGTCGTGGGGGGGCCGCTGGGGGAGCGCAAGGGGATCAACCTCCCGGGCACGCGCCTCGGGCTGCCGGCCCTGACGGACAAGGACAAGGCGGATCTTGCGGTTGGCGTCGGCATCGGCGTGGACTACGTGGCCCTGTCGTTCGTCCAGGGTCCGGAAGATGTCATGACGCTCCGGGATGAGATGACCCGGCTCGACGCGGACATCCCCATCATCGCCAAGATCGAGCGACCCCAGGCCGTGGAGCGACTGGAGGAGATCCTGGAAGTCTGCGAGGGGGTGATGGTGGCCCGTGGCGACCTGGGGGTGGAGGCGGGGTCCCACCGCGTGCCGCTGATCCAGAAGCGCATCCTCGAAGAGGCGTCTCGTCGCGCGGTCCTGGACATCACCGCGACCCAGATGCTGGAGTCCATGATCCAGAACCCCCGGCCCACGCGGGCCGAGGCGTCGGACGTGGCCAACGCCATCCTGGACGGGTCCGACGCGGTCATGCTCTCCGGGGAGACCGCCGTGGGTGAGCACCCGGTGGAGGCGGTGCGGATGATGGACCGGATCGCCATGGAGGTTCAGGGGGCGGTGGAGCCGGGCAGCTTCGAGATCGGGCACATGCTGCTGCCGGACGGACCGGCGACGGCGGTGGCCCGCGCGGCGGGGCACATCGCCGCCTCCGAGCGCTACGAGACCATCATCGTCCTCACCAGCAGCGGCTGGACCGCGCGCATCGTGGCGGCCTTCGCTCCGGATGCCAACATCATCGCCCTGACGCCGGCGGAGCGGACTCTGGGGCGCCTCACCCTGGTGCGGGGCGTGCTCCCGGTGTTCCTGCCCTTCGTGGGGGACACGGATCGCATCCTGGCCTCCGGGGAGGCGGAGCTGGTGCAGCGGGGTCTGATCAGTCCGGGGGATCAGGTGATCCTGGTCTCCGGTGAGATGGACTCGTGGGGAGTCACCCACCTGCTGAAGATCCTGACCGTGCGTAGCGAGGAAGAACGGGGCGCGGACCCGCAATCACGGCGCTTCGCCATGACCCGCATTGTGCCGTTGCCGGACAATGTGGAGGGCGACTGACGGCGTGACTCTGTCGGTCAGAGCCGAAGACGCCGTGTCTTCCGCGTATGAGCTGGGTGTGGCGGAACAGGGGGAACCCGGCTTGTGACCCGTTCGTCGCTAAGTGCTGCCCCGGGCGTCCCTCACGGCATTGCGGCCCGGCTCGAGGAGCATCTTCCATGAGCATCCCGCCTGCCGTCCGGTTGCGCGGGACTGGAGCAGCGGGTCAAATCGGACTCGGAGGATGTCAGATGGAAACCACCTATTGGGCGCTCGCTGTCATGGGGACGACCGTGTTCGTCTTCAAGCTGGGCCTCATGTTTGTCGGGCTCGGTGATCAGGACCTGGGAGACACCGGGGACGTGGACGTGGCCGGCGACTTCGACGGCGATGGCGTCGTCGGGCACGGCGACCAGTCCACCATGGCGTTCATGGGCCTGTCGATCCAATCGGTCTCCACCTTCTTCATGGGCGCCGGCTGGATGGGGTTGGTGGCGATGAATCAATGGAGCCTGGACCCCATGGCCACGTCCCTGTGCGCGGCGGGCTTCGGCTTCTTCTGCGTGTTCCTGCTGGGCAAGATGTTGCAGCAGGCCATGCGCCTGGAGTCCTCCGGCACCCTGGACAATCGGAAGGCGTTGGGCAAGACCGGCAAGGTGTACGTCAGCATCAAGGCAGACCGGCCCGGTCAGGTCCAGCTGGAAGTCCAGGGACGCCTGGTGACCTTGGAGGCGCGGAGCGCGGACGGCGACCTGGACACCGGGACCACCATCCGGGTGAATGAGGTGGACTCCTCTGGTGTGCTCGTCGTCTCCGCTGTGTGATTCGAGGGCAGTGACGCTGTCCGATACCTACGGAATGTGAACATGCTCTATTTGCTGCAGAACCCGCAGGCGTGGACGATCTGGGTTGTCCTCGCGCTCATCACCGTCTTCGTCGTTCTGTTCGTGGCGACGCGGTTCAAGCGGTGCCCCTCGAACAAGATCCTCGTCGTCTACGGCAAGGTCGGCGGCGGGCGCTCGGCCCGGTGCATCCACGGTGGCGGCGCGTTCATCCTGCCGCTGGTTCAGGACTACGACTACCTGGACCTGTCTCCGCGGACCATCGAGATCGACCTCATCGGCGCCCTGTCGAAGAAGAACATCCGGGTCAACGTGCCGTCCACGTTCACCGTCGGCATCTCCACTCAGGGGCCCATCATGCAGAACGCTGCTGAGAGACTCCTGGGTCTGGATGAGAAGGGCATCCGGAATCAGTGCCAGGACATCATCCTCGGTCAGATGCGCTTGGTTATCGCGACCCTCTCCATCGAGGAGATCAACCAGGATCGGGAGAAGTTCCTCGATTTGGTGAACATCAACGTAGGGACGGAGCTGCAGAAGATCGGCCTGGAGGTGATCAACGTGAACATCCGTGACATCACGGATGAGTCCCACTACATCGAGGCCATCGGAAAGAAGGCCGCGGCGGAGGCGGTCAACCAGGCGCGGATCGAGGTCGCGGAGGCGGAGCAGATGGGCGCCATCGGTGAGGCCCAGGCCGTGCGTCAGCGTGAGGTCCGGGTGGCCGAAGAGACCAGCGAGTCCTTGCAGGGTCAGAAGGGCGCGGAGCGTGACCAGCGGGTGGCCATCGCCGCCATGGAAGCGGAGGCGGTGCAGGGCCAGACCCAGGCCAAGCGAGACCAGGACGTGGCCGTGGCCGCGTTCGACGCCGAGTCGGTGCAGGGTCAGAAGCAGGCGGAGCGTGATCAGCGTATCGCCGTGGCGGCGTTCGAGGCCGAGGCGGTGGGCGGGGAGAACACCTCCAAGGCTGAGATCGCCGCAGTGAACGCAGACCTGGCGGAGAGGGAGGCGGACGCCAAGCGTCGCGCTGACGTGGCCAGCGCCAACGCCATGCGGGACATCCTGGCGGCGGAGAAGGAGCGCGAGTTGGCGCGTCTCTCCAAGGAGCAGGTGGCGCAGGAGGAGATCGAGCGCCAGAAGATCGAGATCGCCGCGGATGCGGAGGCGGAGCAGATCCGTCGCGTCGCTCGCGGTGACGCGGATCGGATCCTGGCGCTGAAGAACGCGGAAGCCGCGGGACAGAAGGCGGTGCTCGACGCCAAGGCGGACGGTTACCGGAACCTGGTCGGCGCCTGCGGTGATCAGCCCGGGATGGCGCCCACCCTGCTGATGATCGAGAAGGTCACGGAGGTGGTGGCGGAGCAGGTGAAGGCGATCCAGAACCTGCAGATCGACAAGATCACGGTCTGGGACAGCGGCGCAGGGTCCAACGACGGGCGCGGCGGCACCGCCGGGTTCCTGTCGGGGCTCATGGGAGCCTTGCCGCCCATGCAGGAGCTGGCGAGGCAGGCCGGGATCGAGCTGCCTGGCTACCTGGGCCGGATCAAGGAGGCGGAGCCCGCCGACGACCCGGAGCCGACGAGCCCTGAGGAGGAGCAGGAGGGGACCGCGTCCGCCTGATGCTGCAGACCAAGGGGGCGCGGCTGGTTCAGAGCCGCGTCCGTCGGTTGCGCATGTAGTCCACGAAGACGGTCTGGCCCAGGCCGTCCGTCCCGGTGAAGTAGGCGCGGCCGCGGCACAGGGCGCTCAACTCCTCTACGAACTTCACCAGCACCGGGTCCTGGGCCACCATGAACGTGGTCACCTCGATCCCCGCTCGGCGACAGCTGAGGGCCTCGTCCAGGGTGCGGTTCCTGACCTCTTCATCAAGCCCGAACGGGTTCTTGTAGAGGCGCCCCTGCTTCCAGATACACGACGGCTTGCCGTCGGTGATCATGAAGATCTGTTTGTTGACGTTCTTCCTGGCGCCGAGGATCTCCTGGGCCAGCTTCAGACCCGCCTTCGTGTTGGTGTGGAACGGGCCGGCGTCGATGTAGGGGATCTGGTCGAGGGGGACATGGTGGGCGTCGTCCCCGAACAGGACCAGGTCCAGGGTGTCCTTGCGGAAGCGTGTGGTGATCAACTCCAGGAGCGCGAGGGCGACCTCCCTGGCCGGGGTCATGCGGTCTTCCCCATACAGGATCATGCTGTGGGACACGTCCAGCAGCAGCACCGTGGCGCAGCTGGTGTGGGCCTCCTGCTCCCGGATCTGCAGGTCATCCTCGGCGATGGACAGGGCCGCCGAGAGGGCGTGTCCACCCGCACCTCGCTCGGCGCAAGCCCTGGTGAGGGCGTTGCGCAGGGTGGGGGTCCAGGCGATGCGATCGAGCGGGTCGCCGAAGGCATAGGGCCTGGTGTCCTCGTTGACCTCGCCGTCCCCGCCGCCGTGCCCCGTACGATGTTCGCCGCTCCCCATGGCTTCGAACCCGGCGAAGATCCTCTCCAGGGCGCCCTCGCGCATGGCCCGCTCGCCCTTGCCCGACAGCCTCAGGCCTCCGGTCTCGCCGTCGGGCCTCACGTCTCCTCGCTTGCGCAGGTCCGCTTCGAACTCCTGGATGCCGTAGTCTTCGTCGAACCACCCGTGGCGACGGCCCAGCCGGTCGAGCCAGTCGAGGCTGGTGGGGACGTCGCCGGCGGCGGCCACCAGGATCTGGTTGAAGATCTCCAGCAGTTGACGGAACCGCTCATCGCGCCCGTGCCTCTTGGGGTCGAATCGTATGTATCGAAACGGCGGCGTGACCATCAATCAGGCGCCCCGTCGAAGTCCTCCCACATGCGCGACACCATGTCGGAGTAGCGCGCTCCGCGCTCCTGGTGCTCACGGGCCAGGGCCGAGTGTTGGTGCAGTCCTTCAAGCACCAATTCGCACCCCAGCAGCCGGGCCTCCGGCTCCAGGTCTGCGAGGTAACGGTCCACCAGGGCGCTCATGCCGGGGAGCGCCGCCAGCTCCGCCGTGGCGTCTTCCGCCGGACGGACGTCATCGCAGATGGCCTGGCCGCCGTCCTTGAAGTGCGCGGCGAGCTCTGCGTAGGGGGCGTCGTCTTCCTTGCCTTCCTTGAAGAAGTCCGGGAAGCGCCGATCGAATACGCTCTTCGCCGCCTGACCCACCAGATGCGCCGCGACCTTCTCCGGGCCTTCCCGCTCTCCCTCGAACACCAGCTCCACCTTGCCGCAGATGGCGGTGGTGCAACGGAAGAAGTCACTGAGCCTGATGTTCCCCGTGTCCTGGTTGTTGGCGAGGCAGCGGCGCTCCACGTTGCTCACCAGGGCTTCGGTCAGGGCGATGGTGAGACGCGCCGAGACACCGGACGCCTGATCGACCCACTCGGAGTCGCGCGCCACCCTGGCCACCTCCTCCACCAGCTCTCGCGCCAACCCGGAGATGCGGACCGTGGGGCCGTCGCGCTGGGTCCAGGCCTCCTGGGAGGTGATGGCGATGCCATCCTCGATGGACTGGGGGTAGTGGGTATGGATCTGTGCTGCGATCCGATCCCGCAACGGCGTGATGAGGTTGCCTCGCTTGGTGTAGTCCTCCGGGTTGGCGGAGAACACCAGGAGCTGGTCCAGGGGAAAACGGACGGGGAAGCCCCGGATCTGCACGTCCCGTTCTTCCATGACGTTCAGCAGGGCCACCTGAATCCGAGGTGCCAGGTCCGGCAGCTCGTTGACCGCGAAGATGCCCCGGTTGCTCATGGGGATGATCCCGTAGGCGATGGCCTCCTGATCCAGCAGGGACTGCCCTCTGGAAGCGGCCTTGATGGGGTCGATGTCGCCGATGAGGTCGGCCATGGAGACGTCCGGGGTGGCCAGCTTCTCCTGGTAGCGGTCCTCCCGGGCCATCCAGGAGATGGGCAGGTCGTCTCCCAACTCGGCGGCGAGCCTGCGGCCTTCCGGCGACACCGGGTCCAGCGGGTCATCTCTCAGCGGCGCGCGGGCGATGCATGGTACGGACTCGTCCAGGAACCCGCTCAACGCTCGCAGGAGCCGCGTCTTGGCCTGGCCTCGAAGCCCGAGGAGGATGAGGTCGTGACCCGCCAGCAGGGCGTTGACGATGCCCGGGGTCACCGTGTCCTCGTATCCGACGATCCCGGGGAACAGCTCGGTCCCTTCCCGGAGACGCAGGAGGAGGTTCTCCCGGAGCTCCTGCTTCACCGTGCGGGTTCGGTAACCGGATGACTTGAGTTCGCCGAGGGTGGCAGGTTGCTGGGACACGGCGGTCTCCTTGAAGCGGACATTCCAGGACGCCTCAGCTTAACGACCCTTGGCGAGATCCGGGAACCTGCGCGACAATCTCCTGGTTGGCGTCGGCTGCTTGTCGCCGAGCCGTGACCCATGGGAGAGTGCAGATGAGATGTTCGTTGACTGTCCTGCTCTTGGTCGGCGTCTTGGCCGCCCCCGCCTCGGCGACCTGGTCCATCCTCATCGTGGACACGCGCACCGGCGAGCTTGCCGTTGGGAGCGCCACCTGTCTGACGGGGTTCAACCTGCGCACCATCACACCGGTTGTGTTGGTGGGGCGAGGCGCGGCCTGCGCCCAGGCACTGGTGAACATCAGCAGCGTCGCCAACCGGCAGATCATCTGGAACATGCTGCAGAGCGGCGCCCCTCCCCAGGCCATCCTGGCAGCGCTGGCTGCGGCCGATCCGCAGCACGGATCACGCCAGTACGGGATCATCGACGCCACTGGCGGCAAGGTGACCTTCACCGGTGAGTCCACCTTCGCGTGGGCCGGAGGTGTCACCGGTTCCGTCGGCACCATCCACTACGCGATCCAGGGGAACATCCTCACCGGCGCGGCGGTGGTGTCGGCGGCCGAGCAAGCCGTGCTCAATACCCCGGGTGATCTGGCCGGGAAGCTCATGGCCGCCATGCAAGCGGCGCGGACACTCGGTGGCGACGGCAGGTGTTCCTGTTCTCCGGTCCAACCCACCGCCTGCGGTGCGCCCCCCGTCAGCTTCGCCAAGTCGGCGCACATCGGGTTCATGGTCGTGGCACGGCGAGGTGACACGGACGGTTCTTGTATCAGCCCTGCCGTCGGGTGCGCCTCCGGCAACTACTACATGACGCTGGACGTGGCCAATCAGAACGCCGCGGCGCCGGACCCGGTGGTGCAACTCCAGACGCAATTCAACGCGTGGCGCGGATCTCTCGTCGGTCGGCCGGATCACCACCTGTCCACCGTCACGGCAGACCCGCCGCAGCTGTGGGCGGACGGGGTCACCCAGTCCATGGTGACGGTGGTTCTGCGGGACTGGACCGGCGCGCCCCTGACCACGGGCGGCGCCAGCGTGGTGCCCTCCCTCGGTGCGGGCTCCACCGCCAGCGCGGTCCTCGGGCCGGTGACGGATCACGGGGACGGCAGCTACTCGTTTCCGGTGACAGCGGGGAGCACCCCCGGGGACCTCCGGCTCCGGATCTCGGTCCATGATGGGGTGTCGCCAGTCCTGCTCGGCCCCGGCACCCTGATCCGCCAGCACACAGGCGCCCTTTGGGCTGACGGCGGCATCGTGTCCGCGGCGGACGGGCGCACCATCAGCTTCCAACTGGACGCCGGTACCTCCTATGCCGGCCGCACCTACCTGCTGGGAGGCTCCCTGTCTGGCACCACGCCGGGTCTGCTGGTCACCCCGACCCTGACCGTGCCCCTCAACCCGGACCCGTTTCTCACCGCCACCATCACCACGTTCCAGGGCTCAGGCCTGCTGTCCAACGCTCTGGGCACGCTGGATGCCAACGGGCAGGCTACGGCGTTGCTACAAGTCCAGCCAGGGCAGGCGGTTTCGCTCGCGGGGGTGCCCTCCGACTGGGCCTTCCTGACCCTCTCGCCGCCGGACATGGCGTCCAACCCGGTCCCGGTGCTGGTGGTTCCTTGAGATGGGAAGAGCAGCGGAGTCACCGTAAATACAGCCGACCCCCACCCCCCCCCCCCCCCCCCCGGGGCGCCCACCCCCCCCCCCCCATGGTGGTGGAACCACGACCCGCACGCCCCGCAAAGGAAAGTTCCACCCCAAGAAGGTGGGAACTGGAGGAAACGAACAAGAAACTCGCTTTCTTTTCTCGTTTCCTCCCGGACTCACTTCGTTCGGGGCTGCTCGGTGAGAGCCGATTCTCGAAGAGACCGCATCAGGTGTCGAACTCCAGGATGCGGGTCAGCCTGAAGCTGGAGCCGTTGGTGATATAGAACAGGCAGTCGATGCCAAGCCCCGGAGGAAGGCTGCCGGCCTGGAAGTCGTACCGGGCGGCACCGTTGGAATCCAGGGTCCCGAAGTAGGGCGAGATGCCTTGGAGGTTCACCCAGTTCGTCGGAGCGTCAGCCCCGAGACCGAAGAACGGGCCTGTGCCGTTGGAGTGGGTGAAGCTGAACATCTGTCCGTAGCTCCAGCCCGCGGCGCCCACACCGGCGTTGAGGATGACGGTCGCGCCGTTCCCGGGGAAGCTGCCCTCGTTGCCGCGGACATCCAGGATGTCACCGTGACCGCTGTTGCCGGCCACGAACCCCGAGTTGGCGTACCCCATGGTGCGGGTGGAGACGGCGCGCCAGTCTGCTCCGGTGTTGAGGTCGGTGCTGGCGGCGTCCCGTCCGATGGCCTGATCGCCGTCGGAAGAACGGAGCGCGGCGCCCGTGAAGTCGGCCCAGTGAGAGGGCATGCGGGGGTGGTTGTAGACCACGCCTCGGTCCTGCGCCGTGGTGCGCATGGCGTCCACGACGCGGCCCAGGTTGTCGTACAGCACGATGCTGTACTCGCGTTGGGATGCGAAGGGGATGTTGGTGGAGACCGGGATGTACACCCCGTTCCCCGGAAGCTCCGCGGGAGCGGAGGCCACGTCGCCGATGACCAGGTAGGTGTCGCCGACCATCAGGAAGTTCTCCGGGAAGGGCCTGACCACCGTGCGGCCACCGAACGCCAGGTCATCGCCGATGACCAGATACCAGTCCTTCAGGTTGGTGAACGCGGGGAAGCAGCCACCGAAAGGTGGCGGCAGGCAGAACTGGGACGAGCCGGAGTTGTAGAGCTCGATGTAATCGGGTCCGTCATCCACTTCGTTGATCTTGATGTGGGTGTAGACACCGGCGGTGTCCGAGCCCCGCGGCCCGCTGCTGGTGTTCTCCAGCCCCGGGCTGCCGGCGGCCTGATCGGTCCAGTCCATCCCGCCGTCCGAGTCCAGGCCCCAGATCCTCTCCACCGCGCCGGCGACGCCGGTGCTCTGGCTGCCGTCACGCACCACTTCACCGCGGAACGATCCACCCAGCTCTCCGTCGGAATAGGAGCCGCCGACGGAGGCGACATGGACCTCGTCAACGACGAACCCGTTGGGGTCCATGAGGGCCGCCGCGAAGTCGCCGCCGGAGGTCCCGATGTTGATGCTCAGGTTGATCTGGAGGGCGGTGGGAGGCAGCGGCAACGACTGTGAGGTTTCCACCAGGCAGATGGTCTGACCCGGGTTGATGACGACGCTACCGAGCCCGGAGGTCTGGGTGGTCACGCCGTCCTTCCAGGAGAAGGTCCATCCCGTGAGGTCGATGGGAGCGTCGGTGAAGTTGTGGATCTCCGCGTAGTCCGGGTTACCGGAGGAGAGCTCCGTGATGAGGACCCGCTGGACCCCCGGCCCGGTGATCTCCGCGGCGCACACGGCGGCGAGGCAGTCGATGCGACCGGCGCCGTAGGAGTTGTCCTTGGTCGGGGATGCGTCCGACGTGGGCTGCTCCGCGGTGGTCTGGATGATCCGGCACACCTGCTCCGGTGTGAGGGTCGGGTTGGCTTCGAGCACCAGGCACATGAGGCCGCCGAGATGCGGCGTCGCGCCAGAGGTGCCGCCGAAGGCGGTGGTGTAGAGCGCACCTCCAGTGAGGTAGTTGTTGGCCAGGGAAGTGCACGACGAGCCGGGCGCGCAGACGTCGGGCTTGATCAGTCCACCGGCGCCGCTGCAGCCCGCGGCCACCGGGTAGTCGTTGTACGGGGCGAAGGCCGTCGGGTACGGGGCCCCGTTGGTGAGGTCCGCGTCACACTGGCTCCAGGCAGAGGGACCGACTCCGGAACCGGCGGAGATGGTCTCGTAGTTGGACCCGGAGGTCAGGTTGCCACAACCCATGACGGCGGAGATGTGGTTGTTGGTGCCCGTGGGCGCCGGCTGGTCCGGGTGGAGCCACGGCGGGGGACAGTTGCCTGGTACAGACACGTTGAACGGTACCGGGTGGGCAGCGGAGGTGCCCTGGTTGCCGATGGAGTTGGCGTGAATCAGGCCGGCGGCAAGTTCGCTGCCAGCAGCGTCCCGGAAGGCGTTGTAGTCCGGCTGGGAGGGCCACTTCAGGGAGTAGGAAGACGCGATCACGTCAGCCCCTTCCATGATGGCGTACTGGTAGGACTCCCACCACTCGCTCTCTGCCGCGCCCCAGAGCTTCAGCACCATGAAGGTGGCGTCCGGCGCCACCCCGGTGGCGGTGCCGGAAGTGCCGTCGCCGCAGACCAGACCCGCGACGCAGGTGCCGTGGCCGCGGAAGCTGATGTTCGTGGAGGTGGAGATCGGGTCGTTGTCGTTGCCGCTCTCGAAGTCCCAGCCGATGAAGTCATCAACGTAGCCGTTGCCGTCATCGTCGACGCCGTTGCCGGCGATCTCGTCGGGGTTGGTCCAGCGATTGTTCACCAGGTCCGGGTGGTTGTAGTTGGTGCCCGAGTCGATGATCGCAACGAGCACGCCCTGGCCGGTGTAGCCCTTGGCCCAGGCCTGATCTGCGTTGATCTTGGTGACGTTGGCGGTGGGGGTGCCGCCGCCGGAGTTGCTGCCGCCAGCAGCGACCGCTGCACCCATGTCCGGGACCTCTACGAACGCGCTGTCGAGGGTCTCCTCCGGTGAGAAGGTGCGGTCGTGGTTGATATAGAGAACACCCTGCATGGACGCCACGTCCTCGATCACCGCCCGGGTCGCTTCGAACGACAGGGCGTTGTTGATCCACAGCTGCTTCTTCAGCTTGGCACGCCCGAAGTTGCGTTGTTCTTCGAGGAAGCTCCGGACCATGGCCTGGGATGCGTTGGCGTGGTCACGCAGCCTGTTGATGACGTAGGCGCGTCGGTCGGCCTTGCTCATGTTGCGCACGATGGGGAGCAACTCTCCGGTCGTCGGGAGACCGTCGAAGCGGGCGTATACGGGGATGAGGTCGTTGGGTCCGGCGGTGCTCAGGCGCTTGGCCAGGAGAGAGGTGATGCCGCTGCCCCGTTGATCAAGTCCCCCCGACTGTGCTGCGAGCGGGACCATGGAGATACAGACAAGAACAAGAATCAGTCTCGTGGTGGAAAGCCGCATGGAGCTTTTCCTTTCGTCATCGGGAACTGGATAGAAGCCGAGGCGAACTCATGCTCTCGGCCGCGCCCTCACGCATTTGGGCGTGAAAGCAGGGCCTGTTCCCGAAGCGCTTCGTTTTCGTCCCGTTTTTTTCCGGAGTCCTTCCGGCCCCGGATCTCAGCGAGGGTCCCTGAGGCGTCGCTCGCAGCGCTCCAGCCAGCTGAGGAGGCTCTCCAGCTTGCTGGCGGCCAGGTCCAGGAGCAGGGTGATGGAGAGGGGAGCGCCGTCCGCCTCGGCCTTGAGGGTGGCGGATCGGACCTCTTCCAGACGACCCCGAGCGGTCCGGCGTTCCTGGTGAATCACCGCCAGCGGGTCGTGATCCGGCAGGCGGACGGCGAGCATGAGCTTCATGAACACCTGATTCCTGAGGTCCAGGTCTGCTGGAGCAGCGTTCAACATCCAGTGATCCAGGGCCTCCCTCCCCGCCGGGGTGAGGGCGTAGACCTTTCTGTCGGGGCGTCGATCCTGGCCCACGTGACGGACCTCGGCCAATGCCTCCCGTCGGAGTCGATCCAGGGTCGTGTAGACCTGCCCGGCGTTGAGCTTGGACTGGGGCACCAGCTCGTTCTCGTAGGCGCTTCGTAGCTCGTAGCCGTGGCGCGGCCCCTGAGAGAGGAGTCCGAGAATCGCGTGCTTGATGGTCATGGATACAAGATATCTAAATTCTCAATATATATCTCGCCGGGCGACCAAGAACCGCCGGGCGGTTTACCCTGCCGCCCATGTCCGGAAGCACGTTTGGCCGCTTGTTCCGTGTGACCACTGCCGGGGAGAGTCACGGACCCGGGAACGTCGCCATCGTCGATGGGGTCCCACCCGGGCTGCCTCTGACCGAGGAGGACCTTCAGCCGGACCTGGATCGTCGCCGGCCGGGGCAGTCCAGCATCGTCTCCCAGCGTCAGGAGTCCGACACCGCGGAGCTCCTGTCCGGCGTCTTCGAGGGCCACACCACCGGCACCCCCATCGCGATCCTGATCCGGAACCGGGATCAGCGCTCCAAGGACTATGACGACATCAAGGACCTCTACCGGCCCGGCCATGCGGACTTCACCCTCGATCGCAAGTTCGGTCGCCGCGACTGGCGGGGGGGTGGTCGTTCCAGCGCGCGAGAGACCTCCGTACGGGTCGCGGCCGGCGCCATCGCCAAGTCCCTCCTGCGGGCTCGATGGGGAGTGGAGATCGTCGGCTACGTGGTCCGGGTGGGGGACGTGTGCGCCGACGTCAGCGACCCATCGTCGGTGACCCTGGAGCAGGTGGAGTCTACGCCCGTGCGTTGTCCCGACCCGGCCGTGTCCAAACGTATGATCGAGGTGATCGAGCAGGTGCGGTCCGAGCGAGACTCCATCGGGGGGGTCGCGGAGGTGTGCGCCTCCGGAGTCCCGGCCGGCTGGGGTGAGCCGGTGTTCGACAAGCTGAAGGCTGATCTGGCCAAGTCCATGCTGTCGTTGCCGGCGGTGCTGGGCTTCGAGTACGGGGCGGGCTTTGCTGTCGCGAACGCGCGCGGCTCCGCCAACAACGACGCGTTCGTTCCCGACGGCGACGCCATCGTCACCAGGTCCAACCGCCACGGCGGCATGCTGGGAGGGATCTCCAGCGGCATGCCCATCGTGTTCCGTTGTGCCGTCAAGCCCACCAGCTCTCTCCCTCAACCGCAGGACACGGTCACCACGGACGGGGAGGCCACCACCGTCGAGACCAAGGGTCGCCATGACCCTTGTCTCTTGCCGCGCTTTGTCCCCATGGCGGAGGCCATGACCGCGTTGGTCCTCGCCGATCACGGGCTCCGCCAGGAGGCCCGTTGATCATGAGCGCTGCCCGACCCGGTGGGTCGTCTCGTGGAAGCGCTTTCGGGTCGTGGGCGATCATCGTCGTCACGTTGTGCTGCGCGGTGTCTGGCTGCGCGGTGCGCGGCGCCGGCGAACGTGCCGCCCCGTTCAGGCTGGTGCCTGCCCCATCGCCGTCCCAGGCTTCGTTGCGTGGACTGTGTGCGGTCGATCGCGAGTTGGCTTGGAGTAGCGGGGCTGGCGGGGGGTATGGCAAGACGGTCGACGGTGGCGCTCACTGGTCCTTCAACGTCGTACCCGGGGCAGGCCACCTGGACTTCCGGGACGTGGAAGCGATCGATGGCGACCGCGCCTGGTTGATGGCTGCTGGCCCCGGAGCGGCGTCCCGGATCTACCGCACGAACGACGGCGGCCGTAACTGGCGATTGCAGTGGACCAATCCCCGACAGGAGGGGTTCCTCGATGGCATGGCCAGCTGGGATGCCGCGCGAGCCATGGCTTACGGGGACCCGGTGGACGGTCACCTGCAGGTGATGATCACCGCTGACGGTGGGCGCACGTGGGAGCGCGCGGACACCTCGCGGATGCCGCCGGCGCGGCAGGGTGAGGCCGGGTTCGCCGCCAGCGGCACGGGGATCAGGGTCGCGGCGCCGGCGACGGCGTGGATCGCGACGGGAGGTGCTGACGTCGCTCGCGTCTTCACCACCCATGACGGCGGCGCTTCCTGGACGGCGGTTGAGACCCCCTTGCGAGATCCGTCGCCGACCTCCGGCATCTTCTCCCTGGCGTTCCTGGATGCGTCCCATGGCGTGGCCGTGGGCGGCGACTACACCAGACCCGGGCTTCGTCACGCCAACGCTGCGTGGACCGATGACGGTGGTCGTACGTGGCACCGTCCCCTTGTCCCCCCTGGCGGGTACCGGTCCGGCGTCAGCTGGATTCCGGAAACGGACACCTTGCTCTGTGTGGGCCCGGATGGCGCCGACATCTCCCGGGATGGTGGACGGAGCTGGGAGCCTTTTTCGTCGCCCGGGTATCACGCCGTCAGGTTGGTTGGCGGGGGTGGATTCGCGTCGGGTTCCGGGGGCCGTCTCGCCGTGATCAGGTGAGCGAGTGCCCTGAAGCCTCCGGTCGGTTAGAACGGGAGCATGGCCAGGCCTGGGAAGATCGTTTGCGTGGGGCGCAACTACGCAGCCCACGCTGCCGAGATGGACGCCGAGCCGCCGGCGGAGCCGCTCCTCTTCCTGAAGCCTCCTACCGCGTATCTCGAAGGTGGCGGCGTCGTGACCCTGCCCTCCTGGTCCGACGACGTGCACCACGAGGTGGAGTTGGTGGTCCGCGTGGGTACGGAGTGCAAGGACCTGGACGCCGCCGACGCGGGGCGCTTCATCGACGGCTGGGGCGTCGGGGTGGACTTCACCGCGCGCGATGTCCAGGCGCGGGCCAAGGCCGAGGGTCACCCGTGGGCCGTGGCCAAGGGATTCGACGGCTCGGCGCCGGTCTCTCCGCTGCTGCCCATGGGATCCCTGGCCGACCTGGAAGACCTGGAGCTGGTGCTGGAGGTGGCCGGTGACGTGCGCCAGCGAGGGTCCACGGCGGGCATGCTCTGGAGCGTCTCCGAGCTGCTGGCCTTCGCCTCCAGCCGCTTCACCATGGAACCCGGTGACCTGCTCTTCACCGGGACTCCGGAGGGGGTCGGCCCGGTGGTCTCAGGGGAGCGGATCATCGCCACGGCCGGCGCGGCCCGCCTGGAGGTCGCGGTCACCCGATGGTGGGTTTGGCCGCAACCCTAAACTCATACAATAGGCCTCGGTTCATCAAACAGGAGTCGTACCATGAAAACCGCGATAGCAGGCGTTTTGTCGTTGATCTTCAGCGGCGCCACGGGCGAGAAGGTCGCCGTATCGGACCTGGTCCACGAGTTGTCATCCAGGGACGTGGTGTTCCTCGGCGAGGAGCACGACAACACCGAAGGGCACCGTCTGCAGCTGCAGGTGGTCAAGGGACTGCATGGGGCACGACCGGATCTGGTGATCTCCCTGGAGATGTTCGAGCGCGACGTGCAGGGGGTGCTGGACGATTATCTCCGTGGTCGGATCGACGAGGCCACCTTCCTCGAGCACAGTCGTCCGTGGAACAACTACGCCGGGCACTACCGACCCGTTGTCGAGTATGCGCGGGAGCACGGCCTTGACGTGATCGCTGGGAATGCGCCGCGGCGTTCCGCTCGCAAGGTGGCCCAGGGAGGGGGCGACCCGTCCGCTCACGTCGCCCGTTCCACCACCGCTTCCAAGGACCGCTATTGGGAGCTGTTCAAGGACGCCATGAAGGACCACCCGGGGGAGGTCCCGGAGAAGGCCCTGGAGCGGATGTACGCCGCGCAATGCATGAAGGACGACACCATGGCGGAGTCCATCGCGGACTACCTGCAGGGTCGTCCCCACCGCAAGCCCATGGTGGTCCACCTGTGCGGCAAGTTCCACTCAGACTACGGGCTGGGAACCGTGGCCCGGCTGCTCCGTCGCAGGCCGCTCACGTCCGTGGGCGTGGTCACCATGGTCTCTGCCGAGGACGTCAAGAAGGTGGAGGTGAAGGAGCACCTGGACAAGGGGCACTTCGTGTTCGTGGTCAAGGCCGAGAAGAAACCGGAGTCCAGGCCGGAGTCGGAGACCGAGACGGATGCGAGCGCTGATACCGCGACCAAGGCGGCGGACAAGCCCGACGCCAAGGGGCCGGGAGAGCCGGCGGCCCTGGGGATCATGCCCGACTACGACAGTGATCTATCAGGGGTCCTGGTAGGTGGAGTCAGCGAGGACGGTGCCGCGGAGAAGGCGGGGATCCTGATCGGTGACCTGATCACCAAGATCGCCGACGAGAGCCTCGAGAACCTGGAAGACTACATGGACGTCATGAGCGGCCTTCGCGCCGGGCAAACGGTCAAGGTGACCGTCAAGCGCAAGGGTGAGGACAAGACGTTCGATGTGAAGCTCGGCGTGCGCCGACGGTAGGACAACCCATGAAGACCGCGACCGAGATCAGAGGCGAGTTCCTGGAGTTCTTCCGGCAGCGAGGCCATCGCATCGTCCCTTCAGCTCCGGTGTTCCCCCAGGACGATCCGACGTTGTTGTTCACGAACGCGGGCATGAACCAGTTCAAGGACGTCTTCCTTGGCACGGGAACGCGCGACTACTCTCGGGCCGCTGACACGCAGAAGTGCATCCGGGTCTCGGGCAAGCACAACGACCTGGAAGAGGTCGGCGTCGATACTTACCACCACACCTTCTTCGAGATGCTGGGTAACTGGTCTTTTGGGGACTACTTCAAGAAGGAGGCCATCGCCTGGGCGTGGGAGTTGTTGACCGACGTTTGGGGGCTGGAGAAGGACCGGCTCTGGGTCACGGTGTTCGGCGGTGACGAGGCGGACGGCCTGCCGGCGGACGAGGAGGCTGCGGAGCTCTGGGCGTCGGAGACCGACATCGACCCGTCACGCATCCTCCGCTTCGGCAAGAAGGACAACTTCTGGGAGATGGGTGACACGGGGCCTTGCGGGCCCTGCACCGAGATCCATATCGATCGGGGCGGTCCCGGGGCCAACCCGGACGACGGGGCGGACCTTGAGCGCGGTGTCAACGCCGGCAACGAGCGCTTCATCGAGCTGTGGAACAACGTCTTCATCCAGTTCAATCGCAAGGAAGACGGGAGCCTCGAGGAGCTTCCCGCTACCCACGTGGACACCGGGATGGGCTTTGAGCGCGTGGTCGCCGTGCTCCAGAACAAGTCGTCGAACTATGACACGGACGTGTTCACCCCCATCTTCGCCAAGATCAGTGAGGTCACCGGCCGCACCTATGGCGGCACCATGGAGGACGCGGACATCGCGTTCCGCGTCATCGCCGACCACGTCCGCGCCGTGACCGCGGCCCTGGCGGACTCGGCCCTCCCCAAGAACGAGGGCAGGGGCTACGTGTTGCGGCGCCTGATCCGGCGTGCGGCCCGCTACGGACGCCAGGCGCTGGGGATGAAGGAGCCGTTCATCTACAAGCTGGTGCCCACGGTGGCGGAGGTGCTCGGGGATGCGTTCCCGGAGATGCGGGAGCGTCAGGGCCACGTGGCCCACGTCATGCAGTCAGAAGAGGCATCGTTCGCCGTCACCCTGGACAAGGGCCTGGGGATGTTCGAAGACCTGGCTACCAAGATGCTCAGCGAGGGCATGCAGACCATCCCGGGGGAGGCCGCCTTTGATCTCTACGCCACCTATGGGTTCCCCAGGGATCTGGTGGAGTTGATGGCGCGGGAGCGCGTGATGACCGTGGACTCCCAGGGATGGGATCGGGCGGAGCGCGATCACGTCGCGGCCAGCCGCAGCGAGCGCAAGGGCTGGGTCGTGGACCCCTCGGAGCTCGGTGACCTTGCCGCGACGGAGAGCCTGTGCCACGAGGGCACGGAGTCCTCTGCGAGGCCCCTCAAGCTCATCGACGACAAGGCCCTCATCCTGGACCGGACGCCGTTCTACGCGGAGTCCGGGGGGCAGGTCGGGGATACGGGGACGGTGGCTGCCGAGGGGTTCCGGTTCCGCGTTGACGACACGCGCAAGATGGGGGACTCCGTGGTCCATCTGGGTGGCTTGGAAGAAGGTGATGGGAGCCGTCTGCCGGCCGAGGTCCAGTGTCGCGTGGACACGGAGCGTCGCCTGCGGATCATGGCCAATCACACCGCCACCCACCTGTTGCACGGGGCTCTCAAGGATGTGCTCGGCGGCCACGCTACCCAGCAGGGTTCCCTGGTGGCTCCGGACCGTCTGCGCTTTGACGTGACCCACCCCAAGGCCATCACCGCCGAGCAGTTGGAGGAGATCGAGCGCATCGTCAATGAACAGATCTCGGGCGCGACCGGACTGCAGACCACGGTGGAGAACCTGGAAGAAGCCAAGTCCCGCGGCGTCACGGCGTTGTTCGGTGAGAAGTACGAGGACGACGTGCGCGTGGTGGACATCGGCGGTTACTCCACGGAGCTGTGCGGTGGCACCCATTGCGCCAACACGGGTCAGGTGGGGGCCTTCGCCATCACCGTGGAGACCGCGGTCCAGGCGGGTGTGCGGCGGTTGGAGGCGGTGACCCGCGACGCGGCGATCCTGAGAATGCAGGAGCAGCGGCGTGTCCTGCGTCAGGCGGCGAGCGCCCTGAAGGCGCCCGAGTCCGACGTCGTGGAGCGCATCCAGACGCTTCAGAAGCAGCTCAAGGAACTGAAGAAAGGGAGCTCCAAGCAGTCCAGGTCGGATGTGGGCGCGCTGGCGTCTTCCCTCCTGGAGCAGGGAGCGAAGGTGGGGGACGCCATCGTCGTGGCGGGCACCGTGGACATCGGCCCCAAGGAGGTGCAACTGCTCTGCGACGCGCTGAAGAACTCCAAGGCCTCCGCCTGCGGCGTCATCGGGGTGTCCGCCGGAGGGAAGGCGATCCTGGCGGCGTTCGCCACCAAGGGTCTGGCCGGGAGCCGCGTCCATGCCGGCAACGTGGTCCGTGAGATCGCCAGCATGGTGGGGGGCGGCGGCGGCGGGCGACCGGACTTCGCACAGGCGGGCGGTAAGGACCCGTCCGGCCTGGAGGCCGCCCTCGCCGAGGGGCGCAAGCTCATGACCGCGGCGTTGGAGGGGTGACCGGGGCCAATGACCGCCGCCCGGTGAGCCCTGCTTTTTGCGCCTGACTTCACAGTTCCTTAGCGTCCTCGGTTAGCCTCTTGGCGGGCCGGGGGGCCTGCGACGCTGCGACGAAAGACCGGGGAAGAGGGGAGTCCCTGGGTTCGTGCGCACCGCGCTGCCGCGCCCTCGGCTGCCGGAGTCACCGCACATGCTCGCCGTAGATATTGATCGAGGGCAGACCGTCCGTTTGCCGTCCCTGGTCTTCCTCTGCCTCTTCACCTTGCCCACGTGGGCGCAGCCACCGGCGGGTTACTACAGCACCGTGGATGTGAGCAGCCCTGCCGCCCTGAGGGCCACCCTTCACGCGGTGATCGACGACCACCAGCGCTACTCCTACACGTCGTCTTCCACGGATACGTGGGACATCCTGGAGCAGGCGGATCAGGACCCGTCCAATCCGGGGCGGATCCTCGACGTGTACCGGAACGAGAGCTACTCCAAGGCCGGGGGTGGAAACGCCAACTACAACCGCGAGCACACCTGGCCCAAGTCCTACGGCTTCCCAAACGACAACAGCTCCAACTACCCCTACACGGACTGTCATCAGTTGATGCTGTGCGACTCCTCCTACAACAGCTCGAGGGGGAACAGGCCCTTCCGTTACTGTGCCTCCGGTTGCAGCGAGCTGCCCACGGTCTCCACCAACGGCAGCGGGGGCAACGGCGGGGCCTACCCCGGTGACTCGAACTGGGCCTCCGGTTTCAACACCAGCGGCACCTGGGAGACGTGGGCCGGCAGACGAGGTGATGTGGCCCGAGCCCTGCTGTACCTGGACGTGCGTTACGAGGGCGGTACTCACTCCGTCACCGGCGCGCCGGAGCCGGATCTCATCCTCACGGACTCGGAGGCCCTCATCGCCGCCTCCAACACGGGCAACAACGAGGCCGTGGCCTACATGGGCATGCTCTCCGTCCTGCTCCAGTGGCACCTGGAAGATCCAGTGGACGACCGGGAGAGGGATCGCAACGATGTGGTCTTCTCCTATCAGGGGAACCGGAATCCGTTCGTGGATCATCCGGAGTGGGTCACCTGCCTGTTCTCCGGTTCCTGTGGCGGCGGCGGCACCCCGGCGGCACCCACCGGGCTGACCGCGACGGCCGGAACGGCGCTCGTGGACCTCACCTGGAACCCCAGCGCCACCGCCGCGCTCAACGGCTACAACGTCTACAGGTCCGGCACGGCCGGGGGACCCTATGGGCTCCTGACCGCTTCTCCCGTGAGCGGGCTGCTCTACACCGACACGGCGGTGAGCCCGGGCTCCACGTATCACTACGTGACCACCGCCGTCGGCATCTCCGGTGCCGAGTCCCCGGTCAGCAACGAGGCCTCCGCCACCCTCACCGGCGCCCCTCCCTCGGGGTTGCCATGGATCAACGAGCTCCACTATGACAACTCCGGAGGTGACACCGGTGAGTTCGTCGAGATCGCCGGTCCGGCCGGCCTGGACCTCTCCGGTTACCGGGTGGTGGGCTACAACGGCAACGGCGGCGGCGAGTACAAGACCGTGAACCTCTCCGGCGTCCTGCCCGATCAGGGTGGTTGTGTGGGCACCCTGAGCTTCGCCTTCTCCTCCATGCAGAACGGCGCGCCGGACGGGCTCGTCCTGGCGGACCCGTCGGACCTGGTGCTGGAGTTCATCAGCTACGAGGGGACCTTCACCGCAACCGGTGGCGTGGCCTCGGGCATGCTGTCCATCGACATCGGCGTCAGCGAGTCCAGCTCCACCCCGGTAGGTTGGTCGCTGCAGTTGGCGGGGACGGGGGCGGACCGCCCGGCCTTCTCCTGGCAGGCGGCGGCGCAGGAGACGCCTGGCGTCCCCAACAACGGGCAGGTCTTCAGCGGCGGTTGCGGTGGTGATGTGACGCCTCCGGATCCTCCCGCTGGTCTCGCGGCGGTCGCTGGAGACGGGGAGATCTCGCTCTCCTGGAGCCCCAACACGGAGCCGGACTTCGACGGCTACATCGTGTACCGAGGGGTTGCCACAGGCGGCCCCTACACCCAGTTGAATGGGCAACTCCTCACCGCGGTCTCCTACGTGGACTCCGGTCTGGCGAACGGGACCACGTACCACTACGTGGTGACCGCCGTGGACACGTCGGGGAACGAGAGCGCGACCAGCGCCGAGGTGTCGGCGACGCCGACGGATCTGACGCCTCCCGCGTCTCCCATCGGGCTGGTGGCC
Source organism: uncultured Isosphaeraceae bacterium (assembly GCA_964507445.1). Taxonomy (GTDB): domain Bacteria; phylum Planctomycetota. The sequence goes on from CAZDQF010000012.1 coordinate 155,898, forward strand.
ACCGCTGGAGACGGCGTGGTCTCCCTTGACTGGCTGGACAACGGAGAGGGCGATCTGGCGGGCTACAACCTCTATCGCGGCGGTTCGTCCGGAGGTCCTTACGCTTCCGTCACCGTCGCCCCGTTCTCCTCCAGCGCCTTTGTCGACACCACCGTCAACAACGGCAGCACCTACCACTACGTGGCGACCGCCGTGGACACCTCGGGCAACGAGAGCGGATTCAGCGCCGAGGTGAGCGCCACACCCCAGACCTCTGCGCCGGTGGCGGCGTTCTCCGGGACGCCCACCAGCGGCACGGCGCCGTTGACGGTGTCGTTCAGCGACCAGAGCACGGGTGCGGTGACCTCGTGGGCGTGGAACTTCGGCGACGGGAACACCTCGTCGGCGCAGAACCCGAGCCACACCTACACCACGCCTGGTAACTACACGGTGTCGTTGACCGCTACCGGGCCTGGGGGTTCGGACACGGCCACCCAGGTCGGGTTCGTCACGGTCGTGGAGCCTGCTCCGGTGGCGGCGTTCTCCGGGACGCCCACCAGCGGCACGGCGCCGTTGACGGTGTCGTTCAGCGACCAGAGCACGGGTGCGGTGACCTCGTGGGCGTGGAACTTCGGCGACGGGAACACCTCGTCGGCGCAGAACCCGAGCCACACCTACACCACGCCTGGTAACTACACGGTGTCGTTGACCGCTACCGGGCCTGGGGGTTCGGACACGGCCACCCAGGTCGGGTTCGTCACGGTCGTGGAGCCTGCTCCGGTGGCGGCGTTCTCCGGGACGCCCACCAGCGGCACGGCGCCGTTGACGGTGTCGTTCAGCGACCAGAGCACGGGTGCGGTGACCTCGTGG
>CAZDQF010000013.1:0-58582 GCA_964507445.1 uncultured Isosphaeraceae bacterium
GCGTGACGGGGGTCGGCGTGACGGGGGTCGGCGTGACGGGGGTCGGCGTGACGGGGGTCGGCGTGACGGGGGTCGGCGTGACGGGATCGGTGTTGGCGTCCGCTTCCGTTGTCCGCTCCTGGCCGTTGTCATCGCCGTCGCCGGAGAGGCTCTGGATCACGATCACCGCCACGATCAGGGCGGCGCAGGCGGCGATCACGGGGGCCAGGGACCGGCGCTGCCGCTGGGAGCGCCGCGCGGACTTGCCGGGATCGCCCATCCTGCTCACGGGAGCTCCGGCACGCACCCTCTCGATGGACTTGAGGAGCTCCTTCGGGGATGCCGGGCGCCGGGACGGGTCGGCGGCCAGGAGGCTGGCTACGAGCGCACCGGTGGCTGAGCTGATGTGATCGCCCCGGTCCTTCGGGTTCGGTCCGGTGGCGGCGGCGCCCTTCGCCAGGGGCGGCAGGCTCGCGGTCAGCATCTCGTAGAGGGTCACCCCGAGGCTGAACAGGTCGGATCGAGTGTTTCCCCGTGTCTTGCCGCTGAAGACCTCCGGAGCCATGAACTGCCGCGTCCCCTCGGGGCGCTCTCCCGCTTCGGTCTCACGAGCGAGGTGAGCGATCCCGAAGTCGATCATCTTCACCGCCCCGTTGGCGCCGATGACGATGTTCTCGGGCTTGATATCGCCGTGAACGATGGCCCGCTCGTGCGCGTAGGCGAGGGCCTCCGTGATCTGCAGGGCGATGTCGAGCACCTCCCGCTCCGGCAGCGCCCCGCGCTCCGCCAGCAACACCTGGGCGTCGGTCCCGGACACGAACTCCATGACGAAGTACCAGAGCCCCTCGTGCTCGCGGACGTCGATGCCCTGGAGGATGTTGGGGTGATGCAGCTTGGATTGCAGGCGGGCTTCATCGAGGAAGCGCTGACGGATCTCCTCGGCGTCAGCGTGCTTCCCGTCCAGGATCTTGATGGCCACCACGCGGTTCAGGCTGCGTTGACGGGCCCGGTAGACGGAGCCCTGACCGCCCTTGCCCAGGAGCTCGCGGATCTCGTAGCCGGGCACCTTCGGGTATTCCGGCGCTGTGTTGTCTCCGGTGTTGGGGCTCACGTCCGTGGCCATGATAACGTGCGACGGGGAACCTGAATCAACGGAGTCCATGCATGTCAGATCTCGTCCTTCTGCGTCACGGTCAGAGCCAATGGAACCTCGAGAATCGGTTCACGGGCTGGTACGACTGCGATCTCTCGGAGGCCGGCAGGGAGGAGGCCCGGCGAGCGGGCCAACTGCTGCTTGATGAAGGGCTTGAGGTCGATCTGGCCTACACCTCACTGCTCAAGCGGGCGATCCGTACCCTGTGGATCGGGTTGGACGTGATGGACCGGATGTGGGTCCCGGTGTCCCGGACATGGCTCCTCAACGAGCGCCACTACGGCGCCTTGACCGGTCTCAACAAGGCACAGGCGGTGCAGGATCATGGGGACGAGCAGGTGCACCAATGGCGCCGGGGCTACGCCGTGCGGCCACCGGCCCTGGCGGCGGATGACGAGCGACACCCCCGTCACGATCCCCGTTATCGGGAGCTGGGCCCTGAGCGGGCGCCGGCTACGGAGTCTCTGGCCGACACGGTGGCCAGGGTCGTGCCCTACTGGGACGAGGTGATCTCCGAGCAGGTGGCGGCTGGTCGGACCGTAGCCATCGCCGCCCACGGCAACAGCTTGCGGGCCCTGGTGATGCACCTGGACGGCCTGGACGAGGAGTCCATCACCAAGCTGAACATCCCTACGGGCTTCCCCCTGGTCTACTCGTTCGATGACCAGATGAAGGTCACGGGCAGCCGCTACCTGGGGGACCCCGCGGAGATCGAGGCGGCGGTTCACGGCGTCGCCAACCAGACCAAGAGTTGATCTCTCAGCGGGTCAGCCGTCTGGTGTTGTAGCGGGCCCGGTACTCCCTGTGGGCCGCCGTGTCCGGGTACCGCTCTCCTGGTGGATAGGGGAACCCGGACATGCCATGGAAGGGTAGGGGCGTCACGGTGCTGGAGTGTGCCGTGTACAGGTCCATGTCCTTGCAGTAGCCGTCCGTCTTCAGGATGAAGCTGCGGGTGGTGCCCGCGGGCGGGTCCGCCGTGGGCTTGAACTGCAGGAGGATCTCCTCGGCGTGGCCGAAGATGACGAACTGGTCATCCGGGGCCTTCAGCAGCTCCCTCACGTCGCCGAATCGGGTGTAGTCCCCCTCCATGGTCTTGTAGTCGATGGCGGGGTCCATGAGCGCGTAGTCGTAGAGCAGCGGCTGCCTGCCATCCGGCGAGTACTCCCGCGGATAGCCGGAGGGGCGCAGCTGCGCCGAGTGAGGGTCGAGCTCGCGCACGGAGAGAGATCCGGCGCCCAGGTCCGGGGCCAGCCACAGCCGATCGATGTAGAGCTCCTGCTGGGTCCTCAGGCGCAGCTGGCACGGGCCCTCCCGGGGGAGCTCCGAGAGATCGAGTGTCATGACCCGAGGCATGCCCGCCGGATATCCGAAGTTGTCACGGAGCACCCTCCAGCGTCCGTCCCGATCACGGACGTCGATGGAGATGGCTCCGAAGGCGAGACCTGCTTGCCAGGCGGCGAAGTTTACGTGGGCGTAGGGGTACTCGACCCAACCGTCCAGGAACAGCACCAGGGGGCGGCCCTTCGTGGAGGCCAGCTGCTCGCCGAAGTCCACCACGATCTCCTGAGCGCTGGAGAAGCCCACGAAGCGGGGGTCCGGCCTGACGCCGGGCTGGTAGCGGCGGTCCGCATGGCGGATCAACTCCGGGTCCGCCGTCCCCTCCCTGGTGGCGAGGCCCTGCGGGAACACGGCGTCCTCCGGCCTGAAGGCGATGAGCCGACCGTCCGGCGCGGGCCCGTTCACGGCGATGCGCTCATCCGGGAACACCACGGTGCCTTCGGGGTGATCCACCACCATGAGCCGCGCTTCGTCCAGGAAGCAGATCTCCTCCATGGGTTCGTGGACGCTGACGGTCCACATCCCGTCTTTGGGAGCCAGCTTCGGGATGCTCACCAGCTCCGTCGGATCGGGCGGCGCGTAGACCCCTGGCTGGACGAAGAAACCCAGACCGCCGGTGCCCAGGAAGTCGGTGACGAAGGCCATGCGCTCACCATCCCACGCGAACAGCAGCGGACAGGAGGAGGACTTCCGATAGGCCTGGGTGAAGGTCTTGCGGACGTTCGCCGATACCTTGCTCTCTCCCTGGAGGAGGTCGTCGGGCCAGGACACGCTGACGTAGTCCGCTCGCTTGCGTTGCCCGAGGCCGAAGTGGAGGCGAGGAGGCGGTGAGCCCAGCACGCCGGAGGCGGTGACCATGTCCTGGGACTGCTGCAGGGTGCCGGAGACCACGGTGACCCGGGCGCCGATGCCGCCGGTGTTGGCCCGCATCTTGCGGGTCTCGCGCACCCCCTTGAGGCCGATCTCGAGCCAGTTGTTGCCGTTGTCCAGGGCTCCTCGCAGGATCGCAGGGGCGTTGCCGCTGCGCCCGAGGACCACGTCGAGGACGCCGTCGTCGTCCAGGTCCGCGGGTACGGATGACCGGATGTCCCGGTAGGGCACCAGGGAGGATGGGATCAGCTCGTTGGTCCAGCCCTCTTCGGTCTGGAGGCGAAGGTCGTCGAGCAGGAACAGGTCCAGGTCACCGTCGTTGTCCGCGTCCATGACGCAGCCAGGATTCTGGGTCGTGTCGTCGCCCGGCGTGAACCGGAAGCCGCCCTGGTTGTGGAAGACCCTGGCCTGTCCCCGCCAGGTGCAGAGGTCCAGGTCCCCGTCCGCGTCCAGATCCGCGGCGCTGGCGCCGCCGCACACGACCCGCTCCAGACCCGACGGGATGGTCACGGTGACGAAGCGCCAGATGCGGTCGTTGCGGTACGCCTCCAACGGGCTGAAGTGGCCGAGGACGAGCAGGTCCGCGTCTCGATCGCTGTCCAGGTCGGCGGCGAGGACGCCGGCGCTGTGCTGGCGCCCCGCGGTCCTGGTCTGTTCCGCGATGTCCGTGAACGTCCCGTCGCGGTCGTTGTTGAACAGGTTGTTGGGCGACGGCTCTGCGTCCATGGGCCAGCGCCCGTTTCTCTTCGCGACCTCCTTGGTGGAGGCCATGTTGGCGCAGTAGATGTCCACGTCTCCGTCTGCGTCCAGGTCCGCCATCACGGACTGGGCGGTGAAGACGTCGCCGCCGCCGGTCCCCGTGTCTCCGGTCACATCTTCGAAGCGCTCGCCGCTGATGTTGCGCAACAGCCGGTTGGGTCCGGCGCAGGAGATGTAGAGGTCCGGCAACCCGTCGTTGTCATAGTCTCCGAAGCAGCCGGAGACGCTGGGTGACCCACCGGCCAGTCCCCAGGTAGAGGCTGCCTTGGAGAACTCCCCGGAGTCGTTGAGGAAGAGCGTGCCGGAGGCCGCTCCGTCAGCGGCCCAGACATCCAGGTCGCCGTCCTGGTCCACGTCCGCCACGGCGATGCCTGGGCCGAAGCCTGCAGCGAACTTCGTAGCGGCGGCGGCGGCGGATTCGCCCGCGCTCCAGGGGACGAAGCCAGGCAGGGGGACGTTGGCGGGCTGGACCCCGCCGCCCATGATGTCCTCGTTGGTGTAGGAGACGCCGCCAGACCGGTCTCCCGTTGAGGGGAGCGTCACCGGGAACGGGCGGATGCCGGCGCCGTAGCGACCCATCTCGCTGTACACGATGCCCGCCTTGTTGCCGGTCCCTGCGGACTCCAGCTCCTGAAACAGGGAGACCAGCGGCCGGGCCTCATCTTCCTTGTCGTTGGCGAAGTAGAGGGAGAACAGCTGGTAGATGGCGGACTGCTGGTGGGGCTCCGCCGAGATCGCCTTCTTGAACAGGGCCTCCGCCTGTTCGCTCTGGTTCTTGGCGACCAGGATGGTCCCCAGGTAGTAGTTGGCGGTGGGGTCGTGCGGGTCGATGGAGAGCACCTTGCGGAAGCACGCGTCGGCCCGATCGAAGTCGGACAGGTGCTTGGAGAGGACGCCGAGGGAGTGGTTGCCGTGCAGGTGCTCCGGGTCCAGGGAGACGGCCTTCTCCAGGTGCCCTCGTGCGCGGCGGTAGGCATCCTGGTTGTCCTGGTTCATGGTGGCGATGCCGAGGTTGGCCCAGGCGGCCGCCTGATCCGGGAGTCGCTCCGCCACCTCCCTGAAGGCAGCCTCCGCGCCCTTGAAGTCGAAGTGGTCGAGGGCGTCATTGCCTTCGTGCCATCGGGCGAGCAGGGCGCGGAGCTCCGTCGCGTCCGGTGCCTCGTAGGGTTCGGGCTCCGGGCCTCCGTTGCGGAGGGCCATCCAGAGGGCGGTAACGGCGACGCCGACGACAATGATGATGGCTAGTCTTGTTGACACGGGGCACCCTAACACGACCGCTCCCCAGGTCGAGGTCTGGCGGTCTGCGCCCGGTGCGTACACCCCATTTCCATGGAGGCGGCGCTATGATGGATGTGCGGAGAGGCTTGCCAGCGTTCCTGTTCTCCAGCGTTACCATGCCGGCCAATCAAGACCCCAGGCGACTGTTCGATGCGCTCCGTGAGCACGAGCGCGGTCGCGATCCACTCGAGGGAGAGTCCACTGCCGAACGTTACGAACGGGCGGAGCTGATCGGGGAGGGGGCCACGGGTACGGTCTGGCGCGCCCACGACCTGAACCTGGAACGTGACGTGGCCATCAAGTTGATCCGCAAGAACATCGGCGCGGAATCGCAGGCTCGGTTCGTAAGGGAAGGGCACCTGCTGGCTGCGCTGGCCCATGAGAACGTCGTCGCCGTGCACGACGTGCTGGAGCTGGACGGCCGCGCGGCGGTGGTCATGGAGTTGATCTCCGGAGGCAGCCTGCGAGATCGATTCGAGAGCGGGGAGGCGTCGCCGAAGGAGGTCGCGCGGTTGGTGGCTGCCGCCGCTCGGGGGGTGGCGGCTGCTCATGCGTCTTCCATCGTTCACCGGGACCTGAAGCCCGCGAACATCCTCCTGACGGAGAGCGGCACGGTGAAGGTGGCGGACTTCGGTTCGGCTCTGGACCTCACCACGGACCACCGGCTGACCGGGACGGACGCCGTGGTCGGTACGCCGCGATTCATGGCCCCGGAGCAGGTCCGCGGGGATCGCGACTCCATCGGTCCGGAGACCGACGTGTTCGCGCTGGGGAGTGTGTTGTACGAGGGGCTCGCGGGCGTCCCGGCGTTCGCCGGCGACGAGCATCTGGTCCAGGTGGCCATCCTCGAGTCCGACCCCGTGCCACCCTCACGTCTCAAGTCGCTTCCGGCAGAGCTGGATGCGGTGACGCTCAAGTGTCTGGAGAAGGACCCGGCGGACCGCTATGCCAGCGCTACGGACCTGGCGGAGGATCTGGAAGCGTGGCTGGCCGATCGCCCGATCTCGGCCCGTCGCCCCAGCGGGGTGCGGCGGGTGGTGCGCACCGCTCGGAGGTGGCGGTGGCAAATCCGTGCGGCCGCGTTGATCCTCGTGTTGCTCGTCGGCTGGTTCTCCTGGCGTCAGGTCACGGAGAGTCGACAGGCGGCGGAGAGCAGGGCTGCGAATCTCGTGGAGTCGGCCTATGTCTCTCTCGATCGCCAACGTCCCGAGGCCGCCCTCCGGGACGCGGAGGAGGCGTGCGCCCTGGCGCCGGACCTTCCAGCCCCCTTCATCGCCAAGGGGCGCGCCTTGACCATGTTGGGCGATCCGCGCGCGGCGGAGAGGGCGTTCGCGCGGGCCTCGGCGCAGGCGCCGGAGAACCAGGCGGCGCGATTCGGTCGTTCCGCGGCGCGCATGGACGTGGCCAGGGTGGAGTGGCTGCAGCGTCATGATGGACCGTGGGACCCGCCGGAGGACCGGGGGCCTTTGACGGTGGTCGCTGACGGTCTGGCCGGGGCTATTCAGGAGGTGGTCTCACTCGAGGCGGTCGGGGACGGCTTCGCCGCGCTCGCGGCTGCGGAGGCGGCGCTCCTGGAGTACGGGGCACGGCCGGGGGCCGAACCGTTGTGGGTCGTGGTGGCCTACAGCGGCGTCGACCGGCGGGCCTGGGAGGCATGCGAGGCCGGACTGAGGCTGAGCCCTCTTCACCCCTTGCTGGCGTTGCGAAAGGTCCGTCTGCTGGTGGAGCGGGGGGACGGCGACGAGGCGGCGGCCTTGCTGCAGCGCCTGACGAATCGGTTCCCGCGGATCGCCTCCGGGTTCACCTTGAGCCTGGTGCTGAAGCCCTGAAGGCCGGTTCGTTACTGGTTGCCGGCGCTCTGGAGGACGGTGTTCACGTCCACGGTCAGGGGCGCGACCTGTTCCCCGCCGCCGGCCTTCACCTGGATCTGGCCGAGGGACAGGACGATGGGGGAGAACCCACCACGACCGCCGCCGCGGCCTCCGCCGCGACCGCCGCGACCACCGCCGCGGAAGTCCGGCACGCCGACCAGCCGCACCAGATAGGCACCCGGGTTCACGTTGTCGAAGGTCACCGCCGTGGACCCGTCGGCCAGGGTCTGGGACAGCCCCCCGCCAAACGCGACGCGCCAGACGCTCCGGGGATCGTTGGAGTCTGACTGTTGCTCAGGATCGCCCAGGGTGATCCGCCAGCTCCGCACCGCCTCCATACCCGGGAGCGCCGTGTTCAGTTTCACCGTGATGCTCTCGCCTCCCGTGAGCCTCACGGTGAGGGGGAATCGGGCGCTGCTGACGTCGGTCGGTGCGTACCCTTCCGCTGAAACGCTGACGCTGGTCGTGGCCGTGCGGCTCAGGACGGCTGACGCCTGACCGAACAGGTCGGTGCTGCTGCCGCCTCGTCGCCCGGAGAACCGGGAGCGCCGGTCGCGTTCGCTGTCCCGGCCACCGCGCCCTCCGCGGCCACCGCGGCCGCGCTCCGTCGAGCCCTGTCCGGGTTGTTGAAGGCCGTTGCCGCTGGTGCCCCGGACGGTCCTCCCGTTGGACCGGAAGGAGACGCTGGCGCCTTCGATGGGCGTCCCGGACCCATCCTGCACCGAGACCACGGCACGGAAGAAGTCCAGCCCCACCAGGAGATTCGCCAGGGCCCCGGGGCGATCCACCTGCCCCTCCGGAACCATCAGCCCTGGAATCACGGTGTCTTCGATGCCGTTGACCGTGACCTTCAGCTCGTAGGGCCCCGGGGCGAGCCTGGTTTGCTGGAAGGCGCCGTCCCGACCCAGATCGAGGCGTTGACCCTCGTCCGATTCGGGGCCCGACGCGGGACGCAGCCGGGCCTCGATGCGCAGGCCGAGGGTCTCATCCACGGCGCTGATCCGCCCGGCGAGTCCGCCGGTCTGCTTGACGATCAGGCGCAGGCCGCGGGCACCGGGGGCGATGGGGGTGCTGGTGCTCCTGGCTCGCCGCGTCTCCGCGAGGACGGAGTACTGCTTGTCGGAATCGGCGAATCCGTAGACCGTGAACGCCCCTTCCTCATCGGCCCGGGCGCTGGGGCCTCCGCGGCCTCTCGACTCCGTACCGCCGCGTCCACCCCGTCCGCCGCGACCACCTCGTCCGCCGCGACCGAACCTGTCTTGCTCGGCGCGAGCCTCGTAGGCCTCCACTCGGATCCGCGCTCCGGGCACCGGCTCCCCGGCGCTGTCCAGGACGATCCCCTCTGCGAGGATCGCGTACGCGTTGACCGGTGTCTCTCCCAACTCCCGCCGCTCGCCCGGCTCGAGGGGAGCGAAGCGCAGGTTGGCCAGGGCGGGCTCCGGCTGGGTGTCCTCGCCGTCACGCTGACGACGTCCACGTCCGAACCAGTCGCTCCGCTCCGCCGGGATCCTGAACTCCAGGCTGCCACCGAGTCCGGTGCGAGCCGGGAGCGACAGGGTGCCGTCTCGTCCGGTGGTCACGGAGCCGGAGCCACGATCGCGCCTGCCGCTCAGCATGCGCATGAACCGTTCCTGCCGGTCTTCCGCTGGGTCCTCGACCACGCCGTCGTACTTGATGTCGGCCTCGAGACGGACCCTCGGGATCGGCTTGCCCGCCGGATCCACCAGGGTGAGGAGCAACCTGGGCTCCTCGTCGCCCACCAGCAGCTTGATCTTCTGCAGCGGCTGCGCGGTCAGTTGGTGGACGGTGGTCTCCTCGACGTGCCCTCGCTTCCTGGCGACGAAGCGCAGCTTGGAGTTGGGGGCGAACCCGCCGATCAAGGCGTTCCCGTCGGTGATGGTCTGGCTGCCGACGGGAGAACGCGAGAAGAAGTTGCCGAAGCCGCCTCGTCCCCGCCCGCGGCGATCCCCGCCACGCTCGTCCCGTTGCATCCGCTCCCGATCGAACTCCACGTACCACGTCACGCTGACGGGATCGGTGAACGGGCGATCCTGGCGGTCCACGAGGTTGATGTCCAGCGCGCAGGAGACCGGGATGTGCAAGGTGACCTGGGTGTCTCCATGCTCAGGCATGGTGATCCGCTCCGTCACCCGGTCACTGCCCGGCAGGAGTGCGCGCACGTCCAACTCGTCCGCCTCGTAGAGGTCGGGGTTTGCCATGCTGATGCCGAACGTCAGCGCCCCTTCGGGTGACGCAGTCCAGCCGGAGACACGATCGGACCGGCTCGATCCTCGGGCGCCGCGTTCGCCCCGACCGCCACGCTCACCGCGTCCGCCACGGCCGCCGCGTCCGCCACGGCCCCAGAGAGACTCTTCGCTACCCGGCTGTCCGACCTGGACGCGGATGTGGGAGGAGGGAGTGCCCGCTCCATCTACCACGTTGACCGTGAGGTACTTGATGGGACGGAGCACCACCACGGCGTCCGCGTCCTGCGGCAGACCGGGGACCTCCTTGCCCTGTTCGTACACCGCCGATCCCACATGACCGCCCTTGTTGGCGACGATCCGGAAGCGGCGCCGCGGCAGGGGAGAGAGCAGCGCGAAGCCGTCCCGACCGGACTTGAACGTGGTGCGGTAGGTCCGGGGGCGGGTGTTGCCGAAGCCGCCTACGCCGCCGGAGGAGAAACTGGTGGAGACCAGATCGATCTCGGCGAAGGGCACTGGCTCTCCATCCTGGTCGGTGATCAGGGCGAACCGGAGGTCCTCTTCCTCAATGGCCGGCTCTTCGTCGTCCCTGTCTTCGTCCTCGGCGTCGAAGCGCTCGGTCTCGATTGTGGGAAACTCCGGGAGCTCGGAGTCTGCGACCACCTCCGGGGAGGGCGCCCGCCGGGGCTCCACCGCGGCGTCGCGGGTCGCCGGGGCGTCCTCCTGAGGGGCCCCGTCATCGAGGAGGAGCAAGGCTGCGCCTCCGAGGAGGAGGAAGCAGGCGGCTGCGATGACGATCTTCTGCATGCTCATGGTTTCCAGACCAGCTCCGCGGGAAGCACCAAGCTCCCAGTGTGCTTAACTTCCCTCGGATCACAATCTGTCGCCTCGCCGGCCCCGGGCCGGGTTGGGGACAGGGTGCAGGAATCTCCGGAACTGGCACCGTTCATTGTACCTGCGCCAGAAGTCCAGGCCTGGATTGGATATCCGACACTTAGCCCCGGGATTGGGTCCTCACCTCCAGGTCGGACGGAGCAGATCCACGGGACCTCAGCGCCGGTCACTCGTGGCAGGCCGGCCCTCTGTTCGGCGACGGCGTACGACCAGATGGCAAGAGCCGCGGCTCCGAGGGGAACTTCCCGGGGATGGACCTTCTCCAGGGTGTCGCTGGCGGAGTGGTGGACGTCGAAGTACCGGAGAGTCGCCGGTCTCAGACCCATCTGCGGGACGCCGCGCTCTGATCGAACTGACCGGAGGGAGATTCATGAAGACGTTTCTCAGGGATGCGCGGAGCTTGAAGGGCCCGGCAGCCCTTATTTGGGCGGGGGCTGTTGGTGCGGTGTGGGCCGGTTGTGCTCAAGTGACGGACGCCAGCACTGATGGGAGACCGATACGCTGGGACATGGCGATCTCCTGGCTGTTCGTCCTTGTCGCCTTCCTGTGCACAGCCGTCATGGTGGGTCGCCTTGAGCAGGGGCTGAACGCGTTGAAGGACGAGCTCGAGGGCCTGAGGGACCAGCAAGACGGTTGAGCTCGATAGAGAGCGTTCGACGGGCGTCCCGCTGCCTCGGTACGCGGGCTGTGACGGGATTTCCAGGGACGCCATCACCATGGGATTCAGGAGGGTCAGGCGGCTGGCTGGGATGGCTCGGATTGTACGAGTCCCGCCCGTCGTGGCAGGCTGGCCACCCATTCCATGACGCGAAGCCTGCTGCTCACCTTCACCCTGCTCCTGAGCCTCTGCGCTTGCGGCGAGGACGACGTGTCCCCGGCGGCTCCGCTGCCCTGGCGTGACGTGGCGCGAGAGCGCGGGCTCGAGTTCTCCGTGGATCGGGGATCGGTCGAGGACTGGTTCATGCCCGAGAGCATCGCCGCCGGCTGCGCGTTGTTCGACGCCAACGGCGACGGTCGACTCGATGTCTACGTCGTCAGCGGGTGGCGAGACGCCGAGGGACGGGTGGATGCGGAGAAGGGCCGCAACCGGCTGTGGCTACAGCGAGCTGACGGGACCTTCGAGGATGTCTCCCGATCTTCCGGCATGGATGACGGGGGATACGGCATGGGCGTGGCCGTCGGCGACGTGGACAACGACGGGGACCTGGACGTCTACATCACCAACTGGGGCCCTGACCGGCTCTACCGGAACGAGGGTGGAGGCCGGTTCTCGGACGTGACGTCGGCCTCCGGCATCGAGAACGATGCCTGGGGTGCGTCCGCCGGCTTCTGCGACCTGGACGACGACGGGTTGCTGGACCTCTTCGTCACCAATTACGTGGACTACGATCCCGACAGGCATGTGGGCCGGGACAACGCCGGTCGTCCGGAGTACATGGGTCCGGAGTCCCTCGAGGGGGTGCCTGACCGCCTGTTCCGAGGGGTGGGGGGCGGTCGCTTCGAGGACGTGAGCGACGCCGCGGGTATCTCGCGGGGCGCGGGCCGGGGCTTGGGGGTGGCGTTCCTGGACCTGGACGGCGACCACCGCCTCGACGTCTACGTGGCCAACGACCGGGAGGCCAACCACGCGTGGATCGCCCGGGGGGACGGCACGTTCCAGGAGCGCGCCTTGCCCCTGCGGCTGGCGGTCAACGAGCGTGGGGCGCCGGAGGCCAGCATGGGCATCGCCGTGGGGGATGGTGACGGGGACGGCCTGTTGGACCTGTTCCTGACCCACTTCCTCACGGAGACCCACACCCTCTACCGTCAGGAGCGGCGCGGCTCCTGGCGGGACGTGACTTCAGAGGTGGGGCTGGGGGCGTCGACCCGGAACGACACGGGGTGGGGCTGCGCCTTCGTGGACCTGGAGCACGACGGAGACCCTGATCTGGTGTGGATCAACGGGCGCGTGCTCCGCGGACCGGCGGTGGCGTCGGGCCGGGTCCCGAAGTTCTGGCGGCCCTACGCCCAGCGGGACCGCGTGTTCAAAAACCACGGAGGGACGTACGAAGAGGTCTTCATGCCCCCGCTCACCGAGCTGGAGGAGAACGGTCGCGGCCTGGCGGTGGGGGACGTGGACGGAGACGGGGACATGGACTGCCTCGTGAGCACGGCCAACGGCACGATCCGCCTGTTCCTCAACGAGATTCCGCAAAAAGGTCGGTGGTTGCAGGTCCGGGTCCGGGACCCGAAGCTCGGACGGGATGTGGAGGGGGCGGTCGTGACCCTCCATCGGGAGGCGGGTGACCGTGTCGCTGTGTGTTCCAGGACAGGGAGTTACCTGAGTTCAGGGCCGCCCGTGGCTCACTTCGGGCTGGGCTCCGACCCGTCGCCGGGGCGGCTGTCGGTTCGCTGGCCCGGGGGGGAGACGGAGGACTTCGGCACGACTGAAGTGGATCGACGCCTGATCCTGGAGCGGGGTCAGGGGCGTTAGTCGCGGGATCCGAAGCCCGGTGGGTTGCAGTCGTAGTGCGGGACTAGGTACGCTTGTGCTCGTCACGTGCCCCTTCGCTTGCTTTTCGACTGCCTGTTACGCAGGACCCAATTCGGAGTGAGGTCCCATGCGCGGATGCCGCACCGCTCTGTCGTTCTTTCTCGTCTGCACCCTGCTGATGCCCCTCGCCGCCCAGGCGCCGCTGGTATTGAACTGCACCTTGCGCAGCTTCACGCCGGTATCGGCGACTCCCTGGGTCGCTGACTGCTGGGGCTTCACGGACAACCAGGGCCGCGACTTCGCGCTCATCTGCCGGGGCAACAGCGGCCTCAGCTGTTACGAGATCACCAACCCTGCCGCTCCGGTGTTCGCGTCCTCCATCCCCTCCACGGGGAGTGACCTCAAGGACGTGAAGTTCATGACCAACCCGCCCACGGCGTTCGCCCTGCAGCAGGGGACCCAGACCCAGGTGGTGAGCCTCGCCAACCCGTACAACATGCAGGTGATCTCCACCATCTCCGGCGGCGCCCACAACGGGTTCGTCTATGAGGACGGCAACACCAAGCTGTACCTGCAGGCGCGCAACGGAGCGAGCCCCTACAACCTGCGGGTCTACGACGTCTCCAACCCGGCGAATCCCATCGCCCGTGACACGTGGCAGCCCCCGGGGAGCACCCAGACCCACGACGTCTACGCTCAGGACGGCATCGCCTACGTGTTCTGCCTGTTCGGTGCCAACGAGGGCACCTATCAGATCGACATCAGCAACCCGTCGAACATCTTCCAGGTGGGTCCGGTGATCCCCTCGGGAGGCCTCAGCCACTCCGGCTGGGTCTACAACCCGCCGGGAGGGGCGTCCAAGTTCCTCATCGAGTGCAACGAGACCGCGGGCGGTCACGTGAAGCTCTACGACGTCTCCGACGTCAACAGTTCAACCCTCGTGACGGAGGTGTTCACCCCCACGGGCAACAACATCTCCATCCACAACCCGGTGGTGATGGACAAGTACTGCTTCATCTCGTGGTACGCGGACTACCTCCGCATCCTCGACATGTCCCGCCCGAGCGACCCGGTGGAGATCGGGATCTACGATCCCTGGCCGACCAACGCCGGTGCGAGCGTGTACGACGGCTGCTGGGGCGCGGTGCCGCTCAAGCGCCTCCCCAACGGCGGCTACCGCGTGATCGCGACGGAGAGCTTCAGCTCCAATCGCGGCTTCTACATCATCGACTTCAACCCGCCGCAGGCGCCGAGCATCTCCCTGACCACCAACGGTCTCGGTAACGTGAGCTTCTCGGTCAGCGACGCAGCGCCGGGGACCCCCATGTACAACGGCATCTCGTCAATCACGACGGGCATCGTCGGTGACGGCCCGGTCGGCGGCATCGGCGCGGACGCGCTGTTCTCCCTGACCAACCTGGTTCAGCCGTACTACGCGTCCGCCAACGTCAGCGGGAACTACAGCTTCTCCCTGCCCAACGGTTCGATCCCCGCCGGGGTCACCTTCGACGTGATCAACTTCTCTCAGACCCCGTCCAACGGCTGGCAGCCCAGTCAGGTCGGGCGCATCACCTTCTGAGTCTGCTTGATCCTCGAGGGCATGAGGCCGGGTTGCTCCCACGCGGGGTATCCCGGCCTTTGTCGTTCGTGGGTGGGTCGTTTTTTCCCGCTTCCATGGTCAGGCCTACGGACGCCGAATTAGGATCCTCGGCAATGCTGCGTCTCGCACTCGGGCTGTTCTCGATCACCTCTTGCGTCCTCGCCCAGCCGGGCTTCGAGGAGCGAGCGAGCGCCTCCATGGAACGGGGTCGTCGGGCCTTGTTGTCGACACAGCGTGGAGACGGGGCCTTCGCCAACAACGTCGGGGAGCACGCCCTGGTGATCCTGGCCCTGGTGCACTCAGGCGCAGACCCTGAGTCGGCTTCCATGAAGCGGGCGCTTCGGCCCCTGCGACGTCAGGCCAAGACGAACTACGAGCGCGCGGTCCGGCTCATGGCCATCGAGCTGCTGAAGTCTCCCTCGCTAAAGGAGACGGCCCAGGGCGACCTGGAGGACCTGGTGCACCATCAATCCAGCAGCGGCGGCTGGGACTACGGTGCTGCGGGTGAGCGGACGGACAACTCCTGCACCCAGTACGCGTTGCTGGGTTTGCGGGCGGCGCACAAGCTCGGGCTCCAGACACCCCGGGCGGTGTGGAAGAAGGCGCTCCGGTACCTGCTCGGGCAACAGGCCCGGGACGGCGGGGTCGGCTACACGCGGGGCAAGGAGGCTACCGCGTCCATGACCGCCGGGGCCGTGTCCTCCCTCGCGGCGACCGCCGCCCGGTCGGGGCTGCGAGATAACGGCAGCCACCGCGCCCGGGTCGACCGTTCCATCAAGCGTGCCACGGCCTGGCTCGCGAAGCGCTGGAAGCCGGGGCAGGGGCCGCACCCTTACTACACCCTCTACGGGCTCGAGCGCGCCATGGCCTTCTCCGGACAGGATCGGCTGGGCACCCGGGACTGGTACCGGGAGGGTGCTGCGTACCTGCTCAAGCACCAGCAGAGGGACGGATGGTGGGGTCCGAAGAACATCCGGCGCACCTCCTTCGCGCTGTTGTTCCTGTCACGGGCCTCGACGGCCATCTCCGGGGAGACCCCCGGGAGCGTGCACCAGATCATGACCGAGCTGACAGCGCAGTCGCAGTCCAAGGACGTGACCGGGGCCGTGGCGAGGTTGAAGCGAAAGGGGCGGGGGGCGGTGTCGCAGGTCGTCCACTACCTCTCCGATCCGGTGAAGGCGCGGCGCAGGGTCGCGGCCCGCGCCCTCCGTGAGTTGACGGGCAAGAGCTTCGGTTACGACCCCGGACTGCCGGTGGACGAGAACGGGCCGGCCATCGAGGACTGGAAGAAGTTCGTCTCCTCCGGCAAGTGATGGCGCCTGTCCGGCCGTTCCGCTCGTCTCCCCGTGGTGGTTGGGGTAGGTTGGCGCCATGCGTCCCCTGACCTTGCTCCTCGCCGCCGTCCTCCTCCTCGCCAGCTCCTCCGTCCACGGTGTCAACGCCCCCGCTGAGCGGGCCGAGCGTTGGTACAAGGGGAACACCCACACTCACACCTTGTGGTCGGACGGGAACGACTTCCCGGAGATGGTCGCGGACTGGTATCGCAGCAACGGCTACCACTTCCTCGCCCTATCGGATCACAACATCCTGAGTCGAGGGGATCGCTGGATGGAGACGGCGGCCGTCCGTAAGCGGGTGAAGGGGGCGGCCACCGATCCGGTGGAGCGGCTCAAGGCGCGGTTCGGGGCAGAGGCGGTTCGGATGCGCACGCGGGACGGCCGGGAGCAGATCCGGATCAGCCCTCTCGACGAGGTCCGGGGCCGCTTCGAGAAGGCCGGAGAGTTCATCCTGATCGAGGCCGAGGAGATCACCGACGACTTCAAGCGGAAGCCGGTCCACATCAACGCCATGAACCTGGCCGAGCTGATCAAGCCTCGCCACGGCAGCGGGATCCAGGACACCATGCGCAACAACCTGGCCGCGGTGGCCGAACACGCCCGCGCCTCAGGCCGACGGATCATGGCCCACCTGAACCACGCCAACTTCGGGTATGCCATCACGGCGGAGGACATGGCGGCGGTCGCGCTGCTGAAGTACTTCGAGGTCTATAACGGGCACCCCTCCGTGAATCACGAAGGGGACGCCTCGCACGCGGGGGATGAGCGGGCCTGGGACATCGCCAACACCATCCGCGTCGGTGACATGAAGACCCGGCCGATCTACGGCGTCGCGACCGACGACTCCCACCACTATCACGGCATCGGCGGAGCCACCACCGGGCGCGGTTGGATCCAGGTCCGCGCGCCGCAGCTCACGGCGGATCACCTGGTGGAGGCCATGGACGAGGGAGACTTCTACGCCTCCAGCGGGGTCGAGCTGTCCGCCCTGCACTACGACGGCGAGAGCCTCTCGATCTCTGTCGATGGCAGACCTGGGGACGAGTACACCGTCCGCTTCATCGGGACCTTGGAGTCCACCGATCGCACCGGTCAACCCGTGGTCAACTCGAACGGGGTGACCCTGCGGGTGACGCGGACATACAACGCCGCGGTGGGGGCGGTCCTCCAGGAGACCAAGGGCACCGAGGCTCGTTATCGGTTGACCGGCAAGGAGCTCTTCGTGAGGGCGCATGTCCTGTCCTCCCGCCCGCACCCGAACGCTTCGTTCAAGGGGCAGGTGGAGGAGGCGTGGACTCAACCCGTGGGATGGGAACGACGGGTCCGTTGACCCCGGACGCCGTCCAGACCTCGGGTTCCCGGACCCTGAACCGCCTCGCCGCTCTGGGCGTGGCGGCGTTGGTCGGCCTGACGGTGATGACGGTCACGCTGACGCCTGACTGGCGACGTCCTTCTCAACCGCCTCCGATCGGGCCGGGGGTGGAGTCGGCAGAGGCCCCGTCGCCGGAGGAGGTGGATCGTGCCGTAGAGAGAGGCCTCCGGTGGTTGGCCGATCAGCAGGCTCCGAACGGCGCCTGGACCGGCGCCACGGGCCACAAGCGCGGCGACGGTTACGTGGTGTTCTACGACGAGGAGTGGCAGGCGGAGTTTCAGCGCGGCCATCCGGGGGTCACGGCGTTGGCCGGCCTGGCGTTCCTCGCCAACGGACAGCTCCCCGGTCGCGGTCTACACGGGAAGACCATCGACCGGGTCCTGGACTACCTGCTGGATTGTACGGGGAGCGCCGCCTACATCACGGACGCCGGTTCGCGGATGTACAGCCACTCGTTCTCGGTCCTCCTGCTGTCCCAGGTCCACGGCATGACCCGGCGCCGCTCGGAGGAGATCGAAGAGAAGCTGCGGGAGGCCTGCCGATTCGTGGTCTCGGCGCAGAACGCTCACGGGGCCTGGCGCTACACCCCCGGTATGCTGCAGTCGGACCTCTCAGTCACGGTCTGCCAGGTGCAGGCGTTGCGGGCGGCACGGAACGTGGGCATTCATGTACCCAAGGTGTGCATCGACCGGGTGGTCCGATACGTGAAGAAGAGCCGCATCGAACACGGTCGGGAGCGCGGCGCGTTCTACTACAAGATCCATGGCCGCGCGGCGCGCACCAAGACGTCCTTCACCGTGAACGCCGCCGCCGCGACCTGCCTCCACTCGGCGGGCGTGTTCGATGACGCTCTCGACGGCCCGGCGCTGGAGTATGTGGAGGACCGGTACGACGAGGTCAGCACCTACTACCCTGATCACTACTTCTTCTGGTACGGCAACTACTACGCCGTTCAGGCGATGCAGATGCAGGGAGGCAAGCGCTGGGAGCGCTACTGGAAGAAGATCTCTCGCGACCTGGTCAGGCGACAAGGCCGCGATGGCAGGTGGCCCAACTCCGTCGGTCCCGGTGACGCGTTCTCGACGGCCATGGCCTGTCTTATCCTGCGAGTGCCTCTGGGTTACCTGCCCATCTTCAGGCACTGAGGGGAGCCGTCGACGAGACAGGGGGCCCGTCGCGGCGGCCCGTTCGGAGCCTTACCAGCGATCGCCGCCGCCGCCGCCGCCACCGCCGCCACCGCCGCCACCGCCCGGCCGGGCGTGCGCTTCGTTGACGCGGATGTTTCGGCCGTCCACATCGGCGCCGTCCATGGCCTCGATGGCCGCCTGCGCTTCCGCGTCGGAGCCCATTTCGACGAAGGCGAAGCCGCGGGGCATGCCCGTTTCTCGGTCCGTGACCACGTGAACGTCGACGACTGTACGCCCATCAACCTCGAACGCTTCACGCAGCGAGTCTTCTGTCGTGGAGTAGTTGAGGTTTCCAATGAAGAGTCTTTTGCCCATGTTCTTTTCCAGTCTCGGCGTCGTGACCCGACACACGACCGGTCACGGCGCTGGCCTCAATACGGGGCGAGCGTAGCAGTGGAGTTACGGCGTGGATAGAAAAAAGGCCTTGTCACGGCTGATTCTGAAGCCGAGACGGGCGCGTCGCAACGCGGAAACGGCGTGGACATCAGAGAGATCGACGGCGGCGTCCCTGTCGGTCCCGAACCTCGCGCTACGCGCGCTGACGGCCAGGGCAGGAGCGGCGATGGCCCGGTTCACAGGGTGATCAGCGGAACAGAGAGCGCAGGCTGACCCTCCGCTGCGACCCGCTGAATTCATCCTGCAGACCCTGCAGCCTCACCTCCACCTCTCCGAGGGGCCAGCAGGTGTCACGGCCCAGCTCCGCGAGGGGGGAGCCTTCGGCGTTGAGAGGGCAGATGTCGCGCTGCTCGTGGATCTCGCCGCCGTCGTCTTCTTCGAACCAGATGAGGGGCAGCCCCTGCGTGCGGCAGACGAACGGGCGTTGTTCATAGACGCGGCAGGCGCCCTGTGGATCGAGGAACGCGCAGGCACCTTCCGGATGCGGCGCGCCCTGCTCGAGCAGTTCGGCGTGGTGATCCCGTATGCGGGCCGCCTCCACTTCGAAGACGGTGATGCCGTCCACGCAGCAGTCCTTGCAACCCAGGGCGCAGGTGATCCGCTCACCGTGTTGCGCTGCCATTTCTCGGGCGCGCTGGTCCACCTGGTCGTGCAACCGCGTGAGTTCCTCAAGCGGACCTCCGCTCATCGGGGGGACCGTGGGGTCGTCGTGAGGGCGTGGATCTCGGAGAGCGCGGCCTTCAGCTCATCGCCGGTGAGGGACTGCCGCGCCGCGGCCGCCGCCTGCTCCGCGAGCCGCTTGCGGCGAGGGCTGTCAGCCGGGTGGCACGCGGCGCTCGCGCGCAAGATCAACGGCCTGAGACTCGGGGGGAGGTCGGGACGGAGCGCGACCGCGTCCAGCAGGGTGGCTGCGCGATCATGCTGCCCCGAGTAGAGCGCGGCGACAGCGTCCGCGGCGGCCTCGCGGGTCGACCGGGGCGGCGCGTACTCGGCGTTCGCGATGCGTTTCAGGCGAGGGCGGAGCACGTCTGGTTCGGCCCATGGCAGCTTGGTGCGGATGATCCCCCGACGGTCGATGATCATGGCGGGGGTGGGGAGGTCGCCGAACAAGGCCCGGCTGGCGTCATCCATGGTGTCCACCAGGAGCACGCCGGGAATGCCCAGCTCGGTGTCCAGTCGGCGGGCCAGGACGCAGCGCTCTTCGTAGGTGCCTGGTTGCGGGATGTCGGAAAAAGACATCTGCCGCGCGTGCGGCTCCCGCTGAAAGATGGTCAGGAAGAGGACGTCCTCACGATCTGCGTATTCCCTGGCGAGTCTCCGTAGCCCGACGGAGTTGCGACGGAACGGCGGTCAGGTGTACGCAGCCTTCACCAGGACGATGGTGCGGCCCAGCTGCTCGCGCAGGGACCAGGTCCGGCCCGAGAGGTCGCGGCAGATCAGGTCCGGGGTCGACGCGCCCACCTTGGGGTCGGAGTTGGCGAACTTCCTGCCGTCGTATCGATCGAGCCAGCGTTTCTCCATCTGGCCGTGGACGCAGGCGACGGTGATCAGGAGGGCGAGACCGGTTCTCATCTTGGTGTGTCCTCGGGTCGCACCACACGGAATCCGAAGTCGTCGGACTGGGTGGATGGACGATGATACATGCGGAAGCTGTTGCGCAGGTACATGCCGTCGAGCACGAACGAACCGCCACGGAGCACGCGGTGGGCTGGGACGCCGTCCTCTGGCGGTGCGGCGCCGGCGTAGGTGTCCTGCACCCATTCGAAGGCGTTTCCCGTCAGGTCTCGGACCCCGAACCCGTTCGCTGCGAACTCACCGACCGGGCGCAGTGCGCCGCTCTCCTGGTTGGCGGCAGCGGCGCGGTAGGTGTTCCCGTAGGCGTAGACGTAGGACTCCGGGCCTCTCGCGGCCTTCTCCCATTCGGATTCCGTGGGCAGGCGGTGCAGCTTGCCGGTCTGCTTCGTGAGCCACCTGCAGTAGGCGTTGGCTCCGTACCAGCTGACCGTGACCATGGGCTCCCGGGGGCGGCTGGCCGTCCAGGAGGTGGGGCTCTTGCTGATGCCGAGCTTCCTGCTCTCCGGGTTGAACCAGGAGGAGTCGACTTCGGCCTGGTCATTGAGGAATCGGGCGAATTGGGTGTTGGTGACCTCGTCTCGGCTGATCCAGAATCCCGCGACCTGCTCGACGATGGCGGGGCGTTCGTCTTCCTGGCCGACGCCGAGGACATCCCCCCGGAGCGCCGGTCCGGCCGGGATCCAACACCATCCGTTGCGGCGGGGTGGCGGCGGGGTCACCGTCAGGTCCACCCGCGGCGGGAGGGTGGCTCGCCGATGCAGGGGGAGGGGGAGGCGCGTGGACCTGCCCTGGAGTTCCCCTTCCACCATGTACGTGCCCCGAGGCAGGGTCAGCCCATGGAGAGGGCCTGACCCGAGCTCCCGGATCGGGCGGGTGACGTCGTCCACGATCCGGTGGAAGGTGAGGTTCATTCCCGACGGATTCTGGATGCGCACCGAGCAGGTGGGCTCGATCGCCTGGGTCAGGATCGCCAACATCAGGGCCATGGGCGAATGGTACGGGTCCTTGGATAGGATGGCCCCATGGAATCTCCCGGGTTCGCCTCCACTCGCTGGACCCTCGTGGTGCAGGCGGGGGACGAACGTGACCCCTCTTCCTCCGAAGCCCTGTCCTCCCTGTGCAGCGGCTACTGGTTGCCCCTGTACTCGTTCGCTCGGCGACAGGGGTTGTCCGAGGCGGACGCGGAGGACGCGGTGCAGAGCTTCTTCTCGCGCTTTGTCGAGAATCCCAGGCTGGACACCGTTGACCCAGCCAGGGGCAGATTCAGGAGCTGGCTCCTCGGCGCCTTCCGCCATCACCTGTCCCACGAGCGGGATGCGGGCCGTGCTCTCAAGCGGGGAGGGGGGGCGGTGATCTACGCCCTGGACCTGAGCAAGGCCGAGGAGCGGCTCGGTGGGGCGGCCAGGGATACGGACGCGGACGCCGCGTTCCGGCGCGGCTGGGCCCTGGCGCTCCTCGATCGGGTCCGAGAGCGCTTGCGTGACGAGCTGGTCGCCCGGGATCGTGGCGCGGTCTGGGAGGTCCTCGGGCCGCACCTCGGCGCCGCCGGGGAGACCCGGAGTCACGGGTCGGCCGCCAGTGCCCTGGGCATGACGGAGGTGGCGCTGAAGGTGGCGTTGCACCGAATGCGACGTCGGTTCGGGCAGCTGCTGCGGGAAGAGGTGGAGAGCACGCTGGACGACGGAGAGGATCTCGAAGAGGAACTCCGTTATCTCGTGGACAGCCTGTAACCTCTGGCGGCGGACTCGTCAGGGTCCGTTGAAGGAGATCACGGTATGAGCGCGACCACCTGCAAGACCTGCGCGGGTCCTCTGGATACGGACGGGTCTTGCCCCAAGTGCCTCATGGTCATCGGCCTGGATACCAACGATCTGATGGACCTCGGCCCGCCTGAACTGGCGTCGGATCGCGTCCCCGGGTATCGGATCCTGGAGACCATCGGCCGGGGTGGGATGGGCTCGGTCTTCCTCGCGACCCATGAGCACCTGGGGCGCAACGTGGCCATCAAGGTGTTGACGCCGGCGGCGGACGAGTCGCGGGATTTCTCCGACCGGTTCCGGCGTGAGGCCCGCACCATGGCCGGCCTCACCCATCCGAACATCGTGGCCATCCACGACTTCGGCGAGGACGGCGACCTGTTCTGGCTCGTCATGGAGCACGTTGATGGGGTCAACCTGCGCCAGTTGATGGACGAGCAGCTGTCCGATGCCCAGGCCTTCGACATCGTCCGGCAGATCTGCGACGGGCTGCACTATGCCCATCACCAGGGGGTGGTGCATCGGGACATCAAGCCCGAGAACGTCCTGGTGGATCGCGCCGGCCGGGTCAAGCTGGCAGACTTCGGTCTGGCCAAGCTGGTCGGGGGGCGTGAGGCCACGCGTCTGACCGGGTCCCGCCATGTCATGGGCACGCCCCTCTACATGGCCCCTGAGCAGGTGAACACCCCGCTGGACGTGGACCACCGGGCGGACATCTACGCCGTCGGGGTGGTGCTCTATGAGCTGCTCACGGGGAAGCTGCCCATCGGCAGGTTCGAGCCTCCCTCGGACCTCGGGCATGGAGATGAGCAGTTGGACGCCGTGGTGGTCCGGGCCCTGGAACATGAGCCCCCCCGTCGCTACCAGAACATCAGCGACATCCGCAGAGACCTGGACTCCGTTCTGGGGGGTGAGTTGAAGGTTGTCCAACCAGCGAATTCGCCGGTCCCCAAAGAGCAACGCCAAGAGCCCGACGTTCGTTTGCCGCTGATCCTGCGATGGTGGGAGCTTCTCGTCTGCGCGTTTACCGCGCCGCTCTGCTTCCTCGAATGGTCTCTGCCCGGGTATCGGCGGGGGGCGAACGACAACGAGGAAGTGTGGGGGTTCATGGTCGCTACGGCGCTCGCCATTCCTCTCGTGCTGACGTTTATCCACCGCCATCGGCTTACGCGTCCCCAGCCCACCTGGACCCTGAGCGCGGCCCTCTTTGCGTTCATCTTCTTCGCCTGGGGTATGAGCGCAGTGGCTCAGTCTGGCGGTTTCCCCGCGTTCGTCGCCGTCTACATCGGCACGGCCATCAGCGTGGTGGGGATCGCTAGCGTCCTGAGGTGGTTCCTCGGACGAATCTATCCAGACCGATCCATGGGGGACATCATCGGAGACGCCGTGTCTTCGTTCGGTCGCTCCCTTGGGACCTGCGTGACCGACTCGCGTCGGCGGCTGACGAGCATCACCGTGCTCGCGTGTTTCTTCGTGCTGCCGATCTTCAGCATGAAGTGGGACACGGACTACGCAAAGCACTGGACGTACGTCCCCGGCGTATCCACGTTCGCAGGGGCCATCAGCATGAGCGTGGCGCTTGGGCTTCCGGTGTTGTTCCTGGTCTTGTCCGGGCTCGGGCTCAGGGGCGTCTCCGGCCTCGCGACCATGATCGGCGGCGGTCTCGTGATCTCGAGCTGTTACGAATGGCTCCAGCATGAGGCCGAGTCACCGGAGACCGGCACGGTCTACCTGGCGATGGGATTCGGGGGGCTGTTGCTGTTTCTGGGCTTGATCATGTTGCTGTCAGATTTGCGCGCTCCGCGCGGGGAGTAGCATGATCCCATGGCTGAACCGGAACACGTCCCCCTCGGTGATCGTCACGATCCCGGCATCGATTGCGAGGCCGCGGCACGGGCCTTCTGCGAGGTCATGTCGAAGCGCCGGACCGTGCGCGAGTACTCCGATCGTCTCGTCTCGGAAGACACCATTCGTTGGCTGATCCGCTGCGCCGGGTCGGCGCCCTCCGGGGCGAACAAGCAGCCGTGGCGCTTCGTCTGCGTACGAGATGCCGAGACCAAGCGACGCATACGGCTGGCGGCGGAAGAGGAGGAGCGGACGTTCTACGAACAGCGGGCATCCGCTCAGTGGTTGAAGGACCTCGAGCCGCTCGGGACAGACTCGTCCAAGCCCTTTATCGAGGTCGCTCCCTGGGTCATCGTGGTCTTCAAGCTGACCCGGGAAGATGACGGCGGCAACGTCTACTACATCAACGAGTCCGTGGGGCTCGCCTGCGGCTTCCTCCTCGCCGCAGCCCACGCGGCCGGCCTCGTGACCCTGACCCACACACCCAGCCCCATGGGGTTTCTCTCACAGGTGCTGGAGCGTCCCTCTCACGAGAAGCCGTTCCTGCTGATCCCGGTGGGCTACCCGGCGGAGCACGCCACGGTCCCGTCGGCGGCCCTCAGGAAGAAGCCGCTCGACGAGATCATGGTGATCCGTTGACCGTCAGCCGGACCTCAGAGGATGACGATGCGGACGCCCTGGGAGAGGGCGATGCCATCGGAGAGGTTCGGCGCGATCACGGCCATCTGGCCTGACAGGCTGATGGCGAAGGGGAACGAGAAGTTCAGGTTGAAGTTCTGGAACGGCGGGCTCGAGGTGAAGGTGGAGCCGAACCAGGAGCTCAGGGTCGGGTCCGTGAGGTCCAGGTTCACGACCTGACCGCTCGCCGTGGTCAGGGGGCAGGTGCTGCGGGGCACCAGGGGCGCCGCTCCCGAAGCGAACTCCCACTGCTGACCGGCGAGGAAGCTGAAGAAGTTCAGGTTGTGGGTCGAGCCTATGGGCGCCGTCACGGTCGCCGGGCCCGCCCCCGTGGAGAGCACCCCGTCGATGTCCAGTGAGGCGCTGAAGCCGTTGAGCTGATACTCGGGCAGGGTCGGGACGCCGGTGAGCGGCACCGTGAACGTATTGCCGAGCTGGCCGGGTCGGAACAGCCCGACGGTCACGGCAGACGGGGTCGTGTCCGAGTCGAACCAGAAGTTGAACATGGAGCCCCAGCGCAGGGCGTTGGCGTTGGTGTTCTGCTGGTAGGTCTCGGCGGCGGTCCAGGTGGGGCCCGTGGGGGCCGCGGACCCGGTCCAAGGGGTGCTGTTGAACGGCTCGCCGCTGTGGTGGGCGATGCCCTTGAAGCCGAGGTTCGCCACCGTGGCGGTGCACCCGGTGTTGAGGGAGATGGAGGCCGCGGAGCGATGGGAGTTCAGGTTGTGGACCGCGAACTCCCAGTGGGTGACCGTGGAGCCGGGGATCGTCGTGCCCTTGTAGGCGACGATGAAACGGCCGTCGTTGGGGATGTCCACGTTGACGATGTTCACCTGGGGGTCGTTCGCCTGCCACGCGTAGACGGCCGGTTGTTCGCGCACCGTGGGTCCGGCCCAGCTGAATGAGTAGGCGCCGTTGGCGCCGCTGATGTTGACGGCGCGATAGCTGGCGTTGTTGTCGTCGTTGTTGAAGGCCGCGTCTTCCGGGTGGATGTACTGTCCTTCGGCGAAGTAGAGGGCGCCCGCGTTGGCGCTCGGCTCGATGTCGATGTTCGCCATCTGCAGTCGGCGGTCGATGTTGTTGGTCGCCGCGGGCATGCCTTGGGAGTAGGGCATGGGGAAGCCGCCGGTGGACGCGTTCACCTCGTGGCGCGGCCCGAGGCCGCTCTGCTGACCGTTGCGGCTGGCGGTGTAGGGGTCCGAGCACCCGACGCCGAGGGCGGTGCCGTTGGGCCAGGGGTTGCAGGACCCGCACAGGGACTGCTGCAGCGCCGTGAACCCATGCTTGAGCCAGGACATGCCGATCTGTTCGAAGCGCCCGTTCTTGAGCCGGAACATGTTCTGTCCGATCACGGGGTGCACCGGCGTGTTGGCGATCCAGGTCAGCGGCTGGGTGCCGATGTTGCATGACGTGGTGCCGATGGAGATGGCGGTCACGGAGCCGTTGCCGCCCCAATAGGCGGGCCCGGTTAGATCCCCGACGATGACGTCCGGTGAAGTCTGGGCGACGGTGATCCCGCCCAGGGTGCTGAACAGGAAGGCTGTGAAGAGGGCTCGGCTTTTCATGATGGGTCTTCTCCGAAGTCTCTCTCGCCCAGGGGGTGATCGCCTGAGGCGACGGGGGCCATGCCCTCGCAGTCTACCAACACCCCGCGGAAGCCTGGGGCGCTGTCCCGGGGTCCTCGCCGGCCCGATCCCGAGCGGGTCTCTTTCGTGTCGATTCGCGTGATAATCCCCGAATCGGTTTCGTCGCCCCGGGTTCAGGGCGCTACGCTCAGCGCGGTGGCGGAGCGAGGATCGAGCCCATGTTGAAGGCCAGGCCCACGGGGATCTGGGGCCATAACTGGACCATGTCGTCGGATGACGTTGAGGTGGCTTCCCTTGATTTCCGGGTCTGGACCGAGGGGGCGACGCTCTCCGTGGGCGACAGCGCTTTTCGCATCTCGCGATCCGGTTGGCGAGGCCCGTTCCAACTCCTCGAGGACGAAGCTGTCTTGCTGGAGGCTCGCAAGGTCTCGGTGTGGAAGAGTCGTTTCGAGATCGACCTGGAGGGGGTGAGCCTGGTCCTCCAGGCCCAGGGGTGGACCGGTCGGAGCTGGGCGTTATCCGATGAAGGGGGTGAGATCCTAGGGCGGATCGGACGTGAGTCCTGGTGGCGGCGGGCGGCGTTCGTGGACCTCCCCGCCGCCATGCCCTTGTCGGTTCGAGGATTCCTCCTCTGCCTGGTGATCTTCATGTGGCGCCGCCAGTCTCACAGCTCCTCCCGTTGATGGGTCAGGGGCTTCGCGGAGCAGGGGAGAGGGACCTGAGGAACGCGAGCAGGTCGCTCACCTCGTCGTCACTGAGCAGCTCCGGTTTCGGTTGCCCCGAGGGGGCCTGGTAGCGGGGCTGCAGCCGTCTTGGCAGTTGGTCCGGTCCGCTCGTGGACGCGGCCATGGAGCTGCAGTTCCGGGAGGTGCTGCGGGATCGGCGTCGGATCTCCGACATGTGCTGGCGGACGGCCACCTCCAGGTCGCTGACGGATCCATCCCTGAAGTAGGGCGCCGTGGACGCCACGTCCCACAGGGTCGGAGTCTGGCTCCCGAGGGTCAGCACCGTGGGCGTGTCGTACCCTTGGCCTTCCTGACTGCGCTTCAGCACATCCGCGATGCGCTGGCCCTTGCGAGCCTTCTCCGGCGTCAGCCGGTGGCGACTTCGGCCACGCTCCGCCTCAGCCTCCGAGGGTCGCCGCTGGACGAGCCGCTGGTGCCTCTGGACCCTGGCGGCCCGCTGCGCGATGTTCCGGAAGTCCCTGGGGCTGCTGACAATGTGCAAGCGACCGTCGGACAGGTACTCCCCGGAGTGGCAATCGGCGCATCGGCCTCGATCGGTGAACACCTGGAGGCCGCGGAGGGCGGCGTCGCTCAACGCCTCCGGTTTCCCGTTGAGGAAGTCCTTGTAGGAGCTGTCTGGCAGGCCCACGGTGCGCAGATACGTGGCGATGGCCTTGCCGATGCGCTCTCCCGTCACCCCGTACCCTCTCCTGTCGAACGCCTCGTCGAAGCGACGGCGCATGTCGGGCACTCGCTTGATGGCCCTCACCGCCTGCTTGACGGAGCTGCCCATCTCCACCGGATTGGAGATCGGCGTGAGGCACCGCTCTTCCAGAGACAGCAGCTTGCCCCGTGCGGGTTTTCCGTTTCGCTTCTGGCCTGGTTTCGGGAGCGGTCCGACGAAACCCGGGTGCATGTGGACGCCCCACAGGGTGGGGCTGTTACGGCCCACGTCCGTCTCGAAGATGCCGCGGCTCTCCGGACGCCCGTCCGTGAACCCGTCCTCCGGGTCATGGCAGGTGGCGCAGGAGATGAGCCGATTGCGGGACAGCAACGGACTGTGGAAGAGGTAGCGGCCCAGCTCCGCCTTCTCCTTGGTGACCGGGTTGTCCTCGGGGGCTCGGGGTTGGAGGGGCCCCTGATGAGGTTGTGCCATGAGGGTCGGAGCGGCGATGACGAACGCCAGCAGCGGTGCGGTGATCCTGGTCATATCGGTTCCCTGTTGCGGCGCCTGGCCGGAAGGCGTCCTGGGTCTCGGACGACACGCACGGACCGGGGTAACAGGGATTCGTGGAATCCAGGGGGGCGCCATCGGTCAGTCTCCCACGGAGAGCCGGGTCACCCCTCGTCGCAGCTGGGTGCGGACACGCCAGGTCAGGGGAAAGGCCACCGCCGCCAGCCCGGCGACGAGGCCCCACCACGGCCCCGCCGCGCCCCAGTCGAGGACGAAGCCCAGCCCGTACCCGACGGGGAACCCGATCAGCCAGAACCCGAGGATGGCGGTGATCACCGGGGTCCTGGTGTCGCCCAGTCCGCGGAGGATGCCGATGGCCACGACCTGGACGCCGTCGAACACCTGGAACACGCCGGCGATGGGGAGGAGCAGGATGGCGACCTGCAACACCTGAGACTTGGCGGTCCAGATCCTCGCCAGGGGGTCCGGTTGCCAGGTGAAGATGACAGCGAAGAGCGCCATCACGAGCACGGAGATGGCCAGGGACAGGGCGGCGGAGCGTGAGGCGGCGGCCCGATCGTCGCGCCCCACCGCCTGTCCGACGCGGACCGCCGCGGCGCCGGAGATCCCGAGAGGGATCATGAAGGAGAGCTGGATGAGGTTGAGGGCGACCATGTGTCCGGCCACCGTTTGTTCCCCGATCCAGCCCATCATCATCGCGGTCATGGCGAAGATGCCCAGCTCGAGTTGATACTGCAGGCCGATGGGGGCGCCGATGCGGAGCATGCCCAGGAGCCGCGGTCTGCTCGTGGCGTCCCGCCTCCATGGGCGCAGGTACGGACGTAGGGCCGGCCAGGCCATGATCACCAGGGCGACCGCGGTGAACCACCGGGCGCCGACGGTCGCCCAGGCGGAGCCGATGGTGCCGAGAGAGGGGGCGCCGAGGTTCCCGTACACCAGGACCCAGTTGAGCAGCACGTTGACGCCGTTCGCGGCGACGAGGGTCCACACCGTGGGGGCGAGCCGGTCCATGGCCTGCAACCCCTGACGGAGCACGGCGAAGATCAGTAGCGCGGGGACGCTCAGGGCCGAGATCTGGGTGTATGGGGCGGCGCCTTCGATGATGCCCTCGGGCTGACCGAGCAGGGAGAGGGCTGCCGGTGCGAGCATCAGCAGGGGGATGACGGGCAGGCAGAGCGCTCCTGCCAGGACCAGGCTCCGTTGCATGGCGCGGGCGATGGCGGTGCGGTCGTTGGCCCCCACGGCCTGGGACACCAGGGGGTCCACGGACATCAGGGCGCCGATGCCGAAGTACATCCAGAACCAGAAGTAGACATGGCCGATGGCTACCTGCCCCAGCGCCCGCCCGGCCACCTCCTCGTCAGGGATCCGGCCCACCATGATGGTGTCGACGATGCCCATCAGCACCATGCCCACCTGGACCGCGATCACCGGAGCGGCGAGGCGGCTCAGGCTTCGGAGTTCGTGGGTCCAGGGGGAGAAGCTCATGGGTCCTCATGCTCGGTTTCTGCGCCGGGCATTCAAGGTTGCACAGTCGTTACACAGAGTGGGCTTCGTTTCGCGTCTCATGGAGAAGGAGTCGGGCGCCGGCGGACCGAGGTGGTCACGCTGGCCCGGCGAGTCTCACTGCATTGGGAGCAACCATGAGATACATGCTGCTGTGGATCGTCTCGTCGGCGTCGTTGATCGCCCAGGGTGTGGAGGTCGAGGGGACGGTGACCGGGGTCACCCTTTATCGGGGTCAGGCCATGGTCACGCGGTCGGTGGAGCTTCCCGACAGCACGGGAGCCCTGCAGCTCACCGTGATCGGCCTTCCCCACGGGGTCCTCGGAGACAGCGTCTTCGCGGAGGCTGGGGATGGAGTCGAGGTCCGTGCCGTCAGGTACCGGACCCGCACGGTGAGAGAGGAGGCCAGCGACCGCGCGCGCAGCCTCGACGAGGAGATACAGAGCACCCGGGATGCCCTCGCCAGCAACGAGAGCAGCAGAGGGGTCGTGGAGAAACGGGTCCAGTACCTGGACAAGCTGGAGGGCTTCGTCGCGCCTACGGCCCACGGAGATCTGCAGAAGGGCGCCCTGGACGCCGAGGCCCTGGAGCGCCTGGTGCTGTTCGGGTTCAAACAACGAGAGGAGGCGCGAGAGTCCCTGATGACCCTCCAGCGAGAGGCGCGGACCCTGCAGGAGAAGCTGGCGCTGTTGCAGCGGCAGCGCGCCGAGCTGCATCAGAGATCCTCCAACACGGTCCGGGAGGCGGTGATCTTCCTTGAGAAGCGTGAGCCCGGTCAGGGGGTCGTGTCCCTCAACTACATGGTGAAGGGGTGCGGCTGGGCGCCGTCCTACAACCTGCGGGCCCTGAAGGACAGCGGCAAGCTGAGGGTGGAGTACAACGCGTTGATCCAGCAGACCACGGGGGAGGACTGGGAGAACGTAGAGTTGACCCTCTCCACGGCGACCCCCGCCCTGAGCGCCGCGGGGCCGGGGCTCGCGCCGTTCTCCGTGGCCTTGGGGCCGGGGCCGAGACAGCCGCAGACACGCGGTCAATCCGCGGCCAAGGCCTACGCCTCCATCGCGCAGCGGCAGCGGGACGGGAACAATGGCCTGCTCAGGGCGTTCAACAACGCGGACAACTTCGAAGCCGCGTGGAGCGTTAACGTCGCAGCGAATGAGTTGCAGACGCTGGAGATCATCACCGGCGCCGAGGCGTTCGCAGACGCGGTCCGGAGCGCCCCCGCGGCCGGGGCAGGGCCGAGTCTCGCCTATCCACTGGGAGCTCGCGTGAGCCTCGCCAATCGCGCCGACACCCAGATGGTCCGGATCGTCCGGGCAGAGTTGGCGAGCGACTTCTATCACGTGGCGACGCCGGTGCTGACTCACCACATCTACCGGGAAGGTCGAGCCGTGAACCTGTCCGGGTACGACCTGCTGGCCGGTTCAGCCAGCGTCTATCTGGACGGTCGCTTCGTGGGTCGGGCCGAGATGAGCAGCGTCGCCCAGGGAGAGACCTTCGTCATCGGCCTGGGGGCGGACCCGCGGATGCGGGCTCGACGGGAGATGGTGAGCAAGAAGTCCGTGGTTCAAGGCGGCAATCGGGTGATCGACATCAAGATGCGGCTGGAGGTGGAGAACTTCCATTCGGAGCCCATCTCCCTGCGCCTCCTTGATCGCCTGCCTCACACCGACCGCGACAGAGACCTCCGGGTGGCTCTGGGGGAGACGTCCGAGGACCTGTCGAAGGACGGCCTATACGTGAGGACTGACCGTCCCCTGGGCATCCTGCGCTGGGATCTCGAGGTTCCGGCTTCGGCGATCCAGCAGAGCGCCAAGGTCGTCACCTACGGATACAGCCTGGAGTTCGACCGGAGCCTGGCTCTGACCTCCATCGGCCAGGAGCAAGGGGAGCTGAGGGAGGCCTTCCAGCAGCTCCTGAAGGAGCGGGGTGTGAGGTAGGGACCGGCGCGGCGGGCACCTCGCGCCCGCCGCCCGGCCTCGGCCCGTCAGACGAACAGGTTGAGGCCGGAGGTGGCCTGGGTGTAGTCCGGGAACACGGCCGAAGGACCCACACCCAGTCGACTCTGGATCACCTCGGAGTAGATCTGCCGGAAGTCCACCTCCATGGGGAGGTGCCCGAGGAGCAGCTCAGCTTCGCTGACCGATGTCCCGCGCAGCCCCCCGGCCACCGCGCCGCCGATAACCAGGGCGTGATGTCCGTGTCCGTGGTCCGTCCCGAGGCCGCCGTTCTCGTAGTTCCTGCGGCCGAACTCCGTGTACACCACCAGGGTCGTGTTGCTGTACTCGCTCATGGCCTTGAGGTCGGCGATCAGCGCTCCGATGGTGCCGGAGATCTCGGGCAGGCGATTGGCGAGGGTGTCCGCCTGAGAGGCGTGGGTGTCGAAACCTCCGGTCTCCACGTAGAAGACCTGGGTCCCGAGCCCACCCTGGATGATGCGGGCTATGTCCTGGACCCGGTCCGCGAAGCCGGAGTTGGCGGGGTAGGCCCCGGTCGGGGTGTAGTTGGCGATGGCGTTGAGCGCCTGGTCCGCCAGCTGGAAGGCGGACGTGCCCGCGGCGCGGACCTGGGCTCGGAACCCGGACAGGGGGGCGGAAGAGCCGAGTAGCTCCAGGGCCTTCTGCTTGCGGTAGATGGAGTCGTTGGGGTGCGTCGGATCTTCCGGGATGACGAGCTCGGACAGATCATCGAGGACCACCGGCCGGTATCCGCTGCCGACGAAGTCCAGCTTGTTGCCGGCGCCGACGCCGACGATCTGGATGGCCTGGTTGAAATACAGGTCCCCGAGCCGCCCGAGCCAACCGCGGGTGTCCGGATGGCCGGTGTCCCGGATGCCGCGGCTCATCACATCCTGGCTGGTGAAGTGGGAGAGGTCTTCGTTGGGATACCCGGTCTTCTGGACGATGGCCATCTCTCCGGCGGTGTAGGCCGCGTGGAGTTCGGGCATGAGCGGGTTGATCCCGATGCCGGTCTCGGCGGGCAGCGCGGCGGTGGGGTCGGTCGGGTCCGGGGCCGGGATCGCCAGGGTCGGGCGGCGGTTGTAGTACTCGCTCCGCCCGTGTGGCACCACGACGCTGAGGCTGTCCCATCCGCCGCGGATGTTGATCATGATCACCCGCTGGCTGCCGCCGCCGGCGGCTTGCGTCCCCATGGCGAACATGCTGGAGGCCGGGATGGAACCGGCGGCGAGGGTCGCGAAGCCGGCTCTCAGCAATTCTCTGCGATCAATGCACATGGGAGGCTCAGTGAGTGTGATAGTCGGTCGTGGCGAAGGCGAGGAGGAACAGCACCCCTCGCAGCTTCCGGTCTACGTGGACCGGGATGTCCCCGTTGAACAGGTTCAGGAATCGGCCCTGCCCGTTGTCCACGGTGTTCATGTACTCGGTGAGGGCGTGGAACTGATCCGGGTCATCCAGCTCGATGTCCAGCAGCCGCAACAGGTGGGCGACCGTGGCGGCGCCGGAGCGGAGGCCGGGCTGAGGCAGCAGGTGGTCGAGGCTGACGCCCTGCTGGAACAACCGATCCTCCGTGACGGCGGCGATGGCCTGGGCCCGGTACGCCATGGAGGCTTCCCCGAGCCAGAACCCGCCTTCGGGCCACCCCTTGACGTTGGGCGGGTCCCCCAGCACATGGCCCAGGTTCAACATGTAGTCGTGCAGGGTGTCGACGCTGGTCTCCAGGCCGGACTCTCGCATGAAGCCGATCAGGTAGCTGAGCGGCTGCTTGACCCTCGGCGTCGCGGCGTCGGCGGAGAACATGGCCTCTGACTTGAGGATGGTCTCCACCACGGGCTTCAACTCCCATCCGTTGGACGTCAACACCTGAGCCAGGGCCTGCACGACCCCATGGTCCGGGTGGTCGTGGACGAAGAACCGGAACAGGTTGAGGGCGATGAACTCCGCGGCTTGCGGCCGTGTCATGGTGATGTCGACGATGTCTTCGTCTTTCCATGGGCCGATGAAGCCGAAGATGTCCTTCATCCCGTTGTCATGGCGGGCCTGGTTGAAGCGGGAGTAGTAGGAGTCGCTGGGGTTCTCCGGCGGGTCATACCGCTCCCAGCCCGTGAAGGCGCGAGAGGCCTCCTGGATGTCCGTCTCCGTGTAGTTCGGCAGGCCGGTGAAGGGGTCCGTGGGGCCGAGGGTGAACAGCTCCCAGAACTCCCGGGCGTAGTTCTCGTTCGGGGCGCTGGACTCGTTGCGGTGGTTGTCCAGCCAGTCCAGCATCAGGTCGTCCTGGGTGAGGTCGATGAGGAACTGGCGATAGTTGGGGAACGGCCTGTCGCGGAACAGGTCGATGTGCTGCATGCGCCAGTGGCGCTCGCCAGTCCCCGCGATCGCCCCGCCGGTGGCGTAGAGATCGTGGAAGAAGTAGGCCATCTTCTCCCGCAGCTGGTTTCGCCACTGGGACCGGAGCATGTACGTGGTCCACCACTCAGCCACCTGCTCCAGGTTCGCTTGAGGGTAGGTGTCGCCGGTAACCGGAATCGGCACGTGCCCCCAGGCCTCCGCGTCCACCGCCGGTTCTGCGATGGGGTTCAGCAGCTGGGTCACGGCGCCGGTGAGGCCGTTCGCCCGGACCTGATTCACCGCGTCCGTGGGGCCGCTGAAGCCCGCGCGCCGTAGCAGGTGTCGGGCTTCCCGGATCGTGATGGTGTCCGTGTAAGGGGTGAGGGACTGTGGGTTGCCCGTGAACTCCGGCGGGCTCGGCAGGACGGTCACCGTGGTGGTGGCAGTGTCCGCATACTCGCCGTCCGAGACCTCGAGCTCGAAGACCAGGTTGACCGGTGCGGTGACCGTGGGGGCGCGGAAGTGGGGCACCCGGTCGGAGCCGTGGAGCGTCACCGCCGGTCCGGTGGTCTGGGTCCAGGTGAAGTAGAGGTGCTGGGGATCGGGATCGGAGGAGGCGCGTCCGTCCAGGCCCACCCAGCTATGGGACTCCGCGGACTGGTTCGGCCCAGCCGCTGCGGTGGGGGAGTTGTTGGGGCCGTCCACGATGAAGATCACGGTCCAGCCGACGGACGTGTGGACTCCGTCGGACACCGTCACCCGGAACCCCAGTGGCATGGGTGACTGGGCGGCCGGAGTGAAGGGGAGCCGCACCCGCGTCATGAGCGGGTTGGCGGTGGGCTCGAACTCCAGGGCCGGAGGTCCGCTCACCTGCTCCCACCACCCGGTCAGAGGTGTGCCCTCGGGGTCGAAGGACGAGGTGGCGTTCAGGAAGTAGAGGGCCCCCTCCGGTCGTATGACTCCCGGTCCCGGATCGGCGACCGGCGGCGCGTTCACTGGCCCCGTGGGGGCCACCACCGTGACGCGTCTGGTGTCGAAGTCATAGCCGACGCCGTCGGAGACGCCGAGGACGAACGTGTACGTGCCCGGCGTCGTGGGCGCGTGGAACGTCCACGCGAGGGACGTGGGTGCAGGGATGGGGTAGGCGGGGCCTCCCGTCTGGAACCACAGCTGCTGCAGGGGCTGCCCCTCTGGGTCGTAGGAGCCACCGCCGTCCATCTGGATCAGCTCGTTCGGGGTCGCCTGCACGTCGCCGCCGGCATCGGCGATGGGCGGGAGGTCGGACCCGACGCTCCCGGGCGCTCTCCACGTCACGGTCAGGCGTGGTCGCCAGGAGGGGTCGCCGTGGGATGGGGACGCGAAGCCGACGACGTCCGGCGAGTTGGACTCCAGCACCCACCCCAGGTTCGGCGCGCCGCCGATCCAGGCGTTGACCGCCGCGGTGACGTCGAAGGAGACGACCTCTCCCGGTTGAGGGCCGGGGAGCGGTTCAGCGGAGCTGCCACCTGCTCGTTCACCTCCTGGGACAAGCCACGGGGTCAGGTGACCAGGGCGTGCGTCGCGGTACATCCAGGAGACGCCGCTGTCGGGGGCGCTGCCCGGTGACGCAGGGAGGTGCCAGGGACCGAGCCTGGCGGGATCGGTCAGCCGGTGCGCGCTCACCGTCACCGAGGTGGCGGCGCTGTTGGAAGACACGGTCAGGTCGAGCTGGGCGGCGACGATGGTGGCCCCTGCGGGTACGGAGGTCGCTCCCGTCAAGAGGTCCGGGATGTCCATGACCGCGGCCTGGGTGTCGTGAGCGAGAGTGATCTCGGGGCCGGTGGTGGCGACCTGACCCCCGGGGGCCTCGGTCACGTCGACGGTGGCGGCTCGCATGCCCGGCGCCGGTCCCAGGTTGCTCCAGGTGGTGTTGGCGGCGGCGGCGTCAGCGGTGACGTTCACGGTGACCGTCCCCATGGGGGAGGTGGCGAACCCGTCGTGGACGTAATAGGTCCACCGATCGGTTCCCACGAACCCGGGCTGGGGCTTGTAGACCCACCACACCTGACCCTCGAGGGTGCCATGCTGCGGGCGTTCGCGGATGACGTAAGTGAGGGACTCGCCGTCCTGGTCCGCGAACGGCAGCTGCACCGTAACGGGCGCGCCGTCGGTGGTGCTGACGGTGAGGTCGGGGGCGGCCGGCGTGTGGTTCATCGGCGCCGCCACGGTGCTCCATTGGACCGTGAGCACCGGCCGTCGTCCGGCGGTGGGGTGGTCATCTCCCGAGAGGATCACGTCCGTTCCGCTCTGGTCACAATCGAGGGCCCAGCCGGCGTTGGTCCAGCCGTCTGTCATGAGCCCCACCACCGCGGTCACGTCGAACACGCACCACTGGTCCGGGGTCTGGTCGATGGTCTGGCTGTCACTCCAGGGGGCGGGCACCGTCGCCACGTCCCCGCCGGGGAGGAGCCACGGTGCGGCGATCCCAGGGCGGCTGTCACGAGACATCCAGGAGACGCCGACGCCGGTGCCGGAGGCCACGGCGGCGGCGGGTTCGTGCCAGGGGCCGACCCCCGTGAGGTCGAACAGCGGGGAGAGGGTCAGGGTCCGGTTCGCGGACGCTCCAGGGACCGAATCCACGTGGACGGCCAGAGTGGCGGACGTGACCTGGGCCCCGGGCGGGACCTGGCTCGCCAGCGGTCCGATGATCCGAGGCATGACGAGCAGGGCTCTGGCGGAGCCGATGGGGAGGCTCGCCCCTTCGGTGACGCTGCCGTCACCTCCGGTTGGGGCGATGGCGCAGAACCCGGTGATGGCGGAGGTCCCGCCGCTCACCCCCCATTGGAACGTCCGGGTAGAGCCCCCGGGCGAGATCTGTGCGTTGGCGACGGCCACCAGGGACATCAGCAGAGCGGTTGCGCGCAACGCGTTGATCGGGGTCATTGGCTGTTCCGGACGTGTGCGTTTGCAGGCGAGGACTCAGGGCGATTCACCCCCATATCTTCACTCACCGGGCGGTGGCTGTTAAGGGCAATTGCCCCGGTTCCGCGTGCGATCGGAGGATTACCGAAGGTCCGCTCTACGGGGGCCCGTCAGGTGGTTAGAATCACGCCCTATGACTGTTGCACTCCTGACACTGTTCCTGTCCCTCTGCGAACCCCAGACCCAAGAGGAGTTTGCGTCCTACACGCGCAAGATCCCCGGTACGGACGTCTCCTTCACCATGATGCCCGTCAAGGGGGGGAGCTACGTCATGGGCAGCGCCCGAACGGAGCGGGGCCGAGGACGTGATGAGGGCCCCCAGCGCAAGGTCACCGTGGAGCCCTTCTGGATGGGTAAGTGCGAGGTGACCTGGGACGAGTACGAGCAGTGGGCCATGAGCCTGGAGCAGCGGCGACGGGCCGCGGAGCCCAGTGAGTCGGACAAGGTCGCGGACGCGGTCACCCGGCCCACTCCTCCCTACACCGACATGACCTTCGGTATGGGTAAGGAAGGGCACCCGGCCATCTGCATGACGCAGCTGGCGGCCAAGACCTACTGCGAGTGGTTGTCCGTCAAGACCGGTGAGTTCTACCGCTTGCCGACGGAGGCGGAGTGGGAGTACGCCTGCCGTGCGGGGACGACCACCCCGTACAGCTTCGGCGCCAACAGCAAGGACCTGGACGCCCACGCCTGGCACCGCAGGAACTCAAAGGGGAAGTACCACCCGGTGGGCTCCAAGAAGCCCAACCCCTGGGGCCTGCACGACATGCACGGCAACGTGGCGGAGTGGTGCCTGGATCAGTACCACGCGGACGCCTACAAGCGTCTGAAGGACGGGGTGAAGGGCCCGTACTTCATGCCCACCGAGCTCTATCCTCGGGTCACCCGAGGCGGCGGCTGGAAACAGGGAGGACGAGATCTGCGGAGCTCGGCCCGCATGCCATCGGACGAGCAGTGGAAGATGAAGGACCCGCAGGTGCCGCAGAGCATCTGGTATCACACCGACGCCCTGTTCGTAGGGTTCCGCCTGGTGCGACCGCTCAAGGCCCCCACCGAGGAAGAGAAGAAGAAGTACCGGTAGCCGTGGCGAGCGGGTCTCTCGGCCTGCTCAACCCTTGATCAGGAACCGGTCCATCCTGGAGCCGATCTCGGCGAGTCGTTCCCTGCCCCCGCCGCCGACCTCCGCCGTGGACCACCCGGTGAAACCGATCTCCTCAAGCGCCTTGCGCACCTCCGGCCAGTCGCAGTCCCCATCACCGATCTTGCAGAAGCCGTTCTTGCTGCCCCAGTCCTTCACGTCCAGCTTGACGATGCGCTTGCCCAGGGTGCGGACCCAGTGCTCGCTCTTGCCGAACTTCACGTGGTTTCCGATGTCGTAGTAGGCGCCGACCCACGGGCTGTTGAAGCCATCGATGTACTCCGCCATCTGCTCGGCCTTCATGCAGAAGCCGTTCCACACGTTCTCCATGAGGACGTGGACGCCCAGCCTGGCGCACAGGGGCAGGACCTGCTTGACCTCGGCGGTGGAGCGCTCCCAGCACTGTTGGTGGGTGGCGTCCTTGCCGACCACGCCTGGTACCAGGAGCACCGAGGAACCGCCGAGAGCGTGGGTGTCCCTGACCGCCTGCTCCAGGGCCATTCGCCCCCGCTCCCGGGCCTTCGGGTCCGGCGACGAGAGGCGATGGGAGGGCTGCCAGTGGACCATGTCCACGACCCCGTGGATGGGCATGCCGGTGGCGTCTCGCGCCGCGAGGAGATCCTTGACCTTGAGGCCGCCGAGGGGGCTGACCAGCTCCATGCCGTCGAACCCCAGCTCCTTCATGAGGCGGAACTTGCCGACAGGGTCCGCCTTCAGGCGGATCATGCCCCACTTCACGGACTTGAGGATGGGCTGGGGCTGCGGCGGGGTGGAGGCCCCGCGCTGGTCAGCCTGTCCTGGTCTGGTCGCGATGCCGGCCATGCCCGATGCTGCGGCGCAGAGGAGGGTGCGTCTGTCGAGGTTCATGAAGGGGAGGGTGCCCGATGCCTGCATTCGTTGCAAGCATCGACGCCGATGACACCCGGGCGCCACCGGGGCATCCGGGTCTGGTACCCTGTTCATTCGCCACTCAGGAGGTTCCACCATGACCCAGAACTCAGGCTCCGACTCGAGCGCGTCCCGTCGTCAGTTCCTCAAGGCCTCGACCGCCGCCGCCGTGGGCGGCGCCCTCGCGTCGCCGGCGTTCGCCGCGCCTCACGCGGGTGCCCGTGACGTCATCCGGGTCGGGCTCATCGGCTGCGGCGGTCGAGGATCAGGGGCAGCCAACCAGGCGTTGCGCGCGGACGATGGGTGCCAGCTGGTGGCCATGGCGGACGCGTTCTCGGATCGGTTGGAGAGCAGCCTCAACAACCTCAAGAAGCAGCGCAAGATCAAGGACCGCATCGTCGTTGATGACGCGCACAAGTTCACCGGCTTCGACGCTGGGCGCAAGTTGATCGAGTCCGGCGTGGACGTCGTGCTGCTGGCGGAGCCGCCGCACTTCCGGCCTCACCACCTGCGCCTGGCCGTGGAGAAGGGGATACACGTCTTCGCCGAGAAGCCCGTGGCCGTGGATGGCCCCGGCGTCCGGTCCGTCCTCGAGGCCGTGGAGATGGCCCGCCAGAAGAAGCTGTCCGTGGTCTCGGGGCTCTGCTGGCGCTACGACAACCAGAAGAAGGCCACCATCCAGCGGGTCCTGGACGGCCACATCGGTGACGTGGTCACCATGCAGTGCACCTACAACACCGGTGAGCTGTGGCACCGCGGCCACCGTGAAGAGTGGTCGGACATCGAGTACCAGTGCCGTAACTGGCTCTACTACACCTGGCTCTCAGGCGACCACATCAACGAGCAGCACATCCACAGCCTGGACAAGATGCCCTGGGCCATGGGTGACGAGTACCCGGTGAAGTGCGTGGGTTCTGGCGGGCGTCAGGTCCGCACCGCGGAGAAGTGGGGCAACATCTACGACCACTTCAACATCACGTTCGAGTGGAAGAACGGCGTCAAGGCGTTCGCGTCGTGCCGTCAGATGAACGGGACCGCGGGCGATGTGTCCGATCACATCTACGGCACCAAGGGACGGTGCCACGTGTTCGGCCACCGGACCACCGACCACCAGGGCAACGTGACCTGGAAGTACGAGGGACCCCGTAACTCCATGTACCAGACGGAGCACGACGAGTTGTTCCGCTCCATCCGCGAAGGCAAGCCCATCAACAACGGCGACTACATGGCGAAGTCCACGCTCATGGCCGTCATGGGTCGCATGGCCGCCTACACCGGACAGGTGGTGACCTTCGATCAGGCCCTGAATTCGCAGCAGCGCCTGGGGCCGGCGGGAGCGAGCCCCTCCGAGTATGTCTGGGGTGACATGAAGCCGGAGCCGGTGGCGATCCCCGGGGTCACGCGCCTGAAGTAACGGCGGGGTTTTCCAGGGGCGGGGG
Source organism: uncultured Isosphaeraceae bacterium (assembly GCA_964507445.1). Lineage (GTDB taxonomy): Bacteria > Planctomycetota. Next base: position 40,288 of record CAZDQF010000013.1, read on the forward strand.
CGGCCGAGGCGCCGACCCCGTTCCCCGACCCCGTGCTACTGCTCCTTGCCGGTGGTGACCCCCGGCCAGTCGTCTGACCGGAACGGGACCGCGGGCAGGCCGGCGCCGTTGACCAGATTGCACCTCGGGTTGTCGGCCCATCCGTAACGAACCGCCGTGGGCCTCGGTACCTGGGGCGACCACGCGGTCACCCCAGCGCCGTTGATGGTGGCTTCCGCCCAGCGCCATTGACGGTCCTCTCCCGCCACGGCGAACCCCGTCACCGCCTGCCCATCCCGGGTCTTGAGATCCGCGGCGTGGTCGAAGCGCACCGTGGCCCTTCCGTCAGCGAAGGCGGCGTGTTTCATGGTCGGCCCGTGGGCCACCACCTCCTTGCCGTGGATCTGATTCAGGGCGATCAGCGCGAGGCGTCGGCCCACCTCCTGCTTGTTCCGGGGGTGGATGTCGTTGGCGGCGCCGATGTCGATGGCGCATGCCTGTCCGGTATTGGGGAGAGCCAGGGCCATGGACTGGGCTTCCCGCAACTCTGCCCAATCCGATTCCCCGGGCTGGTCAGCGGTCTTCTTGAAGTTGGCCAGCTGCACCCAGTAGAAGGGGAACTCGGAGCCCCAGCGCTGACGCCAGTCCTTGATCATGGCGGGGAACAGTCGGCGATACTGCCAGGCCCGGGAGGCGTTGGATTCGCCCTGGTACCAGATCGCTCCACGGAACGACATGGGGATCAGCGGCGCGATCATGGCGTTGTACAGCACCCCCGGTTCGTGGTGCGCCCGCGGTCCGCGACGCCGGGGCTTCCCGGGCGGCGCCTTGCCCTCGGCTGCCGCTACACGGGCCTTGTCGTTCCACTGGTCAAGCTGTCGCTTGTAGGCCTGTGCGCCTCTGGAGACCAGGGTCGACCATCGCTCTACCACCGGGTCAGCCTTCAGCGCCTCGCGCGACGTCCATGCTTCCACGGGGGTGCCGCCCCATGACGTCATGACCAGGCCGATGGGGATGTCTCCCAGCTCCCGTTGGAGGTGGCGGCCGAAGTAGTAGGCCACCGCCGAGAAGGTGGGGATGGTCTCGGGGGAGCACACCTCCCACCGGATGGGTGCGTCTGTCTGAGGCTCATCTGCTCTCGTCTCCTTGAGGAACGCGAGACGTATTCGAGGGTGTTTCGCTTCTGCGATCTCCGGCTTCGCATTCATGGAGCGATCGACCCGCCAGCGCATGTTGGACTGGCCGGAGCACACCCAGACCTCGCCTACCATCACGTCCTTCAGGGTCCGCCTCGCGTCGCCGCAGGTGACGACGAGCTCATGTGGGCCGCCGGCGGGCATGGCTGGCAGGGTGACCTTGAATCGACCGCTCTCGTCGGCACGTGACTCCGCCGTGGCCGATCCGCAGGTCACGCGCACCACGGCCTTCGTAGACGCCTGTCCCCAGATGGGCACCTCCCGATCACGCTGGAGCACCATGTGGTCCGCGAAGACACGGGGAACCGAGACCGTCGCCTCGGCCTCGTCGTCGCTCTTCTCCACGACCCAGATGTTGCGGTAGCGGACCGGGTTGCCGTGATCCTGGAGGAGGATCGGGCCCGGCTTGGCTTGATCACCGCCGGCGTGGGCGGCCGTGGGGCCGTTGATCTCGATGTCATCGTGGATGCGAACACCGTTCCAGAACACCGTCACTCGGGGCTTGGCGACCCGCTCCCCGTCCTTGAATCGTGGCGCGGTGAAGTGGATGTCGTAGCTCTGCCAGACCTCCGGGGGTCGGGCCGCGTTGCGGTCGGCGATCTTCTGCCCGTAAATGCTGCCGCAGTCACCAGGGCGCAGCTTCTTGATGCCATAGGAGTCGAGCACCTGGATCTCGTAGCGCCCCTGTAGGTACACGCCGCTGTTGGAGCGTCCCTGCCAGCTGGTGCCTTCCGGGGTCTTGGGGAGCCAGAACTCCACGTGGAGGTGGAAGTCGGAGAAGTGCTGCTTGGAGAGCAGGTCGCCGTTGCCGCGGACGACCTCCATGGCCCCGTCCTGGAGCTTCCACGCGAAGGGCTTGCCGCTGTTGCGATGGACCCAGCTGTCGCCGTTGGCGCCGTCGAACAGGGTGACGGCGCCCTTCGGCGCCGGCGTGGGGTCCTGGGCCAGGGAGACCGTCGTGAGGAGGCAGAGGACGAGGATGCGCATGTGATGCTCCTGCAGTTGTGTGGACAGTGGGCCCTCAGTAGCTCTCGTTTTCGGACGGGAAGTCCCCCGCCTTGACGTCGTCGAGGAAGCTGCGGAAGGCCCCCAGCATGGTCTCGGCGACGCTGGCGTAGCGGCGAACGAACCGTGGGTGGAACTTGGTGTACAAGCCGAGCATGTCGTGGCTCACCAGGATCTGCCCGTCGCACCCCTGCCCCGCCCCGATGCCGATGATCGGGGTCTCGAGTGTGTCCGTGATCTCCGTGGCCAGGTCCGCGGGCACCTTCTCCAGGACGATGGCGAACACGCCGGCGTCCTGCAGCTCCCGGGCGTCGCGCCGCAGCTGCTGCGCTTCCAGGTCCTGCGTGGCCCGGACTTCGTAGCTGCCGAATTTGTGGATGGACTGGGGGGTGAGGCCCAGATGTCCCATCACAGGAATGCCCGCGTCCACGATCCGCGCGATGGTCGGGCAGATGACGCTCCCACCTTCCAGCTTCACGGCCTCCACGCCGGCGTCCTTGACCATGCGTCCAGCGTTGCGCAGGGCCTCGTCCGGGTTGACCTGATAGCTCATGAACGGGAGGTCGCCGATCACCAGCGCCCGCTCGACCGCGCGGCTGACGAGCCCGGCGTGGTAGAGCATCTGGTCCATGGTGACCGGGACCGTCGTGTCCTGACCCTGCACCACGGTGGCCACCGAGTCCCCCACCAGGATCACGTCGATGCCGGCGTCATCGATGAGCCCGGCCATGAGGTGGTCATAGGCTGTCAGCGCCGTCACCTGCTCGTTGCGCGCCTTCATGCGGCGGAGGCTCTTGGTGGTGACCTTCTTGCGACTGATGGGGCGGGGTTCTTCTGACATGGGTTGTCTCCGATCGGAACGCCACTCTAACATTGGAGGCTGCGGCGCTCGGGGGTGCTCCGATCGTCCGCGTGGGGCTCTGAGGAGGAGGAGACCGTGAGACGTTCAGGAGCGCCTCGCCCGCTGGTGCTGGGCCCGGACAGGCTCGGCAACTCGGCTGTCTTCGCCGGCGATCGGACTTGCTGGTTCGGAGTCGGCGATCCTCCCCAGGCCCCCGGAGCGCTTCACCTGGTCGGCGCCGGGGGGACCATACGTAGCGGGCAGGTCGCGCGGGGTAGGCCGGGGGAACTCTCCGCTGCCGTGACCACCGTGGTGGTCGCGGGCGATCCTGGTGAGGTGGTGGCGCAAGGGGGGGAGGGCCGCCGGCTCGGCTTGCGCGTCGTCCTGGTGGTGGAGGTGGCCAACTCCGTCGATGAGGAGGCGGCCCTCGCCGTCCACTTTGCCAACCGGGACCCGCTGGTGCGGGTCGCCTTCTTCGGTGTGCGGGCTTTGCGGTTGTGCCGCGAGCTGGGGCTGACGTGGGTCGGCGCGTGGGGCGACCTGACGGCGTTGGCGGCGCGGTCTTTCGGGCGTGACTTCCGCCTCGGCGCCGGCGCTGTCGGTGATGTGGTGGTCATGGACGCCGACGGCTCCGTCAGGCACGCGTGCGTAGCTGGCGCTCCTCGGATTCGTGGGGGCGCTTTACAGGCCGAGGCTTCCATCCGGTAGGATGGCGCCGCCATGAGTGAAGAGACCATCGACGCAGAGGCTCTGTTGGTTCGCTGGCAAGAAACCGAAGACCCGGAGGATCTTGATCGACTCCTGCGGGTCGAGATCGATGTGCTCAAGTCCATGCTCCGCGGCCGTGGCGGGCACCTGCCGGACGCCTACGGTGCCAGTGATGTCGCCCACGAGGCGGTCCTGGGGCTCTTGAACGTCAAGAACCTGCCGAAGTTCGACAGCCCTTCCGCGTTGCGTGGCTATCTCTGGGTGTCCGCGCGGCGTCTGGTGAACCTGCGTCTGAAGGACCGCGGTCGGGCACCCCTGCGGCTGGATCAGGTCTCGTCTCAGAACCTGGATGGATTCCTGGCCACAACAGGTGGCATGGATGAGGCGTTGGACTCCGACAGGAGCGCCGCCATCGATCTGGCCATGAACCTGTTGAGCCCGGCGGAGCGGGACGTCCTGACCCTCGTCTATCTGGATGGCAAGGCCATCTCGGCGGCGGCGGAGGCCCTCCAGATCACCAAGGACGCTGCCAACATGCGGCTGGTGAGAGCCCGCCGCAATCTCGCCCAGAAGCTGGCGAGCTGGGCCGAGTTCATCGGCTGACTGGCGCCCTGAGTCCCTATCGCCGGGTCGGTTTGTCCGGTCCGCACCATGCGTTGCCGACGCATAATCCGTGGGCTCCGCTCGGTCCCGAGTCCGGCGTCACGGGGCCGGCTTCGTAGTCCAGGTCAAGCTGCAGGGCGGTGTGCTCGTCCGCCGTGAAGGTCCGGCCAGGCTGAAAGTTGTCCTTGTACCGGGCAGTGGACGACACCCGCACGGCGTCCACCCGGCCGGTCAGGTGATCCACGGGTTGACCTGAGCGATCCGGGTCGGCGCCGATGAAGAGCGGGTGGTTGTTGGTCTTGCGTCGGCCTTGTCCCGGAGCCGTCGCCACCATTTTCCCATCGATGAACAGGCGCGCGACTTTCCCGTCGTAGACTCCTGCCACGTGATGCCAGCGGCCCGTCTGGAGCCTCGCGGACGAGGGCGCGCGGACCTTCACATAGGCGTCGCCGAGGAAGACGTCGAAGAGAGGTCGGCCGTCGTTCAAGAAGAGGCCGTACTCCGAGGACTCGGTCTTGGTGACGAACGGACGTCGGCCGGACAGGTCATCAGCGCACACCCAGCCCTCCACCGTGAGGGCCCCTTGAGGGAGCGAGGCAACGGCTGACTCCACCCGGACGCAGGATCGTCCGTCCAGATGGAGCACCCCGGCCTGTGTGACCACGGGCAGTGTCTCGGATGCTATGTCGAAGGCAATGGCGTGGGTGCGTTGACGTGTGGAAATGCGCAATCCGTCGCCCAGCCAGTCGGCGACCTCCGTGAACACGGGAGCCTGAAACCTCCCCATGCCACGAGGGCCGCGCTCGTAGCGGAACCCGATGTCCCGGTTGCCGCCGGGGGGAACCGTCAGGTGAGCGTGGTCCGGGCTCAACGCGAATCCGCTGCCCTTCGCGTCCGGGGTGAGGGTGAACTCCACGGCGTGCTTCGCTGGGTTCCGCAGGGTCAGCCTCAGGGTGCCCGTGGCGCTGCCGTCAGCGCTCAGGACGATGGGGGTGCCGTCGTAGGACGCGGGTCGGTCCTCGAGCGCGGCCACGTCCGCCTTCAACTCCTGGGTCACCGCTTTCGGGTCCATGACCGCGCCGATGGGGAGCGTTGACACGGAGATCCGCCCCGTGCCCCGGACCGTGACGACGTCCAGGTGATGGACGTAACCGAGCAGAGACTCGGAGTGGGAGTAACCCGGCTCGGAGAGCTGCGTCGCTCTCGAGTTCGCCCCGGTCGTGGCCAGGGTGAAGTACTGGATCGGCCGCCCTCCGCTCGGTCGCCGCGCCTCGGCGTAATGGAGTCGGTGGATGTGGCCGGCGAAGACGGCGGTGACGTTGCCCGCGTCCAGGAGTCTTCGTTCCACGTCCTGCCAGTCGCTGTGGGGGTATCGGTTCTTGATCCACCTGGGGTGGTGAACGAAGACGAACACGTGTTCGAACCCGCTGGTCTTCTTCAGGGTCGCGCTGAGCCACTGCTTCTGCTCGGCGCTCATCCGCTGTCCCCCGGGGACTCCGTAGTGTTTGCGCCCGAAGACCGGGTCGGTCTCGTCCGTGTAGAGGACGATGAAGGCCGCGGTCTTGTGAGCGAACCAGTACCAGAGCGGTCCGAAGTGGGTCTCGTAGTGCTGGTCGTGCTCCAGCTCGGGCCGCTCTTCCTCCCCCTTGGTGCGGCGCCAGAAGGTGTCGTGGTTTCCTGCGACCGGGTACCAGGGCATACGGAGCTTGCTCATCACGGAGTGGTACTCGCGCATCTGCGCCATCCACTCCGGGGTCTCGTTGTAGCCGTTGATGAGATCCCCCACGGTCATCACGATGTCCGGGTCGAGCAGGTTCGCGTCACGGACGGCCTGCTGGAGCACCGTGATCCCCTCCGCCGGTCCGCCGGTTCGGTCGCCGAACACGACGAAGTGCCAGACGCCGTCCTCCTTGGGGCGGGGGAGCTTCTTGGTCCCGGTCCGGTTGGTGTGGACGTGTTGTGCGACCGCCACGTCGGCGAGCACGAGGATCAGGAGGCAGGGGAGGATGTGTCGCATGGGCCCATGATACGGGGGGCCGCGTTGGGTGGCGGCGGCGAGGGCGTGGTCACGTCCACCGCCTGACGGGCGGTCACGCGGAGCCGCGGAGAGCGAAGTCCGCCACGGAGTACCAGTCCTCCACCGGTCCCTCGGTGGACCACAGCTGAAGCGAGGAGGCCGTGAACTCCCTCAGCGGTGGTGAACTCAACTCCAGCGCCAGCGCCTGCTGTCGGTCGTCCGTCAGGTGGCCGTAGAGCAGGCTGAGGTGGGGGGTCCAGGGAGCGCGAACATCCAGGGATGCGCGGACGCGTTCCAGGGTGGCCGAGGTTCGGATGCGATAGTAGACGCACGTGAACCAGTGCTCGCTGGTCGAGCAGGGGCCGAGTTGTAGTGCGAGGGGGGCGTGTGCGTCGGCCACCGCCCCGACCAGACGGGTCAACTCCCCGGGTTCGCCCTCGAGGCTCCCAGCGATGGTCACGTGGGGAGGGAAGGATGGAGTCCCTTCCCGGGTCGCCAGACGGGCTATGAGGCGGGCCAGAGGTTCGCGCGCGGAACGGCTCGGCACCGCCCATACCGAGTGTCCGCGCGCTCTCATGGAGAGTCCGCCCGCTCCATCGTCTCTCGGGCTACGGCTACACCTCTTCGGCGACGGCCTTCGATTCCGTCAGCCGTCGCATCTCGGAGTCGAAGAAGAACTCGCGTTCGCCGAACGCTGGTCTCAGATCGTCCAACCAGGTTGCGTTGGGGTCGAACCTGGCGAAGAACGGCCGATTCACCCAGCTCGAGTTCCTGCCCTGCACGAACCTGAGAGAGAAGACATCCTCACCCGCGATGCGGGTGATGCCGTCCACCAGGACCTTGCCCGGTGTTGCGGACATGGACGGGCCGCGCACCGTGCGCTCCAGACCGGAGCAGCGTTCGAGGGCCCGGGTGAAGATGCGGTAGGCGCGGGCGAGGGGGACTTCGAAGTAGTTCTTCGCGCCGGTGTCGCGCTCCACGAACATGTAGTAGGGGACCGCACCCAGCCGCACCTGGGCCTTCCACATTTCGGCCCAGACCCGATGGCTGTCGTTGACGTGCCTGATGAGGGGCGCCTGGCACCGGACGGTGGCGCCCGTGTCAACGACGCGGCGAACCGCCTCTTGGGCCACTTCAGGTTCCAGCTCTCGAGGGTGGCTGCAATGAGCCATGAGGGCGAGGTTCTTGCCGGCGACTCTCACCTCTTCGAACAGCTTGAGCAGGTCTTCCGCGTCCTCGCCGTGAGTGAACCGGTAGGGCCAGAACGCCAGGGCCTTGGTCCCGATCCTGATGCTGGTGATGTGATCGAGGCCGCCGCTCTTCAGGAGCGGTTCGATGTAACGACGCAGCAGCGGGGTCTTCATGATCAGCGGGTCGCCGCCGGTGATCAGGACGCTGGTGACCTCCTTGTGCTGACGCAGGTAGTTGACCAGCTGGGAGGACTCCCGGGCGGCGAACTTCAGGTCTCCGATACCGACGAACTGAGCCCAGCGGAAGCAGTAGGAGCAGTAGGCGTGGCAGGTCTGGCCGGCGCTGGGGAAGAACAGCACCGTTTGCTTGTACTTGTGCTGAATACCCTCGGTCGGTTGGGAGTCGACCTGGGGGACGTTCAATTCCAGCTGCCCGGCGGGGTGGGGGTTGAGGCGAGCCTGGATCTTCCTGGCTTCGGCCTTGATCCGGTCTTCCGAGGCCCCGGCGTGGACCAGGTCCAACATGCGATGAAGGTCCGGTTTCTCGAGCATGCCGGCCTGGGGGAAGGTCAGCTGGTAGATGGGGTCGCCGGGGACGTCGTCCCAGTCGATCAGCCGCTCCATCACGTGATTGTTGACCCGGAAAGGCAGCACCGCCGAGACGGCCCTCATGGTCAGCCGGTCCTCCTCCGAGAGGCGTTGCATCTGCGGGAGCTGGTCCAGGTCTCGTCGTGTGTAGGCCCGGTAGGTGGGGGCAGATTCCGGTGAGTTCACCATCGACAATTCACTCCTGAACGGGGTGGAGCCGCGGTCGGGTTCCCGCGGCCTGTTGATCGAGCCCTCAGCGATCTTCGGGCGGGGGCTCTTGCGCACCGAGCGGCCTGGCGAACTCTTCACGCCTTCTTCTGTGCGTGGCTCGCCGCACCGACGTGACACGCCGGCAGCCTGCCCGGGTTCGACCCTTCATTCGGGCCTGTCAGACAGTAATTCCATGGTAACCAAGGGCTTAGAAACGTCAATTCGCCCAGGGGCCGGACGTGTAGCATGAGGCGAACTGCTGATCCCACAGAGACTTGTGGAACCCGCGTCCCGCCTTCGGAGACTCAATTATGCGACTGCAGCTACCTCTTCTCGTGCTCCTCTCATGCTGCCTTTCGGCGCAGGAACGGGTCGAGTCCTGGCGTCAGGATGTGCGGTTCCTGGCCCAGGAGCTGCCGAAGCTGCACAAGGACCCGTTCACCGTCATTGACGAGAAAGCCTGGCGGGAGCAGGTGAACAGGTTCGAGGCGAGTCTGGGCGACCTGGACGGCGTGGTGGGGTTCGAGATCGGATTGATGAAGCTGGTGGCGCTGTTGGGGGACAGCCACACCAACGTCGTGACCGAGACCGTCTTCTCCGATGATCTCCTGCCCCTGGCCATGCACTGGTTCTCCGATGGCCTCCATGTCCTCAAGGCGCCCCGTGGGCACCAGGACATGCTCGGAGGCAAGGTCTTGACCGTCGGCGGCGTGAGCCTGGAAGAGGTGGTGCGTCGCCTGGGCACGGTTCGGGTGTTCGACAACCGGTCGAGCGTTCTGGCCCAGGCTCCCAGTCTGCTTCGGGCGGCGCGCCTCCTCGCGGCGCTCGGGGTGAAGGTGGAGGAGAACTCCGTGACGTTCGAGCTGGAGCAGCGTGGCGAGCGCTCTCGTCACACCGTCAAGGTCGGTGGGTTCGGCCCGTTCCCTGCTCACCGCAGGCCGAAGCGAGGGCACGTGACCGCTCGGCGGTCGGACCGCTGGCATCATCACAAGTTCCTCGAGGACTCCGGGATCCTCTACGTACAGTACAACCGGTGCGCTACCGGGACCCAGCACGACCTGGGCAAGTTCATCAAGACGCTGACGACCCTCTGTGAGTCGGGCGACGTCAAGGCCATCGTGTTCGACGTGCAGTACAACGGCGGCGGGAACTCCATGCTGGGCGATCGCATGTTCGCGCGGCTGTCTCGCCACCCGCCCATGCGGCAGGTCCGGAACGTCTTCTGTGTCATCGGGCGCCGCACCTTCAGCTCTGCGATCCTCAACGCGGAGACCCTGAAGCGCCGCTACGGGGCCGTGCTCGTAGGGGAGCCTACCGGAGGCAGTCCCAACCATTTCGGTGAGGTGCGCTCCTTCCAGCTGCCGGTGTCCAAGCTGGAGGTGCGTTACTCCACGAAGCGATTCGTTCGAGGGGCTCCCGGGGCCAGAACGGTGAAGCCGGATCACCTGGTCTCTCAGTCCTACGCCGACTATGTGATCGGTCGTGATGCGGTGCTGGAGAAGGTGCGCATGCTGATGCGCTGACAGCCCCTGGCCGGGACCCAGAGACCTGCTCAACCGTGATCCGGGTTGGCGTTGATTGGACCTGCGAATAGCGCCCTGAGGTACCGGGAGGCCAGGGCGTAGACCCCGGGGGCGGAGCTCTCTCGGGGGCCCGCCACGTTGAGGGTGCCCACGGTCCCTGACTCGAGCCAGGCACGGGCACGATCCACGGACCTCTCCGGGCGTTCCAGCCGGACCACCAACAGCGGCTTGCCTCGCCGTCGGGCGATGTCGATGGTCAGGGCCGTACCGTCCTGAGGTTCCCCGACGGTGAGCACCAGGGTGGCGTCGGCGGCCAGGACGTTGCGCTCGGTCCTGTCCTCGTAACGGGGAGAGGGGAGCTCGGACAGCGGATAGTCGGCGGGGATGGGGCCGTCTTCCGCCCGTCTCCCGCTGGGGCAGAACCCCCCACATGGAAGGCCGAGGGAGAGGGCGACGTCCAGGGCCGCACGATCAACTCCGGTCTGCCCGCCCGATATGATCCGCAGCGGACGCCCCTCAGGTGGGGGCATGGAGGATGTCGATGTGGGCGCCGGGTTCCAGCGTCAGCGCACCGAACACATGGTGCGCGTCTTCGTCGCCGTCCTTCTCCAGCTCCACGGTCAGCGCCTTGATGGCCCACGGGGCCGAGTCTGAACCGAGCAGCAGGCACTCCCGGGTCAGCCCGCCGATGAAGAACTCCCCTTCGTAGGTCTCACCCGGGCCGGTGCCCCCGGAGATCCGATTGAGGGGGTGAGCGCTGCCATTGACGCGGATCGTCACGGGGCCTTCGTGGCCATCCGCGCCGGTGGTGACGGCGATGCGCAGGAGCTCGACGCGGCCGCTCACCGGCTCACTCCCACTCCACCGCGCCGTCGGGCAGCCAGTAGACAATCAACATGCTCCCGTTCTCCACCGTGGGGGTGTGGGTGGAGCCCGGCGGCAGGACCATCCAGGTGCTGCGTCGACCGTCGAAGATGGCAGTGTCGTCGTCATGGAAGCAGAGGCACACCTCGCCGTTGGTGTGGGTGTGGCGCGGTCCGGAGCTGTCTCTCATGTACACCGCATCTATGGAGCAGCCGGCAACATCTGCCTCCGGTTTGACCATCCGTGAGAACCTCATCCCGTCTTCACCGCGGTGGCAGATGCGGCCCGCATCGACCCCGGCCCTGGTGTGGGACTCCATGGCCTGCACCGCTGTGCCCGTTGACGGGAACGCGGCTTCGAGCGCTGCTTCAGCGGCCTCCGTGTCGTTCAGGTCGAGGGTCTCTACCAGTCGGGAAACCGGTTCAAGCAGAGGGTAGAGGTCGTCCATGGTGTGCTCCAGATCCGTTGGGACCGAAGTCTATGGACTGTCCGAGAGGGCGTCTACACCTCGAAGGACGGCGGCGCCTCGGGTACCGGCGCTTCTCCTTCAGGGAAGCCCAGTCCGCGGAGGTGTTGCCAGGTGTAGAGGCCGAGGCCGTGGTCGTCCGTGAAGGAGATCTGGAACGCGTAGGACCCCACCTCTTCCAGCGCCCGGAGTCGGACGTCGGGGAACTGCTCGGGATGCAGGGGCGGCTTCTCGCCCTCGTAGTGTCCCTGGCAGTGCGCGCAGGGACAGGCTGCGCGGAGATGGTCCAGGGGGTAGTGGAGGGTCTTGCCGTCGTCCCATGCGATGGAGAGAAGACGAGGCTCGATCAGCTCCACGCCGACCGGTCGGGATCCGCTCATTAGAACGCCGGGGAGTAGTACGGGTTGGTGCCAGCGGCGTGGTCCGTCGTATCGAGGATCTCGACGACGCCCGGGACCTTGGCTCGAATGGCCTGCTCCACGCCCTGCTTCAAGGTGGCCGTGGACGAAGCGCAGCCCTGGCAGCCGCCGCCCATCTTCACGTAGACGATGCCGTCCTTGATGTCCAGGAGAGTGATCACGCCGCCGTGGGAAGCGATGGCCGGGTTGATCTCGGATTCCAGGATGGCCTCGATCTCCTTGCGCATGCGGACATCGCCGTCCGCGTCGGCGTTGGAGAGGGCGGCTTCACTCACGCAGGGCTCGCCGGTCAGCAAGTGGGCTCGAATGGTCGCCCCGATGTCCTTGGCCATGGTGCCCCACTCCGCGGTCTCCGACCGCGTCACGGTCAGCGACGGGCCGCGCATGAGGACGTGCTTGACTCCGTCGATGGTGAACAGCTGCTCCGCGAGGGGCGACCCCTTGGCGGACTCCTCGGTCCCGAAGTAGGCGGTGCCGTCGACCACGGTCCGGTCCACTTCGAAGTCGCACTTGGCGGGGTTCATCTGAGGCTTGGCGATGATCCGAATCTGTTGGGCTTCATCCGTCATGGTGGCCCCATGATAACGCGTCGCTGTCGGCTCACCCGGCGGTGTCGGCGTGGGCGTTCCTCGAGTTGAGAAGATCGTGAAACACCCGCGTCCCCGCGTCGTAGTGAGACCCGGAGCGCGGTCCAATACAGGACCCGCGCCCGGAGGCTAGGAGCTCTGACCCATGCGCGCTGCGGTAAGGTACTTCCTGGTAGTGATTTGCGTTCTGTCGGTCGCGTTCGCCCAAGGTGGTGACGTCGGTTCGACGGGTCGGGGGCATGGCGCGGACGGCCGCGCCGCCGGGACCCGCCACAAGAAGTACCGGTTCGACGGCAGCATGCGGCCCCTCCTCAAGGCGGTGGTGCTTCCTTGGGACGCCGCTTCGATGCCCCTGGCTTCGGGACCGAGGGGCAGCTCGCGTTCCTGCTCGGTGGACGAGGCGGTCCGTGGGGAGGGTGGGTCGTCCCGGTGGTCCCTGCGCGACCAGCCGACCCTGGTGCTCCTCTACGATCCCAGCCGCGCCGTCGACCTGTTGCTCTGCGCTCGGCTGGACGACGACCCGGCCTTCGTGGCGGCGTCCTACTACTTCAACCTGGTGAAGGTGGATCTGCGGACCACGGCGTCATCCAAGGGCGGCCGCCGCCGCGCCTCTCGGCCGCGCTCCAGGCCCGGGCAGCTTCTCGTGTACGACGCGGCGGGGAAGATGACGGGGCGGTTCACCACCAGCGCCTCCGCGGCTGACGTGGTGAGGGTGCTGGAGGGGGTGATCGCCGCCGCCTATGGCAGCGGTCAGGACAAGGGGAGCGAGGCCATCGAGGACATGCAGGACGTGCTGGCCCGTAACGCCTTGCTCAAGAACCAGCTCAAGCTGCAGGAGGCGCGCCTCGTGGACCCGCGAACGGGGCGGATCCGCGAGGCCGCATCCCAGCGGTTGCGGCGGCTTCGTCGTGAGCTGCGAACCCTCGAGACGGAGCGCCGCGGCCTCCTCGTGCGGAGGCGATGATCCCGCCGAGGATCAGTGGTGGTGGTCCGGCAACACCGCCGACATGGCTTCGCCTCCCGCCACCTTGACCACGTTCACGGACGCCCCGGGGATGTCCCCTTCCAGCGCCTCGTGGTTGAAGCGGTAGGCGTTGTCACCGATCTCCGGGTCGTGCTTCGACGGGATGGCGAGCTGCTTGCCGCCGTGAGCGAAGGAGAGGGTGGGAGGGCTGGCCACGACCATGGCCTTCAGGTCACCCTCATGGGCCCCGCTGTAGGTCCACATGATCATGGCTTGCTCGTCGTGGACGAACTGGAATTCGATCCACAGGTCGTCCGCCACCTTCACGAGCTCGCCGCCCATGGGGCCATGCAGGTGCGGGTGGTTATGCGAATGCTGGGCGGGCTCGGTCTGATCTCCGCAGGCTGACAGCAGCGCGATAAGGCAAACGGAAGTGGTGAGGAGTGTGGCAGCTCGGTTCATAGCGGTCTCTCTCGTGAGTGTCTCGTGCATACGCCGCCCGGTTCGCTGTCGCGGCGAGCCCTCGTTATCATCAGGGTCATGCCTGACCCGACACGGGTTGAACGGTACCGACGGTTTGCGTTGATTGCGAGCGCCGGCCTGTTCGGTTTTCTCCTATACAGGGTGCTGGAGCCCTTCCTGGCGGCCCTCTGCTGGGCGGCGATCCTGAGCCTGGCCATCTGGCCGGGCTACATGGTCGTCCGTCGTCGCCTGTCCGGCGGGAGTTGGGTCGCTCCGACCCTCGCCGTGGGGGTGGTCGCCGTGGTCATCCTGGCGCCCATGGGGACCGTCGGTTTGCTCCTGGCCATGGAGACCCGGGACCTGGCGACGGAGCTTCAATCCTGGCTCCTCTCCGACCCCGACCTGCCGGCCACGCTCCGCACCTTCCCGATCGGGGGGGAGGGCTTGTCGGATCACCTCCTCCGGTGGCGGCAGGCGCCGGAGAGCCTGTCCCAGGTCCTCAGCCAGAACACGGAGGGCGTGCTCGGGCTGGCGAGTCGGGCGGCGACCAACGTGGGGCGCAACGCGTTCAAGTTCCTGGTCTGCATCTTCAGCATGTGGTTTCTGCTCCGCCGTGGTGATGAGCTGCGGGACCAGATCGCGGTCCTCTGTCGCCGCGTGGGCGGCGCCCGCGGTGAGGAGCTGCTGGCCCGGGTCAAGGTCACGGTGCGGGCGACGTTCTACGGACTGGTCATGACCGCGCTTGTGCAGGCGGTGCTCACGTCGCTCGGGTTCTGGGTCGCCGGGTCTCCCTACCCGCTCGTCCTCGGCGCGCTCGTCTTCGTGTTCTCATTCATCCCCTTTGGCCCTCCCCTGGTGTGGGGGCCCGCCGCCCTGGCGATCCTGTTCGACGGACGTCCCGGGTGGGGGATCGCCATGTTGATCTGGGGAGCGCTGGTCGTCAGCAGCATGGACAACGTGCTGCGGCCCATCTTCATCGGGCAGGCCACCAAGATGCCGGTCATCCTGGTGTTCATGGGGGTCATCGGCGGGGCGACGGCCTTCGGCATGGTGGGGCTGTTCCTCGGCCCGGTGATCATGGCGGTGGCGCAGGCCATCTGGGAGGATTGGGTGGCGCACAAGGATGACCCGCGGCCCGCGGAGGTGACTTCATGATGAAGGGAGCGCTCTGGCTTGCCCTGTTCTCGTGCCCGGCCATGGGCCAGGATCTGACATGGACGGACGCCTCCGGCCTGTCCGTGGAAGGGAAGGGATGGGCCGACACCCTGGCCTTCTACGACCGGCTCCCGGCGCGTGCTCAGGGGGTGGTGAGAGCCCCGGTCTGGAAGCTGAGCCGCCACACCGCGGGGTTGTGTGTCCGGTTCGTGAGCGCGACGCCACAGCTCCATGTTCGTTGGGAGTTGACGTCGTCGCGGCTGGCCATGCCGCACATGCCGGCCACCGGCGTCAGCGGTGTGGATCTCTACCTGAGGACGCCGACCGGTTGGCGGTGGGCGGCGGCCACAAGACCTACGGCTCAGACCGGCAGCGCCCGGCTGTTCCACGGACTCGATGCCGGAGATCGGGAGTGGATGCTCTATCTCCCGCTCTACAACGGACTCAGCAAGCTCGAGTTGGGGACTCCGAAGGGGCGCCCGGTGAAGCGAGCGCGGCCGCGGCCGGCCTCTCGCAACAAGCCCATGGTGTTCTACGGCACCTCCATCACCCAGGGTGGTTGCGCCTCTCGTCCGGGGATGTGCCACGCGGCGATCCTGGGTCGTCGGCTCGATCGGCCCGTGATCAACCTCGGCTTCTCCGGAAACGGACGCATGGACCCGGAGGTGGGCGTGCTGATGGCGGAGATCGACGCCAGCGTCTACGTCGTGGATTGTCTCCCCAACATGAACGGCAAGCTCGTGGATGCGCGGGCCCGGCCGTTCGTGCGTGCCCTGCGGGCCGCCCGCCCCAAGGTCCCCATCGTCCTCGTGGAGGACCGCTCCTACGACGACGCCTACCTCAACCGCGGGCGGGCCGACACGAACCGGCAGAACCGGGCGGCCTTGGGACGAGCGTTCCGGAGCCTGAAGAAGGCGGGGTTGAGCCGGTTGTACTACGTTGATGGGGGCTCACTTCTCGGATCGGATGGAGACGCTACGGTTGACGGCTCCCATCCCACGGATCTGGGCTTCATGCGCCAGGCGGACGCGCTGCAGCCCGTGCTGGAGCGGTGCCTGCG
This sequence comes from uncultured Isosphaeraceae bacterium, assembly GCA_964507445.1. Classification (GTDB taxonomy): domain Bacteria; phylum Planctomycetota. Next base: position 56,125 of record CAZDQF010000013.1, read on the forward strand.
GTGAGGCCCCGCGACCGGAGTTGACATGCCATTCCTGATCCTGATTCTCTGGCTGGGCCTCGAGTGCTGGGTGGTCTCCCTGGTGGGGGATGCCCTGGACAGCCTGGCGCTTGCCATCTGGCTTGCCGTCGGCACCTCCTTCGTCGGTATATCCATCCTGGGGCGGTCGCGGGACAAGCTCTCTCCCGATCGGATGAACGCCCTGCTCATGGCCGGAGGGGGCGACCCAGGCAACGCCCTGATGGCCGTCGTGGGGCCGTTGGTAGGGGGGGCGCTCCTGGTGTTCCCGGGGTTCATCACGGACGGTCTCGGCCTGCTGGTGTTGTTCCCACCCACACGGGCGCTGTTGTCATCGGTGCTGAAGAAGCTGGTCTTCCTGGCCCTCAAGCGGCAGCTGCAGAGCGGCCTGGCGGCACAGGGCATGCGACCGGAGGACCTGGAGAAGGCGTTCGCGTCCATGAAGCAGGGGGCCGGGAGGCCTGGCGCCAGCGGCGGTGGTCGTGAGGACCCGCCCGCTCGGGAGGCGGACTTCACCGTCATCGACTGATGTCGCGTCGGCGGTCATGGCGTGGCCGCGGTCCCGCAGGTGCTGCTTCCGGCTAACATGCTGCCCATGCGCAGCATCCTGTTCCTCATGGTCGTCGCCGGGTCTGCGATGGCGCAGCGCCCGGAAGAGCTCCTTGCAGCCGGCCCCATGGTGGGGCACGTCACCGAGACCCAGGTCTCCCTCTGGGTGCGCACCGCCGTGCCCGCGCGGGTCGCGTTCAAGTACTGGCCCGAAGGGAACATGGACGCGGCGCGGTGGTCCCGGACCGTGACCACCCGCCGGGAGGACGCCCTGTGCACGACCGTGACCATCGGCAGCCTGCCGTTCGGTGTCCGTTATCGCTTTGGCGTCGCGGTCAACGGTGACCTGGCGTCGCTCCCGTACAAGACCGGCTTCAAGACCCAGCCTCACTGGCGCTGGAGGCGACCGCCGCCGGACCTGACCGTGGCCATAGGGTCCTGCGCCTACGTGAACGACCCGCCGTTCGATCGGCCGGGGAAGCCCTACGGGGCGCCGGACTACGGCATCTTCGACTCCATCGCGCGGGCCCAGCCGGACCTCATGCTGTGGATGGGGGACAACATCTACCTGCGGGAGCCGGACTGGTCGTCCGCGTCCGGGATCCTGGATCGCTACAAGAAGAGCCGTGGACTGCCTGCGCTACAGCCGCTGCTGGCGGCCTGTCCCCATTACGCCACCTGGGACGACCACGACTTCGGCAGCAACAACTCGGATTGGACCAATCCGCTGCGGGACGCCGCGCTGCGAGCCTTCAAGTTGTTCTGGGCCAACCCCGGCCATGGCCTCCCGGACGCCGCCGGCGTGTTCACCCGCTTCACCTGGGCGGACGTGGAGTTCTTCCTCCTCGATGACCGCTATCACCGGTCGCCCAACGGTGCGCCCCGCACCATGTGGGGGTCGCGGCAGCTGGACTGGCTGGGGGACGCGCTGGTCAGCAGCGAGCACCCGTTCAAGGTGATCGTCAACGGGAACCAGGTGTTGAACGGGAACGTGGGCCCGGGGGTGGAATCCGCGGCCCACTTCAAGGCTGACCTGACGCGTCTCTTGAAGGTGATCGAAGAGCGTAGGGTCAGCGGGGTGGTCATCCTCTCGGGGGACCGCCATCACACGGAATTGCTCAAGCTCGGAGACGGCCCGCCGATCTATGAGTTCACCAGTTCGCCGCTGCTCTCCGGTCTCCACGACAAGTTGTCGCCAGTGGAGGCCAGCAATCCGCTGCGGGTCCCGGGGACCCTGTTCAACGCCGAGCGCAACTTCGGGATGCTCCGCTTCACCGGGGAAGGGAAGGAGCGGGCGGTGACGTTTGAGTGCGTTGACAAGGACGGGGGCTCGCAGTGGACCCGCACGGTCAAGCTGTCAGAGCTCGCCCGCTGAAGGACGCGGCTGTCGAGGCCGGCGGAGGCGGGTCAGTCGGAAGCCTCCAGGGCGTCCTTCAGTAGCTTCTCCACGTGGAGGAGCGCCGCCCGATAGCGGTTCCGCTCCTCTTCGATCTCGTGGTAACGCTCGACGAAGCTGGAGAGCTCCTTCACGGTGCCCTCGGCCGGCTCCGTGGCCCCCTGACGTAGCTTCGCGGACTTGCGATCTGCCTTGCGGCGCCGCCGCTTGCTGTCCTCCGTGAGGAGACCGAGCAAGGACTTGGCGCGCCCATACATGATGGGATAGATGTTGTGCCCAGCCTGCTCGGCGGCCTCACGGATCTGCGCGTAAGGGCTGTCCCCGTGCTCCTTCAGGTAATCCAGGATGAAGGCCATTGCAGGGGAGTTGCTCGACTTGTCAGTCACAGGGACCTCTATTGACTTGGAACCAATGGGGGGGCAGGGGGGCGGGGCGGGGGGGGCGCCCCCCCGGCGCGCCCCGGCGCAGGGGCAGGCCGAGTTATAAATGTTGGGG
>CAZDQF010000013.1:58592-144351 GCA_964507445.1 uncultured Isosphaeraceae bacterium
CCACCGCCGGCATCCTTGCCGGGCTGGCCGCCGGGGGGGGGGGGGGGGGGGGGGGGGGGGGTCGCCCCGCCGGTCGGTCAGCGGGCTCAGGAGTAGCCGTACTTCTCCTTGTTGGCCGTCACCTCTTCGGGGCTCGGTTTGTGGGTGTCTTCGTCGGCCTCCGCGGTCTCGAAGTTGTCGCGGTCGTCGTCGCACTTGGCGTTCAATTCGATGTCGTCAGAGAACACGTCCGGCACGGAGTCATCCTGGAAGATGGCCTCCCACGGACAGGCGGGTTCGCAGGCGCCGCAGTCGATGCACTCGTCCGGCGAGATGTAGAGCATGTTGGGGTAGTCGCCCCCGGTCGGCTTGTAGAAGCAGTCCACCGGGCACTCAGCCACACACGCGGTGTCGACGTTGTCCTTGCAGAGTTGGGTTACGACCCACGTCATCGTCTCGCTCCAGTCAGGTTCCGTGATGAGGAGAGGGGGCGCGGATGGCTCCCCCTGTCGGGGCGGGTATGGCCACCCCACTGAGAGAATCACCGCAAGTGGACCACGGTTCAAGTCCTTGTAGGGGCATCGTTTCCCGGTTCTTGTGGCAATATGAGACTCAGTCTCATATTAGCTGAGCAGTAACCGCAAATCCGCTTCCGTCAGGTCGGCGAGGGGACCCCGGGCGTCTTCGATGAGAGCCTCCGCCACCTCTCTCTTGGTTTGCTGGAGTTCGAGGATTCGCTCTTCCACCGTGTCCTTCGCCACGAGCCGGTAAGCGATGACCTTGTCGCGTCGACCGATCCGGTGGGCGCGATCGATGGCCTGCGCCTCCACCGCTGGGTTCCACCACGGATCGAGCAGAAACACGTAGTCGGCTGCGGTGAGGTTGAGGCCGTGACCGCCTGCTTTGAGGCTCACCAGCATGACCGGACACGCGTCGTCTTCCTGGAACCTGCGCACGACCGCCTCACGATCTCGGGTGGACCCATCCAGTCGCGTGAAGGGAATCTCGGCGGCCTCCAGGCGCGCGGCGACCAGATCCAGCAGCTTGACGAACTGGCTGAACACCAGCGCCTTGTGCCCGCTCAGGACGAGCTGCTCCAGCTCCGTGGTCAGGAGCTCGACCTTGCCGGACTCGGACATGGCCTGGTCCACCAGCGCCGGGTGGCAGGCCACCTGTCGGAGTCTCAGCAGGGCCTCCAGGACGTGCAGGGGACGGCGTCCGTCTCCGTCGCGGTCGACGACGGTGCGCGCCGCCTCTGTTCGGATGGCCTCGTAGAGTTGCCGTTGTTCATCGGTCAGGGGAACCAGGACCGTCTGTTCGATGCGTTCGGGGAGCTCCGGCGCCACCTCCTGTTTGGTCCTGCGCAGCACCAGGGGTGCGATGGTCCGTGCCAGGAGCGCCCGCGTGTCCGAGTCGGCGCGCCGGGAGGTGCGTTCGAGGAACCGGCGCTCTGAACCGAGCAGGCCGGGATTGAGGAACTCCATGAGCGACCAGAGGTCCCGCGCGTGGTTCTCCACGGGCGTGCCCGTGAGCGCCAGCCGCACCCGCGCTCGCAGCTGACGGACGGCCCCGGCGTTCTTGGACCGGGGATTCTTGATGGCCTGGGCTTCGTCCAGGATGACCACGGACCATTCGACGGCCTGGAACTGCTCGATGTCGCGCTGCAGGGTGCCGTAGGTGGTGATCATCCAGTCCGACGGCCCCACGTCCAGCGGACCCCGGTGGCGGCTGGCACCGTGGTGGACCAACAGCTCGCGTCGAGGAGCGAATCGCCGGGTCTCCTGGGACCAGTTCCAGAGCAGGGATCTCGGGGCGATGATGAGGGTCGGGCCCGGGGGCGTGCCCGCGGCGGGGTCCGTCTGCAGGGACTCCAGGAAGGCGATGGCCTGCACCGTCTTGCCCAGTCCCATGTCGTCCGCCAGACAGCCCCCCAGGTTGGCGGCGGCCAGCTCCCTCAGCCAGCTCACGCCGGCTGACTGGTAGGGCCGCAGTTCACCGTTGATCGCCGGCAGGGTCCCGTAGGGAGCCGGATCGGAGAGGGCCTTGAGCTGAGAGAGGAGTCCGGACATGAGCTCCGGCGGGACCCCGCCGGTCTCCTCGGCGAGGGGCTCCAGCAGCGGCGCCTGGGCGCGATGGAAGCGGATGGCTCCCTGGTCGCTCTGTCCGAGCTGGAGCACGCCGCCGATCCTGGCCAGCCACTCCGTGGGTACGAGCCCGAGGCTGCCGTCGTCCAACTCCACGAACTTGCGACCGTCACGCCACGATCGCATCAACTGCTCGACGTCCACGGAGCACCCGTCGCCGTAGCTGGCGCCGCCGCTGAGCTCGAACCAGTCCACGCCCGAGCTCAGCTCGATGGCGGGCGTGTTTCCCTTGCGGTAGCGCCGGTCCTCCGCCGTGACCTCGAAGCCGTGCTCCAGCAGGGTGGCCACCACGGAGGTGAGCCCGGAAGGATCGACGAACCAGCGGCCGTGCACGCCCTCGTCCGTGGTGAGGCCGTCCTCCTGATCCAGCAGCGCAGCGACGCGCGCCTCGGCGTCCGTGTCACGGCGACGCTGGACCCCACTCTCCAGATCCAGCACCAGCCGCTGGCCGCTCTCCATGGGCAGCCTGACGTCGCCGTAGGAGAACTCCAGGTCGAGCACCAGCTGCTGGCGTTGTCGGGCGATGGCGGCGTGGGGTGTGGGGGATTGGCGGTCCAGGGGGACCGGTGGTGCGTCCGGGGTCAGGGCCACTCTGGGGAGCGGGCCTGCGTCCGCCAGGCGCTTGAGCACATCGAGGCCCTCCGACTCATCCACCGGGAACGCGCGGTCCCTGGACAGCAGGGACAGCCACTCCTCCGCTCCGTAGGCCTGGATGGCGATGATCCGACCGTCCAGCGCCGCCACCGGGCTCCGGTCCGGCGCCAGGGCGCCGCAGGCGCTCACGGCGTGGCGCTCGTCGCCGCGGACCAGCCACCCTCCCAGGTTCATGGCGTCGCCGTCACCCGCTGTGGCGAAGCCGAGCACCAGCTCGAACGGCGCCTCGGTGTCCAGGGTCAGGGGCGTCGGCGGACCGTCGGTCTGCCGCAGCCCCAGGGCGCCGGTACGGGAGGCCGCTTCCAGCACCGCCAGCCGCTCCTCGGGGCCCAGTTTCCACGGCGCGCCCTGGTCCACGAAGCCGCCCCCGTCCAGCCGGTTGCGCCTGCCGCCGGCGATCGGCTCCAGGGCCTTGATGGCTGCCAGGTGAGCGGGGTCCTCGACCCGCCCGAGGTGATCCCCGTCCGGCGGCAGGGGTCTCAGAGCTCCTTCCTCCTCATCTCCGCTCCACCAGATGCCCAGGAGCAGCTTCTTGGGGTGCGGTTCGATGAGGTAGGCGGGGTGGATCGGAGGCGGCCCGTCCTCGCCGAACGCCGCTTCCTTCTCCTCCACTTCGATTCTGAGGAGCAACGCCCAGAGATGAGCGCATCCGGTGCCCTGGTTCTCGAGCCAGGGGCAGGAGCATTCGTGGGAGACGGCGCCGCCCTGATCCCGTTCGATCCAGACGTTGTGGTGGCGCCTGAAGAAGCGGACCCGGGCCTCCCAGGAGCCGTCGCCGGAGCCCTCCAGCAGCCGTACGTCGCCGTCGTCCAGCAGCTGGCGGCCTTCGTCCATCTCCGCCTGATTGAACGGGACCTTGAGTTCTTCGGGGTTGATGCCTGCCACGGTCTGAGGTCATAACATCAGCACATGGCACACGTCAGCCGGTTCCGTCATCAGGTCCGCAGTTACGAGCTGGATTCCTACGGCCACGTCAACAACGCGGTGTTCATGCAGTGGTTGGAGCACGGGCGCAGCGGCTTGCTGCAGGATCATGGCTTCAACTACAACAACGTGGAGCAACGCTGGGGCATCCGGTTCGTGCTCGTCTCCACCCGGATCGACTTCAAGGCGGGCCTGAGCCTGGCGGACGAGGTGGAGGTCACCACGGAGGTCAGCCGCGTGGGGACCACGTCCGCCACCTTCAGTCAGCGGGTCCTGCGCGGCGACGAGGAGGCGGCCACCTGCGAGACCGTGGTGGTGTTCACGGACCCGTCCATGCAGACGCCGGTCCCGATCCCTGACGAGTTCAAGGACCTCTACGCATGAGCAGGGTCACGGGCCCCCCGTTGCGGGGCAGGCCCTCCAGCGGCGCCCCCGCCTCCTGGGTGCGCCGCCAGACCTGCTCCAGTCGGAACGGCGAGGCGCCCAGGGCGCGCTCCAGCTGAGCCGGGCGCCACACCCGCTGCCGCTTGGACGAACGCACCTCGCGCCGGCCTTCGGGGCCGTCGATGAGGACCGTGGCGTCCATCCAGCGCAGGTCGTCGCCCGCCGGCCGCTGGCTCATGACGGTGACCCGAGCCGTGCGGTCTCCCTGGGTGGAGGTCCATGTGTCCGCGACCGGTTCCCCCGGCGCTTCCAGCTCCAGCTCGAGGACCATGAGGCCATCGGGGAGGAGGGCGGTGGCGGTGGACTCGAGGAATCCCAGGACCTGCGCGTCCGTCAGCAGGTACCGGAAGGAGTCGATGAGGCAGAACGCGCCGTGGAAGCGGGGAGCGATGGAGAAGCGAGCGGCGTCCGCCTGGAAGACGCGGCCCGGCGCCCGTCGCGCCGCGTGCCGGAGCATGGGCCGGGCGTTGTCGAAGCCGAAGACGTGGAACCCCTGATCCATCAGACCAGGGATCAGGCGACCGCCGCCGGTCATGGGTTCCAGCAATCGGGCCGGCGGGGGTGCGCCGGCTGCGGTGAACACCGACGTGAGCATCTCCACCTCGCGCTCCGGTGGGAACGCGAACGCCAACTCGTAGACGTCCGCGTCCAGGTACCAGCTGGATTCCGCAGGGGATGGGTGAGCCACGCCCTGGAGCGTACACCTGCGGCGCCGAATCGGTCTGACGGCTAACGCTTGTCGGTGACGATGACCGTGCCGTCCGGGAGCCGGATCAGCTGGCGCTGCTGTCCGCCGGGGGCGCCGGGGTTCGCCATGACGGCGGCCCGCATCTCTTCCATCCGCGCTGCCTGGCGCACCATGTAGCCCACACCGGCGAGCATGATGCCCCGGAACACATCGTCGGTGAGGAGGGCGCTGGCGGCGCCGAGGCCCATCATCACCGCACCCACGATGGCTCCGGCGCGCGCGGCGATCCGGGTCCCCTGGCTCCAGCTGCGCCGACGCTGCCACATGACGGCTCGCAGGATGCGCCCGCCGTCCAGCGGAAAGCCGGGGACCAGGTTGAAGATCCCGAGGATCAGGTTCGCCCACCAGAGCTGGTTGGCGGTCCAGTCGATGACCGCGAAGGCGAGGGTGGTCTCCGCGGGGATGACGGCATCGATGACGAAGAACGCGGCGGCCAGGGCGAGGCTGACGGCGGGGCCGGCGGCGGCGATCAGCAGCTCATGGCGAGGCGTCCGCGGTTCGGCGGTCAGCCGGGCGACGCCGCCGAAGATGTGCAGGGCGATGGACTGGGTGCGGATGCCGAACCGCCGGGCCGTCAAGGCGTGGCCGAACTCGTGGGCGAGGATGGAGCCGAAGAACCCTGCCGCGAGGAGGAGGCCCGTGAGGATGGCGCCGCCGGTACCCAGGACGGTGGCCAGGGAGGACGAGATCCCCAACACCAGGAGCAGGGCGATGGGGAACCAGCTCCAGTCCAGGGTGACCGGGATGCCGGCGATCCGTCCGAGGCGGAGGCCGCTGTTGCCGAGGCTGCCGAGGAGGGTGCTCATGGCGGATGATACGGCGCCGGGTGAGCTCCTTCTCATGACACCTTGTCAGTCCGGGAGCGCCGCCGCCGCTTCGGGAGCGTACCGCGCACCCTGGGGCCCCGTGCTACATTTGCCGGATCATGCGGTGGATTCCCGTGCTCTTGCTGCTGATCCCCTGCTCCCCGGCCCAGTCGGTCGTGAACGTGGGCGACGCGGTGCCCATGCCGGAGGCGGAGCAGCTGTGGAACGCGCCGTTCCGCCGCCTGGATGACAGCTGGGGCAAGGCGGTGCTCTTCGTCTGGTTCCTCACCGAGGAGCAGGGCGCTCGCTTCGTGGGACGCCTCAACGAGCTCCACGACCGGCACCACGAGCAAGGGCTCGTGGTGGTGGCGGTCACGCACCGGCCCCTGGAGCAGGTGGAGTCCTGGATCAAGCGTCACCGCCCCCGGTTCGCGGTGGCCCATGAGCCCAGCAACCTGAGCATGGGGGCCTGCGGGTTCATGCAGTGGCCTTCGGCGCTCCTGAGCAGTCCTCGTCACCGTGTCCTCTGGCGCGGGGGAGGGGCCTCGGCCCCAGCGGCGGCCATCAAGGCGGCGCTGAAGACGGCTGAGGAGGAGGGCCCCGACGCGGCGCTGCGCATCGTGGCGGCGCTCCCGCCGCGGCTGGGCCGCGTGCAGTCCGCCATGGAGCAGGGAAAGCTGGGGAAGGCCCTGGCCGCGCTCCCGGAGAAGGGGGGCGCCGAGCAGCAGACCCGGCGTCTCATCACGGACCTGCTGCAATCCAAGACGGACGCGGCGGCGGCGGCGGAGAAGGAGGGGCGCTACTACCAGGCGGAGATGCTGCTGAAGCGGCTGGTCCAGCATGCGCCGCGCACGTCATGGGGTGACGGGGCGGCCGAGTCCCTGCGGCGCTACGGCCGTGACCCCAAGATCAGGGCGCAGGTGGCGGGGGGGAAGATCCTGGCGGAAGCGGAGCGGTGGATGGCGGAGAAGAAGTACGCCCACGCAGAGCGCTCCCTGAAGAAGCTGCTGACCCGACGCTATGAGGGGACCGCGGTTCGTTCCCGGGCGAAGGCGCTGCTGGAGAGGCTCAAGTAGTGCCTCAGGGCACCAGGAACGTGCGCCGGTAGTACCGCAGCTCTTCCACGGACTCGCGCACGTCGGCGAGGGCTTCGTGGGACTCCGCCTTGGCCGGGGGCTGGTAGCGATCCGGGTACCAGTGGCGCAGCACGTGCTTCCAGGAGCTGACGTCCACGTTGCGGTAGTGACAGTAGTCGTGCAGGCGGGGCATGCGCGTGCGCAGGAACGCCCGGTCGTTGTGGACGGAGTTGCCGCAGAGCGGCGCGGCGCCCTTGGGCAGCCACTCCCGGATGAACTCCAGGGTCTGCTCCTCCGCCTCGGCGCAGGAGATGGTGGAAGCCTTGCAGCGATCCAGCAACCCGCTCTCCCCGAAGAACTTCGCGGACCAGTCCGACAGGGTCTCCAGCTCCTCTTCGGAGGCGTGGATCACCAGATTGGGGCCCTCAGCGAGGATCTCCAGCTCCGCGTTGGTGACCAGAGAGGCGATCTCGATGATGTGGCAGGCGTCAGGGTCGAGCCCGGTCATCTCCAGGTCGACCCAGAGCATGTTGTTGGGGTCTTGAGGCATGATCGGTCAGGTTAACATCGGGGCCGGATGAAGGACTACTACGCCACCCTGGGGGTCTCCTCCGAGGCTTCGCCGGCTCAGATCCGCGACGCCTACCGCAAGTTGGCGTTTCGCTGGCATCCGGACCGCAACAGCGCAGAGCGTGACGAGGCGCACCGCCGGTTCGTGGATCTGGGTGAAGCCTACGCGATCCTGAACGATCCCCAGCGGCGCATGCAGTACGACCTGCAGCGCCCCGGAGCGTCGGGCTCGACGCCGTCGAGCCGGTCCACCTCCTCGAGGGAGGGCGCCCCGTGGGCCTGGCACGATTTCTCCGATATCCCGGAGCCGGACCCGGACCCGGACCCGGAGCCGAGCGAGCGCGCGGAGGAGCTCCGCCGCGCCGCCGCCGCCGCCCAGGCCCGTCACCTCTACCGACGCAGGCTCCGCGACCTGGCCCGTGAGCTGGCCAAGGCCGACCGCGCCGGACACCGCGCGGATGTGATCATCGCCGTCGGCATCCTCGGGACCGGCGTGACCGCCCTGGGGCTCACCTTCTCCGCCCTCATCGGCGTCAGCGTGCGCGAGTTCCGGGTCAATCCCTGGTACATCGCGGCCGCGTGGCTCCTGACCATGACCCTCGCCGCCTGGTTCTCCTCCGCTCGCCAACGGCGGGTCGAGCGCTACACCCCGTATGCGGAGGAGGTGCTGAAACGGACGGGTCACGGGCCGGAGGCGTCGTCGCCTCCGGCGGATTGACGCCTCACGGGCCAGATCCCACCTGCATGGAGTCCCCCGGGGTCGCCCCGTGGCAGTCCATGCCGTACGCTACGCGCCAAAGTGAGCGGGCCCAGGCGCCGGACTCGACGCTCAGGAGGGATTGATGGCTACCAACGATCAAGTCGCCGGACAGAAGGAACTGTTCGGTCACCCCACCGGACTCTTCACCCTCTTCTTCGCGGAGATGTGGGAGCGCTTCTCCTACTACGGGATGCGGGCGCTGCTCGTCTTCTACATGCTCAAGGGCTTCCTGGGTTTCGGAGACTCCGACGCCTACGCGGTCTATGGCGCTTACACCGCCCTGGTGTACATGACCCCGTTCTTCGGAGGGATGCTGGCGGATCGGCTCCTCGGCCAGAGGCGGGCGGTGATCCTGGGTGGTCTGCTCATGGGTCTCGGTCATCTGACCATGACCTTCGAGAACGAGCCTGTGTTCTTCCTGGCGTTGGGTCTCCTCATCGCCGGCAACGGTTTCTTCAAGCCCAACATCTCGACCATGGTCGGGTCTCTCTATCCGGAGGGGAGCCCGAAGCGGGACGGTGGCTTCACCATCTTCTACATGGGCATCAACCTGGGGGCGGCGCTCGCCCCGTTGCTCTGTGGCTACGTGGGTGAGACCTACGGGTGGCACTACGGCTTCGGCCTCGCCACCATCGGCATGTTCATCGGCGTCGCCGTTTTCTGGGCACCGACCCGCCTGGCGCAATCGTTGATCCTGGCCGGAGCCGTGTTGACCGCGGTGGGGATGATCTACCTGCAGCGGGACTCCCACGTCGTGCTCCTGGTCCTTTACGGACTCGTGGGCGTCGCCCTCGTGATCGCCGGCTTCATTTCGTTCAGGGCGTTGGGACAGGGCGGGCTACCGGATTGGGCGGGGCAACCTCCGCACCCGGAGAAGCTCAAGGCGAAGGGACCTTGCGGGATTTCCAACGAGATGGCGGTCTACGTCGGCACCGTCCTGGGGGTGCTGGTGCTGTCGGCGCTGGTGTGGGGCACGCTCTCCACGTCGATCATCCCCGATGACACCATCGCCGCATTGAAGAGCGAAGGCGGGTTCATGAACGTGGTCGCCACGTTCCTGGATGCGATTACGAAACCGGCGGGTCTGGTTTTGACGATTGCAGGTCTGCTGGCCTTGGTCTATCTGATCAAGGAGACGGTCAAGATGGAGAGGGTGCCACGTGAGCGCATGTACGTGGTCCTGATCTTGACCTTCTTCTCGCTCCTGTTCTGGTCGTTCTTCGAGCAGGCGGGCAGCTCCATCAACAACTTCACGGACCGCAACGTGGACCGGGTGTTCGAGAGCGAAGGGGTGAGCGAGGACCAGATCGGTCAAGAGCTCGAGTTGATCCTGACTCAGTCGGTGCTGGGCTACTCCCACCCCGCCCTCGGTCAGGTGACCAAGAAGCTGGAGGAGATGCGGGATGCCCGGTGGGAGGCGGAATCGGAAGGCAAGAGCGAGGCGGAGTTGGAGGAGCTTGAGGTCGAGCTGGAGGTGAACCCGACGGCCGATCTGCTCCCCGCTGCTGGCAATGAGCGGCTGTTCGTGGACATGGTGTCGAAGATCTTCGACAAGGCCGACCCTAAGGAGGTGGACTTCGACACGTCGCGAACCCTGACCATCACCAAGGACAGCGCGGAGCAAGAGTTTGGTGGCGACGTCATCAGCCTGGACAAGCTCGACGGGGCTCGTGACGAGGCCCGCCGCAGGAAGATCACCCTGGACGACGTGAAGATCACCTTCCAGGTCGATGCGTCCCACGTGGGGATGGCCCGAGCGTCGTACGGTCAGGAGATCCCGGCCTCCACGTTCCAGTCCGTGAATCCCATCTTCATCATGCTCTTCGGGCTGTTGTTCACCGCGGCCTGGGCCATGCTCGCGGCGCGGGGCATGGAGCCCAGCACGCCGGTGAAGTTCGCCCTGGGGCTGGCCCAGCTGGGGCTCGGATTCGGCGCGCTCTGGATGGGTGCCCAGGGCGCCACGGACATGGGTATGGTCAACATCAGCTGGCTGGTGCTGGGCTATCTGCTGCACACCACCGGCGAGTTGTGTCTGTCCCCTGTGGGGTTGTCGGCCATGACCAAGCTCTCGCCGTCGCGGTTGGTGAGCACGGTCATGGGGGCCTGGTTCCTCGCCACGGCGTTCTCCAACCTCGTGGCTGCCATCATTGCCCAGTTCACGGGAGTGACTGACGGCGGCGACGCCTCCATCATCCCGGCGCCCAAGGAAACGGTGAACACCTACGGAGACGTGTTCGGCACCGTGGCCCTGGCGGCGCTGATCTGTGCGGGCATCTGCTTGGCCCTCTCTCCCAAGCTGAAGGCCTGGATGCACGAAGGGGTGGAGGCCTGACGGACTGATGCGGCGATCACTCGCTACCTACTGGTTGTGCCTGCTGGCGCTCTGTGGCGCCGTGGGTGCGCAGGAGAACGCGGCCGTGGCCCTGGATGCGACGGCCGCGGCGGTGGAGCAGGCGGCGGCGTCCTACGAGGACTCCGCTCAGCCTGCTGAGGCCGTTCGGGAGGCCATGGAGGTGGCGGAGGACGCGTTCCAGAACGCGCAGACCGCCCTGGGCCAGGACGAGGCGTTGCGGGTCCATATTCCGGCGTTTGATCGCAAGGGGTCGTCGCCGGAGGTGCCGAAGAGCCTGAGGAAGGCGGCGGCCGGGTTCCGGGAGGCGGCGCAGCTGCTGCGGGACGGCAAGGACAAGGAAGCCAGGGACGCCATCTACAACAAGGCGGCGCCCGCGGCGGAGAAGGGCGTCAACCAGGACGCCTACATCACGGACACCTACTCTGTGTTCGCGTTCCTCTTGAGCCTCTTGGCGGTCCTGTTCGCCATGAACCGGCACCCGAGCACCCAGAAGTTGTTCAAGTACGTCCCGCTGCTGGTGTTCTGCTACTTCGTGCCGACGGTGTTCTCGAACCTCGGGATCATCCCCATCTCGTCCCCGTGCTACGACCTCATCAAGAAGCAGTTGTTGCCTGCCAGCCTGGTGCTCCTGGTGCTGTCCGTGGACATCCCGGCGATCATGAAGCTGGGGAAGAGCGCCCTGGTGCTGTTCTTCGCCGCCACCATCAGCATCGTCATCGGTGGCCCACTGGCGCTGCTGCTCTGCAAGGGCATGATCCCGGAGGCCATGGGGGACGAGGCCTGGAAGGGCCTGGCTGCCCTGTCCGGTTCGTGGATCGGGGGTGGGGCCAACTTCGTCGCCATCGGCGAGAGCGTGGGTGCGTCTGCGAACACCATGAGCATGATGGTGGTGGTGGACGTGGCCCTGGGCGAGTTGTGGACCATCGCCCTGCTGCTGTTCGCTGGTCGTGAGGCGACCATGGACCGCAAGATCGGGGCGGACCGGACCGCCATCGACGACGTCCGCCACAAGATCGAGGCGTTCGAGAAGGAGGTCTCCAAACCCACCACCCTGCCGGACCTGTTGGCCATGCTGGCCATCGCCTTCGGCGTGGCCGCCATAGCCACGGCCCTGTCCAAGGTGCTGCCGCCCGTCGGCGACATCATCAAGGGCTTCACCTGGGTGGTGCTGATCGCCACCTCCGTGGCGGTGGTCATGTCCTTCACCAGGCTCCGCAACCTGGAGGGGGCTGGGGCTTCGAAGATGGGGTCGGTGTTCCTCTACCTGTTGGTGGCGGCCATCGGCGCTCACGCCCAGTTCTCCAAGGTGTTCGAGGTGCCGGCCCTGGTGCTGGTGGGCGCCATCTGGATGCTGTTCCACATCCTCGTGCTGTTCGCGCTCCGACGCTTCACCAAGGCGCCCATCTTCTTCCTGGCGGTGGGATCCAAGGCCAACGTGGGGGGCGCCGCATCGGCGCCCGTGGTGGCGTCCGCGTTCCACCCGTCCCTGGCCCCCGTGGGGGTGCTGCTGGCGGTGGCTGGCTATGTGCTGGGCACCTACGGCGGGTTGGCGTGCGCCGCGCTGCTGGAGTGGGTGAGCGGGTTCTGATCAGCCCAGCAGGGCGTTCAACTCGTAGCGATCCGTCTCCGGCAGCAGCGGTGAGAGCCGCTCCAGGCAGCCGCGGTGGTAGTCGTCGATCCACCGCCGCTCCTCCTCGTTGAGGAGACTGTCGTCGATGAGCTCGAGGTCGAAGGGGACCCAGGTGATGGGGTCCAGGCGCAGGAACCTGCGGTCGCTGTCGTCCGGCTCCACGGCGCGGTAGATGTACAGGTTCTCGATGCGGACGCCGCCCCAGCCGGCCTTGTAGTAGCCCGGTTCGATGGAGGAGACGTGGCCGTCACGGAGGGGCTCCCCGGAGAACGTACGGCTGCCCCGTTCGGCGATGGAGAACGGCCCCTCGTGGACGCACAGCCAGGCGCCGACCCCATGGCCGGTGCCGTGGTCGTAGTGCAGCCCGGCGTTCCAGAGGGGCGCGCGGGCCAGAGCGTCGAGGGCCGAACCGTTGGAGCCGTCCGGGACCAGCTGGCGGGCGGCGCCCACGTGGCCCTTGAGCACCAGGGTGTAGGCTTGGCGGGCGTCCGCGTCCACGGGGCCCACCGCCACCGTCCGCGTGTCGTCCGTGGTGCCGCCGCCGATGTGGGCGCCGGAGTCGATGAGGAACAGGTGCCCCTGTTCCAGCGGGGTGTCGTCACAGGCGCCGTAGTGGATGATGGCGCCGTGAGGGCCGGTGGCCGCGATGGTGTTGAAGGACAGCCCCTGGTAGTCCTCCTGCTCCTGGTAGAGCGCCTCCAGGTGATCCTTGAAGGACTCCTCCGTCACCGTGGCGTCCGCGGCGATCTGCCGTCGCAGCCACAGCAGCGCTCTGGTCTTGGCGACGGAGGCCGCCAGGTTGGCGCGGACCTGGGCCGCTTGCTCCGCCTCGTTCTTGACGGCCTTGAGCCGCTCCAGAGGAGACAGGCCCCGGACGATGTCGCATCCGGCGGCCTGCAGGGCGGAGACCACGCCGGCGGTGGTCCTCGAAGGGTCTACCAGGACGGGTCCGGAGGCTCGCTGCAGGAACGCGGGATAGTCCTCGTACCGGTGCACGGTGAGCCCGGGGACGGGGTCCGCCTCCTCCGGCATGCGCGCGTCGCCGCCCAGCAAGAAGAGGTGGACGGCGTCCATCTCCACGTGCAGGAAGGACTCGAACACCGGGTTGTAGGGGATGTCCTCGCGGGACCGGAGGTTGGTGAGCCAGGCGATCTGGTCCAGCTTGACCACGGTCACGCTGTCCGCGCCCACGCGCTTCAGGTCGGCCCTCACGTCGGCGAGCTTCTCCGCTGGCGATCGGCCGGACCAGGCGGAGTTCAGGGGGATGAGGGGTTCGGTGGCCGGTCGCGGTCGGTCGTGCCAGAGGGGGTCCACCAGGTTGCCGGGGAGCTCCTTGAGCTGGCCACCGGACTCCTCGAGGGCCTTGCGCAGGGCCTCCGCCACGGCCACCGGGACCACCATGGGGTCGATGCCGAGGACCAGGCCGGCGTGTCGTTCAGCGCGATGGCGCACGTCCGCCAGCAGGGTGCGCGCCCCCTCGGCGCCCACCTTCATGAGGGAGATCCCGGAGCCTTCCAGCTCTTCTTCGCCTTGCAGGTGGTAGCGGCCGTCGGCGTAGAGCCAGGCGTCCTCGCGCCCCACCAGCAAGTCCCCCGCGGACCCGGTGAAGCCGGAGAGGAACTCGCGGCGGGTCCGCCACAGGGGCAGGTACTCGTTCAGGTGTTCGTCGCTGGACGGCACCAGGTAGTCGTCCACCTGGTGTTCGGCCATGGCCGCCCGCAGCGCGGTGATGCGTTCAGGGATGGTTCCCATGGGAGCGCATCATAGCGCCACGGCGCTTCATTCGGAGAGGTGTCCTCGTCGGACCGCGTCCGCGATCCCCGCCAGCAGCCCCACCCCGAACCCGGTGCCCCGTTCGTGGCGCCACGCGGGACCCGCCAGGTCCACGTGGAGCCAGGGCAGGTCCAGGTCGTCGATGTGGCTGAAGACGAACTGGGCGGCGCAGGATGACTGGGCGTTCATGCGGTCCTTGACCGAGTTCTTCATGTCCGCCACCTGGCTGGCGAACTCCGCCTGGTAGAGCTCGGGGCAGAACGGCATGGGGAAGCACATCTCACCCGTGCTCCGTCCCACCTGCACCGCCAGCTCCTGCAGCCCTTCCCGGTTGCTGACGATCCCGGCGTGGGCCTTGCCCGTGGCGATGAGCTGGGCGCCGGTCAGGGTGGCGGCGTCCATGATCACATCCGGCTTGTACTTGCGGGCGGCGTAGCTGACGGCGTCGCCGAGCAGGAGGCGGCCCTCTGCGTCCGTGTTGTTGATCTCCACGGTGTGCCCTGAGTGCATGGTCAGGATGTCGTCCGGGCGATAGGAATGGGCGTCCACGGAGTTCTCCGCCAGCGGGCAGAGGGCGATGACCCGGCAGCCGGCGCCGCCCTTGGCCAGGACCCTGAACGCTCCTGTCACCGCCGCGGCGCCGCCCATGTCGCCCTTCATGGACTCCATGGAGCCCCGGCCCTTGATGTGCAGCCCGCCGGTGTCGTAGACCACGCCCTTGCCCACCAGGGCCACCGTGCGCTTCGCCTTGGGTGGGCGGTAATCCATGATCAGCATGCGCGGCGCCACCACGGCCGCCTTGCCGACGCCGTAGATGCCGCCCAGTCCCTGCTTCTGAAGGGCCTCGCCGACGATGACGCGGCTGGTGACGTGGGGGATCCCGCGGGTCAACTTCCGCGCCTCGCGTACGAAGGCGGCGGTGGTCAGGTCCGCGGTGGGGGTGTCCACCAGGCGGGCGGCCTCTCTTCCGGCCTCCAGCACGAGCCGGGCGCGGCCGGGTGTGGCGACGCCCTTGCCCTTTCCGTCCACGGCGTGGAAGGCGATGGAGGAGGCGTCGGCTCCCTCGCCGGTCTTCATGCTGTAGAGGTGGCAGCAGCGACCAACCCCCACCAGGACGCCCTGGATGGTGTCGGCGGACTCGCAGTGGGCGACCACCAGCACGCGTCCGGTCAGCCCCATGCCTCGCACCGTGTTCCAGACCGCCTCCACCCTGGACGGGGAGTTGTGACGAGAGACCACGGAGGGGAGGACACCCGTGAGGAGCTTCTTGGGCGGGTCCGCGGTGACGGCCTCGCGTCGGGCTCCGGCGGCGCCTCCGGACACCCCGTCCACCATGGCGCCGACCCGGTTCCACAGCCCGCGGGGGAGGGCCTTGCGGTGCCACCCCGCTGCGAAGGCGGCTTCCGGGGCGAGGACCACCACGGTGTCGAACCGCGTGGGATCGGGCAGGGAGCGGGGGAAGGTGAACCGGGTCATGGTGATCTCCGTAGGCGTCGTTGAGGAGCGGGGATCCTAACCGTCCGAGGGGGTGCCATGCAGTGCCCCGACGTTGCGGATGATAGGCTCCGAATCATGGACTGCACGGGCAAGGTGGCGGTGGTGACCGGCGTCAGCCGGGGTATCGGTGCGGGGGTCGCGCGGGCGTTCCGGCGTCAGGGCGTGAAGGTGGCGGGGTGCGCTCGCAGCGACCCGGACGGGGATCTGGAGCTCTTCCGTCAGGTGGACGTGCGCGACGCCGCGGCGGTGGAGCAGTTCTGCGCGGAGACCGTGTCCGCCCTGGGCCCCATCGATCTGTGGGTCAACAACGCCGGGCTGCTGGCCCCCATCGGTATGACCCGGGAAGCGGAGCCGGCGGAATGGCGGGCGCTGATGGACGTGAACGTGGTGGGGGTCTATCACGGGGCGCGGGCCTACCTGAACCACCTGCGGGCTGCGGATCACCGCGGCTGCCTCATCAACCTGGGGTCCGGAGCCTCCACCAAGGTCTACGCCGGATGGGGCCCCTACTGTGCGTCCAAGGCGGCGGTGGATCACCTGACCCGGGTCCTGGCGGAGGAGGAGCGGGACGTGGCGCGGGTCTACTGCCTCGCCCCGGGCGTCATCGAGACCGGCATGCAGGAGCTGGTGCGGGAGCAGGACGACAGCCGCTTCCCCATGGTGGCGCGGTTCCGGCAGATGCACGCGGACGGCGACCTCCTGGACCCGGAGTCACCGGCGGAGGTGATGCTGGGGCTGGCGTTCGGGCCGGCCCTGCCGGCGGATCAGGTCTGCGTGGACGCTCGCACCCTGCGCGGGGACTGAGGCCGCGGCGGGTGGCTCAGGGGGCCACGCACCAGACGTACAGGATCAGGTAGATCAGCACGCCGGTGACCGACACGTAGAGCCAGATGGGCATGGTCCAGCGGGCGAGGCGCCGGTGTCGGTCGAGCCGGTCCTTCAAGGCGTGCCGCAGGGTGACGAGCACCATGGGGAGGATGACCACGGCCAGGACGGTGTGGGACAGCAGGATGGCGTAGTAGAAGGGCGCCATGGTCGGGTAGGCGTCCTTCGGGAACGTGGTGACCACCTCGGTGCTGAAGTGGTAGGTCAGGTAGCTCGCCAGGAACACCGCGGAGGTGGTGACGGCGGCCAGCATGCAGCGCTTATGGGCGGTGATGCGGCCCTTGCGGATGGCGATCCAGCCGACCGTGAGGCAGCCGGTGGCGAGGCTGTTCAACGTCGCGTTGACCAGGGGCAGGTCACTGATGGACATGGTCCAGGTCCTTCCCGGAGGCCAGGGTGCGGATGTCGTGGATCAGCGCCGCGCGCTCCTGATCGTCTCGGGCATCCCACCAGCGGCGCACGCGACCCTTCTGGTCGATGAGGAAGAAGTTGGCGGAGTGGTGATCCCAGCCTCCGGCCTTGAAGCCGTTCTCCTGTAGCGACCGCACCTCGGGGGCGGTCTCCGTGCGCAGGAACCGCAGCCGGTCCGCGGGGAGGCGTGAAGCGCGAGCGTACCGGGCCAGGTCCTCCACCTTGTCCTCTTCCGGCTTGAACGTGAACGCCACCAACTGCAGGTCCTCCACGTCCTCGGCGTCCCGTCCCACCTGGGCGAGGGCCTGGATCATGGCGGGGCACGGTCCGGTGCAGCGGATGAAGAAGAACGTGACGACGGTGACCTTGCCTTCCAGGTCCTGGTTGTCCACGGGGCGCCCTTCCTGGTCGGTGGCGCGGAAGGCGGGCAGGTCCCAGTTGACGATGGGCTTCCTGTTCTCGAACGGCCGGGGAGCGGGCTGGTTGTCGTCAGGCTCCCGGGCGCATCCGCTCACGGCGAGGGCGAGCAGGACCACGAGTCCCCGGCGCGTTGTGGCCGACCGTCGGCTCATCGCTGACGCTGGGGGTCGATGTGGCGGATCACCAGGAGCAGGCCCGAGAACAGCCCGAACCCGGCGCCCATGAGCAGCAGGATGCTCCAGAAGTAGCCGTCCTGGATGCCCTGGGCGTTGTCCGAAGCGGCGACCGCCGCCTTGCAGTTGGGTCAGCCGAAGGCCCGCTCCGCCAGGGTGAGGCAGAGCAGGGCGGAGATGGTCAATCGGGTGAGGATGGAGCCCACGGGCTAGTACTCCATGAGCAGCGCGAGGACCATGATGCTGGCGAGCACCGCCGGCGTCACGGCGATGGCCAGCAGGATGCGGGCGTCGAACGCCAGGTGCATGAAGGTCCCCATGATCAGCTTCATCTTCCAGATGGCGATGATCACCAGCAGGGACACCGAGAGCCAGGTGACTTCTCCGATCAGGTCCGGGATGAACAGCTCAACCAGGGTCAGGGCGGCGAGCACGAAGAACACCTTCATGTACGGAGGGTGAACGTGCTCGTGATGCTCTTCGTGGCTTGCGATCTCTTCTGTCATGGCTTGTCCTGTGGTCTGGTCAGATGAGGTAGATCAGCATGAAGAGGAGGACCCACACGAGGTCCACGAAGTGCCAGTAGAGACCGACGATCTCCACTTCTGAACTGTTGGTGCGGCCGTAGGCGCCGCGCTTGGCGCGGAAGAACACGACCCAGAGGTAGAGCACGCCGATGAGGACGTGCAGGCCGTGGAAGCCGGTGAGGACGAAGAAGGTGCCGCTGAACATGTTGGAGACCCGGGCTCCGTCTGCCATCTGCGTCTTCAGCACCTCGGCGCGGTCGGCTTCGTCGCCGTTGCGCTCTATGTAGAGGTCCCACATGTTCCGGGGGGCCTCGTCCGGTCCCATCTTGGGGACGCTGAAGGACGCGAGGTGGACCACTCCCGGGTGCTTGGGGCGCAGGTCTTCACGATCAGCGTCGACGACCGCCAGGGGCAGGTTGACGTACTCCTCCATGGAGAAGGAGTCGCGCTTGTCGTCGGACCAGGCGGAGGTGTCCCGCTTGCCGAACAGCTCCTGAGCGACGCTGATCCGGGTGCGGCTCGGGTTGTTGGAGGCGACCCGCTGGACCGCGCCCGGGTGATGGGGGTCGTCGTTGTCGAACTCGGGGATCTCCAGCCCCGACATGGTGACCCCGACGTTCATCAGGTGCGTCCACTCCCACACCTGGAATCCGACGAAGAACGTGCCGCCGGCGATGGTCGCCAGCAGGAACGCCTTGGCCCGGTTGGGGTGACCGTCCTGGACCGCGGCCAGGGCCTTGACCATGGTGACGGAGGAGATGATCAGCACGAAGGTGTTGAGGCCGGTGGCGATCAGGTCGAGCTCCGGCGCCCAATCCGGCTTCCACGCCAGGGTGAGGTCCTCCGGCGTCGGAGACACGGCGTCGCCGGTGCTCATGCGGAGGACCATGTAGGCGCCGAGGAATCCGATGAACGCCATGGCATCCGAAATCAGGAACAGCCACATGGCGAACTTGCCGTTGGTGAACTCGAACTCCCCCTCATAGGACTCGGGGATGGGCAGTTCGTGGTGATGGTCGTCGTGGGACATGTTCAGAGTCTCTTTCGTGCCCTCGTCAGAGGGGCAGGCGGTCCACCATCATCAGGACGAAGAGTCCGGGAAGAACAATCAGCGAGGTCCGGAGCAGATCCCGCCACGCCTGGACCCTGTTCATGAGGGAGGCGCGGACGGAGAGCACCAGATAGATCATGCAGAGGGCGAAGGCCCCGGTGAAGTAGGTCGGTCCGGCGATCCGGCACACCGCGGGCAGCAGCCCGACCGGGATCAGGGCCATGGCCGTGATGATCGTCTGGTGCGCGGTGCGGTGGCCGCTGGCGTCCACCACGGGCAGCATCTTGAATCCGCCCTTCTCATAGTCCTCCCGGTACATGGAGGCGATGGCGAAGAAGTGGGGGAACTGCCAGAGGAAGATGATGCCGAAGAGGGACAGGGCGGCGGGGGAGAGCTGCCCGGAGGCGGCGGCCCAGCCGATGAGGGGGGGCAGGGCGCCGGGTACGGCTCCTACCCAGGTGTTGAAGGAGGTGCGGGTCTTCAGCGGCGTGTAGACGAAGGCGTAGAGCAACACCGTGACTGCGCACAGCGCCGCCGCCAGCCAGCCGCCGCCCAGGGCCACGGCGCCGACCCCCAGCAGAGCCAGGAGGGCGCCGATAGCGGTGGCCTCCTCCGCGGAGACCCGGCCGGCGGCCACGGGTCTGTTCCGGGTGCGGGCCATGAGGCGGTCGCGGTCAGCCTCCATGGCCATGTTGAGGGCGCTGGAGCCACCGCCTGCCAGCAGAACCCCCAGCAGCACCAGGGACAGATGACCGAGGGAAACGGCCGCGGGCGCGCCGAGCACGTATCCGGTGGCCACCGCCGCCAGCACCAGGACGTTGAGCCGCAGCTTCATCAGCGCCGCCGTGTCGGCGACCCTCGCCAGGAAGGCGGGGCTCCCCTGTCGGGCGCTTTCTGCTTCGACGCGGGCGATCATGATGCGGTGGGAGCTTCCTCTTCTTCCGTGGGGGCCGGCGTGGGCTCGGGCTCCGGCGCCTCGAACTGGGGCCAGTAGTCCTCGTCACGACCGGGGACGCTGAACTCGTACGCGCCGCGGAACACCTCGGGCGCCGCCTCGAAGTTGCCGTGATCCACCGGCGGAGTGGGCGTGCACCAGACCAGGGTGTTGGCCCTCCAGGGGTTCCTGTCCGTGCACACCTTGCCGCGGAACATGGAGCCGAAGAAGTTGTAGGCCAGCAACAGCTGGGAGAGGCCCAGCCCGATGGCCGCCCAGGTCATGAGCTGGTTCACCGGCAACATGCCGTGGAGGTTGGCGTAGTAGTACGGGTCGAAGGTGCGGCGCAGCATCCCCCGAGACCCCAGCACGTGCATGGGGAAGAAGGTGATGTTGAAGAAGATGAAGGTCAGGAACAGGTGGGCCATGGCCACGGGCTTGTTCATGAGCCGGCCGAACATCTTCGGGAACCAGTAGTAGATGCCCCCGAACACGGCGAACAGGGTGGCCCCGAACACCACGTAGTGGAAGTGGGCCACGATGGCGTAGGTGTCGTGGATCTGGATGTCCACCGGCGTGGCGGCCATGAAGATTCCGGACAGACCGCCCACGATCCACATGGAGATGAACGCCAGGGCCGCCACCATGTGAGGCTGGAACTGCATCCGTGACTTGTAGATGGTGCCCAGCCAGTTGAAGGTCTTCACCGCTGACGGCAAGGCGATGACCATGGTGGCGATCATGAAGGTACGACCGAGGGTCGGGTTCATGCCCGCCTGGAACATGTGGTGTCCCCAGACGATGAAGCCGAGGCCGGCGATGGCGCACATGGAGTACACCATGGGGCGGTAGCCGAAGATGGGTTTGCGGGCGGCCGTGGACAGCATGTCCGAGACCATCCCCATGGCGGGCAGCACCATGATGTACACCGCCGGGTGGCTGTAGAACCAGAACAGGTGCTGCCAGAGGATCACCTGACCCTGTCCCTGCCCGCGGAGACCCGGAAGGCCGCCGTCGGAGACGCTGTTCACCAGGTCCCTGGCCGTGGGCAGGAAGAAGCTGGAGCCCAGGGTCCTGTCCGAGATCAGCATGACCATGGCGGAGCCCAGCACCGGGGTGGCGCAGAGCACCAGGAGCGCGGTGATGAAGATGCTCCAGGTGGTGAGGGGCAGCCGGAAGAAGGTGAGGCCCGGGGCGCGCATCTTCACGATGGTGGTGATGTAGTTGATGGCGCCGCAGATGGAGGACCAGCCCACCCACCAGACGCCGATGCACCAGTAGGTCTGGCCGTCGCCGTCGATCAGGTGGGAGAGGGGCGGGTAGGCGGTCCAGCCGGACCCCGCGCCGTGGCCCTCCACGATGAACGAGCAACCCATGAAGATGAACGCCGGCCACATGAGCCAGTAGGACAGGGCGTTCAGGAACGGGAAGGCCATGTCGTGGGCGCCGATCTGCAACGGCACCACGAAGTTCGCGAACGCCCCCGCCAGGATCGGGATGATCACGAAGAAGATCATGATCGAGGCGTGCATGGTGACCAGGATGTTGTAGCCGACCCCATCCATGGCCTGGGCTTGCTGGCCCCACTCCAGCTCCAGGCTCATGGGCGAGCCGCCGCGGTAGACCTCGAGGGTGACCGTGTCGCCGGGGCGCGTGGGGGGAGCGGACCAGCCCTTTGGGTCGCCGCCGTGGACATCGGCGGGGACCTCGGTCATGGCGCGGAAGCTGTCGAAGCTCCCCTTGCTGTCCACCGGCCAGACGAACTCCTTCGCCCCGCTCGGGCCGTTGTACGTGCCCTTGATGGCGGTGATGACGTCGCCCCTCTGCAGGCCGATATCCTCCGCCGGTGTGCTGCCCTGGAGGGGCGCGTGGTCAAAGCGCTCGGGAGTGGGGGCCGCGACCACGAAGGCGTTGGCTCCCAGCTTCGCGACCGCTTCCGGCTGGCCCTTGAGGGCCTCGGCGGCCTCCTCCGGGTCCATGGCCTGGGCGCCGAGCCAGCCCTCTTCGCCGTACCACTGGTGGACGATGGGGACCTCGCTGCCCGGCCACGCCAGCTGCCAGCGCACGCCCAGGGCCAGCAGACCTCCCAGAATCGCCCAGAGCAGGGACGACACCAGGAACTGCTTGCCGATCATCTTGTGGTCCATGGACCACACGTAGCGGAAGAAGAACTTCGGGGCCGTGAAGCGGATCACGGCCATGACGGCGATCAGCCCGAGGAGCAGATACCAGGGAAGTGGGTTGACGTCGAAGTCGGTCGCCTTGGGTGCCTGAAGAAGAAACATGCGTGTCCTCGTGTATCGAAGCGCCTACTTCTGATATTCCTGGGCGTAACCAACGCGCACCGGGTTCGTGTCCCACCACCACCACGTGGCCGAGTTGTCGTCGCCGCCACCGAACCAGGCGGCGCGGTCTTCCTCTTCGTTGAACTCCAGCGCTTCCGTGGACTTGTCGGTCATCCACGTGCGGAAGTCCTCGGCGGAGAGCACCTGCATCTTGGCGCCCATGTTCGAGTGGCCTTCGCCGCAGAGCTCGGCGCACATGATCTGGAACGAGCCAGGCCTGAGCGGCCGGAACCAACCCGGAATGGCCATGCCGGGGACCGCGTCCTGCTTTACCCGGTAGTTGGGCAGGAAGAGGCTGTGGAGCACGTCCATGGAGCGCAGATGGAACAGCACGTCCCGCTCCGGAGGAACCCGGAGGTCGTCTCGGGTGGTGACGTCGTCCGCCGTGGCGAACTTGCCGTCCAGGCCCGGGTAGCGGAAGTACCAGGCGAAGCGCTTGGCGACGATCTGCACCTCGATGGCGGGCTTCTTCGACGGAGAGTCGGCGGCCTCGGCCTTCGCCTCCATGGCCGCGAATGTCCCTCGGCCGGCCGTGCTCACGGGCATGATCTGCTTCATCTGCGTCCACATCTGGTTCTGCAGAAGCGCCAGCAAGACCAGGATGCTCACCACCACGAGGGTGGCGCCCATCTCGAACCGGTGGTTTCCATGGACGTACTCAGACTGGCGCCCGGGGCCGTCCCAGAAACACAGCACGCAGAACAGGAAGAACGCCTCCGTCAGGATGAACGCGATGCCGGTGATCCACAGGATCAGATAGAACAACTCGTCTACGGCGTCGCCGAAGCTGGCGTTGTTCTCGGGGAAGAACAGCGTGGTGCCAGAACTGTAGGACACCTCGGCGCCCACCTCATGGGCGGAGATCGGCGTGCCGTTGGCGCCGCGGCTCACCACCTTGAACGTGTTCGGGTTCTTGAGGAGCTCCGCGCCCGCGGTGAAGCCCTGCTTGGTCTTCCCGTCGATCCGCTGGATCTCGATCTCCTCCTCACCGATGCGGATCTTGCCCATGCCGTTGAACGAGGCCCCGTCCTTCAAGTCGAAGTACTGGGGCTCCGAAGGCTCCACCTGGGCGTCCCCGAGGGGACTCGCCAGGGTGGTGGTGGGAAGCTCGAACATGCCGTGCATGAGCCAGCACAGGCCCAAGATCAGCGCCAGGGAGACGGTGAAGACCGCTCCGTGTTTCTTCTGCTCCGGCGAGATCGCCATGGATCAGGTTCCCCCGAAATCAGTGGGCCAGGTTGCGGATCAAGCCGCCCCTCCCCGAGCACGCGGGGCGCCGCGTCAGACGGCGCCCACCATCGGTCCTAGTTGGCCTCGACGACGGCCCCCTTGTTCTTCTTCTTCTTGTTGAAGCTGAACTGCAGCTGGACCACCTTGCCTTGCTTCACGCTGACGCCCTTGACCTTGGCGTACTTGTACTTCTCCTGCCACGCCCAGATCTCGTAGTCGCCGTCCGGCAGGCCGGTGGTATCGATCTCGAAGGTCCCGTCCGCCTTGGAGACGGCGAAGTAGGGGTGGTCGAAGAACGCCGCCATGGCCTTCATCCAGGGATGGATGTCGCACTTGAACAGGGAGGTCCCGATCTCTGACTTGGCGAACGGCTGCTTGGGACCGTCCGTTCGGTTCGGGGACTGGGTCAGGTTCCAGTCGCCGTTGAGCTTGGAGACGAAGTGAACGTTGTGCAGGGCGGCGTCGGAGTTCCTGATCTTGACCGACTGCCCCAGCTGCACCGCCACGACGTGAGGGACGTAGCGGCATCCCACCTGGTCCACGATCATGTCGGGCTGCTCGCTGCCCTTCTTGCCGCCGTGTCCTTCGGGGACGTTCTTGATGTACACCACGACGTTCTGCACGTTGCCGTCCCCGTCGACCACGATGGCCTCGCCCTTCAGGCCGTCCGGGTTTCTGGTCGGGCAGTAGGCGTCGGAGCTGACGTCGAGGGTGCGGACGCGGGGGGCCTTGCCGTCCCACTTGACGCGGCCGACGACGGCGTTGGCCAAAGACGTCTTCACCGGCTCACCCTTGACCACGGCAGCCTTGCCGCCGCCGCTACCTCCGCCCGAGGTCTTGCTGCCGCCACCGGTGGAGGTGCCGGCCACGGGCAGCACCGGCGCGCTCACGGAGACGGGAGAAGACAGCGGGGCGGTCTTGACGGCGGGGGTGTCGTCCTTGAGGTCCGCCACGAACGGTTGCGCTCCGGGGGTGTCGCCCGGCGCCTTGTACTCGTTGAAGGCGAAGCTGACGCCCACCAGCACCGCGCCCAGGGCGACGGCGCCAAACCAGTGTTTTGCTTCCATGATCGGTCCTCCTTGGCTCGGAGTCTTGAGCAGGGCTCCGTATGGCCCGGAGCACTTTCTGGGCCGAAGACGTGTCCGCGCCGCGGTTCCGCCGGCATGCACGCCGGTCGTCGGGTGCAACCCGCTACAGGTTCCGCACGGAACCATGTTCCGTAGCATCGGGCTCCAGGTCAATCCGCGAATCGTCAGGCCGACCCGGGGTTTGAGCCCCCCCCCGGCGGGCGCCAAAGTGCCGCACAGCTGCGGCAGCATTGGTGTTGCGAGCCTTGGGCGTCTTCCGCGACGGACGCCGCCCGGCTTGAAGGGGTCCGGACGGAAACCTACCATGCGACCGTCCCGCGCGGGGTTGGACCGCCGGGCGTCCGTTCGTCGCTTGACGGGCATCGCTTTTGCTCCTCAAGAGGTGGACCTTCCAGCACCGGGCTGGCGGGTCTCCAGGAGGCGGAAGGACTTCACAGAGCGAGGGGATCTCATGGCCGACGCACCGAACACCGCTGGCGAGCCAAGACCGGTATCCGCCGCAGCGCTGCGGCCGCGGCCGCCGGCCTCGCCCAAGAAGCGGGGCCCCAAGGTCGATCCGGAGGCTGGGGACCTCAGCCGTCGCGCCTTCGTCTGGCATGGGACCGCGGGGTTCATCACCCTGCTGACCATTTGCTTCGTGCGGTTCTTCTTCCCGAGGACCCTGTTCGAGCCGAAGACCCGCTTCAGCATCGGCTACCCCAGCGACTACGGCTTCGGCGTGGACACGAAGTGGCAGCAGAAGTACCGGATCTGGGTCTGCCGCGGGGCCTCAGGCCTCTACGTGATCTACGCCCGCTGCACTCACCTGGGATGCACCCCGGACTGGAAGCCGTCCGAGAACAAGTTCAAGTGCCCCTGCCACGGCTCGGGGTTCGACACCGAGGGCATCAACTACGAGGGGCCGGCTCCTAAGCCGTTGCTCCGCTGTTATTTGGAGCTGGATGCCACGGGCCAGGTCGTGGTGGACACCCTCAACCTCTACGACTACGAGGGGAACAAGTCGTTCAAGGACGCCTCGCCGGCGTCTTCCGGTCCTCTCCTCGCCGTCTGAGGCGCTTGGACACGAGAGAAACAACTCCGATCGACGCCCCGCCGACCCAGACTGAGGTCAAACATGGCCGAGACCGACAGCAAGAAACCGGACCAGGAAGAACAAGGGAACGAGGGTGGTCTGTTCACCACCCTCCGATCCAAGGTCAAGTCTCCGTCTGAGTTCAACGAGGAGCTCAAGGAGACCCAGGTCTGGAAGTCCATCTTCCGTCACAAGCTGGACGACTCGCCGCGCAACCGATCGCTGGCGGTCCTGTCCAACGTGTTCCTGCACCTGCACCCGGCGCGGATCAACCGCGACGCGGTGCGGTACAACTTCACCTGGGGGATGGGTGGGATCACGTTCTACCTGTTCATTATCCTCACCCTCACGGGCACGCTCCTGATGTTCTACTTCCACCCCTCCAAGGGGGAGGCGTACCGGGACATCATGTTCCTGCAGCACGACGTGCCGTTCGGCAACCTGCTGCGCAACATGCACCGCTGGGCGGCCCACGCCATGGTCATCACCACCTGGTTGCACATGCTCCGGGTGTTCATGACCGGCTCCTACAAGCCGCCGCGTGAGTTCAACTGGAACATCGGCGTGCTGCTGCTCCTCTTCACCATGCTGCTGTCCTTCACCGGCTACCTGCTGCCTGACGACCAGCTGGGTTTCTGGGCCGTGACCGTGGGCACCAACATGGCTCGGGCGACGCCGGTCATCGGTCACGAGGGGCCGTTCGGTACCGAGCTGGGCTTCACCGCGTTCAACGATGTGCGCTTCGCGTTGCTGGGGGGCTCCGTGGTGGACGCCAACGCCCTGCTGCGCGCGTATATCTGGCACTGCATCGCCATTCCGATCATCGCCTCCGTCCTGATGATCGTGCACTTCTGGCGCATTCGTAAGGACGGCGCGATCTCCGGCCCGGCGCCGGTGATGCTCGAGGCCGAGGCGGCCCGGAAGTAGGGGACGAGGCGACATGAATATGGGACACCCCATGCTCGCGGAGATGGACTGGCACCAGCTCTGGTACCTGATCTCCCTGCCGGACAACGTGCCGATCGTGCTGCTGCTGATCCTCTGCCCGTTCTACGTGTGGATGGCCTTCCGCATGGCGGCGCGGAATGACGCCCTGATCGCGCGCCTGGAGGCGGACCCGGAGTTGGCCAAGACCCATCACCGGACGCCGTTCCCCTACCGCAAGGAGTGGCCCAAGACCGTCCAGGTGTGGCCGCACCTGTTGAAGCGGGAGTTCCTGGCGGCGGTGATCGTCACGATCATCCTCATCGTCTGGTCCATCGTGTTGAACGCGCCCCTGGAGGACCCGGCCAACCCGAACCTGACGATGAACCCGTCCAAGGCACCCTGGTACTTCCTGGGCCTCCAGGAGCTGCTGGTGTACTTCGACCCGTGGATCGCGGGCGTGGTCCTGCCCTCCATCATCCTCCTGGGGCTGATGGCGATCCCCTACATCGACGTCAATCCCCGTGGAAACGGCTATTACACCTGGAAGCAGCGGAAGTTCGCCATCGGTACCTTCCTCTTCGGTTTCCTGGTGCTGTGGGTCCTGCTGGTGATCATCGGCACCTTCATTCGTGGCCCCGGATGGCTCTGGTTCAACCCAGGCGAGACCTGGGATCACCACCGGGTCGATCATGAGTTCAACCGTGACCTGCACGAGTTCTTCGGCGTGGGTGGTACCTGGCCGGTGTTCTTCTTCGGGCTCGGTGTCCTGAGCGCGATGGCCGGCGCCATCGGCGGCGTCACCCACCTGTGCATCAAGAAGATGGTGCCGGACATGCTCAAGCGCATGAGCGGCCTGCAGTATCAGGTGATGATGCAGTTGTGGATCCTGATGATGATCGTCGTCGTCAAGATCGTCCTTCGTCTGGCCTTCGTGGTGAAGAACATCTGGGTCACTCCGTGGTTCAACGTCTGAGGCGCGTCAACCGATGACATCTCAAGAGCACATCCCCGAGAAGGACCCCATCGAGGAGGGGTCCATCCTCTGGCCCACATTCATCTCCATCGTCGTCCTGCTCCTCGTCTCCGCCTGGTCCCTGTATGACGAGTTCTACACCCGCCGCCCGTACAAGAAGTACCAGGCTGAGTGGGTGGACATCGCCGCTCGCGCCTACCAGGCGAAGATGGGTGACGCGGTGAAGAACATGGACGCCTTGAAGGAGAGCGAGGGATACAAGCAACTGGAGGCGGACTGGATCTCCCGGCGCGAAGCCGCGGGCAAGCCCTACGCCGACCTCCAGGCGGAGTTGAACAACGAGGTGGCGCCGCGGTTGGCGGTGCTCGGCGAACCGGTGAAGGAGACCCGCTCCATGGTCTCGGCCCTCACCTATCGCATCGAACGCTCCCGCGAACACGAGGACGAGAACGAAGAGCGCTCCTACCTGGCGGAGCTGGACAAGGTCAAGCGCCAGACCCATGTCCTCAACTTCCCCGGCGGCGAGACCGTGGAGTGGGACTACGACCAGATGCTGGCGGAGTTCAACCGGCTCAAGGCCTACCAGGGGCGGGTGCAGAAGCGGATGGCGGAGGTGAAGGCCGGGGAGTCGGCCGCGCGCAACGCCCTCAACGCATTCGTTGACAAGTACATGGTGGGGCCCAAGCCCGACGCCATCCAGAAGCTCGTCACCGCGGTCGAGGACTTCGAGCCGGGGATCAAGCAGATCCACATCAAGTACGACGACGGCGAGCTCATCGAGCGGTGCGAGTCATGCCACCTGGGGACCCTGTCGCCGGTGCCCCTGACCGTGGACGAGGTGGGGGGGCGCAAGGAGTTCATCTCGCACCCGCGCCCCGAGCTGTTGGACATCCACGACTCGGACGTGATGGGTTGCAGCCCCTGCCACGGGGGCAACGGCATCGCCACCCAGACCGTGGAGCTGGCCCACGGGCGCAACAAGTACTGGCTGTGGCCCATGTTCTATCCGGAGAACACGGAGGCGGGTTGCGTCCAGTGCCACATGGAGGACCTCTACCTCCCCGGCGCCGAGACCCTGAACCACGGCCGTCACCTCTACAAGTGGCGCGGCTGCGTCGGCTGTCACCGTCATGAGCAGTTCACCGCCGAGGAGGACGAGTTCAAGGCGCTCAGCAACCAGGTGGCCTCCTCGGCCAAGTTGATCGAGGAGACGGAGCTCAAGATCGCGCGCCTTCGCGCGCTGCCGGGGATGCTCGAGGACGATGAGGCCATCGCCCAGGCGTTCGCCGACGAGCGCACGGAGACCCAGAGCCTCTACCTGCAGCAGGCGGAGCACGAGACCCTGACCCAGGAGTTGGCAGGGCTCAAGATGGAGGTGAAGAACATCGGCCCCAACCTCAAGGAGGTGGCGGCCAAGCTCCGTCCCGGTTGGCTGCACGGGTGGCTCATGAACCCCCGCGCCTTCCGCCCGGACACCAAGATGCCCAATTTCCGCCTGGATTCGGATCAGGCATGGGCCATCGCCGCCTACCTCTGGCAGAACTCCGACCCGGTGGAGTTCAACCGCGACATCCCGGAGGGGGACGAGGAGCGCGGCGGGTGGTTGGTGACGGCTCGGGGTTGCCTCGGCTGCCACAAGGCCACCACCGAGGAGTACGACGACGTGGGGGCCAACTTCGCCGCCAACCTGTCTCGGGAGGGAGAGAAGGCCAACTACCCGTATCTGGCCAGTTGGGTCCAGAATCCTCGTCACCACAACGAGTTCACGGTCATGCCTTCGTTGCGCCTGAGCGACGAGGAGTCCCGCGACATCGCTGCCTTCCTGAAGGCCAGCGGCCGCGAGGACGTGACCTACGACGACGCCGCGGCTTTGCAGATCCTCCAGCGGGAAGACCTGTTCGCCACCGGCGAGGAGTTGGTGAAGCACCTCGGTTGCGCCGGTTGCCACGAGATCAAGGGGCTGGAGAACGAGGACCGGGTCGGCGTGGAGCTCACGAAGGAGGGGAGCAAGCCTCTGGAGCGGCTGGACTTCGGCACCCTGACTCACGACTACTACAAGGCGGGTGAGTACAAGCACAAGTGGTTCTTCGAGGACAAGCTGTACAACCCGGCCATCTGGGACACGGACAAGCACAAGCCGGACTACTACGACAAGCTGAAGATGCCCAACTTCTTCCCCATGGTTCCGGAGAAGAAGGAGATCGAGGCGGAGCTGGCCAAGCTGGACCCCGACGGCGATGAGTACGACGCGGAGAGGGCCCAGCTCGACGCGCAGTTGCAGGTCCATACGGATGTCAACGCTCTGACCACCTTCCTGCTGGGCAGCGTCGATCCGAACCTGCCGCCGAGCCTCGAGTACGCCCCCAAGGGCTTGAAGAAGGACATCCAGGCCGGTTGGTGGGTGATCAAGAAGTACAACTGTGACGGGTGTCACCAGGTGCTCCCGGGGGTCCAGCCGGACCTCTGGTACCTGGAGATCTACGACGACACGGCGGACTTCGAGGGCGTCCCGGGCAAGAACGGTCGGCCGCCCACCCTCGTGGGGCAGGGCACGCGCACGGACCCGGATTGGCTCATGGGCTTCCTCCATGATCCCTCCTTGTCTCCCACGGGCGATCCCATGGATCGCAACGGCGTTCGCCAAGGGTTGGCGGCGCGTATGCCGACGTTCTATCTCTCCGAGCGTGAGCGCGGGAAGCTGGTGCGTTTCTTCACCGCCATGGCCAACATGTCGCGCAACTACGAGCGGCCGGTGGTGCCCGCCCTGGAGGGCGAGATGCTCGACCTCGGACGAGCGGTCTTCACCGCAGGGGATTGCGCCAACTGCCACCTCCTGGGCGGGGAGGCCAACATCAACCCGGCGACCACCTACGCCCCCAGCTTCGAGCCGGTGGCGCAGCGGATCAAACCGGACTGGGTGCACCGTTGGGTGACGGTGCCGCAGTCGGTGATCCCCGGTACCGCCATGCCGGCGCTGCTCAAGCAGGTGGACGCGGCCGGAGGCGGCAAGCGTTGGGTCCTGGACGTGGACGGCGTCAGCGACGCGGTGAAGCGTCGGGTGGGAACAGGGATGCTCGAAAAGCTCCGGAACTATCCCGGGGATCACGCGGACCTCCTGCGCAGCTACTTCGCCAACTGGAACGAGACGGAGGCGGAGTTCCAGCGGAAGAAGCGAGCGATCAACTGACCGCGTGGAGAGGGCTGCCCGTGGCTACAGCGACACGTAAGCGCAGCCCTCTCCTCATCATCGTGATCATCGTCGTGACGGCCCTGGCGGCCGTCGCCGCGTGGCGCAACAGCTCCTTCAAGAACCACCTGACGGACGACCAGGTCCACGCGTTGCTCTCCGACCCGGAGGCGGCCCCCCGTGACGTCCAGCATGCCCTCAGCCAGCTGGAGGAGCGCCTCGCTCCGCAGTACCCGGGGCGGGAGCGGTTCCGCGATTCCGTGGTCCGGCTCGCCACGGACGCGCCGCCGGAGATCCGGCGGCAGGTGGCGTGGGTCATGGGTCGTGAGCCCGCAGAGGTCTACCGTTCGACCCTGGTACGCCAACTGGAAGACGAGGACGTGGCGGTGCGACTCAACGCCGCCTGCTCGTTGTCCAACTTCCGTGACTCGCTGGCCCGACGACCGCTGCTGAAGGGCCTGGAGCCCTTTCGGATCCTGGCTCCTGTCAGCGGGACGCTGGACCTCAAGGTGGACGTGGATCAACCGGCCAGCAGCGGCGCCGCCCTCGGAGTCGTTGAGGGCTCGGAGGAGCCCCGTGACATCCGCACTCCGCTGAGCGGATTCGTCCAGGGCCTGCCCGCTGGCAAGGACGGGGCGGTCACGGCCGGGGACCCGGTGCTGCTGCTGGCGCCGGACCCCAAGGTGATCCTCAACGTCCTGGTGGCGCTAAGGACCGTGGGCAAGTCCGCCGATGTGCCCGCGCTCAAGCCCTTCGCCGAGGGCACCGTGGAGCGCATGAACCAGGAGGTTCAGGACGCCGCGAGCGCCACGATCAAGGCCATCGAGCGGCGCGGCCGTTAGCCGCGAGGCGGGTCAGTAGGGCAGCGAGCCGTTGTCCGACTCCCAGTCCCCGGTGGGGGTCATGACGATGGCGTCCCAGGGGCAGCCGTCGAGCCAGGTGCCCTCCGGGCCCTTGGTGATGCACTTGCGGCAGCCGATGCACTTGAGCGGGTCGACCCAGATATAGCCGAACGGGCCGTGGGCCTCGTCCTGGATGAGGTTCATGCAGTCCTCTACCGGGCAGAGCGGGATGCACGTGGGCGCCCCGGCGCAGCCGGTGCACTGGTCGGTGATGACCGCCATCTCCTTCGGCTTCTTCTTACGCTGGGTGGAGATGAGTGCTTTGGTCTTGGTGGCCATGGGTCGTAAACGCTCCGGCCCCCATTTTATCGGCTCAGAGACCTCCAGCAACCCCGGCTCAACCTGATGGTCGGGCAAAGATCCGGGTCAGGTCTGGCTGCCGGCCCGGTCGCGGAGGAAGGGCTCGATTTCCCTGAGGATGGACTGGGCGTCGTGGACCCCCTGCGCTTGCCACACCAGCCGGCCCTCGACGAACAGGGCCACGCACTTCTCGCCCAGCGTGGGGTGGGCACCGACGATCCCGGGGTTGGCCTCGATGTCGAGCCAGAAGACGCTCATGCGGTCACCTTCGGCGGCGGCCAGCTGCGCCACCTGGGCCTCGATGACCCGGTCGCCGATGGACCACTTGTGGTGAGCGTGGACGAGGACCGGGCGGGTCGCCTCGAGCACGTCGAGCTCCCAGGTCATGTCCGTCAACTGGGGGAGCTCGGGTTTCCGCTTCTTGTTCTTGGCGGCGAGGATCAGCGCCAGCGCCGTGGGCAGCAGCACGGCGGCCCACATCCACCAGCCGAGGAACCACTCGTTGGCCTGGCTCTGGTTCTCCGAACCGGGTTCGAACTGCTGCAGGAGAAAGCTGATCATGGCCGGAGGCCTCCTTGCGCTTGAGCGCGCTCCGCTTCCCAGGCCCGTTTGCCTCGTCGCCAATGGACCATGGTGGCGACCCAACCGGTGGAGGAGAGGACGATCTGCACCCCCAGGAACCACCAGACGGGGGCGGGCTCGGTCCTGGCGGGTTCGGGGAACAGGAAGTACTGGGACACGACCGCCACCAGACTGGTCAGCAGCAGCACCGTCCCCCACGTGCTGCGCAGCCCCATGTCTCGCATCAGTGTGGTGTAGAACACGGTCCAGGCGCCGAGGAACTGGGCGCCATAGACACATAGGGTCACCGGGTCCACGGGGGACCGGCCCAGGAACGCGGGGGCATGGCGCAGGTGGTCGAGGATCAGTAGCTGGAAGAGCACGTACAGCAGGGCCGGATGGACCAGGTTCAGCGCCATGTCCCAGATCCTCCGGTTCATGTCCGCCGTGGTCTCTTCTTCAAGATCCCGGGGGCCGTTCGTGGGCGCTTCCATGGTTCCGGATGGTAACACCGGGGAGACCGGGATCTCAGCGGGGATACGGGCCCGGGTGTACCCTGGCCCGTCTATTCAGGAGGCTCCCATGTTCCGAACCGCGCTCGTCCTCGCCGTCGTCTGGTCTTCCACCCTGGCCCAGGACCCCATGGTGGCCAAGATCGTCAAGGAAGGTCAGGAGAACTCCCAGGTGATGCGTCACCTGGACCAACTCACCAACAAGATCGGTCCCCGACTGACCAGCTCGGACCGCCTCACTCAGGCCGGAGAATGGGCGGTGGAGCAGTTCAGGGGCTGGGGCCTGGAAGCACGCCTGGAGCAATGGGGCACGTTCCCCGTGGGCTTCAATCGCGGGCCGTGGTCCGGTCGCATGACGGCGCCGACGGTCCGGGCGTTGACCTTCACCACCGCGGCGTGGAGCGCCGGCACCACAGGGAAGCAGTCCGGTGAGGCCATCCTTGCGCCGCGGGACGTGGACGGCGTTCGTGGGTTGAAGGGCAAGCTGGGGGGCAAGTGGGTCCTCAAGCACCCGTCCGCGGGCCGTCGGCGCGGCCGGGTCGGCGGCGGCGATCGCATGGGTCGTGAGGCCACGGAGTTGCTGGCGCAGATGTGCCGTGAGGAAGGGGCCCTGGGCACGGTCACCACCTCCGGTCAGGAGATCGTCCGGACCTCGGGCAACCACCGGATCTCCTGGGACGCGCTGCCCACGGACGTGTCCATCACGGTGACCAAGGGGGACTTCGAAGCCCTCCAGGCGGCGCTTGGCAGCGGCGAGAAGACGGTCCTCGAGTTCGACATCCGCAACTGGTTCCGCGAAGGGCCGATCCCTCTCTACAACGTCATCGCCGACATCAAGGGAACGGAGAAGCCGGACGAGTACGTGGTCGTGGGGGGACACCTGGACTCCTGGGACGGAGCGACGGGGACCACGGATAACGGGACCGGAGCCTCCACCACCCTGGAGGCGGCGCGCATCCTGGCCAGCGCGGGGGCGCGACCCAAGCGCACCATCCGCTTCATGCTCTGGTCCGGTGAAGAGCAGGGGCTGCTGGGTTCGGCGGCGTGGTGCAAGCAGAACCAGGACGCCCTGGATCGGGTGAGCGGCTGCTTCGTCCACGACGGCGGGACCAATTACGTGGCAGGCATCCGCGGCACCCCGACACAGCAGGAGCAGCTACAAGCCGCCTTCGGCCCCTGCACCACGGTCTCCGAGGAGTTCCCGTTCACCATCGGAGAGGTCAACCGCTTGCGCGGCGGCGGCAGTGATCATGGGAGCTATCTGGCTCACGGTGTGCCCGGATACTTCTGGAGCCAGAAGGGGCGGGCCAAGTACACCTACGGCTGGCATACGCAGAACGACACCTATGACCTGGCGGTCCCGGAGTATCAACGGCACTCCGCTACGGTCATCGCCCTCGGCGCCTACGGCGTGGCCAACCTGGACGGCCTCCTGGACCGCACCAACATGCGTAGCACGGCAGAGGCCACGCCCCTGGAGCGTCGATTCGGATTGCAGTTCGACCGGGGAACCCTCAAGGTCACGGGTTTCACCAATGAGCGCGGAGTGGCCGCCAAGGCGGGGGTCAAGGCGGGCGACGTGCTGGTGGAGTTGGATGGGGTCCGGCTGAAGTCAGACCGCTTCATCCTCAGGGCCACGGCGAACAACGGCGAACCCGCCAAGAACCTGGTGATCGACAGATCCGGTCAGCGAGTTGAATTGAAGGTGCTGTGGGACAAGTAGTTGGGGCTGCTCGAGGTGTCCGTCGGTGATGCCTCGAGCGGACCGCGCTGCGTCTCCGGGGTTTACTTTCGCGCTCCCCTTCTCTACGTTCGGGCCGACTCACCGGACGTAGAGACAATCGCAGTTCGTGGTCTTTCCCTGAGGGGGGAATGCACCTGGCTGCTCTCACAGATCGAGGATTGCCCAATGCGCTTCTCGGGGGTGCATTGTCCTCGTTCCTTGCCTGAGGGTTGGCGTGGAGAGTCAAGAGAGTCAATTTTTCCCGAAGGCCATCGCGCGTGCCATGGCTGACCTGCTGAGGGTGGACCCCAGCTTCCCGGAAGACCTGCCGTACGCAAAGCAGGAGCAGTGGGAGATGCGGTTCCTCGCCTGGGAGCAGGGCCTGAATGTCGAGGAAGGGGTCGCCATGCTCCGTGAGCGAGCTGCGCTGAAGCGCTGCGCCAGGCGTTCCCTGCCCCATCTGGGTTTCCTGCAGCAGTAGACCAAGCAGGGGTCGATCAGGTCGCTGAGAGGCTGACGGACCGCGTCCGGATGGTGGCTCCGATGAGCTTGTAAAGGACCCGGGCACCCACGTTGGCGTTCCACTGATCGTCGTCAGCGCCCGGCGTCACCTCCACCAGATCGAATCCGACGATGCGTCGTCCGGACGACACCACGGCGTTGAGGATGGCGCAGGCCTGCTGAAACGAGAGCCCGCCAGGGACAGGCGTTCCGGTGTTGGGGCACAGGGCCGGGTCCAGGCCGTCGATGTCGAAGGACACGTAGACGTCCTGTGGGAGGCACTGGGCCATCTCCCGGGCCTGGGCCGCGAACGGTCGGCCCTGGAGTTCGGCGTCCCGCAGCTCCGTATCCAGGAAGGGGACAATCCGACCCCCGGAGGCGCGGACCAGGGACATCTCTTCCTCGCAGTAGTCCCGCACTCCGACGGAGACGATGCGGGCCACCCCGGGGACGCGTTCGAGCACGTTGCGCATGACGCTGGCATGTGACCAGGTGAAGCCCTCGTAGGCCGCTCTCAGGTCGAAGTGAGCGTCGAAATGGAGGATGCCGAGACCGGGGCAACGACGGGCGTGGGCCTCGATGCTGGCGAAGGGGACCGAATGATCGCCGCCGATGACGCCCACCACCCGGCCGGTGTCGAGCAGTGACTCCACCTCCGAGCCGAGCCATGCGTTCAGGCGTTCCCCCATGGCGTCGGCGGTGTCCGTGCCGCCGTCGCGGGCCTTCTTGCTCCAGCCCCTGACACGCTCGGCCTCGGGCTGTTGGCAGATGCCGAAGCGGTAGGGCCGTCCGTGATCCCCGTCCAGGAGATCCACCTGGACGCTGGCTTCGAGGATGGATCGCGGTCCGTTGACGGTCCCTGTGCCGTAGCTCACGGTGGCTTCGAACGGGACGGGGATGAGGTGGATGAGCGACTCGTCGGGTCCGTGCCCCAGGCCGAAGATGCCCTGCCCCTCTTCAGTGGCGTCGTTCAGCAGCGGCTGTCGGGTCACGGCGTGGGCTCCTCATCGTCATCGAAACCGAAGTAGCGCATCCAGTCGTCCACGTCCTTCCTGGAGACGCGGCCGGGCTTCTCACCCGGAGTCGTGGGCCGGCCTCGTCGCGGTGACTTGGAGACCGGAGAGATCTTCTTGTCCAACTTGGTGACGAAGGTGCTCACGCCACATGTGTTGGCGCCCAGTTGACGAGCCCGTCCGCGGAGCTCCCGGTCATCCGTGACGACCGTGATCTGGCTCTTTGGTTTGTTGCGAAGGTCGTCCGCCATGGCGTCGTCAGCGGTGCCCTGTCGTACGAAGACCGGCACCACGTGAGAGCTGCGACTGTGCGGGGCTCCGTGGCCGCCGGGGGTCTTGGACGCGTCGAAGTAGACCCGAACCGGGACACCGAGGGCGATCACAGCGCTGAGGAGCTTCTCTCTCGCCTGCTCCAGCGTCCCGCGGTCATTCCAACGCTTTCGCAGGATGACGTTGTATCCGTCGATCCAGTATTCCATGGCAACCCGTCCGTTCATCATGACCTCTTCCGGGGCTCGTCTCCACCCGCGCGGGTGTCAACTGGAAACATGGGGGCCTCTTTCCGGCCCACGCGTGCTGCTCCAGGGGGTGGGTTGGCGTAGCATGGGACCATGGTGTCCTTGCTGGAGTGCCTTCGTCATCCGCCGCGCGTGTGGCTGGTCAACCTGTTGCTCTGGGGCGGCGCCGGCGCCCTGGTGGGCCTGGCGTTCTGGTTGACCTACGGCCGCGACCGTGCCGACTTCGACCCGGGGGAGAGCGTGCTGCGCATGGTGTGCCTGATGGGCTCCTATGCGTTCCTGGCGCCCTGCGTCTTCCGATGGGCGAGCCGGTCTATCTGGTCCATCGGCTGGTGGCGCTGGATCGCTCCGGCGGCGCTGGCGATCTCCGCCTTCATCCTCGCCCACGGTGCCCTCTACATGACCGGTCGCGTGTTGGTAGGCGTCGGGCCCACGAGGCCGTTCCTGGAGGCCATCATGCGGTGGATCCCCTGGGGAGGCCTCCTCATCGACATACCGGTGTTCGTCGGCATCGTGGGGCTCGCCCAGACCCGTGTCTACCGCACGCGGCTCAACGAAAAGGAGCTGGAGGCGGTAGAGCTGCGTCGGCAGCTGGTGGAAGCCCAGTTGGCGGCCCTGCGCGCGCAGCTGCAGCCCCATTTCCTCTTCAACACCCTGCACACCATCGGTGTCTTCACCCGCAAGGACCCGGACCAGGCCAACCGCATCCTTGCCCTGGTGGGGGATGTCCTGCGGCGCAGCCTGGAGACGGTCCGCACCCAGGAGATCACCCTCCGGGAGGAGATGGAGTTCCTGAAGCCTTACCTCGAGATCCAGCGGACCCGGTTTCACGACAGGCTCACCGTGGACGTTGCCATCGACGTCGCGCTGTTGGGCTGCCGTGTCCCGAGCTTCGTCCTCCAGCCATTGGTGGAGAACGCCGTCCGCCATGGTTTCGAGCTGCACTCCGGGAAGGGAGTGATCCGGATCACGGCCCGCCGAGACGGAGAACAGCTCGTCCTGGAGGTGTTGGATGACGGAGCCGGGCTCGCCGTTCCCGTGGGGGCCGGGGCGCCCAGGGAAGGCATGGGCTTGGGGAACACCCGTGAGCGGCTGGCGCGCTTGTACGGAGAGAATCAGGAGTTGCGGTTGGAGTCCTCTTCCGGCGGCGGCGTGCGCGCCGTGGTCCGATTGCCCTTCACCCTGGAGTCTGCGTGATGACCGCGCTTGACCCGGGGGAGAGAGGGACGGGGAGCCACATCAGGCCGCTCCGTGTCCTGCTGGCTGACGACGAGCCCATCGCCCGTGACGGTCTGCGTGAGCTGGTCGGTGCGGAGGATCTTTTCGAGGTCTGTGGCGAGGCCTCGGATGGGAGGATGGCGGTGGAGGCCATACGCCGCGAGCGGCCGGACATCGTCATGCTGGACATCCAGATGCCCGAACTCGACGGGTTCGGGGTGCTGGCGGAGCTCCCTGAAGGGGATCGTCCTGTGATCGTCTTCGTCACCGCCTACGAGCAGTACGCGGTGGCCGCGTTCGAAGCCAGCGCGGTGGACTACCTGTTGAAGCCGTTTGATCGACGACGTCTCCAGGAGGCACTGAAGCGCGCGGCGGCGCGCGCGCGGAGCGGATCCGATGAGCGGGATGGCGTGCAGGACCTGATGAACCAGATGGAGCGCCGCAGGGACGATCACCTGAAGCGGCTGGTGCTCAAGCGCCAGGGTAAGATCGTCTTGCTCCCGACCGAGAAGGTCCAGTGGATCGAGGCGGCGGGGAACTACGTCTACATCCATGCCGACGGCGCACGTCACCTGCTGCGGGATACGCTGACCCACCTGGAAGGGGAACTGGACCCGGCCTCCTTCGTGCGTATCCACCGGTCGGCCATCGTCCGCATCGGTTCCATCGCGGAGTTGGAGCGCCTGGGCTCGGGAGACTATCTGGTGCGCCTC
The DNA here is from genome assembly GCA_964507445.1 of uncultured Isosphaeraceae bacterium. Lineage (GTDB taxonomy): Bacteria > Planctomycetota. Next base: position 97,135 of record CAZDQF010000013.1, read on the forward strand.
GTCAACGGTGAGGAGCTGACCTTGAGCCGGAGCTTCCGCAGGGACTTCGAGGAGCGCATCGGCCGCCCCCTCTGATCAACGGGTCCTCAAGTCGATCCGCACGGGTGCGGTGGCGGCGTTCAAGTCCACTTCCAGTGAGCCGCTGTGGCGACGCCCGTCCCGGTCGAAGCTGGCGCCGATGTGCCACCGTCCTGGCGCCAGGCGCATGAACGCGAAGGCTCCGTCTCCTGTGGTGACCTGGGTGGCCTGTCTTGCCAGGTTGTCCGCGGCGTCCCGCCGTGAGAGGACCAGGGTCACCTTGAGAGACTCCGGAGGCTGACCGTCAACCGTGACCCGGCCGCGGATCTCATAGGTGGGGATCGTGGGTTCGAACGCGATGGGTCTCCGGTGTCCGGCCCTTATCTCCACGCTGGTGCTCAGGCCGTCCAGCTCGGCTCGGGAGCTGCGCAGGGACACCCTGTAGGGACCGGCGTTGACCCAGGGGAGGGTCAGTCGGGGTTCGGTCATGACGTGTTCGTCTCGCGCACCGGTGTCCGTTGCCTCCAGGACGAGGGTCGTCTGTCCCAACGCACTGCTCCGTGTGGTGCGGATCTGGACGGTCAGGGAGCCAGCGGGGCGGAGATTAACGTCCGCCATCCGGTTGGGCCTCGCTGGGTCCACTCTCGGGGAACGTGTCGCCGGCATGAAGCCACGACGCCGGAACTCGATGGCCGCTGCGCCTGCCGGGAGTCCACGGAGAGTGAAGGAACCGTCCGCGGCTGTCGTGGCACGCGGGCCCTGCTCCACCGTGGCCGCGTCGAACGGGAAGGCGCCTACGGGTGCGACCACCACTCCGGCCAGGGGACGCCCGTCGGGCCCCAAGCTCCTCCCTGAGACCTCACCTCCCGGTTTGAGAGTGACCGACAAGGACTCGTTTCGCGGGTCCACGGTGGGGATGTAGGGGTCGATGCTGTGGGTCTGGTAGCCGTTGGCAGAGACCTCGATGCGGTAGGCACGACCGGACATCAGGGACGTGCGGTCCGACCCGAAGCGGCCCTCCCCGTCTTCGAACAGCCGGCCGGGGAGAGACCAGGACGTGGGCGCGACGGCGGCCGCGTGCTGGCCATGATTGATGCTCGGGGTCAGGGCGACATGGAAGCGGGTGACGGGTCGGGAGTGCTGGTCCATCACCTGCCCGGTGAACCCTCCGGATCGCTGCATGGTTCGCACCAGTTCACCCTCGCCGGGGCGGACGCCCTCCTCCGCAACGGGAACGAACCCGTACTTGAACACCTCCAGGTTCAGCGGGGTGTCAGGGAGTCCCGCCATCTCCCAGTGACCCGCCTCGTCGCTCAGGCAGCGGCGTCCCAGGTCCCCCCGGCGCTCGACGTAGAAGTTGACCAGCGCGGCCTTGATCGGGGTCCCGGTCTCGTCCACGAGGGAGCCCCTCAGGATCTTCCCCTGCTTCAGGCGGAGCTCCAGCGGCGACAGGGGAGGCCGGATCTCCAGGTCGCGCAGGGTCGGGGCCAGGCCCGGGTAGCTGGCGAGCAGGGTGATCCGGGCGCCCAGGGGGGCGCCGACGCAGAACGCCCCGTTCGCGTCGGTCACCTGCAGGCTACGGCCCACATGGGGATTGTCTCCGAGGGTGACGGTGGCCCCCACCATGGGCTCGCCTCGCGGTCCGATGACGGTCCCTCGTACATCGATCCCACGCTTCATGACGATGTCCAAGGGCAGGTTGGCGTTCTCCGGCGTCACGCGGACGTTCATGGGGAGGTAATCACGGTGTCGGCAGATCATGAGCTGGTTGGCTCGGGACGGGCTCAGGCCGTCGAGTCGGAAGGCTCCCCTGCGGTCGCTGCTGCTGCGGGTCCCCGCTCGATCCACGAGCCGCAGGTCAGCGCCTTCTACTGGGCGGCCCCCGGTGTCGCGGATCGTCCCCTGGATGGCGAAGCCCGTGGGTAGGACCACCTCCAGCTCCTGCGGGCCGACGCCGGCCCACGAGCCGATGGCGCGTACGGTGGTGACGTGCCCCGGGTGACTCAAGACCCTGGCGGTGGGGGGCATGGTGCTGCTCACGGGCAGGGTCAGCAGCCCCTGGGCATCCGTTCGCAAGACGTTGGGGGACAGTTCATCCGTAAGGCGGACCCCTTCAAGAGGGCGGGCGTCCGAATCGGTCACGCGGACCACGCGCTGCCCGTCGAGGGCGTGGAGCGACAGCAACGTTGGGGGAGGTGCTCGCTCTGCGTGGACGGATACGGTTTGTCTCTTGCCGACGAATCCGGCATGCCGCGGAGACAACTCCACGGTCCAGGCGCCAGCGCCAGGCAGGCGGACAGAGAACGCTCCCGTGGCGTCCGAGGTCAGCCTGGAGCTGTCCGCGGGGGAGCCCACCGGGCGCTCGCCACGGTAGATGTCGACCTCGACGCTCACGCCGCTCATCGCTCCTCCCCGGACGTCCTGGACTCGTGCTACGAGGGACTCGAGGGGAGCCGCCGGGTCGGAGAACCGGGAGACCGGCACTGGTGCTCCGCGACGGTCGGCGGAGTCCCCGTCTTCCGATTCGTCTCCGCTGTTCGGGCCGAGCCGAGGGCTCCCGTTGGCTGGTTCATGGTCGGCAGATCGTCCATCGTGTACCAGCAGGTACGCGAGCACGCAGACGATGCCGACGGTCACGATGCCGACGAGGGAGGGGCGCAAGAGCAGGCTCACTGATGAAGAGACGAGTTGCGTTCACTCCTCATCCTAAGCCGCCGCCGCGGTCGCTGCGACCTGCCGGTTGCCTACTCCTCGTATTCCAGGATCTCGTCGATCGTATTCACGGCGATCTGGTGGTACGTGGAGCGCGCCTTCTTGTAGAGCTCGAGGGCCCGGGTCTTGCCCGCCGGGGTCCTGGCCAGCTCCTGGTAGAGCGGCTTCAGGAACTTCCGGCGCCCCTGGGTGAGGAGCAGGCGCTCCACGCAGGCGTAGCCCGGTTCGTATCCGCAGCGGATGGCGTTCAGCCCCCACTGCATGAGGATCTCGTAGTTACCGCACTCGGTGAGGCCCCAGGTGGCGTCCAGGGCGGCCATCTGTGCGGGGCTCGTCTGGTCCGGGAGGCTGCGCAGGAAGTGCAGCCACTCGTGGGTGATCCACTGCTCCGCCGGGAGATTGCCGGCGGTCACCTCCCCCGACGCGACGTCGGCGGCGAGCTTCTCGCATCGCTCGAAGGCGTCTGACTCGGCCAGCGGCGCGTTGTCAGGGACCCCGGGTGCGTACAGCCACTCGTCGATGCGCAACGGCTCGCCGTCGCCTTCGAGGAGGTGCTCCTCGAGGTGCGCCACGAAGTCCGCCGTGGTCCTGCTCTGGAACGCGTTCTCGTCGAACCAGGCCTTGAGGAACGGGTCGAGGCGTTCCCGTCCGTAGGTGGCCTCCAGTAGCCTGAGGAACAGGTAGCCCTTCTCATAGGGGACGTTGGAGAAGGCGTCGTCCGGGTCCCGTCCTTCCAGATCCACGTGCAGCACCGTGTCCCCTTCCGGAAGCTCTGCGATGTCGGACATGAGGTCCTGGTGACCCAAGACCGCCTCCATTTGCGCTCGCGCGGGGCCGTACACCGCCTCCATGATGCGCCGCTCGAAGTACACGGTGAACCCCTCGTTGAGCCAGAAGTCGGACCAGGTGGCGTTGGTCACCAGGTTGCCCGACCAGGAGTGGGCCAGCTCATGGGCCACCAGGGCGGTGAGCGAACGGTCGCCGGCGAGGGTCGTCGGCGTGACGAAGGTGAGGCGCGGGTTCTCCATGCCGCCGAAGGGGAAGCTGGGGGGGAGGATGATGAGGTCGTAGCGGCCCCACTGGTATGGGCCGTAGAGCTCTTCCGCCACCTCCATCATCCGCTCCGCGTCGGCGAACTCCCACGCGGCCTTGTCGACGACGGAGGGTTCTGCCCAGACGCCGGTTCGGGGGCCCATGGCTTTGAACTGGATGCCGCCCGCGGCGATGGCCAGCAGGTAGGACGGGATGGGTTGAGGCATCCTGAATCGCCATGCTCCGCCGGGCCCCTGCTCTTCGATGATCTCCGCCGCCATCACCGGCCGGATTCCCTTGGGCGTCGTGACCGCTGCGTCGAAGGTGAAGCGGACGCCGGGAGAATCCTGACACGGGATCATGGAGCGGGCGTTGATGGACTGGGCCTGAGAGAACATGAAGGGGTGGGTCTTGTCCGCGGTCTGTTCAGGGCGCAGCCACTGGACGCAGGCCCCGCCCTCTCCGGTCCGGTACCGGACCTCCACGAGATGGTCGTGGAGCTTGAGGGGTACGGTCAGCGGCGTGCCGAGGACCTCGGAGCCGCCGCCGTGGGTGTACTTGCTGACCCGCATACCGTCGGCGTTGCCGACGCGGACCCCTTCGATGACCAGGTGCTTCGTGTCGAGGACGAGGTGTGTGTTTCCTGGGGTGTCGGGAGCTCGCTCCACGGTCCAGGTCACCCTGCCCCGGATCTGCTCTGACTCGAAGTCCAGGTCCCATTGGATGTCTGCGTGGGCGGTGCGGACCGCCTGAGGCGCTCCGAAGGAGTGGATGTCGGTCACTGATGAGCCTCCGTGCCCACAGGACGCCAGGAGCGTCGCCGTGATGACGGCCATGGTCAGGTGCTTTCCTCGGGTCTTCATGGCGGCCGATTCTAAGCCGTCCGGGCCAGCCATGACGGGCCCTTACAGGCGGACGCGGAGACGGATCAGAGGCGGCCCCGGATCAGGGAGCGTGCGCATGGGAGGCGGTGGCCTTCGTTCGATCCTCAGGGGGGTTGCGAGTGCGTCGAGGCGGACGAAGAGGGGCAGGCGATCCGGTGCCTCGGGCACGATCTCCTCCGTGACGCCGTAGGGGGGGAACGGGTTCATGCCCCGGGTCTGAAGCAGTGGTGGTCGGAGAGGGTGATCGGGCCGCGGATTGACGCGAAGGAGGTGCTTGGGCGGGTCGGGTGGCGGGTCGTGGAGGGCTGTGGGATGGGATGCGGTCAGGACGACCGCCAGCAACCCCAGACTCGCCCTGAGTCGGGTTGTAATGATGATCTTGGAGTTCTCGCGGGGGGGGGGAGATTCCGCCAGGGGGGATCGGCGGTGTTCCCCTTATCGACGGGTCCTTCGGACTGGCTTGAGGGACGTCAGTCCGGGTCCGGGTTCAGATGCCGCGCAGGAGCTTGATCCGGAGGATCCAGTTCCGGTGGATGGCCGCTTCGGCGGAGGCGCAGGCTGCCCGTACCCGGGCGTCCAGGTCGTTATGGGCGCGGTGCCCCAGGTGATCCAACTCTGTGTGGGAGTGGTAGCCCGCATGCTGCAGGGTCTGGGCGGCCTGGTAGCGGACCTCCCACTCGTAGGCATCCAGGGAGCTCCCCACGTCGGCTATCGCCGACGCCAGCTGATCCCGCGGCATGGCCGCCAGGGCGCGCAGGGCGGTGATACGGATACTCGGCTGGTCGTGGCTCAGGAGCTTGATCAGTTGGGGGATCGTGGAGGTCGCCGATGGCCCCAGAAGCCGGGCCAGCTCTGCGCCGGAGCAAGCCACGCCGCCGTCCGCGCTGTCCAGCCAGCGGCTGGCGTAGCAGAGGCTGGTGGGGCCGAAGGCGGCCAGCTGAAGGACCACCTCCTGCCGGGTCCAGGCGTCCGTGCCTTCCATCCGTTCGGCCCATTGGGCCGCGGTGCGGCCCTCCCGGAGAAGCGGGGCGGTGTCGGCCTGGGCGTCGCAGCAGGCAGAACAGCAACTTGGGCCGCAATCATGGTTACCCTGGTGGGAGCAACCCACGAGGGAGACGACGAGCAGGAGCGTTGTCAGCCAAAAGCCACGCATCGCTTGACCTCCAGGAGCACAGTCTACCGACATCCTCGACTATCGGCCGCGACACATGCAGGAGACGAGGACCATTCGACTGGGAGCGGGCGGGATTTCGATCCCCGTGTGCGGCGGCGCGCTGGCCGTGGAGGGTCGGCGTCCCCTCCACGAGGCATGGAGGGCGCTGCTGAACGGGTTCCCTCCGCGGGAGCGGGGGCCGGTGCTCGTCTCCAGGGACCCGGCGGGGGTCCTCGCCATGGCTGCGCGCATTCGATGGCCTGAGGCGCAGGTTTGCGCCCATCACCTGGATGCGTGGGAGGCGCGGACGGCAGAGGCCAACAGCCGCGCCAACGGTGTCGATGGCGTTGACCTGAAGCTCGCGCCAGACCTGCCTCGGGGTCCCTTCCGGCTGATCGCCATACCGTTCCCGTCGCAGGGAGAGGCGCTGTACGGGCGGGAGTTGATCGAGCGGGCCCACGACGCGCTCGTTGAGGGGGGGCGGCTCCTGGCGGGCACGGACCGGGGTGCCGGGTGGTTGCGGAAGACCGTCAAGCAGGTCTTCGGGCGAGCGGACCTGCAGTGCGGTGGTTCCGTGGTGACGGCGCGCCGGACGCGCTCGGAGACCCGGGTCCGGGACCACGATCACGAGATCACCCTCGTCCGGGGGGAGACCACCTTGCGACTGCTCACCCGTGCGGGGGTGTTCTCTCCGGGACGCCTCGATGGGGGGACCCGTGCGCTGCTGCAGAGCGTCGTCTTGCAGCAAGGGGAGAGGGTCCTGGACATCGGGTGTGGCATCGGTGCCCTGGGGCTGGCGGCGGCGGTGGACGCGGGTCCCGCGGGCGTCGTCATGGTGGATTCCAGCATCCGGGCTACGGACACCGCCCACGGGAACGCTGTGCGAAACGGCCTGGAGGAGGTGAGCACCTTGCTGCGCGCGGACCTGGAGGATCTGCCGGACGGCTTCAACACCGTCCTGGCGAACCCGCCGTACTTCTCACGTGGTCGGATCGCCACGGCCTTCGCCAGGGCCGCCGCCCTGGCCTTGCGGCAGGATGGTGCGCTGCATCTGGTGGCCAAGAACCACCGGCTCCATGAGGAGATCCTGGACCGTTTCTTCCGCCAGGTGGAGTCGCGATCCGTGCGAGGCTACAGCGTCTTCACCGCCACCGGCCCCCGGGGAGAAGCGACGGAAACATGATCAGGACTTGGGGCCGTTCCGCCACCCTGGGACACTGATCCATGGGCGTTCGCCGGTCGGATATCTGGATCCTCGTGGGGCTGGTGGGCTTCGCGTTCCTGTTCGTGGTGGGCGCCACCTGGATGGGCTCCCAGAAGCGCGCCCGGTATCGTCTCGAGCCCTTGCCCGCCCTGAGCCCGTCGGAGTCGGAGCTGGTCCGTCGTCTGGGGCTCCTGACGCCCCGCTTCCCTGGGGCGGTGCGGTGGTTGGAGGCGGGAGACGTGACAGCCCGGGGTACGGTGGAGCGAGGGCTGGCGTCCCAGACCTCGGAGGCGGCGGTGGTGTTGCTGCTCCAGGGGCGGACCGCGGAGGCCGCGTCGCTTGTCCGCCGGGGGCTCGAGTCCCAGCCGGAGGACCCGGGGCTGGGGCTGGCCCTGGGGCTCATCCTGGAGGCCGACGGGGATCAGGGCGCCGCGGAGTCGGCTTACCAGGTGGCGCAGCAGGCGTCGTCGGACGACCTGGATCTGCTCTACCGGCTGGCTCAGGTCAGTCTCGAGCGAGGTCGCAGCGGCCCGGCCCTCGCGTACGCGGAGCGCCTGGTGGAGCTGGCGCCGCGCCAGCCTGAAGCTCAGCGCGTGCTGGGGTTCTGTTGCCTCGCGAGCCTCGACGTCGGTCGCGCCAAGCGGGCGTTCCTGGACGTGCTGCAGCTGCTGCCGGGAGACGAGGATGCCCAGGCCAGGGTCAAGTTCCTGGACGGGTCCAGGTGACCGAGCGGGTCCGCGCCCGGGTGCCAATGAGAAACGGGCGGGCGCTTGTGGGCGCCCGCCCGTTTCCTCAGGTCCTCTCCCGGGCTCAGGGGTTGAGGGTCGTGCGCACCACGTTCGTGGTGCCGAGGAGCCCGAAGGACGACGTGAGCGCCAGCCCCTGCCCGTCCGCGGTCATGCCGATGAAGGCATTCAGGGTGCCCGGAGGCAGCACGAACGGCGAGTTGGGGAAGGCGAAGGACGGCGCCGGCAGCACCCAGTGGAACAGGTTGCCCGGGGCGGCGGGGGACATGAGGCTGACGAAGGTCTGGGTGTCGGCGTTGATGCCGTAGATGTTGCCCATGCCCACCGGCAGGGAGGTGTTGAAGCTGAACAGGGTGAAGCCCTGGGCGGTGCCCGCCGGGACGTTCTGCAGATCACAGAGGAGATCACCGCCGCTGCTGGTGAGGGTCAGGGAGAACTGGTTGTCCGGCTGGATGTCGATGTCGTCCACCAGGTGCCCGTCCGTGCCCAGGGTGAAGTTGTCGTACTGACGCCAGATGACCCGGAAGGTGCTGGTGATGGCGACGCCGTTGGCGGCGGCCGCTTGATCCAGGTCGATGGTGTACTGGGTCCAGGTGCCGGAGATGAACGTGCCGGTGTGAGCCTGGACCAGGGCTTCGTTGGCGCCGTCGCTGATCCACAGCCCGTCCTGGGGGTGGTCCTCGTCGCTGGTCTCCTTGATCCAGTAGGTGAGGGTCGCTCCGCCGGCGGCGGCGAGGTCGATGACCAGGATGGCGTCGTTCTCGACGTAGTTGCCGTCGGTGTTGGAGGCGAGGGTGAGAGCGTTGCCGCCGGAGTTGGGGGAGACGGGGCCGCTCTGGCCGGCCGCGATGGCGCCGAAGCTGTTGGTGCTGGAGAACACCCAGCCGCTCGCGCCCTGGGACGGGAGCCCCGCGTTGAAGTCCTCGGAGACCGGCAGGGTGGCCGCCGTGAGCGTGGAGACGGTCACGTAGTTGGGCATGGTCACCGTGTCCGTGCCCTGGGCGTTGGAGACCGTGAGGCTGACCGTGTAGCTACCCGGCGTGTTGTAGATGTAGCTGGGGTTGGCCTGGGTCGAGTCCGTGATGCCGTCGCCGTTCAGGTCCCATGCCCAGTTGCTGACGCCGCCGGTGCTGGTGTCGGTGAAGGAGATGGCGCTGCCCTGCAGGACGTTGGGGTTGGAGGAGGTGAAGCTGGCGGTGGGGGCCACGGGCGTGGCGCAGACGCCGGACGGAGGCGTCGGCCCGCCGGAGGACGCCCAGAGTGACTGGAAGGCGGGGAGGGTGAGGCTGGTGCCCCAGTTGTTGCCGCCCGTGGAGGAGCAGCCGCCGTGGGTGTGGATGCCGACCGCGAGTCCGGAGATGTCGCAGATGACCGGAGAGCCGGAGTTGCCCCCGGTGGTGTCGGCGTTGTAGCCGAGGCCGGTGCCGCCGCCGCCGGTGGTGACGTAGACGCCGGCGTGGGTCTTGTTGACCACGTTCCAGGTGGGCGAGACGGGGGAGCTGGTGCTGCCGTAGCCGGTGATGCGGATGGGGTCGTTGACCTGCGGGATGAAGAACCCGAGGGTGAAGTGGCCGTACAGCTGGGAGGGCCACTGTCCCTGGGCGTTGGTCGCGACGGTGGTCACCGCGTAGTCGTTGCCGATGCCGCTGCCGGTGCCGCCCAGGTTGGTGATGGGCCACTGGCGGTTGGAGGGCGGGTGCTGGGCGCCGCCGCCGCCGGTGGACAGGGGCACCTCCGCCTCGGCGACGCCGAACGTGCCGGTGCAGTGGCCGGCGGAGAGGAGATGGTTGGTCGGACTGGCGGCCCAGATGGTGCAGCCGCCGCCGCTCCCCGTGGGGCTGCTCACGGCCCGCATGGCGCGCCAGTCCGTGGACAGGACGCGATCATCCGTGGGGCCACAGATGGTGTTGTGGAAGCCGAGGGAGCCCTGGGCGCCGGCGATGAGATCGCGGATGGCGAACGACGCGGTGGAGCCCGGATTGACCCAGAGCTTCACGGTCACGCTCTCACCGTTGAAGTAGGCGGAGGTGTTGCTCCACTTCTGCAGCTCGCTCGGGTACTGCTCCTGGGTGTTGCCGTCCCAGTTGGAGATGATCTGGATGCAGTCCTCGGGGCCGAGCACGACGTTGTCGAACTTCAGGCGCAGGGACGTGGCCCCGGGGATGTTGACCTGGTGGACATCCATCACCTGGCGCATGGAAGTGCTGTTGGTGTGGGAGCCGGAGGCGTAGGAGTAGGACCACCACACGTACTCACCCGTGGACGGTTGGGCGATGGCGGTACCGGCCAGGGCCATGAGGGTCAGGATGCAGGTGAACTTGGTGTTGAACATCGACGATTCTCGGTGCAGGCGCAGGGCGCCATGGAGTTGCGAACGGCGACAATGTGGGCTTGGAACCTCGGAGGAGGGGGGCCCTCCACGCCCTATCGATGTTAAAGAGGTGGCGCCGCCCGACGCAAGAGAATGCGTCAGGATGAGGCCAATTCAGCGCCGGGGGGCGATAATGATGGCTTCGATGCGGCCTTTTCGCCTCAGATAGCGGGTCCCGGGCAGCGCCACGAACCGGTCCGCCACGGCCCATCGGGGCTGCTGAGCTTCGTCCGTCAGCAGGCTCCCATCGTGCACGAACCGATCCTCCACCGCGACGATCGCTGCGCCCGGGTTCTGCGCCGACAGCTGCCCCAGGTGCTGGATCTTGGCCTCCAGGGACATGTTGACGGCGCTGTTGCGGGTGGGGAGTCCGCGGACCCGGAAGCCGACTCGCGGTCGGTGGGAGAGCGGCACCCACAGCTGCTCCTGGTAGACCGACCCGGCGGCGACGGCCCGGTCCATGAGCCGGGACAGGCTTCGGTCACGGAGGTCCCACGTGTGCTCTCCGTGTCCGAAGACGACGGACGCCGTGGCGACGACGCAGACGGCCGCTCCGGTGGCCAAGCGGAATCGCGAGAGGCGCTCCGCGCCTCGAGTCAGGGAGGCCATGCACCAGCACGCGACGCAAACGGGCACGATCCACCATTCGAAGTTCTGCGGCTCGAACCAGACGTAGAACGGAGCACGGAACAGGAGAACGAGACCGAGGAACGGCAGCACCCCGCTGGTCCTCTGGTCGCCGCGGAGCACCACCCCCATGGTCCCCAGCGCCGCCAGGAACCCCAGGGCCACGGCGAGGTTCGCGGTCGTGTCCTCGGTGATGAACCCCACCACCAGGATGCTCAGGGCGCCGAGGTGCAGGCGCCAGGACTCCGAGCCCATGCTGCCTCCGGTGACCGACCAGTGGCCCTCCGGCTGCATGGCGGACGTGTGCAGCATCCAGGTCCGGAACGGCGTGCCTGGATCACAGCAGGCCCAGGTGGCGGCGAAGGCCGCCAGGGTGACCCCGCCCGTGACCCCGAGCCAGCGCCCCAGGGCCATGGCCCGTCCCGCCGCCGGCAGTCGGCGGCCCAGCACCCAGGTCCAGGCGGGCACCAGCAGGAGGTTGTCCTGACGGCAGAGCAGGGCGAACACCACGGCGGCGCCCACGAGGCGGGCGCGCTTGGTGGGATCGAACGCCATGGCCGTGGCGAGCACGGCGCCCGCCGCCCCGAGGAGCACGTTCTCTCCTGTGCCGGCTTCGATCCAGAATCCCCGGGTGGCTGCGAGGGGCGCGAGGAGCAGGAGCCCGGCCCACCATCGACGCCCCGCGGCGAGCACCGTCAGGGCCGCGACGAGCGCTGCCCCGAGGGCGGACATGGTCTTCACGGCGTGGTGTCCGGGACGGTCGATCCCCACAGCCTCGAGGCAGACCGTGAGGCCGTTGGCTCCCAGGTGGAAGAGGATGTGGTGGGCGTTGATGTCTCTCCAGGGGGTCAGCTCGCACGCCGCCGCGTTGGTCAGGGCGTCGTTGATGGCGTACGCGGCGTCGCTCTCCACGCCGAAGATCCAGTAGCTCGCGGCGAAGACGAGGCAGCCCGTGATGATGGCCGCGACGCGGGGAGAGCCGTACGTGTCCATGGGCCGCAAGCCTAACCCGTCGGGAGAGAGGACACTGGAACTCGAGGAGCCCGGTTCACTCGGTGGAGAGCTGGGATGAGGCCTGCTCCCACTCCTCGTACAGGGACTCGAGTCGGGCGCACTGCTCCTTGAGCGCCTCCGCCAGCTCCTGGGCCCGGTCCAGGTCACCGCCGTCTCCGTAGGCCTGCTCCAGCTCCGATTCCAGCCCGCCCTTGATCGTCTCCGCCTCCTCGATGGCCTTCTCCAGGCGGGCCACCTGATTGCTGAGCCGCCGCCGTTCCTTCTCCGCTGCCTTCTTCTTCTCCCGCTCCGCGATGCGGGTCTGCTTGTCCAGCTCCTGCCGCCCGGCCTCCTTGCGGGAGTGGAGGGAGAGGGCGCCGCTCCGCCGCTCCGCCGCGGCCGTGTGGTGGTGATGCCACCACTCTTCGAAGTTGCCGCGGAACGGGACCAGCTTCCGGTCCTTGAGCTCCACCACCGTGTCGACGATGCGATCCAGGAAATAGCGGTCGTGGCTGATCACCAGCAGGGTCCCGGAGTACTCCTCCAGCATCTGCTCCAGCTGCTCGCAGGCCTGGATGTCGAGGTGGTTGGTGGGCTCATCCAGCATCAGCAGGTTGGCTTCTTCATGCACCAGCCGCGCTAGCTGGAGCCGGCTCTTCTCTCCACCGGACAGGGTGGCCACTTCGCGGTCCAGGTCCTCGCGGGTGAACAGGAAGCGGTGGAGCAGCTCCGTAGCGGCCTGATAGAGCAGGCCGGTGCGCTCCTGCATCCAGTCGACGATGGAGTCGCCGGGGTTCATCACCTCCTGGTGGATCTGGTTGTAGTCGCCGATCCTGACCGCCTTGCCCGTGCGCAGGGTGGGGTTCTCCCAGTCGCCGTGCTCCAGGATGTGGCGGAACAGGGTGGTCTTGCCGGACCCGTTGGGGCCGACCAGGGCGAGGCGGTTTCCAGCGGAGACCTCGAGGTTGGCGTCATCCAGGAGCACGCGGTCGCCGATGACGCAGCGGAAGTCCTTGATCCGCAGCGCGATCTCGCCGTGTCTCGGTCCGCTCTGGAGACGGGCGTGGAAGCGTTGCTCGCCGTCGTCCGGTCGCTCCACCTTGTCCATCTGCTCGATGCGTTTGAGCATGGCCTTGGCGCGTTTCGCCTGCCCCGGATCGTCATAGGCCCTGGCCATGTCTCGCAGCCGCCGTGCCTGGAACTGGAGCCGCCGGATCACCCGCTGCTGGTTCTTCCACTGCCGCTCCTGGAGCTCCAGGGCGTCCGCCTTCTGCTGTTGCCAGTCCGTGAAGTTGCCCGTCCAGCGGGTCACCTCCCCCCGGCCCACCTCCCAGATCTCACCGACCGCGACATCCAGGAGATGGCGGTTGTGACTGACCATGATGACCGCCTGATCGGATTGACGGAGCCAGCGCACGAACCACTCCAGACCATCCAGGTCCAGGTGGTTGGTGGGTTCATCCAGCAGGATGAGATCGGGCTCAGCCAGCAGGACCCGGGCCAGACCGATGATGTTCTTCTCGCCGCCCGAGAAGCGGCCGATGGGCTGATCCCACGCGTCCTCCGGGAGCCCCAGGCCGGAGAGCACGGACGCGATCCGCTGCTCCACCGTGTAGCCGCCGCTGACCCGCTGTTCTTCGTGCAGCCGGTCGAGCTTCTGAAGCAGGCTCTCCTGAGCCGAGGGGTCGTGGGTCTCCGCCAGCTGCTCCTCGATGCGGTGGATGCGTTGTTGGCGGGAGCGCTGTTCGCTGAACACCCGGAGCATCTCATGGCGGACCGTGGTCTCGGAGTCCCGCACCAGCTCCTGTTCCTGGTAGGCGACCTTCAGGCCCTTCTGACGGTGGATCGCGCCGACGGCGCCGGTCAGCTCGTCGGCCATGAGCTTGAGCAGGGTGCTCTTGCCGGTCCCGTTCTGACCGACCACGCCGATCTTGCGCCCCGGCTCCACCTCCGCGCGGACACCTTCCAGGAGGAGGGGGCCTCCCTCGTAGCGAAACGACAGGTCCTCGATGGTGATGAGGGCCATCTGGTGATCAGCCCCCTCGAGGCTCCGGGGGATGGACGGCGGAGAGGGTGGCGAACAGCCGGTCCATGAACGGCCCGTCCTCCGGTTCCAGCGGCTGTGTGGAGTCCAGGTCCCACACGCCGACGGGGAGGCCTCGTCCATCGCGGACCGGACAGACGAGCCCCGCGACGGTGCCGAGCCCGGACTCCCCGTCGCATGACACGTACCCGGGCCACTGCGTGACGTCCGTGGCGACCACGGTCTGGTTCATGAGGATGGCGTCCCAGCACATGCCGGAGGAGCCCAAGTCGCCCGTCCTGTCCAGGGTGGCGCAGACAGGCGGGCCGCAGGCGCCGACCAGCGACAGCTGGTCCGGCTGATGGCGCATGTAGAAGCCGTTCCACGCCCAGCCGCGGGAGGCCAGCACCCCGTGGATGGCCTCGGCCACGGATGTCCACGGGTCGGATCTCAGGAGCGTCGGAGCGATCGCGTCCACCAGCGCCCGTTGCTCGTCACGGCGCGGCGGCGGCAGGGAGGGCCCCAGGTCGATGGAGCGATGCATCCACTCGCGGAATACGGTCGTCATGGCCAGCCCGCTCTTATAACGTCGTGGCGGTCATGGTGCATCCCGTTATCGGATTGAGCGTCGGCGTGCTGGCTATCGCCATGGGGTCCATCATCATCCGCTTCGCGCAGCACGCGGGGGTCCCGGACCTGGTGGTGGCGGCCTGGCGCCTGGGCGTCGCCGCCGTCTTGCTGCTCCCGCTGGCGTGGGTCCGGGTGCGGCGGGAGGTCCTCCACATGAGCCGCCGCGACCTGACGCTGATCCTGGTGTCGGCGCTCTTGCTGGCGGTCCACTTCGTGGCCTGGGTCCGGTCCTTGTCCCTGACGACCCAGACCTCCTCCGTGGTCCTGGTGAGCACCATCCCCGTCTGGGTGGCGCTGGCCTCTCCGTGGACCCTGGGGGAGCGCGTGTCCGGTCGGGTGGCTTGCGGTGGAGCGCTGGCCATGATCGGCGCCGTGGCCATCACCCTGGCGTCGTCGGGCAGCGGTGACGCCAGCGACCCGTTCACGGGCAACCTCCTGGCCCTGGTCGGGGCCTGGGGTTACGGCGGCTACCTGATCGTCGGGCGAGGGGTCCGCTCCCGCATGTCCCTGCTCGCCTACATCACGCCCACCTACGGCGTGGCCGCGTGCTTCGTCTTGCTGGCCCTGTTGCTGGTGGGTGAGGACCCGGTCCCGCCGTCGTCCGCGGGGATCGGCTGGTGCGTGTTGCTGGCGATGCTGCCGCAGTTGATCGGGCACACGGTCCTGAACTGGGCCCTGCGTAGCATGCAGGCCGCCACGGTCTCCATCATCGCCCTGGGCGAGCCGGTGGGGGCGATCATCCTGGCGGCACCGCTCCTGGGCATCGTGCCTGGTCCGACGGAGCTGGTGGCGTCCCTGGTGGTGTTGGCGGGCATCTGGTGGGCCGGCCGTGATGCTATGCTCTCCACTTCGGAGGCGCCCTCGAGAGACCAAACATGAATACCCCGATCCTGCGTTCACTGATCCTGCTCCTCGTCGCCACATGGTCGTCGGCACCGGCCCAGGTGAGGCCCGCGGTGGAGCCTTACGGCCTCATGGACGTGGAGGTGGCGTACGTGAAGTTCTTCACCACCGACCTCAAGCAGCTCGAGGCTCGCTTCAGCGGCAAGCTCGGGGAGACCCTGAAGGGGATCACTTGCAGCGACAAGGAGATGTTCCCCCGCTGGAAGGCCAACCAGACCGCGTATCGGTGGGTCGGCAGCAGCGCCGCGGACGTGAAGCGTCATGTCGTCCGAGAGGTGAAGGTGGCCAAGCTGCTGGAGGGCCTGTTCGACCAGGTGAAGTCCGGCACCGACTTCGAGGCCCTGGCCAAGGAGAAGGGGCTGTCCTTCCACCGCTACAAGGGCGCGGGCAGTCGAGCCCTGATGGCCCACAAGGACATCGGTTCGCCGCGGGCGTTGATGATGCTGCGGGCCTCGGGAGCCAGCAAGCTCAGGGCCGGGCAGTTCACCCTCGGCACCATCGTCCCCTACGAGACGCGCACCAAGGGGGTCTACTGGCCGCGGATCTTCGATGAACCGGGCAACTTCATGGCGCTGTTCCGCCTCATGAAGGTGAAGCCGGCGAAGTAGGGCCGTTGGCCCTGGCGCGGCTCAGAGCAGGGCGCTCACGGATGCTCGCAGGGCGTTTCGGAACGGTCCCTCCGGATCGTTGGTGAAGAAGTGTCCCCCCGGGACGGTGGTCACGTGGCAATCGGCGCTGGTGCGCTCTGACCAGGCGGCGAATTCCTCCGGCGTCACCATGGCGTCGTTCGCCGCGGCGACCACGTGGATCGGGCAGGGGAGCGGCGGTGCGGTCTCGTCATAGGCATGGGTCTCAACGAGGGTGAGGTCCGCCCGTACGGCGGGGAGCAGCAGGTCCTTCATCTCCGGCTCTCGCCACACCCGTTCGTGCAGCCCCCCCATGTCCTTCAGCTCGTCCCAGAGCTGGTCGTCGGTCATGAGGTGCATGGGTGCCCGCCAGGGAGCCAGATGGGGCGGCCGCCTGCCGGAGACGATCAGGCCCGCCGGTGGCCGTTCACCCCGCGCCATGCGTCGCTCTGACAACTCCACGGCGATGGCGGTCCCCATGCTGTGTCCGTAGTAGGCGAAGGGCAGGTCGTCGAGAGATGACAGGGCCTCTTCGAGCGCGGGGAGGAGCTCGTCCATCCCCGTGAACAGGGGTTCCCGCAGCCGACTCTCCCTCCCCGGCAGCCTGAGGGCGACCACCTCCACGTACCCGGGGACGGCGTTCCTCCAGCCGCGGAAGAACTGGGCCCCGGCGCCAGCGGGGGGGAGACAGAGCAGCCGCGCCGTGGGCGTCTCGACGGACTCGCGTCGGAACCACGATGGGTTCGGCGCCATCACCGCTCCCGGGCCTTGCCCAGGGTGATCTGTACGGCTCTCGTCTGGCCGTCACGACGGACGCGCACCTCCACCGCGTCGCCGGCGTCGAAGCGAGAGAGGGCCTGGGCCAGGTCTCGTCGCGTGTTGATGGAGTGCTGACCCAACTGAACGATGATGTCTCCCAGGTAGACGCCACGGGCGGTGTCTTCGCTGGGACGGAGGCCGGCTCGTGCCGCCGGTCCGCCGGGCGCCAGCGCGCGGATGATGGCGCCTCGTTCACCCCATCTCCGGGCCTGGGCGTCGGACCAGATGACCACGCCCAGGGAAGGTCGCGCCGCTGGCCGTCTGATGAGCTGCGGCACCACCTCGTTCACCGTGTCCACGGGGATGGCGAAGCCGATGCCCGCGTAGGCTCCGGAGGGGCTCACGATGGCGGTGTTCACTCCGATCAGCCTGCCGGCGCTGTCGAGGAGCGGGCCGCCGGAGTTGCCCGGGTTGATGGCGGCGTCCGTCTGGATGACGTCCTCGATGGGGACGCCGTTGGGCCCGTCGATCTGTCGATCGAGGCCGCTGATGACCCCCGTGGTGAGGGTCTGGTCGAGGCCGAATGGGTTGCCGATGGCGAACACCCGTTGCCCCACCTGCAGGTCATGGGATGTGCCGATGGGGAGCTTGGGCGGCGATCGGGTGGAGTCCTTCAGCTTGAGCACGGCCAGGTCGTTGCTGGGAGAACCGCCGACGAAGGTGGCTTCCGCCACGGTGTTGTCGGCGAAGGTGACCCGCCATCGCTGACCTCCCTGAACGACGTGGAAGTTGGTGACGATGTAGCCGCCGTCGTCCCACAGGAACCCGGTGCCGGTGCCCTTCTGGATGGCGAGGGGGTCCAGGCGCAGGACGCCGCGTCGATTGAGCAGCTGGTAGTTGGTGATGTGGACCACGGAAGGGGAGCTCTGCTTGAAGATCTGGACCGTGGTCCGCTCGTCGTCCGCCAGAGCTCCGCGGGCGCTGACCACCCGGGGGGCGGCGTCGGGTTCCTGGGCAGGGGTGTCATCGCGGTACCAGCGCCATGCCAGCACCAGGGACAGGATGAACAGCGCGAGGAAGAAGATGGGGGCCGCCCGCAGCTGCGGCGCTCCGTTGGTGTCGGCTCCTCGCTCGTACTCGGCCCGGCCCAATTCACGATCCTCCAGACAGCTCTGCGCCGTCAGCGGCGCGGCTCCCAGCATGCACTCTGCGGTCTCCTCTCGCCACGGCGCCCGGTCCCGTGGTCAGGATCGTCCGCTGGCCACGGCTTCAGCGACCAGGTCTCGGATGCGGTCGTATTCTCCCGACCGCAGGGCATCCCCCGGGACCATCCAGCTGCCGCCGCAGGCCAACACCCGTGGGTGGGCGAGCCAGTCGCCCACGTTTTCCGCGTTGACCCCGCCGGTGGGGATGAACCGGACCTCCGGAAACGGCGCCGCCACGGAGTCCAGGTAGTCTCGACCGCCCAGGGCGCCGGCGGGGAATAACTTGAGGACGCTCAGGTCGAGGGCCACGGCCTGCATGATCTCGGAGGGCGTGGCGACGCCGGGGAAGACCGGCACGGAGAGCTCCTGGCAACGCCGCACCACGCCGGCGTCGAGTCCGGGGGAGACGACGAAGCGGGCGCCAGCGTCCACCGCCGTGTCCACCTGCTGGCGAGAGACCACGGTCCCGGCGCCGACGAGCAGCTCGTCCATGCGGGCCATGGCTTCGATGGCCTCGGGCGCCGCGTCCGTCCGGAAGGTGACCTCGGCGCAGGGGAGTCCGCCGTCCAGGAGAGCCTGCCCCAGGGGAGCGGCCCGCGCCGCGTCCTCGATGCGGATCACCGGGACCAGCCGTAGCTGTTCCATGCGGTGCTGGATGGTCGCAGGGTCGCTCATAGCCGCCTCAGGGTGAGGCCGCCGTCGACCGTGAGGACCTGTCCGGTCGCGTAGGGCAGGTCTCCCCGGGCCAGCATGGCCACCGCCTTGCCCATGTCCTCCGGAGTGCCCCAGCGGGGGTCCACGAGCCCGCCGCTCGCGATCAGGTCGTCGTAGCGCTGCCGCACCGGCGCCGTCATGTCCGTCTCGGTGATGCCGGGGCGGATCTCCCAGACCGGGATGCCGTGCTCGCCGAGGCGCACGGCCCAGAGCATGGTGGCCATCCCGAGCCCGGCCTTGGAGATGCAGTAGTCGCCGCGGTTGGTGGAGACCATCTCCGCCGAGACGGAGCCGATGTTGATGACGGCGCAGGCCCGGTCTCCGTCCTCCGCCTTCTGCTCGATCATCCAGCGGGCGGCGTCCCGGGTCAGGAACCACGGGCCCTTGAGGTTCACCCCCATGATCCAGTCGAAGGACTCCTCGTCCGCGTCCAGGATGTCCACCCGCCGCCGCGGCGCCACGCCGGCGTTGTTGACCAGCAGGTCGAGGCGTCCGAAGCGCGACCGCACGGCCTCCAGCAGTCGGACGCGCTCATCCTCCCGGCTGATGTCTGCCTGGACATAGGCGCTGCCTTCGCCGAGGGCCTCCAGCACCTCGGTCACGGACGCGGGGTCGCGGACCCCGTTGACGCACAGATCGTAACCCTCGGAAGCCAGGGCCCTCGCGATGCCCAGGCCGATCCCACGGGTCCCTCCCGTGACCAGAGCCAGTGGTCGTTCGCTCATGAGTCCTCCGGTCCGTAGAAGGTCAGGGGCGGGCCGTCGGTGATCATGCGTTGGGCCAGCAGCGCCGCTTCCCGCACGTGGTAGTCACCCCACATGCAGGACTCGCCGCAGGGCACCTGCTGGTCCGGGGGCATGTGATCCCAGCCGTTGGGGCGATGGTAGATGGCGTGGAGGAGGAGCCCCTGGTGGTACGGGTCCTCGCCGAGGTAGGGAGCCTGCAACAACGTGTGCAGCACCGTGAGGCCTGCCTGGAAGTAACCCTGCCCGTCCTCGTCGTGATGGCTGAGCCAGCGGCCGAAGCGCATGAGGCCCTGCGCGGCGATGGCCGCCGCCGAGCTGTCCACGGGCTCGTGCGGGTTGAACGGATCGGCGGGACGATCGCGCCACCCCTCCATCATGGCGAGCCCCGGCGCTCCCGTGTCCCAGTAGGGTACGCCGTCCGTAGGCGTGTTCTGAAGGTAGTGGTCACAGGATGCCTTCGCGGCCCGTCTCATGAACTGGACCACCTCGTCACGGCCGCCGTGGGGTTCCAGGTCCGTGTCCGTGACCGTGTCCAGGAACTGGAGCAGCTCCGCGTAGCCGAGCATCACCCACGCCAGGCCGCGGGTCCAGGTGGAGAAGGGTGAGTAACCCTGCTGGGTCCCCGGGCAGCGATAGTGGCCGTCAGCTGGGTTGAACAGGCTCTCGTGGGCGACGCGGCCCCAGGTGTCGTAGGCGTCGCGCCCTTCGCCGTAGTAGACGGTGAAGCGGGCGGTGGTGCGAGCGTGCTCCACGAGGCGACCCAGGAGATCCACCGGCTCGTCCTGCTCTCCCATGAGCACGTGACCGAGTCGCCACGCCATGGCCAGGGACCGTAGGGTCCGGATGGTGTCGGCGAACAGGGAGTGGGGGCCGTTGAACGAGTGGATGAAGCCGTTTCCGTGGGCAGTGGCGCTCCATCGACGGGCCTGGACCGCGCCGCTGCACTTGAGCGCGAGCTCGTAGAACGCCCGTTCCCATGAGTCCTCCTGGGTGCGCCCTTCGATCATCAGGCGCCGGAGGTTGCCGTAGGTGCTGACGTTGTTGAAGCCGTGATCGTGGACCCCCATGTGGGTGACGTGGGGCGCCATGATGTCGCGCGTGGCCTCCCGTCCGAGCCGCAAGAACTCCTCATCGTCCGTGGCGTCGAACTGGAGGATGGCGCTGCCGTACTGGAAGCCCTCGGTCCACTCGGTCCAGCCCCGAGCGGTGTAGGCGCCGTCCACGGTGAACACCGGGGCCCCCGGCTGTGCCCCCGCGGTCTTCTGGATGGAGCGGATCTTGGCTCTGGACAACTCCCAGAACCGTTCCAGTGCGGCGGTGAGGTCTACAGGTCGGAGCGCTTGATCGATTTGGATCATGGGGTTGTGATGTCCGGGCGACGGTATTCTGCCACAGGAGTGCGCGGTGAACATCAAACCCGAGAGCGAGTGTCGTTGGGACTGCGTCAGCCTGGGCGAGGTGATGCTCCGCCTGGATCCGGGAGAGGGGCGCATCTCGCGGGCGCGCTCGTTCCAGGTCTGGGAAGGGGGCGGCGAGTACAACGTCGCCCGGGCGCTGCGGCGCTGCTTCGGCCTGCGCGCCAGCCACGTCACCGCCCTGGTGGACAACCCGGTGGGTCACCTGGTGGAGGACCTCATGTTGCAGGGCGGCGTGGACGTCACCCATGTGCGCTGGGTCCCCTTCGACGGCGTCGGCCGGGAGTCTCGTGTGGGGCTCAACTTCACGGAGCGAGGGTTCGGCGTCCGCGCTGCCCTCGGCTGTTCTGACCGTGGCCGCTCCGCCGCGTCCCTGATGCAGCCGGGGGAGGTGGACTGGGAGCGTCTGTTCGGCGTCGACGGCGTCCGTTGGTTCCACACGGGAGGGATCTACGCGGCCCTCTCCGATACCACCGCGGCGGTGGCTCGGGAGGCCATGGAGGCCGCCCGCCGTCACGGCACCGTGGTGAGCTACGACCTCAACTACCGGCCGTCTCTGTGGAAGTCCATCGGCGGCGCCGCCGGGGCCCAGGCAGTGAACAAGCAGCTGGCTCCGTTGGTGGACGTGATGCTCGGCAACGAAGAGGACTTCACCGCCTGCCTGGGCCTTGAGGTGCCCGGCGTGGACGAGGACCTCGAGGACCTGGACCCCGGAGCGTTCGGCCGCATGATCGACGAAGCGGTGAAGGCCTACCCCAACTTCCAGGTGGTGGCCACCACCTTGCGGAGCGCCAGGACCGCCACGGTCAATCACTGGGGCGCGGTGTGCTGGAGCGACGGGCGGTTGCATCAGGCGACCCAGCGCCAGGACCTGGAGATCCTCGACCGCGTCGGCGGCGGCGACTCCTTCGCCTCCGGGTTGGCGTACGGTTTCCTGGTCGGCAAGGGGCCGCAGTTCGCGGTGGATTGCGGCGCTGCTCACGGCGCCCTGGCCATGACGACCCCGGGGGACACCTCCATGGCGACCCTGGCAGAGGTGGAGCGGGTCATGGGCGGCGGCGGCGCCCGCGTGCAGCGATGACGTCGCCCCGGGTCCTGCAATTCGGCACCGGCGTGTTCCTGCGCGGGCACTTCGACTGGATGCTGCAACGAGCCCGTGACGCGGAGCTGTGGGACGGCTCGGTCATCGGCGTCAAGCTCACCGCTCGCGGTCCGCTCCCGCTCGCCGACCAGCCGGCGTTTCCTCATGTCATCCGTGGCGTGAGGGACGGGGTGCCAACGGAGGAGCACTCCAAGGTCTCCGTGGTGGAGAGCTGGTTGCACCCCTATCAGTCCTGGTCCGTGGTGCTGGGCACGGCCCGCCTCAAGACGTTGGACGTGGTGGTGTCCAACAGCACGGAGGCGGGGATCGCCTATGCGCCGGCGCCGCCGCCGGGCACGTGCCCTGACCCGTTCCCCGCCAAGCTGCTGGCCTGGCTTCACATGCGGTTCGAGGCCCACCCTGGCCGTCCGGTCACGGTGCTGCCCCTGGAGCTGGTGGACGACAACGGCCCCCGACTCAAGGAGGTGGTGCGTCGGTATGCGGAGGACTGGGCGCTGGGCATGGCGTTCGCCGTCTGGCTGGAGGAGCGCTGCGAGTTCCGCTCCACCCTGGTGGATCGGATCGTGACCAAGCCCGGGGAGGGGGATGACCCGCTGCAGGTGATCGCGGAGCCCTATCACCTGCTGGCCATCGAGGGCGACGACGGGCTGGAGGAGCGGTTGCCGCTCCGTCGGGCGGGTCTGGAGGTGGTCTACACCGCGGACCTGGCGGAGCTCCGGAAGCGGAAGGTGAGGGTGCTCAACGGCGCGCACCACGTCATGACCTTCCTGGGGCTGGCGCTCGGCAAGGGCAACGTGCTCGAGTGCATGGAAGACGCCTCCCTGGGGCCGTTCGTGGAGTGGGTCATCAGGGAGGAGGTGCTCCCCGCCCTCGGAGGGGACCTGGAGGAGACCAGCGCCTACGCGGGGGTCATCCTGGAGCGCTTCGCCAACCCGTGGCTCGATCATCGGCTGGAGTCCATCGCGCTGAACTCCGCCGCCAAGGTCCTCGTGCGGCTCATCCCGTCCATCCTCGATCACCGACAGGGGACGGGAGCCTGGCCGCCCGGTCTGCTGCTGGCGGTGGCCGCCTTCCTCGCTTACGACGGCGACGCGGCGGGCTGCGAGCACGAGCCTGTCCGGGCCGCGTGCGCGGAGGTCTCCGGGCTCAATGAGGCGGTGGACGCGGCCCTCGCGTCGTTGCGTGCGTCAGGTCCGGCGCGAGCCATGGAGGAGGCGCGGTCGCGACCCTGAGGGAACCGGCCCCTGATGGTAGGCTCCCACGCCATGCGCTGCGTCATCCTCGATCAACCGAACCAGTTTCGTCTCGATGAACGGGCGGTCCCGGAACCCGCGTCGGGTGAGGTGCTCGTGCGGATGGTGCGCATGGGTATCTGCGGCACGGACCTGCACGCCTTCCAGGGACACCAGCCGTTCTTCAGCTACCCCCGGGTGATCGGCCACGAGCTGGCGGGTGAGGTGTCCGCCCTGGGAGAGGGGGTGGAGGGGTTCACCGTCGGCGATCCGGTGGTGGTGTTGCCCTATCTGGCTTGCAAGCGGTGCATAGCGTGCCGGCGCGGTCGTCCGAACTGCTGCGAGAACATCCGGGTCATGGGAGTCCACGTGGACGGCGGGCTGAGAGAGTACGTCCCCGTTCCAGCGGATCACTTGTTGCCGGCGCCGGGCCTGGACTGGGATCAGCGGGCTCTCGTGGAGTGCCTGGCCATCGGCGCCCACGCCATCCGCAGGGCGGACCCGGAGCCAGAGGAGAACGTCCTGGTGATCGGCGCCGGACCCATCGGTCTCGGTGTGCTGCAGTTCGCGCGGGCGCGGGGAGCCCGGACCATCGCCATGGACATCAACGGGGACCGCCTCCGGTTCTGGACCGAGCAGCTGGGGGGCGGTGACACCGTGGGCCCGGACGACGACCCGGCGGCCAGGGTGAGGGACCTGTGTGGTGGGGATCGGCCCACCTGCGTGGTGGACGCCACGGGCCACGTGGGCTCCATGTGCGGCGCGCTGGAGCATGTGGCCCACGGAGGGCGGCTGGTGTACGTGGGGCTGACCAAGGAGACCTTCGGTTGGCCGCACCCGGAGTTCCACATGCGCGAGACCACCTTGCTGGCGTCCCGCAACGCCACCGCCGCGGACTTCGGCGCGGTCATGGATGCCATGCGAGAGGGGACCGTGGCGCCGTCCTGCCTGGTGACCCACCGGACGACCCTCGGGGACGTGATCTCCCGCTTCGAGAGTTACATCGATCCGGCCACGGGCGCGGTCAAGGCGCTCATCGACTTCGACTGACGACCACCCGCCCGGTCACTGGATCTCGAGGATCCGGACGATGTGGTCGACGTAGAACGTGGCGCCGGAGGCCTTGCCCGTCGCCAGGGCCTCCTCCTTCGACTTCCCCTCGATCCAGCGGGCGCGACAGGCGAAGAGCCCCCCTACCCGGTTGCTGGAGCCGCAGTAGACAACGGTGTCCCGGCCCTCAGAGCCCCTGAGGGCGTCGTCCAGGGCCTGGGCGTTCTCCCGTGTCAGGCCGTCCGCTCCGTTGACGGGGATGCGGACGAAGCGGATGCCCAGCTGCGCGGCCCTGGCCTCCTCCCAGCCGGTGTCGTCCTCTTCGGACCGGCGCAGGGTGATCACGTCCCGCACCCCCCGCCGTCCCAACTCCTGTAGCTGTTCCGGGGAGATCTGCCCGGCCGTGATGACCCCCGGCATGGGGGTGTTCATGTTTCGCAAATCCATGTCCGTCATGTCCGTGCCCGCGTCACGAGAGTCCCTCTCAGGGTCGTCGTAGGCGCAGGATACCAGGGTGATGGCCAGGGCCGAGAGCAGCGTCAGGGTGCGCATCAGAACTTGTACTCCAGGCCCACCAGGAGCCTCAGGTCCAGGGCGGTGGTGTCGTCCGCGGGCTTGCCGCTGTACTCCACCTCGAAGGTGTTCTGCAGGTTCCATCGCTTCGAGAGCGCGGTCTGCAGCTTGGTCGTGCTGCTGATGATGAAGTCGGAGGGATCGACGAACGGGAAGATGATCTCGAACTCCTCCGACAGGAGCCATGAGCCGAACAGGCGGTTCTTGTAGACGAAGGCGCCGCGACCGGAGGCGTCGTTCCGCGGGGTCTCGCTGTCATAGCTCTGGTGCAGGTAGTCGACGCCCGCCTCCAGGTCGAAGCTCTGATGGTCCTTGTCACCTCTCCAGAGGTTCACGCCGGCGCCGATGCCGCTGGTCACCCGCAGGTCCAGGTTCTTGATCTTGTCGTACTCGAACTCCGAGCGCGTGTAGCTGTAGAAGTCCTCATGGTAGAAGTGATCCCACTTGCCACCCGCCATGATGCTCCCCGCGGTGTGTTCGCCTTCCGTCTTCCCGTAGGCGACGGAGCCGTAGAGCTTCAGGCGATCGCTGGTCCACTGACGTTTCAGGGTGGCGTTGAGCTGGAACAGCCCGGAGTCGGTGTTCCCCTTGCGGAAGGTGCCCAGCAGGGCCACGCTTCCGTTCCAATCCGCCGGGTCAAGGATGGGCTTGGCGGCCTCCTCGGCAGATGTCTCAGCGGCTTCTTGCGCCGGTCTCTCCGGCGTGGGCGCCGGTCTGGGGGGGAGCGCGGCGGTGGGGATGCGGCCCTCCGGGATGAAGGTCGCCGCGATCACGAGGGCGTCGTCTTCGAGGCGCAGCACCCGGGCGGTGACGCGGTCACCGTTGCCGAACATCACGGCCACATCGGATGTGACCCGAAGGCCGGGAGCCTTCAGGTCCACCCAGGGGATGAACCGCTCCGAGCCCTCCACCAGCATGGCCACGCCCTCGGCGTACAGACCGGCCACCGATCCTTGGAGCTCATCGCCGCTCTCGAGGGTCGCGCGGGCGTCCTGGGCGTTGGCCAGGGAGAGCATGAGCAGCGGGACAACCATCCAGCGCATGGATCTTGCCTTTCGTGGATTGACCGGAACCCGATGCTCCGGCGGAAGACAATACGCGGCAGCGGGGTGGAGCCAAAGAGCGTCCGATTCAGCGTCGGTCGGCCATCCACGATGCGGCGGTCCGTACCACCTCGTGGAGCGCCTCGTCGTCCGTGCGACCGGATCGCTTGAGAACGGAGAAGCCGTGATCCGCGCCGGCGACCACATGCAGGGATGCCATGGGCCCGAGCTTACTCAGCACGGGTCGGCCCAGCTCCAGGTCGAACAGCTTGTCCCGGTCTCCCTGCACGAAGAGCATGGGGTGGGAGACGTCCGACAGATGGGCGCTGCGCTCCGTTCCCTTGCGCTGAGGGGGATGGAGGGGGAACCCCAGGAAGACCAGACCGCGCAGCGGCTCCAGCAGCCCCTCGGCGGCGGCCATGCTGGTCATGCGGCCTCCCATGGACTTGCCGCCGGCGAACAGCGGCAGCCCATCCAAGGTGCGGGACGCTTCGGATACGGCGTTGCGCACCGTGGGCAGGAGGACTTCCGGTCGGTCCGGCGGCTTGCGGCCCTGCTCCATGTAGGGGAACTGGTATCGAAGGGTCGCGACCCGATGTTCCGCCAGGCCGTGGGCCACGGACTCCATGAACGGGTGGGTCATGCCGGCGCCGGCGCCGTGGCCGAGGACCAGGGCGGCCATCGCGTCATCCGGGATGAGGGCGATGGCGGAGACCCGGTGTTGCTCCGTGGCGTCGAAGGAGAGCTGTTCGGATCGGGTCATGGTCGGTTCACCGGGGCTACCGGACCCGGGCGCGGAGCATCAACAGCGGCAACAGCCAGAGATCGGCGATCAGGGCGGCGACGATGACGCTGAAGAGCAGCACCCCCACCTGCTGGATGGACTGGAACGAACCGACCAGGTGGCAGAGGGTGCCGATGCCCAGCACGAGGGACGTGGTGATGAGGGCCTTGCCGCTGGAGCGCATGGCGGTGAGGAGGGTCTCGCGCACCGGCCGGTCCGGGTGGGCTGCGCGCTCCTGCAGGTAGCGGGTCACGAGGTGGATGGTGTCATCGACGGCGAGGCCGAGACCGAGGCAGTAGATGAGCGCGCTCCCCATGCGCAACCCGATCCCGGTCCAGCCCGCCAGCCCCAGGGCCACGGCCACGGGGAGGGTGTTGGGGATGACGCAGAGCAGGCCGATGCGCGCGGATCGGAAGATGATGCAGAGGAACAGGGTGATGGTGATGAGGGACGCGGCGAGGCTGCGCGTCATGGCGGCGATCACCACCTCCGAGGCCCGCGCCGCCATGAAGGTGTAGCCCGCAGGCTCCACGGTCACGGAGTCCGGGAGCGCGGCGGCCAGCCGGCGGATGTCGTCTCGCATGGCCAGCGTTCGGCGGGCGCCGACGTCGCGGGTGAAGAACACCATCCGCCCGTGCCGCAGGTCCTGGTTGATGAGGTTCCTGGGGAAGACCCCGGGGACGACGGAGAGCCGCTGGAACGCGGACCTCAGCTGTGCGCCGCTCAACGGTCCCGCCGGATTCCCGAGGGCCTCCCGCACCCACAGGGAGTAGGAATCCACCCGCACCACGCCGTCCAGGTCGAGCATGGCGGACTGGAACTCCTCCACGGCGGCGAAGACCGCCGGATCGTCGAGGGGGCCGCTCACCGCGGTCTCCACGTAGAGCAGGCCGCCGAAGGTCCGTTCGAACCAACGCAGGTCCTGGCTCACCGGGTCCGCGTCCGGGAACTCCTCGAGCAGGTGGGAGTCCACCTGAATACGGCTGATGCCGATGGCCGTGACGACCAGGGCCACCGCCGTGATGAAGAGCGTCGGGGCGGGTCTCCCGAAGCCGAGCCAGCCGATGTGGATCTGCCGTGGAGACACGGGCTTGCGGATGGGCCACAGGGCGAGGGCGGCGGGGACCACCACCACCACGGCGCCGAAGGTGACCACCACGGAGATCGCGGCCTTGACCCCGAAGGCGCGCACGGTCTCGTGTTCCGTCAGGACCAGGGAGAGGAAGCCCACTCCGGTGGTGAAGGAGGTGTAGAAGCACGCGCGCCCGACGCGCTCCATCATGGTGGCGATGGCCCCGCTCCGGTCACCGTGTTCCGCGTACTCCTCTTCGAAGCGGTGGATCATGTGCACCGCGTCGCTGAGACCGATGATGACGATGAGGCCGGGGATGGCCATGTCGATCATGGCGAACGGGACCCCGAGCCAGGCCATCCAGCCGAAGTTGAGGGTCATGGCGCCGATCACCGTCAGGATGGGCAGCAGGGAGCCCCGGGCGGTGCGGAAGATCAGCGGCAGGATGAGGAGGAAGAGGATGACCTCCAGTCCGATGATGCGGACCAGGTCTTCGCTCATGCGGTCGCGCAGCGCGTTCTCGATGACCATGCTGCCCAGCACCCGCACCCGCACGTCGTCGCCCACGAGACCCGTCATCAGGTCCGGGAGCTCAGCCACCAGGGCGGCGATGGCGTCGTGGCCGCGGTCCGTCGACCCGAGCAGCAGGATGGTGGACCTGCCGTCAGACGACAGCAGCGTCTCGTGCAGGAGGGGGTGCTTGCGAACCGCTTCCGTGACGCTGCGATCGCCCACCGTGGCCGGGAACTTCCGGGGGATGGGGATGGGGCTGAGGTCGTCCATCACCGTGACCGTGGCCAGGCTGGTGATCACATCCAGGCGGTCGTCCGCTTCGATGCGTTCGACGATGCCGCCGAGCCGCTCCAGCCCGTCCTGGTCCATGGCGGCGGGAGACGTGAGCACCACCGTGGCGTCCACCAGGTCCAGGGGGGTGTCCTCGTACAACGCCTCGGCGCGACGGAGCTCGTCGAGGCCCGGCTCCAGGACCCGGTCCAGTCCCAGCTCCAATTGCAGTCGGGGCAGGCCGATTGCGGACAGACCCACCAGCGCCAGGAAGCCCGAGAGAATCCACCAGCGGTGGCGAACCAGGGTCTTGCCCGAATCCGAGAGCATCCCGCCGTCCCCCCAGGCCTATGGCCGGATCGTCAAGGAGTGATGGTGAGGGGCACGGCGTTGGTGACCCTCAGGATGTTGCCGGCCCCATCGTGGACCACGCCTGCGTGGTAGTAGGTCGTTCCCACGAGAGAGACGAGTCCAGGGGGGATGCTGATGGACGCGGACGTCACGCCGTTCACGTCCAGGGATCCGGAGAAGCCGGAGTAGGGCCAGCCACCGCCGAAGGTGAGGCTGAAGTCCGTGTAGGAATCGAAGATCAGCGGGATGGTGAAGCCCTGGTAGAAGGTGCCGGGCCAGTAGCCGGTGGCGGAGCCCCCCAGCAGGTAGCCCATCCCCGCGAGGGGGATCCCCGCGTCCAGGTTGAGGACGTAGCCGGCGCCGGTGGCGGCGGAGACGGTGCTGACGGCGCTGGTGAGGGGCCCGGGGCTGATCTCGAGGGTGACGCCGTCGAAGTCGTAGCCGGTGGAGGTGTTGGGCGCGCCGGACTGGAGGCGCACCTCGTTCCAGGTGAACGAGGACACCATCACGTCCACGGCGGCGGGGGTGTCGGGGTGGGGGACGCCCGGGTCCAGCCACAGCCTGATCCGATCCATGCCCGTCATGAAGTCGATCCGGCACACCAGGGTGGTGAGGGCGTCCGGGGTGGTGCCGGGCACCGTGATGCTGGCGGCGGTGGCGCCGTAGGTGGTGACCCCCAGCTCGCCGGACTGGTAAGGGGAGCCGATGAACAGTCGTTCGCCCAGGAACTGCTCGAACAGGGACAGGCCGCCCCACTGGTCGTCGCTGCCTGGGACCCGTTGCATGGTCACCGTCACCCAGACCGTGGTGTCGTCGCCGCCGAACAGTTGATTGGGTGCCTGGGTGACCCACGGGGCGGCGTCCACGACCCGGTAGCTGCCGACGTTGGGGTCCAGGGTGCGCAGCTTGCCGCCCAGGGCGTCGAAGCCCGGGTACACGGTCGTGGTGGCGCTGTTCAGCGTCCCGGACCACCACGGGACCAGCCAGCCCTGTCCACCGGTCTGGGTCCCTACGGCGGTCCCGGGCAGGTAGTCGAAGGACTCGTATGCCAGCAACGCCGGAGGGCTCACCTGTGCGCTCGCGTGAAGCGCCACGGAGAAGGTCACTAGCCAGGGGATGATGCGCATGATCTTGGACGTGGGGCGGTCGTGGGGTCTGGGGTCGCTCCTGTACCGAATTGTACGCCGAGTTCAGAGGGAAGAGGGGGTCCTTCCGTCTCGGGCCCATGGCATGATGCCGCCGATGGAACCGATGGCCCCGACGGGACCTGATCGCAGGTGGGTGATGCGAGCCCTTGTGGCGGCAGCGGCAGCGCCGCTGGCGGCTTGCGGGCTCGACCCCCACCGCTGTTCCTTCGGATTGCGTTGGGCCCTGGATTCCCGTGATCACCCCGGAACCTCTCTGCCGAGGTTGGTTCAGATGGCGGCGGATCGAGGTCATGGGTGTGTGGACCTGCGTCGGCCGGAAGACCTGGCTGCTCTGGCCGGACCCGGAGGGGACGGGTGGCCTGACTCCAGCGGCGTGAAGCTCGGGTTCGTTCGGCTTCCGGATCTCGGGGTGGTCTCGCAAGCGGCGTCCTGGCCTCCGTCGTTGGCCGCGGCCGAGGGCGTGGTGGTGCCCTTGGCGGGGAACGGAGACCTGCAGGGCGCGGCCTTGAAGGGCGCGATCGTGGAGCGGGCAGGGGCGTTGCAGGGGGCGGCCCGGGCGCTGCGTGAACGAGGCCTCACCCTGGCGGTGGAGAACCAGCCAGGGACCCTGGTCGCGTCTCCGGCCGCGCTGCAGCTGGTGGGTGTGCACGCTCCCGGGGTCCGTCTCGCCGTCACGTTGTCCCCTCTCGATCCTGATGAACAGCCGTGGGATGTGACCCTGGAGAACCTGGGCGATCGTCCGATCCGGGTGGCGCTCGGCGGCGGAGACGACGACGGTTGGGATGGGCCGCTCTCTGCCCTGGACCGTGTGGCGTTCAGCGGCCGTGTCTCGGTCTCAACGGAAGCGGGGCGCCGTACGGTGGAGCGACGCTACGAGACCCTGGTGACCCGGCCCTGAAGGCCGCGGGCTCAGCGGGCGGGGACCCAGCGCAACCTCGCCAGGACCGGCCGGTGGTCCGACGCCACCTTCTCGTCCAGCACCCGACACCAGTCGGCCGTGAGGGGTGCGCCGCGTTCGATCAGGATGAAGTCGATCTCCCGGACGGGGAGCACCGACGGGAACGTGGCCGCGGGCCCGTCCTTCCCGATCACTTCGTAGGACTCCTCCAGGGCCCGCATCACCGGACCGCCGGGGACCGAGTTGAAGTCGCCGGCCAGGACCACCGCTTCGGGCTCCTCTGCGAGGGACTCCATGAGGGCCACGGCCTGCGCCATGCGCTCCTCTGGGGTCCGGTAGAGGTGAACGCCGCAGACGGTGGCCCGGTGTCCGTCTGCTGTCTGGACGGTGGCGGCCAGGGCGGCCCGCGGCTCCGCGCCGTCCGGTAGGCGGATGTTGCGGACATCCTCCATGGGCAGCCTGCTCAGGAGGGCCATGCCGTAGCGGCCGCCCTGGTAGTCGAAGAACGGACCGAACGCGTGGTGCATGCCGGTGAGCTCTGCCAGCCGCCTGGCCTGGTCCAGCCCGTCGGTGCGCCGACACCCATCGTCGATCTCCTGCAGCGCCACCACGTCCGCCCCGGTCTCCACGATCAAGGCCGCGATCCGTCGCAGATCCAGGCGTTTGTCCACGCCTTCCCCGTGATGGATGTTGTAGGCCAGGACCGTGAGGGAAGGGCGGCCGTCGCTGCTCGGGTCGGTGGCGACGCAACCCGTGAGCAGGAGCAGCGTCAGCAGGAGAGGGATCGGTGAGTGCTCGTTCATGGGGCCGAGGTGCGTTGGAACGTGATGGGGTCCCAGTAGAACCGGGTGTCCAGTTGCTTCACCTTGCCGCGCTCGTCCCGGATGAACTGGAGGGAGGTGCTCGGTGGCATGTCGAAGATGGGGTCCGTCCAGGTGACCCGGAACGTGTCGTGACGCACATGGGTCAGAGGGCCCTCGTGGCGGGGGTTGTAGCTGAACCACAACCGGCCGTCGCGGAGGGTGACCTGAGCTGCGCCCGAGAGGTCCGAATGGTATCGGCCGGTGTAGTCCTTCAGGGGCAGTGAGGCGGGAGGCCCGTCCGTCGGCGTCGCCTGATTTCGCTTCTCCGTCGCCGCTGCGGCCTCGCGCCGGGAGTCGTAGCGCGCGAGATACGACGCGGACCAGTCCTTGGCCGGATGCGCCAGGTAGCGGTCGATGACCCACCACGTGAGGGCCGGCGGGAGGCCGTTGTCCGCCATGTTCGTGAGCACGACTACGCCGAGCTTCATCGACGGCACGATGGTGGTGCGGGAGATCATCCCGGAGAGGCCGCCGCCGTGGCCGATGACGCGGTGCCCGGCGTAGTCCGTGATCCCCCAGCCCATGCCGTAGCCGCTGAACAGGGCGCCCGGTTCTCCCGAGACATCTCGTCTCCCGCTGATGGGCGTGCGCACCATCTGCATCTCGTTCACCGTGCGAGCGGACAGGACGCGTTGTCCCTCCAGCTCTCCGGCGTTCAGGTGGCAGCGCAGCCACCGGGCCATGTCGACCACGTTGCTCTTGATCCCACCGGCGGCCATGATGCTGTCGGCGTCGTCATAGGCCACGATCCTCAGCTCCCCACCTCGGATTTCGTGGGCCGCGGCGACGTTCTCAGCGGCTCGAAGCTCCGCCATGCTGAGCCGTGTGTCGTTCATGCCGAGAGGCGCCATGAGCCGCTCCCTCAGCAGCTCTTCGAAGCTCTTGCCACCAGCGGCGGCAGCCACTTCTCCGGCGGCTACGTACATGAGGTTCTGGTACTGGAAGCGGGCCCGGAACGGGGCGGTGGGCTCCATGTGGCGGACACGCCGGAGGATCTCTCGCCGGCTCAGGTCGGAAGCGATCCACAGGTGGTCGCCGCCGAAGGTGGGTAGGCCGCTGCGGTGACACACCAGGTCCAGGACGCGGATGTCCCTGGTCACCCAGGGGTCGTGCATCTGGAACCAGGGCAGGTGATCCGTGACCCGGTCGGACCACTTCAGCTTGCCGTCGTCGCGAAGCGACCCGAGGACGGCGCAGGTGAAGGCCTTGGAATTGGAGGCCACGGCGAACAGGGTGCGTTCGTCCACGGGCGCCTCCTTGTCCATGGCGCGAACGCCATAGCCGCGGGCGTGGATCACGCGATCGTCCTTGACCACGGCGACCGCGATGCCCGGGATGCCCCACTTCGCCATGGCCTGGCCGATGTAGTCGTCGAGACCGGCGATGGGGGACTGGGCCGTCGCGTGGCCCATGGCGATCAACAACGCCAGGATCGAGGAGTATCTCATGGCGGGATTCTACCGCCGGGTCGAGCCTGCGTTATTCGTCGAGGATGTTGCGGCGGCTCAGGAGGCGGACACGCTTATTGACCTGGTCGAAGGTCACCACGCAGTGGCGCAGGATCCTGGATCCCACCCGCGCCGGGTCCCGCTTGTACACGAGCGGCCTTCTCAGGGTGATGGGGCCGATACGGATGTCGAAGTTGAGCCGCGCGGCGACCCGGGCCTCACGCCCGCGCACCGTGATCACGGGGGTGGTGGGCTTGGGGGGCGCGCTGACGTGTCCGGGGTGCAGCTCCGTGAGGCCGATGCCGCTGTCCGATCCGGTGTCGATGAGCACCGGGACCTTGTCGCCGAGGATCTTCACATCCACGTAGGGGCAGATGTGGTCACCTCGAAGGCGCAGGACCCAGTAGCCGTCGGCCACCGGTAGCGCCCCGCGTCGGATGCGCAGCTCTCCCTCCGGGTAGTCGAACTCGAGCAGGACGTCGCGAAACAGGGGGAACCCGATCACCCCATCCACGGGGTAGTCCAATGCTGCGGCGATCCGCGTCATGTCGTGAGCGAGGCTCGGGACGTTGCGCGCGTTGATGGGGCCGGCGCTGAGGTGGGGGAGCCGGTAGACGTCGCCGTCCGTGATGGTCCGTCCGAGGGTGTGCTCCAGGAGCCTGCTGTCCACGACGCAGATCGAGGCACCCGTATCCACGAGGAACGGACGCAGCACTCCGTCTCCCAGGTCCACGTCGGCGATGAAGTAGTCGCGATGGGTGCGGGTCGTCAGGACGACCTCGTCCTGAGCTTCGAGCAGGACGCCGACCTCCAGGGGCGCGGCGCAGCCGGTCAGGATCGCCAGCAGGAGCACGGCCGGTGTCAGCGGTGTTCGGCGCAGGATCGCCAATCAGGACCTCATCTGCACCGTGGGGGCGGCGAGGGGGATGTCCGCTTCGTGGAGGCGTCGCAGCAGGCTCTCCAGGACACGAGATCGGATGCGGGTCCTCTCGCGGATGTCCTCGACCCGGTAGCGCAGCTCCAGGAGGACGCCGGCGGTCTGGTGCCCTTGGCTCGTATTCCAGAGTTCGCGGGTCACGACCTCGGCGGTCTCGTCGAGGACGCCTTCCGTTTCGTGGGCTGTCGCGATGGCCAGTTCACGGGCCTTCTGGATGTCCGCGCTGTAGTCAACTGAGAAACGTGTCCGCACCCGCACCGGGGTGTCCTCCTGGGTGAAGTTGGTGATGACGGACGCTGCCAGGAAGGCGTTCGGGTAGTCGATGATGACCCCGTCCGTGTTGCGGACCTGGGTGCGTCGGAGCCTGATGTCCACCACGTCTCCCCAGGAGCCCCAGTCACTTCCGATGCGCTCGATCTTCACCCGGTCGCCGATGCGCAGGGGGCGGTCCACGATCAGGAAGATGCCGGCGAAGACGTCCATGAGCGTCTCCTTGGCGGCGAGGCCCAGGGCGATGCCGGCGATCCCAGCTCCTGCCAGGAGCGGCGAGATGTCCACCTCGTGCACGTTGAGGACGCCGACGATGATCACGAACAGCAGCAGCAGCACCCAGAAGCGCTTGACGAAGTGGAGCAGGCGGTCGTCCACGTCGTTGTCGGTGCTGGCGGCGAACCGCTCCAGCGGCTTGAGGACCAGGTCGCGCAGGGCGATGCCACCCATCAACCCTCCGACCACCACCACGGCTGACTGACCCCAGACGCCGATCTCGGTCCACCAGGTCTCAGCAAGCGTCGGTTCCGGTGCCATCTCGATCTTCTCCCTCAGCGACGGTCGGAGAGTCTATCATCGGCTCCATGAGCAGAGCATGGATCGTGTGGCTGGTGACCACCGCGGCCGCCCAGGCCCAGCCCGTTCACGGGTTGGAAGGACATCGGGTGATCGACACCGGCGTCGGCGAGCTCATGAGCCGAGCGTGGCTCGTATGGCTGGTCGTCGCGATGGCCGCTCAGGCCCAGACCGTCCACGGGTTCGAAGAACGCAAGGTGATCTACACCGGCGGCGAGTACGACAAGGAGGTCTTCCGCTACCGCCTGCGCAAGCCGCGTAAGGTGGAGAAGGGAGCGCGGTACCCGCTGATCCTCTTCCTGCACGGAGCGGGCGAGCGAGGGCATGACAACAAGAAGCAGATGCGTCACTTCCCCGAGTTGTGGGGGAAGCGAGGCTACGCGGAGGCTTACGACTGCTTCATCCTGGCGCCGCAATGCCGGACCGGCAGGAAGTGGGTCTCCGTCCCGTGGGACGGGATCGAGTCCGAGCCCCTGCCGAAGCGTCCGAGCCATCAGATGCAGGCCGCGCTCATGGCCCTGGACCGCACCCTCAAGGAGCACCCGGTGGACCGGGACCGCCTGTATCTCACGGGGCTCTCCATGGGCGGCTACGGTTCCTGGTACCTGGCGGCCCGGTTCCCCAAGCGGTTCGCCGCGGTGGCGCCCATCTGCGGCGGCGGGCCGGTGGAGTCCGCCGCTCGGCTCAAGGAGCTCCCCCTGTGGGCGTGGCACGGCGACCAGGACCGCGCCGTGCCGGTGGAGCGTTCTCGAAGGATGGTGGCGGCGATCCGCAAGGCAGGGGGCCGACCCCGGTACACGGAGCTCGAAGGGGTCGGGCACAACAGCTGGGATAAGGCCTACCAGCTGGACGGCGTCCTCCCCTGGATGTTCAAGCTGCGTCGCTGAGGGGCGAGGGATCGCAACAGGGCACCGGTGGCTCTACAATCCGCGCCATGCGCGTCCTCACCCTCGCTCTGTGCTTGTGCTCTGCGGTCTCCTCCCAGTCAGACTTCCGGTGTTCGTGGGCCGATCGTCCGGACCAGGTGTGGATCGGCGCCGACTTCTGGGCCAACCGCCTGCACGACTGGGCGATCCGTGACGGGCGGCTCCACTGTGTCGCTGACGAGGCTCGGCTCGGCTACCGCACCGCTCACCTGCTGACCCGCAGCCTCACCGGCGAGGGGGCGTTCTCCGCTTCGGTGCACGTGAGAGGGGCCGGCGACGACTCCCAGGCCCACGCAGGGTTCCTCGTCGGCGCCGGGGGTGCGGCCATGGACTGGCGCGCCGCCGCCATCGTCCACCAGTGGCCCGGGCCGGGGGCGGGGTACTACTGCGGCGTCACGGCAGAGGGGCGGGTCTTCTTCGAGGATCGAGAGCAGGGTCAGGTGCGGGTGCAGCGGGCGGCGGAGGTGCCTGGGGATCCGGTGGCGAGCCTGACCCTTCGACTGGAGGTCACGTCCGCCGGGCCTGGTCGGCTGCGGCTGGGGTTGTCCGCCGAAGCGGAAGACGGCGAGCCCATCAGCGCTCTGGCGTTGGAGCTTCCCGGTTCACGGTGCAGGGGCAACCTGGCGCTGGTGGCCCATCCGGGAAGAGGCGGCGCCACCTGGTCCTTCGATGACCTTCGCGTCTCCGGAGCCGGCGTGTGGCAGCACCCGTCCCGGTCCTTCGGGCCGGTGGCGTGCGTCCAACACGTCCTCTCCGGGGGGACGTTGGGGATGACCGCCCAGCTCATGCCCGTGAACACGGACGACGAGCGGGAGGCCACCCTCGAGGTCATGGGGGACGGAGCCTGGAGCGTCGTGGCGCGATCCCCCGTGGTGGTGCCCGGGTACACGGCCACGTTCCGTGTCGCGGACTGGCGATCCGGCGAGGATGTGCCGTACCGGGTGGTCTACGACGGCGTGCCGTTTCAGGGCACCGTCCGCAAGGACCCGGTGGACAAGGAGACCGTCGTGGTGGCCGGCTTCACCGGCAACCACAACAACTCCCACGCCATCGGCTCGGACCGCACGAACTGGGTGCGCGGCATGTGGTTCCCTCACCAGGATGTGGTGGAGCGGGTCAAGCAGCACCGACCGGACCTGCTGTTCTTCTCCGGAGACCAGGTCTACGAGGGCCGCAGCCCGACGTTCCCGGATCGCAAGAACATCAACCTGGACTACCTGTACAAGTGGTACCTGTGGTGTTGGGCCTATCGGGACCTGACGCGGGACACTCCCTGCGTGACCATCCCGGACGACCACGACGTCTACCAGGGCAACCTCTGGGGGGAGTACGGGCGCAAGGCTCGGCGAGACGTCCTGGGGGGCTACGTGCACCCGGCTGACTTCGTGCGCATGGTGGAGCGCACCCAGACCTCCCACCTGCCTCCGTCCCCACATCCCGGGGAGCTGGCCCAGGGCATCACCGCCTACTACACCTCCATCACCTACGGGCGCATCGGCTTCGCCGTGCTGGAGGACCGCAAGTTCAAGTCGGGCTGCGGCGGCGGCCGCCTGCCGGAGACGGGGACCCGTCGCGCCGACCACATCAACAGCAGGGACTTCGACGTCCGGCGCGCGGACGTGCCGGGACTGTCTTTGCTCGGCGCCGAGCAGGAGGCGTTCATCGACGCATGGGGCGCGGACTGGGACGGCGAGGACATGAAGATGGCCATGAGCCAGACCATCTTCGGCGGCATGGCCACCCACCACGGTGCCGGGTTGTCCCGTCTCATCGCGGACCTGGACAGCAACGGCTGGCCCCAGTCCGGGCGGGGGAGAGCCCTGCGAGCCCTGCGCCGGTGCTTCGCCTTCCACCTCGGGGGCGACCAGCACCTGGCCACCATCGTCCATCACGGCGTGGACACCTGGCGTGACGCCATCTGGTCCATGGCCGTGCCGTCCATCGCCAACTTCTACCCGCGCAAGTGGTCTCCGGAGGCCGCCGGTGGCGGGCGGGTCGAGGGGGCGCCCACCTGGACCGGTGACCACCTGGACGGCCTGGGTAATCACGTCACCGTGTGGGCCGCCACCAACCCGGGACCCAGGTCCGGCCGGGAGCCCGCCGAGCTCCACGACAAGATGCCCGGGTATGGCATCGTGCGGCTGAACAAGGGCAAACGGACCATCACCATGGAGTGCTGGCCGCGCTACGCCGATCCTGGCACCGACGCCCAGTACCCCGGTTGGCCCAGGACCATCGCTCAGATGGACAACTACCGTCGCGCCGCCGTCGGTTGGTTGCCCGAGGTGGTGGTGACCGGGCGGGAGGACCCGGTGATCCAGGTGCTCAAGGAAGGGGATGACCGTGTCCTCTACACGTTGCGCGTGCAGGGGAGCCGCTTCCGGCCCTGGGTCTTCGACGAGGATGGCCTCTACACGATCCGTGTCGACGGCGTCGCGCTGCGTGGGCAACGACCTGCTAAGGAACCCGACGATCGGGTCCTGAACGTCAGGTTCTGACCGACCGCTTCCGCCCCCTCAGGGGGGCTGGGGTCGGCTACCATCTGGGGCATGAGCACCCAGAATCGCCGCGCCTTCATGCAGTCGTCCCTGGGGGCGGCTGCCGCCCTGTCCCTGAGCCCGCTGAGCGCAGGGGGCGGGCCGGCTCACCCCAACGTGCTGATCATCCAGACGGACCAGCAGGCGCTCTGGACCCTCGGGGCTTACGGCAGCACCTTCGTCCAGACGCCTCACCTGGACGGCATGGCCAAGGACGGTGTGGTCCTCGACAACTACATCACCAACAGCGGCGTGTGCACCCCGTCGCGCGGGTGCCTCCTGTCCGGTCAGTACCCCCACGTCAACGGCGCCTACAAGAACAACCTGCCCCTCAAGGGGGACGTGGCCACGTTCGCCACGGTGATGCGGGCCGCCGGATATCGCACGGGTTACGGGGGGAAGTGGCACCTGGACGGGACGCCCAAGCCCGGCTGGATCACCCGGGAGAAGTCGTTCGGATTCGACGACTGCCGTTGGATGTACAACCGGGGCCACTGGAAGACCATCCGCGATCGGGACGGTGAGCACCCGGCGACCCCGCCCTACGCGGAGGTGGGGGACGCGTCCACCTACACGACGGACTGGTTGGCGAAGAAGACGGAGGACTTCCTCGCCGTCGCGAAGACCGACGAGCGTCCCTTCCTGTGGATGGTCTCCATCCCGGACCCCCATCCGCCGCTCACCGTGCGAGCCCCCTACGCGGGACGACACAAGCCTGAGGACATGCCCGTGCCGGATTCCCTGTTCGAGAGGAACAAGCCCAGGTGGGCGCGGGGAGGCCCGGTGGCCAAGGCCAAGCGAGGCAAGACCAAGGCGGAGCTGAAGCGGTGGCTACAGAACCGCAAGGCGAAGTACTGCGACATGATCCCGTCCATCGACGACGCCGTGGGCCGCGTCCTCGCCGCGCTCGAGGCCAGCGGGCGCGCCGCGGACACCATCGTGGTCTTCACCACGGACCACGGGGAGTACATGGGCGAGCACGGCCTCATGAACAAGAACCGGCTCTATGAGGGGGCGTATCGCATCCCGTTCATCGTGCGCTGGCCAGCGGGCCTCAAGGGAGGGCAGCGCTGCGGTCGCCTGGTGGCGGCCATCGACGTGATGCCCACCCTCCTCTCCATGTGCGGGCTCGAGACCCCCGCAGCGGTGCAGGGGCGGGACGCCTCCGCGGTCCTCAAGACCCCTGCTGCTCCGTGGACCGACGAGGTGCAGATGCACCACAGCTCCCTGCGGCGGGCCGGGATCTTCACCGACCGCTGGCAACTCTGCCTCACGAACGAGGGGGAGAACGTGCTCTTCGACCGGGTGGAGGACAAGGAGCAGGTGCGCAACCTGTACACGGACGAGGCGCGCAAGCACGTGGTGGCGGAGTTGACGGAGCGGATCGCCTCTCACCATGCGGCGGTGGAATCGCCGGCCGCGAGCTGGCTCACGACGGGAGGTGACAAGTGATCCGGTTGGTCTGGTTGGTCCTGGGTGGGGTGGCCCTGATCCAGCCGGCCGTGGCTCAGCCCGGCGGCTACGCGGTGGTGGTGTCCAAGCGGACCCTCGCCCAAGAGGAGTGGAAGGCCGTCGTCCATGCGCTCACGGAGCGCCACGGTGCGGAGGTGATCCCTTTCGAGGGCGCGGTGACCATGGCGCGTGCCGGGTTGACGGCGCGGATGCCGGGTCGCACGGCGTTCGTGCTGCGTCCGGAGGAGGCGGGGCGGCAGGCGGTGCTGGACATCCACCGGATGACCCGTGCCCTGGACGACGATCCCTACACCGACACCCTGTGGGGGATCGTCACCGGCTACGACGGGGCGGCGGCGTTGAGGTTGATGGCGCCGGAGGACCCGCTCTTGGTCAAGCGCGGGGCCGCCGGGTGCAGCATGGACCTGGGGGTGTTCGAGTCGGGCAGCTGGTACAGCGAGATGGACCCCGGGGTCTGGTCTCGCAAGGTGTCCGGGGGCGAGCCGGAGCCCATGCGGGGGCCCCAGGATTCCGTCCCGGCCCTGGCGAAGGCGTTCGCCGGGAGCGACCTCATCCTCACGTCCGGGCACGCCACGGAGCGGGACTGGCGACCGGGATACCGCTATCAGAACGGTCAGTTCCGCTGCCAGGACGGGGTGTTGGTCGGCGTCGACATGGCGGGTCGGGCGCACCCGGTGCGGTCCGCCGGTCCCAAGGTCTATCTGGCGGCGGGCAACTGCCTCATGGGGCACGTGGACGGGCATGACGCCATGGCCCTGGCGTTCATGAACTCCGCGGGGGTGCGGCAGCTGGTGGGGTACACGGTGGTGACGTGGCACGGCGCCGGTGGCTGGGGCACGCGGGACTGGTTCTTCAACGAGCCCGGACGCCGCAGCTTCGCCGACAGCTGGTTCGCCAACAACCAGCGCATCACGTGGCGGCTGAAGTCGGAGTTCCCGGCCACCATGTCCATCTCGGTGGATGACTGGGAGGACGTGGACGGGGCCGTGGCCAAGGTCAAGGACATCCGGGAGGTGGACCCGGACGGCCGCAGCCTGCGGGAGAACACCGGGCTGATCTGGGACTGGAACACGGTGGCCTTCTTCGGCGACCCGGCCTTCGACTGCCGCCTGGAGTCCCGGGATGAGCCCTGGGTGCAGCGACTGGAACGGGAAGGCGACCTGTGGACCCTGACCATCGAGGGCAAGCCGGCGGCTGACGTGGAGGGGCGGGTGTTCCAGTGGTTGCCCCATAGGATCGACGGCATCGAGGTGGTGGAGGGCGCGGAGTTGAACCCGGTGGTCACGGACAACTTCGTCATGGTGCCCGGCCTCGACCTCATCAACGTCGGAGAGCGGCGCGTGATCCGCTTCAAGGGAGCGCGCTCCGGCGAGGACGCCGTCGACGGGTTGCGCCTGGAGGGCCCTCCGGGGCATGTGGGCTCCGCGGCGGCGCCGCGGACGCGGGCGGAGCTGCTGAAGCTGGCGGATCGGTGTCCGCCGGAGCAGGCCGAGGGCATGCGGAGGCTCGTCGCCGCCATGCCCGAGTCCGACATCGGCTCCGTCAACGAGGAGTTCCTGCTGCGGAACGTGGACTACGCCTATCGAGCCCGCGCCGCGGTGCCCTGGGGCCGGTCGATCCCGGATGAGGTCTTCTACGATCACGTCCTGCCCTATGCCAGCGTCAATGAACGGCGGGACCCGTGGCGCAAGGAGTTCTACGAGCGGTTCATCGAAGAGGCGAAGCAGTGCGCGAGTCCGGCGGAGGCCATGGCGCGCCTGAACGTCCTGGCCTTCAAGACCTTCAACGTCAGCTATCACCCCAGCAAACGGCCCAAGCCGGATCAGAGCCCCTACGAGTCCATCGCGGCCAACTACGCGTCCTGTACCGGCCTGTCCATCATGTTGGTGGACGCCTGCAGGGCGGTGTGCGTGCCGGCCCGGTTCGCGGGTACGGCGCGCTGGACCACGGTGCGCGGGAACCACTCCTGGGTGGAGGTGTTCGACCGGGAGTGGCTGGTCATCGGCGCCTGTGAGCCTGGAGAGCCGGGGAAGACCTGGTTCATGGGGCGCGCCGCGGAGGCGGACGCCTCCGATCCCCTGAAGCGCATCTACGCCGTGGACTGGGGCGCCGGTGACACCCACTTCCCCCTGGTGTGGAAGCGCGAATCCAGAGAGGCTCGGGCCTGCGATGTCACGCCGTTCTACACCCGGCGGCAGCGGACCAGGGTCGTCGTTCACGGCACCACCACCTCACGTCCTCAGCAGGTGACCCTGCGGCATGGGGGCCGGATCGTGGCCCACGCGCCGCTGCAGGAGGGGGCGGTCACCGTCACCCTGGCTCGAGGGGAGACCTACGACGCTGAGGTGCGTTGCGCAGATGAGGCCGCCGCCCGTCGCTTCAAGGTGACGCTGGACGGAGACGAGCTGGTCATCAAGCTCTGATCAGGGTCGGTCGGACGCCCGTCGTCCGAAACTCTGGGTACCATCCGGTCATGCGCATCCTCCTCATGGCGGCCCTCGCGGCCGGTGGCTTGCTGGGGCAGGCCTCCGGTGAACAGCGGCCGCCCAACATCGTGCTGTTCATGGTGGACGACCTGGGTTGGCAGGACGTCTCCGTGCCCTTCCACCTGGAGAAGACGGCGTTCAATCGGCGCTATCGGACCCCCAACCTGGAGGCGTTGGCCGCCCGTGGCATGAAGTTCACCAACGGCTACGCCTCCGCTCCGGTGTGCACCCCCACCCGCACCAGCTTGATGACGGGGGAGTGCCCGGCCCGCAATCGCATCACCTACTGGACCCTGCACAAGGACCGTGATCAGTCCGCCGGTCACGAGCAGGTCCGGGCGCCCAGGTGGGACGTGAACGCCTTGCAGGGGCGGCGCGCGACCCTGCCTCGGATGCTCCACGACCGTGGGGGCTACCACTCCATCCACGTGGGCAAGGCGCACCTGGGGGCGCGGGGAACCGCGGGCGAAGACCCCACGCGGCTGGGTTTCGACGTGAA
The DNA here is from genome assembly GCA_964507445.1 of uncultured Isosphaeraceae bacterium. Lineage (GTDB taxonomy): Bacteria > Planctomycetota. The sequence continues at coordinate 139,947 of CAZDQF010000013.1, forward strand.
CATCGGCGGACACGCGCCGGGGGGACCGGGGAGCTACTACGGGGTGCACGACTTCAGCGCCAAGCATCGGAGCAGGAACCGGGTGTGGGATGTCCCCGGGCTGGAGGCCTACCACGGTAAGGAGTGCTACCTGACCGAGGTGCTCGCCGCGGAGGCCTGCAAGGCCCTGCAGGCGGTGCCGGAGGGGCGCCCGTTCTTCCTCCACTTCACTCCGTACGGGGTCCACGCTCCGATCATGGCGAACCAGCGCTACCTGAAGAACTACGAGGGGCTCCACCCGCGGGAGGCGGCCTACGCCACCATGATCGAGACCGTGGACGCGGCCCTCGGGGCGGTGCTGAAGCAGGTGGAGGCCATGGGGGCGACGGAGCGTACGGTGGTGGTGTTCACCTCGGACAATGGCGGGCTCTCCGCCCACGCCCGCGGCGGCGAGCGTCACACCCACAACGCGCCCCTTCGCAGCGGCAAGGGGTCTTCCTACGAGGGCGGGGTTCGGGTCCCCTGGGTGGTCGCGTGGCCCGGCGTGGTGCGTCCCGGTTCCGTGAGCGAGCAGGTGGTGGTGACCCATGACCTGACGCCCACGTTATGCGCCATCGCCGACCCTTCGAGATCCGTCGGTCCGCTGAAGGTCAAGGACGGCAAGGACCTCTCATCGGTCCTCCGCGGCGGCGGCCTCCCGGGGGCCGAGCGGTCCATTCTGTGGCACATGCCTCACTTCTGGGGCGTCAACGGTCCTGGCATCGCGCCTTACTCGGCGGTTCGCCAGGGGCGCTTCAAGTTGATCTACTTCCATGGCGATCGACGCCTGGAGCTCTACGACCTGGAGGAGGACATCTCCGAGAGGCGGGACCTCGCCCGCAGCCACCATGAGGTTCTGGTCCGCATGGCCGGGGTGCTCACCGCCAGGTTGAAGGACGCGGGGGCGCAGATGTCCATAGACAAGACCACGGGGAAGCCGGTGCCATGGCCGGATCAGGTCACCGGCTGAACCCCCTTACTTCAGCTCGATGACCACCGCCTTCACCTTGCCCTTGAAGGGGCTGGGTGCGGGGTAGCGGCCGACCGCGCCGTTCAGGTCCTGTCCCACCTGCAGCCCGTCGATGGGCATGCGGGTGAGCAGGGAGTTGGAGCGGCCTTCTCCGATCACCTCGCCGTCCGCGGTGAGCGTCACCCGTCCCTTGCCGTCCATGGCGGCGGCGAGCCGCAGGGCGTCACCAGGGGGCCGGGTCGAGACGACCGCGGAGAGCTGTCCGCCGACGCGGGTCACGAACCGGAGCTTGCCGTCCCCCATGAACAGGGCCCAGCCGTCGGCGCTGCCGCCTTGCGCGACGATGACCCCCTCCTTCGCGGGTCGCGTCAGGGTCGCCTCTACCGTGAACCCGCGCTTGATCACGTTGGGCGCCTTGGCGCGGCTGAGGCGGGCACCGGGCTTCAGCTCGAAGCGCCGCTGCCTGCTGAAGTCTCTCGGCCTGTCCCTGCGCCGAGGATTGAGAGGGAGGACCTGGGCCCGCTTGGCCCAGCGGTTCCACATGCCCGTCAATTCCAGGACCTTGGTGACGTTCTTCGGAGCGAGGTCCTCGGTCTCGGTCCGGTCCGCTTCCATGTCGTACAACTCCCAGGGGCCTTTGGCCCCACGAGCCACCAGCTTCCACTTGCCACTGCGCACGGCCCGGTTGCCTTCGTGTTCGAAGAACAGGGCGCGCTTGGGCAGCGTTTCACCGGCGAAGGCGGGCATCATGCTGACCCCTTCCGGAGGGAGGGGCTTCTCGCCTCCCTGTTCCTTTGGCCAGGGGGCGTTGCCGACGTCCATACACGTGGCCATGAGGTCGATGAGGTGCGCTGGTTGATGGTCCAGGACACCCTTGCGGCTGATCCCCTTGGGCCAGTGGGCGATGAGCGGCGACGCGATCCCACCTTCGTGGTTGTAGTGCTTGTACAGGCGGAAGGGGGTGTTGGAGGCGTTGGCCCAGGGCTTGCCGTACGCCACATAGGTGTCTTCGGGGCCTGGCATGACCCCGCGCCCGGTGCGGACGGGGCGGCCGTCCCGGGTCACCTTGGGGATCATGTCCCGTTGCAGCTCGTCCTTGCCCATGGGCTTCAAGGTGACCGGTTTGCTGGGGTCCGGCCTCACCGGGCCGCTGCTGCCGTACTCTTCGGCGCAGCCGCCGTTATCCGCCAGGAACATGATGAGCGTGTTGTCCAGGCGGCCGGTCTCGCGCAAGGCGTCGACGATGCGTCCCACGCCCTGGTCCAGCCGATCCACCATGGCGGCGTACACCTCCATGCGGCGGATCATCCACTCCTTGTCCTGCTCGTCCTCCCACGCGGGGACGCCCCTGTCCCGGGTGGCCAGGTCCCAGTCCTTGTCCACCAGCCCCATGGCCAGCTGCCGTTTGAGCCGGGCGTCACGGACCGCGTCCCAGCCCTGGTCGTACATGCCCTTGTAGCGGGCGATGTCCTCGGGGAACGCGTGCATGGGCCAGTGAGGTGCGGTGTGAGCCACGTAGAGGAAGAACGGGTCGTCCTTGCGCTTCTCGTGGTGTTCCCTGATGGAGGCGACCGCTTCGTCGGTGATGGCGTCCGTGTAATAGAACGGCTGTCGGTCGGGCACGATCTGGGTGTTCTGACGAGTCAGGGAGTTGGGGTCGTAGAAGCTCCCGGCTCCGTGGATCGTGCCGTAGAAGCGATCGAAGCCTCGTTGAGGCGGCCAGTTGTCCTTGGGGCCGTCGGGATGGACGTGCTTGGACACATGCCACTTGCCGCTCATGTAGGTGCCGTAACCGGCGGGGCGCAGCACCTCTGCGATGGTGGGGCAGGTCTTGCTCAGCTCGCCGCGGTATCCGTCGTACCCGCGGTCGCTCATCATGTGCCCGATCCCTGCCTGGTGCGCGTACAACCCCGTGAGCAGCGTCGCCCGCGTCGGGCAGCACCGGCCGGTGTTGTAGAACTGGGTCAACCGCACCCCGTCCTTCGCCAGGGCGTCCAGGTTGGGGGTGCGTATCTCACCGCCGTAGCAACCGATGTCCGACCACCCCATGTCGTCGGCCATGATGATGATGATGTCGGGTCGGTCCTGGGCCCACGCGGTGGTGACGAAGAGAGAGAGGATGACGAGGGGACGCATGGCCGTATCCTACTGCCGTCGGCCCGGATCGGGCTCCAATCGGTAGACTGGAGCCCCCCATCAAGGAGCCCGCTCATGCGCTGGATCTGCTTTGTGTTGCTGGTCGCCCCGGTCATGGCTCAGGACCTGTCCGCCGAGCAGGTCGCGCGCATCGCCCGCGCCATGGAGGCGGCGCGGGAGGCCCGGGGCATCCCGGCGGTCTCCGTGGCGGTGGCCCGCGGCGGCCGGGTGGTTCACGCGGCGGCCTTCGGTGAGTCGGACCTGGAGAACGGCGTCATGGCCACCACCGGGTCCTTGTTCCGGACCGCCTCCATCGCCAAGCCCCTCACCGCCGCCGCCGTCATGCAGCTGGCGGAGCAGGGACGCCTGGACCTGGACGCCCCCATCCGCAAGTACGTCCCCCAGTGGCCGGAGAAGCACGCGCCTGTCACGTGCCGCCAGCTCCTCGCGCACCTGGGCGGCGTCCGGCATTACATGTACCCGGGGGAGGCCCGGGGCACCCGCGGGTTCGACGACCTGGCGTCCACCCTGGGTCTGTTCAGAAAGGAGCCTCTGGTGGCGGCGCCGGGGTCCAAGTACGTCTACACCACCTACGGTTACACGCTCCTCGGCCTCGCGGTGGAGCGCGTCTCCTCAGAGGCGTTCGTCCCTTACATGAAGAAGCACGTCTTCGGTCCCGCGGGCATGGCCCGTACGGGGGCTGACGACCACTTCGCGCTGCTCGAAGGGCGCACCCGCGGTTATCAAAAGCTGTCGGAGCGGGAGTGGCGGGCGTTGCCGGAGTGGAAGCGTGAGGGCATCAAGCCGGGCGCGATCATGAACGCCCACCTCCACGACACCAGCATGAAGATCCCGGGCGGGGGGTTCCTGTCCACGCCTTCCGATCTGTGCCGCTTCGGGCTGGCCATGATGTCCGGGAAGCTCGTGAAGGCGGAGACTCGTGACGCCATGTGGACCGGTCAGCGGACCAGCGCCGGCGAGGAGACGGGCTACGGGTTGGGCTGGCGTGTGGCGGCGCGGAGCGGTGAGCCTGTGATCTCCCACAGCGGCGGCCAGGCGGGGACCGCCTGCTTCCTGACCCTGGCGCCGACACGCGGGCTGGCCATCGCCGTGATGACCAACCTCCGCGGTGCGCCGACCCGCCGCCTGGCGGCGGCGGTGGCCGCCGCCCTGCCGTAGCAATCGGGATCTAACGGAGGTACTTGCGGAACGACTTGTTCAGCCGGTCCTGACCTGACCCCCTGAACCGAGTCCAGGTTCTACCTTGGGATCTGGACGAAA
>CAZDQF010000014.1:0-11581 GCA_964507445.1 uncultured Isosphaeraceae bacterium
GCCGGGGGGGGGGGGCGCCCGGGCGTGGGGTGGTGTAGCGGCACAGGGCTGCGGAGGCTAGCCCGGGCCCCGAGCCCGGGCCCGGGGGGTCCCCCCACCGGCGCGGGGTCCGGCCCCGGCGCCCCGCCCGTGCCCAATCCTGGAAACGGCCCGGGCCCCGTAGGCCCGCCGCCTCCCCCCGCGCCGTTGGCCAACGAGCGGGCGTTCGGGTTCTTCGCCAGGAGCGCGTTCGGCAAGGGACTCGCAGCCAACCGATGGGAGATCTGGTGGCGGCTCAATCAGGAGGCTTACCTCGACGGTCGCGGTCGTGAGGGCGGCGTCCCGCGCGCCGTCTCCAGGACCGCCGACCTGGACCTGGGGGACCTGGTGGGAGGAGACCTGGTGCCCCCGTCGGCAGGGCGCGGGGAGGCCGCCAGGTCCCTGCTCCTTCCGTTGCTGCTGGACGCGACGAGCCACGACGCGGCGACGGTGCGAGCGGAGGCAGCCCTCGCCCTCGGCAGGGCAGGAGGCCGGGATCACGCTTCATTGCTGCTGGAGCTGGTGGGGGATGAGGACCGTTCCGTTCGACAGATGGCCCTGCTGGCCCTGGGACTGACCGGTTCGTCCGGGGCGTCGCCGGTGCTGCAGTCCTGCGTCACGGACCGCGGGTGCGAGGACGCCGAGCGGGCCTGCGCCGCCCTGGCGCTCGGGCTGCAGGGGGACGACCGGGCCGTGCCCGCGCTGGTCGCCGTGCTGCATCAGACCCGTGTCAGCCGTGAGGTCATGGCGGCCGTGCTGTGTGCCCTCGGGTTGATCAGGACCGATGACGCCGCGATCGAGTTGATCCGGGTCGTTGAACGGGAGGACGTGGGAGGTGAATTACGAGCCGTGGCGGTCGTCGCCCTTGGTCGACAGCAGCTGGCGAGCGAGGTGACGCGGCTCATCGGATTGCTGGAGGACCGTGAGGTGCATGTCCGCCGGTCCGCTGCCCTGGCGCTGGGCCGGATGCGCTACGCCTCCCGAGGTTGGGCGCGCCGTGATCGACTGCTCGCGCAGCAGGCCCGCTGGGCGGAGCGTCGGACCCTCGGTCCGGAGGCCCGGAGGCGCTTCCGTGAGCACGTCGCCGCCGTGGTCCGTCGGGCAGCGGCGGAAGACCGGGACCTGGGGCGGCTCTGCCGCCGCGCCGTAGACGCCCTGAGCCGGACGCTGGACGGGGATCGTGATCCCATGGCCCGCCACTTCGCGGCCCTCGCCCTGGGTCGAATCGGCACCGGGGAGGCGCGGAGCGTCCTCCTGAAGCACTACAAGCGACGCAGCGGCCTGCCCGCGTCGAGGGCCTTCATGGCGCTCGCGCTGGGGATCTCCGGGGCCGGGGAGGCCTCCGACCTCCTGCTCAGGGGTGTGACCAGCAAGGGGCTCGATCCCTCCACCAAGAGCGCCCACGCCATCGCGTTGGGCGTCCTGAATGACGAGCGCGCGGGGGCGCGTCTGCTGACAGAGGTGCGCGACGGGCGGTCGGCGGCGCTGCGGGGCGCCGCCGCCGTGGCCGTGGGCCTCATGGACTACCGCCGTGGAAAGGAGACGCTGCGGCGAGCCCTGGCGACGGCCAGGCACCCGGCGTTGCGACCTGCCATCGCCCTGGGGTTGGGGCTGCTCGGTGACGGTGATGTGCTCAAACGTCTTGAAGCGCTGGTCCTCACCGGGTCCTCGGCGATCTCCAGGGTCGAGGCGGTGCGGTCCCTCTCGGCGATCCGGGACCCGGCCGCCGCCGAGCTCCTGGCCAGGTTGATGGGGCGGCGGGATCTCAGCGACTACACGCGCGCCGCGGCGGTGCACGCCGCCGGTTGTATGGCGCGCACGGGGGAGCGCTCAGGCCTGGACGGGTTGGCGCGGGATTGGAACTACCTGCTCCCGTTCCGCTTCATCACCTTCGTGGTTCAAAGGTGAGGATCCGGGCGTGCTCCGCCCGTAGATGCTCGGCGCCGTCGGCGGTCTGAACTTCCAGCCCCACCAGGGGGTCCAGAGACGTCACGGTCCCCTGCACCTCGCGCTCTCCCTCTGCGGCGGTCACCACCGCGCCGATCAGGAGATCCTGGGCGGCCCAGGAGTCCCTGATGGCCTGCTCGTCTCCTGCCGCGGCCACCCTCAGCCAGCGATCCAGACTCTGGAGGGTGGCGGCGAGCAGGGACTCCCGGTCCAGGTCCTCGCCGCGGGCCATGTGCAGTGACGCCGCAGGCCGCCCCGGGTCCCGGGGGAGCCGGTCTGTGGGGACGTTGACGTTGATCCCCACACCGACCACCGCCACCGCGGCCCCGTCTTGCGTCTCCGCCAGGTCGACCAGGCAGCCCGCCACCTTGCCGCCTTCGACGAACACGTCGTTGGGCCACTTGAGCTGCGGTTCTGCGCCGGTCCCGCGGATCGCCTCCGCCACCGCCAGCCCCACGGCTGGGGACAGCAGCCGCCGGTCCGCCGGCGGCGGCTTGACCACCACGGAGAACCACAGCCCGCGCCGCGCCGGCGAACACCAGGTGGTGCCGCGCCGTCCCCGGCCGGCTCGTTGGCCCTCCGCCACCACCACGGCGCCGTCCCCGGCCCCGTCGCGAGCGGAGGCCAGGGCCAGATCGGACGTGGAGTCGACGATGCCGAGGACGTGGAGGTCCGCGGCGAAGCGGTGGCCATCGCCGAGGTGATCCAGGATGCGAGTCCTGCGGAGCGGCCGTGTGATCAAGAGGAGACCTCCATGTCGAGGGCCATGTCCAGTGCCTCCACCGAGTGGGTGAGGGCGCCCACGGAGATGCGATCCACGCCCAGGCAGGCGAGGGTCCTGACCCGATCCAGGCGGATGCTGCCGGACACCTCGATGAGCGGCGGCGGAGGCCCTGCGCCGTCCCGTCGTTGTACGGCCTCTCGCACCATGGAGTCGTCGAACTCATCCAGCATGATGACGTCCGGCGACTTCGTCAGCGCGGCGTCGAGCTGCTCCAGGTCCTCCACCTCGATCTCCACGGGCACGTCCGGTGCGGCGTCCTGAACGCGGCTGATCGCTTCAGCGACTCCGATCCTGTCTCGAGACAGACCGGCGAGCTGGATGTGGTTCTCCTTGATGAGGACCATGTCCCCGAGGTGTTGGCGGTGATTGAGACCGCCGCCGCAGCGGACCGCGTACTTGTCGAGGATGCGCCAGCCGGGGCAGGTCTTGCGGGTCTCCTGGATGCGCGCCCGCGTCCCTCGGGTCGCCTCCACATAGCGGGCCGTGGCGGTGGCGATCCCCGACGCCCGTTGGAGGAAGTTGAGCAGGGTGCGTTCAAGGGCGAGGAGGTCGCGAGCCGGACCTCGGAGCCTGGCGACGACGTCGCCGCAGGCCACGGAGGATCCGTCGTCCAGCAAGAGCTCCACGTCCACCTCCGGGAACGCTGCGGTCAGGGGGCTGCCTGTCTCGAGGAGCACCAGCCCGGCCACCACCCCTTCGGCCCTCGCGACGACCGCCGCGGTCCCCGTCCGGGCAGACGGGACCAGGTGACGGGAGGTCACATCGTTTCGGACGCTGTCCTCATCCAGGGCGAGCCTGACCAGGTCGCGGATCGACGGATGGTCCTTGGGTGACTGCATGCCGACAACGCTACGCGCTGTGACCCTCATCCACCATCGGTGAGCAGCCAGGGCCACCAGCTATGGAGCCGGTTGCCGTCGATGCCGGGGACCCATCGCAGCGTCTCCGGTCGGTCCAGGGGGAGCAGCCCCCGGATCAGCAGGACGCGGCGAGTCAGGGACGCGCCAGCCCCGGGGAGCACCTGGATCGCATGGGCGGGGGCGTCTCGGAGGGCCAGGCGCCGGGGTGCCACGCGGCAAGAAGCCCTTCGGTCGGACCAACTCGTACCGGCTGCGAGGAGAGCGGTCAGGAGCACGATCGGGGCCTGTTTCATAACACCTTTCAAAAAAGTGGCTTGCGGCGATGTGGCCGGTCTCGGGGGGCGCCCGGTGATCGGTTGAATTCGATTCAAATCGTTTCCTGGTAAGTAAATACGTCCGCCGAGGTGTGCCGATAAGGGGAGACAGGGCATGCTCCGTGACCTCATCTTCTCGGTCGGTGCCCGCCACGTGGGCCGTATCCAGACCCACCGAATATGTTGACCTCGTTCTTAACGCCCACTATAATCATGGGTTATGGGAATCCCGTGACTTTGCTCCCGACGCGTTCGGGTGCAGTCGGCGGGGCCTCCGCTGGCGGGGGTCGCTCCAGGAGATAGGCATGGCAACGATCACAAAGAAAGAGCTGGTGAACCGGATCGCTGCGAAGACCAAGCAGACGAAGATCGTCACGAAGGACATCATCCAGATGTTCCTGGACGAGATCGTGCGCGAGCTGGGCTGCGGGAACCGCTTGGAGTTCCGCGAGTTCGGTGTTTTCGAGATCAAGCAGCGCGCGGCACGTAAGGCCCAGAACCCCCGTACCTTGCAGAAGGTCCATGTGCCCGCGAAGCGGGTCGTCAAGTTCAAGGTGGGGCGCGGCATGAAGGCCGCGGTCGACGCCATGGCCGAGGACGCCTCCGCTGAAGCCGTGCCCCAGGTGACCACCAACGGCACCACGCCTCCGGACTTTCCTGCCTGACAGGGGGTTACATCCACCGGAGGCGGGCTGTCCCCCCCGACCCGTAACGTGGCGCTGGAGATCTCCCATGCGCCACGTTTTCGATGACATCCTGATCGCCGCCGCCATCGTCCTTCTGGTCAGCCTCACCCTCCTCTGACCGTCGGCGCTTCCCGTCGTCCCCTCGATTGATAGGTTCGCACCTGCCCGTCGCGTCGCGCCGGGCCCGGATGCCATGGACGATCACAGCCTGCAGGTACTCGAGTTCGACGGGGTCCGTCGCCTGCTCCGTTCCTATGCGACCTCCGCCCTCGGGCGGGAGGTGGTGGACGGCCTCCGTCCCTCCAACGATGCCCGCCGCCTGGCGGTGAGCCTGCGCCAGACCGACGAGGCTCGAGCGCTCGTGGATGACGGCAGGCCGCTGCCCCTCGCCGGGCTCTGCGACATGGGGCGTATCGTCAGCGAGGGACACCAGCAGAGCCGGACGCTGGGGCCGGCGGAGCTCCTGTCCATCCGGCGAATGATCGGCGCCTGCCAGACCCTCAAGGCGTTCCTGGACGAGGAGAGAGAGCGGGCACCCACCATCGCCGAGCTGGCCGACCGCTTCCTCGACCATGAAACCCTGGCGGGAGCCATCGACGACGTGGTGTGTCCGCCCGGGGAGGTGCGTGACTCCGCTTCTCCGCGCTTGTGGGAACTCCGGCGCGCTCGCCGAGGCCTCGAGGAGCAGATCCGTGAGCTCATGGACTCCCTGGTCGCCGGCAAGCGCCTCCGGCCGTTCCTGCAGGACCGCACCTGGTCGTTGCGCAACGGCCGGCACGTCCTCATGGTGAAGCTGGACAGCCGCGGCAACGTCCCGGGGATCCTGCACGACAAGAGCGCGTCGGGAGAGACCGCCTTCGTCGAGCCGCACGAGGTCGTGGCCCTGTCCAATGAGCTGGCGGACGTCCGGCTTGATGAGGACCGGGAGTGCAACCGTCTGTTGCTGGAGTTGTCCCAGCGGACCTACGCGGAAGAGCGGCGGCTGGCCTACTCCCAGAACGTCGCGGCCTGGATCGACTTCACGGCGGCGCGTGGGCGGATGAGCCAGGAGCTCGGGTTGACCTCCGCGCGGCTGGTGGACGAACCGGTGATCCGCCTGAGAGGCGCCCGTCACCCGCTGCTGCAGCAGTCCCGGCGAGAGGGAGGCCTGGAGCACGACGTCGTGCCCATCACCGTGACCCTGGGGGACCCCTATCACATGGTGGTGGTCACGGGGCCCAACACCGGGGGCAAGACCGTGGCCCTGAAGACCATCGGCCTGATCCAGCTCATGTTCCAGTCCGGGCTTCATGTGCCTGCGGACCGGGGCACCGAGCTGCCCTGCCTCGAAGGCATCCACGCTGACATCGGGGACGAGCAGAGCCTGTCGCAGAACCTGTCCACGTTCTCCGGCCACGTGGAGAACATCGTCCGGATCCTGGCTGCCGCCGACCGACGCAGCCTGGTGCTGCTGGACGAGCTCGGCGCCGGGACCGACCCGGAGGAGGGTGCCGCCCTGGGGGAGGCGATCCTGCAGCAGCTCCTGGAGCTGGGCGCCCGCACCGTGGTGACGACCCACCTGGGCAGCCTCAAGGGCTACGCGTTCTCCCATCCGGAGGTGGAGAACGCGTGCGTCGCCTTCGACGTGGAGACCCTGACACCGACCTACGAGTTGCTGGTAGGACAGCCGGGTTCGAGCCGTGCCCTGGCCATCGCCGAGCGCCACGGCATGCCGGCGGAGGTCATCGAGCGGGCGGAGGAGTTGGGGCGGGACGCGGACAAACGGACGGAGGAGCTCATGGGCGCGCTCATGACGTCCCGTGTGGAAGCGGAGCGATCGCGCCAGCGGTCCGCCGACCTGGTGGAAGAGAGCCGGGACAAGCTGCGCGAGGCCGAGCACGCGTTGGGGGAGGCGGAGGCGTCGCGAGGCCGGATCGAGGACGAGGCGGAGTCCGAGGTGGCCCGGATCCTGGGAGAGTTCGCGACGTCCGCCCGGCCTCACCTGAACGCGCTCAAGAACGTGCCGAAGGCGTTGCTCGAGGACGTGGAGGCCCTGGAGTCCCTGCTGGGCACACGGCTGCACACCAAGGCGTTCGCAGACCGGCGTCGGGAGTTCCTCCGTGACCTGAAGAAGCACGACGAGGTCTACGTGCCCCGCTTCGGTCAGGTGTGCCGCATCGAGAAGCTGCAGCGGAGAGAGGAGCGGCTCACCGTGAAGGTGGGCGCCATCTCCATGCAGATCGCATTCGACGACGTGTCCTGGGTGACACCGCCGGACGCCCCAAGGGGCTGACGGTCAGCGGTCCTGCTGGTCGTCCTGAGGAGACCACCTGAGGTCGGTCTCCCCGGCCCAGTACCGGTCCAGGTGGCTCACCAGCCGCTCCATGACCGGCGGACGTAGACCGGCCAGATTGCGGACCTGCCCCGGGTCTTCGAGCATGTCGTACAGGCGGTAGATGGGCCCCGCTTCACCCGGGATGTGGATCAGCTTCCAGCGCTTGGTGCGCATCATCCGGTCCTTGGTCTTGATGACCTCGTCGTGAAACTGCTCACGCAGGACGAAGTTGTTGCGGAAGCTGGGGTCGATGGCCAGGGTGTCGCTGGCGCCCTTGGTGAGCAGGACGCCTTCGCCGTGAGCCTTCTTCGGGAAGAACAGGTAGCAGGTCTCCGAGAACACAGGGAGGCACAGGTCCGTCTCCGGCGATTCGATCATGGGCTTCAGGGACACGCCTTCGTAGGTCGCAGGGGAGGGGTGACCGAGCAGGTCGAGGATGGTGGGGGCGATGTCCACGTTGCGCGTCGTCCCGGCGACCCGGGTCCCCGCGTGGGCCTTGCCCGGGAGCCGGACGATGAACGGGATCCTGGTGCTCTGGTCACCACCGAAGAAGTTGGTGCCGTGGCCCAGGGTCGTCCCCGTCTCGTAGAGGTCGTCGCCGTGGTCGGACGTGATGATGACGATCGTCTTGTCGAGCAGCCCCCGCGACTCGAGAGACTCGAGGGCGGTGCCGACGATGGCGTCGAACTCGGACACGGTCCCGTCATACAGGTCGACGATGTGTTGCTTCTCGGCCTCCGAGAGGGCGTCCGAGAAGCCGCCCTGGATGAACGAGTCCACCTCGAAGTCGATCTGGTACTGGTTGGGCCCGCGGTAGTCGGGGTCGACCCACTTCCGGGAGTGGGGGTAGCGGGCCGCGTAGGGGAGGTGAGTGGTGGAGGTGAACAGGACCCCGAAGAAGGGCCGTCGGTTGGCGATGGAGCGGTCCAGTTCGCGGTCGAGCCGGTCGATCAGCACGGGGGGGTTCAGGTAGGCCGTGATCTGGCGGATCTCGGGGTAGAGCCACTCGCCGACCTCGTTGTTGAAGTAGATCGGGAACACGGCGTGGGCCATGAGCGTCGCTTCGGTGAGGAAGACGTTCAGGTTCTGGACGTCCGCGGCGTGGTTTCGACGGAAGCCCATGTCCACGAGCCGGAAGCAGTTCCCTGCCCAGTCACTGGAGACGATGGTGTCGTACCCCTCGCGACCGAGGACGTGGGTGAGCAGGTCCGGGTTGTCCGACACGGTCCGTGTCCGCTCCTCACTGGGGAACATGTAGCGGATGCCGTGGGTGACCGGGAACTGGCTGCTGAGGATGCTGGCCCACGACTCGAGGGTGCTGGCGGTGGCCACGTGCATGCTGTCGAACACGATGCCCTCCGCTGCGATCCGGTCGATGTGGGCCGTGGAGGTGGGGCGCTCGTAGCCGTAGCAGGACAGGTGGTCGGCGCGCAGGGAGTCGGAGCCGATGATGAGGACGTTGAGGGGCTGCTGGGGCGGCGTGGGATCGTCCGCGGGCAGCATCCAGGGTGCGAGGCCCGCGAAGCAGGCCATGGAGGCCCGGACCGCGCGGGGTCGCAGCAGCTTCAGGTAGCTCCAGAGAGCGAAGGCGACCACCAGCCCCAGCAAGGAGAGGAGCACGTCGACCACCCGCCACTCGTACAGCAGGTACCAGTCGAAGGACGGGAACATCGGGCTCCAGTGCCTGGCCAGGGCCTCGATGAAGCCGGAGTTCGTCGCGGCGGACAGGCCGAGGCTGAGGATGAACAGCAGGACGTTGACCGAGAGGACACGGAGCAGTGAGCGGAAGCGGCGACCTGACTTGAGGGCTGGCGAGTTGCGGCACAAGGGGTAGCCGACGAGGGTGTAGATGACCGCCAGGAGCAGGTAGCCCGGGAGGGTCTTGGCGTTGGCCAGCAGGGCCGTCCCCACGTGGTGCTGTCGTGCGTACTCCGCGATCTGGTTGTCCATGGGGAGGGTGACCGCGGCGAAGGTGACCAGTCCGGTCAGGAACAGCAGGAGGGCGATCAGGAGGTTCGTCTTGAGGACGAAGGTCCACGGTCGCGGGCGACAGGTGCCGGATTTCTTGCCTTCGGTGTGCATCAGGTCAATTATTCGTTGGATCTCCCAAAGCCCAAGCGTGCTTCGGAGCCATCAGTGGTGGAAGGTCACGGTTGCCGTGGGGCGCCCGGGCGGTTTCCTTGACGACAGGTGGTTGAAGCCGCCACGGTTAGGGCGTAAATAGATGGACTTCCGACGCTTCCGTGGTCCTCGTGCAACTTCGGGCGCCGTTGGCTCCAGATGGAATGGCGCGCAACCCGTTGTTGCGACGAGGTTTGTGGTTGTTTCGAATGGCCAGCGTAGCTCAGTTGGCAGAGCAGCGGTTTTGTAAACCGCAGGTCGCCGGTTCGAGCCCGGCCGCTGGCTCTTCCGATCAGCTGTCAGCGGGAGACAGGTCGCCGGGAGCGTGTGATTTGAGAAACGAGCAACGAACAAGGCGGGGGGGATGCCCGAGCGGTCAAAGGGAGCAGACTGTAAATCTGCCGGCTTCGCCTACGGAGGTTCGAATCCTCCTCCCCCCATCGGCGGGTGTAGCTCAGTGGTAGAGCCCCAGCCTTCCAAGCTGGTTGCGTGGGTTCGATTCCCATCACCCGCTCACAACAGTTACGAGCGTGCTGCTGTAGCTCAGTTGGTAGAGCACGTCCTTGGTAAGGACGAGGTCATGGGTTCGAGTCCCATCAGCAGCTCCATTCTCCTCTCGGCCGCGACGGAGTGCGGTCGGGGCAGCATTGATGGCAGGGCGATACCCCATCGCGGGTGAGAGCCAGGAGCACGATTGGCATGGCCAAGGAAGTCTTCGAGAGGAATAAACCTCACGTAAACATCGGAACGATCGGCCACGTGGACCACGGCAAGACCACGTTGACGGCAGCGATCACGCGCGCCCTCGCCCTGAAGGGGCTCGCCGAAACCCGGGGTTACGACGAGATCGATAACGCCCCGGAGGAGAAGGCGCGTGGGATCACGATCAACACCGCCCACGTGGAGTACGAGACGGAAGGCCGTCACTACGCCCACGTGGACTGCCCGGGACACGCCGACTACGTGAAGAACATGATCACGGGCGCGGCGCAGATGGACGGCACCATCCTGGTGGTCGCCTCCACGGACGGGCCCATGCCCCAGACCCACGAGCACATCCTGCTGGCCAAGCAGGTCGGCGTCCCCGCCATCGTCGTGTTCATGAACAAGCGCGATCAGGTGGACGACGACGACATGCTGGAGCTGGTGGAGATGGAGATCCGCGAGCTGCTCGAGAAGCACGGCTTCGCCGATGACGGCCCGGTGATCATGGGCTCGGCCCTCAAGGCGAACGAGGCCCTCGACGGCGGCGCCGACAAGGACCACCCGGAGCTCGCCTGCATCTACGAGCTGATGGACGCGTGCGACAGCCACATCCCTCAGCCCGTGCGTGAGGTCGACAAGCCGTTCCTCATGCCGGTGGAGGACGTGTTCTCCATCGAGGGTCGTGGCACGGTTGCTACTGGTCGCGTCGAGCGTGGCGTGGTCTGCGTCAACGATCCCCTGGAGATCGTCGGCATCCGCGAGGTCGGCAAGACGACCTGCACGGGCGTCGAGATGTTCCGCAAGCTGCTCGACCGCGGCGAGGCGGGCGACAACATCGGCGCCCTGCTGCGCGGCGTCAAGAAGGACGACATCGAGCGCGGTCAGGTGCTGGCGAAGCCCGGCAGCATCACCCCTCACACGAAGTTCAAGGGGCAGGTCTACGTGCTGAAGAAGGAGGAGGGCGGTCGTCACACCATGTTCCGCGACGGCTACCGGCCTCAGTTCTACTTCCGGACCACCGACGTCACGGGCACCGCGAGGCTCCCGGAGGGAGTCGAGATGGTCATGCCTGGCGACCACGTGGAGATGACCGTCGAGCTGATCGCTCCCATCGCCATGGAGAAGGAGCTGCGCTTCGCCATCCGCGAAGGCGGCCGCACCGTCGGCGCGGGCACGGCCACGGAGATCGGCGAGTAGCTCCACCGCCATGTGCCGGGCCGACCGTTGGTCGGCCCGGTGCACCGAGGAGTCCCAAATGGCTGAAACACCGAGACGAGGACAGGGAAAACTGGTCAGACGAACTTCGTTCTGGCTCCTGGCGTCCCTGGTCATCTGGGGCGGCCGCGTGCTGTACACGTGGCTCATCAACACCTTCGAGGGCACCCGCACCCTGCTGTTCGGAGGCGAGTACGCCGACGGGTGGGTGATCCCCGTGTTCGAGCAGCGGTTCGACGTCGCCTTCGTCGTCGCATGGGCCGTGGCGGGGTTGGGCCTCTTCATGGTGGCGCGCTTCCTCGGACGTGACCGCTCCGTGACGTTCCTCGTGGACACCGAGGACGAGTTGAAGAAGGTCACCTGGCCCAGCTGGCCGGACGCCAAGGCCTCTTCCATGATCGTCCTGGTGTTCGTTCTGTTCCTGGCCGCCATCCTCTACATCTCGGACATCGCCCTCGAGAAGGTCTTCTCCTGGGTGCTCACGTGATCCGCCATGGTTGACGAACCGACGACCGACGCTGACGGGGAAGCCCAAGAGGTGGCCGACGCTTCGCAGGCTGAGGCCGCTCCTGCCGCGGAGGGCGCCGCTCCTGCCGCGGAGGGCGCCGCTCTTGCCG
>CAZDQF010000014.1:11681-119307 GCA_964507445.1 uncultured Isosphaeraceae bacterium
CGGAGGGCGCCGCTCCTGCCGCGGAGGGCGCCGCTCCTGCCGCGGAGGGCGCCGCTCCTGCCGCGGAGGGCGCCGCCGCCGCGCGGTGGTACGCGGTGCGGGTCCAGAGCAACAAGGAGGACTCCGTGCGTCGCAACATGGCCCGGCGCATCGAGCTCCGGGGGTTGCAGCGCAAGATCACTCAGTTGGTGGTGCCCACCGAGAAGGTGGCCGAGATCAAGAACGGCAAGAAGCGCACGCGACAGGTCAAGACCTACCCGGGCTACGTCCTGGTGGAGATGGTCATGGACGACGAGTCGTGGGCGTTCGTCCGTGAGACCCCCGGCGTGGGGGACTTCGTCGGCGGCAACGCCGGCGCTCATCAGAAACCGTTCCCGCTCCTGCCGGAAGAGGTGAACAAGATCTTCGGGGTCGAGACGCCTGACGCAGAGGCTCCCAAGATCAAGATCGACTTCGGCCAGGGGGATCGGGTGAAGATCCGCGAGGGCCCGTTCGAGAACTTCGACGGGGTCGTGGAGCAGATCAACGAACAGAAGGGCACCGTTCGGGTGGTGGTGACGATCTTCGGTCGCGCCACGCCGGTGGAGCTCCAGTACTGGCAGGTCGAGACGATCTGACCGATCGAGTCAACACATGGCCAAGCAAGTCAACGCGAAGATCAAGTTGCAGTGCCCCGGGGGCCAGGCGACGCCGGCGCCGCCGGTGGGACCTGCGCTGGGTCAGCACGGCGTCAACATCGGCGAATTCGTCAAGAAGTTCAACGACGCCACTCGTGAGAACCAGGGCCTCACCATCCCGGTGGAGATCACCGTCTACAACGACCGTTCGTTCGACTTCATCCTCAAGTCGCCGCCGGCGGCCGTGCTGCTGAAGAAGGCTGCGGGGGTGGTCAAGGGCGCCGGGAACCCCAAGACGGACCGGGTCGGTCAGGTGACCATGGACCAGGTGAGGGAGATCGTGAAGCTCAAGGAGAAGGACCTGAACGCCGCCTCCGAGGAGGCCGCGTGTCTCATCATCGCGGGCACCGCCCGTTCGATGGGCATCAAGGTCGTGGACTGACACAGACACACCGGTGGCCGGCTCCGCGCCGGCCGTCGGCCAGGATCAGGTCCCGGTAGCGTTTGCCGGGACGCGAGGCGGCGGGCCTTCAGGGTGCAGCCGGACCGCTTCGTGAAGGGTGCACCCTGAAGGAGGCGCGCGAATGCCGAGAACAGGCAAGAGATATCGCGCCGCGCACGGTCAGGTCGACCACGACCGTCAATACGAAGTGGCGGAAGCTGTGGGTCTCCTGGCCGCCATGCCCAAGGCGAAGTTCGACGAGACCGTCGAGGTGAGCCTGCGGTTAGGGATCGACCCCAAGAAGTCGGACCAGGTGGTCCGTGGGTCGATCAGCCTTCCCCACGGCATCGGCAAGGAGTTGCGCGTGGTCGTGTTCGCCGAGGGCGACAAGGCCGAAGCGGCGACCGCGGCTGGGGCCATGGAGGTGGGCTCGGCCGAGCTCGCGAAGAAGATCCAGGATGGCTGGACCGATTTCGACGTCGCGGTAGCGACCCCCGACATGATGAAGCATGTCGGCAAGCTGGGAAAGGTGCTCGGGCCGCAAGGCAAGATGCCCTCGCCCAAGGCTGGCACGGTGACCATGGATGTGGCCACCGCCGTCCAGGAGTTCAAGGCGGGCAAGATCGAGTTCCGCAATGACTCCGGAGCCAACGTGGCCGCGCCCATGGGCAAACGGTCGTTCCAACCGAAGCAGCTCGAGGAGAACGTGGAGGCGTTTCTATCGCATCTGCGGACCCTCAAGCCCACAGCCGCCAAGGGCAACTTCGTGGTGAGGGGGTCTCTCTCCGCCACCCAGTCCCCTGGTATTTCCCTCAAGGTGTCGTAGGAGGCAGACATGAGCAAAGCACTCAACGCTGCACTGATCGACGGCCTCTCGCGGGAGTTGGACGGCGTCGATTCCTGTGTCGTGGTCGGCACCAGCGCCATGACCGTGGAGGAGGTGTCGGAGTTCAGGGACTCCCTCAGGGAGCAGAGCTTTCGCATGCGGGTGGTCAAGAACTCGCTGGCGAAGCTCTCCTTCGAGCAGGTCGGTCTGACCGGCCTGGGAGCGGTCCTCGACGGTCCTTCGGCCATCATCCACGGGGGTGAAGGCGCCCTGGCCATCTCCAAGGTGGTCATGGGAGCGAAGGAGAAGGCCAAGGAGAAACTACAGGTTCACGGCGGCTTCAACGAAGGAGAAGTCGTGGACTCCCAGGGCATCGAAGCCCTGTCCAAGGTGCCCGGAAGGCAAGAGCTGCTCGCCATGTGCATGAGCGGCTTCTTCGGTCCGGTGAGCAACATGGCTCAGAACATGGACAACCTGTTCACGGAGATGCATGGGTTGTTCGAGGCATTGATCGAGAAGAACGGTACCGCCGAGTAAACAGTCTGGCGGCCCGGCCAGGGCGCCAGCGGGATGGAACAAGGAAAGAACCATGTCTGAAGAGACCACCGCAACGTATTCCGAGAAAGTTCAGGGGATCCTCGACGCCGTCGGTGACATGAAGGTCACCGAACTCGTGGAGCTCAAGGAGGCCTTCAAGGAGACCTTCAAGGTCGAGGCAGCGGCGCCCGTGATGATGGGTGGCCCCGCGGCCGGCGGCGACGGCGGCGGCGGCGAGGAGGAGAAGGACTCCTTCGACGTTGTGCTGACCGGTGCGGGCACCAACAAGATCCAGGTGATCAAGGCCATCCGCGCCATCACCAGCCTGGGCCTGAAGGAAGCCAAGGCCCTCGTCGACGAGGCCCCCAAGCCTGTCAAGGAAGGGGCGAGCAAGGACGAGGCTGAGGACATCAAGAAGCAGCTCGAGGAAGCGGGCGCCGAGGTCGAGCTCAAGTAGCCGACGTCCGTGTGGCGAGGCTGATCAGCGGATCGGCCTCGTCGTTCCCTGTGTTGCGACTGTTTAGTTGTCGGGCGCGCCTTTGGGGGCGCGGCCGGCGTGGATCCGAGGATTCGCGAGGGACCGGCATCGCGAGAGCGGACCGTAAAGCGTCGAGGCTCGAGAGCGCGCACTCTGTGGAGGAGCGCTTCCGGGCCCTCCGTGCGTCTCCGCGCGGCGCCGCTGTGGCCCCCGCTCCCTGGTGCTGCTCCATGGATCGACGGAACGGCTGAGGTGACTTGATGACGATCGAATCAAAAGTGTATGGGCGCGGTACGGAGGTCCTGAACGTGCCCGACCTCACGGAGCTTCAGATCCTCTCCTACAAGGAGTTCCTCCAGGAAGAGATGCCCGCCGTGGAGCGCGGCACCATCGGCCTGGAGGCCATTCTGCAGGAGACGTTCCCCATCGAGTCGTATGACAAGACCATGCGGCTCGAGTTCCTCGGCTACGAGCTCGGCAAGCCGCGTTACACGCCGCGCGAGTGCCGCCTGCTGAAGCAGACCTTCGGCCTCCCGTTCAAGATCCGGGTGCGGCTGGACAAGGCCGAGCCGGTGGAGGAGGACGTCTACCTGGGCGAGATCCCTCGGATGATCGGCGGCGGCGAATTCATCGTCAACGGCGCCGAGCGCGTCATCGTGTCTCAGCTCCACCGCTCCCCTGGAGTGGACTTCTCCGTCGCCGTTCAGACCGGTGAGAAGAAGCTGCACTCCTGCTGGATCATCCCCGAGCGCGGTTCCTGGATCGAGATCGAGGTGACCAAGAAGGACATCCTCAACGTCAAGATCGACCAGAGCGGCAAGTTCCTGGCCACCACCATCATCCGCGCGTTCGACTCCAACTACGGCACGGACGAGGCGATCATCCGGCTGTTCCACGACACCAAGAAGATCAAGCTCAAGGGCAAGGCCGCTCTGGAGAAGATCAAGGGGGCGTTCGTGGTCGGCGACATCGTCGATCCGGAGACCGGGGAGGTGCGCGTGCCGTGCGGCGAGCAGCTGACGGACGAGATGGTCAAGGACATCGGCGCCTCTGACCTCGTCGAGATCGAGATCATCGACGGGGACCCGCGGGAGTTCCTCATCCTCAACACCCTGCGAGAGGACACGGCCAAGAGCCACGAAGAGGCTCTGCTGCGCGTGTATCAGCGCTTCCGCCCCGGCAACCCGCCCCAGCTGGAGAAGGCGCGAGACCTGTTCAACGAGAAGTTCAGGGACTCCTCCCGCTACCGGCTCGGCAAGGTCGGTCGCTTCCGCCTCAACCGGAAGTTCGACCAGAACGTGAGCGAAGAGGAGATGACGCTGACGGCGGATGACTTCATCAACGCCGTTCAGTACCTGCTGGACCTGCGCGCAAATGTGGTGGGCAAGGAGGTCGACGACATCGATCACCTCGGCAACCGCCGCGTCCGCACCCTGTGCGAACTCGCAGCGGATGAGTTCCGCAAGGGCTTCCTGAAGCTGCGAAAGACGGCTCAGGAACGCATGAACATGGAGAAGGAGAACCTCACTCCAAGGACGCTGATCAACGCCAAGACCATCTCCTCCTCCATCGACTACTTCTTCGGTCGTGGCGAGCTGTCCCAGGTTGTGGACCAGACCAACCCCCTGGCTCAGCTGACCCACGAGCGGCGCCTGTCAGCGCTCGGCCCCGGCGGCCTCAACCGTAAGCGCGCCGGGTTCGAGGTGCGCGACGTGCACATCTCCCACTACGGCCGCATCTGCCCCATCGAGACCCCGGAAGGGACCAACATCGGGCTGATCGCCAGCCTCGGCATCTACGCCGGGGTGGACGAGTACGGCTTCCTCACGACTCCCTACCGGGTGGTCAAGAAGGGGAAGGTCTCGGAGGAGGTGGCGTGGCTCCGAGCCGACGAGGAGAGCCGTACCTGCATCATCCCCGCGGACACCCCGCAGGGTAAGGGCGGCGCCATCCGCGATGATCGGGTCATGGCCCGGCTCCGCGGCGACTTCCGGTTCGTCCCCAAGGGGGACGTCCAGTACATGGACATCTCGACCAAGCAGATCGTCGGCGTGTCCGCCAGCCTGATCCCGTTCCTGGAGCACGACGACGCCAACCGCGCGCTGATGGGTTCCAACATGCAGCGGCAGGCGGTCCCCCTGGTGCGGACCGAGCCTCCGGTGGTCGCCACCGGCATGGAGAAGGTGGTGGCGCGGAACTCGGGCATGGTGATCACGGCGCTGCACGGCGGCACCGTGAAGAAGGTCACCGCGAACGAGATCCAGGTGGGTGACGACCTCTACCGCCTGCGCAAGTTCGTGGGCCTCAACGAGCGCACGTGCCTCAACCAGAAGCCCATCGTCCGTGAGGGCGAGAAGGTGGAGGCCGGGCATGTGATCGCCGACGGCGCTGCCACCCACGCGGGGGAGTTGGCCCTGGGGCGGAACATCATGGTCGCCTTCATGACCTGGGACGGCTACAACTTCGAGGACGCCATCCTGATCTCCGAGGAGCTGTCGAAGCAGGACTACTACACCAGCATCCACATCGACAACTTCGAGATCGAGATCCGCGAGACCAAGCTCGGCCGCGAGGAGTTCACCCGAGACATCCCCAACGTCTCCGAGCGTGCGTTGCGCAACCTGGACGAGAACGGCATCGTCCGCATCGGCACCAAGGTCCGCCAGGGGGACATCCTGGTGGGCAAGGTGGCGCCCAAGTCGAAGAACGAGCTCTCCCCTGAGGAGAAGCTGCTGCACGCCATCTTCGGCCGCGCCGGTGAAGATGTGAAGAACGACTCCCTGGAGGTGCCCTCCGGCATCGAGGGCATCGTCATCCACACCGAGCACTTCTCGCGCAAGGTCAACCAGACCGAGGAGGAGCGGCAGAAGAACCTGGCTGAGATCCGCAAGGCGGAGAGCCAGTTCCTCCAGCTCTACAAGGAGGAGCTGGTCGGCCTCACGGAGAGCCTCACGGAGCTCAACGGCGGCGCCCTGATGGACCCGCAGTCCAAGGCCCCGATCTCTGCGGCGGAAGCCAATGACATCCCGCACCTGAAGTCGGTCCGTGAGCAGATCCAGCAGGCGGTGGAGACCATCAAGCAGGGCGCCAAGAAGAAGTCGTGCTACGAGGCCTGCAAAAAGTACTTCGACCGCATCGAGGAGTACGAGACGGAGAAGACCAAGAAGGTCAACCGCCTGTCCCGCGGCGACGATCTCCAGACCGGCGTCCTCGAGATGGTCAAGATCTACGTGGCCACGAAGCGGCGGATCTCTGTCGGCGACAAGATCGCGGGCCGCCACGGGAACAAGGGCGTCATCTCGCGCATCCTGCCGGAAGAGGACATGCCGTTCCTCGAGGACGGGACGCCGGTCCAGATGGTGCTCAATCCGCTGGGCGTACCCTCCCGTATGAACGTCGGGCAGATCCTGGAGACACACCTGGGCTGGGCCGCCAAGCGGCTGGGGTTCCAGGCGGTGACGCCGGTGTTTGACGGCGCCAAGGAGGCGGACATCGAGAACGCCCTCTCCGAGGCCGGGCTCCCGACGGAGGGGAAGGTGACCCTCTATGACGGGCGGACCGGGGAGGCGTTCGAGCAGAGCGTCACCGTCGGCTACATGTACATGCTGAAGCTCCACCACCTGGTGGATGAGAAGATCCACGCGCGGGCGACCGGCCCGTACTCGCTGATCACCCAGCAGCCGCTGGGTGGTAAGGCGCGGTTCGGCGGGCAGCGGTTCGGAGAGATGGAGGTGTGGGCGTTGGAGGCCTACGGCGCCGCCTACGTCCTCCAGGAACTCCTCACCGTCAAGTCTGACGACGTGGATGGACGGACCAAGATCTACGAGTCCATGGTGAAGGGCGAGAACACGCTCGAGGCCGGCACCCCGGTGTCGTTCGACGT
This sequence comes from uncultured Isosphaeraceae bacterium, assembly GCA_964507445.1. Taxonomy (GTDB): domain Bacteria; phylum Planctomycetota. The sequence continues at coordinate 18,465 of CAZDQF010000014.1, forward strand.
GCTCTGCAACGAGATCAAGGGCCTTTGCCTCAACATCGAACTTCACCGGGCGCGCACGGCGCTGGCGTAGGAGAACAGACGAATGACCATGGACGGCCGCTACGAGAAGGTCAACGAGATCGCCAGCGTCAGCATTCGCATGGCGTCTCCGACGGATATTCGCAACTGGTCCTACGGTGAGGTCCGTAAGCCGGAGACCATCAACTACCGCACCTACCGGTCCGAGAAGGACGGGCTGTTCTGCGAGCGCATCTTCGGTCCCGAGAAGGACTACGAGTGCTCCTGCGGCAAGTACAAGGGCATCAAGCACAAGGGCATCGTCTGTGACCGCTGCGGGGTCAAGGTGACCCACTCCCGCGAGCGTCGGGTGCGCATGGGCCACATCAACCTGGCGGCCCCGGTGGCCCACATCTGGTTCTTCAAGGCCATGCCCAGCCGCCTAGGCACCCTGCTGGCGATGAAGACCAACCACCTCGAGCGGGTGGTGTACTTCCAGGACTACGTGGTCATCGATCCGGGTAACCCGGAGGACACCAAGCTCGCCGAGAAGCAGCTCCTCACCGAGGAGGAGTATCGCCAGGCCCGTGAGAAGCACGGCTCCAAGTTCGAGGCCGGCATGGGCGCGGAGGCGGTCAAGAAGCTGCTCCTGCGCATGGACCTGGACAAGCTGAGCAGCGAGTTGCGGATGGAGCTCACGGAGACCCGGAGCAAGCAGCGCAAGAAGGACATCATCAAGCGCCTCAAGACCGTTGAGGCGCTCCGGGACTCAGAGAACCGCCCGGAGTGGATGATCCTGGACGTGGTCCCGGTGATCCCGCCGGACCTGCGGCCCCTGGTGCTCCTGGAGTCCGGGAACTTCGCGTCGTCGGACCTGAACGACCTCTACCGCAGACTCATCAACCGCAACAATCGTCTCAAGAAGTTCCTCGACCTGAACGCGCCGGAGGTCATCATCCGCAACGAGAAGCGGATGCTGCAGCAGTCCGTGGACGCGTTGTTCGACAACGGCCGCTGCCGCCGTCCGGTGCTCGGCTCCAGCAACCGCCCGCTCAAGTCCCTTACGGACATGATCAAGGGCAAGCAGGGGCGCTTCCGCGAGAACCTGCTGGGTAAGCGCGTCGACTACTCCGCGAGGTCGGTCATCGTGGTGGGGCCGGAGCTCAAGCTGCACCAGTGCGGCCTGCCCAAGAAGATCGCCCTGGAGTTGTTCCAACCGTTCATCATCCGGCGCCTGAAGGAGCTGGGGCTCGCCGACACCATCCGCTCCGCCAAGAAGATGCTGGAGCGTAAGGACGAGGAGGTCTGGGACATCCTGGAGGAGGTGATCCAGAACCACCCGGTCATCCTCAACCGCGCGCCGACCCTCCACCGCATGGGCATCCAGGCGTTCGAGCCGGTGCTCATCGAGGGCAACGCCATCAGGATTCATCCTCTCGTCTGCACCGGGTTCAACGCCGACTTCGACGGCGACCAGATGGCGGTGCACCTGCCCCTGTCCCTGGAGGCGCAGATCGAGGCACGGACCCTGATGCTGGCGTCCAACAACGTGTTCTCGCCGGCCAACGGACGGCCCATCATGGCGCCGACCCAGGACATCGTGCTGGGCTGCTACTACCTCACGGTCCGAGGCCCCGGCACCTACGAGAAGGTGGTGGACGGCGAGGGCAAGGAGGTCGTCAAGGCGTTCACGTCCGTGGTCGAAGTGTTCCGCGCCTGGAACGAGGGCAAGGCCAAGACCCATCAGCGGGTCAAGGTGAGGTTGCCGGATCGCCCCGTGGTGGACGACGAGGGGGAGCGTGAGCCGGACGGGAAGCTGGTGGAGACCACCGTCGGCCGCGTCGTCTTCGACGATGTGCTCCCCGAGGGCATGCCGTTCTACAACCACGCGTTGAAGAAGCGGGCCCTCTCGGACGTCATCGTCGACTGCTACAAGCGGCTCGGGATGAAGCCCACTCTGGATCTGCTGGACGACCTCAAGGAGCTCGGCTTCAAGGCCTCGACCCACGCGGGCCTCAGCTTCGGCAAGAACGACATGCGGATGCCCGAGCGCAAGGCCGAGATCCTCAAGAGCGCCCAGGCGGAGGTGGAGGCGGTCGAGGTCAGGCGCGAGGAGGGCTCCATCACCGAGAAGGAGCGCTACAACCAGGTCATCGACATCTGGTCCCACGCCCGTGAGGCGGTGGGCAAGGAGATGATGGAGGAGCTCAAGGCGGACCGCCGTGAGGGGGAGAACTACGTCAACCCCATCTACCTCATGGCCGACTCCGGCGCCCGAGGCTCCATCGATCAGATCCGGCAGTTGGCGGGCATGCGCGGGCTCATGGCGAAGCCGTCCGGCGCCATCATCGAGACGCCCATCAAGGCGAACTTCCGTGAAGGTCTGAAGGTCCTGGAGTACTTCTCGAGCACCCACGGCGCCCGTAAGGGACTGGCGGACACGGCGCTGAAGACCGCGGACTCCGGCTATCTCACGCGCAAGCTCACGGACGTCACCCAGAACGTGGTGGTCACCACCGTGGACTGCGGCACCAACCGGGGCGTGGTGAAGGGCGCGGTCATGAAGGGCGAGCGGGTCGAGGTGCCCCTGAGCCAGAACATCCGCGGCCGGACCTCGCTGCAGGTGCTCCGCGACACCATCTCCGACGAGGTGCTGGTGGATGCGAACGAGGTCATCTCGGAGGAGACCGCCCGGCAGATCGAGCGGCTCGGGTTCGAGAAGATCCAGGTGCGGAGCGCCCTCACGTGTGAGGCGCCGCTCGGCGTGTGTGCTCGTTGCTACGGCGCCGACCTGTCCCGCGGGCGGCTCGTGGAGGTGGGTAACGCGGTCGGCATCATCGCTGCCCAGTCCATCGGCGAACCGGGGACCCAGCTGACCATGCGGACCTTCCACATCGGCGGCACGGCGTCCCGCGCCGTTCAGGAGAAGGACATCGTCCTCCGTCGGGCGGGCATCGTGTCCTTCCGCGGCCTGCGCACCGTGGCGGGCGGGCCGAAGTCGGCCCGGCAGCTCATCGTGCTCAACCGGAACGGCTCGGTGGTCTTGTTGGACGAGGATCAGCGGGAGCTGGAGAGCCACGACATCCCGCTCGGCGCCGTGCTGCACCTCGAGGACGGCCACGAGATCAGCAAGGCCGAGGCGCGCAAGGGGGTCTCCCTGTGCGAGTGGGACCCCCACACCTCGCCGGTCATCGCCGACGTGGCGGGGACGGTGGCGTTCGAGGACATCGTCGAGAACGAGACGATGAAGTTCGAGCAGGAGGCCGGGTCACGCAGGAAGCACATGAACATCATGGAGCACAAGGGCGCCCTGCATCCGCAGATCGTCCTGCTCGACAGCGATGGCAGCAAGGTGCAGCAGTACCACGTCCCTGAGCGGGCCCGCGTAGAGGTGAAGGAAGGCCAGAAGATCAAGGCCGGCACCATCCTCGCCAAGCGCCCCCGAGAGGTGCAGGGCACCCAGGACATCACCGGTGGTCTGCCCCGCGTCACGGAGCTCTTCGAGGCCCGGACCCCGAAGGACCCGGCGGTGGTGGCGGAGATCGACGGCATCGTCGAGATGGGCGACAAGAAGCGCGGCAAGCGCATCATCATCGTCCGCAACGACGAGACCGGCAAAGAACACGCCCACCTGGTTCCCCATGGCAAGTACCTGCGTGTCCATAAGGGCGATCAGGTCGTCGCTGGCGACTCCCTCGTGGAGGGGCCGCTGGTGCCGCACGACATCCTGCGGATCTCCGGTGAAGAGGCGCTGCATCGTTACCTGATGACGGAGGTGCAGAACGTCTACCGTTCGCAGGGCGTCACCATCGACGACAAGCACATCGAGATCATCATCTCGCAGATGTTGCGCAAGGTCCGCGTGGAGGAGCCGGGTGACTCGGACTTCCTGCCGGGGACCGTGGTGGACAAGCAGCGCTTCCGGACCGAGAACCTGCGGATCGTCGAGGCTCAGGGCAAGCCCGCCACGGCGGAGCCGCTGCTGCTGGGCATCACCAAGGCGTCCTTGCAGAGCGAATCGTTCATCTCCGCGGCGTCCTTCCAGGAGACCACCAAGGTGCTCACGGAAGCGGCCCTCGGCGGTAAGAGCGATGAGCTCGTGGGGCTGAAGGAGAACGTCATCCTCGGCCACCTTATCCCTGCTGGTACGGGCTTCGACGACTACCACGACACGCTCATCAAGCACACCTTCGACCTGGCGGACGACGAGACCCCGCCGACGGAGGAGGTCGCGGAGAGCGCCACGGCCTGATCGTTCTGGCCGGGGCCGCCGCCCCGCGCCCTTCGTGGGCGCGGGCGCGCTGCCCCCGCGCCAACGGGTTGTGCTACGGTTGCACCATGGCAAGAGTGGTGTCGTTGTTGTTTGTAGCGGCCACTGCCGTCGTCGGGCAGGTGGCGCCCGTGGCGTACTGGCAGTTCGACGAGACCGCCGGGACCGTGGCGTCGGACAGTTCAGGGAACGGCAACGATGGCACGCTGGTGGGCTTCGGGACGACCTCCTGGGGCCCCGGAAACCTGGGCGGAGGGCTGTTCTTCTCCGGCGCTCAGCACGTGACGCTCCCGAGCGGCTCCGGGCTGCCCGTGTACGACACCTCCGGCGCCCCGTTCACCCTCTCATTCTGGGTCAACGCGCCGCAGCAGCACCAGCGGGTCTTCTATTCGGAGGCGAGCTCGAGCAACTCCCTCTCCAGGTACAACATCGGCACCGGGCGGGTGAACACCGGGACCATGGATCGGCTTCGCATGGAGATCCGAAACTCCAGCGGGATCTTCATCCTCCGCGCCGAGACTTCGGCGACCGTGTTCGACAACACTTGGCACCACGTGGCCATCGTCGACCAGGGCGGGACGGTCACCCTCTATGTGGACGGCGCCGTGGACTTCGGCAACTTCTCCTACGGGATCAGTGGTTCCCAGGGCACGGTGGACCAGATCGAGTTCGGCCGGTGGGCCGGCCTCGCCACCTGCTGCAACTTCATCGGAACCCTGGATGACTTCCGGGTCTACCCGTACGCGCTCAGCGTGTTCGATGTGGCCACGGTGATGGCCAACGGCACCCTGGTGGCGGGCTATCAGCAGAACCAGCCCGGGGCTTCCATGGAGGTGAGCGGCGCCGTGGGTTCCGTCACCAGCGCGGCGCAGGTGATCTTCGCCCCGGGACAGGTCTTTCCCCTGACCCTGTCGACGAACCTCGCGGGCAACCCCTGGGAGATCGGCGTGGACGCGGCGATCGCCATCCCGAACGCGGCCGTGCTGAACGCCAACATCGTCAACCTGGACATCAACAGTCCGAACCTGACGTTGCTCAACAACAACTTCTCGACTCCCTTCGGCCTGACATTGGGCTTGCCCGGGAGCACCACAGGCAGCGGGACGGTGGTCTCGGTGCTGTCCCTACAGGCGCCCATCACCACCACCCTGGCCTGCCTGCAGTTCGCCATGGTGGATCCCTCCAACCCGGACGGGATGGTCTTGAGCGCGTCTGCAAACCTGTCCGTTCCCTGATGCCATGAATCGCACCTTCTTCTACGTGGTCGGCGCCTTGACCCTCGTCGCCTCGGCGGCCCACGGTCAGGCTCCGCTGGTGGCTCGCTGGACCATGGACCAGACCCAGGGATTGGTGGCGTCCGACAGCTCCCTCAACGCCAACCATGGCTCATTGATGAACTTCAGCGGCAACCCGTGGGTGCCGGGCCGTTATGGCAACGCCCTGCCGTTCAACGGGGCTGCCAACTACGTCATGTGCGCCACCAACAGCGGGCTCCCCATCTATGCGCAGGGGGCCCCGTTCTCTCTCGGCTTCTGGATCAAGGCGCCGGCCCAGGTCGACCGGGTGGCCTACGGCGAAGGCAACAGCCAGCAGTACAACGGCCTCAACGCCCGGTTCACCCTGGGCAGCGGGCTGGCCAACACCTCTTCCCGGCTCCGCGTCACCGTCCGCAACAACGGGGGAGGGGATCAACTGGCGCGGGAGTCCACCACGCCCGTGTTCGACGACACCTGGCACCATGTCCTCTGGGTGGACGACGCCGCCGGTGGCGCGCGGCTCTACGTGGACGGGGTCCAGGACGCGACGGACTTCACCTACTCTCCGACCGGGATCTTCTCTCTGGATCGCGTGGGGTTGGGCGGACTGATCCTCAACTGGCCGTGCTGTCGTATGGCCGGGACCCTGGACGATGTGCGCATCTACCCGTTCATCCTCACCGCGACCGACGTGGCGACGGTGATGGCCAACGGCACCCTCGGCACCGGCTTCCAGCCGAACCAGCCCGGGGCGGCCATGGACGTCGACGGATTCAGCGGCTCCATCTCCAGCGCGGGGACCGTCGTCATCCCCCTCAACGGTGCGTATTCCCTGAACCTCACCACGAGCCAGGGCGGGTTCCCGTGGGAGCTGGCCACGAATCCGTCGCCGGCCATCCAGAGCGGGCTCGTCCTGGACCCTGCGAACACCATCAACGTCCCCGTGAACGCCGCCACGGTGTTCGCCAACGGGTTCTTCACCACCACCTGGGGGACGCCGCTGACGATCCCGCCGTTCACCCCCATGGGCTACGCCAACTCCACGTCCCTGTCCCTGACCGCGCCTGCCACGGCTCTGGACCTGACGTTGCAGTTCGCCATGGTGAACCCCACGGCGGTGAGCGGGTTCTCCCTGTCCTCCGTCATCGAGATGTCGGTGCAGTAGTCCCGTGCGTTGGCCCCTCGTCCTCACGGCCCTGTCCGCCTTCTGCCTCGCGGAGGCGCAGACCGGGGCCGCCGCCCACTGGCGGTTGGACGAGGCCACGGGGACGACAGCGTCGGACAGCTCGGGCAACGGCAATCATGGGGCCCTCGCGGGGTTCGCCGCGCCGGGTTGGGGCACCGGCGTGCACGGCGGTGCGCTCACCTTCAGCGGCACCCAGCACGTCAACTGCAACATGAACCTGGGCCTGCCCGCCTACGACTCCAGCGGCTCTCCGTTCTCCATCACCGCCTGGGTCAACGGCCCACCCCAGGACGACGATCGGCTCTACTCCGAGGGCAGCAGCTCCAACAACAGCCCCTTGTACACGTTGGGGAGCGGCCGGTCGGTCAACGGCACCATGGACCGGTTCCAGCTCTTCGTGCGGACCGACACGGGGGTGATCCTCAAGAACACCCAGTCCATGGCGACGGTGTTCGACAACAGCTGGCACCACGTCGCTGTGGTGGATTCCGGCGGCGTCGTGACCGTGTTCATCGACGGCGTCCCGGACGGCGCCAACTTCAACTACACCATCACCGGCCCGAACACGGGCATCGACCGCGTGGCCCTGGGAGCGGTGTTACGGGCGGGCACTTGCTGCGCCTTCACGGGCAGCCTGGACGACGTGCGCGTCTATCCTTTCTCCCTGACGGCCGGGGACGTGGCGGTGGTGATGAACGACGGGACCCTGCAGGGGGCGTTCCAGGTGAACCGAGCTGAGGCCACCCTCACCGTGGCGGGGGCCTCCGGGTCCCTGTTCACCGCTGCCAACGCCGGCCTGTCCCTGGGGCAGGCCTTCGACATGACCCTCTCCACCACCCTCGGCGGGCAACCCTGGGAGCTGGGGCTGGACGCCGGGCTGGCGATCCCGAACGCCGCCGTGTTCACGAACAACATCGTCAATCTGGACCTGGGGAGCCCCGGCCTCACCCTGTTGAACGGGAGTTTCTCCAGCGGCTTCGGCGTCGCGCCCGGGCTGCCGGGGCCGATCTCGGGGGGCACCTCCGCCAGCGCCGTGCTGTTCATGATGGCGCCGCAGACGCCCGTCACGGTGTCGCTCCAGTTCGGCCTCCTCTCGCCGACCAACCCCGATGGGTTCGTGGCCAGCGCTCCGGCAGAGGTGGTGGTCCAGTGAGGGCGCGCTCATGAGGCTCCTGGGAGTCCTGATGTTGACCCTGTGGGCCGCCTCGTCCGGCCGAGGGCAGGCGCCCCTGGCGGCCCACTGGGCTCTCGACGAGACCTCCGGGCTGACCGCGTCCGACGGTTCCGGGAACGGGAACCACGGCACCCTCACCAACTTCTCTGGCGCCACTTCACCCTGGGCGGCGTCGGTGTTCGGGAACGGTCTCACTTTCGACGGCGTCGATGACCACGTGGCTTGCGCCACCGCGTCGGGGCTACCGGTGTTCGATTCCCCCGGGGGGTACACGGTCACCGCGTGGGTCAACGCCCCTGCCCAGCCGGACCGCAGGGTGTTCGCCGAGGGGCACTCGCTGCAGGGGACGGGGTTCGGCGCGTTGTTCGCTCTCGGCAGCGGTTTCGTGAACAACAACAGGCTGCGAGTCTATGTGCGCAACGACGGCGCGGGGACCCAGCTCGCCCGGGAGTCTGCCCTGCCCGTGTTCGACGGCACCTGGCATCACCTGGCGTGGGTGGACCACGGGGACGGGCCGGCGCGGCTGTACGTGGACGGGGTCCTGGACCCCACGGACTTCAGCTACACCCGCAGCGGCGCCTACACCTTCGACCGTACGGCCCTCGGTGCCGTGCTGCGGGCCACCACCTGCTGCCACCTCACGGGCGCCCTCGACGATGTCCGGGCCTATCCGTTCCCCCTCACGGGTACGGACGTGGTGGTCGTCATGGGGAACGGCGTGCTCGGGACCGGGTTCCAGATCAACCAGCCCGGGGCCCATCTGGACGTGGACGGGGTGACCTCGTCTCCCGCCAGCGCCGGGCGGATCACCGTGGCCCAGGGCGCCGGCCTCAGCCTCAGCGTGGCCACGGTTCTGGGGGGCTTCCCCTGGGAGCTGGTGAGCATGAACGTGCCGGCGATCCCCAACGAGCTGGTGCTGGGCCCCGCGAACACGTTGAACGTGTCCTTGGCGACCCCCTCCGCGGTCTTCGCCAACGGGTTCTTCGGTTCGTCCTGGGGCGCCCCCCTGGCGTTGCCCGGCTTCCCCCCGACCGGGTACGCGCTGGCCGCCTCCAGCGCCTTCCAGGCGCCGTCCTACTCCATGCTCCTGACCCTGCAATTCGCGATGATCGACCCTGGGGCGGCCTTCGGGGTCTCCCTTTCGGGCACCACGGAGATCGATATCCCTTGACCGGGCAGCGAGTTCCGGGCAGGGTGTCGGGCTCTCGGCCGGTCTCTTGAGCCTGCCCGAGGTGGTTCGTACCATGGCCGCTCGAGAAGGCTGCGTCCGAGGCCCAGATCCCGACGCGACAAGGAGTTCCGGCGAATGCCGACGATCAATCAGTTGGTCCGAAAGGGCCGCAAGAAGATCATCAAGAAGAGTAAGTCTCCCGTGCTGGACGCCTGTCCGCAGAAGCGGGGCGTGTGCCAGCAGGTCAAGACCCAGACCCCCAAGAAGCCGAACTCGGCCCTGCGGAAGATCGCTCGTGTGCGTCTCTCCAACGGCAAGGAGACGACGGCTTACATCCCGGGTGAAGGGCACAACCTCCAGGAGCACTCCATCGTGCTGCTTCGTGGCGGCCGTGTCCGCGACCTGCCCGGCGTCCGTTACCACATCATCCGTGGCACCCTCGACTCCTCCGGGGTCGACGACCGTCGCAGAAGTCGTTCCAAGTACGGGACCAAGCGCCCGAAGGGTTGATCATGCCGCGTAAGTACGACTCTCCCGAGCGTTTCCTCAAGCCGGACCCCAAGTACGGCTCGCTGCTGGTGAGCAAGTTCATCAACAGCCTGATGCTGGACGGCAAGAAGAACGCCGCGCGCAAGGTCTTCTACGAGTGCATGGACCTGGTCAGCGAGAAGAAGCCCGGTGAGGACCCTCTCGAGGTGTTCTCCCAGGCCATCAACAACATCAAGCCCGGCATCGAGGTGCGCTCCAAGCGCGTGGGCGGTGCCACCTATCAGGTCCCCATCGAGGTCAAGCGAGCGCGGCAGCAGAACCTCGCCTTCCGCTGGCTGCTCGAGGTGATCCGCGGTCGGAAGGGCCGCTCCATGGCGGTGCGCCTCGCAGACGAGATCCTGCAGGCCTACAACCGCGAAGGCGCCACCATCACCAAGCGTGAGAACACGCACAAGATGGCCGACGCCAACAAGATGAACTCCCACTTCGCGTGGTAGTCCGTTCCGTCCGACGCGACGGGATCTGGATGAAGCCGAGCGCCGTCGATCCTCTCCGGGTTGCCGGCGTTCTTGCGTGAGGTCGCACCGTGGCCAAGTACGACATCGACAAGATCCGGAACATCGGAATCATCGCCCACATCGACGCGGGCAAGACCACGGTCACCGAGCGGGTGCTCTTCTACACCGGCAAGGAGCACCGGATGGGGGAGGTCCACGAGGGCACCGCCACCATGGACTACATGGCGGAGGAGCAGGAGCGGGGGATCACCATCACGTCCGCCGCCACCAGCACCCAGTGGCGGGACATGACCGTGAACATCATCGACACTCCGGGGCACGTGGACTTCACGGCGGAGGTGGAGCGGAGCCTGCGGGTGTTGGACGGCGCCATCGGCGTGTTCTGCGGCGTCGCCGGGGTGGAGGCGCAATCCGAGACCGTGTGGCGGCAGGCGGAGACCTACGCGGTCCCGCGCCTGGCCTTCATCAACAAGATGGATCGGCTGGGGGCTGATTACTTCCGCGCCATCGAGACCATGCGGGAGCGCCTGCCCAACTGCAACCCTGTCCCCGTCATCCTCCCCATCGGAGCGGAGAAGGACTACGCCGGCGTGCTCGACATCGTCAAGATGGAGGCCATCTTCTACGACGAGCAGAGCCGCGGCACGGACTTCCGCAAGGAGTCCATCCCGGAGGAGCTGCAGCCCCTGGCCCAGGAATGGCGAGCGAAGCTCGAGGAGACCCTGGCGGAGACCTCCGAGGCGTTGACGGAGAAGTTCATCAACGAAGAGGAGATCACGTTCGAGGAGATCGTGGGAGCGCTCCGGCAGGCGACCCTGGATCGCAAGATCATCCCCGTGTTCTGCGGCAGCGCGCTGAAGAACAAGGGGATCCAGCGGCTCCTGGACGGGGTCACGGCGTTCCTGCCGTCGCCGCGGGAGGTGGTCCAGCCCGTGGCCATGGACCTGCGCAGCAAGGGGGCCAAGGAGGTCCCCCTGGAGCCGGACCCGGACAAGCCCTTCGTCGGCCTCGCGTTCAAGACGATCGCGGACAAGCACGGGGACCTGACCTTCATCCGGGTCTATCAGGGGACGCTGAAGTCGAGCATGCAGGTGCACAACGCGCGCACCGGTAAGCCGGAGCGGGTGGGCCACGTCTATGTGATGCACGCGGACTCCCGGGAGACCGTGAAGGAGGCCAGGGCGGGGATGATCGTCGCCGTGGTGGGCCTCAAGAACGCCGCAACCGGGGACACGCTCGTGGACAAGAGCTGCCTGGTGTCCCTGGAACCGCCCACCTTCCCGGAGACCGTCATCTCCATGCGCATCGAACCCAAGACCAACGACGATCGAGGGAAGATCGCCGACGTCTTGAAGCGCATCGCCAAGGAGGATCCGACGTTTCGCTACACGGTCGATGACGAGACCGGCGAGATGATGATCTACGGCATGGGTGAGCTCCACCTGGAGGTGGTCACTCACCGTATGTTCCGCGACTTCGGCGTCCAGGCGAACATCGGCAAGCCACGGGTGGCGTACCGGCAGCGCCTGAACGGTCCAGCCCAGGCGCGGCATGTGTTCGATCGCCAGGTTGGGGGCAAGACCCAGTACGCGGAGGTGGAGCTGCGCGTGGAGCCGGTCCCCGGAGAGGGGTTCCAGTTCGAGGACGCGTCCGGCGGGGCGGTGCCGCGGGAGTTCCAGCAGGCGGTCCAGTCCGGGTGCGAGGGCGCCATGAGCGCGGGTGTCGGTCACGGGTTCGAGCTGATCGACACCAGGGTGACGGTGCTGGGGGCGGCGTCGCGGGATGAGGACTCCACGGAGTTGGCGTTCTCCGTGTGTGCTTCGCACGCTGTGGAGGAGGCGGCGGAGAAGGCCGGGGTCTCCATCCTGGAGCCCATCATGCGTCTGGAGGTGACCACCCCGCCCGAGCACCTCTCCGCCGTCATCGGCGACCTGAACAAGCGCCGGGCCCAGGTCATCTCCATCGAGACGGGGGAGAACCCCAATGTGATCCATGCCACCGTACCTCTTGGCGAGGTCTTCGGTTACGCGACGGTGGTGCGAGGCCTGTCCCAGGGGCGGGCGGCCTACTCCATGGAACCCCAGTCCCACGAACCGGTCCCGGGCTCCATGGTCGACAAGATCGCTTGGTTCTGAGCGATCCATCGGGGGCGGCGCCGGGCTCCCATGGCCGCCAACCTGCAATAGCCGCATGCGGGCGCGTAGGTGCCGCGTTGGCAGGGGTTTTGGCCCACGGGAGGCTTGAACCACCGCCAGGATGTGGGAAAGTTCTCGTCTTGAGAAGACCGTGCGGGTGGGATCCCGGCGGTCGGCAATCCCGGCGCTCCGCCCAGGCGGAGCACCCGTAAGGGCGGACTCCCGTCGAGTCTGCCCCGGGACGGGAAAGGCACAAGTGATCCCGGACCTTCGGTCGCTGGCCGTTGAGCGGGGTGTTGGTTGAAGCCGGTGACAGGCCGGCTAACGGAACTGAGCGAGGTATGGCTCAAGACCACATCAAGATCCGCCTGGAGTCGTATGACCACGAGGCGCTCGACGTCTCGGCTCAAGAGATCGTCGACGTGGCGCGGCGTTCGGAGGCCCAGGTCATGGGTCCCGTCCCTCTGCCCACGCGCGTGGAGCGGTTCACCGTTCTGCGCGGTCCCCATGTGGACAAGAAGTCTCGTGAGCAGTTTGAGATCCGCACGCACAAGCGTCTGATCTACCTCAGCCAGCCGACGAAGAAGACCGTCGACATGCTGGGGAAGCTGAACCTTCCGGCCGGAGTCGAGATCAAGATCAAGGCCTGAGCGAGAGACCCCGTGGCGTGGCCGCGGGGTTTTTTTCGTGGGCCGGGTATGGAGTGACCGATGGGATATCTCATCCTGGGACGAAAGGGTCGCATGACCCAGGTGTTCACCGAAGAGGGCGTCTGCGTTCCCGTGACGATCCTCGAGGCGGGCCCCTGCAAGGTGACCCAGGTCAAGACCGAGAGCACCGACGGCTACAACGCCGTGCAGCTGGCCTATGAGCCGGTGCGTGAGAAGGTGCTCACGAAGCCGCGGAACGGCCACTGCAAGAAGGCGGGGGTCGAGCCTCATCGCTACCTGCGGGAGCACCGGACCGACGGCGCTCCCGAGGCGGAGCTGGGCTCGGACGTCACCTGCGACGTGTTCGAGAAGGGCGAGCACGTCGATGTGGTGGGCACGGTGAAGGGGCGGGGCACCGCCGGGGCCATCAAGCGCCACGGCTTCGCCCGCCGGCCTCAGACCCACGGTCATATGCAGACCCGTCGGCCCGGCTCCATCGGCATGCACTCGGACCCGTCGAGGGTGTTCAAGGGCAAGCGCATGGCGGGCCACTACGGGGCGAACCGGCACACGGTCAAGAACCTCGAGGTGGTCCACGTGGACAAGGAGCGGAACCTGCTGCTGGTCAAGGGCGCCGTGCCCGGGCCGCAGGGCGGGTTCGTCCTGATTCAGACCGCCAGGACGGCGGGTTCCAAGTAGAGCTGGGGGCCACTGAGACATGGAAATCGCTCATTGGAACAACGGTACAGCCGGCAGGACGGAGGTGGACGCCTCCTTCCTGGGTGACAAGGTGATGTCCCGGACCCTCCACGCCGCTGCGGTCATGTATCAGGCCAACCAGCGCGCCGGGACCCACAACCCCAGGCCCGGGGGCCAGACCAACCGCTCCACGCGGCAGGGCTTCCGCCATACGGGGCGGGGACGAGGCCGCGGCCGGCATCCGCAGGTGTCCCAGTGCCGTGGCGGCGGTGTCGCCCACGGCCCGCGCCCGCGGGATTACTCGTACTCCATGCCGAAGAAGGCGCGGCGGGTGGCGTTGAAGACCGCCCTGCTGTCCAAGTTCCGGGATGGTGAGGTGGTGCTGGCCGACGCCCTGGCGTTCGGCGCGCCTCGGACCAAGGACCTGGCGAGCGTCCTGGGGGCCCTGGGCCTCGGCCGCTCGTGTCTGATCGTGGACGGCGCTCCCGATCGCAACCTGGTCCTCTCCGCGCGCAACATTCCCCGTGTGAAAGTGGTCGCGACCCAGGACCTCAACGCCCTGGATGTCGTCCAGCACCACCATCTTCTGGTCACGCAGGCCGGGTTCGATGCCATGAAGGAGATCCACGGTGCCTGATCCGAATTCCTACCGCGTCGTCAAGCGTCCCCTGCTCACCGAGAAGAACATGCACCGGGCGGAGGCCAGGAACGAGTACTCCTTCGAGGTCGCCCTCAGCGCCAACAAGGTGCAGATCGGGCAGGCGATCCAGGACCTGTACGACGTCAAGGTCGTGCGGGTGAACACCATGGTGAAGACGGGTCTTCAGCGCCGGTACGGCTGGAACTGGACCAAGGGCCCGGACACCAAGAAGGCGATCGTCAAGCTCGCCGAGGGCTACAAGATCGACCTGCTCTAAGGGGCAGGGCTGAGGACACGTCATGGCCATTCGCAGATTCAAACCGACATCCCCGGGACGCCGTCGCGGCTCGGTGCTGATCTTCAAGGAGGAGATCACGCACACCGCGCCGGAGAAGTCCCTGTTGGAGCCGCTGACCAAGTCCGGCGGCCGCAACAACAAGGGACGCATGACGTCGCGCCATCGTGGCGGCGGCGCCAAGAGGGCGTACCGGAAGATCGACTTCAAGCGCAACAAGGACGGCGTGCCCGCCACGGTGTTCAGCGTCGAGTACGACCCCAACCGGTCGGCCAACATCGCCTTGCTGCACTACGCCGACGGCGAGAAGCGCTACATCATCGCGCCTCAGGGGCTCCGTCCGGGCATGGAGGTGGTCTCGGGACGGAACGTGGAGCCCACCGTGGGCAACGCCATGCCGGTCTCGGACATCCCGCTCGGCATGGAGGTCCACAACGTCGAGATGAAGCCGGGCCGCGGCGGACAGATCGTGCGCTCCGCCGGCATGAGCGCCCGCGTCATGGCGAAGGAGGGGCGCTACGCCACGGTGCTGCTGCCCTCTGGTGAGATGCGGCGCATCCTCATGACCTGCCGCGCCACCCTCGGCAAGGTCGGCAACGCGGACCACCAGCACGTCCGCATCGGCAAGGCCGGACGCAACCGGCACCTGGGCAAGCGCCCGCACGTGCGCGGCTCCGCCATGAACCCCATCGCTCACCCCATGGGTGGTGGTGAGGGGCGCCGCGCCGGTGGCCGTCACCCGACGAGTCCGTGGGGCAAGCCCGCCAAGGGCGGCCGCACGCGCCGCAGGAAGAACCCGACGAACAAGTTCATCGTCCGCAGACGGAAGAAGAGGTAGGCGCGAATGAGTCGTTCGACCAAGAAGGGCCCCCACGTCGACGAGAAGCTGCTCCTGAAGACCGTGCGTCAGAAGGAGCAGGGCTCCAACGACGGGATCAAGACGTGGTCCCGGTCCTGCACGATCATCCCAGACTTCGTCGGGCACACGTATCTCGTGCACAACGGCAAGCAGTTTGTCCGCGTGTTCGTGACGGAAGAGATGGTGGGGCACAAGCTCGGTGAGTTCGCCCCTACCCGCAACTACCGCGGACACGGCTCGGCCAAGAGTCGGTAGCGCAGCGTCAGAGGCACATCCATGGCTGATGAGAAGCAGGAATTCAGGGCGATCCATCGCTACGCCCCCATGAGCGCGCGCAAGACGCGGCCCGTGGCGGATCTGGTCCGCGGACTGGACGTGAACGCGGCGTTGGAGGAGCTGGAGTATGTGCACCGCCGCGCCGGACCCATGGTCCTCAAGGTGATCCGCTCGGCCGTGGCCAACGCCGGTCAGGTGGGGGGCGTCGAGGCCAGCCAGCTGTTCGTCAAGGCCGCGCGCGTCAACGAGGGACCGCTCAAGCAAGGGCGCTTGCGCTGGCGCCCCGCTCCCATGGGGCGGGCCCAGCCTATCCGTAAGCGCACGTGTCACATCGAGGTGGTGCTCGGCGTCCACGCCGCCGCCCCGATGCGGCGTCGCAAGCAGACCGAAGAGGCGGCCGCGCCGGCAGCCGCCGAGGCGGCAGCGGAGAACCCGCAGGCCTCTGGCGAGAGCAAGGGAGAAGAGTAGACATGGGGCAGAAGATTCATCCCCTCGGCTTCCGCATCGGCGTTCGTGAGCGCTGGCGGTCTCGTTGGAACGCGTCCAAGAAGGACTTCCCGGCGCTGCTGAAGGAAGACCAGGACCTGAGGAAGTACATCAAGAATAACTACTTCTTCGCTGGCATCCCCAAGGTGGAGGTGGAGCGAACCACCGACGCGGTGACCCTGATCATCCACACGGCTCGTCCCGGCATCCTGATCGGCCGCAAGGGCAAGAAGCTGGAGGAGATCCAGGTGGAGTTGCAGAAGATCGTCAACTCCCCGGACCGGGCCGTCCGTGTCCAGATCGCCGAGATCAACCGACCGGAGCTGGACGGACAGCTGGTCGCCGAGAGCGTGCGTGAATCCCTGGAGAAGCGCCAGGCGTTCCGCCGCGTGATCAAGAAGACCCTGCAGACGACGACGAACGCAGGGGCCAAGGGCATCAAGGTGATGCTCTCCGGGCGGCTCGGTGGAGCTGAGATGTCCCGCACCGAGGTCAAGAGCGAGGGGTCCATCCCCTTGCAGACCCTGGACGCGGACGTGAGCTACGGGTTCACGGAAGCCAAGACCTCCACCGGTCACATTGGCGTGAAGTGCTGGATCTACCGTGGGAAGTACGGCGAGTCGCGCCGCCTCGGGGGAGGGACGGGCGAGCTTCGCCCCCGTCGTCCCCGTCGCACGCAGTTCGACCGGTCCTGAGTCGGGAGTCTGACCATGGCGATGATGCCGAAACGGGTCAAGTACAGGAAGAAGCAGCGCGGCCGCATCAAGGGCGACGCCAGCCGGGGCAACTCCGTGGCCTTCGGCGAGTTCGGCCTGCAGACCCTCGAGCCTGGCCGCATCACCGCGCGCCAGATCGAGGCGGGCCGAATCGGTTCTTCCCACTACCTGAAGGGCGAGGGCCGGATCTGGATCCGGATCTTCCCGCACAAGTCCGTGACCTCCACCCCCGCCGAGACCCGCATGGGTAAGGGTAAGGGCGAGATCGATTACTGGTGCGCCGTCGTTCGGCCCGGGACGATCCTCTACGAGATCGGCGGGGTGCCGGAGGATGTCGCGAAGACCGCGTTGTTGCGCACCGCGCACAAGCTGCCGGTTCGGTGCCGGTTCGTCCGCCGCCGCCACAAGGTGTAGCCATGAAGATCGAGGAAGTGAGAGCGTTGGATGACGGTGACCTCGATGTCCAGTTGGAGAAGTGCCGCAAGGAGCTCTTCAACCTGCGCGTGAAGGCCGCCACCGAGAGCATCGACAACCCCCGCGAGATCCGCGGTCTCCGTCGTGACGTCGCGCGGCTGCTCACGGAGCAGCGTCGTCGGCAAATGGAGGGGAGCCAGTCATGAGTGAAGGCGCCAAGAGAACAGAACGCCGGACGGTCGTCGGTGTGGTGACCAGCGACAAGGGCGACAAGTGCATCACCGTCTCCGTGGACCGGAAGGTGCTGCACCCGCGCTTCAAGAAGTACGTGAAGCGCCGCTCCACCTACCACGCCCACGACGAGAACAACGAGGCCCACCTGGGGGACCGCGTGTCCATCGCCAGCTGCCGTCCGTTGAGCAAGACCAAGACCTTCCGCCTGGTGGAAGTCCTGGAGAAATCCCGTCTTCGTCAGGCCGCTTCAGCGGGCGACTCGAAGTCGGAGGGCTGATCCATGATTCAAATGCAGACGCGGCTCCGAGTCGCAGACAACACGGGGGCGAAGGACGTCCAGTGCATCAAGGTGCTGGGCGGCTCCAAGCGCCGTTACGCCTCCATCGGCGATGTCGTTGTAGGGTCCGTGAAGAAGGCGCTCCCCGGCGGCGGCGTCAAGCAGGGGGATGTGGTCAAGGGCGTGATCGTCCGGACCAAGAAGCCCGTGCGTCGTGAAGACGGCAGCTACGTCCGCTTCGACAGCAACGCCATCGTGCTCCTGGACGCCAACGGCGAGCCCCGGGGGACGCGCATCTTCGGCGCGGTGGCTCGTGAGCTCAGAGCCAAGAACTTCATGAAGATTGTTTCGCTCGCATCGGAGGTGGTGTGATGGGCCTCGCGCGGATCAAGGTAAACGACGAAGTGGTGGTCATCCGCGGCACCGACAAGGGCAAGCGCGGACGGGTCCTCCGGGTGTTGCGGTCCAAGAACCGTGTCCTGGTGGAGGGCCTGAACATCTGCATCCGCCACCTCAAGCGCAACCCTCGCAACCCGCAGGAGGGTGGACGGCAGGAGCGCCCTGCGCCCATCCATATCTCGAACGTCATGCCCTGGTCGGACGCCGACGGGAAGGGCGTGCGCGCCCGCTCGGCCGGTGAGGGAACAGACAAGCACCGCGTCAGCCCCAGCGGGAGCATCCTCACGGCCGCCGGCAAGGCCAAGGAGAAGAAGGCCCAGCGTCGTGAGACCAAGACCAACAAGGATCAGGAGTAGGGCGGCGCGCCCTGCTGGAGAGGTAGTGATCGATGACTGAAACAGCCGTCGAACAGGTGGCTCGCCCGAGACTCCTCGAGAAGTACGAGAAGGACATCCGAGGCGCGCTGAAAGAGAAGTTCGGGCTCCCGAACGTCCACCAGATCCCGCGACTCCGCAAGATCGTGGTCAACATGGGGGTGGGCGAGGCCATCGAGAACAAGAAGCGTCTCGACGCGGCCATGGAAGACCTGGCGATCATCGCGGGGCAGCGGCCGAAGATGTGCCGCGCCAAGCGTTCGGTGGCCGGCTTCAAGCTGCGTGAGGAGATGCCCATCGGCTGCAAGGTGACCCTGCGCGGCTACAGGATGTACGAGTTCCTCGACCGCCTGATCAGCATCGCCGTGCCTCGTATTCGTGACTTCCGCGGCATCAAGCGCAAGTCGTTTGACGGCCGCGGCAACTTCTCCATGGGACTGTCCGAGCAGGTCGTGTTCCCGGAGATCAACTTGGACAAGGTGGAGTGGGTCCAGGGCATGGACATCACCATGGTGATCAGCGGAGGCAGCGACGAGATGTCGCTGGAGATGCTCACTCAAATCGGCGTGCCGTTCACGAGAGACTAGCCATGGCGACCAAGGCGCAATACAACAAGACATTCCAGAAGAAGCCCAAGTTCAGCGTGCGGCTCCGTCGCCGCTGCACCTTGTGCGGCCGTCCTCGTGCCGTGTATCGCAAGTTCGGCATCTGCCGCATCTGTTTCCGGAGCCTCTCCCATCGCGGTGAGATCCCCGGCGTACGCAAGGCCAGCTGGTAGGGGAGGATTGACGCAATGAGCATGACCGACCCGATCGCCGATCTCCTCACGCGCATCCGCAACGCGAACACGATCCGGATGCCGCACACCGACGTCCCGGCCTCCCGACTGAAGCGGGGCATCGTCGAGGTGCTCAAGCAGCAGGGGTACATCCTTGACTACCGCGTCATCGAAGACGGTGTCCAGGGCACGCTACGGGTGTTCCTGAAGTACGGGCCCGATGGTGAGTTCATCATCAACAGCATCCAGCGGGTCAGTAAGCCGGGTCGCCGGGTCTATCAGGGGGTGGATGGAATCCCCGAAGTCCTGCACGGCCTCGGAATCTCGATTCTCAGTACAAGCAAGGGGGTCCTCAGCGACGGCGACGCGCGCACTCAGCGCGTCGGCGGCGAGATCCTCGCGGAGGTGTGGTAGCAGATGTCGCGCATCGGCAAGCAACCAGTGACGCTCCCCAGCGGGGTGACGGCTACCGTCTCGGGCTACGCCATCAAGGTGAAGGGGCCCAAGGGTGAGCTGGAGCAGTCGTTCCAGCCTGACATCACCGTCGAGGTGGGGGACAACGAAGTCAACGTGTCCCGATCGACAGACCAGAAGCAGCATCGTGCCCTCCACGGTCTGTATCGCTCCCTGATCCAGAACATGGTCACGGGTGTGTCCACGGGATTCACCCGATCTCTGCAGATCGAAGGTGTGGGCTACACCGCCAAGGCCAGCGGCTCCAAGATCACTCTCAACGTGGGCTTCAACGCTCCCGTGGAGATGGATGCCCCGGCCGGGGTGGAGGTGGCGACACCCAAGAACACGCAGATCGAAATCACCGGCTCGGACAAGCAGGCGGTGGGTCAGTTCGCCGCCAACATCAGGCGTGTGCGTCCTCCGGAGCCCTACAAGGGCAAGGGGATTCGCTACGTGGGTGAACAGGTGCGGCGCAAGGCGGGCAAGGCCATCGGCGGCAAGGCCTAAAGGACGAGAATCGACTCATGGCACAGATGAGCTCAAAGCTGAAGGCAAAGCGGCGCCTACGTCGCAAGCGTCATGTCCGGCACCACGTGTCCGGGACCCCTGCCCGTCCCCGAATGAGTGTGTACCGGAGCGTGGCGCACATCTACGTACAGTTGATCGACGACGAGGGCGGCAACACGATCTGCGCTGCCAGCACCATGGACAAGGAGGTCCGCGACTCGCTGTCCACCAAGGGCAACTGCGACGCGGCCAAGGCCGTGGGCGCGAAGCTGGCCGAGCGGGCGCAAGCCGCCGGTTTGAAGAGCGTCGTCTTCGATCGCAACGGCTTCAAGTACCACGGTCGGGTCAAGGCCCTGGCCGACGCTGCCCGCGAAGGCGGGCTGGAGTTCTGACATGGCGAGACCTGGTGGACGACAGGGAGGTGGGGCTCGAGGTCGTGGTGACGGCCCCCGTGACGACGGGCTCGTTGAGAACGTCGTCAAGATCAATCGTTGTGCCAAGGTGATGAAGGGCGGACGCCGGTTCTCCTTCTCGGCCCTGGTGGTGGTCGGCGACGGCGCGGGCAAGGTCGGTGTCGGATTCGGCAAGGCCAACGATGTGCCGACGTCCGTGGAGAAGGGCGTGAAGGAGGCCAGGAAGAACCTGGTGCCCATCGCCCTGAGCGGTCGCACCCTGCCGCACGCGGTGAAGGCGCGGTTCGGCGCCGCCAAGGTGGTCATGCTGCCGGCGCCTCCGGGAACCGGCGTGATCGCGGGCGCCACCATGCGCGCGGTGCTGGTGGCTGCCGGAGTGCAGGACGTGCTCACCAAGTGCCTCGGGTCACCGAACCCGGTGAACCTCGTCAAGGCCACCATGTGCGGCCTCGAACAGCTAAGGACCAGGGAGCAGGTGCAGCAGCTCCGTGGTGTGGAAATCCCCGGGTAGGTTGCGGGGAGGGATAGGACAGGGAGAAACGCGAGTAGGCCTTCGGGCTTGCGTCAACACGCGAATCCGGACCGTCGGGTCCGGGGCATGAGCGAGCGAAACCATGAACCTCGAGGATCTCAACAACCTGGCGACCCCCCACGCACGGCGCAAGCGCGTCGGTCGTGGCCGCGGGTCGGGTAGCGGCAAGACCTCCGGACGGGGGCACAAGGGGCAGAAGTCCCGCAGCGGCTACTCCCGCCGATTTGGCCACGAGGGTGGTCAGATGCCTCTGTTTCGTCGTCTCCCCAAGCGCGGCTTTACCAACGCCCGTTTCAAGGTGGAGTACGCCATCATCAACCTCTCGGCGCTGTGCGCGTTCGACGCCGGCGCGGAGGTGGATCTGGAGCTGCTGAAGGCCAAGGGGCTTGTGCCGCGGCGTTCACAGCGTCTCAAGATCCTCGCCAACGGTGAGATGGACCGAGCCATCACGGTGAAGGCCCATCGGTTCAGCGCCAAGGCGAAGGAGGCCATCACCGGTGCGGGCGGCACCGTGGAGGAACTCGCCTGATGTGGGCAGCACTCCAGAACCTCTTCCGGATCGAGTCCATTCGGAAGAAGATCTTCGTCACCCTGGGGCTGTTGTTCATCGCCCGGGTGGGTCTGCAGGTTCCTCTGCCTGGGGTCGATTACGCTGCCTTCAAGACGTACCTGGGCGGCAATCGGGGGGGCGGCGCCTTTGACGAGGTGCTGAGCCTGTTCACCACCCTGTCCGGGGGGAACCTCAAGATGCCGGTGCTCTTCGCGCTCGGCATCCTGCCCTACATCACCAGCTCGATCATCTTCTCGTTGCTGACCAAGGTCATCCCCTCGCTGGAGGCCTTGAGCAAGGAGGGCGCGGCTGGCCAGAAGAAGATCAACCAGTATTCGCGCATGCTCACGGTGCCGATCTGCGTCTTTCAGGGGTTCGCCATCTGCTACTCGGTGTTCCAGGGCATGGCCTCCCAGACCGTGGCCGTGCCGGTGACGCTCGAGAACGGCCAGGAAGGGCTGCAGCAGGTCTTCGCCGTCAGCGGTGGGTTCTCCTTCTTCGGCTTCGCCCTACCAGCGGTGCTCGGTATGACCGCCGGCACCATCTTCCTGATGTGGCTCGGCGAGCAGATCACCGCCCACGGCATCGGCAACGGCGTGTCCCTGCTCATCGTCGCCGGCATCGTGTCCGACCTGCCGGCCATGTTCGTCAGCATGTTCGAGGAGGCCATAGAGGATCGCACCTTCATCCTGAAGGCGGTCGTGCTCCTCGGCGTGTACTGCGCCATGGTCCTGGGCATCGTCTACATGACCAAGGGGCAACGACGAATACCCATCCAACAGGCCAAGCTGATGAAGGGCCGTCGCATGATGGGCGGCGCGAGGCACTATCTGCCCGTCAAGTTGAACATGGCCAACGTCATGCCGGTCATCTTCGCCTCCGCGCTCATGACCCTGCCCCTCACCATCGCCGCGGCCATCACCGGCGAGAACCTGAACTTCTATGGCGGCTGGTGGTACATGGTCCTGTTTTCCGGGTTGATCCTGTTCTTCGCCTTCTTCTGGACGTCGCTGATGTTCCAGCCGACGGAGATGGCCAACAACCTGAAGGAGCATGGCTCGTTCATCCCGGGTATCCGGCCGGGCAAGAAGACCGCTGACTTCCTCGAGAAGGTGATGACTCACATCACCCTTGTGGGCGCGGTCTGCCTGACCGGCGTGGCCGTGGTCCCCATGCTCATCACCGAGGAGTTGGACGCGTCGGTCTACACCCAGAGCTTCATGGGCGGCACCGGCATCCTCATCGTGGTGGGCGTGACCCTGGATCTGGTGGATCAGTTGAACGCCAGCCTGCTGCAACGGGAGTACCAGGGGTTCATGTCGGCTGGCGCCGCCAAGAAGGGAGCCCGTCGTTGACCCTTGCCCTCGTTTTTCTCGGACCGCCGGGTGCCGGAAAGGGCACCCAGGCGAGGCGCTGCGCCACCCGGCGAGGGCTGGTGCACGTCTCCACCGGCGATCTGTTCCGAGAGAACCTGGAGGAGCAGACTCCGGTCGGCCTGATGGCCAAGGGGTTCATGGACAGGGGCATGCTCGTGCCTGACGAGATGGTGTGTCAGATGGTGCGTGAGCGGCTGGAGGATGAGGACACGGACGACGGCTTCATCCTCGACGGCTTCCCGCGGACCGAATCCCAGGCGGAGACCCTGACCGGGGACCTCGGCCGCATGCAGCGTCCTCTGACCGACGTGATCTCGTTCGAGCTTGAGGACGACTGCCTCAAGGAGCGGATCTCCGGGCGGCTCACCTGCAAGCAGTGCAAGAGCCCGTTCCACCGGACCCTCAACCCGCCGACCAACGACGGCGTGTGCGACGCGTGTGGCGGGGAGCTCTATACCCGGGAGGATGACCGAGAGGAGGCCGTGGACGCTCGTCTCGGCGAATATCGTGACAAAACAGCACCACTACTCCAGTACTACGGAGATCGGGGGCTGCTTCGTGTGGTGGACGCTTCGGGGTCCGTCGATGACGTCTCCCGCGCCCTTGAGAGGGTGCTCGAAGACCGGTAGATTTGCGGGTTTACAGAAGAAGACCGGACAAGTGATCACCTATAAGTCGAGACGCGAAATCGATCGCATGCGTTCGGCCGGGCAGGTCATCGTCAAGGTCTTCGAGTTGGTCAAGGAATCGGTCCGGCCGGGCATCACGACGGCCGAGATCGATGCGCGGGTCGAGGACCTCATCCGGAGCGAGGGCGGCATTCCCTCCTTCAAGGGGTACCACGGCTTTCCGGGCAGCGTTTGTGCGTCGGTGAATGAGGAGATCGTCCATGGCATCCCGGGAGACCGGACGCTGCAGGACGGTGATCTCTTCACCATCGACGTGGGGGTGATCATCCGTGGCTACCACGGGGATGCGGCCCGCAGCTTCCCGGTCGGATCGGTGAGTGATGAGGTGGCCCGGTTAGCCGAGGTCACCGCGCAGGCATTGAACGACGGTATCGCCCAGTGTGTCCCGGGTAACAGGCTCTCTGACATCGCGCGCGCGGTGGAGCAGAGGGGCCGGGAGAGCGGGTACGGCATCGTCGAGCAGTACGTCGGACACGGGATCGGGACGGCGCTCCATGAGGAGCCTCAGGTGCCGAACCACGTGAACGACTCGTTGTTGAAGAGTGACCTCGTCTTGAAGGCGGGGCTTGTGATCGCCATCGAGCCCATGTTCAACCTCGGAACGAGGGAGACCCGGGTGCTCGATGACGACTGGACGGTGGTGACCAAGGACGGACAGTGCTCGGCGCACTTCGAGGACACGGTCGCCATCACGCAGAACGGGCCAGAGATCATGACGCGTCCATCGGATCGTCAGGATCTCATCATCTGGCCGTTGACCGCATGACCTCCGGGTGGAGGCGTGCGGAGTTCGGAGAAGCGCGATGAAAGTAAGAGCTTCGGTCAGGAGGATCTGCGAAGGGTGCAAGATCGTTCGCCGTCGCGGCGTGCTTCGTGTGATCTGCAAGCTGGACCCCAGGCACAAGCAGCGCCAGGGATGAGCGGCAATAGCTTACGGAGCTGAACCAGATGCCACGCATCGCAGGTGTAGACGTCCCCCCGAACAAGGTGTGCAAGATCGCCTTTCGGTACATCTACGGGGTCGGGCCCAAGCTGGCCAAGGACATTTGTGACGAGCTCGGGATCGAGCCCGACCGCAAGTCCCGGGACCTCACGGACGAGGAGGTCACCAAGGTCAGCGCGTTGATCGACCGCAAGTACCACGTGGAGGGCTACCTCCGCCGGGCGATCACGCAGAACCTGGCTCGGCTGAAGAACATCCGCTGCTACCGCGGGATCCGGCACATCCGGAGCCTCCCCGTGCGTGGACAGCAAACCCAGAGTAACGCTCGAACGCGTAAGGGCAGGAAGAAGACGGTCGCCGGCAAGAAGTCGGTGAAGCAGATGCGCTGACCCTCCAGGGGGGAAGCGGTCCTGCTGCATCGACCAGGTTCGAGACACGTAGCAATCACATGGCGAGACCAGGCAAGAAGAAGATCAAACGGACCGTCGCGAAGGCGGTGGTTCACGTCAAGGCGACGTTCAACAACACGATCGTCACCGTCACCGACGTGCAGGGGAACACCCTGTGCTGGGCCAGCTCCGGCACCATCGGCTACAAGGGCTCGAGGAAGAGCACGCCCTTCGCCGCCCAGCGGGCAGCTGAACGGGCGGCGGATCTGGCCCTCAAGTTCGGCGTGCGGGAGTGCGAGGTCCGGCTCAAGGGCCCCGGCTCCGGTCGCGAATCGGCGGTGCGTGCCATCCGTGGTGGCGGCATCGACATCAAGGCTATCGAAGACGTGACCGCCGTCCCCCATAACGGCTGCCGCCCGCGCAAGCGTCGGCGCGTCTGAGGAGAACGACAGAGAAATGGCTGTCTACAACGGACCCAAGTGCAGGCTGTGCCGTCGGGAGGGCATGAAGCTCTACCTGAAGGGCGAGCGTTGCCACACCAACAAGTGCGCCATCACCAAGCGCGGCGACAACTACCCGCCGGGTATGCAGGGCTGGAAGCGGCCCCGCAAGCCGTCCCAGTACGGTCTGCAGCTGCGAGAGAAGCAGCGGCTGAAGCGTATGTACGGCGTCCTGGAGCGGCAGTTCCGCAGGACGTTCTCCATCGCCCAGAACCTGCGAGGCAACACCGGTGAGCTGACTCTTCAGCTCATGGAGCGTCGCCTCGACAACGTCGTCCGGGCTTCCGGACTGGCTTACGGCATCAGCGCCGCGCGGCAGATGGTGACCCACGGCCTGGTGCAGTT
Source organism: uncultured Isosphaeraceae bacterium (assembly GCA_964507445.1). Classification (GTDB taxonomy): domain Bacteria; phylum Planctomycetota. The sequence continues at coordinate 44,458 of CAZDQF010000014.1, forward strand.
GAACGGCCGCAAGGTCGACGTGCCGAGCATCATGGTCAAGATCGGAGATGTGATCTCCGTGCACGGACGTGAGCGCACCCAGAAGTGGGCGCGCGGCGTCGTGGAGGCCACACAGGCCTACCAGCCGGTGCCCGGCTGGTTGGAACGGGACGACGAGAAGTTGACGGTGAAGGTGCTGAATCTGCCGACGCGGGAGGAGTTCCCGCTGCAGATCCGCGAGCAGCTCATCGTCGAGGGTTGCTCCAAGTAGGGGTTCTTTGGCCCTCCGAGAGGGTCGAGTGCAGGAGACCGACAACACATGCGTATCCGCTGGCGCAATCTGGAGCTTCCGAGCAGGGTCGTCGTCGATCGAACGACCCTGACCGAGACTTACGGCAAGTTCACCATCGATCCCTTCGAGCGTGGATTCGGCCACACCATCGGCAACGGCCTTCGTCGCGTGCTGCTCTCGAGCCTCGAGGGCACCGCCGTGCAGTGGTTCACCATGACCGGTGCCATGCACGAGTTTCAGGCGGTGGAAGGTGTGGTCGAAGACGTGACCGAGATCGCCCTGCAGATCAAGCAGCTGCTGGTGCGGATCCCCGGCGAGGGTCCGGTGACCCTGCGTGTGGAGAAGAGCGAGAAGGGACCCGTCACCGCTGCGGACATCGTCTGCTCGGGTGACGCCGAGATCTGCAACCCTGACCTGCACATCTGCACCCTCTCCAATAAGCTCGACTTCGAGCTGATCATGGAGGCGGACCGTGGTCGGGGTTACGTCACCGCGGAGGAGAACGAGGCCGGCGGTGGTCGTCACTCGGACTCCGGCGCGCGGCGTGGCTCGAGGGACGTGGAGCAGGAGATCGGCAAGATCTGGGTCGACTCCATCTTCAGCCCCGTGCTGCGGGTCAAGTACGCCACGGATGACACCCGTGTGGGCAACCTCACGGACTACGACAGCCTGGTGGTGGAGGTCTGGACGGACGGGACCGTGCGTCCGGAGGAGGCCCTGGCCGAGTCCGCCAAGATCTTCCGCAAGTTCCTCAACCCGCTGTGCAGCTACGGCTCACCCGGGTCCGAGATCCCCGCGGATGACTCGGCGGACGTCGAGGGGGAACCCGAGGAGAGCCTGGACGACGTGCTCTACAACAAGCCCATCGCGGAGCTGGACCTCTCGGTTCGTTCGAGCAACTGCCTGGAGGCGGAGCGCATCTTCACCGTCGGCGACCTGATGGGTCGGACAGAGGCGAGCCTGATGTCGGTTCGCAACTTCGGCAAGACCAGCCTGGAGGAGATCAAGGCCAAGCTCGTGGAGCTGGGCCTGACCCTCACCTGAGAGAGACAAACGACGGCGCGGTGAGCGCCCAGTCGAGGAGCATGGACCCGTGCGACACAAGGTAAAAGGCCGCAAGCTCAACCGAAGCGGGGCGCACCGCAAGGCCCTGGGCCGGAATCTGTTCCGTGCGTTGATCACCCATCACCGCATCGAGACCACTCCGGAGAAGGCCAAGCACTACCGGCCCATGGCGGAGAAGCTCATCACCCTCTCCAAGAACAAGACCCTGGCCAACGTCCGTCGGGCCATGGCCGAGGTCCCGGACAAGACCGTGATCCGGAAGCTGTTCGACGAGATCGGCCCTCATTTCAAGGACCGTCCGGGCGGCTACACGCGCATCGTTCGCATGGCCAAGAACCGGCTGGGGGACAACGGCGGTCGCGCGGTCTGGGAGCTGGTGGGCCTGGACAAGGCCGTGATGGAGGAGGAGGACTAAGCTCCTCCCGATCGCTCCTGGTGTCCCAACTCATCGCGTCGTCGGTCCCTCCGGGGTCGACGGCGCGTTTGCATGGAGCCCGATGACCTACCTCATGCAGAGCGACCCACGGACGGCGCCGGAAGGCCCCGACGACTGGGGGCCGGGCCAGTGGGGCGCCTTCGGCGCCATGTCGCTGCTGTTCCTTCTGGCGTGCGTCCTCATCAGCCGTACCGGCGCGCCCCGCGAGTGATCGGGGCCGGGCGGCTACGACGGCTCCGGGTCAGTTGAGGACGACTCTCTCCGTCCCCAGCACCTTCTCCAGGTCGGTCAGGAGCTCGGGGGAGAACTGGATGCGGAACTCGTCGCCTGCCTGGATGGTCACGGACCCCAGCTCAGCCTTCCGATAGTCGAAGAACACCGGCATGTTGCCGGGGTGCGCCTTCAGGACGCGGTGGACGGCGGGGACGATCATCTCCAGTTCGTCGCTGTCCGCGATGGCCAGGGTGAGCTTGCGCGCGAGCACGTGGCGCGCCTCGTTCAGCTCGATGATCTCCTGGACGCGGATGGACGGGTCATCACGACGGCGGTCCACCTCTCCCTTGAGGTAGCAGATCTTGTCCTCGCTGATGCGGTCGATCATCTGCAGGTAGACCTCGGAGAACAGGACCGCGTCGCAGTTCCCGGAGAAGTCCTCGAATCGGGCGATGCCCATCTTCTGGCCGGCGTTCTTGCCCTTTCGGATGGTGACGGCGCGGACGCTGGTGATCATCCCGCCGACGGCGACCCGGCTGGACTCCTCCATGCGGCTCAGGTCACTGATGCTGGCGGAGGAGAACCGGGTGATGGCGCTGCGGTGACGGTTCAGGGGGTGCCCCGTCAGGTAGAAGCCCAGCACGTCCTTCTCCTTCTGAAGCCGGTCCTGCTCGTCGAACTCCGGCAGCGAGGGGAGGGCCTCGGTCTCGGTCTCCGTCAGGGCGTCCTCGAAGTCGCCGGCGCCGAACAGGGAGAACTGGCCCGTGCGACGATCGCGGTCCGCAGCGGAGCCCGTCGCCAGGGCGTCCTCCAGGATGGCGCACTTCTGCGCCCGATTCCCCTCCAGGGAGTCCATGGCTCCGGACCAGATGAGGGCCTCCATGCAGGCCTTGTTGGCCTTGCCGACGTCCACCCGCTCGCACAGGTCCCAGAGGGTCCTGAACTCGCCGTTGGTCTGGCGCGCGTCGCTGATGGACTGCACGGCGCCTTCGCCCACCCCCTTCAGGGCGGCGAGGGCGAAGCGGACCTTGCCGTCTTCCACCTTGAACCGGGGGCCGCTCCGGTTGACGTCCGGGGGGAGCACCTCGATGCCCATGGCCCGGCATTCCTCGGTGTACTCGACGGTCTTGTCGATGGAGATCATCTCGCAGGTCAGGACCGCCGCCATGTACTCGTTTGGGTAGTTCGCCTTGAGCCAGGCGGTCTGGTAGGTGACCAGGGCGTAGGCGGCGCTGTGGGACTTGTTGAAGCCGTAGCCGGCGAAGTACTCGATGAGGTCGAACACGTCCGCCGCCTTGCCCTTGTCCACTCCGTTGGCGACGGCGCCGTCAACGAACTGTGACTTGAAGCGCGCCAGCACCTCCGGCTTCTTCTTGCCCATGGCCTTGCGGAGGTTGTCGGCGTCGTTCATGGAGAAGCCGCTGAGCACGTTGCTGATCCTCATCACCTGTTCCTGGTACAGGATGACGCCCAGGCTCTCGGCCAGGATCGGTTCCAGGGAGGGGTGGGGATACTCGATGGCCTCCTCGCCGTGCTTTCTGCGGACGTAGCTGTCCACCATGCCGGAGCCGAGGGGGCCCGGCCGGTACAGGGCGAGGACGGCGATGACGTCCGCGAACCGGTCGGGCTTGAGGCGTCGGAGCAGGTTGATCATGCCCTCGGACTCCAACTGGAACACCCCGGAGGAGTCTCCCCGTTGCAGGAGCTCGAACGTCTTGGGGTCATCCAGGGGGATCTGCTCGATGTCCACGTGGACGCCCGCCACCTCGGCGATGTTGTTCACCGCTTCCTTGATGATCGTCAGGGTGCGGAGACCGAGGAAGTCCACCTTGAGGAGCCCCACCTCTTCGAGGATGTCCATGCTCCACTGGGTGGTGATGTCGTCGTCCTTCTGGAACAGGGGGACGCGATCCGTCAGGGGCCTGTCGGAGATCACCACGCCGGCGGCGTGGATGGAGGCGTGCCGCGCCGTGCCGTCGAGCTTGAGGGCGATGTCGAACAAGCGGCGGTTCTGGTCGCTCTCCTTGTAGAGCGCCTGGACCTCCGGGTCGGAGGCCAGGGCGCCCTTGAGGGTGTCCTTGGGGCCGTTGGGGATCTTCTTGGCGATCCGGTCCACGTCGCCGAGGGGGACGTCCAGCACCCGGCCCACGTCGCGGATCACCCCCCGCGCCTTCATGGTGCCGAAGGTGATGATCTGGGCGACGTGATCCCGGCCGTACTTCTTTTCCACGTACCGGATGACATCCGCTCTTCCGTCCTTGCAGAAGTCGATGTCGATATCGGGCATGGAGATCCGCTCGGAGTTGAGGAACCGCTCGAAGAGCAGGTCGTAATGCAGCGGGTCCAGCTGGGTGATGTCCAGCGCGTAGGCGACGATGGAGCCGGCGGCGGAGCCACGTCCGGGGCCCACGGGGATCTCGGCTTGCCGGGCGTACCTGATGAAGTCCCAGGTGATGAGGAAGTAGTCGATGAACCCCATGGTGGAGATGACGTCCATCTCGTACTCGAGCCGCTCCCTGACCCGGGGCGTGATCTCGCGGTACTTGCGCGCGACCCCTTCCTCGCAGAGCTCGCGGAAGTAGGTGGCTGAGTCCTTCGAATCGGGCGCCGTGAAGGCCGGCAGGAATCGGTTGCCGAAGTCGATCTGGACGTCGCAGCGGTCGGCGATCTCCCGGGTGGACGTGACCGCCTGGGGCATGTCGCTGAACAGCTCCGCCATCTGCTCCGTGTCTTTGAAGTAGAGCTCCCGGGTGGTCATCTTGAACCGCTCCGGGTCGGCCTCGATCTTCCCGGTCCCGACGCAGAGCGCCACGTCCTGGGCCTTCCAGTCGTCGGCGCCCACGTAGTGGATGTCGTTGGTGCCGACCAGGGGCGCGCCGGTGGCCTTGCTCAGCTCCTTCATGGCCTCCCGGGTGGTGTCCTCCAGGTCGATGCCGTGGTTCATCACTTCGAGGTAGAAGTTCTCGGAGCCGAAGATCTCGCGGTACTCGTTGATCACCGTCTCGGCCTCGTCCATGCGCTCGGCGAGGATGGCCTGATTGACCTCGCCGGCGAGGCAGCCGGAGAGGCAGATGATCCCCTCGCCGTACTCCTTCATGACCTCCCGGTCGATGCGCGGCTTGTAATAGAAGCCGTCGACGTAGGCGGTGGACGCGAGGTTGATCAGGTTCTCCCAGCCCTTGTTGTTGGCGGCCAGGAGCGTGGCGTGATAAGTGGCCTTGCGGCGGCCGGGGGCGATGACCCGTTTCTTCACCGTGCGGCTGCCGGTGGCGATGTAGGCCTCCATGCCGAGGATCGGCCTCAGGTCTCGTTGGCGTGCGGCCTTGTAGAAGGGGATGGAGCCGAACAGGTTGCCGTGGTCGGTCAGGGCGATGGCGTCCTGACCCGATTGCTGGACCGCGTCCAGGAGGGCGTCGAACTGGCAGGTGCCGTCGAGCAGCGAGTAGTGTGAATGGACGTGAAGGTGGACGAAGTCGTTAGCCCGCATGAAATGCCCTCGGATACGGGCCCCGCGCTCCCCTGAACGCGAGACCACGGCCTCCCCATTGTGCTTGTGGCGCTGGCGGCGCAAGCGCGCGAACCGCACGGCCAGGAATGTACCCGGCGGCTGAGACAGCGGCTACTTGGGACGGCTGTCCCCGCGCCCCGCTTGACCCCTCTGGGCAGTGGTGATAACTTGCGCAAGATCTTTAACCTGATGGACTTGTGTTTGCGCTGGACATCTTCATGGGTACCCTTCGAACGCTGATCCCGTTGCTCTTTGCGCTGGCTGTGGCCGGCTGCGAGTCGACCTCTCAGGAAGACAACGGACGGGCTGTCTCCGAGCCGGCCGGTCAGGACCGCTCAGGCGGCCTCAACGAGATGCTCGCTCGCAACCGCGGTGTCCACGCCCGGTCCGGTGACATCAGGCGACGCCGCGCCCAAGGGGCGGAGAACCTGCCGGCCGGGTGGCGCGAGAAGATCGAGTCCTGGTGGGGTGTCTGGCGCCAGGCGCCGCAGGACCTGGACCCGGCGCTGGCGGAGAGCCCGGATCAGGAGCGGCTGCTGGCGGCTCGGGTGGAGCTGCGCCGCCGCTGGGTTGCGGCGCGCACGGAGTGGGTCGCCCTCGGCCCCTCGGCGGTCAACATCCTCGTGGAGAACCTGCTCTCCTGGTACATCCGCGCCTATGACGCCAACGCCGGGGCCGAGGTGGAACGGGCCAAGCTGGAGCTGGGCCTGTTCCCGCAGCAGGTGACCGGCTACGTGCTGGAGGGCCTCGGGGGCAACCTGGGAGACAGCATCGTCCGGGCGCGCCTCGGAGAGCTGTTGGCGGGGTTCGGTGATCAGCCCGTGGCCGCCATCGAGGCGGCGATCCCTGCGGCCAGCAAGGAGGGTCAGGTGACCCTGGTCAAGACCTTGAAGCAGCTGCGCAGCGCCCAGGCGTCGCCGTTGCTCAAGCGGATCGCCAGGGATGACGGATTGTCGTGGCGCATGCGCATCGAGGCCATCGGAGGACTGGGCAAGCTGGAGGATCGCACCGCGGGCCCGGTCCTGCGAGCCTGTCTCCGCGCCGACGACCCCTCCGTGCGGAAGTTCGCGGCGCTGCACATGCACGCGGTCACGGACGGAGGCATGGCGGACAAGGAGGCCCTGGTGGACGCCATGGCGGCGGCCCAGGAGGCGGGTGACACCGCCCTGGCCAACGCCTGCCGTAGCTCCCTCGTCGTGATGACGGGGAGGCGCATCCGATTGGACCCGGGTCGTTGGCGGGCGGCGATTCGGGCTGGCGGGAACTGACCGAGGGGGAGAGACCGGTGTCGCAAGAGGCGGAATGGGAGAAGGTCGTCAAGAAGCCGCAGGAGATCTGCGTCACCTGTGAGGAGGCGCTGCGCTCCGGCGAGGAGGTGCTGACCTCCCTCAGCTTCGGCGCGGAGGGGTTCGCGCGTCAGGATCAGCACCCCGGGTGTGTCGCCCCCGAGCACGACGCCGTGGCGACCTGGCGGTGGACCAGGGCCTCGGAGTTGAGGCCGAACCCGCGCCGCCTGGACCTGGGGTTCCTGTCCGAGTTCTTCAAGCGACTCGATGGCAGGGACGAGGAGCACTCCCGGCGGGTGCGTTGGATCGTCGCCCTGCTGCTGCTGCGTAAGAAGATCCTGGAGGAGGTGGGACGGCGGCAGGGTGCGGACACGGGGGAGGTGTTGCAGTTCCGCTTCAAGAAGACCGAGCGGGTCTACGACGTCGCCGACCCGGGGCTGGACAGCGAAGCCATGGCCTCCATCGAGGACGACCTGTCGCGGATCTTCAACCTCGAGCAGGGAGCGGAGAAGGACGCGGCTCCCGATCAGGTCGAGGACCGTTCGTCCGCCTGAGCCCGCTCAGGCGCCGCCGAAGGCCAGGTCGCCCGCGTCACCGAGGCCTGGGACGATGTACCCCTTGTCGTTGAGGGTGTCGTCCGCGGAGCCCACGATGACGTCTGCGTTCAAGGCCCGGGCGATCCGCTCCAGGGTCGGACGATAGCCGATGGCCCCGGCCACCAGCACGCGGTCCGGGGTGCCGGTTCGTTCCAGCACATGAGGGTGGAGCTCCATCAGCGTGGACCCGGTCGCCAGCATGGGGTCCACGTACACGAGGGTGCGGCCCTCCGTGGAGGCGCGGCTCTGGTAGGAGACGTCGATGGGGAGCCGCCCGGTCTGCGGGTCCACCGACCCCTCCTTCCGGGCCGCGCCCAGCACCAGGGTGTCGGCGTCCGGGAACGTCTCCAGCATGCCTTCCCAGAGCGGGAGCGCGGCGCGCAGGACCGTGGCCAGCACCGGCTGCGATCGCAGGACCGGTTCTTCCCGCCGCCCCATGGGGGTCGTGACCTCTCGTCGGGTTGACGGCAGCCAGAGGGCCAGCTCATAGCCGAGGAACGCGCCGAGGCGCCTCATGGCCCTGCGGAAGCGGTCGCGGTTCTGCTGACGGTCGACGCAGCGGAGCTCCGTGAGCAGCGAACCGACCACCGGATGCCCTTCCTCGTCCAGGACTCGGATGTTCATGAGGCCCTCTCCCTTGCTCCTTGCCCAACATGTTGTGGGTCGGTCACCACCTTGCCCCAAGACACCCGAACCGGTCCGCGCTTTTTTGCGAATGGTGCTTGCGCTTTTCTATCGAGTGGGGCCAAAATGCCGCCCATCGGCACTGCAGGAGAGCCCAGAGGGTCTCCTGAGGGGCTCAGAGGGGATCGGTTGTGATCCTCTCTCGGGAAACATGGAAAGCTGTGGCTCGCCGACCCCCAGCGGGGGGCAACTCGAAGGGGGTCGGCTGGCTTTCGCAGCGCGCGCATTCGGGAACATCTCATGAGTCGGTACGCGGGAATCACTCTTGATGCCAAGCGTCGTTGGGCGCTCCCGCAGATGTTCCGTCACGAAGCATCAGGGTCCGAGTACGAGGCCGGAACCTGGGCATTCTACATCGGCTATGAGGAGGACGGTTGCCTGCACCTCCTCACCGCGACGCAGTACGCGGCGTACGTGCGCTCCCTCGAGGCGCTGTTCGATGACGGGGACCCGGAGGACCGGGCCGCTCGGCGACAGATCCTCGGCAACTTCCAGCGCGTCCACACGGACAACGCCAACCGCCTGACCATCCCCGAGGAGCACGTGGAGTTCGCGGGCCTCACCGGGAAGATCGACCTGGTCACCGGCGACCGGCGATCCGAGATCTGGCACTCCGACGCCTTGCGGCGGGATCGTGAGGACGGACAGGGCGCGGCCTTCGAGCGGCTGGCGAGTCGGCGCGCTCAATCATCAGCTAACCACTCCCCCGTGGGGAGTGTTGGAGAGGGTAGTTGACCGGTCACGGGGTCCCGGTGGCCGGCCGGATGAACGCCACGCCTCGAGAGGTTCGAGGGCGGCGTTGTTCGGGGTCAGGGATCAGCGGATCTGCCCATGACGGACGAGCGACTCCACGATCCGGTCTTGGAGGAAGCCGTCCTGGAGCACCTCGCTCCAGCTCGGGGGGACGTCATGGTGGATCTGACGGTTGGCGCTGGTGGCCATGCGGCTCGCATCCTGGGGAGGGTCGAGCCCACGGGGATGGTCATCGGCGTCGATCGGGATCCCGCCGCCTTGGAGGCAGCGCGGACGGCGTTGGAGCCTTTTGGGGAGCGTGCGCTCCTCGTCAAGGGTTGCTCTGACGACGTCCGCGCCATCCTTCAGGCGGCGGGGGTCTCTCATGTCCAGGGTGTGTTGCTGGACCTGGGGGTGTCGAGCATGCAGCTCGACGATCCGGAGCGCGGGTTCTCATTCCGACGCGACGGACCGTTGAGCATGCGGATGGGTGTTGGCCCAGGGGTGGAAAGCGCGATGAGACTCCTTCGGGAGACCAATGTCTCTGATCTTGAGCAGATCCTCCGTGAGTACGGCGAGGAGCCGTCCGCGCGGCGGATCGCGCAGCGGCTCAAGGACCTCTGTCGCCGTCGCCCTCCCAGGACCACCGGGGAGCTGGCCAACTTCATCGAGTCTCTTCACCCCCACCGCCCGAAGGGCCGCAGCGCGGTGCACCCGGCGACCCGGGTCTTCCAGGCGTTGCGCATCGCCGTCAACGACGAGCTCGGTGTGCTGGAGCGGACGCTCCCCGCGGTTCGGGACGTGCTGGCCCCCGGAGGTCGTCTGGCGGTCATCTCCTTCCATTCCCTCGAGGATCGCGTGGTGAAGCGCTTCATGCGGGATGAGCTGCGTGGCGGCGCCTTCAGCCAGATCACCCGCAAGCCGGTCCGCCCGGACGCGGACGAAGTGGCGCGGAACCCGCGCAGCCGCAGCGCGCGCCTCAGGGTCGCCGTTCGTGGAGAGGAGGGGCCGCAGAGTTGAGCCACCACCCTCCGTCCGCCCTGTCCGCGCTCCTGGCCATCCTCTGCCTGGCGCTGCTCGGCTCCGTGGTGGTCAACCAGCGAACCCATCGCCTGCGCAACGGCTACAGGGCCTATCGGCTCACGGAGGAAGTGGGGAAGCTCGAGAACGAGCTGCGGTGGTTGCAGGGGCGGCATCAGGCCCTGCTGACGCCGGCGTCCCTCGAGGTCCGCGCTCAGCGGATCGGGCTGGAGACCCGACAGGGAGACGGGGCGCTGGTGCGCGCCCCCGGCGCGGGCGCCGGAGGTGTCGGTCAATGATGGCGGCGGGGGCGCGAGCGGCGGTGAAGCTCAGCCTGGTGCTGGTGGCGGTGTTCGGTGTGTTGCTGGGGCGGCTCTACTGGTTGCAGGTCCTCCCTCAGCGGGAGCACGTGGGGGCCGTGGCTGCCCAGACCCAGCGCCCCGTGGACGACGCCTCTCGGCTCCTGGTGGAGCGGCCCTATCGCGGTCGCATCCTGGATCGGGAGGGTCGGGTGCTGGCCAGCTCCTGGTACGCCCACGACCTGGTCCTGGACGGCAAGGAGCTGATCTCCGCCCGTGGGCGTGATGATCGCCACGAGGCGGCGCAGCGAGCCTCCCTGCTGATCCGTCAGTCCATGCTGGACGCCGGCGTCCCGTGCGACGAAGAGCGGGTCCATGGCCGGGTCTACCGCGCCGTGCTGGATGGAGACGCTCACTGCGTGGTCGCCCGTGGTCTCGACCCGGACGCCTACCGTCGCCTGGAGGGACGTCTGCGCAGAGGCCTGCGTCGTGGCGCGCAGCCCGCCGGGCAGGTTCGCCTGCGGGGCGCCGGCGTGCGGTTCGTCCCGCGCCTTCGTCGCTCCAACCCCTGGGGGGAGGTGACTTCTCAGGTGGTCGGCCTGGTCGGTGAAGCGGAGCACGACGCGAACGAGCGCATCGCCGGACGCACAGGCCTGGAGTACATGGCGGAGGAGCTGCTGACCGGAGCCCCCGGCGCCCTGCGCGCGGAGCGGGATTCCGCAGGGCGCCGCCTCATCCCTCGTTGGTACGTGCAGCGTGACGTGGTGGGTGGCAGCGACGTGGTGCTGACCCTGGACGCGGTGATCCAGTCCATCTGCATGGAGGAGCTGCGTCGCTCCGTCACCGAGCGGAAGGCCGCCAAGGGTACGGCGGTCGTGCTCAGCGCTCGTACGGGCGAGGTCCTCGCGTTGGCGAGCTATCCCACCGCTTCTCCCAGCCTGGAGCCAGGAGAGCGGGCGGTGGACCTGAACGCCGGCGGGTTGGTGGACCTGTACGAGCCCGGGTCCGTCATCAAGCCGTTGCTGGTGGCGTGGGGCCTGGAGCAGGGCGCCCTCAACCTGGAGGCCAGCTGGGACTGCGGCGGCGCGGACGGCGCCCATGTGTTCGTGGACGGCCGTCGTCGCCGTGTGGTGCGGGAGTACCGGGCCAACCCGGAGCCGCTGACCACCGCGGGCGTCATCATCAAGTCCAGCAACGTGGGCAGCTGCCGGATCCTCATGAGCCTGGGCTTGAAGCGGGCCTGGGGTGCGTTCCAGGCGTTCGGGGTCGGCGGTCGCCTGGACGTGGCCTACCCCTCCAACGTGAGGGCCCGCTACACCACGGAGCGCATGGTCCGTGAGCACTCGTCCTACAGCGCGCTGAACAGCGCGTGCTCCTTCGCCCAGGGCTACGAGATCATGTTGTCGCCGCTGGGCATGGCCCGCATGTACCTGCCCATGGCGGGGGACGGCACCATGCCGGAGCCGACCCTGGTGCGGGCGGTGCGCTCCGAGGAGCGTGAGTCCATGGCGCCTGCGTCGCGACGTCGAGTGCTGCGCGAGGACGTGGCGCTGCGCATGCGCCAGGTGCTGACACAGGTCGTGGAGGAAGGGACCGGCAAGGTGCTCCGGGGCATGAGGTGGACGGCCGCCGCCAAGACCGGCACGCCCAAGATCATGCGGACGGGCCTCTACAACCCCGTGATCTGCGCCATGGCGCCCGCTGGCGAGCCCGAGCTGGTGGTGACGGTGATCCATCAGGACGTCTCCCCTCGGCTCGCCGGGGGAGCGTACACAGGCGGCCGGATCTCCGGTCCGGTGGCGCGCGGCATTCTCGAACGGGCCCTCCAGTACATGGAGGTGCCAGCGGACCGATGAGAGGCGGAGCAGACAAGAGGAGCCAGGGATGCTCACAGTCATCGCGAGGTCCATCGACCGACTGGTCCGGTGGTTTACGGAGTACTGATCAGGGCCCGTCCGGTGGCAGCCCGGCGGAGGGGGCTTCGCTCGCGGACATCGTCCGCGCGCTCGGCGCGAGGAGCGTCGAGCGAGTGCCCTCCGTGGCGGTGACCGGTGTCGCCTGCGAGCCGGCCGAGGTTCGTCCCGGAGATCTTTACATCGCGCTGCGCGACGGGCGGGAAGAGGCCGCTGCGGTCGCGGTGGAGCGAGGGGCCATCGCCGTGGTGTCAGAGGGGCGACCCGCGGCGGTCTCCGGGGTCCCGGTGATGGTGGTGCCGGACGCCGTGCGAGCCCTCGGGCACGCGGCGGCGCGGGTCTTCGGGACGCCGGCTCGTGGGGTGCAGACCTGCGGCGTCACGGGGACGTCCGGCGCGTCAGCGGTCGCGCGACTGGCGGTGGCGGGGCTGGAGGAGGCGGGCTACGAGAGCGGCCTCGTGAGCCGCGCGCAGGGGCGCGGCCCCACCTCCCACCGTCTCCAGAGGCGGCTCTCCGTTCTCCGTCAGGCGGGCGCCAACGCGTGCGTGCTCGAGGCGTCCTCCCGGGACCTCGCGGACGGTCGGTTCGAGGGGATGGCCTTCGACAGCGGCGTCTTCCTCGGCCTCAGGAGAGGCGGCACCGAGCGTGGGGTGGCGGACCCGTTGGACGCCAAGATGGACCTGTTCCGGGGCCTGGCCCCCAACTCCGTGGCGGCGCTGAATCGCGATGACCCGGCGTGGGAGCTGATGGCGGAGGAGACCCGGGCCAAGGTGATCACGTTCGGCACGGACCCGCAGGCGCACGTCCGCGCCAGGGTCTGCAGGATGGACCTGGACGGGGTGGCCCTTGACGTCCGGACCCCCGTGGGCACGGTGGCAATGGAGTCCTCTCTGGTGGGCCCTGACCATGTGGTGAACATGGTCGGAGCGCTCTGCGTAGGCCTCACCCTCGGAGCTGACCTGGACGAGATGGCCCGAGGGATCACTCGCCAGCGACGGGTCCCCAACGTCCTGGAGGCGGTCCCCGTGCCCTCGCCTTACAGCGTGTTCCTGGACGGCGCGCGGGACCCGCGGGAGTTCACGGAGGTGCTGCTGTCTCTGCGTCCCCTGGTACGGGGGAGGCTGTTCGTCGTGGTCGGTCCTCCTGAGGATCACGACGCGGAGCGCAGGGCCATGGCGGCGGCGGCGGAGCGGGCGGCGGACGCCGTCGTGGTGACCCGCGGTCCCCGCACTTCAGAGAACCCCATGGCCGCCATCGGGCAGATGATGAGGGGATTCCAGCGCCCTTGTCGGGTGTTGTTGGAGCCGAGCCGTCGTCGCGCCGTGGAGGCCGCTCTGGAGCACGCCGCTCCGCAGGACGTGGTGCTGCTGATCAGCGCCGGTGACGGCGCTCTCGAGCGTCGCGCGGTCAGGGACTGGTTCCTGGAGGACCTGGAGGCGGAGGCCCACGGGGCGTCCGTGGAGGAGAGGTGATCCCGGTGCTCGTCAGCGAATTGACCGACGCCCTCGGGGCACCTCATCGCCAGGAGGCGACCATCACCGGCCTCTCGGTGGACAGCCGTACGGTGGCGCGAGGTGATTGCTTCTTCGCGCTGAAGGGCCCACGAGTGGACGGGGCTCGCTTCATCCCGGCCGCCCTGGAACGTGGCGCCGTCCTGTGCGTGGGTGGTCCGGATGCGCCGGATGACGACCGGGTGTGCACGGTCGCGGACCCGCTGCGCGCGCTCGGCGTGTTCGGTCAGGTGATCCGTGAGCGGTTCACCGGGCCGGTGGTGGGGATCACGGGTTCCGCGGGAAAGACCACCGTCAAGGAGATGCTGCGGACCCTCGTGGGGCCGAGCATGGCCGCGGTCTTCCCCGAGCGATCCCACAACAACTTCGAAGGGGTCCCCCGCACATTGGCCGGTCTGCGACCGGACACGGAGCTGTGCGTGGTGGAGCTGGGCACCAACGCTCCGGGGGAGATCGCCGCCCTGGCCGCCATCTCCCGGCCCACCCTCGGGGTCCTCACCGCCATCGGAGCTGCCCACCTTGAGGGGTTGGGCTCCGTGTCCGGTGTCCTGGACGAGAAGCTCTCACTCGCGCGTGCGTTACCCGCAGGCTCGAGGTTGGTCGTGAACGCGGACGATTCCCATCTGGCGACCGCTACCTATCCCGACGGCCTCGAGATCGTGCGCGTGGGTCTGACCCCGGCTGAAGGCGTGATCGCGCCACCCGTTGATCGTGTACCGGGTGAGCTGCCCGTGGGGAGCGGGACGGCTCGACACCGGCTCGGCACGCGCGTCCTGGAGCGAAACCTGTGGATCGCCATCCAGGTCGCGCGTGTTCTGGGCCTGGACGACGCGGCGGTGGCGGCCGCGGTCCCCCGTGTGGGGGCCGCGCCGCTGCGCGGAGAGGTGCGGGAGGAGGGGGACACGACCCTCATCCTGGATTGCTACAACGCCAACCCCCTGTCCCTCGGGGTCGCCCTGGAGGACCTGGGACGACGAGCCGGTCGGCGGGTGGCCGTGCTGGGAGAGATGCTCGAGCTGGGCGCCCTCGCGGACAGCGCGCACCGGGACATGGGGGCGAAGGCCGCCGCCGTCGACCTCGATCGTCTCTTGTTCGTCGGTCCCTCCGGACCGGCCTTGCGGGAGGGCTTCCTGGCCGCTGGTGGTGACGACCGCAAGGTGGGCTTGTTCCCTGACGTGGACGCGGCGCGCGCGGCGTTCCGCGCAGCCGTGGCGGGCGGAGGCAGCGTCCTGTTGAAGGCCTCCCGAGGGACCGCGCTCGAGCGGCTGCTGGAGGAGGGGCACCATGGCTGAGCTCTTCCTGACCAGAGGAGGCAGCGCTCGAAACTCGGCCGCCAGGGTGGCCCTCTGCGCCGTCTCCCTGGTCCTGGTGGGCATGCTCGTCCAGCTGGCGGTGACCACCACGAGGTCCGTGGACCCGTATCGCTTCGTGATGAGGCAGGGCCTGTACGGAGGCCTCGCCGTGTTCCTGGGCACGGCTGCGTTCCTGTTCGGTTATCGGCGGGCGGTGGAGTGCTCGCGCATGCTGCTGGTGGTGACCTGGGCGCTGCTGGGGCTGCTCCTCATCCCCGGCTTCGCTCACGTCGGAGGTGGGTCCGCGCGCTGGATCATGCTCGGTGATCTGGGTCACCTGCAGCCGTCCGAGGTGGCGAAGGTGGTGCTCATCCTGTTCTTCTCGGGGTTCGCCGCCACCAAGGGAGAGGCCCTGTCCGACTTCCGGACCGGGTTCGTCCCGGCCATGACCTACGTCGCCGTGACCGCGTTGCTGGTCGCGCTGGAGCCCGACCTGGGGCAGACCGTCTTCCTGGTGGCGCTCTCCGCCGCGGTGCTCATGGTGAACGGTCTCAAGGTACGTCACTTCCTCCCGGCCTTCGCCCTGACGGTGCCGTTGCTGTTCCTGGGCATGCGTGAGAAGTGGGCCTACATCAACGAACGCGTGGAGGGGTTCCTGGCAGGGAGCCACTACCAGGTGGAGCAGGGGCTCCACTTCCTGGCCTCCGGAGGGGCGACAGGACAGGCCCTCGGCGACGGCAGGGCGCACCTGTTCGTCCCGGAGATCCGCAACGACTTCGCGCTCGTGGCGATCGGTGAGCACGGAGGTTTCATCGGTTGCCTGCTCATCATCGGGCTCTTCCTGGTCCTGGTGCACCAGGGGGTTCGGGTGGCGCTGCTGGCGCGGGACCGCGTCGGCTTCTCCGTGGCCTTCGGCCTCGCCCTGATGATCGGGCTGCAGGCGTCGGTGAACATCGCCGTGGTCACGGGGCTGGTGCCTCCCAAGGGGATCAGCCTGCCGTTCGTCTCCTTCGGCGGCTCCTCCATGCTGGTCAACGCAGTCGCGATCGGGTTGCTGGCGTCCGTCGCTGCGGACGCTCGCGCTCCCAAGGAGGCGACGGCATGAATCACTCAACATCTCATCGCGAGATTCTGGAACACACGGGGAGCTCCCGGGCCCGGCGGCCACGCTCCCATCTCACACCTGGTACATCGCGCAAGACAACGAATTGTTTCTTCAACACGCCTCATCACCGCCGGGCCCGGGAGAGCTCCATCATTCAACGGGAGGTCAGGACATGACCATGCCTCCGGAGAAAGTGACGGTCCTCGTCATCACCGCGGTCATCGCGGTCCTCGTCAGCGTCACGGTGCTCAAGAGCCCGGAGCGCGTGGACCGTGATCGGGAGACGGTCTGGGAGGAGGACTCCTTCGAGGAGCTCTATGACCCGCCCGCGCAGGCGGACGTGGCCTCCTTGCGACGAGGCGAGCATCGGACGCGGATCGTGGCGCCGCCTCCCCCCGCCGCGAGGCCTGAGGCGGGGCCCGTCAGAGATCGCGCCGCGGTCCCTCTCTTCGAGACGCACACCGTGCTTCGCGGCGAGACCCTGGGGTCCATCGCCCGTCGCTACTACGGCAAGAGCTCCATGTGGAGGGTCGTCGCCAAGGCCAATTACGGGGTCAATCCGAAGCGCCTCAAGCCTGGTCAGCGGCTCAAGATACCCAGCGCCCAGGGTCGTCGCCGGGTGGGCGGAGAGCCCGCGCCGCGTCCGGTGGCGGCCTCCGACGGAGGGCGGTGGCATACGGTCGCCCGGGGCGAGAGCCTCGAGACCATCGCCCGGCGCAGGCTCGGTCGCGGGAGCGCCTGGCGTCGGATCTACGACGCCAATCGTACGCGGATCAGCAGCCCGGACGCCATCAGGATCGGGCAGCGTTTGCGGATCCCGGTGGCTCACTGACGCCGTTGTTTCCGGGGGAGCCCGGCGGGCGGGTTGGTGCGCCGGGGCTCGAAGGTGTAGCCTGCCACCGGATCGAGGGCACTTGGAAGTCGGCCGACGATCGGGAGGTGTCAATGGGGTGGGCTCGGGACTTCGCGGCGAGCATCCAGCGGGACGCGGACCTCAGCGAGCGTGTCACGATCCGTGCCGGCGGCCGCGCCCGATGGCTGGTTGAGCCTCGGACCGCGGAGGAGACCGGCGCGCTGCTGGATCGGCTGTCCGGCGAGGGGTGCCGTTGGCGCGTGCTCGGCGGCGGCAGCAACGTGCTCCCGCCCGACGGCGTGCTGGACGACGTGGTCATCCATCCCGCCAGGATGGACTGGTTCGACGTGGACGGCGACCAGGTCTCGGTGGGCGCCGGACTCGCCACACCGAAGCTGGTGGCCCGGTGCAGTGAGGCCGGTCTGGCGGGAGTGCACGTGCTGGCGGGGGTGCCGGGTCAGGTCGGCGGGGCCGTGGCCATGAACGCTGGGACCCGTCACGGCGAGATGTGCGAGTCCGTCCAGGGGGTCCATGTCGTCCTCGCCGACGGCCGGTTGGTGACCCTGACCAGGGGAGACCTGCGATTCGGCTATCGTTCCGCGCAGGTGCCGCCCGGGGCGGTCATCTGCGGGGTCACGCTCGGGCTGCAGCCGGTGGAAGACCGACGGGAGTTGAGGCGGACCGTGGGGCGCTACATCAAAGAGAAGAACGCGGTGCAGCCCACCCGCAGCTGGAACTTCGGCTGCATGTTCAAGAACCCGGAGGGCCAGAAGGCCGGAGTGCTCCTGGATCGAGCGGGCCTGAAGGGTCTGCAGCGCGGCGGCGCCCGGATCTCGCCGCTGCACGCCAACTTCGTCGAGAACGTGGAGGAGGCGCGGTCGGAGGACGTCCTCTGGCTCTTGCAGCAGTCGGAAGTCCGGGTGCTGGAGCACGCCGGGGTGCGGCTGGAGCGGGAGGTCCGGACCTGGTGAGGCCCGGCCGGAAATCCGCTCTGGGCCCAACAGACCGCCATATATAGGGGGTCAGGGCCCCTGCTACACCGTGCCCTGTTGCATGTTCGAATCCCCGGGGATATGCTCTGACCCTGCCACTCGCGGCCTCACTGCCATTCCATGGCTGGTCGCCGCGCGCGATGGCGAGCCACTATCGGTCGTGTTTGTGATGTCTGCCCTTTGCAATAGAGCGGGGCAGGTCTGGGGGATATCCACATGGAAATGGGCAAGTTCGTTGATCGTCGTCTCCACCCGGTTCGCATCCTGCTTGGGCTGCTCAACCATGAGATGGAGCTCGCCAGGGGCGAGAACACGTTGACCCTCGATCGCGAGGTGGTGCGCAGCCTGATCGAGACCGTGACGCTGTTCGTCGAGGACTTCGAGGTCAGCAACCGCGCCATGCGGGATCAGCAGCAGAAGAAGTTCGCGCAGGCTGGCGGCGCCAAGGTCGGCTGATCCCGCCACCTTCGCGGAAGGGCAGCTGACTCGAGATGAGGCGTGCGCTGGCCGCCAACGGTGGTGCAGCCGCCGTTCTCGTGACGCCGATCGTGGCCCTGCTGATCTTCCTGCTGACCGACATGGTCAAGGAGAGGATCGCGGCCACGCCGCGGTTCCGGGTGTCGTCCGCGTACTTCGACGTACGCGGCGCCCCGGATCACCTGCCGGCCGGGTTCGCCCAGTCCATGGGCGACTTCCCGGTGCTCGACCGTCCCCGGTCCATCCTTGATCCGGAGCTCCCGCGGATCGTCCGCTCCCGCCTCGAAGCCCACCCCTGGGTTCGGCGAGTCGTCGGGGTACGGCGCCGCTTCCCGAACCTCATCGATCTCGACGTGCGGCTCCGTCGAGCTCTCGGCGTCTTCCGCGTCGAAGGTGAGCGACTGGCGCTGGATGGTGAGGGGGTGGTGCTCGAGGAACACACCCGTCTGGCGCCTCCGCGATTGCCCTGGATCACGACCCCCGGAGCGCCGATCTCGTTCGTGCCGACCCGCGGTCACCGCTTCGCCGAAGGCGGCGCGGTGCAGGAGGCGCTCGGGGTCCTGGAGGAGCTCGAGCGTGTGGCGGACCACCCAGCCCTCGACCACCTGAGGCTCCGTGAGGTCTGCGTCGGCAGGGCGGGACGACCACGTGAACTGGGTGACAGCGACATCCGGCTGGTCTTCGACACCGGGGTCGAGGTGCTCTGGGGGCGCTCGCCCCGCTCGGCGGCGGGCCTCGTGGAGCTCCCCGCCAGCACCAAGCTCGACCACCTGGCCAGGGTGCAGCGCACCTGGCCGGGGCTGGTCTCCGTGAAGCTGGTGGATCTGCGCTTCGAGCGTCCGGAGGTGCAGCGGGCCGCGCCGCCCGTCGCCGCCCCCGGCGGTGGTTAGCCGCGAGGCCGCCGGCTCGCCTGCTACAGTTCGCCCATGAACCGGCTCATCACCCGGCTCATCCTCGCATTCGTCAGCTCATCCCTGGCGTTGACGCTCCTGCCATTGTTGCAGCGGGGGGGGGCTCCGCTCATTGCGGTCCTGGATCGTAGCCAGAGCCTGGTGGTCTACGCGGCGTTCCTCATGCTCTTCGCCGTGTTCGTCCTGCCGCGCTTCCTGCGCGGTGAGGTGGCGGGCCGCAGCCGTTGGCCCTGGTTGGCGCTGGCGGCGTACTTCATCCTCTTCGCGGCCATCCCGTTGGTCTTCACCGCCTACATCAGCGGCGTCAGCGCCAACGGGTTGTTGCGGGTGGCCGCGGTGGCCGCGGGGGCGATGGCGTTGCCGGTGTTGGTGGCGAGGCTGGTGGGTGGGCGACGCTCCAGCGGCGGCTGCGCCATGGTCGGCGGGGTCCTGTTCTTCGCGGTCCCCGGCGTGAGCATGTACCTCGAGTCCGTGGGCCTGAGGTCTCCCGCGTGGCTGGACGCCGTCTCTCCCTGGCACGGGCTGCACCGGATCGCGGTGCTGCGGGAGGTGCCGCAGCCGTTGTGGCCGTTCCTGGTGTTCCCCGCTTTGATCTGGCTGCTGGCGGCGGTGCCCTCGCCCCGCCGTCTCTCCGCGGCGGCGGCGGCCTTGCTGGTCGTGGCCATGCTGGGCGGCGGCGCATCCGGTGTCGGCGGAGAGCCGGTGCAGGTGGAGAGCCTCTCCGGCGGCGTCGCCCGGGAGGGGATGCGGACCGCGTTGCGCATACAGCTACCCCGGTCAACCGGGTCCGCCGTCGTGTCCGCCGGTCCGGATGGGGTGCGGGTCCCTTGCGACGGGCTGCCTCACGAAGTGACCCTGACCCTCGGTGAGGGGGCTCGTCGTCTTCGGGTGGAGCGGGGGGCCGACGTGGAGTTCGAACCGTTGCCCCTGACCCTGGTGCCAGCGGGCCGGCTGCTGGTGGGTTGGCTGGGGAGAGCCGATGCGCCCGCCGCCCTGACGGCTACGGGGGCCCGCGTGATCGGGTTCGAGTTGCCGTCGCTTCCGCGGTTGCCGGGCGCCCTGGAGGCGTTCGACGTGATGGTCTGTCCGGCCGCTGTCTGGGAACAGCGGAACACGGGGAGCGAGGGCGCGGTGCTGCGATGGGTCACCCTCGGCGGAGTCCTGCAGATCACCGGGGCTGGTAGCGGCGCCTCTCGTGAGTTGGGGGCGGGGCGGATCGTGGACGTGGCCCGCGGCGCGTCGTTGACCTTGCCTTCGTCTGATGGCGTGCGGCCGACCGCCCTGGATGATGCGCTCACCACCACCTTCGCGCCGCCGGACTGGCAGGAGATGGACCTGACCGCCCTGCTGCTGTTCGCGGCCTTGTATCACGGGGCGTTCCTGATGGCGTTCCTCCTGCCCCTCTTGCTGGACTCGCACAAGTCCCTGACGGTCTACCTGGTGTCCGTGGGGTTTGTCGTGCTGGTCATGGCGGCCCTGGCCTGGCAGGTCCTCGGGACCATCTTCCTGAAGGACAACCAGGTCTATACCCACGCCATCACCATCATGGTGGTGGACGACGCAGAGGAGCCCCGGGTGGTGTCCCGTCAGTTTCTCTGCTTCGCCTCCATGAGCGCCGAGAGTCGTGACATCGCGTTCCCGCAGGGGAGCGACTTGATGGTCTACCGGTCTCCTCACACGGATCGTCGGGTGGTGCGTCGCTCCGAGGGGGACCGTGTGGTCCTGGAGGATGTCCAGCTGGACCGCTTCGAGAAGAAGCTGGTGGTCCGTGTTGACCGAGAGGCCGCCCTGCCCATCCGGCTGCAGGACGGTGAGCGCGGGCTGAAGCTGGTCCCGAGAGGGGACGTGGCCGACGACCTGGAGCTCGCGGAGTTGCCGTTCCGCGAGGCGTGGCGGATCAGCGGCGGCAAGGTGGTGGGTCGCTTCCAGGTCTCTGACGGGGCGTTGGTTGACCGCGGCCCCGCCTCCACCCTGGACATCCCGAGGGAGGTCCAGCTCCACGTCGGCAAGCTCCTCGGGCACTTCGCGCCGCGGCGGGATTCCTGGCTGCTCCTGCGCGTCGACGGGGTGCCGCGGGGGGACGTGGGCCGGGAGTGGCTCTGGAGTCGCGACCTGGGCGCCTGGCTGCTGCTGCCCATGGAAGGTTGACGGGCCTTGCGTAAGATCCTTGTGACCAGCGGGTTATGGTGCGGGTTTCGGGCCCGCGGGGTGCCGTTGATTCAACCCTCTCCGGTGGTATAGTCCTCGTCCCCTCGCAAGCCGAAGGGGCAAAGGAAGATGCGTCATGAAGACCACCTATCACGCCAAAGCCGGTGACGTTGAGCAGCGTTGGCTGCACGTGGATGCAGACGGCCAGGTGCTGGGACGTCTCGCCGTGGAGTGCGCACGTCGCCTCATGGGGAAGCACCGTCCCAACTGGACCCCCCACGTGGACACCGGCGACTTCATCGTGGTTACGAACTGCGAGAAGGTCCGGGTCACCGGTCGCAAGTCGGAGCAGAAGGTGTACAGGCACCACACCGGTTACGTGGGGAACCTCGTCGAGGAGCCCTACGAGCGGGTGCTGGAGCGTCACCCCGAGCGCATCATCGAGCTGGCTGTCCGGCGCATGCTCCCCAAGACGAAGTTGGGGCGCCGCATGTTCAGCAAGCTGAAGGTGTACGCTGGCAGCGAACACCCTCATCAGGCACAGAACCCCGAGACCATCACCTTCTGATACCCAGGGAAGAACGGACGAAGTGACAGAAAGCAACATGACCTACGGGCTCGGTCGCCGAAAGGCCGCCGTGGCTCGCGTGCGTCTCCGCCCCGGCAGCGGGACCGTCGTCGTGAATGGTCGGGACGTCAAGGAGTACTTCCCCTGCGAGCAATGGGTCAACGCTGCCCTCGCTCCGCTGACCACCACGGAGAAGCAGGGACACTTCGACATCTTCGTGAACGCGAAGGGTGGCGGGCTCACGGGCCAGGCAGAGGCCGTGGCTCTCGGAGTGGCCCGCGCCCTGTGCAAGGTCGACCACGAGGCCAACTACTCGGCCCTGCGGGAGGCCGGACAGTTGACCCGAGACGCCCGCGTGGTGGAGCGTAAGAAGTACGGTCTCCGCGGCGCCCGGCGCGCGTTCCAGTTCAGCAAGCGCTGATCTGGTGGCTGCCCACGCAGCCGACGATCTCATTCCAGCCTGGAACTGACGACCGGGCAGGCTTCTTCGGGGGCCTGTCCGGTTGTTTCGTTCACGGGGCTCCCCGGTCGCGGGCTCTGCATCCACGGGTTGACCAGGTGGCCTCGCTGCGGGCGCCGCTCCACAGCACCGTCAGCAGGGCGGACGTGTGAGCGGAGCCCGGGCTGCCGGAGCGCCAGACCCGATCCGGGGCGGTGCGCAGGATGAGGTCCCCGAGGGCGTCGTTGCGTCCGCCGTGGTGGGGCAACACCAGGATGTCCGAGTCCACATGGTCGGCCTGCTGAAGCCAGGCGCGGAGCCCGCGGGTCTCCAGGTCCCCCGTGCTCAGGACCCGGTGGCGGCGTCCCTGAAGGCGCAGGACCATGCTGCGGTCATTGGACCCGAGCCCTGTGACGTCCTGGTCTGGCCAGAGGCGTTCGCCCGTGTTCGGCGGCCGGCCTCCGACCACGAGGCGCTCACGTATGCGATCCTCACCTCCGTTGTGGTCTTCGTGATCGTGGGTGATGAAGAGCGCCTCGAGCTCGCGGATGCCGCGACCGAGGAGCCGGTCCGCGATTCGTGCGCCGCGTGGGCCGGCGTCAATGAGCCGCGCGCTCTCCGGCGTGGTCGCCAGCAGGGCCGACCCGCGGCCCGCGGGCAGCAGCTCGAACCCTCGCTCCGCCGGGCAGGGGATCATCATGGCGCACGCGGCGGCGGCGACGCCGCACCAGGAAAGGCGGCTTGAGCGGCCCCTCCTGACGCGCCTCACCGCGTGTGAGAGGAGCAGGCAGTAGAGCGCCACGGCGGCGCCGTGAGGCCGCGCCACATCGACGCCGCAACCCGGGAGCCGATCGAGGGAGTCCACGGCGAGTCTCAGCACCGCCGCGCACTGCTCCAACAGCCAGTTCACCGGAGTCATCGACGGGCAGGCCAGGACGCAGAGGGAGCCGATCAGCAGCGTCGGGATGAGGGGGCTGAGGAGGACGCTGGCCAGGAGCGCCCCGGGGGTGGCGCGGTTGAACATGAGGACCGTCACGGGCAGGCTGGTGAGGAAGGCGGCGCAGGAAACCCACCAGAGATCGAGGGCGCGATCACGCCACGGGCCACGGCCTCGCACCGCCAACTCCAGAGGCCTCAGGGGGTCTGTCCGGCGGCGGCTGATCATGGGCAGGGCGAGCAGGAGGATGCCCCCGTAGGCGCTGAATGACAGGAGGAACCCTGCCTCGGTCAGGGCCGCCGGTCGCAGGCTGAGGACCACCACCGCGGCGAGGCAGAGGTGCTGCAGGGGCCTGATCGGCCGTCCGACGGCGCGGGCTCCCAGGACGCAGCCTGCCATGACCAACGCCCGTTGCACCGGTGTCCGGAATCCGCTGATGGCGGCGTAGAGGATCAGCGGGGGCAGCACCCAGCGTCCTCTCGGGCCCGCGAAGCGGGCGATCATGGACGCCAGGAGCGCCAGGTGGAGGCCGGAGACGGCGAAGAAGTGCAGGGTCCCGGTGCGCGCATAGCGGTCCCGGGTTTCCCGCGGCAGCGGATCTCCGAGCACGAGCGCGACCGCGATGTCCGCGGCCTCTCCGTGCAGCGCGGTGCGTAGCCGATCCCGGGTCCAGCGTCGCGCTCGGTCGTTGAGGGGCGTCGGGTGCCACCAGGGGGGGGCGTGGAGGACCCGGATTCCATCCGGATCGCTGATACGAAGGGACCTCCCGTCAGGCTCCAGTCTGCCCAGGCCGCAGACCCGGCTCCCGTTCAACGGAGGGGAGAACCAGCCGGGCAGACGGAGGGTCGGCCCGTTCTCCAGGGCGACCTGGACTCCTCGTGTGTCATGACCGTAGGAGCGTGCGACGACGCCCTCGAAGCTCACGATGCAGAGCCGCGGGGCGGGCACGATCTCCCAGGCAGGGGGCCGGGTCGGCGCCCGGATCCAGAACAGGGCGACGCCGCACAGGGCGGGCACGGCGAAGGTCCGTAGCCGAGGACTCGCGATGACGCAGAGCGCGCCGCTGAGGGCGGCCGTCACGCAGATGACCTCCGGCGTCACGTCCACGGACGCGTGGATGACCAGGGACGTCACGAACCCGATGCACAGGGCGATCACCCGCTCAGGTTACGGCTGGCGGCGCGGCCTTCGGCGGCGCGGCTTCGCGTCGAGGAACGCGGCTCAGGGTTCCTTCGGCGCCTGGGCTGCCTGGGGGAGGGTGATGGTGAACGTGGTGCCCTGGCCCGGTTCGCTGACGACGGAGATCTGTCCGCCGTACTCGTGGATGATCCTCTGGCAGATGGCGAGCCCCAGGCCCGTTCCCCCTGTCCTTGTGCTGAAGTAGGGCTCGAAGAGGCGGTGCTGGTCTTCGGGAGGGATGCCTCGGCCCGTGTCCGAGACCAGGATGTCCACCATGGCCGGGTCCGTCCCCGGCTTGAGCCGCGCGACCACGGTCAGGGCGCCTCCGCCCTCCATGGCCTGGATGGCGTTGTTGAAGAGGTTGAGGAAGACCCGTCCGAGTTCCCCCTTGTCCACCATCACCAAGGTCCCTTCCGGGGTGCGGATGTCGGCGCTGACCTCGATGTCCGACGCCGCCCGTGGTCGATACAGGTCCACGTTGTCCGAGATCAACCGTCCGACCTCGATCGGTTCGAGCTTGCGGTCGGGGAACCGGGCGAAGGACGCGAAGTCCGAGGCGATCCGGCGCAGCCCTTCGCATTGTTCGACGATGACCCTCACGGAGTCGTCCATGATCTCGTCGAACGCCGGGTGCTGGTCGTCGTGAGCGCGCTTGAGCTGTTGCGCGGAGAGCATGATGGGGGTCAGGGGGTTCTTGATCTCGTGGGCCACCTGTCGCGCCATCTCCTGCCACGCGGCGTTCTTCTCCGCCTTGATGAGGCGCCGGTTGCTCTCGCCCAGGTCCTCCGCCATCTTGTTGAACGAGTCCGCCAACACCGCGATCTCGTCCCGGGTCTTGATCTCCACGCGGGCCCCCAGGTTGCCCCGGGCGACCTCCGCCGTGTACCCGATCAGCCGCGTGATGGGCTCGGTGAGTCGGTGGCTGAAGACCGCCGCCAGCAGCACCACCATGCCGGCGACGATGAGGGCGGCGATGAACATGAAGTCGCGGAGGAGCTCCACGTCGGCGTAGATCTCGTCGTCATTGATGCCCACTCCCACCACCCAGGAGAAGCCGTGCTCGGCGCCGTCGGTGTAGGCGTAGCCCGAGATCTTCCTGGTCCCTGGCGGGTACTCGTATTCATGGGCTCCGTAGGGCGCCAGCCCGATGCGGTCGTGGAGGGTCTTGAGCCCGTGGTCACGCACCAGGCTCTCGCCCAGGATCGCCTGGTTCTTGTGAGCGATGATGGTGTCGCGGTTGGAGTAGAAGAGGAAGGGATACCCGGAGGCGTACCGCACCCCGTCGAAGCGGGGGTCGTCCCGAGCCTGGAAGCGATCCGTGACCCGATCCAGCACCCCCTGGATGCGGGCCCAGTTGAAGATGCCCACCAGCACTCCGACAGGCTTGTTGGACTCCGGCGACACGATGGTGCCGGCGACCCCGACGGCGTATCGATCCGCCCTGTCCGGGTATCCCTCGATCGTGGCGGCCTCGCCGCGGGACAGGGCGTTCAAGCCGGAGACGTGCCAGTCATGGATGGACACCGGGACCTCCGGAGCGTCGAGCAGCGCCGGGTCCGGCGACAGGGCGTTCTCGATCCACTGGCGCTCCGTGTCGGGGAGGGGCAGGTCTTCGAGGCGCATCCCCTTCAGGTGTTGCTCGCCAGCGGTGCTCTCGGCGACCACCGTCCGGGCGGCGGCGTCGATGAGGACCAGCAGGTCCAGGTCTTCGCTGTAGTTCTTCTGACGACGGAGGAACTCCTCGAGCTGGGACTGCACGCCCCAGGTACCGAGCTTGGTCATCTGCTCGGCCAGGATGTTGTCGTCGGCGCGGCTGCGGATGAGGGTGCGGATGCCGTGCATCTCCCGATCCAGCTGGGCCGCGGTCTCTCGCGCCTGCCGGACCAGCCAGTAGGTGATGACGGTCTCCGTCATCCGGTCCTCGGCCTTGTGGTAGGTCCAGAAGGACAGGCCGAGGAACGGGATGAGGCCGATGATGAGGAAGATCGTCACCAGCTTGACGAAGATGCCGCGAGGTAACCGCATTCCGAGCATTCCCTTGAGGATGCGTCCGCTGGGGTATCCTAACCACCCATGAGCGCCACCGCCTGCTACCCGGGGAGCTTCGATCCCCTCACGCGAGGGCACCTGGACCTGATCCAGCGGGGCCTGGGACTGTTCGATCACCTGATCGTCGCCATTGGCGTCAACGTGGACAAGAGCCCCATGTTCAGCGCGGACGATCGGGTGTCCCTGGCCCGCGCCGCGTTGTCCGGTCTGGGGGACCGGGTGGAGGTCACCACCTTCGATGGCCTGGCGGTGGAGTTCTGCCGGTCTCGCGGGGCCTCGGTGATCCTCCGAGGAATCCGCACGGTCTCGGATTTCGAGTCCGAGATGGCCATGGCGGACACCAACCGGCGCCTGGCGGGGGACATCGAGACCGTCTTCATGATGCCCTCCGGTGACTTCGGGTTCGTCAGCAGTCGGCTCATCAAGGAGATCGCCCGGGCCGGTGGTTCCCTGTCCGAGTTCGTGCCGGAGAATGTGGAGCAGGCGTTGAACCGGCGCCTGGGGATGGACCCATGACCTCGAGCTTTGAGTCGATTTCCACCAACCGGGCGCCGCAGGCCATCGGGCCCTACTCTCAGGCCGTGTGCTGTGACGGCTGGGTGTATTGCAGCGGCCAGGTGGCCCTCGACCCCGCCTCCGGGGAGATGATGGGGGAGGACGTGGCGGCCCAGACCCGCCGCGTCTTCGAGAACCTCGCCGCCGTCCTGGCTGCGGCCGGGAGCAGCCTGGGGCTCGTGGTCAAGTGCACGGTGTACCTGGCCAGCATGGACGACTTCGCCACCGTCAACGAGGTCTACGCGGGGTACTTCGAAGCGCCCTTCCCGGCGCGTGCCTGCGTGGAGGTGGCGCGCCTGCCGAAGGACGCCCTGGTGGAGGTGGATGTGGTGGCGCGTCGGGCCGACGCCTGACGGCGTTCAGCGGTCACGTCGCCTGCGACCGACGTCGCAGGCGTAGCGCCTCCCGCAGCACCTTGACGCGCTCCGCTCCCGGCGGAAGGGCCGCGGCCCGGTGTTCGAGGATGCGGGCCGCGGCCCGGTACATGTTGCGGGAGCTCTCCGGGCGTTGCGAGGACCTGGCCGCCTGTTCATACCAGCGGGCGGCTGACTCCATACGCCGACGATGGAGCTCGAGGGTCGCCAGGGCGCTCATCACGTCGGATTGGTTGCGGGCGCTGTCCACCCGACCCTCGAGTCGCTCCACCTCGTCCTTCAAGCGCACCGCCCGGTCCCGGTGACGGCCCAGTCGTTCCAGGTTGGTGGCCACGTGTCCGGTGAGGAGCTCCGTCCGCAGCGGCGCCGAGCGAGCCCGGTCCAGGGCCTCGTCCAGGCGAGGCAGGGCCTGCTCCAGACCGCGCTGTTCCTCGCCTCGCAGCTGGGCGATGCTCCGGAGCACCGCCGCTTCCAGTTGCGGTCCGCGGACGTCCCACCAGCGCTCCTCACTGAGCTCACGGAACACCTCGAGCTGGTGCTGAAGGAACTCCATGGCCTCGGCCTCGCGGCGGTTGAACAAGAGGATGCGGGAGAGGTCCTGCCCGGCGGAGGAGCTTCGCGGTTCCAGCCTCAGGGTCTCCCTGAGCTCCCGCTCCGCTTCCTGGATACGGTCCTTCCGGCTGGCCCCCTTGAGGCCCTGGGCCTGAGCCAGCAAGACCTGGGCGAGCAGGTTGTGGGCCTCGAAGACGCCGGGCCGTCGCCGGATGGCCTCCCGGGCGTGGGCCTCGGCTTCGTCCAGGGCGCCGCGGTTGCGGGAGCCGCCTCCGTCGACGGGCCCTCCCTGTGACTTGAGCAAGCGCACCAGCTCCATGCGGGCCTTGTAGTTGGCCGGGTCGATCTCGATGGCCTTCCTCAGCTGCTGCAGCATCTCTTGCGCCAGCTTGTTCAGCTCGCCGCGGAGCCGCACCCGGTCCCCCTGGTGGTCTCGATTCAGGAGCTCCTCCAGCAGAGCCCTCTCCTCCGGACCGGATGGCTCGAGCTTGCGCAGGGCTTCGGTCGTCTCCATGTCCTGCTGGAGTTGCCGCTCCTGCTCGGCGACCTGCTTGCGGTCATTGCCGGTGATGGTGGAGAGGAGGAACCAGGAGCTGCTCTGGTGCGGCGCGTCCCGGACCAGGGCTTCCATGAGGGACCGATCGTTGGCGTAGTCCGCTCCCCGCTTGAGGCTGAGGAGGGCGAGCACCACGGTGGCGGTGAACAGCACCGATCCCCCCAGGCGCGGCCGTCGGGCGAGCAGCCTCACGACGAGGAGCACCGCTCCGGCGGCTGGCAGGGCCAGGAACCGTTCCGCGAAGGTCTCGCCGGACCGATAGAAGACATTGGACACGGGGACGAGAGGGAAGGCGAACAGGGCCATGAGGAACACGTCCCTGAGGTCCCGGCGGCATCGCCATGCGAAGGCGGCGAGGAACAGCAGCCCGACCAGGAGCGGGAACCAGGCGGTCATGGTGTCCGGTTCGTCGTATTCGTTGAGCAGCGGATACGGGAGCAAGCAGAGCCGGATGTAGTCGCCGAGGAAGCTGATCCCCAACACCACTCTGCCCGGGAACCCCCAACCGTGGAGCACCTGCTGTGCTCCCTCGGGTCCCATGCCGACGACGTTGGTCCGCCAGGCGAAGGCCAGGATCACGAACCCGCCGATCCAGCAGCTGACACGGAGGCGCTCCTGTCGGGTCAGGGACGGGATCAGGGGGGCCAGGAACAGCAACACGTAGGCCTGCTCCTTGGACCAGCAGGCCAGCAGCGCCAGCAGACCTGCCAGCGGTCCGCGCCAGCCGCGAGCCCCTCGGGCGCCGAGGGCGAGGCTGGCCAGGGCGAACAGGGTCATGAGGCACTCCGCCCGGCCGCTGATCCACAGCACCGCCTCCGTGCGGGCCGGGTGGACGGCGAACACACACGCCGCCATGCCGGCGGCGGTGGTGGAGAACCCGATGGGCCTGGCCAGGAGGTAGACCATGGCCGCCGCGGCCCCGGCCAGGAGGAGGTTGGTGAGGTGCCAGACGGGGGCGGAGTCGGGGTTCGCCGGGAGTCCCAACCAGCGGGTGATGACGAAGTCCAGGCGCAAGGAGGCGGTGGTCACCGGGCGGTACAGGCCGAGCTCGTGCTCGGGCTGGAACGGGGTCGACAGCATGAGTGAGAGCGGTGTGGGCTCGGTCACATGAGGGTTCAGCACCACATAGAGCGCGTCGTCCCGGATCAGCCCGCCGCTGACGGCGGGCAACCCCGTGAGGATCGCCAGCGTCACGGGGAGGACGATGGGGATGGCGCGTCGCAGGTTCATGGCCGCATCTTGGGGTGACCATGCCGTCGGCGTCAAACCTGTTAGCTTTCGGATCATGGTCTCGTGTCCGAAGTGCGACGCGGCCCTGCAGGACGGGAGCCGCCGCTGTCCGTTGTGCGGGACGCCGCTCTCGTTGGCTGGGTTTCGCCCGGACCCCGATCGCAAGGCGGCGCCGGTGCTGGACCCCATGCTCGATCTCTTTCAGCGTGACGACGTGCTGCGGTTCTGTCCGGAGTGCCTCAACGAGTTCGTGGACTCCCAGCGGCGCTGCCGTCCTTGTGACATGCCCCTGGAGCGGGGAATGCGGAGCGACTACGAGCGGGAGCTGCTGTCGCGACCGCTCTCGGAGTTGGGCCAGACCGTCTCCGAGGGGCCGCCGGCGGTGCCGCGAGACCTGGTCCGGGTCAAGGTGGCGAAGGGGCTCGAGGAGGCGGAGCGCTGCCTCGAGGAACTTCGATTCGTGGGCCTGGAACCCGTACCCGGGAGTGACTCCCTGGACCCATTTGATGAGCCCGGGGCCATGGGGATTTACGTCCGGGCTGCGGATCGGGACGCGGCGTCGTTCCTGCTGGCCGGGCTTCGCGCCCGCGATCCCCTGCTGGACCCGCCAGGGGTCGGTGGGGAGGTGTCAGCGTTGGATCGGATACGGACCTTGGGGACCTTCGGCAAGTTCAAGGATGCCCTCAGGTTGTTGGGGGAGCTGGAGCCTACGGCGGAGGTGCGCGGCCTCGAGGTGGACATGCACCTGCGCGCGGGGCGGGTGCGCACCGCACAGCGGCACGCCCTGCAGGCAGCGGAGGAGGCGTCCCTGCCGACGCGATCGCGTGGTGTCCTGATGGCCCAGGCTGGTCTCGTCCAGGCTCTGGGGCACGACGGGACCCCGTTCGGTCGGGGCGCGGATCTGGTCAGCGCCGGCGTGTCCCTGGAGCGGGCCGTGTCCCTGGCGCCGAGGTCCCTCCAGGCCGGGAAGATCCTGGCTGAGGTGCTGCATAGAAGAGACGACACCGCTGCTTTGGCGGTGGAGCTGCGTCGCCTGGAGCGCCTCTGTCCCAATCTGGTGGCCTTGGAGGGGATCTGGCGGGAGTGGTTTTTTTAGGAATTATGATTGTTTTGCCATGCGAATAAGATGCACGATTTGGTGGCTTTGGGTAGGCTCGATAGAGCAGACGTCGGCGCGCCCGGGGAGATGTCCGCGCTTCGGCGCCCTGCGCCCGACGAATCCCTAAACCCCAGCCCCACCACCAGCCATGATTCCACTTCGCAGCCCTCTTCTTGTCCTTGCCATTGCAGTGCTTGCGACGGTCTCCGGAGCGTTCGCTCAGCAGCCCAACAGCCCGGAAGCCACCCTCGCGGTCAACGAGATCCGTCACGGGCGTAACTCCACGGGCCCCATTCCGGTGGGTCTCCTGCCAGGGGGGGCCCTGGTGCTGGACGTGGAAGGGGCGTCGGGCGCGCCGTTCGTCCTGGCCTCCGGCCTGGTCCTGAACGTGATCGGCGGTGTGTCCGTTCCGCCGCTCGGGATCATCGACCTGCAGATGCCCGCGGACGTCGTCATGAACGGCTTCAATCCGGTGACCCTGGTGGATCAGTTCGCCTTCGTCGGCCCGTCGGGTCGCTGGCGGTTCGAGGGGCTCGTCCCGCCGCTGCTCCAGGACATCGGCCTCCAGGCGGCGGTGGCGGACGTCACCAACCCGGCAGGCATGACCTGCACGGCGGCGGTGGAGATGGACGTGAACTGGTCCGGCAACCAGAACATCAGCCACACCTTCGATGAGTCCGTGCTCGGCGACGATATGACGGTCAGCTGGTACCACCAGGCCCTGTCCTTCCCGTTCTATGGCACCGTCTACACCGTCACCCACATCGACACCAACGGTTACGTGAGCTTCGGCCCCGTGACGCCCTCCAGGCCGTCCGCCACTCCGTCGGCGCTCCACTCCGGACCTCCGACCATCGCTCCTTACTGGTGCGACATGCACATGAGCTCCACCGTGGCGAGCAGCGCCGGCTTCACCTCCGGGTCACCGGCCACCATCGAGGTCTCCGAGACCGACAACGGCGGAGGCGACGTGGACCTGGTGATCGAATGGCGATGGGCGGTGGAGGCCGCTGGCCCCGCGGTTCGCTGGGACTTCGGCGTCTCCATGGACAGCGCCGGTGACGTCGGCATGTTCTTCGGCTGGCTCCCGGGACAGAGTAACTGCGTCGCCCTGGTGGGTATCGGACCGGGCTACGGTCTCAGCAACGCACCATCCACGACGCTCCTCGACCCCAACGGGGTGGTCCCCATCACGGGCGGCACCAACGAGGCGATCTTCGAGTACTTCCCGAACCCGCCGTTCCCGCTGCACAACTTCGCCGCGGTGAGTTCGCAGTCCCAGAGCATGACGTTCCGTCCCAACGGTCCTCCGGGGGCGGAGAGCACGTCTTACCAGCTGCTGCAGCTCTGATCCGGTAGCGCGCTCACTCCAGGATCAGGCACCGTGCGCCCCAGGACGACTCCAGGGGGCGCATGGCCGGGTGCTCGGTCTCACAGCGTGGCTCCGCCAGGGGGCACCGGCTGGCGAAGGCGCAGCCCGCCGGGATGTGCTCCTGGGAGGGAGGCTCTCCGGAGAGGATCTGGTCACCACTCTCATTCGCTGCGCCGGGGTCCGTGGCGGGAACCGCGTCCAGCAAGGCCCGGGTGTAGGGGTGGCGAGGTCGCTGTAGGACGGACGCCCGGGGCGCCACCTCGACCAGCTCGCCGGAGTACATGACCGCGACCCGATCCGCCAGGGCCCTGACCACGGCCAGATCGTGGGTGATGAACAGCATGGACAGGTCGTGCTCCCGGCGCAGATCCAGGAGCAGGTTGAGCACCTGCGCGCGCAGGGAGAGGTCCAGCGCTGAGACCGCTTCGTCCAGCACCAGGAGCTTGGGGGACGGACCGAGGGCGCGGGCGACGCCGACCCGCTGGCGTTGGCCGCCGGACAGCTCGTGAGGGAACCGCGACGCAAGGTTCGGGTCCAGGCCGACCCGCTCGAGGAGCGCGGGGATGATCCCGGTGTCCAGCCCGAACGCCCGCAGGGGTTCCGCCACGCTGTCGCCGATGGTGACGCGGGGGTCGAGGGACGCATACGGGTCCTGGAACACCACCTGGACCCAGCGTCGGGCCTGGCGGAGCTTCCTGCCCCGGAGGGCGTGCAGGGGAACCGGACCGTCAGGGGTCTGGAGGGTGACCGTGCCCCCGGTGGGTGTGCGTAACCGGAGCACCGCTCGGGCGAGGGAGGACTTGCCGCAGCCTGACTCTCCTACCAGGGCCACCACCTCTCCCTGGGCTATGGAGAGGTCCACGTTGCGTACGGCGTGGACCGGTCCCGATGCACCCCGTGGGGGGTAGGTCAGGCTCAAGCCCTGGATCTGCAGGACCGGTGCGCTCACGTCTGGTCCTCCGTCAGCCAGCACGCGCTCCCGTCGCGGAGCTGAGGTTCCTCCGCCGTGCATCGCTCTACCGCGTCCGCGCAGCGCGGAACGAACGGGCAACCGGCGGGCAGGGCGCGCGGGTCCGGGGGAGCGCCAGGGATCTGAGGCAGCCGATCCTCCACCGACAGGTCACGGGGAAGGGACGCCAGCAGGCCGCGGGTGTAGGGATGGCGGGGGTGGTCGAACAACGCGGTCACCGCCGCCTCCTCCACCACCCGTCCGGCGTACATGACCGCGACCCGGTCCGCCACCGTCGCCACCACGCCCAGGTCATGGGTGATGAGCAGCAGCCCCGTGCCGCGCTCCCGGCACAACTGCCGGAAGAGCTCGAGGATCTGCAGCTGCACGGTGACGTCGAGGGCGGTGGTGGGTTCGTCGGCGATGAGCAGCTTCGGGTCTCCCGCCAGGGCCATGGCGATGAGCGCCCGCTGCCGCAGGCCTCCCGAGAGCTGGTGCGGCCACGCCAGGGCCCGGCGCTCCGGTTGCGGTATGCCGGCTTCCGCCAGCAGCGCCACGACCCGATCCCGTCCCTGCCGCCCGCGCAGCCCTTGATGCAGCCTCACGGACTCCAGCACCTGCTCGCCCACCGTGAGGTGTGGATTGAGCGCCGTCAGCGGGTCCTGGAACACCATGGCCATGGTGCCGCCTCGGAGCCTCCTCGTCGCCCGTCTGTTGTCGAGCGCCAGCTGCGACCCGTCCACCTCGACCCGGTGGGCGGTGGCGGTGGCGGACCCTGGCAGCAGACCCATGACGGCGAGGGCGGTGGCGGACTTGCCCGATCCGGACTCGCCCACCATGGCCACCACCTCTCCGGGATCCACCTTGAGGCTGACGCCGCGCACCGCCGGGGTCGCTCCCTGCTCGCCGGAGAACGTCACGTGCAGATCGTCCACTCGCAGCAGCGGGCTCACCGGTCGCCTCCGCGCAGACGAGGGTCGAGGGCGTCACGCATGCGGTCGCCGAGGAGGTTGATGGCGAGCAACGTGGACGCGAACGCCAGGCCCGGGAACAGGATCAGCCAGAGGCTGGAGTGGACCGCCGTGAGGGCGTCGAAGCCCTGCCGGGCGAGCACCCCCCAGCTCACGTCCGGGGCTTCCACGCCGAGGCCGAGGAACGAGAGGAAGGCTTCGAACAGCATCACGCGGGGGATGGTGAGGGTGAGGGTCACGAGGACCACCGGGGTGATGTTGGGGAGCACGTGACGGCGCAGGATGGTCAGGGGCGTGGAGCCGGCCGCCCGCGCCGCCTCCATGAACTCCATCTTGCTCAAGGACAGGACCCCGCCGCGGACGATCCGGGCCATGGTCAGCCAGGACGTGGCGCCGATGACGGCGAACAGCACCACCACCTGGTTGGTCTCGAGCTCCGGATGTTCGTTGCGGAAGCCTCGCAAGAGGGCCACCACGAAGATGACGATGAACATGAGGGGGAGGGCGTAGAGCACATCCACCACGCGCATCATGATGTCGTCGGTCCGTCCCCCCGCGTACCCGGAGACCGCCCCCCAGGCGACCCCGATGATGAGGCTGATGACGGACGCCACCAGCCCCACGGCCAGGCTCAGGCGCGCCCCCCACAAGAGCCGCGAGAGCAGGCACCTGCCCAGGGAGTCCGTGCCCATGACCGGACCCAGCTGGCGGTCACCGAAGACCGCTGTGCGAGCGCTGATGAGGAGCTCGCTGACGGGGCCGGGGTCGCGCACCTGGGAGGCATGGAATCCACCTCTCCAGAGGCCGTGCAGGGTCGGCGGCGCCAGCTTGGCGTCCAGGTTCACCTCGGATGGGGCGGCGAGGGGAAGGAACGGCACGAGCACCGCCATGAGGCCCAGCCCCATGAGGAACCGACCCGCGGCGCAGCGCCGGGCGTCCGAGAGCTTGCCGGGCTGAGGGGCGCCGCTCATGTCAGCTCCACCCGGGGGTCGAGGGACGCCAGCAGGAGATCGGCCATGGCGTTGAGGACGTAGACCGCCACGGTGTAGAGCATGACCATGCCGAGGGCGAGGGTGTAGTCCCGGTTGAGGGCGCTCTGCACGAAGTGGGTGCCGACGCCGGGAATGGCGAACACCTGTTCGATCACCAGGGAGCCCGTGAGGATGCCGGCCAGGGCCGGCCCCAGGAACGTGATCACCGGGAGCAGGGCGCCGCGGAGGGCGTGCCCCGTGATGACCCGGAGTTCGCTCAGCCCCTTGGCGCGGGCGGTGCGGATCCAGTCCTGGTTCATGACCTCCAGCATCCCGGTGCGGACCAGTCGGGCCACCTGGGCCGCGAACGGGGCCGCCAGACAGAACGACGGCAGGATGAGCGCTCGCGGTTCCGCCAGGCCAGCAGCGGGGAGCCATCCCAGGACGAACACCAGGGGCGTCATGAGCGCTCCTGCAAGGACGAAGTTCGGCACGGCCATGCCCAGGCTGGCGGCGGCGGACAGCACCGTGTCGGTCCGGCTCCCCCGGCGCAGGGCCGCCACCACTCCCACGGGTACGCCGATGGCGAGCATCCAGGCGAACGCGGCGAGGCCCAGGAGCGCGGAGGCGGGCATGCCCTGGGCCATGACCTCGCGCACCTGGAAGTCCCGCAGTGTCATGGAGGGGCCGAAGTCGAAGGTGGGCATGCCGCCCAGGGCGATGATCCACTGCTCCGCCATGGGCTTGTCCAGGCCGAACCGGGCCTCCAGGTTGCGACGCACCTGAGGCATGAGGCTGCGGCCGTCGTCGAACGGGCCGCCGGGCACGGCTCGCATGAGGAAGAAGGAGACCGTGAAGACCACGAGGGACGTGGCCATGAGCCACCCGGTGCGGCGCATCAGGAACGGGAGGACGCGCCCGCCGGTCCGCTGCAGGCGCCGCGCCGCCAGCAGCAGCGCCACGGGTCCCACGGTGAGGAGGAGCAGCACCAGGATTCCGCGGGTCATCGGGTGACCCTCAGCCAGCGGGGCGGGTGCCAGTCCAGGACGTTGCGGTGGTAGCCCCGGACCCAGGGCTTCACCATGCCGCGGGAGACGTAGTGAAAGACCGGGATGATGGCGGCGGACTCGAGGAGCAGGGCCTCTGCCTCTCGCAGCACCCGGGAGCGCTCGCCGGATTCACCGGCGGCGTTGGCGCGGCTCATCACCAGCTCGGTGTAGCGGGGCTCCTTGAACCCGGTGTCGCTGCCGTTCCTGTCCAGGATGAACAGGTCGAGGAAGTTGCTGGGGTCGTTGAAGTCACCGATCCAGGATGAGCGGGCGATGGTGTAGTCCTGTTTGCGGATGGCGCCGCGGATGGACCCGGAGTCCATGTTGACCAGACGGCAACGCAGCCCGAGACGGGCCCACTGCGCTTGCAGGACCTCGGCGATGGCCTGATCGTTGACGTCCGGACTGTAGAGGACCTCGAACACCGGGAGGTCGGCGAGCCGCACCCCTTCCTCGGCGAGCCCTTGCCGCAGCAGCTCTCGGGCCAGCTCCGGATCGAAGCGGCAGGTGTCCCTAGGGGGTTCGTACTGGACGGCGCCGCAGCGGGTGCCCGGCGGGACGAAGCTGAACGCGGGCGCCTCGCCTGCCCGGGTCACGTTCTCGACGATGGCCACCCGGTCCACGGAGAGGCTGAGGGCCCGTCGCAGCTTGGGGTTGTTGAACGGCGGTCGGTCGGTGTTGACCTTGAAGTAGAAGGTGCCGAGCCGGGCCGTGGGCTGGAACTCACCGGTGGCGTCCGGGCCATAACGGGCGAGCAGGGTGTTGACGGCGGAGGTGGGGATGTCGGTGATGATGTCGCAGTCACCGCGGACGTAGAGGTTGAGCTGGGTGGCGGCGGACTCCGTGGACAGCCAGTCGATGGAGTCCAGCGCCACCTCATGGTTGGCGCGGTAGAGCGGGTTGCGCTCGACCCGCACCCGGTCCCTCAGCCGCCACAGGACCGGCTTGTAGGGGCCGTTGCAGACCATCCGGTCCGGCTTCATCCACAGGGCTCCGTGGCGTTCCACGGCGTGGCGGGGGACGGGATAGAGCGGGAACAGGGTCAGGATCGCCGGGAAGTAGGGCTGCCGCTGCTCCAGGGTGAACACCAGGGTCTCCGGGTCCGGAGCCCGGATCCCGACGGACTCGCGGCCCGTTCCGGACTGATTGAACGCGCGAGCTCCTTCCACCCCGAACAGGAGCGAGGGGAAGCGCGCGGCGGTGCGCGGATCGAGGAAGCGCAGGAAGGACCACCTGAGGCCGTGGGCGTCCAGGGGGTGCCCGTCGCTCCACCGCAGCCCACGACGCAGGCGGAAGGTCCACCGCAGCCCGTCCGCCGAGACCTCCGGTTGTTCGCGGGCGAGGGCCGGCACCGGCTCCAGGGTCTCCGGGTCCGTGTCGAGGAGGCCTTCGAAGAGGCTGGAGAGGATGCGGGCGTCGGCGATGGCCGTGGTCACCGCGGGGTCGAGGCTGCGCGGGTCCGGACCGTTGGCCACGACGAGATCGGCGCGCGACAAGGCCGCGTCCTCCAGCACGAGGACGAACAGGGCCGGCACGCCGACCAGCACCGCGACGAGCAACGAGTTGCGCAGCGAATGACCGCCCATGATCCCCGCAAATCAGTTTATCTGCGCTCCTTTCCGTGGTCTATGATGGAGGTCCCTGCCGCATCTCCGAGCGTGGTAACCTCCGGCGCATCGTGGGAGCGGAATCGGTATGAGCAGGAACTGGTACCTCTGGGCGGGTGCTGCGCTGCTCCTCGTCGCGTGCAGCGGCGAGGACGTCGACCGCCGTGGGATCAGCGGCGGCGAGAGCGCCGGCGGTCGCCCGGTCGCAGAGATCCTGGCGGATCGGGAAGCGGAGAACCCGGATCGCGGTCGTTGGCGGGACCTCTCCGCCGAGCCCTTCGACCCGACGCGGGTCCGTGGGACCCTGGTGGTCGGCTACAAGAATCCGCCGGCAACCCTCAACAACCTGCTGTGGCGCAACGACAGCGGTCGCGCCTACATGAAGCACTACCTGGCCCCGTTCCTGCTGGAGGAGACCCCGGACGCCGGCGAGGACGGCATCGTCGCCCGCCCGTGCGTCGCCGCTTCCCTGCCAACGGCCAGCGCTGACGGCCTGACCTACAGGTGGACCATTCGCGGCGACCTGACCTGGAGCGACGGGCGCCCGCTCACCGCCGACGACTATGAGTTCACCTGGAACCTCATGCAGGACCCGGCGGTCCGCTGCGACAAGCGGCGGGGTTCCCTGACCGCGGTGGAGAAGGTGACGAAGACCGGTCCCCTGACCTTCGACGTCCGGTTCAAGGAGCGTCACTACAACGCGGCGGTGATGTTCGGCCTGGAGTTCACGGTGGTCCCGGCCCACGCGTCGCCGACGGACCCGGAGGCCTTCAACGTGCTGCGCCAGCAGGTCGGGTACGGCCCCTATCGGGTCGAGGAGTTCAGCGATCAGCGGCTGCTCCTCACCCTGCGCGACGAGTACAGAGAGGCGCCCTTCCCGATCTGGAATTGCTACGTGGAGAA
Source organism: uncultured Isosphaeraceae bacterium (assembly GCA_964507445.1). Taxonomy (GTDB): domain Bacteria; phylum Planctomycetota. The sequence continues at coordinate 83,130 of CAZDQF010000014.1, forward strand.
CGTGGAGTTCCGCTTCGTCCCGGATGACGCGGCGCGGCTCGAACAGCTTCGGCAAGGAGAGGTCGACATCGCCGCCATCCCCTCCGGCCAGTTCGAGGCCATGGGGCGGGACCCGACGTTCAATCGTCACAACTGGCGCACGGCGTACCCGCTCCCCAACTACGAGTTCGTGGCGTGGAACACGCGGGACCCGGAAGATCTCAGCAAGCCCCATCCGCTCTTCGGGTCCGCCGCCGTGCGGCGGGCCGTCGCCCGTCTGGTTGACCGGCAGCACATCGCGAAACAGGTCCGTCACGGATTGGCGCGGACGGTGAACGGCCCCTACTGGTTCCCGGACGCGGACTACGACCGGACCGTTCCGGAGTTCGGCTTCGACCCCCGGGAGGCCAGGGCGCTCCTGGAGGCGGAGGGCTGGCGGCAGAACTCAAAGGGGGTGCTGGAGAAGGACGGCCGCGAGTTCCGGTTCAAGCTCCTGGTGATCGCCTCCGAGCTGTGGCGGGTCCCCGCCGTGGTGATCGCGGAGGGGGCGCTGGAGGCAGGGGTCATCATCGAGGTGGAGGCCGTGCCCGCGAGGGAGTTCGGGCGCATCTACCGCCATGACTTCGACGCGTTCCTGGTCCGCAACGGCCTGCGTCCGCCGGTGGAGCCGGATCAGTTCGAGCTGTTCCACTCGTCCCTGGCGGACAAGCAGGGTAATAACTGGGTCGGGCTTCGAGACGAGCGGGTGGATCGGTTGCTCGAGGCGACCCAGGTGACCCTGGACCGGTCCAAGCGTCTGCGTCTACGCCGTCAGTTTCACCGCCTGTTCAACGAGCTTCAGCCCTTCACGGTCATCTGCTGCACCTATTCTCCCGTGGGGGTGGGGCGCCGCTGGGCCAACGTGAAGGTGCACGACCTGGGTCTCTGGTTCCGGGACCTCTACCTGAGGGAGTGAGCGCGACCGGATGATCCGGTATGTGGTCCGTCGCATCCTTTTGATGATCCCCACCTTCGTCGGGATCACGGTGCTCACGTTCGGGCTGTTGTCCATCGGTGACGACCCCCTGGCTCCCGGTGCCGGTGAGGAGCCTTCGATCGGCGGCCGGGCGCTGCCCGAGGACGTCGCTCGACGCCTTCGGGTGGCCATGGGCTACGACCTGCCGGCCATCATCAACCTGGATGTTGAGGACTCCAGACGCACCGTCCAGGCGGCGGCGGAGCGGGTGTCCTCCACGTGGCGCCGCGTGGCGCCGGACCTGAGCCGGCGGGTCTACGACGCGGCGCTCTCTTCCGGACTGAACAAGCTGGAGGCGGCCACGGTCATGGACGCCATGGCGGCTCATGTCCGGAGCCAGGTGGTGGCCGGGCGGGTGTCCTCCGAGGGCTTGCTCACGGTCTCCGGTCGCGGGGCGCGGGCGGCGCGGTTGGCGGCGACTCCGTTGCAGCCGGAGCTCCGCGCCATGATCTGGGACATGGATCGGCTGCGGCGTCTCCGGGGACAGACCGCGAGGTGGTTGCGGCCGGTCCTCGACGAAGCGGAGGACCCTGAGGACCCCCTCCACAGCCTGGTGAGCGGTGCCGGGGAGCTGGCGGAGGCGGAGGGCTATAGGGCCGACGAGATGCGCGGCGCGTTGAACCGCTGGATGGCCGCGGCCCGGGCGGAGGTCTCACCCGGGCGGCCCACGGGAGCCCCCCTGGAGGCCGTCAGGGAGCGGCGTCGGCGATGGGAGGCTGAGCTGGCGCGCTATGGCGGGCTCATGATGACCGACTTCATGCCGCTGCTGCTGGACGCGTCACCTCACGTCCGGGGGCTGGCCGCGGAGCTGCTCGTGGGCAGCGGCGGTTGCGATGTCCGCTACACCGCCTACGGCTCTCCGGGGCGGCGCCTGAGCCCCGAGCAGGAGCGGCTTCAGACGCTCGAGGACGATCGGTTGCGGCGCTGGTGGGAGCTGAATCACCTTCGTTACAGGGAGGTCTCGGACCTGGAACGATGGGGCTGGCTGGCGTGGACCCACACGCGCTACGGCCGGTGGGTCGCGAGCCTCGTCACCCTGGACTTCGGTGAGTCCATGAACCAGTCCCGGAGCGTCCGGACCCTGTTGGGGGAGAGGCTCCCGTTCACGTTGTTGCTCCAGGGATGTGCGGTCGCCGTGATGTTCCTGTTGGCGATCCCTCTCGGCACGTGGGCTGCGCGGCGCAAGGGGAGCCGGGGCGACCGCGGCTTGTCTCTCCTGATGTTCGCGCTGTTCGCCGCGCCGAGCTTCTGGGTCGCCACGGCTTGCGTGCTGGGCCTGAACGGCGTGTTCCCCATGCAGGGCCTGCGTTCCCCCGAGATCCAGCGCGCCCTGACCGCCGGCGAGCTGTCAGTGTGGTCGCCGCGCACCCTGGCGGACCTGGCGTGGCACTGCGTGCTGCCGGTGGCCGTGCTCAGTTACGGCGGCGTGGCGGTGCTTCAACGCTTCGCCCGGACCAGCATCCTGGACACCGCGTCCCAGCCCTGGGTGCGGGCGGTGCGGGCGCGCGGCGTCCCTGAGCGGCGGTTGTTCCGACGGCACGTGCAGCGCCCCTCCCTGATCCCCCTGGTGACCCTGTTCGGGGTGATCCTGCCGGCCCTGGTGGGCGGCAGCGTGGTGGTGGAGCGCATCTTCGGCATCCCGGGGATGGGCCTGCTGGCCTGGGAGGCGGTCACCGGACACGACGTGCCGGTGGTCATGGCGGTGGTGTCCTTGTCTGCGGTGGTCACCATGCTCGGTTATCTGGCGGCGGACCTGCTGTACGGGTGGGTCGATCCCAGGGTGAGGCGCTCATGACGGCGGCGCCGGGATTCTGGGGACAGAGCATGGGCCGCTTTCGCCGGTTGCGCGGCGCGCGGGCGGGCCTGACCTGGATCGGGACCCTCCTCCTTTGCGCCGCCGCGGCTCCCTGGGTGGCGGCGGGCCATCCGGTGCTGGTGGTTGGTCCGGACGGTTGGCGTTGCCCCGTGCTCGAGGCCTTCCACCAGGCGGACTTCCTGTGGAGCGGGTTGTTCCTGGCGCTGCTCGCCTGCGGGTCGCTGCGTCGCCTGTCCCGCCCTCGACTGGGCGCCCTCGTGGGGCTGACCCTGCTGGTGACATCAGCGGTCCTCGGCGCCGGCGCCGCGCCGGCCAACCTGAAGGTGGAGGACTGGGATCAGGTCGCTTCGCGGGAAGACACGACCCTGCTGTGGCCGCTCATCCGCCACGGCGCCACGGACATCGACAAGGGGGCGGTGCTCGTCGGCGTGGGGGCCCCCGGGCACGTCCTCGGGACGGACGTGGCCGGCCGCGACGTGGCGGCGCGGTTGCTGTACGGCGCCCGCACCTCGCTGCTCGTGGGGTTGCTCGCTGCCTCCGTCGCGACCGGCCTCGGTTTGCTCATCGGATCCATGGCCGGTTGGTATCGGGGCCTGATGGACGGGGTGTTGAGCTGGGTGATCCAGGTGGTCGCCTGCTTCCCGGTGATCGTCCTGGTGATCACGGTGTGTGCGTTCGTGCAGCCGAGCCTCTGGGTGGTCATGTTGCTCATCGGTGTCACGGGCTGGACCGACACCGCTCGCCTGGTGCGGGGTGAGGTGTTGCGCTTGCGGGCCCTGCCCTTCGTTGAAGGTGCGCGCGCCGTGGGCGTCCCCGAAGGTCGCATCCTCGTGCGTCACGTGCTGCCCCACACCACCGGTCCCATGGCGGTTCAGGCGGCGCTGGCGGTGGCCGCGGCGGTCCTCATCGAGGCGACCCTGGCTTTCCTCGGGCTCGGCCCTGCGGACACCCCTTCCTGGGGGCGACTGCTCCAGGAAGGGCGCGACGCCCTGCCCGGCGGCGCGCACCTGGTGGTGCTCCCCGGGCTCCTGGTGTTCCTCACGGTCTGCGCCTGGAACCTCGTGGCCGATGGCCTGCGTGATGCCACGGACCCGTTCGAGGAGGGAGCGGCATGAGCAGGAAGAAGCGTCCGTTGCTGGAGGTGCGTCGCCTGCGGATCACCACCGCCGCCGGTCTGCCGTTGGTGGAGGAGGTGTCGTTTGATGTCTCCCGCGGTCGGACCGTGGCCATCGCCGGAGAGTCCGGATGCGGCAAGTCCCTGGTGGCCCAGGCGGTCATGGGCGTGCTGCCGGATGGCATGCAGGTGTTCGCGGATCGCATGCGCTGGAACGACGGCGACGCGGCGGTCGATCTCATGCGCGCCCCTCCCTCCCAGCGTCGCGGGCTCATGGGCGCCGCCATGGGGATGGTCTGGCAAGACCCCCTGGCGGCGCTCACGCCGGTGCTGACCGTGGGCGCTCAGCTGGAGGAGGTGCTCGTCCTGCATCACGGTCATGACGCCCCGTCCGCGAAGTCGGACGCCCTCGCTCGTCTGGAGCGCGTCGGATTGGAGGACCCGGAGTCGGCGGCCGCGTCCCTTCCCCACGAGCTCTCCGGAGGCATGCGGCAGCGGGCGGTGATCGCCCTGGCCCTGGCCGGAGACCCGTCCCTGCTGATCGCCGATGAGCCCACGACGGCGCTGGACCCGTCCACCCAGGTCCGGGTGCTGGACGTGCTGGCGCAGGAGCGGGAGCGACGCGGCCTGGCCCTGCTCCTCATCACCCACGATCTGGGGGTCGTGTCTGCATGCGCGGATGAGGTGAACGTCGTCTACGCCGGTCGCACCGTGGAGAGCGGACCTTCGGACGCGGTGCTGTCGGCGCCGCGGCATCCCTACGGGCTGGGTCTCTTGAGCGCTCGCGGGAGCCGGGCGGGCCGCCGTTTCACCGGCATCGCGGGGGCCGTTCCGGTCGCTGCCGCGCGCCCGGCGGGTTGTGCCTTCGAGCCTCGTTGCCCGTTCGCAGAAGCGGCCTGCGGCGACGGGGTGCCGGAGCTGGAGTCCGTGGGCGAAGGGCGGCGGGTGGCCTGCGCTCCGGTGGTCAAGGGGAGGATCGCGCCCGCCGGATGGCCCGGGGAGGGGCGGTCATGAGCGGGGCGGAACGACGCGCCCCGAAGGGTGACGTGCCGCTGTTGCGGGCTCGACAGCTGGTGACACGGTTCCAGCGTCGTCGGCCCTGGTTCGGGTCCAGACCGGACCCGGTGGTGGCGGTGGACGGCGTCGACCTGACCGTGGACGCGGGCCGGACGGTGGGGGTGGTGGGGGAGTCCGGGAGCGGCAAGACCACCCTGTTGCGGACCTGCCTCCGCCTGGTGGACCCTGTGTCCGGGACCCTGGAGCTGGACGGCCGGGACCTGTTGGCGCTCAACGCCCAGTCGCTGCGGCAGGTCCGACGCCGCATGCAGCGGGTCGACCAGGACCCATGGGGTTCCCTGAACCCGAGGCTCACCGTGGGAGAGCTTGTGGGGGAGGGGGTGCGGGTGCACGGCCTGGCGGCGGCGACGGAGGTAGGGGATCGGGTGGCCTCGGCGTTGCGTCGGGTGGGCCTGGACCCGGACGCTGCGGAGCGCCGTCCGCACGGTTTCAGCGGCGGGGAGCGGCAGCGCATCGCCATCGCCCGGGCGCTGGCGGTGGAGCCGGCGCTGCTGATGTGTGACGAACCCACCAGCGCGCTTGATGTCTCCGTGCGCGCGCAGATCCTGAACCTGCTGCTGGACGTTCAGGCGGACGCTGGCCTCGGCTTGCTGCTGGTGTCGCACGACCTGGAGCTGGTGCTGGGGATGAGCCACCGGGTGCACGTGATGTACGCGGGTCGCGTGGTGGAGTCGGCGCCGGCGGGTCTGCTGGGCGACGGGGAGCACCCGTACACCCGCGAGTTGACCGCGGCGTCACGCCTGGGTGCCGGGGGGCTGCCCGAGGTGCCGCCCATGGCGCCTCCGAGCTCCATCGGTTGTCCGTTCCTCAGCCGTTGTCCGCTGGCGGAGGATCGGTGCCGCGAGGAGCGTCCGGTCCTCCGTGACCTGCGCCCCGGCCATCAGGTGGCGTGCCACGTCGCGTCCTGACCGTGGCCCGGTTACCATCCCGCCCATGACACGCATTCTGCTCGCAGGGTTGGTGGCGTTGGGGGTGGTCTCATGCAGCGGCGGAGGGGACACCGGCAGGTACGCCTTCCGACTCGAGCTGCAGGGTCTCGGTGACCTGGGGGTCCAGCGGGGGCACTACGAAGGGTGGGCCGTGGTGAACGGCGTCCCCGTGAGCACGGGGCGGTTCATCATCGACGAGTCGTTCACGCCGGCCCGCGTCACCAGCGTCAACGGCAACCGGGTCTACGGAAACGTCCAGGGGGCCACCTTCGGGCCCGCCTCCACGGGGTTGGGGCAGGCGTTCCCGTTCATCTGGCAGGCTTCCCATTTCTTCGTGACCATCGAGCCGGAGGGCGACCTGGACCTGGCCCCCTCGGGCAACATCATCCTGTCGGGGACCATCGCCAACGCCTCCGCCACGCTCTCCTTCTCCGGCGAGCGAGACGTGGGGGTCCCGGCGAACCCCGACCTCTCCATGGCCGCGGGAGACTGTGTCCTGGCCAACCCCACGGGCGACGGTGCTCCGGCCAACGGGATCTGGTTCTCCGACGACGTGGGAGGAGGCGCGGGCCTGACCCTGGCTCCGGTCTCCGGGTCGTGGCGTTACGAGGGCTGGGTCATCGACCCGGGCGCCGGCGCCTGGTACTCCACCGGCCAGTTCTTCGCTCCGGGTCAGGCGGACCTGGACGCGCAGTCCTGTCAGACCCGAGGGGCCCAGTCCATCGGCTTCCTGGACCCGGGCCAGGGGTTCGTGAACCCGGGCGTGACCGGCGAGAGTCAGGCCCTCGCCCTGGATGACGGTGACTGGGATGTCTTCATCACCGCGGAGCCGTTCCCGGACAACGCCGCCGCGCCGTTCCCGCTGCGCCTCCTGGACGCGGACATCCCGACAGACATGGTGGACCCCATGACCGGTCTGGCGGTCCGCGACCTGGACCTCACGGAGTTGACCGCGGTGTTCCCGCAGCTGGCGGCCACGGCCACCCCGGGGATGCTGGTCATGACCGGGCAGGCTCCCGCGGACCTCGGCGCCGCCCGGGATGGGATCTACGCGGCGTGGGCTTCCACGGGCGGAGCCACGGACGAGCTCGTGGCCTACTTCGTCGTGGACGGGGCCGCGTCCCAGGTGACGTCCGTGGACGGGCTCACGGTCTTCGGGACCCCGACGGCGTTCACGTTCGACTCCACCAACACCGGGCTGCCGTTCCCCGCCGTCGAGACGGCCACGGCCTTCTACGTGACCGTGGAGGCCCAGGCCACCCCTGCGGCGACCACCGTGGGGCCGGTGCTGCTCTACGGCGCGGCGTCCGGAGGCGTGGCGTCCCTGACGGTGACGGATGGGGTCGCCGACTTCTCCGGCATCAGCGGCAGCTGCGTCACCATGACCCCCACCAATGACGCTCTCGGCGTGCCCGCTGACGACCGCATGGGGCTGTGGTTCCGCGCCTTGTCCGGCGGCCCCTCCCTGGTCCTGCCGGCGTTGCCGGTGGGGTGGCGCTATCAGGCCTGGGTGGAGAACCCGGTGGCCGGCGTCGGCCCCCACTCCCTCGGTCGATTCTCCAATCCGCTCTTCGCCGACGATGACGCCATGACGTGGCCGGGACGTGGCCCGGAGAACACCGGGTTCCAGGTGCCGGGTCAGGACTTCCTGGTGGCCAATCCCGGGACGGCCATTCCAGGGCCCCTCGACCTCACCGTCGGTCTGATGACCGCCATCACCCTGGAGCCGTTCCCGGACACCTCATCGGGGCCGTCGCCGTTCGTGATCCTGGACGGCCCTTTGCCCGCGGCCACCCTGTCCGTCAGCGCTCCGTTCACCAACCAGGCCGGGGCCACCCTGCCGACCGGGAGCCTCACCTACGTCCCCTGACGGGCGCCTATCCCCGTAGCAGCAACCACAGGTGGGCGAGGGCCGTGCGCACCACCCGCATCTTGCTCGCGCCCTCCGTCCTCACCCGCAGGGTGGACGGGCGCTCGGTCGCGCGGGCGCCAGCCCGCAGGGCCGAGAGGAGCATCTGGGCCGTGGCGGTGAAGCCGTCATGAGTGGGCAGGCAACGGAGGAAGGTCTCCCGGCGCCAGACGCGATACCCGCTGGTCATGGTGTGGAGCCCCGCGGCTCGGCGGCCCAGCCTCAGCCTGTAGAGCCCGGAGACCGCCCGCGAGAGCGCGACCCTCCCGCGGGGGAGCCCTTCCGATGAACCGTCCCGGCTCCAGGGGGAGGCGCTGACCACGTCCGCGGTCCCGTCCCTTACCGGGGCCGCCAGTCGGGGCAGGTCCTTCAGCGGGTAGGGGCGGTCCGCGTCATAGGTCACCACCAGGTCTCCGGACAGCTCGGGGGCCGCGGTCCTCAGGGCCGCGCCGATCCCGCGGTTGACCGGGTGCCGACACACCTTGACCGGGAAAGGGAGGGCGTCTGCGAGGGTCGTCAGGGCCTCGTAGGTGTCGTCCGCGGAGCCGTCGTCCACGAATACGGCGTCGAGCTCCGTGTCCGCTCCCATGACACGGGGCAGCTCCGCCAGCGCCTCACCGAGGGGGGGGAGGGCGTCCCGCTCGTCCTTGCAGGGAATCAGGATCGTCAGCCGCATCTACTCTCCAGAACGCTCCATCGATACTATCGTGGCGCCCGTTCATGAAGACCTTCCACGTTGAGTTCCTGGGCTGCAAGGTGAACGCCTACGAAATCGAGGCGTTGAGGGAGGGATTGCGTCACCTCGGGCTGTCCGAGGCGACGGCGGATGTGGGCGCGGACCTCTGCGTCATCAACACCTGCTCCGTCACCGGCAACGCCGGGGCCACCTCCCGCAAGCGGGTCCGGCAGGCGTTGCGGCGGAACCCCTCCACGGAGGTGCTGGTCACCGGTTGCTACGCGGAGTCGGACGGTGAGCGCCTGCGCGCCATGGACGGGGTCCGTCGAGTCTTCGGCAACGACGAGAAGGAGGAGATCCTCCGGTTCGTCACCCGTGACCTGATGGGTGATCGTGAGGTGGCCTTGCCTCCGTTCCGCATCACCCGCATGGGGAGCCAGACCCGCGCCTTCGTCAAGATCGAGGACGGCTGTGACGACGCCTGCACCTTCTGCATCATCCCGGTGCTGCGGGGGCCCGCCAGCAGCCGGGACCCGGACGTCATCGTCGACGAGGTGCGCGGGCTGGTGGAGTCCGGGCACAAGGAGATCGTGCTCACCGGAGTGCACATCGGCTACTTCGGCAAGGGCCTCCCTGACACCGGGGCAGGCCCGGCTGGCGGGGCGGAGCGACGCGGCGCTCACCTGGTGGCCCTGCTGGAGCGCCTGTCGGCGATCCCCGGGCTGCAGCGGCTCAAGCTCTCGAGCATCGAGGTCCATGAGATCACGGATGACCTGATCGCTCTGTTCTCGTCGACGCCGGTGTTCGCGCCCCACTTCCACCTGCCCTTGCAGGCCGGGTGCGACACCACCCTGCGCCGGATGCGCCGCAAGTACAGCGTGGCTCGCTTCCGCGATCGCGTGGCGGCGTTGCGTGACGCGGTCCGCGCCCCGGCCATCTCCACGGACGTCATCGTCGGGTTCCCGGGAGAGAGCGACGAGGCGTTCGCCGAGACCATGGACCTCTGTCGCGAGCTGGCGTTCATGAAGATCCACGTCTTCCCGTACAGCGTCCGTGAGGGGACCGCGGCGGCGGCCATGGACGATCACCTCCATCCGGAGGTGATCGATCAGCGGAAGCGCGCCCTCCTCGGCCTGGACGAAGAGCTGGGAGGGCGCTGGCGCCAGTCCTTCGTGGGACAGACCGTGAACGTGCTCACGGAAGGTCGTCCGGACCCCGGGTCCGGAGACCTCACGGGGCTCACGGAGCGTTACCTTCGCGTCGTCTTCCCCGGGCCCGAGCGGCTGGCGGGAGAGCTCGTCCCCGTGCGCGTGTCCGCGGTCCGGGGCGGTGTCGTGGAGGGGACGCGAATTCAGCCGGCGGGGGTCCCATGAGCGAGGTGCGAAGAGCCATCCGGGCCTGGGCTGAGGAGGCGCAGGCCTTCGGTGTGGAGGAGTGGCTGGCGGGTCCGGAGGCCGCTCCTCAGGCGGTCGAGCAGGCCCCGCAGGCTGCGGCCGCCGGCGAAAGTCTGGAGTCCATCGCCGAGGAGATCGCCGCCTGTACCCGGTGTGGGCTGGCAGAGACGCGGACCCGCGTGGTGCCCGGGCAGGGCAGCGCTTCCGCGCGCATCATGTTCGTGGGGGAGGCCCCCGGAGCGGATGAGGATCGTCAGGGGTTGGCGTTCGTGGGGCGGGCGGGTCAGCTGCTGACGCGGATGATCGCGGCCATGGGCTTCAGCCGGGACGAGGTCTTCATCGCCAATGTGCTCAAGTGCAGGCCCCCCAACAATCGCGACCCGGCGCCCCAGGAGGTGGCCTGTTGCCTTCCCTTCCTGAAGCGGCAGATCGGGCTCGTCGCCCCGGACGTGCTCGTGGCGCTGGGTGGGCACGCCATGAAGAACCTGCTCGCCACGGAGGCCTCGGTGTCGCGGATGCGGGGGCGCGTGCACGACTACGAGGGCACCCCCCTGGTCGTGACCTATCACCCCGCCTACCTGTTGCGCTCGCCGGATATGAAGCGCGCGGCGTGGGATGATCTGCAGTTGGTTCTCCGGCACCTCGGCCTGAAGCCCCCGGCGCCCGGCTGATCCGGGCCTTCAGCGCAGCAAGTTCCTTCCTGCTTGACCCTTAGAGAATGCTCCCAGTAACATCCCCGCGTCCGTGCCGCGACGTCCGCGGAGATCGGGCCTGGGGGGAGTCCGCGAGGAGAGCATGAAGCAGAATCCCGCATGGGGAATAGATGTGACCTCGGTGTCCGTGCGCGGCGTCAAGCTCGCGGCGGACGGTGAGGGGCCGCCGCGTCTCGTTGCCTGGGACGCCATCGACTTCGTGGAGGAGGTGGAAGACCTCACCGCGCTGCAGCGATTCTCGATCATGGGGCGGGGGTTGTTCCATTTCCGGTCTCGCCACTCCCTGCGCCAGACCCGCAGCTGGATCTCGCTGCGAGCAGAGGCGGCTTTCAATCGCACGGTCGTCGTCCCCCCGGTGAACGATGAGGGCCTCGACAAGATCCTCGAGTACGAGGCGCAGCAGCAGGTCCCCTATCCGTTGGAGGAGGTCTACTGGGACCGTCGCGTGATCGCGATCCGCGAGGACGGGGAGGTGTCAGCGACCCTCTTCGCCGTCAAGCGCTCCTCGGTGGAGGATCGTCTGCGGAAGATGGAGAAGGCGCGGTTTCCCGTGGACGGCATCCAGCTCCGGCCCATCGCGCTGCACAACTTCTGTGCGTTCGAGCGTCTGCTCGAGCCCGGGACCATCATCATCGACGCGGATTACTCCGGGCTTCAGGTCCTCATCCATCATGACGACCAGACCTGGTTCCGGGTGCTGCCGGTGGGTGGCGTGGACTTCGTCGCGCGGCTGCGGGAGACCTTCGATCTCAAGCACCGCGAGGCGGTGCGGATGGCCTCCGGGCGATTGAAGATCCCGGACAAGGACCTGTTCGAAGCGTGCCGACAGGAGGTCGCTCAGGACATCGTGGACGAGGCCGTGCGCACGGTGCGCTACTACCTGGCGGCGACCCCGCAGGTGCATGCTTCCGGGATCGTGCTGTTCGAGAGCCACGCCTGCGTACCGTCCCTGTCACGCGCGTTGAAGCGCAGCCTCGACCTGCCCGTGTTCCGGCCCAAGGGCTTCCGGGAGTTGGAGGTGGACCCGGAGGTGGTGACCGCCGGCATCCAGGAGCACTTCCCGGCGCTGGCCAAGTCCGTGGGGCTGGCGTTGCAGGGCGTCGGCAAGGCGGAGACGGAGGTGCAACTGTTCCCGGACGATCTCGAGAGGGACCTCTCCGGCCGTCGCGTCGGGTATCTGGTGGCCGCGGCGTGCGTGCTCGTGGCCCTGATCATCGCCGGCTTCAACCGCGGCGCGGAGGCGGACGACGTCGCCAGCCGCCGGGCCGACCTCGAGCGCATCCTGGCCGAAGCTCAGCAGCGGAGCGCGGTGGAGAGTGAGTTGAGCCCATCGGCTCCGTTCGATGAGGTGCGGTCCCTGAAGGGGCCGGCCGCGGGACGTACGGGCCCCATGCCCCTGGTGGCTGCGCTCTACGGGCGGCAGGCGGAGTGGGATCAGGGCCCTCGTCCTCAGGTGGTTGCCATGCGCTACGCAGCGGGCGAACGGGACGCCGTGGAGGTGGTGCTGGCCATACGCATGGGGCAGCGCGATGCTTCCGGGCAACCCGTTCAGCCCGACGAGGCCCTGGACGCCTTCGCCAAGTCCCTCGTGGACGGCGAGTTGATCCTCGAGTGCGCCCCGGAGGGTGACCGTTGGATCGCGGGCTCCCTGGCGCGGAGCGCCGGGGTGGTGGTCTCTGAGGGCGAGCTGTTGAGGTACCGCTACGCCCACCGCCTCTACAAGGTGAAGCTGGGAGGTGAGACCTGATGCGTTGGACCTCCTTGAAGCCGATCCTCTGGGGACTGGGGGCTCTCGTCGTCTTCCTGGCCGTGGTGGTGTTCTGGGTGACCCCGGCCAGCAGTCGGCTGGATCAGGAAACGCTCGGGGCACGAGCCGATGTGTCCGAGATGAGGTCCGCCCTGCCTGGTCTGGTGGGGCCTGGCTACGCCGATCGCCTGCGCACGTCCCTGGCCGACGGCAAGGCATCCAGGCAGCGACTGGAGAGCGAGCTCAACGCTCAGACCGCCCGGATGGAGCGGTGGTTTCCTGGCTCCGAGCTGGTGGACGATGCGCCGGCCCGTGATCAATTCGCGGGGTCCTACCGGTTCTTTCAGGATGAGCTTCGACGTCAGTTGGTGGGCAAGGCGGCGGCCCGGGGGGTGACCCTGGAGGAGGTCCCGCTGACGGTGCCGTCCTTCCTGGCGGAAGAGCGGGACCCGGCGGACGTGGCCGAGATGCGGCTCGCCCAGCGGAACGCGAACCTGGAGTCGCTGTTGCTGAAGGCCGTCGCGGATCAGGGCGCGTTTCCCTGTCGAGCCATGGAGTTCCAGGCCGGATGGGATGCCGTCTCGTCAGGAGGGCCGTTCCGCGAGACCACGGTGACCTTGCACCTGTCCCTGCCCGCAGCTGCCTTGCACGAAGCGTTGCGGGCGTTGTGCGAGTTGGAGAAGGAGGGGCCGGTGGTGCGGATCGAAGGTCTGAGCACGAACCCGCGGCCGTTGCCCGCGGACCTGGGTCCGGAGGACCCGGGGTTGATCGATGCCGATGTCCGGTTGGTGGTGTCGTCGTTCCGGAGGCCAAGCTGACGTGAAAGAAGAGCATCTCTCATCCGCCGCGCCGACCCGTCAGCCGATCTCCGCGTTGCTCAAGCGCAACCTCGACATCCTGGCGGCGGTGGCTGGCGTCGCCGTGCTCGCGCTCGTCCTGTTCGGGGTCCTGATGGGGCCATCGCCCGAGGTCGCGAAGATGGAGGCGCACCTGCACGAGGCGACGTCCGATGCCCGCGCGCACTTCGAGTCCAGTCGGCACAGCGAGGACGAGTTCAGGGCGCGGCTCCACGCCGCCATGGACGAGGTGCGGTCGACCTGGGGCGATGTCCCCGATCCCCAACCGAAGGTGTCTCCCTCGGTCACCTGGCCCGCGGACCTGCTGCAGATGCACAGGGAGGGTTCGGACAACGTCATCTCCTTCGGTGCTCCCCAGGACGTGAGAGGTGAAGCCCGGTTCGGCGCCAACAGCATCGAGTGGAGCGCCCACGAAGACACCAATGTCACCGTGTCGGGGTTCGAGATCCACCGGAAGATCGGTGAAGGGGCCCTGGCTCTGCTGGCCACCGTGGGCGGCGAAGACTCGACCTTCGAGGACTCGGACGTGGAGCCTGGACGGGCCTACACCTACCGGGTCGTGGCCCTCACGGAGGACCCCGCGGTGGCGGATCAGAAGCCTCGTACGGACCCCTCGGCGCCGGTCGAGGTCCGCGCGGTGGCGGACTTCAAGCTGGTCGTCGAGGCCGTGGACGTGGACAAGAAGACGGTCACGTTCAAGGTGGAGAAGTACCGCGAGGGGACCTGGTTCGACAAACGGTTCACCCACCGGGTGGGGGAGTCCATTGGGCGCCGGGACCCGGGCTCAGGGGTGGACTACGCCTGCGGCCGGGTCATCAAGAGCCTCTCCGGGGAGGAGGCCACGGCGGAGCTCGAGCGATTCGAGGTGGTTTTTGACGGCGACGGCCGGGTTCGGGTCGAGAACGGGGCCCCCGTGACCGAGCGCGTGGTGTCCGTCGAAACTTACGATGTGTTTCGGGTGACGGTGGAGGGGGGCGGGTTGCCCCCTGAGACCCTCACCTTCGAAAAAAGGTAGGCGCGGGGGATTGCAGGCCAAAACCCCAACCCTATAATCTTGCGCTACTTGGACCAAAAGATGGAATTCGTCGCAAGCTCCTTTGCCCCATCGATTTGGGGTGTCTTCGGACGGGGTTTGTGATCGTAGCTACCAGAGTTGGCTTGCTTGGACATGGCGTTCGTTGCCCGTGGTGGGCTCGGCGTCATGCTCAGGGTGCCTGATCTGGGGCCCGTCCCGGTGGATGGGGCCGGGCCGCGATGAAGCGGTCGGCGATCATGACCGGGTCGGGTGAGTAAAGGGAGAAATCGATGCGATCCGTCATCTCCGGCCGGGCCACCTCCGTCACGCTTGCGGTTGCCCTGCCCGTGCTGCTTCTGGCTACCGCCTGCAGTTCCTCCGAAGAGGAGCCCCAGGGGGCCGTCGGCGGCGAGCCCGCGGTCGCGGCTCAGCCGGCTGTGGAAGCAACCGAGGTGCCCGCTCCTGTGGCTACCCCGCCCCAGGAGCAACCCGGCATGGACGATCTCGTCGCGCGCCAGGAGGCCCTCAAGCGTCGCCAGGAGGAGATCGCCAAGAGCTACATGCAGCTCGGCGCCCGGTACGAACAGGATGGCCGACTGGAAGAGGCGCTCCGCGCCTACGCCAACGCGCTGAAGGTCCAGCCCAACAACGACGCGGCCCAGCGTCGGTACTCGGCCATCGCCGGTACCCTCGGCCGTACGGACCGTGAGATGTACAGCGAGGGTCGCGAGACCTGGGACACGCTCCAGGCCCGCATGCAGCAGGCGATCCTGCTGGGACGCGAGCACATCCGGCGGGGCCACCACTTCATGGAGAAGGGAGACTTCGACGCGGCGGTGGCGGAGTACGACAAGGCCCGGATCATCCTCGAGGCCAACCCGAACATCGACGCTGACTTCGACAAGGCCCAGCTGAAGGCCGCTCGTGACGCGGCGATGGCCAAGGGGGAGGCGTCGAAGCGGGCCGAGGAGGCGCGTCGTCTTGAGGAGGTCGCGCGGATCAACGCGGACCGTGACCGCCAGGAGCGCGCCAAGATCGAGCGGCGCGTTCGTGAGATGTGGGATCAGGCCCTCGGACTGTTCGAGCGCGAGCGGTTCGCCGAGTGCGAAGAGTTGTGCGTGTCCATCATGGATGTGGACCCGCGTCACCCGCACGTGATGTCGCTGCGCCAGTCGGCGCGCAAGGCTCGCCACGACAAGGCCAACGCCGACAACGTCTCGTTGTTCCGCCAGGAGTGGCAGTCGGCGCTGGAGGAACTCAAGGACCTGGCCATCCCGCCCGCCCAGGACGTGACGTTCCCGGACATGGCCAAGTGGCGCAAGATCGCCGACCGCGGCCCCATCGGGTTCTCGTCCCAGAGCAACGAGCTCAGCGAGGTGGACGCCGACGTGGAGCGTCGGCTCGCAGGGGCCACGCTCACGGCGGTGGACTGGAGCGAGAAGACGCTGGACGAGGCCCTGAGCTTCCTCCGCAACAACACCGGCACCAACATCATCGTCACGCGCGCCGCCGACGAGTTGATCCCTGAGGAGGAGCGCATCCTCCCCAGCATCAACCTGTCCGACGTCTCCGCCCTGGCGGCCCTGAACCTGGCGGTGAGCTCCTTCGAGGGGCTCGCGTACGTCATCGAAGACGGCATCGTCAAGATCACGACCACCGAGCAGGCGCGGAAGCGCAAGACCGTCGAGTTCTATGAGATCCGCGACCTGACGGCGAAGATCAACAGCTTCCCCGGCGTCGAGATCAACCTCAACCCGTCCGGCGTCGGCGGCGGCCTGGACGACGAGGAGGATGACTTCGAGGAGGACACGGAGAACCGGTTCGTCGAGGTGGACCGGCTCATCGAGCTCATCCGCAAGACCGTGGACCCGGTCTCATGGGATGAGGACGCCGAGAACCGTATCGACGACAAGAACGGCACCCTCGTGGTCCGCCAGACCCCCGAGAACCAGCGCAAGATCCGCAAGCTCCTCTCGGACCTGCGGCAGTCCATCGGTATCCAGGTTCAGATCGAGTCGCGCTTCGTCGTGGTGGAGAACAACTTCCTGCAGGAGGTGGGCGTGGACTTCCGCGGCCTCGGTGACAACTCCGGTGGCGTGGGTCAGCCCGGCCTCGGGACGTTCACCCCGTTCGACGACTACGGCGTGCCCGGCGGCAACCTGCCCATCGGTACGGACAACTCAGCCGGCGCGTTCTACAGCCTCGGCGCAGGGGAAGGCGACCTCCGGGGGCGTACCCAGAACCTGTTCGACCTCGCCCTGGGCAACCCCGAGGTGCTGACCTCCAGCGGCGGTTTCTCGCTGCAGTACACCTACCTGGACGACACCGAGCTGGAGGCCATCCTCCGCGCCGTCCAGAAGTACGAGCGCATCAACGAGGTGACCGCCCCGAGCCTGCTGGTCTACAACACCCAGCGTGCCAACCTTCAGATCACGACCCAGGTGGCCTACGTCAAGGACTTCGACGTGGAGATCGCCCAGGCGTCGGTGGTCGCCGATCCGGTGGTGGACATCATCAAGGAGGGTGTCGTCCTCGACGTCCGACCCATCGTCAGCAATGACCGCAGGTTCATCACCCTGGAGCTGCGGCCCACGGTGGCGACGTTGACGCGCCCCATCCGCAGCTTCACCACCAGCCTGGGCACCGGCCCCAGCGTCACCTTCGAGGTCCCCGAGTTGAAGAAGGAGAGCCTCAAGACGACGGTGGTCATGCCTGACGGCGGGACCCTGCTGCTGGGTGGGTTGAAGTACTACGAGGAGCAGGATGTGGACTCCGGAGTCCCGATCCTGAAGGACATCCCGATCCTCAGCTTCTTCTTCAGCCGCAAGGGCAAGTACACCAACCTGAGGGACCTCCTCGTGCTCCTGCGAGCCCGCATCGTGATCATGGAGGAGCACGAACCCACGGGGAACTGACCCTTCGGAACTGTGCCTTCAATCCCGTAACGCCTGATACAGCAAAGAGCTGGGGCGATGCGGGGAATCGGGGTCGCTGGCCCGCGCCGGCGGCCCCTTGTCGGAAATGGCGGAAATGAACCCGCCGACGTCTGGAACCGTTGACGGTTTGGTCGGATAATCCCGATTGGCCGTTTGGGTTCCCTGCTGCTCACGGCTCCTTCGCGACCTGCGCGCGCTGCATCGAGGCAACCAAAGATGGAATTCAACCGGCTCTACCGGCTGATCGCTGGTGTGCTCCTGCTCTGCTCGTTCGCCCCGGCCCAGTATGGGGATTACGAATGGGCGCGGGCTCTGACGAGCGAGTTCAGTTTTGACGACATGGCGGAGAAGGTCCTGCGGGACCTGATGACCGAACCCGGTCGTACCGACGTGGAGAAGCAGCAGGGGCGGCTGGGCCTCGCTGAGATGAAGCAGGCGGCCGCGCGTCAGGCGGGTGACCTGGAGGGCAAGCTGGCGCTCTACGACGAGGCCCGCAAGCTCATGCAGGAGGCCGTGGACAACTGGCCCGAGAAGAACACCCTGGCCTATTTCGGGGCGATCTTCACGCTCACCGAGCTTCTACAGGAGCGCGGAGAGATCGCCATGACAGCCGTGGCCGAGGCGAAGGTGGATGGCGCCAAGGCGGAGGCCATCAAGCGCGAGGCGGAGGCCGACTACGGCCGGGCCGAAAAGAAGCTCGAGGCGGTCCGGGAGAGCATGGGTGAGCCCAACCCGGAAGACGACCGCGAGAAGTGGCGCGTCAAGAACCGTGCGTGGTACCTCGGTTGTCTGCTCAAGTACAACAAGGCGCTCACGGGGAAGCGAAACAGCGCCAAGCGCGAATTCGCCCTCTCTGAGGCGGCGGAGATGCTCGAGGAGTTCATCCTCGAGAACGAGACCGATGACATGGAGGCCATGCTGGGGGCGCTCTACGGCTACATCCAGCTGGGACGCGTCCAGGCCGCCCGCGGAGAGCCCGGTGAGGCCATCGGGAACTTCACCTCCGTGCTCGATGTCATCGAGTGGGAGGACCCGGAAGATCCCAACTACCGCCTCGCGCCGCCGATCCAGGGGTTGGTGGAGCTCGCCTACTATCGCCTGCTCGAGTACTTGAACGAGGCCAAGCGGTACGCGGACACCGTCCGTTACGGCGAGGAGATGGAGGGCCGCTTCAAGAAGATGACGATGGTCTACAAGAAGTTGGGCCGGGCTGCGCGGGTCGAGTACGCCGCCGCCAGGCTCAACCAGGGCGACATGTCCGGCGCTCTCGGCATCGCTACGGAGGTCGTGGACGCGGCGGCGGGCGACGCGTCGGGTGTGTTGGCCAACCGACTGGTCGCGGAGATCATCGCGTCGACCCCGGACAAGACCCAGTTCCAGCCAGAGATCATCCGCTCCGCGGCCAAGGGCGCGTACTCCCAGGGCGCGGAGAAGCGTCTGGATGCGATCAAGTACTTCCAGATCCTCCTCCAGGTGCTCCCTCAGATCGAGGACGAGGCGACGCGTCGCATGTACGAGGCCGAGGCCTGGTACGACATGGGGCGGGCGTACTACTTCATGGGACGTCAGCTCGAGGCGGCCTTCTGTTTCGGTGAGGGGACGCGTCGGTGCAAGGACGTCACCGAGAACGACCTCAACGAGAACCTGGCGCGCATGTGGCGCTCCACCGTGCGTAGCCTCGCGGAAGAGACCAAGTCTCCGGAGATCGCGAAGCTGCGGCGGGAGATGGACGATTGGATGATCAAGAATCCGATCGGCACGGTCTCTCCCGGCACGCTGCTCTACAACAAGGCCCGGGCCATGGAGTCCGAGGCGCGAGACCTGCGGCGGAAGAAGAATCTGGCCGGCGCCATCGCCCGCTACGACCAGGCTGGGTCGACCTATGAGGAGGCGATCACGGCCGGAGGCCCGAAGAAGGAACAGGCCATGATCAAGGGCGCGCGCACCGGACTGACGGTGGCGCAGCTGCTCATCGGCAGCGGCGATCGGGCCAAGGCCATGGGGCGACTGCAGCAGGCGAAGAGTGACTTCAAGGAATACATCGCCTACGCCAAGGACCCGAAGAACAACCTCACGGACCCGCGCTACATCTCCAGCCGGGAGGCGGCGCGCGCTGAAGCCCGTTATTCGATCTCCTTCGCCAACCGGTTGATCATGGGCAGGTCTCCGGATGCCGCCACAGCCAAGCGCCTGTGGGAAGAGACGCTCCCCTACCTCCGTGATTTTGAGAAGACCTACAAGTCGCAGACCGGGCTGTGTGTGGCGGTGATCGCCGACCGCATCAAGGCGCACATCGCCCTCGGCAATTTCGCGGAGGCCGAGTCGGACTACAAGGCGCTGCGAGACCTGGACCCGAACGACGCCCGGACCGCCACCGCGGCCTTCAGCATCGGGAAGCTCCTCCGCAAGGACGCGGACGCGGCCTGGGAGAAGGTGGTCGGCAAGGTGACCCCTTACAAGCCCGATGAGTGGGCCGAGGTCATGGCCAAGCCCGGGTTCCAGGAGGCATTGGACAAGATCCGCACCTGCTATGGGTACTACCGTGAGTGGCTGCTCGCCGGTTCCGGCCAGACCGACTTCGGCTACTGGGAGTTGGTGGGTTACCTCTGGGGTCGCACCGGCGACTGGGAGGCCATCGCCGACATTCATCAGAAGGCGCTGTCCCGGTTCAAGAACACCAAGGCGGCCGCGACCGAGAAGAACAAGGGCAAGATGCTGCTTTGGAAGAACAAGCTGCTTCATGCCTACGTGACCCTCGCTCGGGCTGCGGACGCCGAGAAACGGCCGGACGATGCCAGCCGCATGTGGGCCGAGGCCTCGGTGGTGGCCAAGGAGCTCATGGAGCCCGGTTCCAGGTACGCGAAGAACCCCTACACGGTCCGTTTGGCGGCCCAGTGTTTCGGCGGCTACGTCTCCGAGGTCGCGGGGCTGGTGAGCTACAGGGGGCAGGCGGGAGACTTCCGCGCCGCCCTGGAGCTCTGGAAGCGGATCAAGAAGTCCCTCGAGGCCTCCGGCAGGTCCGGAAGCGACCCCTGGTGGGAGGCCCGTTTCTACGAGTACTACGCCGCCTATGAGCTGGCCAAGGCGGACAAGAAGCCCATGGCGCCCCTGCGCCAGAAACTGGATGCGCTCATCGCGAACAACCGTCAACAGGGGGCTTGGACCCGGTATTTCCAGTGGCTCAAGTCCAAGCTGTTCTAAGTGGCTTGACCGCTGATGGCAGGTGACGGTACCGTCCGCTACTTCCGCAGGAATCGAGAGATGCGCCAACTGACGCTGTTTAGCTTGATGCTCGCCGTGATCGCTAGCCCCGTCGTCGGGCAGGCCAAGGAGGCCGCCGCGCGGGCCTCCGACCGGATCGACCGCACTAGCGGTGGGTCCATCGCGAACGTGGCTGTCGTCAAAGAGGACTTCAATCAGGTCACCTACCGACAGAAGGGGAAGTCCATGACGATCCCCTCCGTCCAGGTGGTGAGCATCAGCCGGTCGGCTACTCCGGACGCGTTGCGTGAGGGGCGGTCCAAGCTCCTGGCGGGGAATCTGGGGGGAGCCGTGGCGCCGTTGCAGCTGGCCGCTCGTAACACGACCGCGTGGGTCAAGGAGTACGCCAGCTTCTTCCTCGGTGAGGCGTTTCGCGGGTTGG
Organism: uncultured Isosphaeraceae bacterium; assembly: GCA_964507445.1. Classification (GTDB taxonomy): domain Bacteria; phylum Planctomycetota. The sequence goes on from CAZDQF010000014.1 coordinate 103,950, forward strand.
GCCGTGCCCAGGACGCGGTGACTGCCTACGACGCGGTGCTGCAGGCGAAGCCTGACAGCCGGTTCCTGCCCGATGTCCGTTTGGGGACGGCCAAGGCCTGGACGGCGTCCAAGCAGTACGGCAAGGCGGAGGCGGTCCTGAAGGCGTTCAGTCGTGAGGTGGATACCAAGCGTCTGAACCGTCAGCACGCGCTCTCCGCCAAGCGACTCCTCGGGCACAACCTCGAGGCGCAGGGCAAGTACAGCGAGGCGCGGCGGGAGTACGACAGCGTCATCACGGAGGCCCGGTCGCTGGCCGGTCGCGCCGGTGACGCCGCTCAGAAGCGTCGGTTCGAGGTCGTAGGCCTGGAGGCGCAGCGTGATAAGGGGAGCGCCTTCGTCAAGGACAAGAAGTACAGCGACGCCGCCAACCTCTTCAGCAAGATCGCTTCCACGCGTGACGATCCCATGGCCCAGGCCATCGGCACCATGGGGCTCGGTGAGGTGAGCCTCGCCCAGGGGCAGGAGGACCGCGCGCGCGTGCAGCTGTCGCGGGTCTCAGCCCTCGGGTTCGCCGCACCTGCGGCTCGCCCCGGGGTCCTGTACATGCTGGCTCAGACCCACGTGGCCCTGGCGGCCAAGGGGCAGCGGGGAGCGAGCGCGCTGGCGAAGCTGTACATCGCCGAACTGACAAAGAACTACCCCGGCACACCGGAGGCCAGGAAGGCTCAGGATCTTCAGCAGAAGCTGAAGTAGGCTGGTGACCGGGGGGAGAAGAGAGACCGAACGCACCCGCCGCGCTGCTGGACGGCGCGTCGATTGGAAAGAGATGGATCTGTGCCCGGACGGGCGCAAAACGGATGGGAGAATCAGCAAAGTGTCTACGCGTGAAATGATGGCCCGGAGCCTTCGGGTCGCAATGGTCTTCGCCCTGCTCGTGTTGCCGGCGGTCGCTCAGGGAGACGCCCCGGCGGAGCGGCAGTCGTTCTTCAACCTGATCCTGACGGCCGGTGGCGTCATCGGCATCGTCATCATGTGCCTCTCGGTCATCGGCGTTGCGCTGATCATCGAGCACTTCATCAGCGTCTCCCGCGAGAAGCTGGCGCCTCAGGACGTGATCGAGACCATCGAGTCGCACCTGGACAACAGCGACGTTCAGGCCGCCTACGAGTTCTGCGAGCAGAACCCCGGCTACCTGAGCAACGTCATGGTGGCGGCCCTCCCCAAGGTGACCCACGGGTTCGACTCCATGGAGCAGGCGGCCAACGATGTCGGTGAGGAGGAGGCCATCAAGCTGCACTCCAAGATCTCCTGGCTCTCGTTGATCGGCAACATCTCGCCCCTCATGGGCCTGCTGGGCACGGTGTCCGGGATGCTCGATGCGTTCGGTGAGATCGAGACCAACCCGAACCCCAACCCCGCTGACCTGGCCCGTGGTATCAAGGAGGCCCTGGTGACCACCATGCTCGGGCTGGTCGTCGCCGTGCCGGTGATGGTCGGGTTCTTCTTCTTCCGGAACCGCGTCGTCAAGATCGTCCTCGAGATCACCGCGATCACCGAGGACATGCTCGACCGCTTCCGTCCTGGTGCTTCCGCGCAGTAAGGGACCTCGATGGCCAGGAAAGAAAGGAAGCGCGGGGGTACGGAAGCCGAGCTCGACATCAACATGACCCCCATGATTGATGTCGTGTTCAACCTGATCATCTTCTTCATGGTGATCACGGACATGACCCAGAAGGACCTGGAGTACCTGATCCTCCCCAAGGCGGACAAGGCCGCCAAGGACGAGGGCAAGGACACCGAGCGCATCATCATCAACATCATCGACTTCGACTCGAAGGAGAACGCCCCGCGCGTTGGCAAGCCCATGTCGCAAGGAGGCCTGGATCCCAAGCTCCCGCCGATCATGATGGGCGGGCGCCAGGTGCAGAGCCTCGAGGAGATGCGGGAGTTGCTGCGGCAACAGGCGGACCCGTACCGCTTCCCGGATATTGCGGAGTTCAAGAAGCTCGGCAAGCCGCCGCTCCCTTACAAGTGGAACGACGGCAAGTCGGTCTATCCGTCCAAGAAGCCGGTCCTCGTTCGCTGCGATCGAGGGCAGGTCTTCGGCTGGGTCCAGGCGATCATGCAGTACTGCACGTTCGTCCCCGGTGAGGACATCCCTTCCCTGATCAAGCGATCCAAGGGGGGCAGCCCGCTGATCTACAAGCTCGAGATCGCCGTCAAAGAGCCCGACGCCGGGCAGGACTGACGCAGGAGTTCGACGATGGCAAAGAAAAAGACTCAGGACGTAATCAAGGAGGAGGTGAAGCTGGAGCTCACGCCGATGATCGACGTGACGTTCTTGATCCTCATCTTCTTCATGTGCACGCTGAAGTTCAAAACCCTTGAAGGGAAGCTGGTGTCTTACCTGCCGACCGACAAGGGCCTCTCGTCGGCCAAGGCGGACGTCGAGTTCGAGGACGCGGAGGTGATCCTCAAGATCGAGAAGGACCAGTACGAGCTCCCAGCCATGGAGCGTTGGGTCATCCTGAAGAAGAAGGCGTCCAACGACATCTTCGGCAAGGTTCGCCTGCAGGTGGACCCGAAGGACGACCGCAACATGTTCTTCGAACAGGAGCCGGCCAGCACCTTCGATGATGTTCAGGCCTATCTGAGGGATGTCTACGCCGCCACGGAGGCGGCTGGCCAACCTCCCAAGGCCAAGATCAACGCCTACGCCCGGACGCCCCATGGCATGGTGGTGTTCGTGCTCAACCTCATGATCGAGACCGGCTACCACGACATCTCGTACTCCGGGATTCGTAACGGCCTGATCAAGGACCTGGAGCGCGGCGACATCAAGTAGCGCTCCGGTTCGCCACCCATCCGGTTGGCCTGCGACCCCCGACGCCCGGTGCGTGGCTCGGGGGTCGCGCTCGTTCTGGCGCCGCCCGTGGTCCGGCACGTGAGATAGCATGAGCCCATGACGCGCCGGTCGTTGTCCATCCTGATGTTCGTGGCGTTGGCCGCCCTGGTCGGCTACGTGATCTGGGGCGGCGATGGCGACGCCCCCGAGGGCCGCCCCAACGTCCTCATCATTTCCCTGGACACCTTCCGCGCGGACCACGCCGGCTTCCTGGGGGCGCGACTCGATGACGGGAGCAGCCCGACGCCCGCCCTCGATCGGCTGGCGGCGGACTGTGTGGCGAGTCAGGAGGCCATGACGCCCTCGCCCCTGACGCTCCCGGCCCACGTCACCTTGTTGAGCGGCCTCTATCCGGATCGACATGGGGTGAGGGAGAACGACTCATTCCGGGTCCCGGCAGAGCGGCCCTGGAGTCTGTTGGCGGAGGACTTGCGTCAGGACTACGCCACCGGGGCGGTGGTCTCGGGCCAACCCCTGGAGAGTCGATACGGTCTCGACGCCGGGTTCGCGACCTATCTGGACACCGACCGGACCGACAACCCGACGGATCGGTTGCGGTTCCGCGAGCGGGACGCGTCGGAGACGACGGACCTGGCGCTCAAGTGGTTGAGCAGCGTTCAGGGGCGCCCCTGGTTCCTGCTGGTTCATTACTTCGATGCTCACGACCCGTACGTGTGGCACGGCCCGCGTCCGGGGCTGGCCATGGAGGGCAGCCCCGAGGAGCGTCGGAGGCGGGCTTATCGCTCCGAGACCATGCACGTGGACGAACACGTGGGGCGGTTGCTGGCGGGGTTGCCGGGCGGAGGTGAGGACACCCTGATCATCGTCGTCGGCGATCACGGAGAGGGGCTGGGGGAGCACGGGGAGGAGACCCACGGATTCACCGTCCGGCAGAGCACCATGCGGGTCCCGTTCCTGCTCAAGCCGCCGGGCGGGGAGAAGGGCCGCGCGCCCGCGCCTGCCGCCGCCCCAGCGAGGCTCGTGGACGTCTACGCGACCGTGCTCCGGTGCTGCGGAGTGGAGGACCCGGACGGTCGTGACGGTCGTGACCTGTTGAGCGAGCCTGAGGGAGAGTGGCTCGCGTTCGGAGAGACCCTGTATCCCTACTACCAGTTCCAGTACGCCCATGAGCGCTACGTCATGGATGGGGATCGCAAGCTCATCACCGGCGGCAGCCTGGGGGACCGGCTGTACGCGTGGAGGGAGGACCCCGGTGAGAAGATCGACCTGGCGGAGCGCGAGCCGCAGCGGGTCAGGGACCTCACCGAGCGGCTCAACGCCCATCTCGCGCGGCCGGGCTTCGCCGCCGCGGAGGACGTGGCGGTGGAGCCCAACGCGGCGTTCCCCTACATGGGCGGGCGTCCCCTGGCCCTCCCGGTGGAGCCCGGCTTCGAATCCAATCGGACGCTCCCGTCAGCGGAGGCCCGTTGGGATGTGATCGGGGCGTTGGATGAGGCGCGACGTCGCATGCGGCCGCCTCGTCGTCAGCCCCATCTGGCGTCTGCTGCGTTGGCGCCCTTCGCCGAAGAGCTCTCCACGAACCCGTCCCTGCTGTGGTGGACCGCCCGTGCCTATCAGCTGCAGGCTCGCGCCAAGTCCCTGGACGTGGACACGCGGGTCGGCTACCTCGACCGGGCCATGGAGTTGTACGCGCGACATCACCAGCAGTTCCGTGACGGTCGCGCCTTCGACGCCCGGTTGCGCGCCTTGCTGACCAAGCACGAGCTCTTGCGTGACGGACCCGCCTTGCTCCAGGCGCTGGTTCGTGAGGCGAGCGGCGCGATCCAGGCGAGCGGGCGTCCGTTGACCTACGCGCTCCGCGGCAAGGCCTACTTCGAACTCGGCCAGTTGGAGAGAGCCCGCTCCGACTTCCGTCGAGCCCTGGATCGGGAGCCCGACCCACTCCAGCGAGCTCAGCTGAAGCGTGATCTGGAAGCCGTGAGGGCCGCCCTCGCCAGGCAGCAGAACCGTTGACCGGCGGCGGCTCGATGGGCGTTTTCTAAGCGCTGGGGCAGGAACGACTTAGGCGTGCCCCCATTGGAGGATGGGGATGGTTGACGGTGTCCGCGCGCCCTGCGTACAATCCCGCCTCCCTAAAACGGGATGGAATATCGCGTTGCAACCGAAGGTCTGGCGGCGGCGCATGGAATGTGGAGCTACGGGTGACGGATGCGGGTGGTGCTGGAACCCCCGTGCGCCCGTGTCGCGTGGGCTCCGACGGCTGTTGCGAGAAGGAAGCCGAATCGTGAACAAAGGTGGATCAATGAACGACGACGTCCGGCGCGGCTGGACGCTCCTGCTGATCTGCGGACTGATCATCTTCCCGGCGTGCTCCGCTGACGCTGGCGACGGTGGCGATCCCATGGAAATGCAGGAGAGCGCCGAGGCCAACTCCGGTGCCGCCGAATCGGTTTCAGATCCTACAGAAGCACCCGCGGCTGGAGGCGCTGTCGAGGCGGGCAGTCAGGAGGAGCAGTTCAAGCGGCTGCAGGAAGAGGAGACGCTGGCCAAGCAGCGCGCCGACCTGCTGGTGCAGACCTACCTGACCTCCGCTCAGCGTTACGTCCACAACAGCGAGTTCGACAAGGCTGAGCGCGCGATCCTGCAGGCGCTGCAGGCGCGACCGACGGACCAGGGCGCCATCGACATGCTGCGCCAGGTGCGTGCGCTCCAGGGACATCAGCTGGACACCTCCGCCGAGATCACCCAGTGGGTGGTCAACAAGCGCCAGTTGATCCGTCAGGCTCAGGTGGCGAAGGCTCGTGACCACTACCTGCGCGCCAATCAGGCGTTCATGGCTGACGACTTCGAGAAGGCTTACCGCGAGCTGGATCAGGCCAGCCTGATCATCGAGTTCGACCCGCACCAGACCGACTTCGGCGATCTCGAGCAGCAGGTCCCGTCCATGATGAAGGTCGTGGCGACCCGTCGAGATCAGGCCCGCCGTGCGCAGGAAGAGGCGGCCTTCGACGACGCCTACCGCCGCGTCCAGGACGAAGAGGCCCAGCGGATGCGCAAGGAGCAGGAGAAGGTGCGGCAGACCATGATCCGCGCCGTCGAGAGCTACCTGCGCGGTGACTACGACAACGCGGAGTTCCTCGCCCGCAACGTCCTCGGCATGGCGCCGGGGCACAAGGACGCCCGGGACCTCATCGACAACTCGCAGAAGGCCCGCAGCGCCGCCTGGCGCGCGAGCTTCGGCGAGCGCAAGAGGGAGGCTTACGCCAACTGGATCGAGGACGCCCGCGAAGCCCAGATCCCTTACACCGATCTCCTGCAATGGCCTTCCCGCCGCGACTGGCAGTCCATGTCAGCGCTCCGTCGCCGGGACGACGAGGTGGCCAACCAGATGGACGACTCGGACGCGGTGGCGGCCATCAAGGCCAAGCTCGCCAACGACACCATCACCCTGGACTTCGGTGACGAAGAGGCCACCTTCGAGGAGGCCATCAACCGGGTCCGCGCGACCCAGGGGTTCAACATCGTCGTCGACAAGGAGACCCTGACCGAGAAGGGGGAGGAGACCGTCTCTCTCACCCTGATCGACCAGAACCTGGGCTCCGCCCTGCGTACGCTGCTCGACCAGTTCGAGCTGGCGCACGTGTTCAAGGACGACGTGCTGTTCATCACCTCCAAGGAGAAGGCCCTCCAGATCAAGCAGCCCTATCCTCGCGTCTACGAGGTGCGGGACCTCACCGTCAGCCTGCCCAACTTCAAGGCTCCTGACCTGGCGCTGCGCGCCGGCGGCGCCGGCGAGGGCGCCAAGGCAGCGGTCTGGGGCGAAGAGCAGGAGGCGACCCAGGACACCGGCCTCGACCGCCTCGTGGACCTGATCCGCGAGAACGTCGCCAAGGAGACCTGGGAAGTGGAGGGCTTCGGACTGGAGCCGTCCTCCGGTCAGGTCATCGCGGTGACCACGCCGGAGATCCACCAGGAGGTGCAGGCGTTCCTGGACGACCTGCGTCGGTTCACCAAGCTGACCGTCCACGTGGAGGCCCGCTTCATCAGCGTGCAGCGCGGTTTCCTGACCCAGCACGGTTTCGACTTCCGCGGCCTCGGCGGTCAGAATCCCGGCACCGTCGCTCTGCTCGACGACGTGACCAACGGTTCGCCCTACAACGCCAGCGCCGGCCTCGACAACGGCGGCCCGGGCCTGCCTGCTGGCGCCAGCCTCGCGCCCAGCGCGGGGGCGTTCTACAACGACGGCAGTAACGGCGACATCCGTGGCCGCACGGAGAACATCTTCGACCGCGTCCTCGGCACCCTCCTGACGGACCGGGGCGGGTTCTCTCTCGGGTTCCAGATCCTCGACGACCTGGAGATCGGTGGCCTGTTCCGCGCCGTCGAGAAGAACCTGGACACCAGCCTCGTCAACGCGCCGCGGCTGACCATCTTCAACAACCAGCGCGCCAACCTGACCCTGGTGAACCAGATCGCGTACGTGAAGGACTTCGACGTGGAGGTGGCCCAGACCGCCTTCATCGCCGACCCCATCATCGACGTGGTCCAGGACGGCCTCACCCTCGACGTGCGGCCCACCATCAGTCACGACCGCAAGTACGTGACCATGGAGGTGCACCCGACCCTGGCGACCCTCATGCGTCCCATCCGGACGTTCGAGACCAACCTGTCCGGTATCTCGACGCCGGTCGTGTTCGAGCTGCCGGAGATCAACTACTCCCAGGCTTCGACCACGGTGAAGGTCCCCGATGGAGGCTACGTGGTCATCGGCGGTCTCAAGCATGTCAGCACCGTGGATCGCAGGTCGGAGACCCCGATCCTGTCCAACATCCCGTTGCTGTCCTTCTTCTTCACCCAGAAGGGCCGCTCTGACGAGATCCGGGATCTGATCATCGTGCTGCACGTGCGGATCATCGATCTGGGAGAGGAAGAGCAGAACCTGGCGGGCTAAACCGCCCCGACAAGTTCATGCCCTGTCGCGGGCCCGCGACGCCGAGCAGCGGCGTCCGGGCTCGTTTGCGTTAATGTGGGGCGTGTCGGCGTTTCACACCGAACCCTGAGGATCGAGCTTGTTGGGAGTGGGTCATGCGACTGCGCGCCATCTTCTTCGACATCGATGACACCCTGTTCAGCACCTCCACCTTCGCGGAGCGAGCGAGAGAGAACTCCGTGGATGCCATGCTGGCCATGGGCATTCGGTGCGAGCGGGACGTGGTCTTGCGGGAGCTGGCGGAGACGGTCCAGGAGTTCTCCTCCAACTACGTCCACCACTACGACAAGTTGTTGGCGCGCTTGCCCCTGGAAGCCACCATCGGATTGAACGTCCCGCTGGTGGTGGCGGCGGGGGTCGTGGCCTACCACGAGACCAAGTTTCGTGAGCTGTGCGCCTACGACGATGTCACCGAGGTCCTGCGCATCCTGTCGCGGACGAATCTGGTGCTGGGGGTGATCTCCAACGGGATCACCCTCAAGCAGATGGAGAAGCTCATCCGACTCCAGGTCTACGAGTACATCAACCCTTCCGCCATCTTCATCTCCGACCATGTCGGCGTGGCCAAGCCCAACCCGAAGCTGCATCGGCGGGCGCTGGATCGGACCGGGGTCGCACCTGAAGAGGCCATCTACGTGGGTGACCACCCCATCAATGACGTCGACGCGGCCAAGCGGGCCGGCATGGTGGCGGTGTGGAATCGCCGGGAGGGCAAGCACCTCGAGGCGAAGGGTGAGCACACTCCTGACCACGTGATCTTCAACTTCTGGGACCTCCTGGAGTTCGTCCGTGAGAACACGGACGTCAGGTTTCCCGCGGAGATCCGTGGCTAGTGTGTGGCATCGCCGGCTCCCTCGGCGCGCCGTCCGTCGTCCCTACCCTGGTACAGGGCCTGCGTCATCGCGGGCCTGATCACCAGGGATGGACGCGTCATGAGGACCTCGCGGTCGGAGCGGCGCGGCTTCGCGTGACCGGCGACGCACGCGGTGATATGCCGCTGGTGTCCGAGTCCGGCAGGACGGTCGTGGTCATCAACGGAGAGATCTTCAACCACGAAGAGTTGTTCGGCCCCAGCCCGGGGGCCTCCGATACCCGAGGCCTCCCGGACCTGATCGAGCGGCTGGGGCCCGCGGCGTTCTCCCTCATCCGAGGACCGTTCGCGGCGGTCGTGATGGACAGGGAGGATGGTTCCCTGACCGTGGCTCGTGACGAACGCGCCATCCGGCCGTTGTTCATCGCCGAGGGGGAAGGGACCGTCACCTGTGCCAGCGAGGTGTCTCCGCTCCGTCATTCGCTGAGGCTCCATGACCATGACCCGGCAGGGTGGGCTCACTTGCTGGCGTTCCAGTTCTGGCCCGAGGACCGCACGCTGTGGGAAGGGCTGCGGCCGTTGCCCCCTGGCACCTGGCGACGGTATGAGAAGTCAGAGGCCGGCTTGACGCGGCGACAGGGGCGCATTCGCTACGAGGGCGGAGGAGAGGACCTCGGGGCGGCCCTGGCGGGCGCGCTTCAGCTGCAGGGGCGCTGCGCCCTGAGAGCGGGGATCACGCTGTCCGGGGGCCTGGACTCCTCGGCGGTGCTGGGCGGGGTCGTCGGCTCGGGGCAGGGAGATGTCCTCGCGGCGACGGGTTGGTTCCCGGAGGCGCCGGAGGAGTACGACGAACGACCGTGGGCCCGTCGGGCGGCGGAAGAGGTCGGGTGTGAGCTGCTGGAGGTGCCGATCACCGCGCAGTCCTACCTGGAAGCATGGCCACGGGTGCTTCGTGCGCTCGGCGGCCCCGTGGCCGGGCCAGGCGCGGTCAGCCAGTGGTTGGTGTGCGCGGCCCTGGCTGACGCCGGCGTCGGCGTCGTGTACTCCGGCCAGGGTGGGGATGAGCTGTTCGGCGGTTACGAACGGCATCGTCTCCTGCTTCAACGAGACCTGGGACTGCCGCTGACTCCTGCCCCAGGCTACGAGCGCTTGCTGGACCCGGGCGCGACGGACCCGGCGGCCGCCGTCCTGTTCCGGGGTGGGCGCCTGTTGCCGCTCCTTGAGCCGGAGATGCGCGCGCGGGTGTTGAACGCTCGTCGCTCGTTGCCCGTTCCGGGTCCGGGGCTCGCGGATCGGCTCCTCGAGTTCGAGGTGGAGACCCTGCTCCCGGGGCTGCTCGCCGTGGACGATCGCACCACCGCCGCCTTCGGCATGGAGGGACGGGTGCCGTTGTTGGACCCGGCGCTGGCGCGGCTGGCCCTCCGGATGCCGCTCCGGGAGAAGAGCCCTCCGGACGCCAGCCGACGGGCGTTCCGGGTCGCCTGTGACCCGTTCCTTCCCGACGGGATCAAGCAACGTAAGGACAAGATGGGATTCCCGGTGCCCCTGGACCAGTGGCTGCGGGGACCCTGGCGCAGCGTCCTGCGGGATCACCCTGGGATCGGCCTCCTCCCCGACGTGGGCTTCCGGCCCGAAGTGGGAGAGGCCCTGGCCGCCGGGTTGCTGCGCGGTCGGGACGCCTGGTTCGTGCTCTCCGTCGCGTTGGCGTTACACGAGGCTGGGAGTCGCTCCACCGTCGTGGAGGCCGCAGGATGACTCACCGCGGGAGGATGGTGGGGTTGTCCGTCCTGGTGGTCGCCGCCGCCGTGGTCACGGGTTGGCCCGGCCTTTACAACGACTTCATCAACTTCGACGACCCGGACGTGGTCATCAACAATCCCAGGTTGCAGCAGCCTGGGGTGCTGGACGTCGTCGGCGTGTTCACCGAGATCCGGGACCATGCCTATCTCCCGCTCTACTACCTGGCCTTGATGCCGGAGGCCTCGGGGCCCGGCACCGACCCTGCGGCGTTCCACCTGGCCTCGCTCATCTGGCATGGGTTGTGTGGGGTGCTGGTGCTGGTCTTCGTGCAGCGCCTGACGGGACGCGTGTTCCTCGGCGCCGCCACGGCGCTCATCTACGTCTGTCATCCGGTGGCGGTGGAGTCCGTGGCCTGGGTCTCCGGTCGGAAGGACCAGGTCAGCCTGGCGTTGTTGTTGCTCGGACTCATCTCCTGGACCTCCTGGCTGAGGCACGGTGGCCGGGGGCGCCTGGCAGGCGCCGCCACGTGGATGTTCCTGGCGTGCTTCGCCAAGGGCTCCGTCGTGGTGTTCCCAGCGTTGGCTGCGTTGATCTGGTTGTTCGAGCGCGGTCGTCCGGACGCCCGGCCCGCCCGTCCGGTGATCCCGGCCCTGGCTCTGTTGACAGCCCTGGCGGCGGTGCCCATGGCGGTCCACCTCTGGGTCGCCAGCGAAGAGGGGACCGCCGGATTGGGTGCGACCCACTCCGCGTCGCAAGGGCCTGGCCTCTTCCTGCAGGCCCTCTCCCGGTACGGGGCCCATCTGCTGGTGCCTCTGCGCCTCTCCGTCCACTACCATCTGGACCCGGCGGCCCCCCTGGGCTTCGATCACCTCGTCGGCGCCGTGATGCTGGTCGTGATGGTGGCGGCGCTGGCCCTCAGCCTGCGCTCCCGCGGCGGCGTGGTGGCGTTCGCCCTGGCGTGGGTCCTGGTTTCCCTCGGCCCGTTCAACAACGTGTTCCCGCGCACGTCCGTGCCCATGGCGGACCGCTATCTCGCGGTGGCCCTGCCGGCTTTCGCCGTGATGTCCGCCGTTCTCCTGGGCCGCCTCGGCGCTCGGGGGCGGGTGGCGACGTTGTCGTGCGTGTGCGTCGTGCTCGGGGGCCTCACCTGGGAGCGCACCGGCGAGTTTCGTGACGGAGAGACCGTGTTCCGCCGAGCCATGGAGATCGAGCCGGACGATCCCGTCCCGCCCGCCATGGTCGCGGAGGCGCTCCTGGCCCGGTCCAACAGCGGAGCGCACCGGGTGGAGGCGGTGGCGTTGATGGGCCGCTCCCTCGGGCTCGCCGAGCGCTTCGGAGATCCGGTCCGGGTCATGCGCGCCCGCTTGAGGTTCGCCGATACGCAGCTCCGATCTGGCGGCTTCGCCGAGGCGGAGGCGCAGTTTCGCAAGGCCCGCGATGACTACGGGGCGGAGCCGGACCGGTTCCGTGCCCTGGGCCTCGAGCCGTCCGTGCTGGATCACAACCTGGCGCAGAGCCTGATCGGTCGCGGCCTGGTCCAGGACGGGCAGGCCTTGTTGCGCCAGATCCTGGAGCGGGACCCGGGGCATCCGCAGAGCCGGATGAGCTTGTGGGGGTTGCAGCTCCAGCAGGGCTTCACGGACCTCGGACGTTACGGGGACGCGGAGCTCCGGGGTCGCGCTCGGGACCGGATCAACGAGTCCATCGAAGAGCTGGAGGAGCTGGCCGGGGAGCTCCGCCAGGGGAAGCATGGGCCGGTCCGTGAAGAGCTGGAGCCCGAGCTGCTGAAGCAGCTCGGTGCCGGCATCCTCCGCGCCGACTGGCGTCAGCAGAACAACCTGGACGCGCTCGGCTGTGCGGACACCCTCATCACCCGCTATCCGGACAAGCCTCAGGGCTACAGCCTCCGTGCGTCGGTCAACGAGAAGCTGCTCGGACCGGACGGGGCTCGTGAGGTGCTGCTTGATCTCACCAAGGCGCACCTGATGGACCCGCTGGATGACCGCGTGCTGGTGCGCTTCGCGCGTCAGCTGCGCGCGGTGGGCCAGAACCGCAAGGCCCATCGGCTCCTGGAGCGGGCCCACGAGCGCAACCCGGCGTCGGAGGGCGTGCGCCACGGACTGGCAGACCTGCTGGTCTCTCAGGGCCGCACCCACCACAACTCGGGGCGCTCCGAGGAGGCCCTCGTCGCGGCGGAGGGGGCGCGAGCCCTGATGCCCGACAACGTCGAGGTCCTGCTGCTCTTCGGCCAGGTGTCGGAGGCCCGCGGCGACTGGGACGGGGCCGCGGAGGCTTACCGCGGGATCCTGGCGCTGGACGACGCGCTCGTGGAGGCGCGCCTGGGGTTGGCTCGCTTCCATCAGGCGCGAGGCATGGGGTTGTTGTCACGCATCGACGGCCTCCTGACGGCTCATCCGCAAGCGGAGCGAGCGGAGCGTGAGCGTGAGCTGCGTCTGAACGTCCTGGCGGACTACCGTGTGGCGCTGGAGCTGGCCGCTGGAGGGTCCGATGTCCGCATCGCTCGTCGCTATCTCCGCGAGCACCGCGCCCGCAAGGGCGACCGCTCCAAGGAGCTGCGGCTGCAGGGGGAGCGTGAGCTGCAGGCGGGAGACATGGAGTTGGGGATCAACCTGCTGCGTAACGCCGTCCGTCTGGACGGGCTCGACGTGGACGCCCACTGGCTCCTGGCTACGGCGTTGCGGCGGCGCTCACAGGACGCGGTGGAAGGAGCCCGTAGATCCGACCGCACGGAGGCCCTTCAGTGTGTCGAGCGGGCCCTGAGCCTCGATCCCGAGCACCTCCCCAGCCTCTACCTGGCGAGCGATCTCTACTACGTGAAGGGGCGTTGGCCCAGGCTCCGTTCCGTCGGTCGGCGGTTCCTCGCCCTCTCCGAGGAGCGGCCTGCGCTCACCGCTGAGCGCAAGGAAGTGGAGCGACGCCTCACCCAGGCGTCGCGTCGCTGAACCCGGCGCCATGTCCGTCGTCCTGACCGTTAGCCACGCCGGACAGGACCGCGTGTTCCGCTTCGAGACCGAGGTCATCACCCTGGGCCGTGCCCCGGAGTGCGTGATCGCCATCAACGACGCCGCCCTCTCCAGGACTCATTGCCAGTTCGAGCGGCTCGGCAACTCCCTCTATGTCCGTGATCTGAACAGCCGCAACGGCACGCTGCTGGGTGGGAAGCCCGTCAAACGATCGAGGTTGGAGCCTGGAGATGTCGTCCAGTGCGGTAACGCCACCGTCGTCTTCGATGGCGTCGAGCACGAGGCCGGGGATGCGGGCCCGGGTCACTCCACCATGCCGATCTTCTCCCGCACCAAGGGTCGCAAGCGAGCCCTCCGCAACGCGGAGGAGGAGAACCGCAAGCTGCGACAGCTCCTGCTGATCACCCGCCAGATCGTGGAGGAGCTGGACCCGGACAAGGTGTTGTCGCGGATCATCGACACGGCCATCGACCTGGTGGCTGCGGAGCGGGGGTTCCTCCTGGTGTTCGGCGAGGAGGGATTCTCCGTCGAGGTGGCGCGCAGCTACTGGCGGAAGGATGTGACGGATCCGGAGTTCGAGATCAGTCGCCAGGTGGCGCGCCGGGTCCGTGAAGAGCGGCGGGGGATCATCGTCGAGGACGCCGGCGCAGACGAGCGCTTCCAGCAGTTCCTCTCGGTGCACGCGCTACAACTTCGGTCGATCCTGTGCGTGCCCCTGTTGCTGCGTGGTCAGGTGAAGGGGGTGCTCTACCTGGACAACCGCTTCAACCGGGCGGCGTTCCGGGAAGAGGATCGGGACCTCCTGGAGTCCTTCGCCGATCTCGCGGCCATCGCCCTGGACAACAGCGGCAGGTTCGTCGCTGAGCGGGCTCGTAAGGACGAGTTGCAACATGAGGTGCAGCGCGGTCGTGACGAGCTCGTAGAGGTGCGGCGGGCGCTCGCCGCTCGCGACCAGGAGCACCGGCTTCGATACTCCTACGACAGCCTGGTCGCCGAGTCACCGGCGATGAAGACCCTGCTGCAGCAGGTGGATCGGCTCATCCCGACGGACCTCACCATGGTCCTGCAGGGGGGCCCGGGGACCGGCAAGGAACGTCTCGCGCGGGTCATTCACGAAGCCGGTCCTCGATCACCACGGCCCTTCCTGGCCCTGGCGTGCGCGGCGTTGCCGGCATCCCTTGCAGAGGTGGAGCTGTTCGGCCACGCCGAGGGCGCGTACACCGGCGCGGTGGAGGCCCGGCCCGGTATCCTCGAATCCGTGGATGGGGGGACCCTCTTCCTGGAGCGCATCGGCGACCTGGACCTGGAGACCCAGGCGGTGTTCCTGCGGGTCCTGGAGACCGGAGAGTACCGCAGGGTCGGCGACACCCGGGCCCGTCGCTCCAACGTGCGGTTCATGGCGTCCACCTCGGCGCCCCTGGATGAGTTGGTCCGCGCAGGGAGGTTCCGGGAGGACCTCTATTTCCGGTTCAAGGGACTGGTGCTGGTGGTCCCGCCGCTTGCGGACAGGGTTGAGGACATCCCCTTGTTGCTGGAGCGGATGTTGCAGGAGGAGGCCCCCGGTCTCTCGTTGACCCCGCGGGCGCGCAAGGCGCTGCTGCTACGTCCCTGGCCAGGAAATCTGGTGGAGCTGCGCAACGAACTCCGTCGCCTGGCGACGCTCGGGGAGCGCATGGTGGACGTGGAGGACCTGGGGCCCGTGGACCCCGGTGAGACCGCGACCATGCGAGAGGCGGTCTCGGAGCTGGAGCAGCGGATGATCCTGCGCGCGCTCCGTCTCAACGAAGGCAACCTGACGCGGACAGCCGAGGCTCTCGGGCTGTCCCGTCTCGGGCTGCGCAAGAAGATGGAGCGCTTCGGGATCCAGCGTTAGCGGTCGCGACGCTTACCTTCGAACCGCCCGGGGCCGCGACGCTTACCTTCGAATCGCCCGGGGCCGCGACGCTTACCTTCGAATCGCCCGGGGCCGCGACGCTTACCTTCGAA
>CAZDQF010000014.1:119407-140761 GCA_964507445.1 uncultured Isosphaeraceae bacterium
CCGGGACCGCGACGCTTGCCTTCCGTCCGCCCGGGACCGCGACGCTTGCCTTCCGTCCGCCCGGGACCGCGACGCTTGCCTTCCGCCCGCCCGGGACGGCGACGCTTCTTCTCCTCCGCGCCCGAGCCGCGCTCTTCCATCATGGCGCGACGCTCTGCCCGATCCAGTCGACCGTCGCCGTCCTTGTCGAACTTCTTCAGGACGGCCGGGGGGATGCGCCCTTGGCGTTCCGCTCCTCGGCCCTGGGCGGCGGCCAGTCCCGTCATCACGAGGAGCGCCAACAGGACGCTCGAGGTGTGCTTGTTCATTTTCATCTCCTGGTAGCGAGTGGGGTTCAGTCCTTGAGTGCCTGTCCCAGGGGGGCGGCGCCGCCACAGAGGACGCACTCCATGACCATGATCCCGTTCCGTTGATGGGTTCAGCGGGACTTTTTCCAGAAGTGCCAGCGGACCCGCTGTAGATAGACCGGAGTTCGGCCGAATGAACGGTTCTCCGGCCGGTCTCAGAACCTGCCCCTGACTTTCCGGCGGGCGGAGGTGAGAATCGAGACATGAGCTCTGTAGACGAGACCTGCTGGACCATCGTGGGCGACGCCGCTGGTGGTGACGTGCACGCCCGCAGCGTCTTCGCCAGGACCTACCTGGACGTCGTGCGGGCCTATCTCGGCGCGCGTTGGAGGACAGGGGAGCTGCGGGAGCGCATCGACGACGCGGTCCAGGATGTGTTCATGGATTGCTTCAGAAGCGAAGGTGCTCTCGGGCGCATCGATCGTGACCGTGGCATCGGCTTCAGGACCTTCCTCTACGGCGTGGTTCGCATGGTGGCCCGGCGTCATGAGGAGCGTGCGGGAAAGCGAAGAGAGACGGCGCCGTCAGGGTTCGACGCCGCGGCGGTGGAGGCCGACGCGGACCCCTTGTCCCGGGTGTGGGATCGGGCCTGGGCCCAGACCATCCTCAAGCGCGCAGGGGCCCGGCAGAAGATGTGGGCGGAGAGCGACGGGGCCGCCGGTCGTCGCCGGATCGAGCTCCTGGAGCTGCGCTTCAGGGACGGCTTGCCGATCCGCAAGATCGCGGAGAGTTGGAAGATGGACCCCGCTGTCTTGCACTCCGAGTTCCGCAGGGCGCGTGAGGAGTTCAAGCGCGCGCTGCGAGAGGAGGTGGCGTTTCACAACCCCGACGCGCCCAAGGCGGTGGAGAGAGAGTGCGAACGCCTGCTGGCGTCTCTCGGCTGACGTACCGCTGCCGCGGCACCTCCTCAGTTGCGCTCGGTGTCAGCCACGGCCTTCAGCAGGCCGGTCAGGACGTCACCGAAGCGAGCCCGGCCCGCCGCCAGCTGCCATTGACGTACGAATGGTCCGATCCCCGTGACCTTGGTCCGGTTCTTCGGGGAGGACTCCCAGCCCTTTCGCTCGAAGCGGCTGCTGATGCGGTGGGTGATACGTCCGGCGTCGTTCATGGCGACATCGTGGACGGTGTAGGCGCTGAAGGACGGGTGGAAGGCCACGCAGCGGGCGCGGATTGAGCCGTCGACGGGCGCCGCCCATTCGATCAGGTGAGACAACAGCCGCGACTTGCGGTCGTAGGCCAGGAGGGTCCGCCGCTCCCTGACCATGACGACATCGTGGGTCTCTGCGGTGGGAGAGGGCCGCAGGCGACGGGTGTCGAAGGGCAGCGCGGGCCCTGCTCGTTGGAGCGTCCTGAACGGGACCGCCTCTGCCCACTGGGGCTTGTAGGGTTCGCGGCCGAAGGTGCTGCGATCACGGTCGTCATGGGTGGGTCCCGGCGTGATGCGCAGCAGCTTGAGGGCGTGGAAGAGCAGGCCGTCCCGGACCCACGCGGCGCGGTCGTTGGTCGCGACGGCCCTGAACGGTCCTGAGCCGGTGATCATGACGCCGCGAGAGTTGGCGTGGAAGATCGAGCGCAGGAACGAGCGGGTCCGTTCGTGGCGTGGCTCTCCGTGTTCACCGCGGCTGAAGTCGGTCACCGTGAACCCCGTGAAGGACGGGTGGTAGCGGACCCAGCGCCGCAGGCTCGTGGTCTTGCCTTCGCGCCGGTACTCGGCGATCGCGGCGAGCCGCGCCGTGCCCCGGTCGTAGATGAACAGGGTCTCCTGCCGACGGGCCTGCACCACCGCGTAGCGCGCGCGGAAGGCGCTGAGATCGGGGCCCAGGGGCTTCAGTGGGCTGCCGCCGAAGGGGTAGGTGGGGCGGAGACGTTCAACGGTGTTGAAACGGGTGCGTCCCATCCACTCAGGCCTGTAGGGGTCGTCGCGGTCCTGGAAGCTCTCCAGCTTCTTGCGCTCGCGGTGCGTCATCCGGTCCTGGGGCGAGCGTTGCTGGGCCACCCCCAGGCTGACCAGGAGCAGGAAGCTGACGATCAGGGGCCGGGCTCTGGTAGTCATGATCGGGCGGTCTCGATGGAGGCCATGGTAGGAGTATCGGTCACGCAAGGGTGCACGGGATCGGGACGGTTGAGGATGGGCTGGGTATCAAGAGGCGGTAACCAAGTAACCACGAGGTGCTGGGGATTTTACATCGAGCCCCGTCGAGCCTCCCCATCCCCGAGTCTAAGTGTAAGGAGCAGGGCAGCTTGTGCGACTGGTCCCGCCAAGTCCTCGTCGGTATGATGCTTGCTGTCAGGGGAATGGAACGCCGGGGAGCCCTTGTTCGACCGCGAGCCCATGCCTGATCCCTTCCCCGGTCAGCAAGGACGGTCCATTCATGCCGAAGCTCGTCATCACGCAGGACGGCGAGACGCGGGAGGTGGCCTTGAACTCGGGGGATGTTCTCGGGCGATCCGCTCAGAACGCCATCCCGCTCATGGTCTCCGAAGCGTCCCGTCGCCATTGTCAGTTTTCGTTGGAATCGGGCGTCTGGTTCGTCGAGGACCTGGGCTCCAGCAACGGGACCCAGGTGAACGGTCGCCGGGTCACCAAGTTCGAGCTCCAGGACGGGGATGTGCTCACCGTGGGAGCGGTCGAGCTCCGCTTCCTACAGATGGAAGTGGAGGGCTCCGCTCCGGACGTGGAGTGGGGCGACGACGACATCTCCCTCGAGGATGAGCGGTTCCTGATCGTGGGGGGCGCCGGGCGTCACGGGGACGTGGTCGCCATCCCCGAAGGCACCCTCACCATCGGGCGATCCGCGAAGCAGATGCTGGTCCTCAAGGATCGCTCGGTCTCGTCGGACCACGCTGAGTTGGTGCGAACGGGTGACGTCTGCTCCCTCCGAGACCGAGGGTCTTCCAACGGCACGTTCATCAACGGCCGCAAGATCACGGAGAGCGAGCTCGAATCAGGGGACGTGGTGCGCTTCGGCACCATCTCCTGCACCTTCGGTGTCGGGGAGCCGGACGCTTTCTCGCCGCCGTCCGAGACCCAGGATGCCCCCGGGCAGGCCAGCGCCGCGTTCACGCGGGTCATGGACACGAGCTCGGAGGAGGAGGAGGACCCGGCGTTCGCGCTCTCCTCATCGGCCCCGCCTCAGAAGGAGGGGATCTGGAACCTGGTCGCCCTGGTCATGCTCGCGGCCCTGGGCGGCGCCGCCTGGTACTTCATGACCTGGACACCATCGGCTTCCGGAGGTCCGGCAGGCCGCGCAAGGAATACGGCCGGGAACATGTTGTCGTCCATGGCTGCGTCCTTCGAATTGCCGGAAGAGGGGGGAGACGAGACCGAAGCCGCGGCGTTGCTCTGGGACATCGAGAGCGGCGACGCTGGGGACGCCACCCTCACTGAAGGGGAGGCCGCGGAGGGCTACTACGCCTGCCGTGTCGTCAGCGGAGACGAGCCGGGTGGCAGCACCCTGGCCACCCTGCCGACCCCGGTGAACGTCCTGGCGGGCAACGGCTATCGACTGCAGGCGTGGTGCTCCGGAGCGTCCGGGGTCTCCGCCGTGGGCGTGGTCTGGTTGTCCAAGGAGAAGGACCAGGATGGCAACCCCATCCCCATCGGCAGGGACGTGGTGACCACCCGCCTCGGGGACGGGAGTGAGTGGCAGTCGTTCGGGGGCACGGTGGTCGCGCCCGCGCGAGCCGCCCAGGCCCGCGTCGGCGTGGGCGTGGTCGGCGTCGGAGAGTCCACCTTCGATCTGGTCTCCATGGTTCGGGCCGATGTCCCGGAGGGGATCTCCCTGGAGACATCCGGAGATGACGCCGGTGGGGTCACCGGGGCGTTCAAGGCGGACCTGGGCGCCCAGGGGGCTGTGCGCTTCTCCCGTTACGGGCACCGGATCATCGAGGCCATGGGGATCGAGGTCGCCGGGTCCGATGGCGGCGGTGCGGTGTTCCAGGACGAGCTCCTGGTGGTGGATGAGGGCGCGCCCGCGGGGTGCGTCGCCGGTTCCCTGGCGGGAGGCGTCGGTGACCTGAAGGTCTCCCAGACCCTCGACGGGCCATCGTTGAACGTGACGTTCAGCGGCTCCGCCCTGGCCAAGGCCTCCGTCATCCGGGTGCCGCTGGTCCCCAGGGACGACCTGCCGGTCCAGGTGACCGTGCTCTCCGGGGATCAGGGGGTGCGTCACACGGAGCCGTTCAAGTCCACGCCGGCGGACTCCCTGATCGTCGGCGGTGGCAGGCACCGGGTCCGCATGCGGTTCTTCGGACCGGACGGGCCACGCCCCATGAAGGTCAGCTTCACCCGTCCCAAGAACGGTCTGGCCACGGTGCGGCTTCACTTGAGCGGGGCCGACTCCGTGACCCTGGGGTTCCAGGTGGACCTGCAGAAGGAGCGGGCGGAGGCGGAGCGGCTCGTCGCGGACGCTCAGGACGCCGAGCGACGCAAGCAGTTCGGGAAGGCCATCGCGCTGTGTGAGCAGGTCATGGCCCGCTTCCCCTTCGAGGAGACCGCCGAGGAATCAGCGCGGACGCTACAGGAGAAGTTGTTGCAGGCGGGGCGCGGTCGCGTCAGTGAGTTGAAGGCCCGGTTGGACGACGCCATCTTCTTCCGCGACCTGCTCCACGACGACAGCCTGGACGCCGAGCTGACCGCGGAGATCGCGCGCTACCAGGGGACCGCCCTGGAGAGCGGCCTGCGTTCGATCCACGACGAGTACACCAAGACGAAGACCAGCTGGGACCTGCCGCGTCGACAGGCGGACGCGGAGCGCGCCTTCCTCCGAGCGAAGGACTACATGGACGGAGAGAAGACGAGGATGGCGTTGCTGTTCTTCAAGACCATTGTCAGCCAGTACCGGGACACGGACGAGGCTGATCAGTCGGCGGTCTACATCAAGCGGCTCGAGCGCGCCTCGGGCGAGGGGAGGTGAGCTGATGGCTCAGGTCGTCGGTATCGATCTCGGCGCCCGCGCGATCAAGGTGGTCGCGGGCAAGGCCAAGGGGCCGATCTTCGAGGTGCAGCGGGCCTTCTCCATTCCGGTGTCCCTGGAGGGCG
Organism: uncultured Isosphaeraceae bacterium; assembly: GCA_964507445.1. Taxonomy (GTDB): domain Bacteria; phylum Planctomycetota. The sequence goes on from CAZDQF010000014.1 coordinate 124,796, forward strand.
ATCCGGAGGCCGCCGTCCTGGACGCGGTGCGCGCGCTCAAGAGCGAGCTGGGCAAGGCCCCCGGTGCGCGCTTCGGCTTGTCCGGCAAGGAGCTGATCATCCGCTACACCAAGGTGCCTCCGGTGCCTTTGTGGCGGCTCAAGCTCCTCATGGAGTTCGAGGTCCGCGAGATGTCGGAGCAGGCCGGGGAGCCCCTCGCCTGTGATTACAACCTGGTGCAGATCCCGGACCAGGGGGAGGACGACGAGACCGTGCTCGTGGCCGTGGTGAAGGAGCACTTCCTCAACGCCCGACACCAGGCCATCACCGAGGCCGTCGGAGAGCCGAAGGCCGGGATGCCCGCGTCCCTGGCCCTGTTCAACTCCTACCTGCAGGCCGGCGCGCTCTACGAGGGAGAGCATGTGTTCCTCGTGGACGTGGGGCACCGCAGCGTTGAGATCGTCCTGCAACAGGACGGTGAGCTGCTGTTCGCCCGCAACATGGCCACCGGCGGCTTCCCGCTCACGGAGGCGGTCAGCCAGGCGTTCAACGTGGGCCTGGATGAGGCGGAGCGGATCAAGGAGGAGTACGGCAACGTCACGCCGAAGGGGCTCGCCTCCTACACGTCGGGCCGCGAGGAGCAGGTGGCCAACGCGTTGATCGGTCCGGTGGGTCAGCTGTCTTCCATGATCCAGTCCAGCCTCGCCTTCGCCAGGGCGCAGACCGGGCTGGCCAGCCTCAACGCGAGCCGGATCCTGGTCTCCGGGGGCGGCGCCAACCTGCGCGGCTTGACGGACTACCTGAAGAGCGCCTTCGGGTGTCCGGTGGAGCGCTTCGAGCCGGAGTCGGGGTTGGACCTCAGCGGCCTGCCCGGAGACGAGCAGGCGGGCTTCGAGGGAGACCCGGGCCGCTACGCCGTGGCGTTGGGCCTGGCGGTGTCGGCCACCAAGGAGGAGGCCTTCCTGGTGGACCTGGTGCCGGAGGCGGTGCAGAAGAAGCGCCACTTCACCACGCGGACCATCTTCTCCTGGCTCTCCGTCGCCGCGGCGGTGGTGGTGCTGGTGCTGCATTACTTCGACCTGTCGGCGGAGGAGGAGCGCACGAGTCGTGAGCTTCGCATCGCCCGAACCCAGGCGCGAAAGGCGGACAAGAAGCGGCGGGAGTACGAGCAGGTGCAACGGCGCATCAACGGCAGCAACGTCCGCCTCCGGGCCCTGGACGACCTCAGCCGACCGGCCTGGGCCCTGTGCCGCTCCCTCAAGCTCATGCAGGAGCACGCCGACTCGGACACCTGGGTTGAGGACCTGAACGTGATCGAGCGGGCGGTCGCCATCGACCCCGATGACCCCAAGTCGGTCAAGGAGGTGCGCGTGCTGGTGGAGGTGAAGGGAGTGGTGTTGAGCGCCAAGAACAAGGCGGAGACCGCCCTCGGGCAGCTTCAGCGGAACATCCAGGAGCGATCCGGCGGCGCCGTGGCGGTGGACCTGACCTCCGTCAGCACTCGCGACGTCCCCGGCTCCAAGCAGGTGGACTTCTCCATGACCATCGACGTCTATCGCGGCGAGCGCGAAGCGGCGGCGGCCGCCGCGGCGGCGAGCTCCGAGGAGACCAACTGATGGGCGACTTCGTACAGGAGAACAAGCGCTTCCTGGTGATCCAGTTCGCCGGCGCGATGGTGTTCCTCATCGCCTGGCTGATCGTCGGCGCCCTGTTCAACGACGACATCGCCAAGAACAAGCGGGGGACCAAGAGCGCCCGCAGGAAGGCGAGCGTGGCGCTCCCAGGGGGGGTCGATCTGAACGCCGTGACGCGTTCCATGAAGGACCAGGACGTGTCCCTTGGCAGGCTCCGGGGCACCGTCGAGCGGACGCCGGATGTCTGGTTCACCCTGGAGGGCAAGAGCGACCCGGACATCCACTACAACGCCGTCTCCGATCGCATCGACGAGGAGCTGGTGGAGCAGTGCGCGAGACGGAACATCGAGGTGGACGGGGACCTGGGCCGCCCGGGCAAGTACCCCTCCACGCCGCGTGTCTTCGGCTGGTACCTGCGCGGACTGGAGATGGTGGACCAGGTCCTCCGCCTGGCCATCAGGGCTCACGACGAGGTGCTCGAGGAGGGGATCGTTCGCATCGAGCCCATCGAGATCGCAGCCCCGGCGAAGCTCCGGGGCCGCTCGCGGCAGGTGAACCCCTACTTCGTGGAGCACGCCGTGGACCTGACCATCGTCGGTCACCCCAAGGCCGTGGCGTTCATCCTCGAGGAGATCGCGCGGGAGAAGACCGGGGACGATCAGGGCAAGGGCCTCGTCGTCAAGGAGGCGCGGATCCACAGCCTGGATCTGCCCCCCGGGATGCAGGCCCGAGGCGCGCGTCGGGGCCCTCGCCGGGTCGCCAGCGATCCGCGGAATCGGGGACGGGTGGAGGCGAGGTTGCGGTTGGCCTCCGTGGACGTGAATCCCGGCGGCGTCATCCGCCCCAAGGGGAAGATCCGATGAACAAGGAACAGGTCGCGTTCATCATCGCGTTGGCGCTGCTCGGTCTCATGTACTTCACCGGGGGAGAGGAGGATCGCCGCCGCCGCCGCTCGCGATCTCGAGGCGGCACCTCCACGGTGGAGCAACAGCAGGCCCTCTCCCTGACGGGTCATGGCCTGGGCCAGGACGAGTTCGCATGGGACGGGTCCGGCGGCGGGCGCAACTACTTCCTGGCTCCTCGGGAGACGGCGGACCTTCCTCTGGCGCCCTTGCTGCCGCCGCCTCCGCCCCGCCTGCCGACGCCGGGGCTGCCCCTGGTGCTGGCCATCGGCGGGGATGTCCGCACCAAGCTGCGGCACGAGCTCACGCCAGAGGCCGTGGACCTGAGCGGCGGCGCATCCCAGGTCTTCGCCACGGAGCCGGAGAACCCCGCCGCGGAGGCGGGTGATGGAACCGAGGATCCTCTGGACGTGCTCACCAGTGATCCGGTCCCTGGCGGCATGACCCTCGCCGACCGGCTCAAGCAGACCGTGGCCGAGCGGCTGGAAGCGGAGGCCCGGGAGGGCGCAGCCAAGCTCGCCGAGAGGGAGCGGAAGAAGAGCCTGGACCAGGTGCACTGGCCCACGGGCAACGTCAGCTACGGGGTGATCGAGCCGCTGACGGCCGAAGATGATCGGTTCCGTCTCAAGCTGGCCATCGATCAGACCCGGGGCGACACCAACCTGTCCGAGGACGAGAAACGGAAGCAGCTGGACCCGATCCGCCTGGTGTTCTTCGAGGATCGTGGCCGGGACAGGAAGCGCAGCCGTACCGTCCTCACCGGGGCCAACGTTCAGCGCCTGGTGTTCGCGGAGACGGACGTTCTCAACACGTTCCAGCTGCGCAAGCTCCAGAGCAAGGCGGATGACAAGGACGCCTGGTGGTCCCTGGCCACGCTGGTGTTCGCGCGCGACGAGGTCACCCCCTCGGAGCTGGCCGTCGTCGCGGCCCACCTGGAGGAGATGGTGGCGGCTGACATGGGCGACGCCGCGGTGTTCGGGATGCTGGCGGATTGCTACCGGCGCCTGTACCACTACGACAAGGAGCTGAAGATCCTCGAGGAGGCCCTCGCTCGAGAGGACCTGGCCGGCTCCGTGCCGCTGCTCGCCCGCTTCGGGCAGGTGTGCCTGCGGCTGCGCTTGCAGTCCAAGGCGGAGGAGGCCTTCGGCAGGGCCCTGGAGACGGACGGAGGCAACGCGCTCGCCCACCTGGGCCGGGGCGATGCCCTGCTGCAGCAGGGCCGGGTGGAGGAAGCGCTGGTCCACTTGCGGCAGGCCAAGACCGGCGTCGGCCTGGACGTGGATCAGAAGCACCGGGTCTGGAACCTGCTGGGAGAGGCGTACCTCGCGAAGGGCAGCCTCAAGCCCGCACGGCAGAGCTTCGACGCGGCGGTGGCCCTCAAGGCCGATGACGCGCGGACGGCGAGCGGTCTGGCGGTGGTCACGTTCCTCGAGGCGGGTCCTGCGGCGGCGCTGTCCGTGGTGAACCGGGCTCGGGAGGCGAACCCTCTCGACGGCACCCTCGCGTACCTGGAGGCCGTCTGCCGGGCGCGGACGGGGGAGTACGCCAAGGCCATGGAGGTGCTCAGCCTGACCAAGGACCTGGACCCTCTGCTGACCGCCTTTGTCCATACGGGGCTCTCGTACCTGCAGGAGAAGGCCGGTCAGGATGAGGCCGCCCTCGGGGAGGCGGATCAGGCGTTGGTGGCGGATCCGTTGAACGTGCCCGCGCGCCTGCAACGAGCTCGGTGCCTCCTCAACGTTCGTGACTTCGAAGGGGCGAAGACGGAGTACCTGACGGTGCTGTCTTCGCAGCCCAACAGCGTGGACGTCCTCGTGGCCCTGGGAGACGCCTCGTTCCTCAGCGGCAACGCCCAGGACGCCGCCCGCTACTACCAAAGGGCGTACGAGCGGGACCCGAAGTACCCGGACCTGCTGGCGCGGCGGATCGTCTGCGACGTGCGCCGGCGCGCCCGCGCCGAGGCGGAGGCGCAGGTCAAGCGGGTCGACGCGGTGTTGATGCGCCGTCCCTACGTGCAGGCGGCCATGGCCTACTACCAGTACGACCGCAGCAACCCGCAGGAGACCCTGCAGATCCTCAAGCGTCTGGGGCAGAAGAAGCTCGGGTACCCGGAGCTGCTCACGTACGCCGGCCAGATGACCAACCAGGTCAGCGAGAACCTGGCCAAGGAGCTCTGGCGTGACGACTTCAACCGGTCCGGGACCAAGCTGCTCAGGGGCTGGAAGCGGGACGTGGGGGCCGGCCCCACGATCTCCTTGTCCGGCGGGTCCGTCACCTTCGTCGGCAAGCAGCGCAACCGGTCCGGTGAGCCGACGGTGCTGTACCAGGAGCGACCGGGCCGATCGTTCCACTCCTTCTCCGTGGACCTGGGCATGAAGGCGACGGTCGGCACCCACAAGGGCATCGGCCTGGTTGCGTTCCAACGCATGTCGCGGCCCCCCGAGGAGTACGACGGCATGCAGCGCCGTGACGGCGGCTACTACCCCTACTACGGCGCCCAGGTGGCCCTGGCCCCCGAGGGGCGGCTCCGCTTCCGTTACCTGGACAAGGGGCGCATGAGCGACTGGGCGGACCTGGACGCGTCGTTCGGGGACGTGGTCCGCCTGGAGATGGAGGTGCTCGACGCGCGCAAGAACGAGTACAGCATCACCGTGGACGGCGCGCCCGTCGCCAAGGTCGAGATCCCCGGGCTCGGTCGCTGGGGGCGGACGCTCGAGCTGCAGGTGTTCGGTCAGGCCGAGTTCGATCCCGCCAGGCTCGAATTCAGCGTCGACAACGCCATGATCATCACACGGAAGGCACGATGAACGACAGAGTCATGAACGACGGCGGCTTCACGCTGATCGAGTTGATCGTGGTCATGGCCATCATCGCCGCGCTGGCCGGCATCGGCATGGTCGCCATCCCCGCCATGAAGCGATCCGCGGACCGGAAGACCACGGAGGCGGTCCTGATGCAGATCGCCGCGGCTATCGAGGCCTACGCGGCGGACCCCAGCAACGGGGACTTCCCGCCGACGACCCTGGACAGCGACACCATGCCGGGGATCGGCACCCGCCGCAACGACACCAACATGGGCATCGAGTCCCTGATGATCTGCCTGCGCCGTCCGGGCGCCGCGAACCGGTTCGAGGTGGAGGACGTCCCCTGGCCGGACGCCGAGCTGAATTACGACGACGACAAGACCCAGGTGGGGCTCACGGACCTGGGGCGGCAGGACCGTGACCTGTGGGAGCTGGTGGACAAGTGGGGGACGCCGGTGGCGTACTTCCATCATCGGGACTACGACCGGGTCGAGGTCCGCAACCTGGGGCGGGTTCGCGGCGAGGTCAGCACCATCAAGGCGAAGCCGTGGAAGGACGCTCGAGGGCGGTGGTACCGTCGTAACGGCTTCCAGATCATCAGCGCCGGCCCCGATGGAGAGTTCAACACGGACGACGACGTGACCAACTTCCAGCGATGACCAGACCTCTCTTCAGTTCAAGCGACCGCGGCTTCACCCTCATCGAGATGTTGGTGGTGATGCTCATCATCTCCGTCCTGTTCGGGATGTCCGTGGCCACCTTGCAGCGGTTGGGGACCGGTCCCGCCATGGACGTCGCGGAGCGGGAGGTGCGCGCCGGGCTCGCCCGGGTGAGGACCGCGGCCCGCGAGCAGTCGGCCCTGGCGGAGATCATCTTTGAGCCCGGTGACCCGTCCGTGATCCGGACGCGCACCACGCGCGACGCCGGGTCCTGGCACTTCGACGTGGACGGCAACGACCGGGGGCTGGGCGGACGGAACAACCGGGCGAAGATCTTCGGCGCGTCCCTGGTAGAGGGCGGCTCCGTCCGCCGCTGCCTCGCGTTCGGAGGCGGTGACGAGGTGCGCTGTGAGCCGCTCTACGCCTATGAGCCGCAGCGGGGTTTCGACCTCTCCATGGACGTCCGGCCGGACGACGGCGGCGCCGGCGTCGTGGGGTCCTTCGGCGACGTCTTCACCTTCGAGGTGGGGGAGGACGGGGAGCTCATGGCCTCGCTGCTGGTGGAGGGGAACGGTGAGCCCATCTCCTTTGAGACCGAGAAGGACGTGGTGGCGCCGGAGCAATGGTGCCGGGTGCGGCTGACCTTCGACGGAATCGAGGCTCGCCTTTTCGCCCACGGCGTCCTCGAGGCGGTGAAGAGCGTCGTCACGGAACAACAGCCGGGGCCCCGGCGCTTGCGTCAACCGGAGCGAGCGGATCGGTTGAAGTTCGGCAGCAAGACCTGGAAGGGGCGTATCGACGAGGTCATCTACCGCACCGTGGAGGAGGAGGAGTCGGAGCAGCTGGCCAACGGCGAGCCGGTGTTCTTCGACCACAAGGGGCCGGTCCACGTGCGCTTCGACTCGGAAGGTCGCCTGGACCCCCGCGTCCACGAGCAGGAGGTGGTGGTGAAGCTGAAGGGTGAGGACGGCGGCGCCCGGGTCGTCCGCATCGACATGACGGGGTTGATGAGATGACCGGTCTTCGATCCACAAGCGGTGTGGCCATGATCATGGTGCTGGCCGTGCTGGCGGCGCTCATGGTGCTGGCGGTCCCGTTCCTCTCCATCGCCACCAACGAGAACAAGGCCAGCGTGTCTCCCTACGCCCGGGCCCGGGCAAGGCACCAGGCGTCCTCCTTGCAGTCGTACGCCCGCTACGTCCTGACCCAGGGCCATCGGCAGCAGGAGCTGCTGGGGCAGCAGGTGGGGTCCACCTCCGGTGAGGGCGCCATCAGGCGGACCCCGGATTGGGACCTGGCGGAGGAGGCCCGGGTAGCCATCGATCTCATGGACGCCAAGGGGGAGCCGCTGAAGGGAGACGGTGGCCGGACCCTCATGTACCCCCTCGACCCCCGGGACGTGACCGCGGATCTGGAGGTGCGTGACGAGCAGGCCTTCCCCAACATCCTGTCGGCGCCCCCGTTCCTGATCGCGGCCAGCCTCGGCCGGAGCACCCTCGGACAGGACATCGAGCCCACGGATTCGGAGATCAGCCTCGCCGACGCCAGCAGCTTCCCGGAGACCGGGGGGCGCGTGCTGCTCGGCGGTGAGGTGATCGCCTACGCCTCTCGCGACGGCGACACCCTGCGCGGTTGTCAGCGCGGCCTCGAGGGTGGGATCAAGGCGCGCCAGCACCGGGCGGACACCTGGGTCATCGACGACCGCGCCCGGGACATCGCCATGCTCCCCTACAAGTCTCCGCGGGCGAAGGGCGGATGGCGGGAGCCTCACCACCCCACCTTCGTGAAGGAGATCGCGCTCACGGGGGACTCCGCCCTGAGCGCCAACGAGGTGGATCAGCTGCTGCGGGACTTCGCCATCCTCGGGCGGCGGTTCGTGCCGGGCCGGTTCGGGCGGAAGGTGCCCGTGTCCGCGGACATCGATCCGTCGGGCTACGACGGCAACGGGTTCACCGTTCGCGTCGAGTCCATCACGGGCTTCATGCCAGGGACCATCGTCCGCATCACGGACGGCGAGCAGACCGAGTACGGGATGGTCTGTGTCGTGGGCGGGCGTGATCGCGGCGTCGTCGTGCTTCACGATCCTGTCCAGCGCTACTACTTGAAGGACCGGGCTTCCCTGGAGCCGCTCCTGCGCCACCCGGTGAACATCAACAGCGCTCCCAGGGGCGTCCTCCTGCGCCTCCTGGAGGGGCTGCAGATGGGGCGCAACGGCGTCTCCCGGGACGCCAACGGTCGAGTGGATGAGGACGCTGCCCTGCGGGTGGCGCAGGGACTCATGGACAACCGGCCGATCCGCGGTCTCAAGCACCTGCGCGAGGTCCTGGCGGATCTCTCGGAGGGCGCCGCGTCTCTGCTGTTCAACGAGTTCCAGGCGGGTGCGGTGTTCCGCAACGCCGTGGACCCGACGGACAAGGCGGTGGTGTCCGGGACCATGCCGTTCTGCTTCCGCTCCTTCGATCACTACACCCTGGAGTCCGTGGCCGTGGTCAACGACGGCAGCGGCCGGGAGCTCGCCCGCCACGGCGTGCGGGAGCGGGTACACGTGGCGCCGCTCGGAGAGCTCTCCTTCGACCTGCGGTCCCAGCGCGACTTCGAGTCGCCGTTCGTCCGTGCCCGCCTGGGGCCGTGGACGGCCACCCATCCCTACCCCACGGCGCGGGCCGAGGACGGCACGACCCAGCCCTACGGCCGGATCCCCATGATGATGTACCGGTTCGGGCAGATCGGGAAGATCGGCCAGTCATCACAGAACCAGGATGATGAGGAGGAGGACCTCTCCTTCGACGGCGGCGTCTTCCCCAACACCGACGAGGGGGACGTGCGCCTGCTCCCGGCCCACCTGGCGAGCAACGGCTACAACCACCACTTCGAGCCGCCGGGTTACCTGTTGGCGGACCCGACGGTGCAGATCAAGGACATCGATCCGGAGGGTTATCGCCTCACGGACAAGCCGTTCGAGCTGAACCCCCGGGACCCACGGGGGCCGGGAGCCGCCAGCGGGGCCACGGTCATCGGCGGCAACAACCGACGCGGTCGGGGAGGACGCGGTCGAGGGGGGCGCAACCAGGGCATCGGGTCGCTGCAGGGTCGCACCACGGTGAACCCCGTGCGGGTGGATGTCTGGTACCGCACCGGCGGCGGCGGCGGCGGTCGGCAGGTGATCTTCGACTACGGCTCGGACGCCAACGAAGAAGACGAGATCTCCCTGGCCATCGAGTCTGACGGCTCCCTCGTCGGCAGGGTGGCGGGGCGCACCCTGGATGGCGACCTGGACGCCACCGAGGAGGTGGCCCAGGTCAAGTGGATGCCGGAGGACGGGCCCGGGTTCTGGAAGCCACGCACCTGGTACCACCTGGGGTTCGCCTATCGCGGCACCAAGCCTCAGGACCTGGCCTTGTTCGTGGACGGCTTCAAGCGCGGCACGGCTCGCTACCAGACCCGTTTGGCCGCCGCCTTCTCCGACGACGACATCACCTTCGACGTCGAAGACGGTGAAGACTGGCCGCAGCGCGGTGTCGCCATGGTGGGGGCTGAGGTGGTGGCCTTCGAGCGTAACGGCGACAGCTTCGACGTGATCCAGTTCCAGGGGGAGAGCTGGGGGCGGGGACGACGGGGCACCAAGGTGTTGAGCCACGACGTGGGTTCGCCGGTGACCTTGTTCGGGTACTCCGCGCTGCCCAGGGGGCCGTCCAACCGCGCCTCCGTGGTGATCCCTCGCGGCGGCGCCCGGCTGCGGGACACCCTGGGGCCGCCCCTGGTCGCGACCTTCGATCACAACGCGACCCAGACCATCCAGATCCCCGGACCGGGCGGGCTCACGATCCCCGTGCAGATCCGCGTCCACGACCCATCCCAGCCCCAGGGCAACCAGTTGAAGCTGCTGGTCGAGTCCGATGGCGGGAAGAACTTCGATTGCTTCCCGCAGTCCGGCGGCTACGTGGTTATCTGCTCCGTGTCTCCGCCGCTGCCCGGCTCCCCGACCAACGTGCCAATCGGGGGCATCGAGTTCGCGCGCTACGCGAGCCGCAACGGTGACACCCTGGTGGGGCTCACCGGGGTGCCGAACCCACCCAATCCCGTGCTGGCTCAAGGGGCGCTCACGGGCCAGCTGTCCATCAGCCTGGACCGGCTCATCCACCCCGTGCAGGTGATCGGTACCGGCCCCGTGCAGCCCATCGACCAGATGTGCGCCGTGTTCCCGGTGAGCATCAACGTGGGAGACACCTCCGGGTTGATCGAGCCCCAGCGTCCCAACGGCGGCGACGACGGCCAGGACGGCAACACCTTCTTCAACGAGCAGCTCCCGACCTGGGACACGGACCCGGAGTTCGTGCAGATCGGCAACCCGAGCACCAGCTCGCTGGACGCCCATGAGGTCGAGTGGATCCGCTACCACCACATCGACGGCGAGGGCAACCTGCTCTGCGACGAGGCGCGGTTCATCCAGGCGGCGGCCCAGTGGATCCGCTCGCAGCACCTGGGGGGCGGCCGCACCATCTTCCAGGCCCACCTCGGTACGAACCTGTTCCTGCCCTTCCGACTGCAGTGCGGTACGGAGCGGTTCACGGATGGTCGCATCGGCGCCGGCAGCGAGGCGGTGCCGTGCATCCGGACGGTCTCGCACAGCAGACGCGAGGCCATCAACGTGCAGACCGCTCAGACCACCAGCGGACCTCCGCCGCCGATCCCCGCGCCCGTCGACGGGGCGCGGTGGTCCGCGCTGGGTTGGGGTGATCAGGTCACCATCGAGGGCCCCCGTGGAGAGAACCGGAAGAGCGCGACGGTGGCGTGGGCCGGGGTCGATGAACCGGAGGTGGTGACCTTCGGTCTGGAGCCCAATCAGGTGAACGTCCGGATCCGGCGCAACTATGAAGGCCACGGTTGGGTCGCCTTCACCGAGGGGGTCGGCACGGAGTATCGCCAGCGAGGTCTGCCCGGCGGCGGGACCACCGAGCAACGGGACCGGTACGTCCGCATCCTCAAGTTCCCCAGCGGAGAGATGCCCGACGTCGCCCGCGGCGGTCGGGCTACGGTGGGAGGCGCGCGGGATAATCAGATCGGCGCGGCGGATGCACAGATCGACGAGATCCGGGTGACCCCGTTCGAGTCGGAGAAGTACATCCTCTGGAACCACGCGGAGATGGACCTGATCGGTCCCGTGCCCGTGGACCCCAACAACCCGGGTGCCGGCACCACCGGCAGCCTCGGCGGCGGCCTGGGCACCGGCGGCATCGACGAGACCACGGACGAGATCCCCATCGCCTCCGTCGAGTGGATGGTCTCCAACCCGCGCAGCTTCGGTCCGGAGCCCCGGTTCTACATCCTCCCGGATGGCCGCCGGATCTACTTCGAGAGAGAGATCAACGGGGGCCAGCTCCCTCGAGAGGACGCCGGCCTGGTGATGATCGGTGATGAGATCATCGCGTTCAGGTCCATCGGCAGCAGCAGCAGCGGGGCCCCCGCGCTGCTCGATTGTGAGCGGGGTTTCATGAACACCATCGCCACCTCCCACGGTTGGGGGGCGAGCGTGGTGTTCCTGGACTTCGTGACCGTGAGCATGCTGCAGGGTGGTCTGGACCCGTCCAGCAACCGCCTCGATGTGGCGGACACCGCGGGTTTCCTCCGCAACGGCGGCACCCTCAAGGTGGGGGAGGAGCTGATCCACTACACCACGGTGGAGGGGAAGACGTTCGTCATGCCCACCCGGATGGATGAGGACGGCGATCGTGAAGGGGGGCTGTTCCGCGGCCGCTACGGCACCCGCCCCGCGTCCCATGACGCCCAGGCGTTGGTGCTGGACATGCCCTTCCGATACTGGGATCGCTACGCCCCCATGCAGGACGCGGCGGACCTGTCCTGGTACGGCTGTGGCCTGGACCTGCCGGGCGCGTTCTTCCATCGGTTGGAGTTCGAGAAGCGCCGCCCGGATCAATACACGGACATCGAGGTCCTGGTGCGCACGGACGCCACGGTCCCCTGGTCCGCGGATCCGGCCAAGACCAGGGGACTGTTCCTGTTCACGGACAGCGAGGAGGACGACCCGAACATCATCGGCACCGCTGGAGACGGGTTGGATGTGCGGGTGTTGTTCAAGTATCTCTCGGGGGCGTTCGACCCCATCGACCTGAGAGCGCACGGCTGGAAGACCACCCCGGAGCTGCTGTCGTTACGGGTCACGTACCTGGATCAGACGCGGGTGTTGACCAGGGAGGAATGGAAGTGACGGCGCGCAGATGCCGCAGTCAGGGCTTCACCATGGTGGAGCTGCTCATCTCCCTGACCATCCTCTCCGCCATCGGCGCGTTGCTGCTGCAGCTGGTGCGCGGCAGCTTCGAGCTGTACCGGGACGGAGATCAACGGGGAGACCTGTACTCCACGGCGCTCCCCATCATGGAGCTCCTGGAGGATGACCTGCGGGCCGTGGACCCGGGGCCGGACGGACGCCTGCTGGTCCTGCCGGATACCTTCGGCGGCTCCGGAGAGGGCCTGTTCATCCGTCTGGTGCGGAGCATGCCCGGCGGCGAGCAACGTCACGGGGTGCTGCGCCGCGCCGGCACCACCTCCGGCGCCTCCGGCGCCTACAGCGGCTCCGATCCCGGGATCAAGGAGCGGAACCAACTGGCGCCTCCCAGCGGCCTCATGGAGGTGGCCTACGCCCTGGTCCAGGAGGAGCGTGATCCGTTGGGGGTGTTGACGCTCTACCGCGGCGAGCGCGCCCCTGCCCACGGTCCCGGATCGTTCTTCGCCGTTGGTTCGGCGGAGGGCCTGGACGACGGGTGGGTCCGCCAGAACCTGCGCCCCGTGGCCACTGGCATCCTCGGCATGTGGTTGCTGTGTCAGGGGCAGGACGCGGAGGAATGGGCGGAGGACGTGGTCATCAACGGCGGCGGAGGCGACGGCGACGCGTCCATGACCTGGGACAGCACCCGCGGGATCCTGAGCGGCGACCGCTTCGGCCTGGCCGTGGGCCCGTCGTCCCTGGCGGACGCCCGGGACGACGTCTACCCAAGGCGGTTCCGTCTGGTGCTCCACGTGGCTCGCGCCGGTCGTCCGGAGGCCACGGTCCGCCGCGTGGTCCGTGGCGAGCACAACGCCCTGGAGGTGAACACGACGGAGCAGTTCCCCAGCGATCAGGCTGAAGATCGCTGCATCAAGGTCGGCAACGAGTGGATGTACGTGAACACCAGCGCCACCGGGCGGGCCACGGTTCGCCGCAGGATTCGTCGCTCCGGTAGCCGGGACGCGGCGCACCGGGTGGGGACGCCGGTGTTCGTCGGCAGGGTGTTCCGCAAGACCCTCGCGTTGCCCGCGGCTCGTTCATGGTGGAGCACCGAGGAGCGATGAACGCGCGCAGAACGGAAGCCGGCTTCAGCCTCGTGGAGGTGCTCATCGCCATGATGATCCTGGTGGTGGGCATGATCGGGATCTTCGCCCTGTTCGCGGCCTCACTGGAGCTGCAGAAGGAGGCCACGGAGCGGATGGACGTGGCCATGAACCTGTCCGCCGTCATGGCCCGGGTGGAGGAGGACCTGGCGGAGCGCGCCGGTCAGAGCGGCGGTCCCTCGTCCCTGTCCGGTGAGAAATTTCCGGTTCCAGGGAACGAAGGCTACAGCTATCGGGTCACCCTGGAGCCCATCCCGGATGATCCTTCCGGACGCGGATTCTTCTGCCGCGTCGAGATCCTGGCCATGTATCGTGGACAGGAGCGGTCCTACGACATGGGATACACGCCGATCGTGCCGGAGGCGGACAACGACGCCCGCATCCGGCGGTTGATCGAAGGGAGATGAGAGTCAGATGAGAATCACAGCGCTGACCTGTCTGGTCGTCCTGTTCCTGTCCGCCTGGGTGCGGGCCGACGACATCGTCCTGGTGGACGGTCGATACCTGCAGGTCAAGGTCCTCGGGGTCACCGAGAAGAAGCTCCATGTCAAGCTGCTGGATACCGGCGGGGAGCTCTGGATTCCGTGGGACCTGATCCGCGAGGCGGATCGTGATCGGCTGATGATCGCTCACGGCCTCAAGGAGGCAGAGCGGCCGGAGATCGTGCGGCCCGGGGTCCGCCTCGTGACCCGCACGGGGGAGGAGTTCTTCGGCATCCCCACCACCAAGTTCGACGCCCAGAGCGTCCCCGACGAGGTGGTCATCATCCACAAGGGCAGGGAGTGGCCGTTCAAGAAGTCGGTCATCCGGACCCTGGAGTGGCGCGACATCCCGGCCCTGGAGGCCTACACCCAGGAGCAGCTCTACGAGCAGGAGCTGGCGCGGATCAAGCCCGGGGAAGAGGACCTGGAGGGGCATTGGGACCTGGCCCGGTTCGCCCAGGAGATCGAGCTCTATGGCCGGGCCGTGGAGCACATGCTCAAGGTGCGGGAGATCGACCCGCTCTATCGCTCCGACTACGTGGGCAACCAGCTGGATCGGATGGAGGTCCTGGCCAGGAACCAGAAGATCGTCGACGCCATCCGCGGCGCCAAGCGCCAGTCCTACGTCAAGCGGTTCGATCAGGCCATCGAGCAGATCGACCAGATCATCACCCTGGAGGAGGTGGACCCGAACATCAAGGCCACGGCGGAGCTCACCAAGGAGGGCATCCTCAAGCGTCGTTGGACCTACTTCTCCAAGCAGGTGACCCGCGGCTACTTCAACCTCCTCGACAACAAGATCGGGAAGATGGCTCGGGACTCCAAGATGGAGCTCAAGACCGCTCAGAACGAGCTGCGTCGGGAGATGCACAAGGAGATCGTCGCCGATCTGGCGGCCAAGTACGGCCTCGACCCCAAGAAGGAGGTGGAGAAGATGTGGGAGGAGCGGGTCGTGCACCAACCCCGTCGCGCCTCCTACGGATCCGGCACCTTCATCGTCCTCGGCAAGGCCAAGGGCGCCGAGAACCGCATGCAGCAGTTCCAGCGCCAGATGGCCCGCCAGCAGCAGCAGCAGCGTCGCCGCAACGGCGGCCGCGGGCAGCAGCAGCAACCCAACAACACCATCCGCCCCCCCAAGCCGCCGACCAAGGAAGACTGGTGGAAGAAGATCGCCAGCAGCGGCATGCGGGCGCAGTGGATGAAGGCGTTCTACGCGGAGAACGGCAAGAAGCTCGAGGTGGTGGGGGAGCGCAAGGACGCCTGCACCAGGTGCGGCGGCACCGGGACCATGAAGCTCGCCGGCTCCCAGGGCGAGACCATCACCTTCACCTGTCCCCGTTGCCAGGGGCACCGCTACGACAAGGGCGTTGCCTACAAGTAGCCTCATTGCGCGGTTCGTGATCTCGGCCGTGCTCCTGCACGGCTGCGCGACCCGTCATCAGGGACCGCCGGGCGGCTCCCCGGTCGGCGTGCCTGCCGCGCCGGTGGCTGCGCCGGCGCCCGCGGCGGAGACGCCGCGCCCGGCGGACGGCCAGGCCCGCTTCGAGGGCAACCCGGTGGTGGCCTCCTATGACGGACGGGAGATCCGTTCCGCGGAGCTGGGCCAGTGGTTCCTGCGCACCTACCGCAGGGAGGCGTTGGCCGCGCTCTCCAAGCTGGTGGGCCTCGAGATGGTGGAGCGGGAGGCCCGGAGGATCGGCCTGACCTGTCCGCAGCAGGTCCTGGACGCGACCCGTCTCGACCTGCAGGAGCGGTTGCAGCGGGACGCTGCGGTGGCCTACGGCATCGGCGCGGACGTCAAGCGCTTCGTCCAGCTGCGCTATCAGCAGTCCGTGGATGACTACCTGGATCAGCGCCTGGAGGAGGCGCGCCAGCGGTGGTTGTTCAGCCGCATCATCCGCCTGGAAGCCATGCGCACGGATCGCGTGGAGCTGGCCATGATCGTCACCAAGGACCTGGAAACCATCCGGGACGTGGAGCGGCGCCTGCAGGAGGGGGCGGACTTCGGCCGCGTGGCCGGGCGCTTCAGCGTCCATGAGAGCAAGTCCCGGGGGGGGGGGGGGGGGCCCCCGGCCCCCCCCCCCCCCCCCCCCCCCCCCCCCCCCCCCCCCCCCCCCCCC